>NZ_DAIOUN010000006.1:0-108532 GCF_036759525.1 Flavobacterium sp. | reverse complement strand
CCGGGAGTTGGAAAAACATCTATTGGTAAATCTATAGCCAAAGCTCTTGGCAGAGAATATGTGCGAATGTCGTTAGGCGGTTTACGTGATGAAGCCGAAATTCGAGGACATCGTAAGACCTATATTGGGGCTATGCCCGGAAGAATTTTGCAAAACATAAAGAAAGCCGGTACTTCCAATCCTGTTTTTGTTTTAGATGAGATTGACAAATTATCGGTAAGTCATACCGGAGATCCCTCTTCGGCTTTGTTGGAAGTTTTAGATCCGGAACAAAATAAAGAGTTCTATGATAATTTCCTGGAAATGGGTTATGACTTATCTAAAGTGATGTTCATTGCAACTTCCAATACCATGTCTACCATACAGCCGGCTCTGAAAGATCGAATGGAGGTAATTAAAATGACAGGATATACTTTAGAAGAAAAAGTTGAAATTGCCAGACAACATTTATTCCCTAAACAATTGAAAGAACACGGTCTCACTTCCAAAGATTTGAGTATTGGTAAACGTCAATTGGAAAAAATTGTAGAAGGATATACCCGAGAATCCGGTGTTCGTTCTTTGGAACAAAAATTAGCTCAAATAATTCGATTTGCAGCCAAATCGGTAGCCATGGAAGAAGAATACAATACCAAAGTTACCGATGAGGATATCATTAAAACTTTGGGAGCACCTAGATTGGAAAGAGATAAATCTGAGGGTAATGATGTGGCCGGCGTGGTAACCGGTTTAGCATGGACAAGTGTGGGTGGTGATATTTTATTCATAGAATCTCTTATTTCCAAAGGAAAAGGAGGATTAACCTTGACCGGAAATTTGGGAACCGTAATGAAAGAATCGGCTACTATTGCTATGGAATACATTAAGTCTAATGCCGAAATGTTTGGAATTAACCCGGAGGTGTTGCAAAATTATAACATTCACATCCACGTTCCGGAAGGAGCTACACCCAAAGACGGACCAAGTGCCGGTATTGCTATGTTAACTTCGTTGGTTTCGGTTTTGACTCAGAAAAGAGTAAAAAAGAATTTGGCTATGACAGGTGAGATAACACTTAGAGGCAAAGTTTTACCTGTTGGCGGAATTAAAGAAAAAATTTTAGCGGCAAAGAGAGCCAATATCAAAGAAATCATTTTATGCCATGAGAATAAATTTGATATTGATGAAATCAAAGCCGAGTATATAGAAGGTCTAACTTTTCATTACGTCAGAGACATGAGTGAAGTAATTGCCATTGCAATTACCAATCAAAAGGTTAAAAATGCTAAGAAATTAAATTAAAAACAGAAATAAAAAAATGGTGAAGTTTCTTTACCATTTTTTTTTGAAGTTTATCAAGTCCAAAATAAAAATAATATCTTCGCATTTCCGTTATTGAATAAGCTAATTGATAAATCTGCCTAATGTTTAGAGTTGTTTTGTGTTTGTTTGTTTTATGCTGCTGTATGAAAGGATACAGTCAGATAGGCGGTCAATCGGTTTATCAGTTTCTAAATTTGGTTACCTCACCTCGTCAAGCGGCATTGGGAGGTAAGGTTATCACACATTTTGATTACGATGTAAATGCCGCTCAATTCAATCCGGCTAGTATTAATACCGAAATGGACAATCACTTGTCTGTAAATTACGGGAACTATTTTGGCGAAATCACCTACGGAACGGCTTCTTATGCTTACACATACGATCGTCACGTTCAAACGTTTCACGCCGGTGTAAACTATGTTAATTATGGTACTTTTGAGGGTAGAGATGAACTGGGTGGACTCACTTCAGATTTTACCGGAAGTGAAATAGCTTTGTCATTTGGTTACAGTTACAATATCCCTTTTTCTGATTTTTATCTAGGAGCCAATGCCAAATTGATATCTTCTACTTTAGAAAGTTACAATTCTTTTGGTGGAGCATTAGATTTAGGAGCTCTTTACATTGATACAGATAACGATATTCATTATGCACTCGTAATTCGAAATATAGGGACTCAATTTACAACCTATGCGGGTGAACGTGAGAAGTTGCCTTTAGAAATTTTGCTGGGAATTTCTCAAGAAGTAGAAAATGTTCCTATTAGATGGCATGTTACTTTAGAAAACTTACAACAATGGAATATTGCGTTTTCAAATCCCGCACGAGCTCAAGGAAATTTAGATGGTGGGACTCAAGAGGAAAAGGTTTCATTTTTTAATAATGCGTTACGTCATTTAATTTTGGGAGCCGAACTCTTCCCGGGTAAAGGTTTTAATATTAGGGTAGGGTATAATTTTCGGAGAAGTGAAGAATTACGTATTGTAGATCAACGTCATTTTTCCGGAATATCTGCCGGTTTCAGTTTAAAAATTAATAAAATTCGTTTTGATTATTCCTATTCCAGATATACTTTAGCCGCAAACACCAGTCTTTTTGGATTGATGATTAATTTGCAATAAAATCGTGAATACATAGAAAATTAATCCAGAAAAAAGAAAAAGTATCTTAGTAACTTAGTACCCAAAAAATGAATCACATTACCATTGCTATAGACGGATTTTCATCCACCGGAAAAAGTACTTTAGCCAAACAACTAGCCAAACATTTAGGTTATGTCTATGTAGATACCGGAGCTATGTATCGTGCCGTTACTTATTTTGCAATGCAAAACCATTGGGTTGGAGAAGATTTCCTGGACGCAAAAGCATTAGTTAATGGTTTGCCGAAAATAAAACTTCATTTTCAGTTTAATGCTAATTTAGGTTTTGCCGAAATGTATTTGAATGATGTGAACGTGGAAAACGAAATCAGATCTATTGAAGTTTCCAGATTGGTTAGTAAAGTTGCCGAGATTTCTGAAGTTCGAACCAAATTGGTAGAACAACAACAAGAAATGGGGAAAAATAAAGGTATCGTGATGGACGGTCGAGATATTGGAACTGTAGTTTTTCCGGATGCCGAACTCAAATTATTTATGACTGCCAGTGCTCACACGCGTGCGAAAAGACGATTCGATGAATTAATAGAAAAAGGTCAAAAAGTATCGTATGAAGAAGTTTTACAAAATGTTGAAGAACGTGATTATATTGATACCCATCGAGAGGATTCGCCTTTGGTTAAAGCCCAAGATGCAATTGAAATTGATAATTCAACTTTGACCAAAAAAGAACAATTTGATTTGGTTTTAGATTTAATCTACAAATTTCATAACGATTAAGTATCATTTTCTCTGATAGAGCAATCAATACTTTCCATTTTTACGTATATGATTTTCAGGAATCAATTTGTATTTTTGAAATTATAAAAAGTTACTATGAAAATCGTTATATCGCCAGCCAAATCTTTAGATTACGAATCTCCCATCCCGGTAGACAAAGCCACACAATTTTGTTTTTTAAAAGAAGCTCAACAAATTAATACATTGTTGAAAAAGCAAAAGCCTAAACAATTAATGGAATTGATGGATATATCCGATAAATTGGCCGATTTGAATTGGCAACGCAACCAAGAGCGTGATTTGGATAATTTTACTCCTGAAAATTCTCGTCAAGCGATATATGCTTTTAACGGAGATGTGTATATTGGTTTGGATATCAAAACTTTACCAGTTGAAAAAATAGACGTTTTGCAAGATAAACTCCGCATTTTGTCCGGATTGTATGGTTTGTTGAAACCGTTAGATTTGATGCAGCCGTATCGATTGGAAATGGGAACCAAATTTCCGATAGGTAAAAGCAAGAATTTGTATGAGTTTTGGAAAGCCAAAATCACCAAGCAATTGAACAGCGAATTGCAAAAAGACGAACTTTTTATCAACTTAGCCAGTAACGAATATTTTGATGCAGTGGATGTGAAAGCCTTAAAAGTCCCCGTCATCACTCCCGAATTCAAAGACTACAAAGACGGAAAATTAAAAATGATTAGTTTTTTTGCCAAAAAAGCGAGAGGCATGATGGTGCGATACATCATTGATACCAATGCCGAAACCATTGGCGATCTCAAAGGTTTCAATTACGAAGGCTATGCCTTTGATGCGAATTTGAGCAAGGGAAATAAGTTAGTGTTTACGAGGTAGATTGGTTTTAGTTTCAAGTTTGCTTCGCCAGTCGCCTTTTAGGCTCGTGTCAGGTTTCAAGTTTGGTATTCTGTTTAGAATTGCAAGTTTGAAGTAATAAATCCGCTTTTGTCCTTTATAGCGAAGCTATCAAAATCTGTGAAAATCTGCGTTTGCGAAGCAATCCGTCCCGATAGCTATCGGGATCCGTGTTTCAATTAAGAATTAGTTTCTTTCACCTCCAAAACATACCCAATCCCATGAACATTCGTCAACTTAATGCTTTCATCCTCACTCAACTTTTTGCGTAATTTGGAAATATACGTATCCAAACTTCTCCCCACAAAAACCCCATGATCTTCCCAAACTTTTTTGGAAAGTTCTTCTCGTTTGATGATTTTATTGGGATTGGCTACAAAAAGCGTCAACAATTCCACTTCTTTTTTGGAAAGACTGATTTCTGTTCCTTCAGTCATTAATTTATTTTCTTCAGGATAAAATTGCAATTTGCCAATTGCAATTCCATTTTCACTAAGATTTTCCTTGGTTTGTTGTTTTACAATATCCTTTTTGAAGAAGAAGTAAATTGCCGCAAACAAACTGATAATTAATAGAAGTATCCAATGATATGGAGTTGTATTCGGTTTTAAATTCACAAATTGTACTTCAATAGAATAGCAATTTTGTGGTAAAATTCGACCGCTACACGGAATAATGTCTTTACTAATGGCATTACTTTTTTGATAACTGTACGCTACCTCAAAATCGCGACATTGTTTTACTTCAATTTGATAAAGTGGATGAAGATTCGCTTTTTTGAAACTATTTTCCACAATAGAAACCAAACTATCCGGATGAATGGTCAGTTCTTTTTCAAATGTAAGTTGGTATTTTGAATCATTACTTTTTTTTACAGGCAAAATGAGCGAAGTACTATCGCCATTTGCTAATAACAATTTATTACCCACATCTCGCAAGGCAATTTTTGTCAATGCTGTTTCAACCTCACGGTTATTTTGATAAGTGAGTAGTAGCAAAGCTGATAAAAGGGCAATCAAAAGACTACCGTAAAAAAATAGTTTTCGTGTATTCATAGGTTTGGCAAAGAACATACTATTTTGTGATTTTTTAAAACTGTTGACACTTTTTTTACCTATTTTTTACATTTTAAACAATTGATACGGCTAGTTTTACATTGAAATTCAAGAACAATGGATTTCAAAATAATCATTTAAAATCATCCCTCATGAACAACAGTTTCTTTTTAGGTTTATTCCTTCTTTCGTTCAATTACAATTGTGCGGAGGTCAACTCTCAAGATTTGGCTCAAAACAACAAAGCGGTTGACAGCGTATATGTTGGGCCAACTCATTTTAGCGATGATCTGGTAAAAGAAGATCCGCTTTACACCACAATTATTCGCATTGACAAACAAAGCGATAAGGAACATGTACTTTCCATTCAAATGAATCTGAAGAAGAATGGCTATTTTGTTTCGCCTACAGAACTCGGTTCTTTTACAGGAAAATTTACGATTGTACTTACCGAACCGCAACATTTGCAAACCAATGGTGCCATCATCGAAACCCCTTTATCAAAAGTGGATGAAAACGAAGGTTTTGTTAAATGGGTTCGACAAAACACGCATTACAAACAATCGTTAAAAGTCCTAACCAACGAAAATTTTGAAGTCTATGGCTATATCCAATTTACGATTGAACCACGTTGCACGTTAGAAAAAATTCCGTTTATTCTTTCGTATGGGGATGGAAAATTGAGTGTGAAGAGGGATGGGTGTTAACTGTTGTCGGTTGACTGTTGTCGGTTGACTGTTGTCGGTTGTCTGTTCTCAGTTGTCAGTTCTCAGTAGTAATAAGAAAAAAAATAGTATTTAATCCTTTATTAATATGAAAAAAATTATTTCAATACCCATCCTTACGTTGGTAATAGTAGGCGGATTGGTGTTTAGCTTTACACAGTTCAACAACGACAAAATTACCAATAATGAAATTAAAACAGAGACTCCTAAAAAGCCAAAACAAAAGCCCCTTTCAGCGGAGGAAAGAAAAGCAGAATTGAAAAAATGGGAGGCAAGTCCGGATGGGATGGCATTCAAAAAATGGGAAACCTCTCCTGTGGGACAAAAAGTGATTGCCGCTTCGGCCAAAATTAGACAACCCGTTAAAAATTTTACACCCATGGAAGCCGTTGTTACATCACTTTCGCTACCGCCTGGCTCAAGATTGGGATTTGGAATGATGATAGCAATAGAAGGCGAGGAGTATATTCTTTCTTTTGGCATTGAACAACCCGGTAACAATAGTTTGAACTTAAAAAGAGAATTTGACCTATTGCGAATGCTAAAAGTAAACGACAAAATACAAATTAAAAGTCATAACATTTCAAAAGCTCCAAAATATGATTTTCCTATTATAGCTGGTGATTTTGTGGAAAAAGAGGGTGAAGTTATTTATGAAAGGATGTTACGGAAAGATGGGTGTTAAGGAAATAAATTATGAAATATAGTTAGAAGTGTATACTTTTTCTGAGATGAAAAATTGTTGATTTTATTTATGGGTGCGAGCGTCTCGCTCGCACGAGCAGGGGGGAGAATTGAAGATGTTTTACTAGTTTCAATCCACCATGACAAAAACGGTATTCTGTGGTTAGGAACAGATAATGATGGCGTTTACAAACAAAATGGAGATAAGTTTGAAAAATTTAAAGTAAAAAATAAATGTGACCGCTGATTAGGGTTTGACAATTTTTTTTAAATTATTGATTTCGTTTTACAACTTCCCCAGTCGTTTGATTTATATAAAACCGCAAAGATAGAGAGGTTTGCGGTGCAATTTGCTATCAAAGAATACTCAGGTGAGCTTATAGAAGCTGTAAAGGACAGTAGTATCAGTTTAGTTGATTTGTACTTATATCTTTCAGTTTACTTAAAATTAGAAATTTGTTTTTGTCCATCTTTTTCTTAATACGTTTGAAAGATTTTATGTCTTTCGATTTGTAGTGAAGAAGTTTTAAATCAATGTATACTATCCTTTGCCATATTACATCGATATTTGGTCTATCTAGAAATAGTTCCAACGTAGTTGGAGAATCTCTATGAAAAGTTACAAAGTATGATATACAATAATTTGTTAATTCTGAAAGGTTATTATTTTCTTCAAGCAAAATACTTTCAAAAAGCTTCATACATTCATCATTTGAAATGTGTTTTGATCCAAATAGCTTTTCAAAGAAATCACGAAATATTAAAACTATGTCCATTGTTGACGATGCTGCTGCGAAAGTATTTCCTTTTTCTCCTTCTTTAATAAAATTAACAAAGAAATTATCGAAAACACTAATCATTCGCTTAACAATAGCGAGTCTACTATTAATTGGGATTGCATGACTTGCTTGTAATGATTTTGATAATAGACCTAAATAAATATAAAGATCTTTTAATTCAACAGGAACAACATTTTTACTGACTTCTAAAATGAATTTATCCCTTCTTGGGGTTTTTCCACAATAAAATACGATTGCATTTTCCCACCATTCTTCAAAGAAATTATCTTTTAAATCATTTTCATTATTTTCATCAATGCAAAGACTTACAAAGTACTCTTGAAAATAATGATTGAAAAATGAAAAAACGTGCATGTTCTCGTCATAATTAAGTACACCAGATTTTTGCTTTAAATGTTGAACAAATTCATATGGATTATCAATTTCTTCATAATTATAAACTTTTCTAAGTTCAGTGAGGAATTTTATCAATTCATCTTCATAAATAAACGTTTTTTCTGATGAGTGAATTTCCATTGCAATAAATCCTAATATATTCTTAGTTTGCTCGTATTTGTATTGTTGAGAAACTCCTTTCGATGTATCCCACCTGTCTAAATATGTGTCGGTGAATTTATTATATAGCTCAGTAATATTTGCTGGAAGTTCTTCCAAATCTATAGTCTCATCTCTGTATAGTATTGCCATTAATGTTAACGCTAAAGGTGTTCTTAATATAGAAGATGAAAGCATAGAATCTTTCATTGCCTTTGTAAATGCAGTTGATTTTGCTTTATTATTTGGGATGATTTTTTCGACTAATTTTAGAGCTTGCCCTATATTGAATGGAAGCAATTCGGTTTTTTCAAATTCACTTAATCGTTGTTCTTTATCAATTATTTCAGTGGTTCTCATTGCTAAAACGATTTGCAAGTTTTTTAAGTCGGTTGTGGCGAGAAAAGTATCAATTTTTTCGAGTATTGTACATTTTAGATTTTCATCTTTAATATCGTCAAAAGAATCTAGTAAAAGAACGATTTTAGAGTAGTTTTCAAATTCTAATTTTTCATCATTTGTTCTTATCTTAAACTGTTCAATCATCTTCTCTTTTAAGTCATAAAGCGTTTTAACTTTATAATCAACTATTTCGGGAATTTCAAAGAAAAAAACTAGATTTTGTTTTTGCTCTTTTATCAATCGAATTCCTAATCTCTTTAAAAACAAAGTTTTGCCACTAGTAGGGATACCATGTACAATGAAACTTTTATCAGAGTTAATTACTTCATCTAACCCGTCAATATCTTCTATGTTTTTGGTTCTAGACTTGTTATCTTCATCAAACATAACATAATTCTCAACTTTTTTCATATGTTTCGAATTTGTAGTTTGAACACTAACAAAAATCTCATCAATGTCTTTCATATTAAGTTGAAGTAGTTGATTGGTTTTGGAAATATCGCTCAATACAGTTATTTGATTATTATCAAACATATTTATTGAAGGTAAGTTACTTCCTAAAAACAAATCTTTGGTGTGAGATTCAATTTCAGAAATAAGCCGTTGATAATCCCAAATAATAATGCTTGAGCGAAGATGCTGTTCATAATTTGAGCATAAGACTTCTCTAGCATTTTGTGTGACTGAACCATTAATGATAACAAAAACTCTTGAAATTTGAATTTTTTTACCAGATGGATCTAAGAATGGATGTTTTAGAGATAATTCAACTTGTTGCTGAATTTCACCACCGCTGACAAAATCATTTTGCTGAGCATTTTTGTTTTTTACAATCGCTGAATACCAAATTTTTTCATCAATAGCACTATCGGTCATTGAAAAAACCAAATCTTTTCCAAATTCATTATTTCCATGAGTTATTTGAACATTCTCGAAGCTTTTTGCTTTAAATAATAATCTCAGTGGTTCGAATAATTCAGATTCATGACAATTTTTATGTATAAATGAAACTTTCTCTTTAACGGTTGGAAAGTTAGTGTTTACGGTCGTAATTTGTTTCTTAGATTTCATTTTCAAATTATTTGGAATTAAAAAAAAAGCTTTCAATTCAAGTCGGTGTTTTAAGGCTCTCTGCTTACTAGTTCATAAACTCAAATATATATAACATTTATGAAATTTCTGAGTAAAATAAGTAAAGGGAAACTAAAAAATTTTCCAATAGAAGTAAAAAATATATATTTATCAAATTATTAGTCTACCTCTCCCCACCAAAAATCTCCTTAACAGCCTCTTGATAACTCCTTGGATTCTGTGCTTTTTTAATCTTTTTCAACGTCTTTTGCGGGTTGGAGAAGGAAGTAGAAAAGTATTCCCAAAATCCTAACATTTTCATTTTGATAGGCGTGGGGCCGGAAAGAGCGGCATCGTATTCTTGGTAAATCGTGTCGTGAAATTCTTTGAAGATTTGCCAACGGTTGATTGGGTATTCAGTAGTGTTGTTTTTGATCATACTTGGCAAAAACGGGTCGGCAATCAAACCGCGACCAATCATAAAATGATCGATGCTCGGGAAACGTTCTTGCATTTCTTTAAACTTGGCTACCGAAGTGATGTCGCCGTTGTAATAGAGTTTGTGTCGTGTATTTTCGGTGCAGCGTTGAAAGGCTTCTAAATTTACGCCACCGTTGTACAATTGCTTCCCAATTCGGGCGTGAATGGCTATGTTTTTAATTGGGTATTGATCCAAAATCGGGAAAACATCCAAAATTTCTTCCGGATGTTCGTAACCCATTCGCATTTTCATGGAAACAATCACATCGGTTTCGTTATGCACACGGTCTAAAATATGATTTATTCGATGCGGTTCGCAAATCAGCCCGGAACCCATTCCTTTTTTCGTAACCATCGGGTAAGGACAACCTAAATTCCAGTTTAATTCTTTGTAGCCCAATTCCTGAATGTATTTCACCACAAACAAAAACTCATCGGCATCATTCGTCATTACTTGCGGAATCAATTCGGATACTTTATTGTTTTCGGGTTGCAAATCGCGTTGGTACGAATTTTTAATGACTAATTTGCCATCCAACCGAATATAAGGTGCATAAAATGTATCAATGCCACCAAAATAGTGATGAAACGCATTGCGAAAACGGAAATCGGTAAAACCTTGCAAAGGCGAAGAAAGTAGGGTAGGACTCATGGTTACAATTGAGCCGTAAAGATAAGAGAAATCAGTCTTAGTTTAATCCAACTCAATTTTATCTAAAACCAGTTGAAAGGATTCGTTCTTTTTGTTACCAATTAAAAATACAATTTCCTCAAAAGAATTGCTATTGAAGTTTGGCAAATCCAATGTTCTTCCTCTAAAAGAAGGATATAATTCACTCAGTTTAATTTCAATGGTTTCCCAGTCCCCCGAAGTTTTAAAAGTCGTGATGTACGAATAATACGAAGTTGCTTTGTCTTTGATTCTAAATTGATAGTTTTTGCCATCGCCTTTCAATCGAATGCGAACCTTGGATTCTTTGGTAACAGTAATTTTTTCAAATTGATAACGAACCGATGAAAACCCACCATTGTTTTCTAGTGAAACCTCTCCAGCAAAAACGCCGTTTCCGGCTGCATCAATAAAAAATTTGCCTTGCGATAAACCGCCCATAACGCCATCGTCTATAATTCGCCAATCGCGTGGGGAGGAGTTTTTGTTGAAGTCGTAAATGAATTGAGTTTGCATGACTAAAACTAAAAGTATCAAGGATTTCATTTTTCTTTTTGCTAAAGGTAAATCATCTCTTTTATTTTCAATATCAAGTTAACAGGAACTTATCATTTGTTGTACAAAGAAAAATGTACAAATGGGTTCAAAATATAAAAAAGACACATGTTTCAAAACCATAGATAAAAACTATTATTCATATTTAAATAGTTTTATATAAAGCAGTTACGACTTTTTAACTAAAGTATATTTTTGATAAAATTTTGAATGCTATCTACTGAGTTGTTCTTGATAAATTTAATAAAAGCACTCCCAATGATTGCTCCTTTTTGATGTTTCGTTGCTTGTTGAAAAGTCGTCTTATCTGAAATTCCAAAGCCCACAATTTGCGGATTTTTTAAATTTAGGTATGCCATACGTTCAAAATACTGTTCTTGAATTTCAGAAAAGCCCGATTGATTTCCGGTAACACTTGAGGAGCTCACCATGTATATAAAACTGCTTGAAAGAGAATCAATTTTCAGAATTCGTTCTTTAGAAGTTTGAGGTGTGATTAAGAAAATGTTTTTTAAACCGTATTGTTCAAACAATTCTAGGTATTCCGTTTCGAAAATTTCCATAGGCAAATCGGGAATAATCAATCCGTCAATACCTACTTCTTGACATTTTTGGCAGAATTTTTCCATGCCAAATTGCAACATCGGATTAAAATACCCCATAATAAGTAACGGAATTTGAACCGTTTCACGAATATTTGCCAGTTGTTGGAACAAAAGTTCAGTTGTCATTCCGTTTTGCAAAGCTTGGGTTGAACTCGCTTGAATAGTAGGTCCATCGGCTAACGGATCGCTGAATGGCAAACCGATTTCAATCATATCAACGCCGCTTTTTTCTAATTCAGAAATGATTTGGATTGTATCATTCAAATTGGGATAACCTGCTGTAAAATATATAGATAGCAGTTTTTTGTCTTCTTGTAATTTTATATTTATTCGATTCATTTCTAGCGTAAATTAAAATAATCAATGTAGGTACTCAAATCTTTATCACCGCGACCGGATAAATTTATCACCACAATATCTGAAGGTTTAAACTGCTTTTTATCCAAAACTGAAAAAGCATGAGCGGTTTCAATGGCCGGAATAATTCCTTCCAATTGCGATACTTCCCAGCCGGATTGCATGGCTTCATCATCCGTAATGGCAATAAATTCAGCTCGTTTAGTTTGATGCAAATGTGAATGTAGCGGCCCAACACCGGGATAATCCAAACCGGCAGAAATCGAATACGGTTCCGTAATTTGTCCGTCATTTGATTGCATCAAAAGCGTTTTACTTCCATGAATGATACCGATTTTCCCTAAAATGGATGTTGCCGCACTTTCACCGGAATCGACTCCTTTTCCGGCGGCTTCCACAGCGATTAAATTTACGTTTTCATCATCAAGAAAATGATAAAAAGCACCGGCTGCATTGCTTCCACCGCCGACACATGCAATCACGTAGTTGGGAAATTCTGTTCCTTCTTTTTCCTCTAATTGAGCTTTGATTTCTTCTGAAATAACCGCTTGAAAACAAGCTACCATATCTGGATAGGGATGTGGACCTACGACAGAACCAATGATGTAATAGGTGTTTTCCGGATTGTTAATCCAATCGCGAATGGCTTCATTGGTAGCATCTTTCAGGGTTTTGGATCCGGAAGTGGCGGGTCTGACTTCTGCACCCAGCATTTTCATTCGTGCTACGTTGGGAGCTTGCCGTTTGATATCTATTTCACCCATATAAATCACACACTCCAAGCCCATTAAGGCACAAACGGTGGCTGTGGCTACGCCGTGTTGACCAGCTCCGGTTTCGGCAATGATGCGGGTTTTACCTAAACGTTTGGCAATGAGTATTTGACCAATCGTGTTGTTAATTTTGTGAGCTCCGGTGTGGCATAAATCTTCTCGTTTCAGATAGATTTTGGTATTGTATTTTTTAGACAATCTTTTGGCAAAATAAAGTGGCGTAGGCCTTCCCACATAATCAACCAACAATTTCATAAATTCTTTTTTAAAACTGGGTTCGGCAGTAATTTTTAAATAGTTCAACCGAAGTTCTTCGATATTTGGGTACAACATTTCCGGTATAAACGCTCCGCCAAATTCGCCATAAAATCCTTTTTCATCTACTTGATAGTTCATCGCAATTGTTTTAGTTTTTCTTGAAATTCTTTAATTTTTTCTTTGTTTTTGATACCGGGTTCGTCTTCAAACCGACTGTTAATATCAATAGCAAAACAATATTTTGCTGCATCTGATTGAAGGAATTTTTCCAATTTTGGTAATTCATTCAACCCAATTCCGCCACTTAAAAAGTACGGAATGTCTTCTTTGTATTGACTCAAAATTTCCCAATCAAAAGTAGTTCCGTTACCACCTGGAAGTTTTCCTTTGGTATCAAACAAGAAATAGTCAATACTGTCTTTATATGGATTTAAATCATTGAAATTTAAATTATTATCAACTGTTATTGCTTTAATTACTTTAGTGTTTAATTTTTTAATTTGTAAACAAAAATCGGGTTTTTCTTTACCGTGTAATTGCATCATACTTAGTTGATGTAATTGAATTGTATTTCGAATTGTATCGAAATCCTCATCTACAAAAACTCCCACTTTTTCAATTGATTTTGAATTCACATGAATCTCATTTTCGCAGAACCGTTTGGATTGTTTCCAAAAAATAAATCCCAAAAAATCAGGTTGCAATTCGCTAATTGCATTGCTGTTCTCCTGATTATTCATGCCGCAAATTTTTAGTTTCATGAGTTTATTTTATGGATGAATTCTTTCATTTCATTTTCAGGGTTTTTACATTTCATAAAATACTCACCCATTAAAAAACCCTGAAAACCGTAGTTTTTTAATTCTGAAACAGATTCCGCAGAATCCATTCCACTCTCTGAAATTTTTATATATTCAGATGGAATGTGTTCAGACAATTGTTTACTATAGTTCAAATTGACTTCAAAGGTTTTCAGATTTCGGTTGTTTACGCCAATTAAATCCAAACTTGGCATAATCGATTTATCTAGTTCTTCTTGGTTATGAATTTCCAATAAAACTTCCAACTGAAGCGATTTGGCCAATTCAGATAATTTTTTGATTTCTTCTCTACTTAAAACCGCCGCAATCAATAGAATTACATCGGCTCCAAAAGCTTTAGCTTCCAAAATTTGATACGCATCAATTGTAAAATCCTTTCGTAAAAGGGGTAAAGTAGTTGTGGCTCTTGCTAAAAGTAAATCGTCTAAAGAACCTCCAAAATACTGACTATCTGTTAATACAGAAATTCCCGAAGCACCGCCATTTTCATAACCTTTCACAATTTCTTCAACCGAATTCGATTGGTTTATAACTGATTTAGAAGGCGAACGTCTTTTGTGCTCGGCAATGATTCCGCTTGAACTGTTGGATAAATTCTGTACCAATGAAGTCGTTTTTCGTTCAAACAATATTGATTGTTCCAATTGTTGTAATGGAATAATCGTTTTTTTTAATGCCACTTCTCTTTTTTTGGCAGCGATGATTTGGTCTAAAATGTTCATAATCGGCTTATATTTTGAAGTTTTTTTAACCTTTCGAGTGCTTTTCCGCTAAGTAAACTGTCTTTTGCAATTGCTAAACTCTCTTCAATTGCTATTTTTTGCATCATTGAAATTGCCAAGGCCGCATTTGCAAAAACCACATCATTTTGCATTTGGGTTCCGTTTCCGGAAAGAATAGTCATGAAGATTTTGGCAGCTTCATCAATGGTTGTACCGCCTTTTATTTGATGTAACGTAACCGATTGGGTATAAAAGTCTTCCGGTTTTAGAATTTTTTCGGATGCATTTGAAATGATCTTTACATTTCCGGTTAAAGAAACTTCATCAAAACCTTCCAAATCATATACAATTGAAAAATTGGTTGATGTATTTTGATACAAATACGCATACATTCGAGCCAATTCCAAACTAAAAACACCCACCAGTTGATTTTTAGGAAAGGACGGATTTACCATAGGTCCCAGCATGTTAAAGAACGTTTTCACGCCCAATTCCTTTCGAATGGGACCCACATTTTTCATGGCCGGATGAAATAACGGAGCGTGAAGAATAGCAATATTGGCTTCATCTAAACATTTTTCCAAAAAATCTTGTTGGTTACTGAATTTTACCCCTAAATTCTCCATTACATTACTGGAGCCGGAAATGGAAGAAACACCATAATTTCCGTGTTTGGCAACTTTGATTCCCGCTCCGGCAACCACAAAAGACGATAGTGTAGAAATATTGAACGTGTCTTTTCCGTCGCCACCGGTTCCACATAAATCGATGGTGTCGTAGTTTGAAAAATCAATGGGAATGCAAAGTTCTAACAACGCTTCCCGAAAACCGGTTAATTCCTCAATAGTAATGCTTCGCATCATAAAAACGGTCATAAAAGCGGCCATTTGACTGGCGTTGTATTGTCCGGAAGAAAGATTAATCAATACGTTTTTCGCTTCTTCTTTTGAAAGCGTTTGGTGATTGATTAATTGATTGAGTATGTTTTTCATTTTTAAGTGAATAGTAATTAGTGAATAGTAATTAGTCGTTTTACGACCTGCTATTAATGAAGGACTAACTCTTCAGCCAATTTTCTAAAATCTTTTTACCCTGTGGCGTTAAAATGCTTTCCGGATGGTATTGCACCCCTTTTACATCGAATGTTTTATGCCGAATTGACATAATTTCGCCGTTTTCATCCACAGAAGTGACTTCTAAATCTTCAGGAAAATCATGGGGATTTATAACCCAAGAGTGGTAGCGACCCACTTCAAATTCGTTTGGTAAATTATTGAACAGAGTATCTTTAATCTTAATTTTTACTTTAGAAGAAACTCCGTGATAAACTTTATCTAAGTTAATTAGGCTTCCACCAAAAACTTCTCCAATGGCTTGTTGCCCCAAACAAACGCCAAGTATGCTTTTGGTTGAAGCATATTTTTTGATAACCTCCAGTAACAAACCGGCTTCTTCAGGAATGCCCGGACCGGGTGAGAGTAGAATTTTATCGAATTTTTCTAGTTCATTCAATTCAAATTCATCATTTCTTAAAACGGTAACTTCGGCATTTAAATCTTCTAAATAATGCACCAAATTGTAGGTAAAACTATCGTAGTTGTCAATAATGATTACTTTTTTCATTTTCAAATTATATTTTTTCAGCCATTTCTAAGGCTTTGGTTAACGCGTTTAATTTGTTATATACCTCTTGCATTTCGCTTTCTTCTGATGAACTTTCTACTATTCCTGCTCCGGCTTGGTAATGCAATTGATGGTTTTTACTCAAGAATGTCCGAATTAGGATTGCGTGATTGAAGTTACCATTAAAATCCATAAAACCAATGGCTCCACCGTAAAAACTTCGATTGGTGTTTTCAATCGTATCAATCAATTGCATGGCTTTGTGTTTGGGAGCTCCGGTTAAAGTGCCGGCCGGAAAGGTAGAAGCAACCAAATCCATAGTCTTTGCGTTTGATTTTAGTTTACCTTTTACTTTGGAAACCAGGTGAATGACGTGTGAGAAGAACTGAATTTCTTTGTATTTTTCAATTTTCACTTCATTGCAATTTCGGCTTAAATCGTTTCGGGCTAAATCTACAAGCATGACGTGCTCGCTGTTTTCTTTGACATCTTCGGCTAATTTTTTGGCTTGCAAGGCATCGTTTTCATCATTTCCGGTTCGTTTGAACGTTCCTGCAATAGGATGAATTTCGGCTTCACCGTTTTTTACAATCAAATGAGCTTCGGGCGATGAACCCAAAAGTTTAAAATCGCCATAATCAAAATAGAATAAATAGGGTGAAGGGTTGATGTTTCTTAGAGCTCGATACACGTTGAATTCATCGCCTTTGAAACCTTGCGAAAATCTTCGGGATAAAACCAATTGAAATACATCGCCACGATGGCAGTGTTTTTTGGCTAAAGCAACGTGTTTTTTAAAATCTTCATCGGTTAAATTAGAATAGGATTGACCCACTTTTGAAAAGGAAAAAGAAGCAAAATTTTTCACTTGAAGTAATTGTTCTATTTCTTCGATATTAGATGATTTATCAAGACTGTGACAAAAAATATAGGCTTCATTATTAAAATGATTGATGGCAATTACATTTTTATAAATAGCGTAATACATTTCCGGAATAGCCAACGCATTTTCTTTTGGATGGATGGTTATTTTTTCAAAATAGTGTACGGCATCGTAACTGGTAAAACCAAATAATCCGTTGTAAGCAAATTTTAATTTGGGACCTGAAACTTCAAATTTTTGAATAAAATTTGTGATTTCTTCTGTTATAGTATTATTTTTTTCAATTTGATTATTTTGACTGCTTCCATCGGGAAAATGCATGACAATCTGATGTTTTTCCACTTTAAAACTCGCAATCGGATTACAACAGATGTACGAAAAACTATTGTCGCTCGCATGAAAATCAGAACTCTCCAACAAAATACTGTTGGGAAATTTATCTCGAACTTTTAAATAAACACTTACCGGAGTGATTGTATCAGCTAAGACCGATTTGTAAGTTGTATTTAGTTTGTAGGGTTTCATAATTTGAATGGATTTAAAAAGAAAAAGGGCTTGTCGTGTTTGACAAGCCCTTTTGTAATATTTTGAAAAATACATCTATAGGAAGCTAGCTCACGACGTCTGACGTAAGTTACTCCACCACCAAGAAGTATTAAAAAATGTGTTCATTACTGTTAATTGAGTTACAAATGTAGGAATGAAAAATGAATAAACAAACGATTTTTTTGAAAATAATAAAATTTAGGAATTGTTTAAACCAAAAAAAATCCTGACACTTTCGCATCAGGATTTTATAGCAATTTTTCCCATTATATTAGAACGCTAAAACTACAGTCAATTCAAACTCGTCATTAATAGCTTTATCTCCAAGGTTGTCAAAGAAACTTCCAGAACCGTATTTGATATCGTATTTGGTACGATCAATTTTTAAGGTAGTTCGAGCCGTAGAGTCTCCCAGAGCGATATCAAAAGTAATTGATTGAGTAATTCCTTTGATAGTTAAATCAGCAGTTACCGTGTAGATATCACTTCCTTTTGATGCAATTTTTTTGAACTCTAGTTTAGAAGTTGGATATTTATCAGTCCCGAAGAAATCATCGGCTTTAAGGTGACCTTCTAATTTTTCTTTTCCTTTACCGGCTTCTAAGTCAGCTACGGTAATACTTGTCATATCTACTTCAAATAAACCGCCTTTTAATTTTTTTCCTTCAAAAACCAAAGTTCCGGAGTTTAATTTGATAGTTCCATCGTGTTGACCGGTTACTTTTTTACCCACCCATTTGATGGAACTTTTTTCGATGTTAACTTTTTTGTTTTGTGCTATAGCTGTTACGGAAGTAAAAGCTACTACTAAGGCTAATGCGATTGTTTTAAAATTTTTCATTTTTTTGTGTATTAGGTTAAAGGTTATAAAGTTATAAATAATTCATTTTCAGGTTTTCTTACTTTGGCATAATGTTGCGTAGCATCCTCTTCGTGACGATATCCTATAGTTGCTAAAAGTGAAGCATTTAGCCCCATTTCGTTTAGTCCTAGAATTTCATTTACTTTTTCAGGTTCAAAACCTTCCATAGGAGTAACATCAATTTTTAATTCTGCTGCAGCATTTAATAAGTTCCCCAAAGCTAAGTAGGTTTGTTTTGAAGTCCAAGTATTGCGTAAATCTTCGGGTAAGGTAGTGATTTTAGATTTCATAAAATCGGCATAACCTTGAATACTTTCAACAGTAATTCCGCGTGTGGTTGCCATATTCTCAATATAAGAATCAATTTGAGAAGCACCAAAATTGGTAATATTTGCAAAAACCAATAGGTGAGAGGCCTCAACAATTTGAGATTGCCCCCAAGCTACAGGTTGTATTTTAGCTCTTATTTCAGGGTTTTCAATAATAAACACTTTGTAAGGTTGTAAGCCATACGATGAAGAGCTTAGTTGTATAGCTTGTTTAAGCACATTAAAATCGGCTTCAGAAATTTTTTTCGACGCATCGAATTTTTTAGTGGCATAACGCCATTTTTGATTTTCAATAAAGTTACTCATGTTTTTTTAGTCTTTAGTTCTGTATTTTTCTAATAAATAATTCAAATTTTCTAATTCCTCTTGAGACAGATTTGAAGCAAATAAATTTTCGTGAGCTTCAACTTTAGGGTCAATTTCAGACAACAATTCCAAGCCTTTTGAGGTGATTGTTATTTCCATTTTACGTCTGTTCTCTTCACAAACTTCTCTTGTAACCAACCCTTTGAGTAACAATTTATCTACCAATCGTGTTGTATTACTTGTCTTGGCAATCATACGTTCTTGAATTACGCACATGTTTGCCGGTTTACCTTTTTGACCTCTTAAAATTCTTAAAACATTGAATTGTTCAGCAGACAAATCATAGGTTTTTAAAATTTCATGAAACGAATCGGCAATTACATTTTGCGTGTACATTAAATTCATTAACGTACGTTTTTGTACACTCATGGGAGAGTTCGGTTTTATAACTTCTTCTATCTTCATTTGTAATTACAAAATTTGTATGTACAAATGTAGTGCAAATTTTTAATTGTATATACAAATGTCTATTAAATTTTTGTTAATTATTGTAATGAGGAGCGAGTATGTTCTAATTTTATAAATCAAAACGAAGTTATGAAGTGTAGTTATATTTTCCTTTTTATGGTAGTTTCTTTTGGTATTGTAAATGCTCAAAAAGTAGAGCAATACAAACCCTTAATGGTTTATGAAAAGGATGGTGTTTTGATTAAGTCTTTTAACTACGAGGGTTTTGAACCCTACCTCAATCAAAAAAACGATACTTTATATGTTATTAATTTTTGGGCTACTTGGTGTGTTCCCTGTGTAAAAGAATTGCCCCATTTTGAGAAGTTGAATACCAAATATAAATCCGGAAAGTTTAAAATGCTTCTGGTTAGTTTAGATTTTCCGAAATTAGTAGAATCACGTGTTATCCCTTTTGTGAAAAATAAAAATTTAAAAGCCGAAGTGCTTCTTTTGAATGACCCTGACGCCAATTCTTGGATAGAGAAAGTAGCTTCTGAGTGGACTGGAGCTATACCCGCAACTATAATTTACAAAAATGATATTCGAAAGTTTTATGAAAAATCTTTTACAGAAGAAGAATTAGAAACCGAAATACGCTCTTTTAATTAAAACTATTAACTATGAAAAAATTGAATTTCACACTTCTAGTGTTGGCTTTTACAGTAATGACTTCATTTACCTTACTAAATGTAAATGGGTACGAGATTGGTTCTGTTGCTACAGATTTCACTTTAAAAAATATTGACAATACAAATGTCTCTTTAAAGGATTTTAAATCAGCTAAAGGTTTTATTGTGATTTTTACATGCAATCACTGCCCCTACGCTGTAGCTTATGAAGACCGAATCATGGCTTTGGATAAAAAGTACAAATCTCTGGGATATCCGGTAATTGCTATAAATCCAAACAATCCGGAAAAACAAAAAGAAGACAGTTTTGAAAAAATGCAAGTGCGTGCCAAAGAAAAAGGATTTACTTTTCCGTATCTATTTGATGCCGGACAAAAAATTTATCCCCAATATGGAGCCACAAAAACACCACATGTTTATATTTTACAGAAAACAGCCAAAGGTAATATAGTAAAGTATATAGGGGCTATAGATGATAATTATTCCGATGAATCAGCTGTTAAAGTAAAATATGTAGAAGATGCGGTAGATGCTCTTTTGAACAACCAAGATGTCAAAATCAAAACGACTAAGGCAATAGGATGTTCTATCAAATTTTAAAAATAAATTTGATTTACTAACGTTATTTACACAAACAAAAAAATAAAACACAAAATCAAATGAACTTAACACAAGAGGATTGGTGGAATCGGCTTCAAAATGATTCTTCAGCAGTAATACTAGATGTAAGAACTTCAGATGAAGTTGAGCGTGGCATTATTCCAAATTCAATAAATATTGATATTTATAAAGGACAAGGATTTATTTATCAGTTGGAAGAGCTGGATAAGTCTAAAAATTACTATGTGTATTGTCATGCCGGTGCTCGTAGTGCTAAAGCTTGTGAAATAATGAATCAAATGGGATTTGAAACAACTTTCAATTTGATAGGTGGAATTTCGGAGTGGAAAGGACCGATAGAAGAAGCCGTATAAATTTTTCTAAGTGAATATTATTTTTTGTATTTTTAACAAACTAAATTCACAATTATGAAAAGAAATATGGGTAATACAGATCGTTTCGTAAGAATTATTTTCGGAATAATACTTTTAATTTTGGTTATGTCCGGTGCTTTCGAAAACGCTACTTTTAAATGGATTGTTCTGGGAGTAAGTTCAATTCTAATTATTACATCATTTCTAACTTTTTGTCCGCTCTACGTTCTATTAGGAAAAAACACTTGTGAAGTAAAGAAAAGATAAGAAAAAAGGCCACGAATTTTAGTGGCTTTTTTATTGCCTTATACTTTTCTAAAATCAATTCCTTTTGTTATTTTAGCGATATCATAAAATCTATCCCATGATAAGTGAAATGGACTTTAAACAAGAATTGAATTTAATTATTGAAAACGGAATAAGAGAAGATATAGGCCCCGGTGATTACAGTTCGTTGGCATGTATACCCTCATCTGCTGTAGGAAAAGCGAAATTGCTGGTTAAGGATAAAGGTGTAATTGCAGGAGTAGAGTTTGCCCAAATGATTTTTAAAAAGGTCGATTCTTCTCTGGAAGTTGAAGTTTTAATTCAAGATGGGAGTTTTGTTAATTATGGGGATGTAGTTTTTCATGTGAAAGGAAGTTCCCAATCAATATTAAAAGCCGAAAGATTAGTGCTTAATTCAATGCAACGTATGAGTGCTATTGCAACCAAAACACAAAAATATGTAGAGTTACTCAAAGGTACCGGGACTCAAATATTAGATACCCGTAAAACTACGCCTGGATTCAGAGCTGCCGAAAAATGGGCGGTACGAATAGGAGGTGGCGAAAACCATCGTTTTGCACTTTACGATATGATTATGCTAAAAGACAATCACAACGATTTTGCCGGAGGAATTGCAGAAGCTATACAGAAAACCAAATCCTATTTATTAGAACACAATTTGGATTTAAAAATTATTGTTGAAGCCCGAAATTTGCAAGAAGTTGATTCTATAGTAAAATGTGGTGGGGTTTATCGAATTTTATTAGATAATTTTGATTTTGAAACCACTCGTGAAGCTGTAAAACGTATTGGTAATCATTGTTTAACAGAAAGTTCCGGAAATATCAATGAAAACACCATTCGAAGTTATGCAGAATGTGGCGTTAATTATATTTCTTCGGGAGCTTTAACGCATTCGGTTTACAATATGGATTTGAGTTTAAAAGCCTTTTAAAAACCTCTTTTTTCATGTCGCTGGATATAGAACAACAACTCGATAAAATCCCTGTAGTGCGTAATTTGGTTCGTTTTGCTCAACGTATTAAATTACCGTGGTTAGAAGGATTGTCGTTCTACGATTTAATCGAATTGTATGTAATAGGTATAGCCAAAGGAGCTTTTTCTTACAGAGCCGGAGCCATAGCCTTTAGTTTTTTTATGGCTTTGTTTCCGTTTGCATTATTTATTTTAAATCTTATTCCCTACATTCCTATAGAAGGATTTCAGGATGATTTTTTAAAATTTGTAGAAAACAGTGTACCACCCAACACTTACGAAGCTATAAAATCTATTATAGATGATATTCTTAATAACAGTTACAAAGGCTTACTTTCATCGGGTTTCATTTTATCTATATTTTTAATGACCAATGGGATTAATGCCATTTTAGGCGGATTTGAAACCTCTTATCACATCACAATCAACAGAAGTTTTATCAGACAGTACCTAATTGCATTGGGTATGTCTATACTTTTTTCCGTTATTTTATTGGTAACTGTAGCTTCTATAGTAATTTCAGAAGTGATTATAGTAAAAATTCAATTGCATCAAATTTTAACAACCGAAACTTCTTTTATAGAAATGATTCGATATGGGTTTGTCATAGTAATGATTTTGACAACCACGTCGTTACTATTTAAATTCGGAACCAAACAAACTTCAAAAATTGCTTTTATAAGCATTGGCTCTGTATTTACAACCTTATTAATATTGCTTTCATCTTACATTTTTGGGATTTATGTAGTTAAATTTGCCAAATACAATGAATTGTACGGATCTATAGGAACTTTATTAATATTGATGTTTTACATTTGGATCAATTGTATGATTTTATTACTTGGTTTTGAATTGAATGCCACAATAAATAAATTGAAAAGACGAAATCTCTACGATTAATTCCTGATATACAAAAAATATATGCCTTACTTCGTTGAAGTTATATTGCCTCTTGCTTTAGATAAAACGTTTACGTACAATGTATCTCAAACCGAGTTTCATTTTATTAAACCCGGGATGCGAATTGCTGTTCCATTTGGAAAAAGTAAAATCTATACTGCATTGGCCAAAGAAACTCACGAAAGGGTACCTGCATTGTATGAAGCCAAAGAAATTCATCAAATACTCGATGAGACTCCAATTGTCAATACTATACAATTGCAACTATGGGATTGGATTGCTAGCTATTATATGTGTAGTTTGGGTGAAGTTTACCGAGCGGCATTGCCCAACGGATTTATTTTGGAGAGTGAAACTATCATAACATTGAGCTCCAACTCAAAATATGAAGTTTCGGACCTGAATGACGATGAGTATTTGATTTTAGAGGCCTTACAACAACAAAGTTCATTAAAAGTTAATGATATCAGTTCCATTTTAAATAAAAAAAATGTAGTCTCCGTTTTACAAAAAATGCTTTCCCAAAATATCATTTCATTGCAAGAGGAGCTTTATGAAAATTATAAGCCGAAATTGGTAAAGTATGTAAGATTACACGAAAACTTGAATTCTGATACAACGCTCAATTCATTTCTTCAAAATGTAAAATCAGAAAAACAAAAACAACTTGTATTGGCTTTTTTTCAATTGAAAGGAATTGATAGAAATCCGATTTCGGTTAAAAAAATTTTAGAGTATTCAAAGCAAAGTAGAGCCATTTTAAACAAGTTGATAGAACTTAATGTTTTTGAGGAATATACCTTAATTCAAGATCGAACAGATTTTCAAAACGATGATGTTAGAGGTCATTTCGAATTAAGCGATTCCCAACAAACCGCTTTTTCTCAAATAAAAGAAGCCTTTGAAACTAAAGATATTTGTTTACTTCACGGGGTTACTTCAAGTGGTAAAACCGAGATATACAGTAAGTTAATTCAAGAAACCCTACTTGAAGGCAAACAAGTTTTATTTTTATTACCCGAAATAGCTTTAACCACACAATTGGTTTCCCGACTGAGAAAGTTTTTTGGAAACCAAGTTGCTGTTTTTCATTCCAAATACAACTCAAACGAAAGGGTAGAGGTATGGAATCAAGTTTTACATAGTTCAGAAAAAGCACAAGTTGTTATTGGGGCACGATCGGCTCTGTTTTTACCTTTTTCCAACTTGGGATTAATTATAGTAGATGAAGAGCACGAACAAAATTTTAAACAAACCGATCCGGCTCCAAGGTATCATGCCCGCGATACCGTAACAGTTTTGGCAAAGATTCATCAATCTAAAGTCCTCTTAGGTTCGGCTACGCCAAGTTTAGAATCGTATTATAACACCAAAAATCAAAAATACGCTCTTGTAGAACTTACAGAGCGATACAACCTCACACCACTTCCTGAAGTACTATTGGTCGACTTAAAAGACAAATATTTCCGAAAAAAAATGAAGGGCCACTTTAGTGATGTTTTGATAGAAGAAATGGCATCGGCTTTGGCTCTTGGTGAGCAAATTATCCTTTTTCAAAATCGAAGAGGCTACGCCCCATTAGTTGAGTGCTTGACCTGTGGTCATGTACCTCAGTGTCCAAACTGTGATGTAAGTTTGACCTATCATAAATTCAAAGGTCAACTAAGATGTCATTATTGCGGTCATTCGATTGCCAAACCAACCCATTGTCATGCCTGTTCTAGTGTAGATCTAACTACAAAAGGATTTGGAACAGAACAAATTGAAATGGAATTGGTATCTCTTTTTCCCAATAAAAATGTTTTTAGAATGGATCAAGATACTACAAGAGGTAAGTTTGGTTACGAAAAAATTATTGATAAATTTCAAAATAAGGAAATAGATATTTTGGTTGGAACACAAATGCTAGCAAAGGGATTAGATTTTAGTAATGTGAGTTTAGTGGGAATTCTTAATGCAGATAACATGCTTTATTTTCCGGATTTTAGAGCCTTTGAGCGGAGTTTTCAAATGATGGTTCAAGTTTCCGGAAGAGCGGGTAGAGCTGATAAAAGAGGTAAAGTAGTCATTCAAACCTATAACCCGAATCATAATACAATTCAGCAAGTGACACACAACGATTATATAGCCATGTTTGAAGAGCAATTGTATGAACGTCATATTTTTAAATATCCGCCCTACTATAAGTTAATTAAAATCACGCTTAAGCATAGAGACTTTGACAAAGTGAAAGAAAGTGCTCAATGGTTGGCTCAAGTATTAAAACAACAACTTACCTCACCGGTTTTGGGACCGGAAGAGCCCTCTGTAAATAAAATTCGCAATGAATATATTAGGACATTAATGGTTAAAATTCCGGAAACAGTATCTGTAGCTCAAACAAAAAAAACTATTCAGAAAGTACTGAATAGTTTTGATGTTATTTCGCAATATAGGTCTGTTAAGCTAGTAGTAAATGTTGATGTTCAGTAGTTTTAAGCAATTGCTAAAGCTTTTTTCAAATCATCTTTTTTATTTCGGCTTAACGGAATTTTAGTAACTCCAATCTCGGCAAATTTACTGTTGAAACGTTCAATCTTGTCAATATTTACAATAAATGACTTGTGAACTCGTAGAAAACGATCTTTAGACAAGTCATTTTCAAATGATTTCATAGTAGAAAGCACTAAATTACTGTCTTCATCCGTTACAACTTTTACATAATCGCCATAAGCTTCAATCCATTTAATTTTGGAAGTGTAAACTTTTAGCTTTTTAAGATTGCTTTTAATGAAAATGTAATCTCCTTCTTCTTCGGTTACTTCATGACGTAATTTATGCATATCCATGGCACGCTTTACAGCCGAGTCAAAACGATCTACAGAAATAGGTTTTTGTAAGTAATCCGTGGCATCATAATCAAAAGCTTTTACGGCATAGTCAGCTTTGGATGTAATGAAGATAATTTGAGGCTTTATTTTTAATCCATCCAAGAAATCAAAGCCATTGATAATAGGCATTTCGATGTCAAGGAAAATTAAATCAACCGAGTGTATAGACATACAACTCTTGGCCTCGATAGCATTAGAAAAATCACCAACAAGATTGAGATTTTGGTGATTATTTACTAACTTGGTGATGATCATCCGTTGGATGGAACTATCATCAACTACGACACAATTTAGTTTCATAATTCGATTTATTATAGATTTGGTGAAACAAACATAGTGCATTTCATCGATAAAAACTAATTTTTTTCGAACTTTTTTACCTTATGTCGATTATTTCTGCACTTTGCTTGTTTATTCAATTATATTTTCTACTTTTGCACCCAATTTAACAATTTTAAAGTATTACATTATGAATCATTATGAAGCTGTTTTCATCTTGAATCCCGTTTTATCTGAGCAACAGGTAAAGGAAACAGTAAGCAAATTTGAAGATTTCCTTACTTCTAAAGGGGCAGAGATGGTATCTAAAGAGGATTGGGGCTTAAAAAAATTAGCCTATGAAATCCAACACAAAAAAAGTGGTTTTTATCACTTGTTTGAGTTCAAAGCTCCTGCAGATGCAATTTTAAGTTTTGAAACTGAACTTAGACGTGACGAAAGAATTATGCGTTTCCTAACTGTTAGTTTAGACAAACACGCTATTTCTTGGGCAGAAAGAAGAAGAGAAAAATTAAAAGTTAAAGCATAAGTAGTATGTCAACAATCGAGCAATCAGCTAAAGGAAAAAAAGAAGGAGATATCAGATATCTTACTCCTTTGAATATAGATACGAACAAGACAAAAAAATATTGTCGTTTCAAAAAATCAGGCATTAAATATGTTGATTACAAAGACCCGGATTTTTTATTGAAATTCGTTAACGAGCAAGGTAAAATTCTTCCTAGAAGATTAACCGGAACGTCATTAAAATACCAAAGAAAAGTGTCTGTAGCTGTTAAAAGAGCAAGACATTTAGCTTTAATGCCTTACGTGGCAGATTTATTAAAATAATTATTAATTAAGTTGTTGCCTCGCCATTGGCGGGCTAACTTCTACAAAAAAGGACAACAACATGGAACTAATCTTAAAACAAGACGTTCAAAATTTAGGTTTCAAAGACGATATCGTTTCTGTAAAACCAGGTTACGGTAGAAATTTTTTAATTCCTCAAGGATTTGCAACTTTGGCTACGCCATCTGCAAAAAAAGTTTTAGCTGAAAATTTAAAACAAAAAGCTCACAAAGAGCAAAAAATTGTTGATGATGCTAAAAAATTAGCCGATACTTTAAAAGCTCTTGATATTAAAATTGTAGCTAAAGCCGGAGGTGAAAAACTTTTTGGTTCGGTTACTAATATTGATATTGCTGAAGCTTTAGAGAAATCTGGTAACCCAATTGATCGTAAATTCATCACTTCAGGTACTGTAAAAAGAACAGGAAAGTACAATGCTACTGTTCGTTTACATAGAAATGTAGTAATCGAATTGCCATATGAAATTGTTGCAGAAAAATAATCTCAACATAAAAGTTATTAAAAAGCTCCCAAATCCGGGAGCTTTTTTTTTGATTAAGTATAGCTAGAATTGATTTAACTAGTGTATTTTTGTACAAATCAAAGGCTATAATGGCACAGTTTATAAAAATATACCCCGAAAATCCTAATGAAGCTGCAATTTTAAAAGTAGTTCAAGTTTTAAAAGCAGGCGGACTCATCATATATCCAACCGATACGGTTTATGGTTTAGGTTGTGATATAACCCATTCAAAAGCATTAGAACGTGTAGCTAAGATCAAAGGGATAAAACTTGAAAAAGCTAATTTTTCTTTCATTTGCCATGATTTAAGCAATCTTTCGGATTATGTAAAACAAATTGATACAGCCACATTCAAAATCTTGAAACGTTCTCTTCCTGGTCCTTATACTTTTATTTTGCCGGGAAACAATAATTTACCAAAGGAATTTAAAAAGAAAAAAACTGTAGGAATTCGGATTCCCGATAATACCATAATTTTGGAAATAGTTAAACAATTGGGCAATCCCATCGTTTCCACATCCATTTATGATGAAGACGAAGTGTTAGAATATTCTACCGATCCGGAATTGATTTTTGAAAAATGGCAAAATTTAGTTGATGTAGTTATTGATGGTGGATATGGGGACAATCAACCTTCTACGATTATAGATTTATCTGAAAGTGAACCCGTTGTGATTCGAGAAGGTAAGGGTGATATTTCAATCTTATAAAAAAAAATCGTCTCTTTTGAGACGATTTTTTTATTTCTATTCTTTATTATTTTCCAGTTTGTTTTTTCATTTCTTTTTCAATCATATCGTAAAATTGATCGATTTTTGGCATAACAATAATTCGCGTTCTGCGATTAGCAGCTCTATTTTCAACAGAATTATTAGCTACTAAAGGAACAAATTCTCCGCGACCGGCTGCAATCATTTGCTTTGGATTTACTTTATGATCTTGAGTTAGAACTCGCACCACAGCAGTTGCTCTTTTAACACTCAAATCCCAGTTGTCTAACAATACTCCATTTCTAAAAGGAACATTATCGGTATGACTCTCAACCATACATTCAAATTCCGGTTTATCATTTACTACTTTAGCAACTTTGCCTAAAATTTCTTTAGCTCTGTCGCTAATTTCATAACTTCCAGATTTGAATAAAAGTTTATCAGCAATAGAAATCATTACTACCCCTTTTTCTACATTAATCTCAATATCCGGATCAGAAATACCAACGGCACCTTTTAGACTGGTTACCAATGCTAAAGTTACACTATCTTTACGTGTTAATGCATCTTGTAATCTAGAAATTTTTAAATCTTTCTCTTTCAAACTTTCTAAAGATTTTTCTAGGTTTTCTGCTCCTTTTGCTGAAAGCATTGTCATATTTCCAACATTAGAAATCAAATCACTATTGGTTTTTTTCAAATCATTAACTTGATTTGCCAAAAGTTCTTTTTCTGAAAGACACATGTTTAACTTTACAGTAGTAGAATTTAACAAGTCTTGACATTCCTTGTTTTTAGCTTCCAACTCTGCAATTTTCTTTTTGGTTCCACAAGAGCCTAATGAAAGGGCAACAACACTGAGTAATAAAACAATTTTTCTCATAATGGTTTAAGATTTTTTACAAAATTAAGGTTTTAAGTTCTATTTTCAATTAGTTTACAGATAAACTATTGTTAAAATCTGCTAATCAAAAACCTTGCCTTTTTTAATATAATAGTGAAATACAATACTTGATTTTTTATAGTAATTGGTCTTATTTTTTGATGTTCGTTTTGCTAATGTTTTGAAAAACAATTTATAAAAGCCGAAATGTGATTGCAATACAGCCCAAAAATGGTTAGGTTTTTTTTGAATTAAAAATCGAATACCGGCTACACCATCTAATAGTAGTCTTATCATTAAAACAGGAATCAAATGAAGAATAGGTAAATTTTTGAGAAGCATGAGTAGTGAATTTCTAAAATTCAAATACGTTTTTTTGGGATTTAGAGTATGTAGTGTTCCGCCTCCTAAATGATAAACGGTAGAATATCCACAATAATAAGTACTATATCCGGCATTAAAACTTCTCCAACACAAGTCAATTTCTTCTTGATGTGCAAAAAAATCAGAATCAAAACCTTTTAGTTCTCTATATACGTCTTTTCGAATAAAGAAACAAGCCCCTGAAGCCCAAAAAATGGGGATTACATCGTCGTATTTCCCATTATCCTTTTCAATAGTTTCAAAAATTCGACCTCTGCAAAATGGATAGCCTAACCGGTCGATAAATCCACCTCCGGCACCGGCATACTCAAAAAAGGATTTATTTTTGTAATCTAAGATTTTAGGTTGAACTATAGCAATCTGAGAATCTTTTTCAAACAAGTGTAGTATAGGGTCAAGCCAATTAGGTGTTACTTGAACATCGGAATTAATCAAACAATAAATATCTTCGTCAATGAATTGCAATCCCTCGTTGTAACCTCTTGCAAAGCCGAAATTTTCCTTATTAGAAATAATTTTAACAGATGGGAATTCCTCTTCAAGCAATGAAATAGAAGTATCAGTAGAAGCATTATCTATCACATAAATTGTGGCCTCTTTTGAAAATTGTAATACAGATGGTAAAAACTCACGCAAGAGATGAGTACCATTCCAATTTAAAATAACTACGGCTATTTTTTTCAACTGAGAGTATATTTAGGAATTTCATCTAAGAATAAATATTTTTCATTCTCCAAATCCATTTGACAAAAATAATGATTCAAACCATTGGTTACCATTAAATATTTGGCATTTAAGGTGAGATTATACCGAGCAATTTGATCAAAAACATTTTGAGTTATGGGTATTTGAATTTGCTTGCATTCTACAACCAATAAAATTTTTCCATCTGGTTGAAATACAACCACATCATATCTTTTATTTAATCCGTTTATTTTAATCAATTTTTCAACATTGATGTGTGATTTGGGATAATTTAAAACATGAATAAGATATTGAACTACGTGTATTCTTACCCATTCCTCTGGCGTAAGAATCACAAATTTTTTCCGAATTTCATCAAATACCAACAAGTTATTTTCACTATTTTTGAAGCGAAAGGAAAACTCGGGGAAGTTCAATTTTTGCATAGAGCAAATTTATTGAATTCTTTCGTACTGTCAACAGATTCCGAAACAGATTTATAGATGGATGAAATAGTAAAAATAATTTCCGACATAAAGAGCGGAAACATCAAGCCAATTTATTTTTTAATGGGTGAAGAACCCTATTATATTGATAAATTGACTGAATACATTGAAGATAATATACTGACAGAAGATGAAAAAGGCTTTAATCAAATGGTGTTGTATGGAAGAGATGTAACGGTTGAAGATATCATATCGCATGCCAAAAGATATCCTATGATGGCAGAAAGGCAAGTAGTTATTGTTAAAGAGGCTCAAGATTTGACAAAAACTATTGAAAATTTAGAAAAATATGCCGAAAATCCGCAACCTACAACAGTTTTAGTAATTGCCTATAAATACAAAACACTAGACAAGCGAAAGAAACTAACCAAAATACTTGAAAAAAATGGTTTGCTTTTTGAAAGTAAAAAGTTGTATGAAAATCAAGTAGCCAGTTGGATAAGTAGAGTACTCAAGCCCAAAGAATATACTATTGATGCGAAAGCAGCGGCAATGTTAGTTGAGTTTTTAGGAACCGATTTAAGTCGGATTAACAATGAATTGGAAAAACTTCAGATTATTTTACCCAAGGGTACTCAAATTAATCCCATTCATATTGAGGAAAATATTGGTTTTAGTAAAGATTTTAATGTTTTTGAATTTAGAAAGGCCATAGGCGACCGTAACCAACTTCAAGCGTATCGCATAGCAGAACACTTTGCTCAAAATAAGAAAGAGTACCCTATAGTACTCACTACAGGTATGGTTTTTAATTTTTTTTCCAGTTTATTGCAATACCATGGTTTAAAAGATAAATCGGCCGGAAACGTTGCTAAAGTTTTAAAAATAAATCCCTACTTCGTTAAAGATTACGATATAGCCTTGAAAAATTATCCCATGAAGAAAGTGAGTGCTATAGTAGCTGCTATTCGTGAAATTGATTTGAAAAGTAAAGGAGTAGGAGCAAATCAATTGCAAGAATCAGATTTACTTAAAGAAATGTTAGTTAAAATCTTTAATTAGGAGTTAGAAATCAATTTTGTAATTCCGATATTTGCACTTCCAAAAACTAATTTACTAAATCATGGGAATGAATAAAAATACAATCTTAGCTTGGGCTACATTTATTATGATTGTGATGGGGCTTTTACTTATTGGTATGGGAGCATTTCGATACAATGAAGTTGCCGGCTGGGGCTTTGCTGCCACTGGAATTGGGTTTCTATCTATTGCTTGGGTTTTTAATGCATTAAAAGGAAGAGTCTAATTTAATTTATACACAAAATGTCAGACGATAAAAAAGTTATTTTTTCTATGTCGAGAGTGAGTAAAACTTACTCTAGTACCAATAAACAAGTTCTTAAAGATATTTATTTAAGCTTTTTTTACGGAGCCAAAATTGGAATTTTGGGTTTAAATGGTTCCGGAAAATCATCCCTTCTCAAAATCATTGCCGGTGTAGATAAAAATTACCAAGGTGACGTGGTTTTTGCTCCCGGGTATAAAGTAGGCTATCTGGAACAAGAACCCCAATTGGACGAAACTAAGACTGTTATTGAAATTGTTCGTGAAGGGGCAGCCGAGATATTTGCATTATTGGATGAGTTTAACAAAATAAACGATATGTTTGGTCTTCCGGAAGTATATGAAGATGCCGATAAAATGCAAAAATTAATGGACAGGCAAGCTGAATTGCAAGACAAAATTGATGCTGTTGGTGCTTGGGAAATAGATACCAAATTGGAAATAGCAATGGATGCACTTCGAACCCCAGAATCGGATACTCCAATCAAAGTTTTATCCGGTGGTGAAAAAAGAAGAGTTGCATTATGCCGTTTATTACTTCAACAACCTGATGTTTTATTGCTAGACGAACCTACAAACCACTTAGATGCTGAGTCGGTACTTTGGTTGGAACAACATTTACAACAATACCAAGGAACCGTAATTGCGGTAACACACGATCGTTATTTCTTGGATAATGTAGCCGGTTGGATTTTAGAGTTAGATAGAGGTGAAGGTATTCCATGGAAAGGGAATTACTCATCTTGGTTGGATCAAAAATCAAAACGGTTAGAGTTGGAAGAAAAAGTTGCATCCAAACGTAGAAAAACTTTAGAACGAGAGTTAGAATGGGTTAGACAAGGAGCCAAAGGAAGACAAACCAAACAAAAAGCTCGTTTGCAAAACTATGATAAGCTACTTAATGAAGATCAAAAAGTATTAGACGAAAAACTAGAACTTTACATACCCAATGGGCCACGATTGGGAACTAATGTGATTGAAGCCAAAGGGGTTTCAAAAGCCTATGGAGATAAACTTTTATATGAAGATTTGAATTTTACTTTACCTCAAGCCGGGATAGTTGGAATTATTGGACCAAATGGTGCCGGTAAAACAACGATTTTCAGAATGATAATGGGAGAAGAACAGCCAGACAAAGGTACATTTACTATTGGTGATACGGTTAAAATTGCCTATGTAGATCAATCGCATGCCAATATCAATCCCGAAAAATCCATTTGGGAAAATTTTTGTGACGGACAAGAATTGATTATGATGGGAGGAAGACAAGTAAATTCTAGAGCCTATTTGAGTCGTTTTAATTTTGGTGGAAGTGATCAAAATAAAAAAGTTTCTACTTTATCCGGTGGAGAAAGAAACCGTTTGCATTTGGCTATAACTTTGAAAGAAGAAGGAAACGTACTTTTATTGGATGAACCTACCAATGATTTGGATGTAAATACCTTAAGAGCCTTAGAAGAAGGTTTGGAAAATTTTGCAGGTTGTGCTGTTATTATTTCCCACGACCGATGGTTTTTAGATCGTGTTTGTACCCATATTTTAGCTTTTGAAGGTGATTCTCAAGTGTATTTTTTTGAAGGAAGTTTTTCTGAATATGAAGAAAATAAACGCAAAAGATTGGGAGGTGACCTTACACCCAAACGAATAAAGTATAAGAAATTAGTAAGAAATTAATTAAAATCCCGACTCATCGGGATTTTTTTATTTTTTTATGTAAGAAATTAAAAAAAAATACGAATAACTCGAAATTAATAATCTAATTTATTCAGTATATTTGAGACCCAATTTCTACAAAATGAATAAAAATTTACTTCTTGGTCTTGCTGTATTACTCCTAATGAACATAGCAGTAGCACAAAACTCATTACCTCCTGAAAAAGAAGTTAGAAAGTTACTTAATTCAGCCGATAGTTGTCTTTATAAATCCGACTATAAGAATTCCTTAGACTTTTCCAGTAAAGCTTTAAATGAAGCATTAAATTTGAACGATAATGATTTAATTGCCCGTTCTTACAACACTTTAGCAGGTAATTTTGAAGAAATGTTGGAAACCGATAAAGCATTAGATTATTACAATAAAGCTTTATTTCACTTTGATAAAGCCCGAAATGATACTTTGATTGGTGCTGTTTACAACAATATTGGTAACATTTATTTTTATCGCAAAAACGATTTTAAAAATGGAGAACAATTTTACAGAAGAGCTATTACAATTTCCGAAAAATTAAACAATACTTACTCAACGGTATTAACCAAACTCAATCTTACACTTTTAAATTTTGAAAAAAATGATTTTGTAGCGGGCATTAAGCATTTAGATTATGTAGAAGCCCATCAAGATCAGATTCGAATTATTGATGTTAAAAGTTATTTTTATATTCTATTAGCACGCAAATATCATTATCTGAAAGACAATGTAACCTCAGAGAATTACTTTAAAAAAGCCATTCAAATAGGTATAGACAATAACAGTAAAGTTTATTTGTCAGACAGTTATAAAGATTACTCCATTTTTTTATTTAATCTAAAACGCTACAAAGAGGCCTATGAGTACTTAAAAAAACATGAAGAATTAAAAGAAGAGATTTTTAATCTTGAAAAAATCAGAAGTGCTAAACTGGTTGGGCTTACTATTGCTTTAGATGATACCAAACGCCAAATATCTCAGTTTGAAAAAGAGAAAAATATACAGAATGAAAGTATCAAAAAATCAAAGATTATAACTATTCTTTCTTTTGTGTTTCTTTTAGTTATGTCGCTATTGCTTTACATACTCTACAGAAATAATATTTACAGACAAAATATCAATCAGTTTTTGGTTACCAAGAATGAAGAATTAAAAGAAGCAAAAGAAAAAGCGGAAGAAGCTTCTAAATTAAAAACCCAATTTATTTCTACTATTAGTCACGAGCTCAGAACTCCTTTGTATGGAGTTGTAGGGATTACAAACATGCTTTCTGACGAGCACGAAGAGTTAAAAGGAAGTCCCCATTTAAATTCGTTAAAATTTTCTGCCAGATATCTGTTGTCGTTAGTTAACGATTTACTTCAAATCAATAAAATTGAAGAGAATAAAGTGATTTTAGAGAATTTAACCATGAATATTTCGGATGAAATCAACATGGTATCCAATTCACTTTCATTTATTGCCAATCGAAACAATAACAAAATTGTTACCGAAATTGATTCTAAAATACCCGAATATTTGGTTGGAGACAAACTTAGACTTTCTCAAATTTTAATGAATTTGGTAAGTAATGCTCTTAAATTTACTCAAGATGGTACTATCACTATTAGAGCCTTGTTTGAAAAACAAGAGGATTCACTTTGTTATGTAAAATTTAGTGTTGAAGACACCGGAATGGGAATTGCCGAAAAAGACATAGAAAAAATATTTGACAAATTTGTACAAATTGACCGCAAGGAAGACGATTATCAAGGTGCCGGTTTAGGGCTATCTATTGTTAAAAAACTAATTGCTTTATTTGGCAGTGAAATTTATGTAAAAAGCAAGCTAGGAGAGGGGACCCAGTTCACTTTTACCATTGCTTTTGATGCCGATGACCAAAAAGTAAAAGAAATAATAAACGATATTCATGTGGATTTATCTAACAATCATACTTACAAAGTTTTGGTTGTAGAAGACAACAAAATCAATCAAATGGTAACCCGAAAAATTATGGAGAAAAATAATTTTAAAACGGTTATTGTAGATGATGGTTATGCCGCAATGGAAGCCTTAAATAAAGAATTTTTTGATGTAGTTTTAATGGATATAAACATGCCACTTATTAATGGTTTTGAAACCACTCGTTTAATCCGTAAAAAAGGAATTACCATTCCAATCATTGCTTTGACAGCATTTGCAAAGGATGAAATTACAGATGAAGCCTTATCAGCGGGAATGAATGATGTTTTAATCAAACCATTTGAACCTTCAAAATTGCTTAAAAGCATTGAAGTACTTCTCAGAAAATCGGATAATTAATTTTACTTGAACAAATCTAATCCCGGAATTGAAGGCATACCCTCTTTGGCGACAGCCGCCAATTCTGCTTCCTGAATTTGTTTTGCTTTTTTCAGTGCGTTGTTAATAACCAAAACCAAATAATCTTCCAATTGTTCCGGATCTGATGTTATAGTTTCCAAAACGGTTACAGATTTCAAATAGCCATTAGCTGTAACTGTAACCTTCAAAGCCTCGTCACGACTCTGTTCATCAATATAAATAGTGTTAAGTCGTTCTTTCGTTTCTTCTATTTTTTGTTGGGTTTCTTTAAGCTTTCCCATCATTCCCATTAAATCTCCAAACATTGTTTATAATTTTTAAATTATTATTAGGGCAAAATTACTAAATTGCATAGTTTTGATTAAATTTTTTCTATATGAAATATCAACATTTATTAGGCGGACTTTGCATTATTTTTGCAACTTCATGTTCACAAAAAAAAGATTCAATGACAGATACTTTACTTCCTCCTATTGCAGCCCAAAAAGATACCGTTCTGGAAAAACACGGAGACAAACGGATAGATCCGTATTATTGGTTAAATGACAGAGAAAATCCTGAAGTTATAAATTACCTAAAAAAAGAAAACGAGTATTATGAGAAAATGACAGCTCATACTAAAGATTTCAGAGAAAGTTTGTTTCAGGAAATGAAGGCAAGAATTAAAGAAGACGATACCTCTGTACCATATCTTTATAATGGTTATTATTACATTACCCGCTACGAAAAAGGAAAAGAATATCCTATTTACTCCAGAAAAAAGGGCAATCTAAATGCTCCCGAAGAAATTCTTTTTGATTGTAATGAAATGGCAAAAGGGTCAACATATTTCAACCTTGGTGGCTTAAATGTAAGTGAAGATAATAAGTTGGTAGCATTTGCAACCGATTATGTGGGAAGAAGAATATATACCCTGCAGGTAAAGAATTTGGAAACCGGGGAAATCTTATCTGATAAAATTGAAAATGTGACCGGAAATTCGGTTTGGGCAAATGATAACAAAACGTTATTTTACTCAACTCGAGATAAAGTTACACTTCGATCAGATAAAATTTTCAAACACGTTTTAGGAAGTTCATCAGCTCAAGATCAATTGGTATTTCATGAAAAAGATGACACCTACATGGTTTATGTCATGAAATCCAAGTCCAAAAAATATTTGGTAATCAATAGTAGTAGCACCCTAACCGGAGAATATCAAATATTGAATGCAGATAAACCTAATGATAAGTTTAAAGTTTTTCAACCTAGAACTCGCGGACTGGAATATACCATTTCTCATTTTGAAAATGATTTTTACATCGTAACCAATAAGGATGGAGCTACCAATTTCAAAGTAATGAAAACATCTGAAAATGCTACAGGAAAAGACAATTGGGTAGATGTTATTCCTCATAAATCGGATGTTCTTATTGAAGGAATAGAAATTTTCAAAGATTATTTGGTTGTTGAAGAACGTTCGAACGGACTTAATAAAATTAGAATTAAACCTTGGAAAGGCCAAGAATATTATTTGCCTTTTGAAATAGAAACCTATTCTGCTTTTGTAGGAACCAATGTTGATTTTGATACAGATATACTGCGTTATAGCTATCAATCACTTGCCACTCCTTATTCCGTTATTGATTTCAATATGAAAACTAAAACCAAAGAAATCAAAAAAGAGCAAGAAGTTTTAGGCGGAAAGTTTGATAAAAACAATTACAAAGAAGAGCGTCTTTGGGCAACTGCAAAAGATGGTACAAAAATTCCAATTTCTATTGTTTATCGAAAAGAAACTAAATTAGATGGTACAAGTCCGTTGTTACAATATGCTTACGGTTCCTATGGGAACTCTATGGAACCCGGTTTCGATTCTACCATTTTATCGTTATTAGATAGAGGTTTTATTTATGCCATTGCCCACATCAGAGGAGGAGAAGAAATGGGAAGACAATGGTATGAGGATGGAAAACTGTTGAAAAAGATGAACACTTTTACAGACTTCATTGATTGTTCACAATATTTAATTTCAAAAAAATATACAAGTGCGAAACATCTTTATGCTCAAGGAGGTTCGGCTGGCGGTTTATTAATGGGAGCTGTAGTCAATATGGCACCTCAATTATATAATGGTGTTATTGCTCAAGTACCATTTGTTGATGTAGTAACAACAATGTTAGATGATACCATACCTTTAACTACCTCTGAATATGACGAATGGGGTAATCCAAATGATAAAACCTATTACGAATACATGAAATCCTATTCTCCTTACGACAATGTTAAAGCACAAGATTACCCCAATATGTTGGTAACTACCGGTTTACATGACAGTCAGGTACAATATTGGGAACCAGCTAAATGGGTAGCCAAACTCAGAACACTCAAAACCGATAAAAATGTTCTGTTTTTAGATACCAATATGGATGCCGGTCATGGTGGTGCATCAGGACGTTTTGAATCACTCAAAGAAACAGCGAAAGAGTTTAGTTTTATTTTAGACTTAGAAGGAATCCGTAAATAGAATTTTTTTTATAAATTTGCAAGGTTTTAAGGTTGCCAAAATCAGATAAAGTTTACCTTGACTAACATATTTTTTATGAAAGAACAGATCAAAGCTTATAATAGTGTATTGGATTTAATAGGAAATACTCCACTCATTAAACTCAATAGGATTACAGAATCATTAGATGGTAATTTTTATGCAAAAGTAGAATCTTTCAATCCGGGTCACTCCACAAAAGACAGAATTGCACTATACATTATTGAAGAGGCAGAAAGACAAGGTATTTTAACTCCTGGTGACACAATAATTGAAACAACATCCGGAAATACGGGCTTTAGCTTAGCAATGGTAAGTATAATAAAAGGATATAATTGCATTTTAGCCGTTAGCTCTAAATCATCAAAAGACAAAATAGATATGCTAAGAAGTATGGGAGCAAAAGTTTATGTTTGTCCCGCACATGTTTCGGCAGATGACGAAAGATCTTACTATAACGTAGCCAAACGTTTGCATGAAGAAACAAAAGGCTCTGTATACATCAATCAATATTTCAACCAACTTAACATAGATGCTCATTATAAAAGTACCGGACCCGAATTATGGGAACAAACAAATGGGCAAATAACACACCTAATTGCTTGTAGTGGAACTGGAGGAACTTTATCGGGAACCGCTAAGTTTTTGAAAGAAAAAAATCCTAATATTAGAATTCTTGGTGTAGATGCATATGGTTCTGTATTGAAAAAATACCATGAAACCCGAGAATTTGATAGCGAAGAAATCTATCCTTACCGAATTGAAGGTCTTGGAAAGAATTTAATCCCTACTGCAACAGATTTTGACGTTATAGATAAATTTACCAAAGTTACCGATGAAGAAAGTGCTCATACAACTCGAGAGATTGCTTTAAAAGAAGGGTTGTTTGTGGGTTATACTTCCGGAGCTGTTGTTCAAGCCCTAAGACAATTTGCCGAAGAGGGTGAATTTGATGCCAATTCAAATGTAGTTGCTATTTTTCCGGATCACGGATCACGTTATATGAGTAAAGTTTTTAGTGACGAATGGATGAATGAGCAAGGCTTCTTTGATAGTATAAATAGGGAAGAAGTGCAGAAAATAGAGTTTATTAAGTAAACTTTATTTTTAGAAAATAGAATAAAAAAAATATAATATTGATAAAACGCCAAGTGATTTACTTGGCGTTTTTTTTTATTCTGAAAATTGGAGATTACTCAAGTTTTTATAGATACCATTTTCAACCTCCATTAAAACTTTGTGTGTTCCTTGTTCGGCAATGATACCGTTGTTTAATACCAATATGGTATCCGCAGAGCGAATAGTTGACAAACGATGGGCAATAATGATACTGGTTCTGCCTTTCATCAATGTTTCCAAAGCCTCTTGAACCAGTTTTTCACTTTCACTATCAAGAGACGAAGTTGCTTCATCTAAGATTAAAATACTTGGATTCTTAAGTAATGCACGAGCAATCGCAATACGTTGACGTTGTCCGCCCGAGAGTTTAATTCCTCTTTCGCCTACGAGAGTTTCAAATTGTTCCGGAAATCCGTTGATGAATTCTAAAGCATTAGCTTGTTGAGCAGCCAATTTGATTTCTTCAAAAGTAGCATCCGGTTTACCATAGGCGATGTTCTCTTTGATACTTCCACCAAAAAGAATAACATCTTGTGGCACGATACTCATGTTTCCGCGAAGTTCAGCCAAATCATAGTCTTGGATATTTTTACCGTCAATGATAATTTCACCTTTGTCCACATCATAAAAACGAAGCAGTAAAGCGGAAATAGTGGATTTTCCGGCACCACTCGGACCTACTAAAGCAATTTTTTGTCCAAATGTAGCTTGAAACGATACATCGGATAAGACCGTAATTTCTTTTCGGGAAGGATAACTGAATCCCACATGATTAAACGATACATTGCCTTTTAATTTTAAAGAAGCTTCGTTTTGAGTATTTTTGATATCTTCGGGTTTTTCGTCTAATAGTTCAAAAACGCGTTCTGTTGCTCCAACCGCTTTTTGAATTTGAGCATACAATTCAGCCACTCCGCCAAAAGAAGCTCCCACAAAAGTAGAATACAAAACAAAAGTAATCAATTGACCTACTGACATTTCACCTTCAATACTTAAGGTGACACCAAACCAAACTACACCCACAATAGCACCAAATAAGCAGAAGATGATGAACGAAGCAAAATAGCCTCGGTATTGTCCACCTTTAATGGCAATGGAAACAATTTCTTTAATTTTTGATTGATAGCGACCTATTTCATACCATTCGTTAGAAAAGGCTTTAACGTTCGAAATACCTTGTAATGTTTCTTCTACAATCACTTGACTTTCCGCCACGGTATCTTGTACTTTTTTAGAATATTTTCGAATAAAACGACCAAAAATAACCGCTGCAACCGCAACTAAGGGCACAATGGCCAACATCATCAACGTAAGCTTAATGCTTTCACTTGCTAAAAGAATTACACCGCCGATAATCAATATGAATTGTCTCAGAAATTCTGCTATGGTTGTCGTTAAAGTATCTTGTATTTGGGCAATATCAGAACTGATTCTACTGTTTAATTCGCCAACTCTTTTTTGCGTAAAAAAGTTCATGGGCAATTTAATTAAGTTGGCATACAAAGCAAAACGCAAATTAGCTAACGTGTTTTCGGTAAAATTGACAAAAAGAAAAATTCTAAAAAAGGAAAAAAAGGATTGTAAGAATAAAATTCCGAGTAATAATAAGGCAACATTGTTGGCTGCACTCAGGTCTTTATCTTTTACACAATCTACAAGCATTCCCATAAGTTTTGGAAAGGCTAGGGCAGTACCACCGGTGAGCAATAAAAATAATAAACCTACAAAAAACTTCCAGCGATGTACACCGGCATATCTAAAAATGGTAATCGCTTTGCTTAATGAGGTAGCATTTATTTTTGATTTTGGTAAATCATTTTCTTTGAATCGAGCCATGAATGAGGATTAGTGATGGGTTAAAGGTTAAAGGTAATAGGAAAAAGAAGATTTTAAGACGCAAGTATAAAAATAAAAAACTCTCTTTTTCAGAGAGTTTTTATCATATGCTTTATGCATTATTCTTGCATGGTGTGATACACATTCATCACATCATCGTCTTCTTCAATTTTTTCCAATAGTTTTTCAACATCTGCTATTTGCTCAGGAGTTAATTCTTTGGTTACTTGCGGAATGCGTTCAAAACCGGACGATAAGATTTCGATACTACGGTTTTCCAATTCTTTTTGAATGGCACCAAAACTTTCAAAAGGAGCATACATCACGATGCCATCTTCATCGGCAAAGATTTCTTCTACCCCAAAATCAATCATTTCTAACTCTAAATCTTCTACATTTTGACCTTCTGCCGGAATTCTGAAATTACAGGTATGATCAAACATAAATTCTACAGAACCTTGTGTACCCAATGCTCCATTACATTTATTAAAGTAACTGCGAATATTCGCTACGGTTCTATTGTTGTTGTCTGTAGCTGTTTCAATTAAAACGGCAATACCATGAGGAGCATAGCCTTCAAAAAGCACTTCTTTAAAGTTAGCAGTGTCTTTATCAGAGGCTTTTTTAATCGCTCTTTCCACATTATCTTTCGGCATATTAGCCGCTTTCGCATTTTGAATAACTGCTCTTAATCGAGAATTGGTTTCCGGATTAGGTCCGCCTTCTTTAACGGCCATTACAATATCTTTTCCAATTCGGGTAAATGTTTTGGCCATAGCAGACCAACGCTTCATTTTTCGTGCTTTTCTAAATTCAAACGCTCTTCCCATTTCTATTTTATTTCAATTTTTAAAATACTTATGTCAATTATAATAATTATTGACAAAAGTATAAAATCAGAATACTTTAAAAAATTTTATTTTGAGTTTAATAAATTTAATATTCTATATTTGTAGCTTAATACTTATTTAATATACATGAAAAAAATTATTTGTTTGTCTATGCTATTTTCTGCCTTTGCCATGTATGCACAAAATAGAGAAAAAGGAACTATTGAAGTTACTCCTATAATAGGATTTTCTTCTGCTAATTATTACAGTAATGAATCATTGAGTAATTCAGCTGTAAGTTCTTTTGATTTCGGTGTTAATGGCGATTATTATTTTAATGATAGATGGAGTTTACGTTCTGGTCTATTGTTTCAAACTATGGGTAGTCAGTATATTAATTTTGAAGACAAGTTAGAATACTTTACTTTACCTATTAATGCTAATTGGCATTTTGGAAGTACTCGTAAATGGAATTTGAATTTTGGTCCGAGTTTAGGCTTTCTTATGTCTGCAAAGGCAAATGGAATAGATGTAAAAGATGAAGCAAATTCTTTTCAACTAGGTTTAAGTTACGGTATTGGATATAAAATTGAAGTATCTCAAAAATTCAGTATACTTATTGATTTTCAAGGAATTACTGGTTTGACAGAAGTTATAAAAGATACTCAAATTCCAATTAAAAATGCCTATAGTGCTTTTAATATTGGAGGTGTATTTAAGCTATAAAAAAAATCCGCATTAGCGGATTTTTTTATTTTTAAACTTTTGACTTTTACTTTTTATAAAAAGGCATTTTGACCACTTTTGCCAATACTTTATTGTTTCTGATTTGGATATAAAATTCTGAATCAACTGCTGCATGTTCTGTTTTTACGTAGCCCATTCCAATTCCTTTTCCTAATGAAGGAGCCATTGTTCCCGAAGTCACAATACCGATATTATTTCCATTTGCATCCACAATCTCGTAATCATGACGTGGTATTCCTCTTTCCAATAATTCAAAACCTACCAATTTTCGAGAAACACCTTCCTCTTTTTGTTTTTTCAGGTTTTCAGAGTTGACAAAATCTTTGGTGAATTTGGTAATCCAACCCAAACCGGCTTCCATAGGAGAAGTCGAATCGTTGATGTCATTTCCATATAAACAAAATCCCATTTCCAAACGTAAAGTATCACGTGCAGCTAGACCTATTGGTTTGATACCAAATGAAGCTCCGGCTTCAAATACTTTATGCCAAATTTGTTCTACTTCGGAATTTTTACAATAAATTTCAAATCCGCCCGAACCGGTATAGCCGGTAGCCGAAATTATTACATCCTCTATTCCGGCAAAATCAGCCACTTCAAAATGATAGTATTTGATTTCTGATAAATTTACAGAAGTTAAGGCTTGCATCGCTTCAACCGCTTTTGGTCCTTGAATCGCTAATAAGGAATAGTCGTCCGAAAGGTTTTTCATATCTACACCTAAATCATTGTGAGACGAAATCCAATTCCAATCTTTTTCAATGTTGGAAGCGTTTACCACCAATAAATATTGTTCCTCTTTCATACGATACACAATCAAATCATCTACAATTCCGCCCTCTGCATTGGGTAAACACGAATATTGGGCTCTACCTATAGTTAAAGTTGACGCATCATTTGAAGTCACTTTTTGAATCAAAGCTAGTGCATTAGGTCCGGTTAGTAAAAATTCACCCATGTGGGAAACATCAAAAACCCCAACACCGTTCCGTACGGTCTCATGTTCTGCAGTTACTCCTTCATATTGAACCGGCATATTAAATCCGGCAAACGGAACCATTTTAGCTCCCAAACTTTCGTGAATGTGCGTTAACGCTGTATTTTTCATGTGTTGCAATTGTAAAATTTGAAGTGGCTAATTTATTAAAAAAAATATGATTTTTGGTTGTATATTGACTTCAAAATTGAACTTTTGAGAATAGAATTGGATGTTCATTAAATAATGTAAAATTCAAGCTTTTAGGAGCAACAAATATTTTTGTTAGTCTATGTAAAGACTTATATTTACCTTTCTAAACTATAATGCCAGAAACCAAAGCAATGTCAGAATTTGAGCCTAAAATAGCTGATTCTAAAATCACGATAGTTGAACCTAATCTTACTCTAATACTTACCACCGATGAAGATGATGATCGACCGGTGTATATATCCGGAAATTTTAACCAATGGATTACGCAAGATAAGCGTTTCCAAATGCTTAAAGTAGGAAAGGGGTTATATCATTATACTTTTGCTCCGGATTTTGTATATCCTGAAGAATTGTTATACAAATTTACCCGTGGCGATTGGAGTGAGGTTGAAATCGATAAATACGGAAACCGAACCGAAAACCGTTCGTGTAAACAACATTCCGGAGTACGAAAAGAACATGTGGCCAAATGGCGACACAACTGGTTGCCTTTTAAACCCAATTTTTTACCCAAAGTTCACTTAATTTCGAAAGAATTTGAAATTCCACAGTTGAACAAAACCCGCAAAGTTTGGGCGTTATTACCGCATGATTATGAATCATCAACCGAACATTATCCGGTGATGTATTTGCAGGATGCTCAAAATTTATTCAATGAAAAAGCCCAATATGGCAATTGGGAAATTGATAAAAAACTCGCTGTTATGGCTGAGTATAAAATTGGTAAAATCATTGTTATTGCTGTTGAACATGCTGATAATGAACGAATCATCGAATACAATGTGGGCAATACCGTTTTAGGTGCCGGTCAAGGAAAAAAATACATTCGTTTTTTAACCGATACTTTAAAGCCTTTTGTAGATGCCAATTTCCGCACCAAACCGGAGCGGGAGCACACCGGAATAGGTGGGAGTTCGATGGGAGGATTAGTGAGCATTTTCAGTGGCATCATGTATCCGGAAGTATTTGGGAAGTTGATGATATTTTCGCCTTCGTTGTGGGTAGTGCCAAAAATAAAGTTATCCTTTTTAGACATGGAAGAACCACAGGAAACCCGCATTTATTTGTATGCCGGTGGCGATGAAAGTGCTACCATGATTGACCATGTAAAAAACTTTAAAAAGCGATTGTTAAAACGAAAATCGTTAGAGGACAAAATGAAAGTGCGATTAAGCATCAACGAATTTGGCAAGCACAATGAAATCTATTGGAGTGACGAATTCCCCAAAGCAATCGAATGGTTGTTTTTTAGTACAAAAGAAGAATAAAAGCTATGAAAATAAAACACTTAAACAAAGTTAGTTCAACAGAAAGTTTAGTATTGGTTCCCGTTTTGGAGACAGAGGAAACGGTTCAATATTTATCGTTATCGGTTTCCAATTCTATTTTTTCCGGAAAGAAAGATACCCTTTATGCTTTAGAGAAAGTGGGTGTTGTCTATCTTTTTATTGGTTTGGGAAAGAAACCGATGGTAACCGATTTAAAGAAAATATTCAGACGTGTGGCTCAAAAGCAAGCGTCTTTTTTTCAAAAAGAAACATCTCTGTTTTTACCTGATTTTTTTACAGATGAATGGGCTGCTGCGGCTGTGAACGGATTAGTTTTAGGCACCTATCAATTGGGACATTACAAAAAAGAGAAAAAAGTACATCCGTTACAAGAAGTGCGATCGGTATTGAATATTGTGAGTGCCTCCAATCGTCAAAAAGTAGTTGAATTGGGCTTAAAAACGGCTCAAGCTCAACTGGAAACTTTTCATTTGGTTGATTTACCTCCCAATAAAATTACCCCTAAACATTTGGCCAATTGGGCAACCGATTTAGGCAAAAAATTCAAATTGGAAGTGGAGATCATCGGAGCAAAAAAAGCCAAAGAAATCGGATTACATGCCTTTATTTCTGTTGGAAAAGGTAGTGCCAATGAACCCCAATTTATTGTTTTAGATTACCAACCGAAAAATGCTCAAAAACATTTTGGTTTGGTGGGTAAAGGCATCACATTTGATACAGGAGGTTTGAACATAAAAACTGCCGGAATGGTACATATGAAATGTGATATGGCGGGTGGTGCGGCCGTTTTAGGAGCCATGCAATTGATCGCCGATTTGAAATTACCCCATCGAGTTACGGCAATTGTACCGGCTTGTGAAAATTCAGTGGATGCTCAATCCTTTTTGCCTAGTGATGTGATAGAAAGTTATAGCGGACATACGATTGAAATCATTGATACCGATGCGGAAGGCCGTTTAATTTTAGCCGATGGATTATCCTATCTCATCAAAAATTACAATCCCGAAACGATTATAGATATTGCTACCTTAACAGGAAGCAGTGTGGCAACATTTGGTTATGAATGTGGTGCCTTGTTTACGAATAATGAACAACTATCTAAAAAACTTCAAGAGGCCGGAACCAAAACTGGGGAACGTTTGTGGCCTTTGCCACTTTGGGAGGTTTATCAATCTGATATTGAAAGTGAGATAGCTGATGTGAAGAATTATTCTGGGAAACCGGTTGCCGGAGCAATTTCTGCAGCGAAGTTTTTAGAATTTTTTACTGAAAATCATCCTTCTTGGGCCCATTTGGATATTGCCGGAGTGTCATTTGTAGATGATGAATTTGCCAAAACCAAACATGCCACGGCATTTGGCGTACAATTAATTACTACTTTTATTCAAAATCAATAGGTTATGGAGCAAACGACCAAAACATTTATATGCATTTCCAATTATTTTAAGGGAAATGATTTTTTAATTAATATGAAGCGATTGGGAAACAAGGTCTTCTTGATTACTTCCGAGAAATTACGGGATAAACCTTGGGCTTTTGATTCCATTGACGAAATATTTTATATGCCCGGCCAAGATATCGATTGGGATTTGGATATGCTTTTACACGGTGTGGCCGGATTAATGCGAAAAGAAAAAGTAGATGCCATCGTAGCGTTAGACGATTTTGATGTGGAAAAAGCTACCTTTTTACGAGAAAATCTACGAATGGCAGGCATGGGGCAAACCACCGGAAGGTATTTTAGAGATAAATTGGCCATGCGGGTAAAAGCCCAATCAGAAGGTGTGCCGGTGCCGGCATTTAGTGCGTTGTTTAATGATGACTATATAAATCATTTTGCCGATACGGTTTCGCCACCATGGGTATTGAAACCAAGGTCAGAAGCTTCTGCCTCAGGAATTATGAAAGTGCATACTAAAGAGGAATTATGGCAAAAAATTCACGAATTGGGAGATAATCGCATTAAATATTTAGTGGAACAATTCAAACCCGGTGCGGTGTATCACTGTGACGGATTGAATTTTAACGGAAAAGTGTTGTTTAGTATCACTTCGCAATATTTGGCTACACCAATGGAAATTTCGCAAGGCGGTGGGATTTTCAGAAGTGCTAATATTCCGTACAACAATGCTGATGATAAAGCGATAAAAAAAGTAAATGAGCAAGTGATGAAAGCGTTTGGAATGAAACATGGAGCCACACATACAGAATTTATCAAATGTAATGAAGACGGAAAAATTTACTTTTTAGAAACGTCTTCCCGAGTTGGTGGAGCTCATTTGGCGGAAATGGTAGAAGCCGCATCCGGTATCAATTTATGGGGTGAATGGGCCAAAATTGAAGATGCATTAGTTCGTGATGAAACCTACAAAGTTCCAACTCCCAAAAAGCAATATGCCGGAATAGTGTTGACGTTATCCAAATACGAACATCCAGATTTGAGTGGGTTTAGCGATAGCGAAGTATGTTTCAGAGTACCTTTGGAATACCATGCCGGATTGATTGTGAAATCAGACAAGCACGAACGCGTTCGGGAATTGTTAGACGATTATGCGGAGCGATTAGTGAAGGATTTTGCGGCTGTAGCTCAGCAACAAGAAGTGAAGAAGTTGCATTAACCTAAAATATAATTTTATATTAACCATATAAGTCATATAAGTTTAAAAACATCAAAAACTTATATGACTTATATGGTTTAAAAAATAATTTGAATTGAAAAAATACAACTCCAACAACTTCCACAAACACACTTTTTGCCTTTGGAAAGAGGTTCCTTTAACTGAATTTGAAGGAATGAAACCGAGTTTCAAAAGTCAATCGGGAAGTGAATATTTTTTTACAGAAGAGGGTGTTTATCGGATTTCTAATCATTGGGGTAGGGTGGCTAATTGCCGTTGGCGTTTGCTTCCTCTGAGTGATTATAAAAATCAACATACCAAAATTGGTTTTGCGAATTGGGCTGATTTTTATGCAAATGACGAAACCACCAACTTATTTTTTATTCAAGTCAATTGGGAACAGAAAACAGCTGACTTTTTCCATAAAGACATGCCTTTATATGATGGAATTGCTACGTTGCGAAATGCGGCTGATACTGTTAAAACACTCAAAAAAATCAAATTGATTTTGAATGAAGATTCATGGGCGAAATATTTGGACTATGAGAATTTGGAGGAGTTGAGGATAGAAATGGTGAAGAAATTAATCTAAAATTAAACATTAAGTAATTAAGGAAAGTTAAGATATTCATTAAGGATCAATGAAAAAAAATTAATTTCTTTATGTTAAAAATTATCGCTCAAACATCCCAACCGTTCCACCCACCCAGTCTTTATCTTTATTGAATTTCACACCAATCATTTCGCCACGACTTAAACGCACTAAATTCGTAACCGGAATAGGAGCAGGGGCATTATCGGGCCAAACACAAAGAATGCGAACTTCTGCTTTGACTTTACCATCCGGAGATTGAATAATTGGGATGTAATTCACTTTTTTCTGTAAAATATATAAGTCTTTTTCTTCAACCGCTTCGATGTCTTCTTTTTTAACATGGAAAATCACACCACTTCCTGAGAAAGAAAACAAAGGTTTGAGCACATAATTCTCTAAATCGGTTGGAATTTCTTTTAAATCGCTCAACAAAGTCGTTTCAATGAAATAATCTCCTTTCAAATAAGGCAAAATGAACTTACTGATGCGGAAAAACCAATTCGGATGTCCGGCCCATTCTACATCCAGTTCATCTGAAAAATCAAAGTTTAATTGTAGATCGGTACGTAAATCTAATTCGTCAAAAATAACCCGATTGTAGATGCGTTTTACTTCAATTTCTTCACCTTTTTTGTTGGTATAGTAGAGTTTTTTACCTTTTTGAATGAGTTCTGTAACGCATACAATCGGAATACCAAAGTCGCGTTGACAGTAATAAAAATCGATTTTGGTGTTTTGTTTTTCCGGTTCAATTTCCAATAGAATCACTTGCTCTTTGGGATGATGGTTTAGTATCACTTCTTCCATTAACGCCAAATAACTTTCATGTGTATAACCACTTAAAAAAGGGGTTAATTCACTAAGAAAAGGGTAGAGGTTAAAAAATTTCTTAGATAATTCATTCTGAAAATTAAACAAGGATGGAAAGCCTTGCACTTCGATTAATTTTGGGATAATCTTTCCATTTTCTTCGCAAATTCCAAAATCAATCGCCAAAAAAGTCGTATGTTGATCTTCGTTGGGCACTTTACGGTTGAGTTCTAAGGCTTTGTCGGTTAAAGCTTTGAAATCCGGTTTTTGAATAAAATCAATCACTTCTTGGCATCCTTGCAACAATTGTGCTTTCAATTCATTTGGTATGAAAAAAGGAGTTTCACCAATGCGAAATGTAGGACGATAGTCAAAATCGTTTGTGATAGAATCGATGAGTTGGTTGTATTTTTCTTCAGAAAATTGGGCGTTGAATACCTTTCTATAATGCTGATTCATACTATTTTGGTTTAAAAAAAGGCACAAAAGAAAAACTTGAGTGCCTTATTTAGTGTTGTGTATCGATTAATTTGATAATGTCTTTTTATGCTTTAATAAATCATTAATAGAGGTGCGAAGAAAATTTGGGATGATGGTTTCATTGGTCAAATAAATTTTATCTTCTTCCACTAAGTTTTCCAACATTTTCAAAAACTTAATTCTACCTTTCATTTTGATAATTTTTTCTCTAAAGGGTCTGTTTTTCATATGTGCCAGGAAACTCAGCGGGTCGGCTTCCGGATGAAATTGTACTCCAACAAACTCTTTTGAAAAACGGATTCCCATGATAGCACGTTCGTATTGAACGTGGTCGCGAATTTTTTCCAATGCAATAATTTGTGCCCCTAATTTCTTAATGTTTTTAAGGTGTGGTTGAACCACTTGAAAATCACGGCTATCAATCGTATAAAAGGGATTTTGGAGACCTTCAAAAAGTATATCTGTCAATCCTTCATTTACTTTGTGCGTGGTCATAATACCAAAAGAAGTATCTTTTCGCTTGTTGATTTCGGCTAAGCCAAAGTGTTTACAAGCCATTTGAAAAGAATGACAAATGAACAAAACATGTTTCTTCATTTCATTTTCTTGATTCCATTTCCATAAGGCATCAATCAATTCATAATATTTTTTATCCCAAACACCATCACCTTCTAAAGGATTTCCGGGACCGCCGGTTGAAATATAGATATCAAATTTTGTGATATCCGGAAATTCATTTTTCCCTCTAATATCAAAGATTTGAAACGAAACCATTTGATTAAAACGGTTGATGATATCGATGATACACCGCATTCCCTGGTTGGGTTCGCCATTGTACATGTCTAACACCGCTATTCTGATATGTGAATTCATAAGGTCACAATTAATTGATGCAAATATACCAATTTTGAATTAGTTGACTTCTAAGCTTTTATTAATCTTTATTCAATAGAAATTAACATTATTTATTGTATACTAATTTTATAAATTTTTGCAAAACTTATTTTGAAGCTTATCTCAAGATTTAAATGTATAAACATTTTTGATCGTCTGGACGGGAGATTCCTCTATGGACTTCGTCAAGATACGGAATGACAAAAATGCTTTTAAATTCCTTTAGTAAACTCACTCGTAATAAAATCAACCACTTTGGTTAAATCTTTCGTTTCTTCATATACGGCTAATTGTTTCGCAGCTCCGGTACCCTCTCTCAGGATATTGTGGACGTAATTGATTTCTTCTCGGCTTCCAAGTTCATCTACGACATCATCAATAAAATCAAGTAATTCTAAAATTAACTCTTTGGTTGGTACCTCTTTTTGTAAACCAAAATCTATCATATTTCCTTGTACACCATAACGAGCAGCACGGAATTTATTTTCTTTGATTAAAGCCAATCGATAAATATTGAAACTCGTATTGGCTTGTGTCAATTTATACAACTTGGCCACAATAGCTTGAATAATGGCCACAATACAAATCGTTTCATCAACCGTTAAACTCATGTCACAAATGCGGAATTCAATTGTATTGTAGAACGGATGCAAACGTAAATCCCACCAAATTTTCTTGGGATTATCGATACAATTTGTTTTCACTAATGTTTCCAAGAAATTGTCATACGATTGCACAGAATCAAAATATTCCGGTAAACCGGTGCGTGGAAACTTGTCAAATACTTTGGTTCTAAACGATTTATAGCCCGTATTTCTTCCTTCCCAAAAAGGAGAATTAGTTGAAAGCGAAAAAATATGGGGTAAGAAATAACACGCTTGGTTCATCAATTGCAGTCCGATTTCGCGACTTTCGATACCCACATGGCAATGCATCCCAAAAATCAAATTGGAACGAGCCGCATCTTGTAATTCATTCACAATATTATGGTAACGTGGGTCATCCGTAATAGGTTGATCTTGCCATTTAGAAAATGGATGCGTTCCGGCGGCACCTACTACTAATCCTTGTTTAGCAGCCAATTCCACAATCTTTTTTCGAAGAAAAGTGATTTCCTCTCGAGCCTCTTTAACATTTTTACAAATATTGGTTCCAACCTCTACCACTGATTGGTGCATTTCGGCTTTTACTTGCTCTTGTAAAATAATTTTGGCTCCATCCACGATTTTAGACATATGTGAGCGAAGGTCACGGGTTTCGGGGTCGATGATTAAATATTCCTCTTCTACACCTAATGTAAAAACAGGTAAAGGTTTCTTTATACTCATTACAACGCGGTTTGAAGGTGATTAAAATCGTTTGGCTACATTGACAGAATCTTTCATAAATGTGCCCCAAGTAAGATTCATCTGTCCATCTTTGTGTTTTTTAGCATATTCGATGGCCATTTTAGCTGCTTCTTCAACAACCCATTCAAAATTTTCTTTACCTACCGAAGTAATTTCAGCATCGGGAGCCGGATTTCCAAAGTCGATAGCATAGGGGATACCGTCACGCACCGCAAATTCAACTGTATTGAAATCATATCCTAATCCTTTGCAAAGTCGAATCGTGTAGTCTTTAATTGTGGCCAACAATTTTTTATCTGCTGGAGAGCCATCCACTACATAACGCAAATGATGCGGATTTCTGGGTTCATAAGGCATAATTCGAACCGACTTACCTCCTAAACAATACACTCTAAAATAGGATTCGAACACAATTTCTTCCTGTAAAAGCATTACTAATTGTCCGGTTTCTCTATGAATATCCCAAAACATATCTCTGTTTTCTAGACGATATACATTTTTCCAACCGCCACCGGCATAGGGCTTCATGTAAGCCGGAAACTTGACATAATCAAATATGGCTTCCCAGTCGAGTGGATATTTTAAGTTTCGAAAAGATTTACTGGTGGTATCAGTAGGATGTTCTGCAGAAGGTAAAATTACTGTATTGGGTAGCGGAACGCCTAATACATCTGCTAAACAGTTATTAAAAAATTTATCATCTGCACTCCACCAAAAAGGATTATTGATTACGGCAGTACCGGTTAGAGCGGCATTTTTTAAATAGGCTCTATAAAAAGGTACATCTTGAGAAATACGGTCTATAATTACAGCATATTCTGTGGCTTTATTTTGAACCACTTTATCAATGGATACGGCTTCTGCTAGGATTCCTTTTACATTTTTTGAGTTTACGCGGTCTATAAAAGCCTGTGGGAAGGTATCTTCCATTCCGAATAAGATTCCAATTTTTTTCATATGATTTTGTTTTAATGCTTTTAAAAATATTTAATTCTGGATAAATAATGGGGAAACATTTCACGCCAAACCGGCCAATCATGCTGTTTATCTTTTCTAACATCCAACCAATGTGGGATTTCTCTTTGGGCTAAAACTCTACTCAACTTCAAATTGGCATCGTAGCAAATATCCCAATTAGAAGTACCCAGAATAATATCCATATTCCATAATTCTCTATCGTTTAGGCCATGCAAAAAATCTTCCGGACTGTTGTAAAATACATGGTCGTCGTGATAACCATCCATAAAGCTCTTAATACTAAAAGCACCACTCATGGCAAACATATGACTTACATAACCCGGATGACGAAAAGCAAAATTGGCTGCGTGATAGCCTCCAAAGCTACATCCGGCTACAGCTACCTTTCCGGAATAAGTGTTGTTTTTGACTTTTTCAACTATCTCGTGACAAATCATTTTGTCGTACCAAACATGATTTTGAATGCGGTGGTAAGGATGAATATTTTTATTGTAAAAACTGTCTTTATCAATACTTTCAGGACAAAAAATTTGAATTAAACCTTGTTCTATATACCATCTGGCAGATTCTATCAAACCTTGATCTTTATTTTCATGAAAACTACCCATAGAAGTAGGAAATACAATTACCGGATAACCGGCATGTCCAAAAACCAACATTTGAACTTCTCTATTGAGATTTGGTGAATACCAATTGTAATAAGCTTCTTTCATACATCCTACTTTTTGAATTTCGATTGATATTGATTTATATATGAAAAGTCAATAACCTATTTAACAATAATACTGAATTTTAAGCATTAAAATTCATAAAAATCAAGCCATAGTAGATAATTATGATTAAATGTAAAAAGCGAAACTTTGAATAAAAAAAAATCAAAAAAGGAGGGTAATTTTCCTAACAATTTTTAAAATCATCAATTTTTCAAGAGTCAAAAACAAACTAAAAATTTGTTATTCCTTGAAAAACAACAAGAATAGCAATCAAAAAAGGGAAAAATCAGGAAGTATACAAATAAAAAGTTATCAAAAATGATCAAACAATTGAACTTGACTTTTTAAACGTTCTATAAGCATATTCATCATTCTTTTGTTTAAATTAGATGAATTGGTAATGTAAAGAGCGTATTCTTCCAAAGTAAAAAGCCCAATGACGATACCTTTTAATGAATTTCTAAACTTTATATCTTTTTGTATGGAGTTTTCAATAAACTGTAATTTTTTTTCTACAGAAAAACTGTAAAAATCAGATTTGTGTTTACTGATGTAATTTTTAAAGACTTCTATAAATAAGTCATTCTGAAGCTTTAATATAGGTCGTAATGTCAAATTTTGAAAACGCTCCTCAGACGAAGATTGTTCGGTTACTACACCTAAAGACGCTCCACGATTTTCGGTAATAAAATTATCTCTTGGTATCATTTTTTTTATTTTAAAGTTAAAAAAAAGCCTCTGTAGTTTTACAGAGGCTTTAATTTAGTTATTAAGGTTTGATTGTTAATTATTTTACTTTAAAAGTAACACGTCTAACTAATCGTCTGGCTCCAACTGAATCTTTGTCTACAGACGTATCTTCACCTGCAGAGATTACATTCAATCTGTTTTCTGCAATACCGGCTTTCATTAAAATGTTTTTAACATTGGTAGCACGGGTATTGGCTAATTTATCATTGTATGGCGTTTTACCAATTTCATCTGCATGTCCAATAATATCAACCGTTGCAGTTGGGTTGTTTCTTAAATAAGTTAAGATGAAATCAATACCTTCTGTTGAAACATTGGTAGGTTGAGTTTTATTAAAGTCAAAATACGTAGCTACATATCCATCATTAATAAATTGTTTAATGGTTTCTTTTTGAGATTCAATTAATGTCTCTTTAGAAGTATACGTATTATTTAAATATCGCTCTAATTCATCTGGAACACCATTTTTATTTAAATCAATCATTCTACCTTTGGTGTCAACTGCTACTCCGGCAATTGAATTAGGCTCTGCATCTAGGTAATCAGGAACACCATCTTGATCTGAATCATTCATGTTGTTTTCTATTTCACCAACACGTTTTTCTAATGCCTTGATCTCTTCTAATTGTTTATTTCTAATAACAGCCCAATCTCCATGAACTTTTTCAGAACCGAAAGAGTAGGATATACCTAAAGAAGTAGTATACATACTTCCGGCCAAATTGTTATTATCTGCAGAGTATTCCATTCCGTCCCAATTAAAGTGTTGACGAACATTTGATAAAATGGTCAAATCAAAATTGACTGCCAGATTTTTACTAACACGAAATTCGGGTGTTAATCCAAACATCAAACCACCATTCCATTCATCTCTTCCTTTTAAGGGTCCCATTTGGGGTATCATTTGAGCGACTTGAAATCCTCCATGAAACAAGAAACTAAATCTTCCTAATTTTTCTTGAATATCAAATAAACGAGCACCATTGATTACCCCTTGAATACCAAAACGTATTTGTTGCAATTCGAAATCTAAACTTTTATCACTTAAGTTTTCCAAACGATCATAAGCCAGATCTGCTTTTAAACCAAACTTTGGGCTAAACATATAACGGGCACCTCCACTAAAATGGTTGAGTGTTACCCCTCCAAAAAATTTACCGGGATGACTGGCAAAATAACCTTCAGAGTAAGGCTTAATCCCTTTGCTTTGGCCAAAATTAAATTCGAAAGACCATTTGTTATACACGTCATTAATTTCTGACTCTGTGTTGTCTTGAGCTATTGAAGCCCAAAAAGATAAAGTCAATAATAAGGAGAAAAAATTCTTCATTTTAAAATTGTATTTGGGTGTTTGTTTTAACAATTAGTGCAAATATAAACGAATTGTTTTAACATTACATTATATTTTACAGAAAATGAAATGTGTAGTATCTATTGATTTTTTAATACAACTTTTTGAAAACATCGCATTTTAAGCCCGAAAACCTTTTCGGTTAAGAATGTATTAAAAAACAATCCTTATAATTTAAAAAAAGTAATTTTACAATAAAATATCAACTTATGAGATTTCATACTAGAAAATGGGTAAAACCTGAAGATTTAAATCCAAATGGAACTTTATTTGGGGGGAGATTGTTAGCTTGGATTGATGAAGAAGTGGCTTTGTATACCATAATTCAATTGGAAAATACAAAAGTTGTTACCAAACACATGTCGGAAATCAATTTTAAAAGTTCTGCAAAACCGGGTGATATAGTGGAGATAGGTATTGATGTAGTTCGATTTGGAAAAACCTCATTAACATTAACTTGTGAAGTAAGAAACATAATGACTCGTGAAACCATAATAACAGTAGACACTATAACCATGGTTAATTTGGACCCCAACGGAAAACCACTAGCTCACGGAAAAACTCAAATTGAATTTATTTCGGACCGCCTTTCTAAGTAGTTTGCTCTGAAAAATATTTTTTATCTACATAAAAAGTCCCAAACGGTATCAATGATGCCACTAAAATGAGAAATGTTTTTGTATAACCCCACTTCCGGTTGAAACTTAAGTATAGAGCAAAAACAACATACAAAACAAACAAAAGTCCGTGAGCCATGCCTACTATTTTCACCATTAATGGTTGACCTAACAAGTGTTTTAGAGGCATCGCAACAAAAAGTAGCATTAGCAATGAAATGCCTTCCCAAAAAGCTGTTTTCTTGAAAATTGAATCCATGTTATAGCATTTGATAAATGGCAAATCCGTAAATAATAAATCTTAAAAATCGCAAAAGTGAAAAAAGAAGAAAGTTTTTAAAACTAAATTTAATCATACCCGCAGCCATAGCTGCAATAGCAAAAGGCAAGGGGAGAAGAGCTCCTACGGCAATCAATAATCCACCCCATTTTCGCATGTTTGCAATATGTTTGCTCATTTTTTCATACATAAAGTTATGAACCGCCGGTATTAAAAGCATGGCTTTTCCTAATAAGTAGGATACTACACCGCCTGTATAGGATAATAAAGCCAGCAAACTTAAATAGAGTAGAGGAAAATCAGTGTTTTTGGTCCAGGCTATAAAAATGTCGGGAGGTAGTAATCCCAAAATAGATTCAGAAATAAAGAATACCGAAAAAATTGTAAAATCGCTATATCTTTGAGTTAAAATAACCAATGCATCATTGATATTAATGACTTCATAATGTACATAAACTATAGCTCCAACAAACAAAACTGTGGGCAAGAATGCACTTTTTAAGCCATCCAGGATAAATTTATAAAATCCGGTGTAACTATAATATAAATGGAGTTGCTTCCATCTGTTTTTTTTGATTTTTTCGCGAGACATAGGTTAGTGTAGATTGGTGTTTTTTATTAAAACTTTAGATTGCGACTTGTCTTTATTGAAATATAAAAATAAAAATCCTAGAGTTCCTCCAATTAGAGAAGCAACTAAAATTCCAATTTTTGCTTGTTGAATATACTCAGGGTTTTTAAAAGCCAGATTCGCAATAAACAATGACATAGTAAAACCAATAGAAGCCAGTAGACCAACTCCCATAAGATGTTTGAAGTTCATTCCTTCAGGTAAATTGGCAATTTTTAGTTTAACCAATAGAGAAGATACTCCAACAATTCCAATAAATTTTCCCAAAAGTAAACCGGATATTACCCCAATAGCTACATAACTTGTTGTGGTAGATGCCGTATCTGAGCTTAAGGTTACACCAGCATTCGCTAAGGCAAAAATCGGCATAACTACATAGGTTACAAAAGGATGCATAGCGTGTTCCAAACGTTGTAAGGGTGTCATTGCTTGCTTGGTTAAGGTTCGCATATCTTCCAAAATGTGAAGTTGTTCCGGAGTAACTGTTGGAACATCATTAGGATCGGCATTTTTAAAATCGTGTAAATATTCTTTCATTTTGGCAACAAAACCAACCTCGTCAACTTTTACATTTGCTGGAATAGTAAAAGCCGCCAAAACTCCGGCTATAGTGGCGTGTACACCCGAAACCAAAAACGCCAACCAGAGTCCACCAACACCTAATATGCCGTAGTAAAAAGTATTTCGAATCCCTATAACATTGGATACAATAAGCAGTATTAAAAAAGCCGAACCTACAATCAAACTGGTAAAAGAGATGTCTGAAGTGTAAAAAAAGGCAATAACCAAAACCGCTCCAAGGTCATCTGCAATAGCTAGTGCTGTTAGAAAGACTTTTAGTGAAGTAGGTACTTTATCACCCAAAAGAAACAATACACCCAAAGCAAAAGCAATATCAGTTGCCATTGGAATTCCCCAGCCACTATGTGCATCTCCGGTTGGATTGAAAAATAAATAGATTACGGCAGGGAAAAGCATACCGCCAATTCCAGCTGCAACGGGTAGCAAAGCTTTTTTAGGATTGGATAATTCACCTCCAATAATTTCTCTTTTGAGTTCTAAACCTACTACAAAAAAGAATACCGCCATCAATCCATCGTTAATCCAATGATGTAAGGTTTTATCCAACATGAATTTATCATCAATTCCAAAAGCAATTTTGTGTTCCCAAATATGATGATAGGCATCTTTCCATGGAGAATTGGCTAAAATTAATGCAACAATAGCTGACAAAAACAATACAATACCACCGGTTGTAGACTTTCCAATAAATCGGTTTACCGGATTGATTACCCAACGGTCTATTGGCGTAATTTTAATTCTATACTTCATATTTTTATGGCTTTTATAAGGCCGTAAAATTAATAATATAGTTTGATTTGTGGTGAAAATATGTGAAATCAAATGTTTAATTTATGTTTAATTTAACCTTTGTAACGCTTTAGGTATTTAGAATTAATAAAAAAAATAGCAGATAGCGTTTTTAAGTGTGTATTTTTGCAAAATTCAATTTTGCAAAGCATGTCAAAAAAAGATATATTACTAGAATACGAAGAGAAAAAAAAACTCTATGGGTATCAGTTGGGTGATATTGATTCTATTTTTGAAAAAATTGAAAAGTCTCCAAGCAATTATCATTTATTGTATCAGCTACCAACAGGAGGGGGAAAGACGGTAATTTTTTCTGAAATCACCCGAAAATATCTTGAAAAATACAATAAAAAAGTGGTGGTTTTAACGCATCGAATTGAGTTATGTAAACAAACCTCAAAAATGCTCAAAGGATTTGATGTTAAAAATAAAATCATCAACAGTAACATTAAAGAATTGCCGGATCAGGATGAATATTCTTGTTTTGTGGCCATGGTTGAGACACTCAAAAACCGACTTAATGATGAAAAACTTCATATAGACAATGTAGGTTTACTTATTATTGATGAAGCTCATTTTAATTCGTTTCGCAAATTATTTCATGCCTTCAAAAATACTTTTTTCTTAGGTGTAACAGCCACACCACTGAGTTCAAATATAAAGCTTCCCATGAAAGAAAACTATCAGGAATTGCTAGTTGGAAGTTCTATTGCTACATTAATAGACAAAGGGTATCTTGCTAAAGCTAAAACAATTAGCTATGACGTAGGGTTGACAAGTTTAAAAGTGGGGATTAATGGAGATTATACCGTAAAATCATCAGACGAACTGTATTCGAATATGTTAATGCAAGAAAAATTAATTCAAGCTTACAGTACGCATTCTTTCGGAAAAAAGACATTAATCTTTAACAACGGTATTCAAACCTCACTCCATGTTTTAGATACATTTAAAGAAGCAGGTTATGAAAACATTAAACATTTAGACAATACCAATACGAACGAAGAACGAAAAGAAATCTTAAAATGGTTTAAGGAAACTCCTGATGCCATTCTAACTTCAGTAGGCATATTAACTACCGGATTTGATGAACCAACTGTTGAAACCGTTATCTTAAACCGAGCAACCAAATCCCTCACATTGTATTTCCAAATGATTGGTAGAGGTTCAAGAAAACTACCTCATAAAGAGGAGTTTACTATAATTGATCTCGGAAATAATGCCGCTCGTTTTGGTTTATGGACTGATAAAATTGATTGGCAACATATATTTAAATATCCGGATCAATACATTCATAATTTAAAAGGTGATGTTGAAATTGAAATGCATTTTTCGTATAAAATGCCTCCAGAAATCAGAGCCAAATTTAACCAAACTTTGGAAATTGATTTTGATGTTGAAAGTGAATACAAATTAGCATTATCAAAAAATTTAAGACCCAAAGTAGTTTTAGATAAATCTTTAGATCAACATGCTACAATGTGTGTAGAAAATTCAAATTCGTTATATGAAGCTAAAATTCTTTCTAAACTTTTAGTTGATGATATCGAAAGCCGAATTAGACATTATACCAATTGTTTAAGTAATACAACAAAAAATTACAGAGACTGGTTAATAGAAGATTACAAAACCAAACTTTTGATTGGTATTGGTAGAAAGTTCAGGGAATTATTGGATTAGAACACCATTTCTTGTTATTTAAAAACGAACTATAATTTATATTATGTAAAATAGAAAATTTCAGAATTTTGTTAATTACTCTACTCATTCGATTACTGAGAATTCTATTTACAAGTAAATCAGTCAATATATTTTAGAGAGTATTTATTTACTTAAAACAAATAATAAAAATAAAATATTCGAATTCACATTTGGGTTGATTTTTGTATATTTAATTCATAAATAGCTCATTTATGAAAAATTCAATTGCTGAAAGAATTGCAGATTTCTTAAAAAATTATCCGCCTTTTAATCATTTAACATTCAATGATTTAGTTAGTATTTCTCAAGAAATACATGTTGTTCATATTGAAAAAAACAAAGTTTTATTTAAAGTTGGTGATGCTACACACGCCTATTTTTATGTTGTACGTGAAGGTGCAATTGGACTTTCTGTAACATCAGATGCTGAAGAAGCTCTAATCGATAAATGTGATGAAGGTGATATTTTAGGATTACGTCCTTTCTTTGCCAAAGACAATTATTTAATGACTGCCAAAGCTCGTGAGGAAAGCTTATTGTATGCTATACCTATTGAGGTTTTCAAACCATTTGTGAGTCAAAATCAAGAAGTTTTACAGTTTTTATTGCAAAGTTTTGCTTCAAACACTCGAAATCCCTATGATAAAGAAAACAAAGGAAAATTAATTTCTGAAAATGTTATCTACAATGAACAAAATTCTGAAATACAGTATTATAAACCCATTTCGTACACCAAAAATCCTATTTCTGCTTCAAGTAAAGATACAATTGAGCAAATAGCTAAGGTAATGACACAAAATAAGATTGGAAGTATTATTATTCAAGAAAAAAAATTGCCTATTGGAATTATAACTGATAAAGATTTACGTTCTAAAATTGCCACAGGTTTGTTTCCTATCACTACAACAGCCCAGCAAATTATGTCATCTCCTGTAATAACTGTACCCGAAAACATATCAGTGGCCGAAACTCAAATAATGATGCTCAAACACAATATTGGTCATTTGTGTGTAACTGTAGACGGTACCCCCAATACCCTACTTACCGGTATCATTTCGGAACATGATGTGGTTGTAGCCCAAGCCAATAATCCCGGAGTTTTGCTTAAACAAACCCGAAGAGCACAACGTACTAAGGAATTAAAAAGCATACGTGATAAATTAACCGATTTAATTGAAAACTCTCTCGAAAAAGGAATACCTATCCAACATATAAGTAATTTAACCGGTGAAATTAATTTAGCTTTAACTCAAAGAGCTATCGAATTGGCTTTAGCAAAAATGGATTCACCTCCTCCTGCTAAATTTTGTTGGTTTTCCATTGGAAGTCAAGGAAGAAAAGAGCAACTTTTACTTACAGATCAAGATAATGCTTTAATTTTTGAAGATGTTCCGGAGCATGAATATCAAAATGTTAAGCAATATTTCATGGAATTGGCTGATAAAGTCACTAAAACATTGCATAAAATGGGCTACGAATATTGTCCTGCCGATATGATGGCCAGTAATCCTCAATGGTGTAAATCTGTAACCGATTGGGTAAAACAATACAACCATTGGATAAATACTCCCGGTGAGAAAGGAATTTTAATGTGTTCTATATTTTTTGATTACGATTTTGTGTATGGCGATGAAAACCTTCTAAATGCTATAACGCAAACCATTACTCAAAACACCACAAAAAATAGTGTTTTCCTTGCTTATTTAGGTTCAGATGCTTTAAAAAATCCACCTCCACTTGGGTTTTTCAGACAATTTTTAGTTGAAAATGATGGTGAGCATAAAGATACCTTTGATATTAAAAGTAGAGCTTTAATGCCTTTAATAGATGCAGCAAGATTAATTGCTCTAAGTTTACATGTGAAAGGAATTTCAAATACCTATGCCCGATTTAAAAAATTAGCTGAAATAGAACCTCAAAATGCCGAATTGTTTGAAAATTGTGCCGAAGCTTTTTTATTACTTCTTCGTTTTCGAACTGTTGAAGGATTAAAAAATAATTCAAGCGGTAGATATCTGAATTTAAATGAGTTATCTAAATCAGATAAAGTAAAACTTAAAAATGCTTTTGCCCCCATTCACGACATTCAAGATAGTATTAAAAATCGTTTTCAACTTACCTATTTTACCTAAATCAAATGTTGCATTGGTTCAAAAAAATTACAAAAGAAACTCCAAAATTTTGGGATATTTATCTCAGTTATTTTTCGGAAACACAAACCGATTTAAAATCGTCAAAGCGGTATGTGATTTTTGATTGTGAAACTACCGGATTAGATCCAAAGAAAGATGTAATTCTGTCTATTGGAGCCGTTGCTGTTCTCAATGATGCTATTATTGTTTCTGATTATTTTGAAGTATTTGTTCAACAAGAAACTTTTAATGTAAATACGGTGCCCATTCATGGTATCCTAAAAGAAGGAAAAGAAGAAAAAATAGTTGAAGCCGAAGCGGTTATTCAATTTTTACATTATATAAAAAATGCTACCCTTGTTGGACATAATGTACGTTTTGATATCGAAATGATTAATCAATCCTTGAAACGATTGAACTTGGGTAAACTCAAAAACGATAGCATGGATACTGACGCTATGTATCAAAAATTCAAAGGTTTACAGGAAGACCAGCACAGTAGTTTGGATGAATTGTGCTCTCTTTTTAAAATTCAAAAAAGTGATCGTCACACCGCTTCAGGTGATGCGTATATTACCGCTCTACTTTTTTTAAAGTTGAAAAAAAGATTGCAAATTCCCTAAAAAATTAAAAGAAAAGCCGCTCGAAAATAATTCAAGCGGCTTTTTTATTAAAAATCAATATATTAAAGTTTACCTTCCTTAATTTCTTCAACAACCTCCGGATTTAATAAAGTGGTTATATCTCCAAAGTTAGAATAATCTCCTTCCGCGATTTTTCTCAAAATACGACGCATGATTTTTCCACTACGGGTCTTTGGTAATCCGGAAACAAATTGAATCTTATCTAGTTTAGCAATGGGCCCAATTTGATCAGAAATTTGTTGATTGATTTCATTACGTAAGTTTTCTTTATCACGGGTTTCTCCGCTTTCTTTCAAAATAACAAAGCCGTATAACGCATTTCCTTTGATATCATGAGGGAAACCTACAATGGCACTCTCTGCCACAGCCGGATGCTCGTTGATAGAATCTTCAATAGGAGCCGTTCCTAAATTATGACCTGAAACAATGATTACATCATCTACTCTACCCGTAATTCGATAGTAACCTACTTCATCACGTAAAGCTCCATCTCCAGTGAAATATTTTCCTGGAAATGCTGAAAAATACGTTTCTTTATACCGTTGATGATCGCCCCAAATCGTTCGAGCCATCGATGGCCATGGGAATTTAATGCACAAACTACCGGTTACTTGATTACCTTCTATTTCATTTCGCAATTCATCCATCAAAACGGGTTGAATTCCCGGTAACGGTAACGATGCATAGGTAGGTTTAGTTGGCGTAACAAACGGAATGGGCGAAATCATAATTCCACCTGTTTCGGTTTGCCACCACGTATCTACTAATGGGCATCGCTTCCCTCCTACATGGTCATTATACCAGTGCCAAGCTTCTTCATTAATAGGTTCTCCAACAGAACCAATTACTTTTAACGATTTTAAAGGATACGATTGAACATAGTCAATACTTTCCTTTGCCAAAGCTCGTATGGCTGTTGGAGCGGTGTAAAATTGAGTAACTTTATGCTTTTCTATCACTTCCCAAAAACGACTAAAATCCGGATAAGAGGGAACTCCCTCAAAAATAACCGTTGTGGCTCCATTCAATAAAGGACCATATAAAATATAGGAATGCCCGGTTATCCAACCAATATCGGCTGTACACCAATACACATCATTTTCTTCATAGTTGAAAACATTTTTAAACGTATAAGCGGTATAAACCATATAACCGGCTGTAGTATGTAACATTCCTTTGGGTTTACCGGTTGAACCGGATGTATAAAGAATAAATAAAGGATCTTCTGCATCCATAATTTCGGCAACATTATTGGGAATGGCATCATCTAAAAGCGGTTGCAACCAAATGTCACGACCTTCTTTCATATTTACCTTTTCATGGGTTCTTTTTACTACCAAAACTTTTTCTACACAAGGCGATTTTTCTAAGGCTTCATCTATAATACCTTTTAAATCAATGGTTTTGTTACCACGATAACCACCGTCTGACGTAATGACCATTTTACATTCACTATCGTTTATTCTGGCAGAAACCGCCGATGCCGAAAAACCTGCAAAAACCACTGAATGAATGGCTCCTATTCGGGCACATGCCAAAACAGCAACTGCCAGTTCAGGAATCATGGGCAAATAAATACAAACCCTATCCCCTTTTTTAATGCCTTGATCACGTAATACATTCGCCATTTTGGCCACTCTGGCATATAAATCATTGTAAGTAATGTGTTGTGCTTCTTCATCCGGATTATTGGGTTCAAAAATAATAGCTGTTTTATCACCTCTTCGGGCTAAGTGACGGTCAATACAATTTTTTGTTATATTCACTTTGGCATCAACAAACCATTTGAATTGAGCTTCTTGCATATCAAACTCAAATACCTTATCCCATTTTTGATACCAAGTAAAATTTTCATCGGCAATTCGATCCCAAAATTTTCGGGGCTCTCGAACCGATTTTTTATACATTTTAAAATAATTCTCCAGGTCATGTATTTTGTAGTAACTCATGATATTTTTTTTTTATACTTATAATTATGTAAAAATAAAGATTTTAACGGTTTATAACAATGTATCTTTGCTAAAATAGTATAGTTTTATAAAGGACTTTACTATTTCTTAGTTAGTTGATAATTCTCTGTAACTTCTTGAATTTCTGAAATGATTGCTTCATCATCTATAGTTGACGGAATTTGAAAATCGGTTTTATCAACAATACTTCGCAATAATTTTCTTAAAATTTTACCGGAACGTGTTTTAGGTAATCGTTGTACAACCATAACATTTCGTAAACAAGCTACTGCACCAATTTTTTCACGAATCAAATGAACTATTTCATATTCCAATTGAAAATGTTCTATTGCATTTCCGGTTTTTACCACAACCATAGCTAGCGGAATTTGACCTCGGAGATCGTCATTCACACCAATCACAGCACATTCAGCCACAGCCGGATGTGAGGCTACAATTTCTTCCATTTCGGCAGTTGATAGACGATGACCTGCCACATTGATTACATCATCTACCCTTCCGGTAATGAAAATATATCCGTCTTCATCTTTAAATCCGCCATCACCTGAAAAATAATAACCTGGAAACTTTTGTAAATAACCTAAATGAAATCTTTGACTATCGTTCCATAAATCCAACATGGTTCCGGGTGGTAGGGGCAATTTAATAGCTACATATCCTTCTTCATTGGGATTCAATTCTTGTCCGTTTTCACCCAAAATTTGAATATTGTAACCGGTTACCGCTTTTCCGGCAGAGCCCGGTTTGATAGGAAGATACTCCACTCCCATCATATTGGCAATCATGGGCCAACCTGATTCCGTTTGCCACCAATGGTCAATTGCCGGTACCGGAATGTGCTCATTATACCATTCCAAAGTAGCTACATCACAACGCTCTCCGGCTAAAAATTGGGTGCGTAAACACGACAAATCGTACTGCTTGATAAATTCTCCATTGGGATCCTCTTTCTTGATAGCTCGAATAGCCGTAGGTGCCGTAAACATCACTTTGACCTGATGTTCTGAAATGACTCGCCAAAAAGTTGAAGCATCAGGCGTTTTAATTGGTTTTCCTTCAAATAAAACCGTTGTATTTCTATTGATAAGTGGACCATAAACAATATAACTATGTCCTACCACCCAACCCACATCGGAAGCGGCCCAAAAAACTTCACCAGGTTGAGCTCCGTAAATGTATTGCATTGAAAATTTAAGTGCGGTTGCATAACCGCCTGTATCTCTTACAATTCCTTTTGGTTTTCCGGTTGTTCCTGAGGTGTACAAAACATATAGCGGATGCGTCGATTCCACCGAAACACAATCAACTTCTTCTGAACCATACACCAACGCATCGTAATCTACATCGTATTTTTTGAAAGGGACCCTTGCCCCTAATTTTCGGTTTAAAACCACTACTTTTTTGGGTTTATGATGGGCTAATTCAATAGCTTCATCAACCAAAGGTTTATAGGCAATTAATCGATCTACTTCAATTCCTGATGAAGCGGTTAAAATGATTCTAGGTTTGCAATCATCAATACGAATAGCCAGTTCGTGTGGAGCAAATCCACCAAACACAACGGAATGAGTGACTCCAATTCGGGCACAAGCCAACATCGCAAAAGCCGCTTGCGGAATCATGGGCATATAAATAACCGCTGTTTCTCCTTTCTTGATTCCTAACGAGAGTAAACCACCGGCAAGCTTTGCCACTTCAGATTTCACATCGTTATACGTGTATTTTTTTACGGTTTGTGTAACTGGAGAATCGTATATAATGGCTACTTGTTCACCATATCCGTCTTCAATATGTTTGTCTAATGCCAAGTAACACGCATTTAATTCACCATCGGAATACCATAGCGGATAATTGTTTTTGTCTTTAGATAAAATGGTTTCGGGTTTTTTAAACCAATGTATAGATTCAGCTTGATCGCTCCAAAATTGTTCCGGATTGTCAAGACTTTTTTGATATAATGCAAAATATTTCATTTTTGTGTGTTGTTTCTAATTTTGTAATTCATTCTTCACTACTGACTAAAGACTAATCACCAGTAGCAAGTAGTTCATTCACTTGATCCACTAATTTTTTAATTGAAAAAGGTTTCGTCATATAGGCATTAGCTCCTAATTGCATCCCTTTTTCAATATCACTTTCTTTGTTTTTGGCAGAAAGAAAAATGACTTTACAATGGGTTAATTTTTCATTTTTTTTAATCGATTCAATAGTAGCATAACCATCAACATTGGGCATCATGATGTCGAGAATAATTACATCCGGTTGTTCTGTTTTTAAAATATCCAGAGCTTCCTGACCGTCTCGAGCAATAAATACTTCAAAATTTTGTTTTTTGAATGTATATTCCAACGACATGATAATGTTGGGTTCGTCATCTACTAATAAAATCTTTTTCATCTTTAATGTATTTTTTTGGGAAGTGTAAATGAAAAGGTTACGCCATTTTGAACATTTTCGGCCCAAATATTGCCTTTATGAGCTTCTATAATTTGTTTACAAATAGCTAAACCCAAACCACTTCCGATTGGTTTTTTAATATTTTGATTGCTGGATTGATAAAACTTGTCGAAAATAGATTCCAAATCGTCCGGATTTACTCCTCTTCCGTTATTAAAAACATTCACTTTTACATATTCATCTTCTTTCTCAGAAAGGGTTATGATTATAATTCCATCCTTTTCATCAGCAAATTTAATAGCATTGGAAACCAAGTTGGTAATCACTTGAATGATTCGTTCTTCATCAAAAGAAATAATAGTGGTATTCTGATTTTCATCAAATTCAACGTGTAATTTTTTATTGGTAATCAATTGTTGTAGCGGCGAAAGCGATTTTGAAATGGTCTGAATTATATTTCCTTGTGTAGGATATATTTTCTGTTTTCCGGTTTCAAATTTTTCCAAATCCAAAATTTTATCAATCAAACGATTCAATCGATCCGATTCGGTAATAATATTTTGAAGAAATTGCTTTTTCAAATCTTCCGGAATTTCATCATCGTCATGCAAAATTTCGCTTGCGGCACGAATGGCGGTAATTGGTGTTCTCAATTCATGGGTTACGGTATCCAAAAATTCATCTTTTTGTTTGTCTTTCAAAACCAAGTTCTCATTAGCTTTTTTCAGTTGAGAAGAAAGTTCTTTTAACTCATTAGATGTTTCCGTTAATTTTTTGTTTAAGGTAATATTTTCTTTTGATTCTTCTAAAATTTGAAGTACTTCTGGCAAACTGATTTTATCTTCTTTTGTCACTCCTTCAATAATTATTTTGGCCGAAGCGGTACCGATATGTCCGGTAAGTAAATTTTCGGCAAACTTGATTAAACGAGAATCAGCCATCAGATTATCCGGTTCAACCTGATATTTCATTTTGAAAAGCGATAATGCTCTTTTAGTTCGTTCTTCACCTAAAAATCGTTTTAAAACTTTTTCAATATCAGACACATAAGCAGTTCCTTTCCATACGAAGGCATTTTCGTGATTGGTAATGTATTTATCGATATCTACATACATTTCAGCATAATTTCGTTCGCGATAGTTTCCTTTAAAACTTACCGATAAAGCCATGTAAATCATCAAATTAAAAAACAAACTCCAAAATAAAGCATGTGGCACCGGATCTAAATAATCCAAACCGAATAATTGAAAAGGCTGTAAGGATTCAAATCCCCAAAATCCGTATTTAAAAAATAGGCTTTCCGGATTAAGTGAACTCAAGAAAAAAGGCAATAATAGTGTGTAAAAACAGATTAAAAAACCAACGAGTATTCCGGAGATAGCACCTATAAGAGAACCTCTTTTCCAGAATAAAGCTCCAAAAAAGGCAGGAGCCAATTGAGCCACAATTACAAAAGAAATCAAACCTACAGATACCAGAGAAAAATCCATGATAAAGAAGCGATAATACAAAAAAGATAGTATAATCAAGCTGAAAATACCAATTCGACGAATCGTCACAATTCGGCTTGTGTTACGTTCTGGATTGTCTTTTTGTAACGAACCTAAAAATCCGTACGGAATCAATAAATTGTTACTCAACATATTGGACAAACTTATGGAGGAAACCACAATCATAGAAATAGCAGCCGAAAATCCGCCTAAAAAAACCAAAACAGTCATAAAATCGTTTCCTCTGGATTGCGGAATCAGAAGGGAATACAAATCTGAATTCATAGTTTGCCCCTCAAAAAGAATATTTCCTCCCCATGCAATTGGGTAAACAAAAAGATTAAATAGTAACAAATAAAGCGGGAAAAGCCATATGGCTGTGTTTACATGTGATTCTCTATTGTTTTCAACAATACTCATGTGAAATTGTCGAGGTAATAAAAAAATGGCAAAAAAGGAAAGTACAATTAACATCATCCAATTTACAGCTCCTTCTAAACCTCCAATGGTGTTTCGTTCTTCAAAATGAGGAAGAGTAACAGCTTGGTTGTAAATATCTTCAAAACCATCAAAAACAAAAAAAGTAACATAAAGACCTAATAAAATAAAGAAAAAGAGTTTTAGTAAAGATTCAAAAGCGACCGCAGTAACCATCCCTTTTCTTTTTTCGGAAGCATCTACATAACGCGTTCCGTAATAGGAAGCAAATAAGGCTAAAATTAAAGCCACATAAGTAGAGGTATCCCAAAAAATATTAGAACTTTCTTGAGATTTTGAAACTACGTGAAAGGTTTCAGAAATAGCTTTTAGTTGCAAACCAATATACGGAATGATAGCCAAAAGTGCAATTACGGTAACCATGGCTCCTAAAAAGCGACTGTTTCCATATCGCAATGAGATAAAATCGGCAATACTGGCTATCTTATTTACTCTGGAAATGCGAATGATTTTCTTTAAAATGACAATCCAAAACGGAAAAGCAATTACAGGTCCAATGTAAATAGGCAAGTAATTTAAACCTGAATCAGCAGCAACACCTATACTTCCGTAATAGGTCCAAGCAGTGCAATATACAGCAAGAGACAACGAATAAACATACGGATTATTGGTCCATTTGGAATTTCGGTTTTTTTCGGCCCACTGAGCGATTAAAAACAAGAATCCCAAATAGATTAAAACAATAATTAATAATCCGATACTATTCATTGTATTTGGTTATAATAAAATAACTGATTAAAATTCCTAAAATCCATACTGAAAATAAGTACACATAAAAAATGGGAATTCCTAAGAATGAAGTGGCTTCATTATTAAGCAGAATAAACGGTACATTGAACAAGAGCCACAATCCGATTCCCAAAACCACAAACTTTTGAATATGTCTTTTTTTCATTTGAATTAATTTGTAAATTAAAAGTACAAACTCTGTTCTCGAAATCCAAGAACAGAGTAAGTTTTTAAAATTTACTTTTATTAATGTCCGGTTGCTTCGCCGGCACCTGATGGGATTCTAATATTTTCTACTATTTCTTGAACGTCATGAGGCGGTTCAGGCGTAAATTTATTTACTACTAGAGCAACTACAAAGTTCACTATCATGGCTACAGTACCAAATCCTTCCGGTGAAATACCAAACCACCAATCAGGTTTTAGGGAATCAACCATTTCTTTCCCACCATCAAAAATTCCAAATTTGAATTTCAACATGTAGAATAACATTAGCAACAATCCAACGACCATTCCGCTAACAGCTCCCTCTTTATTCATTTTCTTATAGAAAATTCCTAAAATAATAGCCGGAAAAAAAGATGCTGCAGCTAATCCAAACGCTAAAGCAACAACAGCTGCTACAAATCCCGGTGGATTGATTCCAAAATATCCGGCAATACAAACGGCAACTGCGGCAGACAAACGAGCAGCCCAAAGTTCTCCTTTTTCAGAAATACCCGGGTTTATCATTTTTTTAATCAAATCATGTGATACCGATGAAGAAATAACCAATAACAATCCGGCAGCCGTTGATAAGGCAGCAGCAAGAGCACCCGCCGCTACCAAAGCAATTACCCAATTGGGTAAATTGGCAATTTCCGGATTGGCCAATACCATAATGTCATTGTCTATTTTTAATTCGTTTGCTTCTTTATCGGCTACATATTGAATTTTTCCATCTGCATTTTTATCTTCAAATGTCAACAATCCGGTTTTTTCCCAATTCACAAACCATTGGGGCATTGCAGAATAGTCTTTGTTGCTAACGGTTTCTATCAAATTAGCTTTTGCAAAAACAGCTACAGCCGGAGCAGTAGTATAAAGAATAGCGATCAATAACAGTGCCCAACCGGCAGATTTACGAGCGTCACGTACTTTTTTAACGGTGAAAAAACGAACAATTACGTGAGGTAATCCGGCAGTTCCAACCATTAAAGCTAATGTTATAGCAAAAACATCAATCATCGATTTTGAACCATTGGTATATTCATCAAAACCCAATTCTGCTTGCAAACCATTTAATTTGTCTAACAAATACGTTCCGGAACCATCGGCCACAGTTCCACCCATACCCAATTGAGGAATTGGATTTCCGGTCATTTGAATGGAAATAAAAATAGCAGGAACCATGAAAGCAAAAATCAATACACAATACTGAGCTACTTGTGTATAGGTAATACCTTTCATTCCACCTAAAACCGCGTAGAATAATACGATTACCATACCAATGATTACACCGGTATTAATATCTACCTCTAAGAATCTGGAGAAAACCACTCCTACTCCACGCATTTGACCCATTACATAAGTAAACGAAACAATTAAAGCACACACAACAGCTACAAATCGAGCAGTTTTGGAATAATAACGATCCCCAACAAAATCCGGCACTGTAAATTTCCCGAATTTTCTTAGATAAGGAGCCAATAATAAAGCTAATAAAACATAACCACCGGTCCAACCCATTAGGTAAACTGCACCATCGTATCCGGCAAAAGAAATAATTCCCGCCATGGAAATAAAAGAAGCAGCCGACATCCAATCTGCGGCAGTAGCCATTCCGTTAGCCAAAGGAGAAACACCTCCACCGGCTACATAAAATTCTTTGGTTGATCCGGCACGAGACCAGATTGCAATTCCGATGTAGAGAGCAAATGTGATCCCTACGATAATATATGTCCAAATTTGTACATCCATTTTGTTTATTTTTTAGAGCTGCTTAGTACTAAGATACTGAGCAGCTGAGTTAGTTAAATATTTAATATTTTACAGTAAACTGATAACTGACATCCGAAAACTACTCTTCGTCGTATCCGTATTTTTTATCCAATTTGTTCATTAGTCGAACATATACAAAAATCAAAACCACAAAAACATAAATTGATCCTTGCTGTGCAAACCAAAATCCGAGTGGAAAACCACCTATTTTGATTGCATCTAATGCGTCTTTAAATAAAATTCCGGCTCCGTAGGACACCAAAAACCAAATTGATAACAGAATGAGAAGATACTTTAAATTCTCTTTCCAATAGGCTGTAGCATTTGCTTGATTGCTCATAATTAGTTCGTTTAAGTTTATAAATAAATTTGTAATTGTAATAAGAATTCACCTTTATAGGAGTCAATTTTATCAACAGCAGTGTAAACCGGTCTGTTTGAATATTGTGCTGTAATTTTAGCATGATGCCCATCTAAGAAAAAATTGGTTCCCAAATCAAATTGATTACTAGGTTTTTCTAAAGCTTCAAAATTTTTGTAAGTGTAAGCTGCAAAAGGTTGTATTCTCACTTTAGGTTTTTCATTTTTATTGGGTAACAAAACTCCGGCTTGAGTATACCAAATCGACCCCGTTCCTATCATAGGCTGCATATTTCCGGGTCCGGCCAAAGCTCTTCCACCGGTAAAAGTGGGGTCGGCTACACCTTCATTCATAATTCCGATATTTCTCAAGTAATTCGGACCAAAATCATACGAGTAGAAAACACTATAACCTGTTACAGCCATTTTTTTCTCCTTATTGCCTATGGGTAAATCTAAAAAAACATCACCGGCAAATAAGTTTGTAGCATGTCTTTCTGTAACTCCGTTTACTGAACTTTTAGTTGAACTGGGTGCTGTGTAAAAACCGGCTCCCAAATTGAACATTTTTTTGGTTCCCAAATAACTTCCAACTTTGAAGGGTAGAAAATTAGATTCTTTATCAAAAAATTGGTATTCAAAATACCCCGCCTTAGACCACTTGGCATTGTGATTGTTATCAACCGCACGAGCCAAATCAGCATCTGTAACATCTGTTGGAACTTGATTGGTAGCAAAAGGCTTGTTTAGACTTAATCGATACTCCAAACGGTTGTATTTTCCTTTGGCAAAAATTCCAATTTGTCTGGCAAATTGATCGGAGTTTTCAATCAATGGCCAATTGAAAATTGGAGCATCAATTGTCATGTAGTTCAAAGTAGACGACATCGTCATACGTGATAATCCCATATAATAATGCAATCCGCCACCTACACTCAAACTAAAGGGTTTGTCTTCTTTGGGTAATACCACTGCATATTCATTCCATGCATCATGAAAAAAGAGACCCGGTTTTTTTCCATTGCCATATCCGCCGGTTCCACTTGATCCGGATGCACCGCCGTTAATAAAAGTTTGATTGTTAATACCAATATGAGTTACAATCATGTAACGTGGCGAAATTTGGGCATATGCCAATAAACGCAATCGTCGAAGACCGATATCTTCTTGTTTTGAAATGCTTTCGTCTCCAATCAATGTCCCGGGATTCATCTCGGAAGAACGCAACCAAATTTGATTCCATGCAATAAAACGCATGTATTTGGTTCCTTCGGGATTTAAATTAAATTTTAAACCCCCACCATAATCTGTAGACCCTTGGGTAAAACCCAGAAAGGAAGTCAACAGTAAAGTGCATGTTAAAATACTTTTTTTCATAAATAGAATTTTGGTTTAAATGGTTTTGTTAGTCTGTTTTTGACCGTACCAAATTCTATTTTTATGAGGAAGAAAAAAATTTTGTTATATATTTTTGTAAAATACTATAGCTAATCTTTGAAACGCTCCCATTTTATCAACATAAATTTATCACCTAATTCAGTTATAATCATACCGGCACCTTTCAATTGATCTTTATTTTTTAGGAATTCTACCAATTCTAAATGATTGTAAATCTTATAAGTAGGATGGTAATCGGTATGAGCCGGTTTTTTAATTTTGAACTCTTTAACCCAATTGCTTACCGTAACATGAGAAACCCCAATAATACGTTCAATTTCACGATAACTCAAGCCCTCCAAATACAATTGTAATGCTTTGGTAACATAGTAATCATCGATCTTTTTACCCAATTTATTTACGGTAAAAAAATAGTTGCATTTTTTGCACAAATACCTTTGTCTATCTTTAATAATGCCACTTTTTACTATAGTACTGCATTGGCATTTCGGACAAGCTAAAATCTCCATATATAAAAAATTTGCATAAATATATTAAATTAGCAATAATACAAAAACATTTTTTATATTTTTTTTAATCAAAATTTACAGACTATATAATTTTAACGCCTTAAAATTGTAAACTGTATAAATTTAAACGGTTTCTTCAAAAACAACGTTTTGCTGATAATTACAACTGCGATTCTAATTTTTCTAACATTTTTGACTTTAAAAAAGGGAAAATATTCGTGCTATTTTCTTTAATTTGTAGAAACTACAAACAAACTATGCAATTTGAAACTCAAAAAACAGACCCTTCTGTTTTATATAAACTACTAACCGGCATCATCATTCCGAGACCTATTGGATGGATTTCTACAATTGACAGAAACGGGATTAACAACTTGGCTCCATTTTCTTATTTTAATATGGTTTCTCATGATCCACCTTGTATCATGTTTTCAACTGCCAGAGACAACAACAAGAACAAAGACACCTTGAACAATGTATTAAGTAACGGCGAATTTGTTGTGAATTTAGCAACTCTAGATACCGTTGAATCCATGAATGCCACCTCTGCAGCTGTTCCAGCCGATGTAGATGAATTTGAATTAACCAATCTTACTCCGATGGATTCTGTTTTCATAAAACCCAAACGCGTCAAAGAAAGTCCGATTCATTTGGAATGTGAAATGATTCATCACTATTTTATGGATAATAATAACGGTGGCGGAGCTTGTATTGTTATTGGAAAAATAAAAACCATTCATATTGATGATGCTATTTTAATGGAAAACAATCGAATCAATTTAGAGGTTTATAAACCCATAGCTCGTTTAGCAGGTTCAAATTATAGTACGTTGGGAGAACTTTTTTCGATTAAAAGGGCGTAATTTAAAGTTTAAAAAATCAGTGTAAATCGGTGAAATCCGTGTCAAAATAAAAATGAAAAAAATAACAGTTATAGGTGGTGGTCCGGGCGGACTCTACTTTTCCATATTAACCAAAAAAGCAATGCCTCATTGCCAAATCGATGTGTACGAACGCAACAAACCTGACGACAGTTTTGGTTTTGGTGTGGTATTCTCCGATGAAACCTTAGGTGAATTCTTGATGCGAGATGTGCAATCATACGAACTTATTCGTAGTCAATTTGCCTATTGGGATGATATTATCATTGCTCGTGACGGTCAAAACGTAAACATTTCCGGTAACGGATTTTGTGGTTGTTCCCGTAAAACCTTATTAAAATTACTCCATCAACGTTGCCGTGAGGAAGGTGTCAACTTGCATTTTGAACAAAATGTAGACGATTTAAGTCAGTTTGCTGATTCTGATATTATTGTGGCTTGTGACGGAATTGGGAGTGCTATTCGAACGCAATTGGCTTCTGAATTCGGCACTAAAATCGAACTCAAAAAGAACCGTTTCGTTTGGCTAGGTTCCACCAAACCCTTAGATGCGTTTACCTATTTTTTCAGAACAACACCATTCGGAACCATCGTAGCTCATACGTACCAATACGAAGAAGGAATGAGCACCTGGATTTTTGAATGTAGTGATGAAACTTGGCAAAAATTTGGTTTTGAAGTCACAAATGAGGAAGATACCATTCAAAAAATAGCCGAAATCTTCAAAGATGAATTAGACGGTCATCCACTCATTTCCAACAAATCACATTGGCGACAATTTCCGCACGTAACCAATGAAAAGTGGTTTCACAAAACTATTGTTTTATTGGGTGATGCCAAAGCAACCGCCCACTACTCTATTGGTTCCGGAACCAAATTAGCTATGGATTCGGCAATTGGTTTATCAGATGCTGTGATTGCCAATCCCAATAATGTACAAGCCGCTTTTGAACAATATGACAAATCCCGGAGAAATACGGTAGAAATGATTCAATATGCCGCACTGGTTTCGTTGGATTGGTTTGAAAATATGGATCGGCACATACAACATCCTTTTTATCAATTTGCTTTTGGATGCATGACGCGTTCCAAAAAAGTGACGTTTGAAAATCTTCAAATTCGAGATAAATCATTTACGGATAAAGTTTTAAAGGAATTTAATGACAATTGCAATGTCAATGATAAAAATCAATCAGCGGCATTTTCAAAATTTAAACTTCGGGATGTAGAACTTTTCAACCGAATTGTATTGACTCCAATGGGACAATATTCTGCCGAAAACGGTTTGGTGAACCATTGGCATTTGGTGCATTACGGTAGTCGTGCAACCGGAGGTGTAGGATTGATTTTAACCGAAATGACAGCAGTTTCACCAACCGGACGTATCACTTTAGGTTGTGCCGGTATTTACAATGAAAATCAAGTGGTTGAATGGAAAAAAATTACAGATTTTATTCATCAACATACACAAACTAAAATCGGAATCCAACTCGGACATTCCGGTCGAAAAGGAGCCCTCAAAAAACCGTGGGAAGGTCAAAACGAACCGATTGATGAGGCTTGGGAATTACTTTCAGCCTCTCCTATTCCTTTCCATTCTAACCTGGCAACTCCGAAGGAAATGAATTTTGAAGATATGGACAAAATTACAGCAGAATTTGTTCAAGCCACTAAAAATGCCGAAAAAGCGGGATTTGATATGATTGAATTACAAGCTCATCACGGATTTTTATTAGCTTCTTTTTTATCACCCTTAACCAATATTCGCAGTGATGAATTTGGTGGAAGTATCGAAAACCGAATCAAATTTCCGATACGCGTTTTTATTGAAATGCGAAACGTTTTTCCGCAACACAAACCCATGTCAGTTAGAATTTCTGCTTCCGATTGGGCTGAAAATGGTATTTCAGAGGAAGAGGTGATTTACATTGCCAATGCTTTCAAATCAGCCGGAGCAGATGTCATCAATGTTTCCACCGGAAATACAGTTGCACATCAAAAGCCACAAATGGGCAGAATGTGGCAAACGCCTTTTTCGGATTTAGTTCGAAACACCGTTCATATTCCAACCATTACAGCAGGTTACATCCAAGACATTGATCAAATCAACACCATCATTTTAAACGGAAGAGCCGATTTAGTAGCGTTAGGCAGACCCTTATTAGCCGATGCCAACTTTGTTAGAAATGCTCAAGCGTATGAAAATGTGCAAACGAATGATATTCCGTTACCATATAAAATGGGAAGTTCGCATTTATATCCGTTGAAAGTAGCTGAACGAAAACAAATGGAAGGAATGAAGAAAGCGTTGAAGCCGAAGAGTAATAAGAAATAATTACGAATTATGAATTACGAATTATGAATTACGAACTATCAATTACGAATTATCAATTTCGAATTATCAATTATGAGAAATGATAACGTTGTACAAATAAAAAGTTATGCTTTTGCAGTACGTATTATAGAGATTTTCAAATATCTTTCTGAACAAAAGAAAGAATATGTATTAAGCAAACAGCTCTTGAGATGTGGTACATCTATTGGAGCAAATATTGAAGAGGCTATTGGTGGGCAGTCAAGTATAGATTTTTACGCTAAACTAACCATTTCATACAAGGAGGCCAGAGAAACTAATTATTGGATAAGATTATTAAAGGACACTAACTATTTACCGGAAGATGAAGCTGAAAGTTTATTAAAAGATGTTGATAAACTATTAAGAATAATTGGTTCTATCCAAAAAACCCTTCGGAATTCTACCAATTCATAATTCGTAATTCATAATTTGTAATTAAATGATCGACAATTTCGCACACAATTCCTTACCAAGCATCGACTTGCAGCCTACTTATTTACAAGGAAAGTATGAAACCGAAATGCTCAATTGTGTAGAACGTCTTTTAGATTTTCACATTCTAAATGGTCATGGTAACGCACCTTGCCTTCGTACTTTTGAAGAAACGTGGACGTATCAAGACTTATATGAAAAAGCGAATCAAATTGCACATGTTTTAATTGACGATTTGGGACTACAAACCGGAAATCGAGTTTTGTTGCGATCGGCCAATAATCCCATGATGGTGGCTTGCTGGTTTGCTGTTTTAAAGGCAGGTGGCATTGTAGTGGCGACTATGCCCCTACTGCGTTCGAAAGAATTGACAACTATTATCGATTGTGCGGAGATTTCTATTACCTTGTGCGATAAAGAATTGGAAGAAGAAATGCATTTGGTTAAATCAAATTTTATACAGAAAACCTGTTTCTACGGCAATGCAGAATTAGAACAATTAATGGCATCCAAAGCGAAAACATTTGATAACTTTCACTCTAAAGCAGACAGTGTGGCCTTAATCGGTTTTACCTCGGGAACAACCGGTTTACCTAAAATGACAGCACATTATCATAAAGATATTTTGAATATTTGCGAGGCTTTTCCAGTATATTCGCTACAACCAACTACCAACGATATATTTACCGGAAGTCCGCCAATCGGTTTTACGTTTGGTTTGGGTGGATTGGTTTTGTTCCCAATGTATTTTGGTGCTTCCACATTTTTAATTGAAAAACCATCGCCGGATATATTATTGCAAGCCATTCAAGACTATAAAATCACCATTTGTTTTACGGCTCCAACGGCTTGGCGAATCATCACTACAAAAGTAAAAGACTATGATATTTCCAGCTTACGCAAATGTGTCTCAGCCGGAGAAACGTTACCATTGAAAGTTTGGGAAGATTGGCACAACGCCACCGGATTAAAAATCATTGACGGTATTGGTGCGACAGAAATGCTACACATTTTTATTTCTTCAAACGAAGAAAACATGAAACCCGGTGCTACAGGTTTGGCAATTACAGGTTATGAAGCGAAAATTATTGATGCCAATGGCAATGAAGTTTCCAGAAACGAACCCGGCCGATTAGCCGTCAGAGGAATCACAGGTTGCAAATACCTAAATCGCATCGAAAAACAAAGAGAATACGTTCAAAACGGTTGGAACATTACCGGAGATATTTTCAAGCAAGACGAGGACGGTTACTTCTGGTTTGTGGCTCGGGGCGACGATATGATTATTTCTTCCGGCTATAATATTGCGGCAATTGAAGTAGAATCCGTACTTTTAACCCACGAAGAAATTTTGGAATGTGCCGTAGTTGGTTTACCCGATGAGGAACGTGGTATGTTGGTTTGTGCTCATATTGTTCTAAAAGATAAAGCTAAAGCAACAGACAATATGAAAAACCATATTCAACACTGGTTCAAAGAAGTAGCGGCTCCTTATAAATATCCAAGAGTGATTTATTTTGCGGAGGCTTTGCCGAAAACGGAGACAGGAAAAATACAGCGGTTTAAATTAAAGTAGGTATTATTAAGTATCAAGACAAAACAAGAAGTATGATTTTCACCAAACAAGAAAAAATAAAATTCAAACACATTGACTACGCAGGCATCGTGTTTTATCCACGATTTCTAGAAATGCTCAATGATTTAGTCGAAGATTGGTTTGAAGAAGCACTAGACCGACCGTTTTCCAAAATGCACGAAACGAACGGAATTCCCACAGTTGATTTAAAAATCCAATTCAAAAATCCCGCTCGATTAGGAGAAGTTCTGACTAAAAAATTATGGGTAAAAGACATTGGTTTTGCCTCTGTTTTGTGCGGATTTCAATTTGTGAATGAAAAAGAAGTAACCGTTTTAGAAGGTGAAGTAACCCTCGTTAATGTAAAAATTGCCGAAGATCGTGAGAAAATTAAAGCCGAAGGTTTTTCGGAAGAAATGAAAAATAAAATTATGAATTACAAATTATGAATTACGATTTAATTTCGTTTTCAATTCATAATTCGTAATTCCCAATTCGTAATTAATAACTATGAACTTTCCAAAATTCAAAGCCGCCGCCGTTCAAACCGCACCCGTTTTTTTAAACGTGGATAAAACCATTGAAAAAGCGATTTCTTTCATTAAAGAAGCCAGTTCAAATGGTGCTCATTTAATTGCCTTTCCGGAAGTTTTCATTGCCGGATATCCGTATTGGAACTGGATTATGACACCCGTACAAGGCAGCAAATGGTATGAACAATTATATAAAAATTCGGTCGCTGTAACGGATGAAGCAATGAAACCGTTATTCCAAGCCGCAAAAGATTTCAATATGCACATTGTTATCGGAATCAACGAACGTGGCGATAGTTATGGCGAAATTTACAATACCAATCTCATCATCGATAACCACGGAACGCTTATCGGAAAACATAGAAAGCTTGTTCCAACTTGGGCAGAAAAACTCACTTGGACAAGCGGTGACGGTTCTTCATTAAAAGTATATAAAACAGAAATCGGACCCATTGGTACTTTAGCTTGTGGTGAAAATACGAATACATTAGCTCGCTTTACCTTATTATCGCAAGGCGAATTGATTCACATTGCCAATTATATTTCGCTTCCCGTGGCTCCTCCCGATTACAACATGGCGGAAGCGATTAAAATTCGTGCTGCGGCACATTCGTTTGAAGGAAAATTATTTACCATTGTTTCGTGTTCTACCATTTCAAAAGAAATTAGGGACGTTTTGAAACCGGATGTTCCAAATATCGAAGACTTATTGACACGAAAAAGTTCGGCTTTCTCAGGAATTATAGGACCTAACGGAGCTGTTGTAGGCGAACCTTTGATTGATGATGAAGGAATTGTGTATGCCGATATCGATTTGGAAAAATGCATTCAACCGAAACAAATGCACGATATTTTGGGACATTACAACCGATTTGATATCTTTGATTTACGGGTAAATACCGCTCCAACCAGAAAGATTACGTTTATTGATAATCACGAGGAGTTTAATAAGAAATAAACATTTAAAGGTTCTAACACCTGACAGGTTTTTGAAACCTGTCAGGTGTAAACAAATTTTAAATAAACAATGGACGCAAAACATTCAGACGACGTTTACGGAAGAGCACGAGTACAAGATTCGGAAGAACTAAAAGCTTATTATAAAGAATTGGAAAACCTGGGTGCCGGTGCTTTATGGACGGTTGCTAACGATATTGAGCCCTGGGAACCACGGGCCAATTCCGTTCCAATGTTGTGGAAATATGACGATTTACGAGAATTGGTACTTAAATCATCCGAACTAGTTACACCGGAACAAGCCGGACGACGGGTGGTGTATTTGGTGAATGACAAAAGAAAAGATGTCGCCGCCGCTGTGGGATGGTTGTACACGGGAATCCAAGTGACTCGTCCGGGAGAATTTACGTCTGCTCATCGGCATCGAGCCTCTGCCCTACGTTTTATTATGGAAGGTGAAAAAGGATACACGGTGGTAGATGGTAATAAAATTATGTTGGAAGTGAACGATTTCGTCATCACACCCAACTCAACATGGCATGAACATGGTGTGGAAGAAGGTGGAAAAACGTGCATTTGGCAAGACGGACTCGATATTCCGCTTGTGAATGCTTTAGAAGCCAATGATTATGCGGTTTTGGATGGCAAACAAGAATTGGTTGCTCCATTGAATTATTCACCGATTACGTATGGTTGTGCCGGACTCCTTCCTGCTGATAAAACGTGGGACAAACCGTATTCTCCACTTTTTAAATATTCGTGGTCAAAAGTCTATCCGGCTTTGTTGGAAGCTCAAAAAGTGAATAAACCTAATCCTTTTGATGGAATTTTTATGAAGTATTCTAATCCGCTAACCGGAGGTCATGTCATGCAAACGATGGGAGCTTCGATGCAATTATTACCTGCCGGATTTAATGGAAAAGCTCATAAACATACCGGATCTTTTGTATACCAGTGTGCCAAAGGTAAAGGCTATTCAGTTATCAATGGGCAACGTTTTGATTGGAAGGAACGCGATATATTTTGTGTGCCTTCATGGGCTTGGCACGAACATCACAACCTTTCTGAAACAGAAGATGCGTGTTTGTTTGCTTTTAACGATTTACCTACTATTGAAACTTTAGGCTTGTATCAAGAAAAACAATTTGAACAAAACAATGGTTTTCAAAACTATAACTAAATCTATTTGAATGAATAAAATATATAGCTTATTGTTTTTTTTACTGGTATCTGAACTGCTTTTTTCACAAAAATTAGCTTTAGATAAAGGTAGTATTCAAGAAAAAAATTATTATCAGGAAATTGATTTTGAAATTGTAAATGATAAGATTATGATTCCGGTTACAATAAACAACAAAACCTATACATTTTTACTGGATACCGGAGCTCCTAACTTGATATCAAAACGAGTTTTAGAAGAATTAAATGTTGCCGATTCAAAAAAAATAAATGTTTCAGATGCCAACAATCAAACCAATCAAATGGAAATGGTTGCTGTAAAATCTATTAAACTAGGAAATCTGAATTTTGAAAATAATGTGGCACTGGTGAGTGATTTAGAAAACCATTTTATTTTAAAGTGTTTTAAAATGGATGGTTTTATTGGGAGCAATTTGTTTCATAAATCTATCCTTAAAATCAGTTTGAAAAACAAAAAAATAACAATTACAGACCATATTAAAAACTTAAATCCAAAATCAAAAGCTTCAAAATTACTTTTAATTGGTCAACAAAAATCTCCGTATATAAAAATTAATTATTCATTAAACGAAAAAAAAGAAGTTTCAGAACAAGTTTTGGTTGATACGGGTATGGATGGCTTTTTTGAAATGTCTAACAGAGCGTTTTCTATAATTTCAAACGAAAATGTTATTGAAGAACTTGCCAGAAGTACCGGTTCAAGTAGTATCGGCCTTTTTGGAGCTGCCCCTCAAAAGGAACAAGTTTTGCTAAGAGCTCCCAATTTTATAGTAAATGAAACTATTTTTGAAAATTTAATTGCCAATACCACAGAAGATAACAATTCCAGAATAGGATTAGATTTGTTAAAACATGGCGACATTATTATTGATTTCAAAAATAAAAAATTCTATTTTGAAGCAATCGATAAAATTACTTTAACCGAAAAACCGCCAGTTTACTCAGCTACTTTGATTGATAATAAATACGCAATTGGTTTTGTTTGGGATGCTGCTTATAAAGATATTTTGAAATATGGTGACGAAATCATTCGAGTAGATACTTTTATATTGGAAAATATGGTTTTTTGCGATATTGTTAAAATTAAAAAGTTTAGAAAAGATAATCAATCGTACGAAATAGAAGTAAAATCCATAAATAATTCATCCACTCAAATTGTGAAAATTGAACACTAAATTTTCGATTCTAAACATAACCTTAGTACCTTAGCAACCTAGAAACTCAGCACCTTTTTACATGAAATTACTTACCTACAAAACGAAAGACACAGAACCCCGATTGGGTTTTTTGCACAATAATTTAATCATTGACATGGAAGATTTTGGAGAAATATCCAATTTCCCATTACCCATTGATATGCTGGATTTAATCGATTTAGGATTTGAAATCATTGAAGAAATTACCGAAATGATAAAGGAAACCCGTGAAATCGACTTTGAACAAATTGGTTATTCGTTGGACGAAGTAGAGATTTTAGCCCCCATCCAACGTCCACGAAAAAACATTATCGGAATTGGTTTAAATTACACCGAACACGTTGCCGAAAGTGCAAGAACTCTTGACACTACCGGAAAGCTACCTCAAAAACCTATCATATTTTCAAAACCACCAACCGCTGTAACGGGTCCAAATACAGAAATTTTATTAAATCCAAAATTAACCCAACAATTAGACTGGGAAGTGGAATTGGCTGTAGTTATTGGTGAATATGGTAAGTATGTACCGAAAGAAAATGCTTTGGATTATGTTTTTGGCTATACAGTTATTAACGATATTTCGGCTAGAGATTGCCGCCGAGAAGGGCAATGGATTGTTTCCAAAGGGCAAGATACGTTTGCCCCAATGGGACCCTATTTGGTAACAAAAGATGAAATTCCGAATCCGCATAACTTAAATTTGTCATTGAAAGTGAACGGTGTGGAAAAACAAAATTCCAACACCCAATTCATGTTGTTTAATATCAATGATTTAATTGAGGATTTAAGTACCGTTTTCACACTTGAACCCGGCGACATCATCGCTACCGGAACACCAGCCGGAGTGGGTGCCGGCCGTAATCCTCAAGAATGGATGTGGGATGGCGATGTAGTAGAAGCAACTGTAGAAGGAATTGGAACGATTGTGAATACGGTGAAAGAAATCTAGTTGGCAACCTAAGTTTTCTATACTTAGCTTTTTTTAAATGAAAAATTTATTATTCATCTTATTCTTTTATACAAGTTTTGCTTATTCGCAAAAAACTTTTATCAATACTCGTGATAGTATATACATGAATAAGGAACTATTCTACACAACAAACAATAATACTTTATTTGATGGCTATTTTGATCGTGTAAAGAAAAATGGCGTAATCATTTCAAGAGAAGTTTATGAAAATGGTATTTTAAAAAAGATACTATTTTATTATAATAAGTCAGCAAAAGGTAAAGTTTATTTGGAAATTCAATATAGCTTAGAATCTTCAAATTATTACAAAAAGAAAGAAATATATTACCATTCAAATGGGGAAATTTATAAGGTTAAAGACTTTGATTTAGTCAATTTAGCTAATTTAGTTTTATATGAAAATGGAACAATAGTTTACAGCTGCGAATACAAAAATGGAAAAAAGCACGGTATTGAAATTTGTTATGATAAAAATAATAATCTGATTCAATTTCAATATGAAAATGGAAAAAAAATAATAAAGTAAACATGAAAAAATACAAAATAGGCCAAATCGTCCCCTCTTCCAACATCACTATGGAAACTGAAATACCTGCTATTTTTAGAGCAAGGGAAACGATTCTATCGGAACGATTCACCTTTCATTCCAGCCGCATGCGAATGAAAAAAGTCACTAAAGAAGAGTTGGAAGCCATGGATGCCATGAGTTTAAAATGTGCACAAGAATTATCGGATGCTCATGTGGATGTGATGGGATACGCCTGTTTAGTAGCTATTATGAGTATGGGGCGAGGCTATCATTGCGTTTCTGAAGTGAATTTGCATCAGGAAACCATTGCCAACGACTTCCCTACTCCAATTGTGACTTCTGCCGGAGCATTGATAAATGGTTTGAAGGTTTTAGGTGCTAAACAAATATCTATTATTACACCTTATATGCGTTCACTAACAGATAAGGTTGTAGATTATATCGAGCACCAAGGTATCAAAGTGAAAGAAAGTATTGCCTTGGAAATTCCTGATAATTTAGAAGTAGCCGCTCAAAACCCAATGAATTTATTGGAAATTTACAAGCAATTGGATTTAACGGATGTAGATGTTTTAGTGGTTTCGGCTTGTGTGCAAATGCCTTCGTTGGAAGCTATTGATTTGATTCAAGAAGAATGTGGCATTCCTGTGACATCAGCTGCGGTTTGTACGACGTATGAAATGATGAAAAAATTAGGAATAGATGCCAAATCTCCTATTGGTGGCGAATTGTTAAGTGGGAAATATTGATAAATTATTTGAAATATAGCATAGCTTTCATACTGTTCCTAGCCAGCGGGATTTTTATGTTGAACCTTTTGGGTTTATATTTCGTGATAAGCGTGCCTTTTTTATTTTTTTTGGGAGTACTTTTTGTTTTTTTAAGGCGAAATAGAAAATAATTCCATTTGACTTCCTTGTTCCAACCCCAACAATTTTTTCTTTGCAGATAATCCTCCTGCATATCCCACTAATTCTTGATTACTACCAATAATTCGATGGCACGGAATGATTATTGAAATCGCATTGGCACCATTTGCCGAAGCTACCGCCCGAATGGCTTTTGGGTTGTTAAGTTGTTTGGATAAACCTAGATACGTTTGTGTTTTACCATACTCTATTTGTTGAAGAGTTTTCCAAACGGTTTGCTGAAAATTGGTTCCCACTAACAAAAGAGGTAAATCAAACGTAGTTTGACTTTTTTCAAAATAAGCTTGCAATTGTTTTTGGGTTTCGACTAACAAAGGAGTACCTTTTTCAACAAATTCAGCTTGCAAACCTTTTAAAATTCGTGCATCAATCGCATTTCGCATTTTGCGATATCGCCAATCACACAAACACAATTGGTCATTATAATCGCCTAAAATAAGCTCTCCAACCGGGGATTGATAGTAGTGAATGTAAATGGTTTGAGATAGCATTATGCTCTATTTATGAAATAAAAGTACCTATTTCAGTTTGTTTTGGCAACTTTGACACAAGCTAAGTTGAGCATTATCAATCGTGGCGACACTTTCTACAGCATCAGTCATCACGCATTTTTTATCAGGACAATGTGGCAAACCAAAATTATGCCCGAATTCGTGAACTGTAACTTTCTTTAATCGCATAAAATGAACAGCTTTGTTCTTGTGTTGAATTCTGAAAGTAGAAACCACGCAACTTTTTCCCGGACAATACGCCAAACCCATAATTCCCCAATCTTCATATTTATACGTTGGTTCTTTTATTTTACCATTTTCTTTTTTGGAAGTTGAAATATCTTTTTCAGTTAAACCGATGATATAATCTAATGAATCAGGAAGTTCTTCCTTTTGAAGTTTTATAATTTTATCCGCTCGATATCGTGGCGATTTCACATTGATGAAGGTTGAAACATCATGCATCTTATTGGGCAAAATGATGGTTTTAACACCATAAAATTCATGAACAATTTTTGCAATGGTATCTGTTTTAGCTTTAGGGAAATCAACATACGGCAAGATGCCAACCTTTGTTTCTGAAGAAGTTTTTGGGCTACAACTCCAAAAAAAAGCTACCACTAAAACCAAGGAAATAAGCTTCATTTTTTTACGATTTAAAACACGAATATACCCCTAATCTGAAAACCTATAACCTATAACCTGTAACCGATAACAGACAACAGACAACCGATAACTAATACGCCACCAAATCCAATAATTCTCTCTCAAATCGTTCTTTAGGTAAATATTGATCTTCCAATGCTTTTACAAATGGGATAGGCGATTCTAAACTACCTACTCTTCGCACCGGACCATCCAAATACTCAAAGCAATTTTCCATAATCATTGACGAAATATCACTGGCAATTCCGCCAAACAAAGTATCTTCTTGAAGAATAATACATTTATTGGTTTTCTTAACGGATTTAAAGATAGCTTCAGTATCTAATGGCTGTAACGTACGTAAATCCAACACATCCGCACTAATTTCAGGATGTTTTGATAAGGTTTCCAAAGCCCAATGCACTCCGGCACCAAATGAAATAATAGTTACTTGCGTTCCTTCTTTTAACAAAGCTGCTTTTCCAAAAGGAATGGTATAATAATCGGTTGGAACATCTTGATAAATGCTGCGATACAATTGTTTGTGTTCAAAATACATCACCGGATTCGGGTCGTTAATCGCCGTATTTAATAAGCCTTTTGCATCATACGGAAAGGCAGGATAAACCACTTTTAAACCGGGTGTTTTGGTAAACCAGGCTTCGTTGGTTTGTGAGTGAAAAGGTCCGGCTTGTGTTCCACCACCACAGGGCATTCGAACAACCACATCGGCTTTTTCATTCCATCGGTAATGCTGCTTGGCTAATAAATTCACAATCGGATTAAATCCAGTTGAAACAAAATCGGCAAACTGCATCTCTACAATGGCTTTATGACCGTTAATTGATAATCCCATTCCGGCAGATACTACAGCACTTTCACATATCGGCGTATTACGAACACGATCTTTGCCAAAAAGGTTTATAAAACCATCGGTAACTTTAAATGCTCCGCCATATTCTGCAATATCTTGCCCCATAATAACCAAGTTGGGGTGGCGTTCCATGGATTGTTTTAAACTTTGTGTAATGGCATCAATTAAACGAATGTTTTCGGTAACAGATGAATGAGTAAATGCTTCAAATTCGTAGGGTTTATAAACATCATTTAACTCTTCTTCTAAATTTGCTACCAAGTCGGGTTCTTCAAAAACCAAACGAATATGTTCATCCATTTCTTGCTTGAATTCTTGACGTATGGATTCATCTTTTTCTGTAGTCAAAATGCCACGCTCTATCAAATAGGTTCTGTAGTTTTCAATTGGATCTTTCTTCGCCCATTCATCCATTAAGTCTTGCGGAACATATTTGGTACCACTCGCCTCTTCATGTCCCCGCATTCTAAAGGTCAAAAATTCCAACAACACCGGTCTTGGATTTTCACGCAATGAGGCTACCAATTCAGATACTTTAGAATATACCTCCAAAATATTGTTCCCATCAATGATGTGACTTTCCATTCCGTAACCAATCCCTTTATCGGCCAAATTTGCACAACGGTATTGTTCATTAGTTGGAGTTGATAGCCCATAGCCATTATTTTCAATAACAAACAAGACCGGTAAATCCCAAACCGAAGCAATATTTAAGGCTTCATGAAAATCACCTTCGCTGGTAGCTCCTTCTCCGGTAAATACCGCAGTGACTTTACCATTCTTTTTGAGTTTATTGGCTAAGGCAATTCCGTCTGCCACACCCAATTGCGGACCCAAGTGCGATATCATTCCAACAATCTTGTACTCTTGTGTGCCAAAGTGAAACGAACGATCTCTACCTTTAGTAAAACCACTTTTTTTACCTTGCCATTGGGCAAATAATCGTTTCAAAGGAATTTCTCTTGTTGTAAAAACACCTAAATTTCGGTGCATAGGTAAAATGTATTCATCTTTGTCCAGAGCCGAGGCAATACCAACTGAAATCGCTTCCTGACCAATACCGGAAAACCATTTGGAAATTTTTCCTTGTCGAAGCAGGATAAGCATTTTTTCTTCAATCAAACGGGGTTTAAGTAATGCGGTGTATAATTCCAGTAAAGTTGAATCAGAGAGGTTTTTTCTATCAAAAAGCATAGTTTGGGTGTTTTTAAAACGCCCTCAAAAGTACAAAAAATAACAAATTCAATCCTTTTTGTGATACTTTTTTATATAACGTTTTCGCATGTGTTAATAACTTTGAATTTTGAAGTTCCAAATATTTATTTACATTTGTATTTACAAGCATTCAACTCACTTAGAGTTATTAACAAATAACAATTTACTATGCAAAAAATTCCTAGTGTTGACTTGCGTGATTTCCTATCGGATGACCCGGTACGCAAACAAAAATTTGTAAATGAAATCGGAAAAGCTTATTCAGATATAGGGTTTGTAGCCCTTAAAGGTCATTTTTTAGATGACCGATTGGTGGATGAATTGTACTCAGAAGTACGTAACTTTTTTAACCTGCCATTAGAAACCAAATCCAAATATGAAATTCCGGGTATTGGTGGGCAACGCGGTTATGTTTCTTTTGGTAAAGAACATGCTAAAGGACGCTCTGCCGGTGATTTAAAAGAGTTTTGGCACTTTGGTCAATATGTAAGTGAAGGTTCAAAATATGCCGGAGAATATCCTGACAACGTTGAAGTTACGGAACTGCCAAAATTTAATGAGGTAGGTAAAGAAGCCTATCAAATGTTGGAGAAAACCGGAGTTTATGTTTTGAGAGCTTTAGCACTATATTTAGGTTTAGATGAATTCTATTTCGATAAATACATCAAAGACGGAAACAGTATTTTACGTCCGATTCATTATCCACCAATTACTGATGAACCTAAAGATGCCGTTCGTGCAGCGGCTCATGGTGATATCAACTTGATAACCTTATTGATGGGAGCACAAGGTAAAGGATTACAAGTGCAAAACCATAACGGCGATTGGATTGATGCCATGGCAGAACCGGATGAATTGATGATTAATGTAGGCGATATGTTATCACGTCACACCAATAATAAATTAAAATCGACTATACATCAAGTGGTGAATCCACCAAGAGAGTTATGGGGAACTTCACGTTATTCCATTCCTTTCTTTATGCATCCGGTAAGCGACATGCGTTTGGATGTATTGGAAGATTGTATTGATGAAAACAATCCAAAACTATACGAAGACATTTCTGCCGGAGAATTTTTGCATGAACGTTTGGTTGATTTGGGATTGATTAAGAAGTAAATTTTATTAACTCATAAAAGAAAGACATTGAGTTTTGGCTTGATGTCTTTTTTGATTTGTGAAGGTACTGAGGTACTTAGTAGCTAAGGCACTAAGGTCTAAAAGAAGACAATCAAAAACCTCAGTAGCTCAGTACCTTAGCAACATAGAACCTTTAAAATGAATGACCTAAACGAACAACTTAAAAAACTCTTCCCAGACCATCAACCCTCCAACGAACCGGAACAAGTTGAGGATACCCCACATGAATTATACGTTCAAAAAGAACCGATGATTTGCCAATACGAAAAGCGTAAAGGGAAACCCACTACTATTATTTCAGGTTATGAAGGAGCCGATGAAGACTTTAAAATCTTAGCCAAAGAAATAAAGAGTAAATTTGCCGTTGGTGGCAGTTTCAAAGACGGCGAAATCATCATTCAAGGGGATTACCGTGACAAAATAATGCAATTTTTAAAAGATAAAGGATTTAAAACCAAACGTGTAGGAGGTTAAAATTTTGTTTCAAGTTTATAGTTTCAAGTTAATCTTTACTCAGTTTAGAGTTTTATTTAAATTTTGAAGCACCCAACTTGAAACATGAAACCTGAAACCTGAAACCTGAAACAAAAAAACAATGATACAATCATCCGAATTAATACTAAACCCCAACGGTAGTGTTTATCACATCAATTTATTGCCGGAACAAATTGCTCACGATATTATTTTTGTGGGTGATCAAAATCGGGTAGAAAAAATCACCAAACATTTTGATTCCATTGAATTTACTACCCAAAAAAGAGAATTCAAAACGCAAACCGGAATCTATAAAGGCAAACGCATCACCGTAATGTCCACCGGAATTGGTCCGGATAACATTGATATTGTAATGAACGAACTCGATGCGTTAGTCAATATCGATTTAAAAACCAGAACCATTAAAGACAAATTAACTTCGTTAAACATAGTTCGAATTGGAACTTCCGGTTCGTTACAAGCCCATATTCCGGTAGATAGTTTTGTAATGAGTGCGTATGGTTTGGGATTAGACAATATGCTTCGCTCCTATTTAATCGATGCGTTTTCCGAAAAAGACATCGAAGATGCCTTTATCAATCAAACCCACTGGGATTTGAGAAAAGGTCGCCCTTATGTAATTAAAGGAAGTGATGTTTTAATCAAAAAATTTGAAAGTAAACAAATTCACAAAGGTTTCACCGGAACGGCAGGCGGTTTTTATGGTCCACAAGGTCGTGTTTTACGGTTGAATATTCAAGATGCTGAATTAAATTCAAAAATGGATTCTTTTAATTACAACGGCATTCAAATGACCAATTTAGAAATGGAAACCGGAGCGATTTATGGTTTAGGAAAACTGCTAGGACATGAATGTTTATCGTTGAATGCGATTATTGCTAACCGAGCAAATGGAACGTTTAGTGAAGACCCGTACAAAGCGGTGGATGCGTTGATTGAATATGCATTGGATAAATTGGCGGAGTGATAATATGCCAATGAGTCAATTTGTTAATTCTTTTAATTTCATCAATCTATTTTCAAAAATTAGAATATGAATGTAACCCTCGAAACCAAACGTCTCCTACTTCGACCCCTTGAACTTAGTGATGCCGAAGCGATGTTTGAAATGGATAATAATCCCAGCGTCCACAAATACCTTTGGCAAAAGCCAACACAAGAGATTAGTGAAACAATTAAGACTATTGAATACGTTCAACAGCAATATCGAGAAAACAAAATTGGTCGCTTTGCTACAATCCTAATAGAAACCGGCGAATTTATAGGTTGGACAGGGATAAAATTTGTAAATGACCATGTAGAAAACGGCAATACCAATTTCTATGATTACGGCTACCGTTTAAATGAAAAATTTTGGAACAAAGGTTATGCAACAGAAGCCTCCATCGCATGGTTAGACTATGGATTTAACCAAATGAATATAGAAAAAATGCACGCTTACACACATGGTGAAAACGGAGCATCCAATCACGTTTTACAAAAAGTTGGATTTAATTTTATGGAAAATTATCCGGATAAAGAAGGTGTGATTTGGAAGTGGTGGCAACTTGTAAACTCTTAAACCTTTAAACTTTTAAACTTAATAATGAAAACCATCAAAATAGCAGGCGTTCCCGAACATTTCAATTTGCCATGGCATTTGTGCATTGAAAACGGTGAATTTGAAGAAGCCGGAATCGATTTACAATGGACCGACGTTCCCGAAGGAACCGGAAAAATGTGCCAGATGTTAAGAGATGGTGAAACGGATATTGCCGTAATTTTAACGGAAGGAATTGTAAAAGACATTACTGCCGGAAATCCTTCTAAAATCGTTCAAGTATATGTGGAAAGCCCCCTTATTTGGGGAATTCACGTGGATGCTAAATCCAACTTTACATCACTTTCTGATTTAGAAAATGCAAAAGTGGCGATAAGTCGGATGGGATCGGGTTCGCACTTAATGGCGATTGTCAATGCTCAAAATCAAGGTTGGAAAACAGATGATTTGCAGTTTGAAATCGTCAACACCATTGAGGGTGCTGTTGAAGCCTTGTCCTATGGAAAAGCCGATTATTTTATGTGGGAAAAGTTCATGACAAAACCTTTGGTGGACAACGGTATATTTCGCAGAATTGCCGACTGCCCTACTCCCTGGCCCTGTTTTGTAATTGCGGTTCGCAATGAAATAGTGGAAAACCAACCACAAACCATCAGATTACTTTTAGATATTATCAATACAACAACTTCAGAATTTAAAGATATTCCAAGTATCAATCGCACATTAGCCCAAAGATACAACCAAAAAATTGACGATATCAATTTGTGGTTGAATCAAACCCGATGGACGCAACAATCCCTTAAACCCGAAACGTTAAACAAAGTTCAAAATCAGCTTTTTGAATTAAGTCTTATCAATAAAAAAAGTACTTTTGCTGAAATCGTGCATAACTTATAAAGTTTTGCCGTTTTAGTTGTATGAATATATTTGGAACTTTCAAACTAGAAGAATTAAAAACAAAATTTCAGGTCAAACGACCCTGGGATGATGTAATTATATTTGTTTTGAATGTACTGATAGCCATTCCGATATTCATTATTGCACACCAAAATTTAAAAGACCCGGATTGGGTATTTAATCTAGACCGTATTCTCCTTGGAATCGGTATTTTAGCTTTAATTCAACTCATTTTACGTTTAATTCGAACGCTCTTAATTATTGGTATAGTAGTGTATTTGATCACCTTAATTTACGGTTCTGTATTTGGAGGTTATGGCATTGTTACAGTCTTTCAAGACTATGGCTACATGATTTATTCAATGTCAGAAAATCCAAATCCTCAGGATTTAGTAATATCCAAATTGTTACCTTTTCCTAATAAATCTCAAATTGTTCGGGCTATTGACTTTACAAATCCAGAAGTTCGAAACTTTGCTTTAACGGCTACCACTTTGCATTTTAAAGATTACAAAGGCCAAAAAGAACATCGAAAAATGATTCAATGTTTTGCTGTTTTTAAAGAGATTCGTAACCGTTGGAATTATGTAAACGACCCCAAAGGACAAGAATATATTGCACATGCATCTGAGAGTTTGATTCATTTTTCAGGAGATTGCGACGATCATGCCATATTAATGGCCGCATGCATTCGTGCCGTTGGAGGCACACCCCGACTCATTCATACCGGAGGTCATATTTATCCCGAAATGTTGGTTGGTAAAAAAAGTGATTTAGAAGCGGCTGTTTTCTTAATCAAAGAAGTTTTGTTTGTGCAAGAAAGTAAAAACAAAGAAATTCACTACCATATAGACGAGAGAGGACAAATTTGGTTGAATCTGGATTACACGGCCCGATATCCCGGAGGTCCGTTTATGTCGGAAGAAATTCTGGGTGCTCTTACTTTACAATAAAATCACTTTTTATCGAGTTTCTAAGAATTCGTCTTTGATGCGTTTTACTTTTTTATATATTTACATACTTTAAAAGTTGAAAATGAAAAAAATAGCATTTCTCTTTTTGATTGGTAGCCAATGGTTTTGGGCTCAAGATCAAAATAAATTTGATTTAGGCAAAAACGAAATCAAGTTTGATGTAGTTTCACTGGTAGCATTAGGAAAAATTCATATTAGCTATGAACGTTTTCTTACAGACGATTTTTCAATTGGAATTAGTGGTAATTTTAATGAAAGTTCTTCTTTGAAAGACGACTTTAATCGCGGTAAAAGCAGAACCCTAGAAGATTATCAAATCATTCCCTTTGTACGGTACTCACTTTCTAAAAGTCAAATCAGATATTATTTTGTAGAAGTTTTTGTTTCGGCCAATCAAGGTACTTACAGAGAATTGAAGCGTTTTACTAATGAAAATAATCAAGGTTATTATCAATCGGTTGACCAATCTTATTCTGACTATGCCATTGGGGCTGCTGTGGGACATAAATTTTACATAAAAGAAAAAATCGGAATTGATATTTTCGTGGGTATGGGTAAAAATTTGTTCCAAAATGATCAAAGTCCCGAAATTGTTTCTCGTGTAGGGTTAAATGTAGGTTATCGTTTTTAAATTGTAAATATTATGAAATCACTCAAGATATTACTATTCAGTGTTTTAAGTTTTGTTTTTTTGGCAGCCGAATGTACTCGCGAAGATGATGAGTTTTTCAATGCAGTATACACTACTATTCCCAATTTGGTAGCGGTTGAAACTCAAACCAATTTTCAAGTAAATGATTTTATTTGGGTTAATTCAAATGCATTTTCAAGATGGGTTACCGAACCCAATCAAAGTACATTATTGGATGTTCTACAAACCACAAATGCTACAGAGTTTAACTTTTTATATACTTTAGAAAGAAACGACGGTTCCAATAATTGGGTTAATGTAACTCCTTCTAATGCCAATTTTAGTATAGAAAAAGGTAGTTTTAGTTTGGGCAATTACATAACGGCTAAACCACTATACAATCCTACCAATCATCTATATGAGTATAGAGGTGGGATTCGGTTAACCCAAACCGGACAATACCGTTTGCGATTCTTTGCGGGCTTTGATGGAACCAATTTTGATTTAATTTCCAAAAACACGCCAGGCTCTACCTTTCTAACCATAGGAACAACAGCAACTAACGCTTCGGGTGGTTTTTATAATTTTACAGTAAATTAAAACCATTTTTTTCGCTTGAAATAAAATACCATAGCCATAACCAATACAAACATAACTCCCAATGTGATAAAATATCCGTTAGGAGCTTTTAATTCCGGAATGTTTTCAAAGTTCATTCCATATACTCCAACAATAAAAGTTAACGGAATAAAAATAACCGATACAATAGTGAGTGTTTTCATGATTTCATTCATGCGATGCCCTTGAGCCGAAAAATAAAAACTTGAAGCACTTTCCAAAGAGCTTATATCATAATCTACTTGATCCAGTAACTCCAAACTTTTTTGATACAAACGAGAAAAAAAGGTATAATTTGATTTTTCAATACCATTGAAATCATTGTCATCCTTCATAGATTTTAGATTAAATAAGGAATCTTTCAAGGGTATAATTGACCGTCTGAGGTAATTCAAATCTTCACCACATTTCTCTATACGAATTAAAACATCTTGACTTTCATTGGTTTTAGCTTCAATTTGGAGTTGTTCTATTATATCTTCATATTTTTCAATAGTAATGTAAAAATTTTCCATAATGGCATCCAACATCAAATAGAGTAAAAAATCGCTTTTTTTCTTGCAAACTAAACCTGAGTTGGTTTTGATTCGCTCACGTATGTGGGCAAAAAAATCACCTTTCTTTTCCTGAAAGGAAATCAATAAATTACCCTTTAATAAAAAACTAATTTGCTCAACTCGTACATTCAAATCATCTTTTTCGGGCAATATAGATTTGATACTAAAAAACAACCAATCTTCATATTCTTCCATACGGGTTCGTTTGGCTACATTCAATATATCTCCGGCTATATATAAATCAATCCCCACGGTTTCTACAATTTTTTTGATTAAATCTACTTCATGCAAGCCGTGAACATTGAGCCATTTTACATCAGTTGAGTCCAATAATTGCTGAATTTGAACTTTATCCAAATTCAAGTTTGTCGTTTCCGTGTAGGATTCAGAATTGTATACAAATAGCTGCATTGCAACCGGATGTTCTTTGTGCTGTCCGGTATATTCAAAATAATTGGGTTGTACTTTTCTTCCCTTTTTGTATTTCAGTCGTTTCACGATTTTATTTTTTATAAAAATAAGGGATTTAATTTTTTCATTCTATTTTTACAAAAAATAATTTTCATGTACACCCTAATTATAAACATCAAAGAACTTCTTCAAATTAGAGAAGCCGAAAAACTTAAAGTTTCAGGAGAGGAAATGGCTCATTTACCTCTATTAAAAAATGCCTATTTAATTTTGAAAGACGATTTGATTTTTGATTTTGGTTTAATGAATGATTGTCCAAAATTACCCAATGCCCAAATCATTGATGCTCAAGACCGAATTGTGCTCCCTACTTGGTGCGATAGTCATACCCATTTGGTTTATGCCGGAAACCGGGTTCAGGAGTTTGTAGACCGGATTAATGGTTTAAGTTACGAGGAAATTGCCAGTCGTGGTGGTGGAATCCTTAATTCGGCTCAAAAATTAAACGAAACTTCTGAAGAAGAAATCTACAAGCAATCGAAATATCGATTAGAAGAAGTCATGAAACTGGGTACCGGTGCTATCGAAATCAAATCCGGTTACGGATTAACAGTAGAAGGTGAAATCAAAATGCTTCGCGTAATCAAAAAATTAGCCGAAAATTATCCGCTATCCATAAAAGCTACCTTTTTGGGTGCACATGCTTTTCCAAAAGAATACCAAGACAACCACTCGGGCTATATTGATTTGATTATTAATGAGATGTTACCCAAAATTGCCGCAGAAAATTTAGCTCATTTTATTGATGCATTCTTAGAAACAGGCTATTTTTCTATACAAGAAACAGAGCGTATTATGGAGGCCGGAAAAAAATACGGTTTAAGAGCCAAGATTCATGTCAATCAATTTACGGCAATAAACGGTATAGCAGCCTGTGTGAAACATAACGCTTTATCTGTAGATCATTTGGAAATTGTAACCGATGATGATATTGAAGCTCTTGTGAAAAGTGAAACTATGCCGGTAGCTCTGCCTTCTTGCAGTTACTTTATTAGCATTCCCTATACACCGGCTCGAAAATTAATGGCTGCCGGATTGCCTTTGGCACTCGCAACCGATTACAATCCCGGGACTACTCCATCCGGTAATATGAATTTTGTGGTAGCTACCGCTTGTATCAAAATGAAAATGACTCCGGAAGAAGCGATAAACGCGGCAACTCTTAATGGAGCCTATGCCATGGGAATCTCTGAAACGCATGGAAGTATTACCCGAGGAAAAAAAGCCAATATCATCATTACTAAACCTATCCACTCATTTTACCAACTCCCTTATGAGTTTGGTTCAAACCTTATCGAAAAAGTTTTCATAAACGGTAAAATGTTAGATTAAAATTAATTCAAAAAAAAAGAGCAATGTTTCATTGCTCTTTTTAATTTTCTTGACAAAATATTATTTTAACGTGAAACTGGTTTTGCTTACCAATTCGCCTTTGTCAAATATATTTACAAAATAAGTTCCTTTCTCGAATTTCTCACCAGGTAAATTCTCGGATACATTTACAGTTGAATTTTCATATTTTACTGTGGTAATAAAACTATAGGTTAATGATTTATCACCAAATTCAATAAGTTTTTTCTCGCCCAATACGTTGTTTTTGCTATCAATTACTTGAACGTAATAAGACTTATCACCGGATTTGGCAACCTTATTTTCAGCAATTGTAAAACTGATTTTCAAAATATCTGCTCGGCTTGCTTTATCAGTAGCCACTTCTTTACCGGAACTACGTACTTTAAAAGCCGCTGTTTTTAAGTTTAAAATAGATAATTTTGAAGCAATTTCAACTGTTTTGGATAACTCTTCATTTTGCCCAGCCAAAACTTGATTGTATTCCTTAGCTTCAATTAAAACAACCTTTGTACTGTCTATCTCGGCTGTTAATTGTTGATTCATTTTGGTTAAAGCTTCATTTTCACGAATCAATGCATTCATTTTACTTTGAAGCTCATCTATTTGTTTGCGGTATTTTTTCAGTGTAACAGCATCGGCTTCACCTTTTTTTACCTGTTCCATCAACTTGATAACTTTAGCTCTTTCTGCGATTAATTCTTCAGACATTGAGGTATTTTCAGCTATAGCCGCATCATACGTAGTCTTTAAAATATTTAGTTCGTCTAAAACTTTGGCTTTTTCATCTGTTAATTCTACAATTTGTTGATTGTCTTTTTTAGAATCAGAGCTCATTTTAAACATATAAGCCAAACTGGCTAATAACAATAAAGATAGGACTAAAATTATAGCCTTTAATTTGGAGTTGCTGTTTTGATTTTCCATAAGTAAAATAGTTGATTATGAGGCAAAGTTAATGCAAATAGAATTCCTTTTAACATAAATAACGATTTTTTAGCTAAAAATAGTATTTTTGAGTACAATTTTTTTTTATGGATAACTTAGTTACGTTTACTTCAATCAATCTGGGAAAAATTACCAATCACCGCAGTGGTGAAGTAAAGTTTGGAGAAAAAATGCAAACCATTCCCAAGGGTGTCTCCGTCACCGATTACATCAAAGAAAGCAAAGCCAAATTTGTTTTGTTTGGAATTCCGGAAGATATTGGAGTACGTGCCAATTCGGGCAGACCCGGTGCAGCCTCAGCTTGGGACAGTTGCATTCAAAGTATTGCCAATATTCAGCATAACCGATTTTGCAAAGGAAATCAGATTCTTGTCCTCGGCTCTTTGGATACTCAAGAGATAATGAAAGAAGCCGAAAATTTAAAGTTTTCCGAGGTTCATGATAGAAAAAAATTGTCCGAATTGGTGGAACGTATCGATAAAGAAGTTTCTCATATCATCTTTACAATTGTAAAATCCGGTAAGATTCCCATTATTATTGGTGGCGGTCACAACAATGCTTATGGAGCCATCAAAGGAACCGCATTGGCTAAAGGAAAACCCATAAATGCTGTAAATTTTGATGCTCATTCCGATTTTAGAATAATAGAAGGAAGACACAGTGGTAACGGATTTTCATATGCCTTTGATGAAGGTTTTCTTAAAAAATATTTCGTTTTTGGATTACATGAAAGCTACACTTCCAAAAATGTTCTGCTAAAACTAAAGGATTTGGAAGACCGAGTTCGTTTTAATACCTATGACGAAATTGCAATTCAAAAAATAAAACACTTCGATCAGGAACTCAATCAAGCATTGGCATTTATAAAATCGGATGGTTTTGGAATCGAGGTTGATTTGGATGCTATTCCCAACATTCCAAGTAGTGCCATGACCTGCAGTGGGTTTTCGGTAGAACAACTGCGACAATTTGTTTTCCATTTTGGCAAACATCCCCATGCATCTTATTTGCATATATGTGAAGGTGCTCCGGTTTTAGGTGATGAAAAAAACCCGCATCTTATAGGTAAACTTGTGGGTTACCTGATAACCGATTTTATCAAAGCTCAAAACAGTCTCCATATCGGTTAAATTAAGAATTTCGCTTACATCGGTCTTTTTCCTTTATTTAAGCTATCTTTGCCACAAATAAAGTACTATGACGTTTTCCGATTTAAATCTGTTAAAAAATATTCAACTTGCATTAACAGAAGAAGGCTACACCGCTCCTACTCCTATCCAACAACAAGCTATACCCATAATTTTAGATGGAAATGACTTAGTGGGTTGTGCCCAAACCGGAACCGGAAAAACAGCCGCTTTTGCCATACCCATACTCAATCAATTGCACCGAATTGTTGGTTCGTCACAAAAACGAAAATACATCAGAGCTTTAATAGTAACCCCTACTCGTGAATTGGCTATCCAAATTGGAGAAAGTTTTGATACGTATGGAAAGTATACAAACATGCGTCAAATCACTCTTTTTGGTGGTGTAAGCCAGGTTCCACAGGTAGATCAACTCAAGAGAGGTGTCGATATTCTCATTGCTACTCCGGGTAGACTTTTGGATCTTCACAAACAAGGATTTGTTGACTTAGACCATTTGCATACATTGGTTTTGGATGAAGCCGACCAAATGTTGGATATGGGTTTTATTAATGATGTAAAAAAAATTATTAAACTAACTCCAACCAATCGTCAAACTCTGCTCTTCTCTGCTACCATGCCCGTAGCCATTAGAGAACTCGCCGATAGTTTCTTAACTCAACCCAAATACGTATCGGTTACTCCTATTTCATCAACCGCTGAAACCGTAAAACAAAAAGTCTATTTTGTTGGTAAAGAAGACAAACGAAAATTATTGTATCATCTTATCCGAAATGAAAATTTATCGAATTTACTCGTATTTACCCGAACCAAACACGGTGCCGATAACGTAGTTAAGGCCTTGAAAAAAAATGGAGTTACTGCAGAAGCCATTCATGGAGATAAATCGCAATCGGCCAGACAAAGGGTTTTAGAAAGTTTCAAAAAAAATGAAATTGGGGTGTTGGTTGCTACCGATATTGCCGCTCGAGGTATAGATATCGAAAATCTACCTTATGTTTTAAATTTTGACCTCCCCAATGTACCTGAGACCTATGTACATCGTATCGGAAGAACCGGAAGGGCCGGTAATGGCGGAATATCCATATCGTTTTGTGGAAAAGATGAAGAAACCTATTGGAAAGATATTCAAAAACTAATTCGGGTTTCGGTAAAAGTGATTGAAGATCATCCCTATCCCTGGAAAAATGAAGAAAAAACACCAGAGGTTGAAGTTAAAAAGGATTACAGAAATACTTCAAAAAACAAAAACTCAAGAAAATCTGACGCTTCTAAGAAAAATAAAAAAAGGTGGTACTAAACCCCCTTTTTTTATAATTGAATTTTTTCTATGGCTTCCAAAACATAAGTATGTAAAACTTCGTTGTAATCCAAATGGGTTACCATGCGGAGTTTTCCTTTACCTAAAGAACTTATATATATATTCTTCTGTTTTAATTTTTCCATTACCCATTCGTCTTGGATGTGAGGTAAAACCGAAAAAATTACAATATTGGTCTCTACATTCTCTACCGATTGTACCCATTGGGTTTTAGACAAAACTTCTCCTAATTCCTTTGCTCTTCTATGGTCTTCAGCCAAACGTTCAATATGGTGTTCTAATGCATAAATGGCTGCTGCTGCCATGTAACCCACTTGACGCATTCCGCCACCCAAAACTTTTCGAATTCGCATTACTTTGGCATAATCAGATTCTGAAAGGAGCAATACGGAACCAATGGGTGTACCCATACCCTTAGAAAAACAAACCGATATCGTATCAAATAATTTTCCATATTGCATAGGATCCTGATTTTTGGCTACCAATGCATTCCATAATCTCGCTCCATCCAAATGGTATTTTAAGCCGTGTTTCTGACAAACTTTTTGTATGGCAATTAAATCTTCCATTTCATAACAAGCCCCACCTCCTTTGTTAGTCGTATTTTCCAAAGAAACTAATGTGGTTAACGGACTATGGTAAAAATCCGGTGGATTGATGGCGGCTTCTACTTGATCGGCCGTAATCATTCCTCTATTACCCTCTAATAATCGACACGAAACCCCACTATTAAAGGAAACCCCACCCCCTTCATAATTGTATATGTGTGCATACTTATCGGCAATCAACTGTTCTCCGGGTTGTGTATGCAATTTAATAGCCGCTTGGTTGGCCATTGTTCCTGAAGGAAAAAATAAAGCCCGCTCCATTCCAAAAAATGCCGCTACTTTTTCTTCTAATTCATTTACGGTTGGATCCTGTTTGAATACATCATCGCCCACTTTGGCATGAAACATGGTTCGCAACATTTCTGGTGTAGGCCTCGTAACTGTATCACTTATTAAATTTATTTCCATGCGTAAAACACTGTATTACTTTAATTTTTCTACTTATTTGTTCTTTATATTTACTTCATTATTACCTTTACAATCCTTATATGACTTATATGGTTTTAAAAAAAATCACCTTAAAATCCGAGTATTAGCCAATCATTAAATCAATTGCATTTCTATTTTTAGTTTGACAAAGCTCATTATTATTTAGGGTAATATATATCGTTTCTTTTTGATTAGGACAACTCACATCTTGTCCCTACCTTTGCAAAAAACAAAACTACAACAATTATGACAAATACCGAACAAATTAAAGGTATTGTAGAACGCCTTGGTGCGTTGAGGAGGTATCTTTGACATCGATAAGAAGTTAATTGAAATTACCAACGAAGAAGAAAAAACCTTTGACCCCAACTTTTGGAACAATCCGAAAGAAGCTGAAATCGTGGTTCGCGACTTGCGTTCCAAGAAAAAATGGGTAGAAGATTATCAAAAAGCAGTCAATTTAACAGAAGAACTCCAATTGGTTTTTGAATTTTACAAAGACGGTGATGCTACTGAATTAGAAGTAGATACCGTTTTTGAACAAACCAATACTTTAATTGAAAACTTAGAGTTCAAAAACATGCTTTCTGAGGAAGGCGACAACCTAAGTGCTGTACTGCAAATTACAGCCGGTGCCGGTGGTACGGAAAGTTGTGATTGGGCTTCGATGCTCATGCGAATGTACCTCATGTGGGCGGAAAAAGAAGGTTACAAAGTAAAAGAATTGAACTTTCAGGAGGGCGATGTGGCCGGAATTAAAACCGTAACTCTTGAAATTGAAGGCGATTATGCCTTTGGTTACCTCAAAGGGGAAAATGGGGTGCATCGATTGGTGCGTATTTCGCCGTTTGACAGTAATGCCAAACGCCATACCTCATTTGCTTCGGTTTATGTGTATCCATTAGTGGATGATACGATTGAAATTGAAATCAATCCGGCCGATTTAGAAATCATCACCTCGCGTTCGAGTGGTGCGGGTGGACAAAATGTGAACAAAGTAGAAACGAAAGTACAGTTGTTTCACAAACCCACCGGCATTCAAATTCAATGCTCTGAAACGCGTTCGCAACAAGACAACCGTCAACGGGCGATGCAAATGTTACGTTCACAATTGTATGAAATTGAATTGAACAAACGAATGGCTCAACGAGCCGATATTGAAGCCGGAAAAATGAAAATCGAATGGGGTTCGCAAATTCGAAACTATGTAATGCATCCTTATAAATTAGTCAAAGACGTTCGAACCGCTCACGAGACCAGTGATGTGGAAGGTGTAATGAACGGTGAAATTGATGCGTTTTTGAAATCGTATTTGATGATGATGGGACAAAAGGAAGAATAGTTAAGGGTTTTAATGGGTTTAAATGGAATTGATGTGAATTTTATTTTAAAACAGGAATCAATATTCCCACTTCTAAAACGTTTTCGTATTTTAGCATCAAAATAAAAAATTGTACCTCTATGGATTTAAACTTCAATAAAAACGAAGACCATAATAAACTCTTATTAGCCGAATTAAAACGCCGTTTTGCCCAAGTAAAATTAGGAGGTGGCGAAAAAAGAATCGAAAAACTTCATGCCGAAGGCAAAATGACCGCCCGAGAACGCATCGATTATTTGTTGGATGAAAAAGCCAAAAGCATTGAAATCGGAGCTTTTGCCGGCGATGGAATGTACAAGGAACACGGCGGTTGTCCGTCCGGTGGTGTGGTAGTGAAAATGGGGTACATTAAAGGAAAACAATGCATTGTAGTAGCTAATGATGCTACCGTTAAAGCGGGTGCCTGGTTTCCGATTACGGGAAAAAAGAATCTTCGTGCTCAGGAAATTGCCATTGAAAACCGTTTGCCTATCATTTATTTAGTGGACAGTGCCGGGGTGTATTTGCCCATGCAAGACGAAATCTTTCCTGATAAAGAACATTTCGGACGTATATTCCGAAACAACGCTATCATGAGTAGTATGGGCATTACCCAAATTGCCGCTGTCATGGGCAGTTGTGTGGCTGGTGGAGCCTATTTACCAATTATGAGTGACGAAGCGATGATTGTCGATAAAACCGGGAGCATTTTCTTAGCCGGAAGTTATTTGGTGAAAGCTGCGATTGGTGAAAACATAGATAATGAAACCTTGGGCGGAGCCACCACGCACTGCGAAATTTCAGGCGTAACGGATTATAAGGCCAAAGACGATAAAGATGCGTTAGACCGTATCAAAAGCATTGTAGGTAAAATTGGCGACTATGATAAAGCCGGATTCAACCGTGAGAAAGCGGCCAAACCTGCTTTGAAAGAAACAGATATTTATGGAATACTTCCGAAATCAAGAGCGGACCAATATGACATGATGGAAATCATCAAACGATTAGTCGATAATTCAGAAATGGACTTATATAAAGACGGTTATGGACAATCCATCATCACGTGTTATGCCCGTATTGACGGTTGGGCTGTGGGCATTGTGGCCAATCAACGCACGGTTTCCAAAACCAAAAAAGGCGAAATTCAGTTTGGGGGTGTGATTTATTCCGATTCGGCGGATAAGGCGACGCGTTTTATTGCAAATTGTAATCAGAAGAAAATTCCGTTGGTGTTTTTACAAGACGTGACCGGGTTTATGGTGGGCAGCAAATCAGAACACGGTGGCATCATTAAAGACGGAGCTAAGATGGTGAATGCCGTTTCCAATTCGGTGGTGCCTAAATTTACGATAGTGGTGGGTAATTCCTATGGTGCAGGTAACTATGCCATGTGTGGAAAAGCCTACGACCCCCGCTTAATTGTGGCATGGCCAAGTGCCGAATTAGCCGTAATGGGTGGCACACAAGCCGCCAAAGTTTTGATGCAAATAGAAGCTTCTTCTCTAAAAGCCAAAGGTGAAGTAGTAGATGAAGCCAAAGAAAAAGAGTTATTTGATAAAATCAAAGCTCGTTACGACGAACAAGTTTCGCCGTATTATGCCGCTTCACGTTTGTGGACCGATGCGATTATTGATCCTTTAGAAACCCGAACTTGGATATCCATGGGGATTGAAGCGGCGAACCACGCTCCTATTGAAAAGAAATTTAATTTGGGAGTGATTCAGGTATAATTGTATGGATTAAAACTTGTTCAGTAGAATTTCATTTTTATACTTTTTAACCACATTGATGCATAGATGTTCATAGATATTGAAAGACGTTTCACTTCATCTAGAATAGCATAGCTATGAGAGCCCAATCATTGGGCTATCGCTATCTTTTTTACTAGGTTTCTATGTGGTTAAATTGTTCTTTAACTAAATACTAGTTTTATTTAATGATACTTGTTCAGTTGAATACAATTTTTTTTTACCACTTAGATGCATAGATGTTCATAGATGTTGAAAGTCGTTTCACTTCATCTAGAATAGCATAGCTATGAGAGCCCAATAATTGGACTATCGCTATCTTTTTTACTAGGTTTCTATGTGGTTAAATTGTTCTTTAAGAAAGTTTTTTTTATTGAAAACTTAAAAATTTTAAAGAAGGAATAAATCCCAAAACCCACCAAATTCCAATTACGTTTTTTAGCTTTGCACCATGACGCAGCCTTCTCATTTTATTTCGTTTCAAAACGATGTATCCGCTATCGGTTTGCCGGAAAAATTCACCTTTCCGTTTTACTATGAACCGCATGAACTGAGTAAAATAGCCGCTTCCGAATTGCAAGACTACTTGAACACGCAAACCGACTGGGAACACAATTTCGGATTAAAAGAAGGGCAGCAAGGGTTAGTCATCGGAAAAATGTTTGGCGTATTGGTTGTGCAAAAACCTACCGGAGAAGTGGGTTATCTCGCCGCATTTTCCGGAAAGTTGGCCGATAGCAACGAGCACCGTCATTTTGTGCCACCTGTGTTTGATATGCTCCAACAAGACGGCTTTTTTAAACAAGAAGAAAAAATCCTGAATGCCTTCAACCGAGATATTGAAGCCTTAGAAAACGATGTGGAATACCTCGCTTGTCAACAAGCTTTGGCCACTACCCTTTTGCAAGCCGAACACGACAAAGCCGAAAAGAAAGAACAAAGTCGCGTGAATAAAATCCGTCGGGATGCCTTGCGGGTGAAAGCGGAACAGGAATTAGCTTTTGACGACTACAAAGCCCTGCAAAAAAGCTTGAGCAAAGAAAGCCAGCAGGAAAGCATACAGCTAAAACAAATGAACCATTATTGGAAAACGGAAATCGAGAAAGCTCAACAAAAAGTAGCGGTTTTTGAAGCCCGTTTGCAACAATTGAAAGACGAACGCAAAGCCAAATCGGCGGCGTTGCAACAAAAATTGTTTCAGCAGTATGCGTTTTTGAATCCGTTGGGAGAAACGAAGAGTTTAGGAGCCATTTTTGAAGACAATCCACCGGCGAGTGCGGGTGAATGTGCAGCACCGAAATTGTTGCAGTATGCTTATTTACACCACTTGCAACCCATTGCCTTGGCTGAATTTTGGTGGGGACAATCGCCAAAGTCGGAAATACGGAAACACGGGTATTTTTATCCGGCTTGCACGGGCAAATGCAAACCCATTTTGGCCCACATGTTGGTAGGTTTGAACGTGGACGACAATCCGTTGTTGCAGAATCCAGCAGAAGACAAGGAGTTGACGTTTTTATACGACGATGCCTATTTATCGGTGGTGCATAAACCGGCCGAGTTTTTATCGGTGCCCGGCAAAGCGATACAGGATTCGGTGTATTGGCGTTACAAAGAAAAATTTCCCGATGCCACCGGCCCGTTGATTGTGCATCGGTTGGACATGTCCACCTCCGGGATTTTGTTGCTGGCAAAAAGTACAGAAATCTATTTGCAGTTGCAGGCCCAATTCATGAAACGCACGGTGCAAAAACGCTATGTAGCCTTATTGAACGGCATGATTGAACACGACCGTGGCGAGATCAATTTACCTTTACGGGTAGATTTGGACAACCGCCCAAACCAGTTGGTGTGTTACCAGTACGGCAAACCCGCCAAAACGCAATGGGAAGTGGTAGAACGCCGAGAGCACACCACCTTGGTACACTTCTACCCCATCACGGGCCGCACGCACCAGTTGCGGGTACACGCCGCCCACCCCGAAGGCCTCAACGCCCCGATTGTAGGCGATGATTTATATGGCACCAAAGCCGACCGCCTCTATTTGCATGCGGAACGCTTACGGTTTTGGCACCCGGTGTTGGGGAAAGAGATGGAGGTGGTGGATGGGGTTGGGTTTTAGGGTAGATAGAAAAAAAATGTCTTTTAATTTTGATTAATAAAAATCTTATTTAAATTTATTGAAAGATTTTAAAGAAAAAAATGATTAGACTTAGAAAAAGTACACAATTACAAATTAAAAAACTATTTGAATTCATACCAATTCTAATATTTACCGCAATACCTTTCATAGTATATGACAATTCTGAAGTTTTTTTTGAACAACATTTTGTAATTATTTCATTTATCAATCTTTTATCAATAATTGCTATATTTC
>NZ_DAIOUN010000005.1:0-159388 GCF_036759525.1 Flavobacterium sp. | reverse complement strand
TTGGAATGAAAAGCGGGAAAAGCTTCGTAAATTAATCGAATCGAAGGGCTTTTACCGGTGAAATTTTGGTTATAATGTAAGATGGAATTAACAAAACCAGAAGACTTATTATAATTGTTCCTAAATTTACACCTATAAAGAAAAGCCAATTAAAGGATACAGGAGCTTGGGTGACGTAATAATTTTCGGGATTGAGTTTTATGATTCCAAATTGATACTGCAGTAAGAGGAGGGTTATTGCAATTAGATTACCCCAAAGCAATCCTCTAAGAATAATATAAAAAGCGTTGTAGAGAAATATTTTTCGGATTGCCCAATTGTTGGCTCCAAGAGCTTTGAGTATGGCTATCATTTGGGTTCGCTCCAGAATGAGAACCAAAAGAGCCACTATCATGTTTATGGTGGCTACAACAATCATTATAACTAAAATAACTATAATATTAAAGTCGAATAACTCGAGCCATTCAAAAATATAATAGTACTTGTCTGTAATGGTTTTACTGTCTAAACTGTAGGGTATTTGTTCATATACTTCCTCACCCTTTTGACTTATTAGATTAAAATCATCGACAAAAACTTCAAAAGCTCCTACTTCATGGGATTTCCAACGATTGATGCGTTGAATGTGCCGAATATCACCCAATATATAAGTGGCATCAAATTCTTGAAATCCGGAATTGTAAATTCCGACCACTTTAAAAACTCTTAGATTAGGCATTTCGTTACTGTCTTCTTTTAAGAAAAAAGTATTAAATGTATCGCCTACTTTTAAAAATAATCGGTTGGCAAGAAATTGAGAAATGAGAATCTCCTGATTGAGTTGGTTTTTGACATTTGGAATTCGACCTTCTAAAATATACTCCTGAAGATTATCCCAATTATAATCTGCTCCAATACCTTTTAAAATTACTCCTTCAAAAGCTTGCTCGGTTCTGATAATTCCCGCTTTAGTAGCAACAGCCTGAATGTGGCTAATACCTTTTACAGATTTAAATTCGGGATAAAACTCTTGAAGGATTGAAACAGGAACCTTGCTTACTTCCGATTGATTATCATCAAAATTAGAAATAATTATATGCCCATTAAAAGCGGAGACTTTTTGGCGTATTTTTTGTTGTAAACCCAAACCGGTTGCCACAGAGAGCAACATCATTACAATACCAATTGCTATAGCAGATATTGCAATTTTTATAATTGGTTTAGATATACTACTTTTATGCTGTTTTGAAGTAGTTAATCTTTTCGCGATAAAAAATTCTAAATTCAAGGGTATTGGATTTATTGCAAATATAGATTTTTTTTTGGGTGCTAGTGTTATAGAGTAGCAGAGAGACAACGCTTTTTTATTATTTTAAATTATGAAGTATTACTTGTTTTGCCTTGGAATATTGGGAGTATTAATTTGTTGTGGAGTGAAAAATAAAGGAGAATACACTCATTTGAATACAAATCTCACAGATTCACATTTCGAAAATAAATTGGAGAGAATTATTACGGGTTCAGAAAACTATGAGGCTTATGTGAATTTATTATTAGGCAAAAAAGTTGGAATAGTAACCAATCAAACAGGAATTATAACTTATCCTTATTCCAAAGGAGACTTGGTATATAGTACCGTTGATGTTTTTATTGAAAAGGGAATTATAGTTCAAAAAATCTATGCACCTGAACATGGTTTTCGTGGTACAGCAGATGCCGGAGAATTGATTAAAGACGGTAAAGACAGTAAAACCGGATTACCCATTATCTCACTTTATGGAGATAATAAAAAACCAAAACCGGAGCAATTAACCGGAATTGAGGTAATGGTTTTTGATTTGCAAGATGTGGGTGCCCGATTTTATACTTACATTTCATCTCTGCATTATGTAATGGAAGCTTGTGCCGAAAATAACATTCCGCTTATTGTTTTAGACCGACCCAATCCGAATGGAAATATTGTTGACGGTCCGATTTTAGAAAAAGAATTTACCAGTTTTGTGGGCATGCACCCGATACCCGTTTTACATGGTATGACAATCGGTGAATATGCTAATATGATTAATGGTGAAAAATGGTTGAAGAATGGTATTCGATGTCAATTGACAGTTATTCCATGTTTAAATTACAATAGAAGCATGAAATACAGTTTACCTGTAAAACCATCTCCGAATTTACCAAATGACCAATCAATCAATTTATATGCGAGTTTGTGTTTTTTTGAAGGAACCAATGTGAGTGTGGGTCGCGGAACGGAAAAACAATTTCAGATTTATGGTTCGCCTTTTTTATCAAAAACAGATTTTAGTTTTACGCCTCAACCCAATTTAGGAGCCAAAGACCCGATGCATAATGGAAAATTGTGTTATGGAGAGGATTTAAGTACCCAGGAAAAAGTGAATCGATTGGAATTAAAATGGCTTTTGAAAGCTTACGAATCAACTGCTGATAAAAAAGTATTTTTTAATTCGTTTTTTGTAAAACTGGCCGGTACAAAAAAATTGCAAGAGCAGATTGAAAATGGAGTTTCAGAAAGTGAAATTCGAAAAAGTTGGGAAAAAGGTCTGCTAACTTTTAAAGACATGAGGAAGAAATATTTAATCTACCCTTAAATTTCCACCTCAATATTGGGGTTAATTTTCAGCAATTCTTCTACAAATTCTTTTTTCAATTTTGGTGAAATTAATACTTCATCATATGTATTGTAAACAATAGCAATTCTATCTAATGATAAAGCCGGAGAGCTTAATGGATTATTTGTTTTGTATATTCTTTTAATCGAATGAATGTCAATTTTTACCCCCCAAACTTTTAGCATAGTTCCTTCGATCACATATTTTATTTTTGAAAACATCCAAAACATGACAATTAAAATTGAAATCATTATGATTGACAAACCATATTGATTAGTTTGAATACCCTCCAAAATTGGATATCCAAAGATTACCAAAATTAAGAGTAGTAGCCACCAATCTATTTTTGACTTGTAAGTTCTCATATTATAAAGGTAACTTTTTTTTCATTTCTTCTACAATATTATAGGCGGCAGGACAAATGGCTACATTTTTCAATGTTAAATCTGATATTTGTTGAAATTTTTTACGGTCGGTATGAGGGAATTCGCGACAAGCTTTGGGACGAACGTCATAAATAAAACATTTATTATCGCTATCTAGAAATGTACACGGAACCGATTTCAAAACAAAATCATTGTCTTCATCAATTCTAAGGTATTGGTCGATAAATTGTTGTGGTTTTTGCTTGAAATGCTTTGAAATACGTTCAATATCAGCCGACGTAAAAAGCGGACCGGTTGTTTTGCAACAATTGGCACACGCTAAACAATCCGTCTTTTTAAATTCGGCTTCATGTAAATCTTGCATCACATAATCCAAATTTTTGGGTGTTTTCTTTTTTAGCTTATCAAAATACTTTTTGTTTTCGATATGCTTATCTTTGGCTAGTTTTCCGAGTTCCTTTAATTGTGGTTTCAAGTTTCAAGTTTCAGGTTGAACTGCAAAATTAGTGAACTTGAAATTTGAAACCTAAAACAAAAAAAATGAAAGACCTCTTTGGAAAAGCCATTTTAGACTATCAAACCGGGAATAACCCGGAAGATATTATCACAGAAACATCTATTTCTGAAGCAGATGAAATGAGTGTAGCTTATCTGTTTCGAAATTTCAAAGAAATGCCAAAACTGGAAAAAAAAGCTTTAGCACTATCAAATGGAAAAGTTTTGGATGTGGGTTGTGGAGCCGGAAGTCATTCTTTGTATTTGCAAAAAAAAGGATTAAATGTGACGGCAATAGATATTTCTAAAAACGCAATTAAAGCTTGTGAATTAAGAGGTTTAATAAATTGTTATGTTTCAGATATTTTAGAATTTAATACTTCGGAAAAATTTGACACAATCCTATTATTAATGAATGGAACAGGGATTTTTGGCCAATTAAAAACGATTTCTTCTTATCTCAAAAAATTAAAATTACTTTTAAACGAAGACGGTCAAATTCTGATTGACAGTTCCGATTTGATTTATATGTATGACCAAGATGATGCAGGTGCGTATGAAGTTCCGGCTGATAAGTATTATGGTGAATTAACATTTACCATTCATTACAAAGGAGAAAGTGAAGAACCTTTTGATTGGTTGTATTTGGACTATAACACACTTCAAAATGCCGCTCATGCTCACGGATTACTATGTGAATTGATTGAAGAAGGAGAACATTACGATTACCTAGCTAAACTAACTTTATAAAAAAACCCGACTCAAGGTCGGGTTATATTTATTGCATATATTTCATCATGAGGGTTTGTATTCCTTGCCCCCAATCCTGTCCTACTTGTTGTCCTTTGGCATACAATACTTCAGTTTTTGAAGCCAATTTTTTACCCACTTCAGAATCGTAAAATTTTAAAAGCGATTTAATGTCTTCATGCGTAAATTCAGTCATGTACATATCTGCCATTTTGCTCATCAAATCGTTAATAGAAGCGTCTAGCTCTTTTTGAAAATCGGCTCTTTTAGCTTCAGGAATGTTTGAACTCAAATCTTTTGTTAGCATTCTAAAGGTATTTACCTGGCCACTAATCTCTAAATATCTTAGTATATCTTTCTTGAAAGCATCTTGCGAAAACCCTAATTGAGAAACTAAAACAAAGGCGATTGTAAAAATTAATTTTTTCATTTTGTTGATTTTAAATAGCTGTAAATATAAATTAATTTAAGGAATATTCAAATATTTATGGGTTTGCAACGATACTCTCCATTTCGGATTTTTCATCACATACTCAACAATTAAAGGCGTCATTTGTTCTTTTTTACTCCACTCAGGTTGTAAAAATAAAATAGCATCCGAATTTACTTTTGCCGCTTGTTCTTCTGCAAAAATGAAATCGTGTTTGTTGTAAATGATAACTTTCAACTCATTGGCCAAATCATACGCACTTTGAACCGGCAACTTATTTTTCTTAGGTGAAAGGCAAAACCAATCCCATTTTCCCGTAACGGGATAACATCCCGATGTTTCAATATGAATATTTACTCCAACACTTTTCAATTTTTGAGTTAACGGATCCATATCCCATGTAAGTGGTTCACCACCGGTAATTACCACAGTATCCGAATATTTTTTAGCATTCGAAACAATGGTATCTATTTCGGTTGGTGGATGAAGCTCGGCATTCCAACTTTCCTTCACATCACACCAATGACAACCCACATCGCAACCGCCAATTCGAATAAAATATGCCGCGGTTCCGGTATGATAGCCTTCGCCTTGAATGGTATAAAATTCTTCCATCAACGGAAGCATTTCTCCTTTTTCGACAGCTAATTGTATTTCTTTTTGAAGCATTTATACTGAAATAAGTGTGCAAAGATAAGGAAATGGATGCTTGGATTTTTTAGATTGTTAGATTATTCGATTTTTTTGATTGTCAGAAAAAAGAATGCTTTTAAGAAATGCTATTTTTTGAATCATTTCCTTTTAGTACATTTGAAATATAAATCTATTATTATGAGTAAAGCCGAAGAATTCAGTACACATATTAAAAACGGATATGCTTGCAAAGGTGATTTTATAACGCTTGGAGGAGCTATGTTAGATGGTGTTCCCGTTGGTGGTGAAGCCCATGTTAATATTGCTTTAAAAACCTTAAACCGTCATGGATTGATTGCCGGAGCAACCGGAACAGGTAAAACCAAAACTATTCAGGTACTCTCCGAACAACTTTCTCAAAACGGAATTCCGGTATTGATGATGGATATCAAAGGAGATTTCTCCGGAATTGCGATGCCGGGAATTGAACAATCTTTTATCATGGAGCGTCATACTAAAATCAATTTAGGGTATGAAACCAAAGGTTTTCCGGTAGAATTGATGACCATTTCCAAACAAAATGGAGTTCGCTTACGAGCTACAGTTTCTGAATTTGGTCCGGTTTTATTTTCACGCATTTTAGATTTGAATGATACGCAAGGTGGTGTTGTTGCGGTTATTTTTAAATATTGCGACGACCATCATTTGCCTCTTTTGGATTTAAAAGATTTTAAAAAAGTACTACAATATATCACCGAAGAAGGTAAAGCCGAAATTGAAAAAGAATACGGTCGGATTTCCACTTCTTCAACGGGTTCGATTTTGCGAAAAATCATTGAATTAGAACAACAAGGTGCCGATGTTTTTTTTGGGGAATTATCCTTTGACATCAATGATTTGATGCGAATTGACCAAAATGGAAACGGTTATGTCAACATTATTCGCTTGACCGATATTCAAGATAAACCGAAGTTGTTTTCGACGTTTATGCTGAGTTTATTAGCCGAAATTTACAGTACCATGCCGGAACAAGGCGATGCCGGCAGACCGGAATTGGTCATTTTTATTGACGAGGCCCATTTGATTTTTGACCAAGCCAGTAAAGCTTTGCAAGATCAGATTGAAACTATCGTGAAATTGATTCGCTCCAAAGGAATTGGTATTTATTTTATCACGCAAAACCCGCAAGATATTCCGGCTGGAGTGTTGAGTCAGTTGGGTCTAAAAATCCAACACGCGTTGCGAGCTTTCACGGCAAACGACCGAAAAGCGATTAAAATGACAGCTGAAAATTATCCGTTATCCGATTATTACAAAACGGACGAAGTAATTACGCAACTCGGAATTGGAGAAGCCTTTGTAACAGCCTTAAATGAAAAAGGGATTCCTACTCCACTAGTTGCCACAATGCTACGTGCACCAATGAGTCGCATGGATGTGTTGACGCAACCGGAGATTGATTCGCATATTACAAGTTCAAAATTGGCAAAAAAATACAATGAAGTGATTGACCGTGAAAGTGCGTATGAATTATTAAACAAAAAAATTGCCGTTGCTGAAGAACAAGCTGCAAAGCGTGCTGAAGAAGTGGCCAAACAAAAAGAAGCTCAAAAAAATACAACCAGTACTACTCGACGAGCACCCGAAAGTCAAACCACAAAAGCGGTAGTAAAAGTATTAACCAGTGCTACTTTTATTCGCGGTGCATTGGGAATTTTGAGTAAGATGTTTAAGAAGTAAAAGGAAATGGGTAAAGGGTAATAGGTAATTGGTGAATTTTAAATCAATTCGTTTTAGCCATTACCAATTACCGATTACCCATCACCATAAAAAAATGAAAGGATTCTTCACCATAGGATTATTGATACTTTCCAACATCTTTATGACATTGGCGTGGTATGGTCATTTGAAGTTTAAAGAGTTGAAATGGTTTGAAAATGCCGGACTGATTACAATTGTTTTAATCAGTTGGGGATTGGCTTTGTTTGAATATTTTTTTCAAGTTCCGGCCAATCGGATTGGGTATGAAGGCAATGGCGGACCCTTTTCACTCATGCAACTAAAAGTGATTCAAGAAGTGATTACGTTGGTTATTTTTGTGATTTTTTCAATGCTTTTCTTTAAAACCGAAACGTTTAAATGGAATCATTTTGTGGGAATGTGTTGTTTGGTGTTGGCAGTTTATTTTATTTTTAAAAAATAGAGAAAAAACAGAGAATAGACGTTATGAAAAAATATATCATCCAAAAATCCCCATTCATTGTTCCAACAACTGATGGAAAACTAATTGAAGAACATTATGGTAAAGCTTCCGATGGCAACAGCAACATTTCCATTGCTCACATGATTGCTCCGCCTCATTGGAGTGAGCCGTTTCAAACACCAGAATTTGATGAATATACTTTTATCATTAAAGGAAAAAAACAATTTATTATTGAAGACGAAGTAATTGTTTTAGAAGCTGGTCAATCCATCAAAATTGAGAAAAACACACGTGTTCAATATTCCAATCCGTTTGAAGAAGTGTGTGAATACATTGCTATTTGCCTACCGGCATTTGATTTTGAGAAGGTACATCGGGAGGAAGCGTAATTTATTTTGAAAGAAGCGAAATAATCTTCGCTTCTACAGCTTCGCTATCCCAAATCGCCTCAATATTTTCCATTTGCATCACTTCTTCCATGATTTTATTTTGAAAATCGCCAATAGCTAGAGCTTCGGAATACGGTTGCAAACTAAAAGTTACTCGGCTGTACAAGGGCATCCATTTGTCGGGATGTTTATCAGAAAACCATTTTTCAATTTTCTTTTGTAACAAGAATTTCTCATCGGCGGTTTTGGCACTCATTTCCATAAAATTGCGATAGGAAAGTTCGGCAATTGCATCCGCGTTGGGTTTTCGGGATTTTTCATAGGCTTTGAAAATGGCTTCCCAATCATCACCGTATTTTGCAATCATTTCATTTAAAACGGTAATGTCTTCAAATCCGGCATTCATTCCGTGACCATAAAAAGGAACAATGGCATGAGCTGAATCGCCAATTAAAGCCACATTATCGGAATGCGTCCATGGAAAACATTTCATCATCACCAAATAACTAGTTGGATTTTTAAAAAAATCACGCACCAAATCCGGAATTACTTCTTTCGTATCAGGGAAAAATTCGGCAAAGAAATCGACTAATGTTTTTTCGTCTTTCAAGCTTTCAAAGGAATTTTCACCTTCAAACGGCATGAACAGTGTACAGGTAAATGAACCATCCAAATTGGCCAAAGCCATCAACATGAAATTGCCTCGAGGCCAGATGTGTAGCGAATTTTTATCAATTTTATGCGAACCATCCGGATTGGCAGGGATATGCAATTCTTTATAGCCAATATGCAAAAACTCTTGCGAATAATTGAACATACTTTGGCGTTGCATCCGATGGCGAATTCTGGAAAAAGCTCCATCTGCACCAAAAACTTTGTCGTATTTTAAATCAGTCCACTCGCCTCTTTCGGTTTCTCCGATGTGAAGCGTAGCATCTGCCAATGATACATCCCAAATGCGGTGTTCAAAAAAGAATTCAACTCCGGCTTCTTCCGCTAAATCAATCATTTTTCGATTCAAAACTCCACGGGAAAGCGAATAAATGGCTTCCCCTTCTTTTCCGTAATATTGGTAATTGAGTTTGGAATCTTTTAAATGAATGGCACGCTTATCAACCGGAATTCCGATTTTTTTAATTTCCTCGGTCAAGCCGATATCTTCCAACGCTTTCCAACCTCTATTTGACATCACCAAATTGATAGAACGACCGGAAAATTCAACGGTGCGAATATCCGGACTACGGTCTAAAACATGAACAGTATGCCCTAATTTTTTGAGGTAAATTGCCAATAAAGTTCCTACTAAACCGGAACCCACAACAGCAATTTTTTGTGGCGTTTGCATGATAAAAATCAAAAATTGGAATACAAAAGTACGGAATACCAAAAGATAAAACGACCTAAAATCGGGAAAATTTTCAGTTAGAAAATAATTTTGTTTAACTTTTTGTTTTATTTGTTAAACAATTTGTACTTTTGAAAAAAATTGTTTGTGAAAAAGTTTACCAAAGAAGTTATTCAAGAGCTTCCTAAAATTCCGCGATTGAATTTGATTAATAGTTGTACCGGTTATAAATCGGCTAATTTAATCGCCACAAAAACGGCTAATGGAGTTTCCAATGTGGCGGTCTTTAGCAGTGTCACGCATTTAGGAAGCGATCCGGCTCTATTAGGTTTTATTCTTCGGCCGACAACTGTTCCCAGAAATACCTATAAAAATATTAAAGATGTAGGGTTTTTTACGGTGAATCACATTACGGAAACCATGATTGCAGATGCTCATCATTCCTCAGCTAGTTATGATGAACATATATCTGAATTTGATAAAACCAACTTGGAAGAAACGTTTCATGAAGGTATTTCCATACCATTTGTAAAAGGTAGTCCGGTTCAAATTTTATGCAAATACCTCAACGAATATGCAATTAAAGAAAACGGAACGATTCACATTATCGCTTCTATCGAAGAATTATATATTGAGGAAAACTTGATTCAAAAAGACCATTGGCTTCGATTGGATGAAGAAAACGTAGTAACTATTAATGGATTAGATGGCTATTGCGTCCCAAAATTAGTGGATCGATTTGATTATGCCCGACCATATGTACCAACGAAATCCATCCTCTAAAAATGGCTCATAAGAAAGTACATCTTCCTCAAAAAAACTGCAAAACCTGCGGACTTCCGTTTTCCTGGCGAAAAAAATGGGAAAAGAATTGGGAAGAGGTTTTGTATTGTAGTGAGAAATGTAGGAGGAATAAAGTTGGGTGTAAGGAGTAGGGAGTTTACAGTCGCAGTCGCAGTTTTCAGTTTAGTAGTAACCTTTAACCAATTACCTTTAACCCATCACCATAAAAATGAACAATCTAGTTTGGTTTCGAAATGATTTACGCGTGAATGACAATCATTCACTTTTTCAGGCATGTCAAAAAAAAGGAAAAGTGATTGGGGTTTATTTTCTGGACCCGAGACAATTTGAAATGACGCGTTATGGATTTAAAAAAACAGAAAAATTCAGAGCTAAATTTCTGTTGGAAACGCTTCGGGATTTGAAAAATAATTTAGCCGCTAAAAATATTTCATTGCTTATTTTTCATGATTTCCCTGAAAATGTATTGCCTAAATTGGTGGATGAATATCAGATTTCGACCGTTTTTCTTCAGAAAGAATGGACACTGGAAGAAGTCAATGTCAATAACAATATCAATCTCAAAATCAATGGCAATGGCAATTTCAAAAATCAAACTTTAAGGGTTGAATTTGTAGAAACGTACGACCAATTTTTATTCCATCCGGATGATATTCCGTATACTGGTTTTTCCAAAATACCGGAAGTTTTTACAGAATTTCGAAAGAAATGTGAAAAAGAAAGTAAGATTCGACCTTTAGTTGAAATTTCGGTTCAACCCGAAGAAAATTTGGTGGAAACATCCAATATAATTCCGAGTTTGGAAGATTTAGGATTGGAATCGTTTAAGGTGCATAAACATTCGGCCTTCCCTTTTCGGGGCGGAGAAACTTCTGCTTTGAAACGTTTGAACCACTATTTTTTTGACACCGAAAATTTATCCCAATACAAACAAACCCGAAATGGTTTAATGGGTACCGATTACAGTTCGAAATTTTCGGCTTGGTTGGCCAACGGTAGCATTTCTGCCCGAACCATTTATTGGGAAGTACAAAATTATGAGCGAGAAATTTGTAAAAATGAAGACACGTATTGGTTGATTTTTGAATTGATTTGGCGGGATTATTTCAAATACATTTCACTGAAACACGGCAACAAAATCTTTCAACTCGATGGCATTTTAGGAAAAAAATACGATTGGAAGTTCAATGAAAAAGCCCTTCGTCAATGGATGAACGGCAATACGCGTGAGCCTTTTGTAAACGCCAATATGATTGAATTGCAACAAACCGGATTCATGAGTAATCGAGGCAGGCAAAATGTGGCGAGTTATTGGGCGAAAGAATGGGAGCAAGATTGGCGAGTAGCTGCGGCTTACTTTGAAAGCATGTTGATTGATTACGATGTCCATTCCAATTACGGCAATTGGATCTACAATGCCGGTGTGGGAAATGACCCAAGAGATCGCAAATTCAACATCAAACGCCAAGCGGAAATGTATGATGGGGATGGAAAGTATCAAAAATTATGGTTGGGTTAAGTTTGTTTCAGGTTTCAAGTTTCAAGTTGATTGTAGCTGAAAGCAGAATTCATAAGACACGGATTTCACGGATTAACACGGATTTAAAAATTTTACGGAGCAACTCTCAACTTGAAACCTGAAACCTGAAACTTGAAACAAAAGAACAAAAATGAAAACACTTCGGCTTCTTCTCGGTGATCAATTGAATCACAACCATTCTTGGTTTCAACAAACCGATGAAAATGTCATCTATCTGATGGCAGAAATGCGTCAGGAAACCGATTATGTGAAACATCACATTCAGAAAGTCGTGGCGTTCTTTTTGAGTATGCGGAATTTTGCCACGCATCTAAAAAGTAATAATCATCAAGTGGTTTATTTTGAGATTGATGATGCCAAAAATCCGCAACATTTAGAAGCATTAATACAACAAACTATTGAACATTATTCCATTCAAAAATTGGAATACCAATTGCCGGATGAATATCGATTGGATGAACAATTGAAGCAAATTTGTAAAAAACTTACCATCTCAACAGAAGTTTTTGACACGGAACATTTTTATACAACCCGAACCGAATTAGCCGAATTTTTTCAGGGAAAGAAATTGTTGTTGATGGAAAACTTCTATCGCATGATGCGAAAAAAGCACGATATTTTGATGGTTGGAGCCAATCCGGTGGGAAATCAATGGAATTTTGATCACGACAATCGCAAAAAATACAAAGGCGAAGTCCCGATTCCGAAAGCAAAAATTTTTCCTAAAAATGTGGAAAAAGTGGTGCATCAATTGGAAAAAATGGAGGTCAAAACTTTTGGTTCTATTGATGTGGAAAAATTCAATTGGCCGACTTCGAGAGGGGAATGTTTGGAGCAATTGCATTATTTCTGTCATCATTTGTTGAAACATTTTGGCGATTATGAAGATGCTATGCACACTGATGAAAAGTTTCTATTTCATTCCCGTTTGTCGTTTGCGATGAATTCGAAAATGCTTTCGCCGAAGGAAGTGATTGAGCAAGTTGTACAATATTATCATCAAAACGAAGATCAAATTACGCTTTCGCAAGTAGAAGGTTTTGTGCGTCAAATTTTGGGCTGGCGAGAATATGTTCGCGGGATTTATTGGAAAGAAATGCCGAATTACGGACAAATGAATGCATTAGAAAACCAAAACAGATTTCCCGATTTTTATTGGACGGGAAATACTAAAATGAATTGTATGCAAAAAGCCATTTCGCAAAGTTTGGAAGAATCGTATGCACATCATATTCAGCGGTTGATGATTATTGGCAACTTTTCATTGCTTACACAAATTCACCCCGATGAAGTCGATGCGTGGTATTTAGGTGTTTACATAGATGCGATTGAATGGGTGGAAATGCCCAATACACGAGGTATGAGTCAGTACGCCGATGGTGGAATTTTAGCCACCAAACCTTATGTTTCTTCGGGTAGTTACATTAACAAAATGAGTAATTACTGTGGAAGTTGTCATTATAATGTGAAAGATAAATTGGGCGAAAAAGCATGTCCGTTCAACAGCTTGTATTGGAATTTTTTAGATGATAAAAAAGAGCATTTTAAAAACAATCAACGCATGGCGATGATGTTGAATTTGTTGCATAAGATTCCGGCGGAGGAATTGTTTCAAATCAAATTGAGGGCGAAGGAGATTATGGAGGGTTTGGAAAATATTTAAAAAACTATTCTTTTAATCTTTGTTTTAAATCCATTTTTGAATGTAATATTCTTGTAATTTCAATTAATTCTTCTGAAAGTTTTCGATAAAAAATCATGTGTTCACCAGATTTTAGACCGAAAATTTCTATCTCAATCTCATCATACTTCCTACCAATATCTTGATTGTTAGCTAAAAACTGAAAATCACTAATCAATTGCAAATAATATTTATCGGCTTGATTTTCTGACCAAAACTCAAAAGAATATTCCCATATTGCTGTCAAATCTTCAACAGCTTTGTTAGTTAATACATACTTAGCCATTTCTTTTTTGAGCTTTCAATGAAGCTAAATGTTTTTGGGGATTAAAATCATTTGCAATACCACTTTCAATTCCTTCATTAATAGCTTTCTTTAATGCAATTATTTTACGTTCTTCTTCTTCTAACAATCTCAAACCTGCACGAATGACTTCGCTTGCATTTTTGAATCTACCTTCTGAAACACTTTCATCTACAAATTTTTCAAAATAGTTACCTAATGATACTGATGTATTACGTCCCATATTTAAATTTTTTCGTAAAGTTACCAATTTTTGGTAATAAAACAAAACTTATTTAGACTTTGGTTTAAACACCAATTTCCTTGCACTCGCTTCAATCTCCTTTTTATTCATTTTCATTTTTCGGAATTTGCCTTGGTTGTATAGTTCAGCTTGATCATAATAATGTTCACTCAACGGATTTCCCGATTGTCCTGTGGGAAGAATGCTCATACTGTTTTCAATATCTGAAAAATCGATAATTCTGCGGGTGGAAGGACCGGCTTTCACTTGATGATTTCCTGTTTCAGTAAACGTAAACATTAAATTATTGATGACTTCATTGGAACCATTAATTTCAAACGGACCCACATTGAAATAACTTCGTAAAGCAGCTACTTCACCCAACGGATGTTTGTGTTCCACAGTATGCACCTTATTCCACGTCCATCCCGAAACTTGATTGCCCAGTTTTTTTTCCAAATGCGAAATGGTTTGTTGAAAAGAACGCGTCAAAATTTCACTTCTCGTCTCTTTTTTATCCGACGTAGTTTTATTGTCCCACCAAGGAGAAGTTTCATTCGCAATTTGAAACGCAATCATTTGCTTCATAATATGCGTGTTCAATAAAATGGCAAAACGGTCTTTTCCTAATTCATCTTCAAAGGTATTTTGGAGATAGTGATAGAGAAATTGGTTGTAAATGGTGGGAGCTGTGGCTGTTAATCCATTATTTCCATTCCATTTTTGAAGTTGTGAAATAGCTTCTTTTTCGGAATCGGAAAGATTTTCTTGATTAATTCCGTTTAAGATACTTCGCACTATTGAGGGTGCCACCGACGATTGATCATCGTTAATCATGTTCATCATATCTTCTTTCGTCCAATCATTTTTAGGTTCTAACAATTGAACAATGCGTTTGGCTCGATCTTCCGGCAAATAATAACCCGGATATAAATAATCGTCAATTGGTTCTACTTGATTGTTGGACGAATAAACATAGTTCCAATCCGGATTGATGGCATACGGATTTTCGGAAAAATCATAGTATTCTTTTTGTTCGTCTTTCCCATTTGAACCATCCAAAATAAAATTGGCGTTGACATTTTCGGGCATTTTATATAGCTTCCCGGAGGTAATCCAAGCGATATTTCCTTTGGCATCGCCATACATGATATTCAATCCCGGAGCGGCAATCAACTCAATACTTTGATGAAAATGAGCCAAATCTTTCGCATGAGAAAGAGCATAAACCGCATCTAAAATCTGATTTTTATGTTGCAAATACGTCCACCACATCGAAATGGGTTTGTCCACCTTCAAACCTTCTATCAAACCGTTCATTAAAGGTCCGTGATGCGATTTTTTAAATTTTAAATCTACATCGGAACTGTCTTTTACTTTGATAGTTTTTTCTGAAAGTTGATAGTTTTTAAATCCTTCCGGTGTTTGGTATTGGTTTTCATTTTCGGGATTGTTGGTTTCCAAAAACAAATCCATGTCATCGTTTTCAAACATGGTCAAACCGTACGCATAGTCACGATTATGACCTAAAAGCGGAAAAGGAGTTCCGGCTAAATAATAGCCATACATTTCATAATCGGGCGTCACAATGTGAGCTTCGTACCAAGTGGCCGGTTGCGAAAATCCAATATGTGGATCATTGGCAAACAATACTTTTCCGCTTTTGGTTTTTTGAGGACCAACAACCCAACTGTTACTACCAATAAAAGGTGGAATGGGTGATTGTTCCAACAAGGAAGCTACTGATTTTGAAATTTCGGCATACGCTTCTGATTTTCCTTTGAAACTTTTTAATTTGGTATGGGCTAATGAACCATCAATACCAAAATCTTTGAGATACTCCATTCCCAATTCATCCCGAATATCGGTCAATAATGGATCTGTTTTTTGAGCCATAGCAAAGCTGAATGCCATGTAACCAAAAATATTATACACGTCTTTGATAGTGAATTTTTCTTTTGGAACACCGACTAATTGAAACTCGATTGGCGTTGGCCCTTCTTCTAAATACTGATTGATTCCATCAAGATAGGCTAAGGTCAATTGATAACTTTCACTGTTTTTATCCAATTGAGCAATGGCTTTTTCGGAATCTTCATCAATCCCTAAACCGGAGAAAAACTTGTCGTTTTTAAGCATTACCGAACCAAAAATTTCGGATAATCTTCCCGGAGCAATGCGTCGCATGAGTTCCATTTGCCATAAGCGGTCTTGAGCATGCACATAACCCAAAGTAGTCATTGCATCTTTTTGAGATTGAGCGTAAATATGCGGAATTCCATATTCGTCAAAATAAACGGTGGTTTCTTTTTGGATGGAATTTAATACCGCTTCACCCTCATATTTTGGTTTGAGAAAATAGGCATAACCCACTACTGCAAGGGCTAAAATGAGAAAAAGTATAAGAATAACACCAACTATTTTTTTGAGTTTTTTCATGGAAATGGAATTTGACTTAAAGGTATAAAAAAACCATTAAGAAATTAAGATTGATTAAGTTTTGAAACTTAAATTCTTAACTGCTTAACGGTTTAAAATTTGCAAAAACTATTTTCTCGGAAAGTTAATTTTCTCTCCTACATTCATTTTATTGTTTTTGGCTAAAACACCGCACATGTGAAATAACATGCGGGCACCCACGTTTCCATCCCAGTCATCATTCTCTCCTGGGGCGACTTCAACTAAATCAAATCCGATGATTTCTTTGTCGGTTTCGGCTAAACGACTTAACAAAAAAGCGGCTTGTTCAAATGAAAATCCACCCGGAACCGGAGTTCCTGTATTGGGACAATACCAAGGATACATGCCATCAATATCAAAACTGATGCAAACTTTTTGCGGTAATGCCGCGATAATGGCATCGCATTGTTGTTGCCATGTTTTCCCTTCAAACGTTTCTTTTTTCAAATCGGAATCGGTGTGGATGACGACTCTTCCGTTCTCTTTTTTTACCACCTCCACTTCTTGTTCGCAAAAATCACGAATGCCTACTTGCACAATTTTTGAAATATGCGGAATTTGCAAAGCGTTATACATGATAGAAGCATGTGAATACGTGAAACCTTCATAGGCAATTCGCAAATCCATGTGAGCATCTAAATGAAGAATTCCGAAGTTATCGTGTTTTTCAGCTAAAGCTTGGTAATAGCCTAGTGGCGTACTGTGATCGCCTCCTAATAAAACCACTTTTTTACCATGATTTAACCAATACAATGTTTTCTCACGAACGGCTTCTACCATATCGGAACAAGCGTAATTAATTTTATCCAAGTTTTTTTGCAAACCGGGATGATGTTCAATTACTGAACCACTTTCGAGTGCTTCGATAATGGGAGCCGCTTTCTTTTTATATTTTTTGGAATTCTTTTTAACACCTTTTGGCGATTCGTCTAAAAAGATGCCTAATTTCCATAATTCAGGAAATTCTTGGTGGTTTAAATCCACTTGAAAAGAAGCGTCTAAAATGGCTTCCGGCCCTTTTGAAGCACCTGAACCGTAGCTTACGGTTACTTCCCACGGTACGGGAATGACAATGATTTCACTGTCTTCAATGGAAAAAGGTAAGCCAAAAATGGTAGCATCGGCTAAACCGGGTTGGCTAGGGTCGAAGGATTGGAGTATTTCTTGTTTGTTCATTTTTTATTGTGCTAAGGTACTGAGGTGCTAAGTTTTTGAAATTCCTGCTTTTAATATTTGTCCAAATTCATACATGTCTTCAAAAGAGCAGTAGAACGGTGCGGGTGCAAGGCGTATTACGTTGGGTTCACGCCAATCGGTGATGACGCCGTTTTTCATAAGATATTCGAATAATGCTCTGCCTTGACCGTGAAGATAAACCGATAATTGACAAGCTCGTTCTTCTTGGTTTTGGGGAGTGATGATTTCAAATTCGGTTCCGTCGATTTCGCGGTCGATTTCGTGGAGGATGAATTCTAAATAGGCCGTTAAGAGATTTCTTTTTTGAATTAATTTTTTCATGCCCACTTCGGCAAACATTTCAACTGAAGCTAGATAAGGAGCAAGAGATAAAATCGGTAAATTACTGATTTGCCATCCATCGGCACCGTGAACGGGATCAAAATCGGGTTCCATTTTGAAACGACGCTCTTTATTGTGTCCCCACCAACCGGCAAAACGAGGCAAATCGTTGTCATGATGATGTCTTTCGTGAACGAAGCAACCGGAAGCATTACCCGGTCCGGAATTCATGTATTTATAACTGCACCAGCAGGCGAAATCTACATTCCATTCGTGGAGCTCGAGTTCAATATTTCCGGCGGCATGAGCCAAATCCCACCCCACATAAGCACCGGTTTTATGACCGGCTTCAGTGATGGATTTGATGTCGAACACCTGTCCGGTATAATAGTTTACCCCGCCAATTAAAACTAAAGCCAACTCCTCGCCTACTTCTTCAATTTTGGCAATGATATCTTCATGGCGAATGTTGTGTTCTCCTTCTCTACGTTTGATTTCAACTATGGCTTCTTTGGGGTCGTACCCATGAAATTTTACCTGACTTTGAAACATGTATTGGTCGGAAGGAAAGGCTTTTTCTTCGCAGATGATTTTGTATTTTTTGGGTGTGGGTCGATAAAAAGAAACCATCATCAAGTGAAGGTTTACCGTTAAGGTATTCATCACTGTGATTTCGGAAGGTTTTGCTCCTACGATTCCACTTAACGGATTGGCAAAACGCTCATGATAATCCCACCAAGGTTTGTCGGCATAAAAATGACCTTCTACTGCTAATTTTGCCCAATCGTTCATAACTTCATCCACATAATCTTGAGTGCGTTTGGGTTGTAAACCAAGTGAATTTCCGGTGAAATAAATCACGTTTTTACCATTTATACTGGGAAAAATAAATTCGTCACGATACTTATAAAGTTCGTCTTGTGCGTCTAATTGTTGAGCAAATTCGCGTGTATTTTGAAAATTCATGTAGTAGTTTGTTTGTTTGGTAAAGGTAATAATTTTTTGGATTGTAGGGCAGGTCGCGACCTGTCTGTACGGGGAAAAAGAAGAATTTTTATTCCAAAGAAGAATTTTTTATTTGAAACACCATTTGCGTTAGGGATTGAAGCGGAAAGCCCGGAGCACGAAAGCACAAATTTTCTTAGGTTAAAGAAGCGACCAACGGAAGCTCTTTTTAACCTCTTGAAAATTGTGTTTTGGTGTGAGGACTTGGAGTGAAAAGCCCGTAATACTCCCAAAAAAAATCCCAACCGGAAAAGATTGGGATTTTGTATTTTAAGATTTTAAACGTGTTGAGATTAAATAATCAACATGGCGTCACCATACGAATAGAATCTGTATTTTTCTTTAATGGCTTCTTCGTAGGCTTTTTTCATTAAATCATGACCGCAGAAAGCCGAAATCATCATTAAAAGAGTTGATTTAGGTGTATGAAAATTTGTTACCATACAATTGGCAATACTAAAATCGTAAGGCGGATAGATGAACTTATTGGTCCACCCTTCGTAAGGATTCAACGTTTTAGCAGAAGAAACCGAACTTTCTATGGCTCTCATAGAGGTTGTTCCGATACAACAAACACGTTTTTTGTTTGCTATAGCATTGTTTACCACATCGCAAGCTTGTGGGGTGATGAATAGTTCTTCTGAATCCATTTTATGCTTGGATAAATCTTCTACCTCAACCGGATTGAAAGTACCTAAGCCTACGTGTAAGGTTACTTCGGCAAAATTGATTCCTTTGATTTCCAAACGTTTCATCAAATGTTTAGAAAAGTGCAAACCGGCAGTTGGAGCCGCCACAGCACCTTCTACTTTGGCGTAGATGGTTTGGTAACGTTCTTCATCTTCAGGAGTAACTTCTCTGTTGATATATTTTGGGATTGGGGTTTCACCCAACTCAGTTAATTTATTTCGAAACTCGTCATACGAACCATCGTATAAGAAACGTAGCGTTCTACCGCGAGAAGTAGTGTTGTCGATAACCTCAGCCACTAGTGAATCATCGTCTCCAAAATACAATTTGTTTCCGATACGGATTTTTCTGGCCGGATCAACCAACACATCCCAAAGGCGTTGCTCTGCATTGAGTTCACGTAACAAAAACACTTCGATTCTAGCTCCGGTTTTTTCTTTGTTTCCGTACAAACGAGCAGGAAAAACTTTGGTATTGTTCATAATCATTACATCACCATCATCAAAATAATCGATAATGTCTTTGAATAATTTGTGTTCAATTGTTTTTTTGGCTCTGTTCACCACCATTAAACGAGATTCGTCACGGTTTTCTGTTGGAAATTCTGCCAATAATTCGGCAGGTAAATTGAAGTTAAAATGGGATAATTTCATATATAGTGATTAGTGAATAGTAATTAGTGAATAGTTTCACTAGTTCTAAAATTCCGGTGGCAAATATACGATTGCGAAATAGGGGTTGTCAAGTGTTTTGGGATATATTTTTTTGGAAAGGTGTTAAGGTGCTAAGGCATTAAGGTTCTGAGCTTGCATCTTTGTGAAAATTTGGTTTTATTTTGAAATTTGAAAACCGAATTTTTCAAGATCATCCCAAAAAGTAGGATAGGATTTTGAGACCACTTCGGCTTCTTCTATGCTAATGGGTGTTTTTAAGGCTAAAGGTGCAAAGGCCATGGCCATGCGATGGTCTTGGTAGGTTTTGATTGAAACCTCACCCCCAACTCCTCTCCAAAGGATAGGGGTGCGAGCGTCGAGTGTTAATGAATCATTTGTGATTGATACATTGGCTCCAAATTTCGTAAGTTCATTTTTCAAAGCCTCTAATCTATCCGTCTCTTTGATTTTAAGTGTGTGTAAGCCGGTTAAATGGCAATCTAGTCCCAATCCGAAGCAGGTTACAGTGATGGTTTGGGCGATGTCGGGGGAGTTATTTAGTTTCAAGTTTAAGGTTTCAGGTTTCAAGTTGTTTACTTTTTGCAAAACGATTGAATTGTTGTTAAAAATCGTTTCTACTCCGAAGCTTTTGTAGATTTCAACTAATGCAGCATCACCTTGTAAACTGTTTTGTTTGTAACTTGAAAGCGTAACTTGGGTTCCGATTGGAGATAATGCGATAATGGAATACCAATAGGATGCAGAAGACCAGTCTGACTCGATAGTTAAGAGTTGGGAGTTAAGAATTGGGAGTGAGTTAACTTTGATTATATTTTCGATAAATGAGGTTTGTACTCCAATTTCATTCAGCAAAGCCAATGTCATTTTGATATAGGGGATTGATGTAATTTCTCCTTCTAAAGTTAATTCTAATCCGTTTTCGAGTTTGGGAGCAATTAATAATAAAGCTGAAATATATTGGCTACTCACATTTGCCGGAAGGGCAACTTTGTTTTGAGTAATTTTTTTGCCTTTGATACGAATGGGTGGAAAACCTTGATTTTCTATGTAACTGATATCGGCACCCAGTTGTTGAAGAGCTTCAACGAGAATTTTGAGGGGACGCTCTTTCATTCTTGACGAACCGGTTAATATTACTTCCTTTCCTTCTTGAATGGCGAAATAAGCGGTAAGAAAACGCATGGCGGTGCCGGCATGGTGAATATCTATAGTTTGGGTGATGGGTGATGGGTGATGGGTAATTGCCAAAGCTTTTAGCATCACTTCACTATCATCAGAATTAGAGGTATTTTCTAAAACTAAATTAGGATATAGTGCTTGGAGTAACAACAATCGGTTGGTTTCGGATTTGGAACCGGTGATGGAAAGTTGGATGTTGGGAGTTGGGAGTTGGGAGTTATATTTTAATTGTAAATTCATTATTTAGTCACAACTTTAAGTCCGATGATTGAGATGATTAGGGTGCTGATAAAAAATACTCGCCAAAACGTGGCGGGTTCTTTGAATACAAAAATACCAACAAGTACACTTCCAACGGCTCCGATTCCTGTCCAAACAGCGTAAGCGGTTCCGATGGGTAATTCTTTGGTTACTTTGACCAATAAAACCATACTGATGGTAAGGCAGACTAAAAACCCAGCATACCACAACCACATTGTGGTTCCGTTGGCTTCTTTGGCTTTGCCTAAACACGCGGCAAAGGCCACTTCAAATAAACCGGCGATGATAAGGAGAATCCAGTTCACTTCTTTTTTCTGTTTCTTATTTTTTCAAAGATAAACAATTCGGCCAAAGCCATGGAAACTGCCCAAAAAAGAACAAAAAACCAAGGATTATGATTTTCATCTTCCAAAAAATAGGTCATTAACCAGCCTATGAATCCGTAAATAATCAAAGCGGTTATGAAATGAATAACTTTCTTTTTCAATCTATTTCAATTTCTCGTTATTGTGATGACGGTCGTGGTCGCGTTTGGTTTTCAAGTCCATTTTTTTATCAAAAGCGGCTTGTAAATCAACTCCGGTTTGGTTGGCGAGGCAAAGCACAACAAAGACCACATCGGCTAATTCTTCGCCAAGATCTTTGTTTTTATCGCTTTCTTTTTCGGATTGTTCGCCGTAACGACGGGCGATGATTCGGGCTACTTCACCTACTTCTTCAGTAAGTTGAGCCATATTGGTTAATTCGTTAAAATAGCGAACACCGTGGTTTTTGATCCAGTTATCTACTTCGAGTTGGGCGTTTTGGAGGTTCATAATTAAAGTTTTCTCAAAATTATCTTTTCATTTTGTTTTTCAATCATGTTTTTGAAAAAAAGTTTAATTGATTCATAGTGAACAGGCGAAATTATAGACTGATTTATATCAAAACTAGAAATTACCTGAATGATATTTCCTCTGGAACTACAGTTAAATTTAAATGACACTAAACCATCCTCTAATTGCAAACTTCTCGGCTCAGGTAGTGATTCGATTTCGTATCCTTCAGGAATAGTTATAGAAATCGAATTTTTATCTTGTCTTGGAAAAAGAAAATCAATAGGATATTCTCTTTTTTCAACTTTAAATGGATTCTCGGTTTCTGTCAAAAAAAGAAGTGGATATACATACAATTTATTGCCAATTTTTTCTACAAATTGATCCGTTGAGAAAGAGAAATCTTCAACTATAGGTTTGTTTTTTTCCTCTTCATGGGCAACACTGTATTCGCTAATTTCCAAACCCTTATAGGTTTTCTCTAATCGCTCAATATTTGTAGCTTTATTAAGTTTTCCGTAATTTTCTCTGAAACCATAGGCATAATAATCAAAATGTTGTTTTCTAACTTTACCTTCTAATAATCCTTCATCAGTAAAATGAACCAATACTGTATTGTTTTCTTTAGACAAAGTACTGGGCATTAAATCTATTTCTACAGATTTCCCATCCGGCATGATCATTCGTCCTAACCAATTTAATGCTCTAAAAGGCAAACTATTTACAACTGTATTTTTTGATGTTGCATCGAGCAATACCGTTTTACCCAAAAAATCGACTCCACAAACCACATAATTATAAGCCGTTCTATTTGGAAAAATTGCAATTCCATTAGAACGAGTACTTACCAACACCGGATTTGCTTTAAAACCAGCTTGACGTAAAAATGAAGTTAAAATTAAATTGATTTCAGCAACACTTCCAGACTTTTCGCGATAAGCTTTTTTAACTCCTGAATCGCATAAATATCCATATCTTTCATTCCAATTCATTTGGCTTTGAACATGATTAAAAATGCTTGTTAAAAGTTCTTCTTGTGTCTTTTTTTGAGCCATTAGTTTATTTAAATCATCTTCAAAATATGAGGTTTGATTTAATTCTTTTCCAAAACTTTCATGATCATAAATTGACTTAGAAACATCCTCCCAACTAACTGATAAATTCTTGACAGAACCATCCGATTGTTTAATAGAAGCCAATTCATAGCTGACAGATGAAATATAATTGTTTACGTTAGATACATATTTCTCATCATTAAAAGCGGGTACATTGAAAACTTTATAAACTGTAACAAGTTCATTAAAGTTCTGACCTACATTGCGTTGGACCCTCTCAGTACGAGCTACATCTAAATAGGGTTTTAACAAGACATTATACCTGTAAAACTCTGGGGTATGAACAGTATATTCTGAATATTGAACCGGAATTTTAAATTGAAAAAACCATTCAGGTAAAGAGGTAATGTATGGTGATTTGATTACATATTTGTATTCTATTATCGATCCTTCTTTGACATTAGGCATTGAAATTTTTCTGTATTCCCAATTATCGTTTATTCTTTCACGAAACTCACTTTCACTTTTTAATTTTGTTTTTTCAATTTTGTTATCTGTCCAGTTGTAGGTAAAAGCATCTGTGAAATAAATTGACCCCGATCTACCTCCAACGTAAAAAGGGACTTTAAAATCTGCCCAAGAATATCCTTCTTTAGAAAAAATCTTAATCTTCGTATCTACCTCTGTTGTTAAAACAGCATATCCTTGAGCATCAAAATCTATGGAGTGTTTCCCTTTCATAAAAATAATTTCGGCTGGGGCACTGGCATCAATTTTTGAGATAGTTTCCTTTAACTCTTGTTCTGAAACTTTACCAAGCTTATAATTTTGAGCTATTATAAATTGAAAATTAAATACTAAAACTAAAAATACTATTTGTGAGTTTTTCATGTTTTTATCACGATTTACTTAATATAATTTTTTCGTTATTTTTTTCAACAAATGCTTTAAAAAAGCCTTTTAGCATATCGTAATAAACGGGTGCAACAATCGATTGATTGATATCGATTTGAGCTGCTAATTGAATGATATTCCCTACTTGTTTTACATTATACTTAAAAACAATCATCTCGTCCTCTAAGACAATATTTGAAGCCTCAGGTAAAAAATCTACTTTGTAACCCTCAGGTATTGTTACAGATATTGCGTATTTATCAGTTCTGGGAAATATAAAGTCTATAGGAAACTCCCGTGTGTCCATCTTAAACGGATTTTCTGATAAAGCAAAAAACAACATCGGTGAAAAATACATTTTCCCACTGATTACCTCAACTAAATTATTGTGAATAAAAGAAAAATCTCTTACAATTGGTTTTGACAAATCGGATTCGTTAGTAACTTTAAAATCGGTTACTTCTATACCATTATGGCTTTTCTCTAGCCTCTCAATACTGGACTGTTTTGATAGCCCAAAACTAGAATTTCTATATAAAAAAGCATTGTATTCTGATTCTTGAATTCTCACTTTTCCGGTAATAGTTCCTTCTTCATTGAGAGAAGCAATTACCGTAGTAGCTTCTTTTGATAAGAAACCAGGCATTAAGTTGACCGCTGTAGAACTTCCATTTTTACGAATTAATCTTCCATTCCAGTTTAAAGCTTCTGTGGGAAGAATATTAGGTACGCTAAATTTGTTTGTGGCGTCCAGAAGTATCAATCCATCCGGAATTTCAATGGCTACAATCACATAATTAAAAGCGGTTCTGTTTGGATATAAAGGCACACCATTTGATCTGGTACTAACTAAAATAGGATTGGCATCAACTCCTGCAAATCTCAACATTGATAAAAGTAACAAATTGATATCTGCTGTATTACCGGATTTTTGAGAATACGCTTTTTTCAAACCTTCATCCGTTACAAAGCCATACCTTTCATTCCAATTCATTCGCTCTTTAACGAAATTAAATATCATAAAAGCTCTTGTGTTCACATCTGAGACACCGCCTATCAAGGAATTTAAATCTGATTCAAAAAAAGAAGTTCGTTTCAACTCTTCTCCAAAACTCTCGCTTTCATAGATACTTCTAGCTACTGTTTCCCAGTTGGTTGCATAATCATCATAACCGCTATTTGGCATTCTTCTGCCCGCCAATTCATGATGTAATGCAACTCTATAATTGTTTATATTGTTTACAAATGACTCATTTTTAATAGCCGGTATGTTTTGTAAAATATAAGTAGTGTGATTTTCTTTAAATTCTACTTTCTCTGTAACTGTTTTAGGTAACTGCATAACATTTCCCGTCAAATTATTTTCTTTATAACTTAAGTTTATTGCATTTGTTCGAGTTACTTGTTTGACCTCAGGAGCTAGGGTTCCTTTTTGATGAATGTTGTAAAAAAAATATTCGGGAATATGGGTATTGTATTCAGAATACTCAACAGGCACAGCTTTTTGAAAATCCCAAACGGGGAAATTGGTTATGTAAGGAGATCTAATTTCGACTTTGTATTCTACTATGGAACCTTCTTTTACATCAGATAAAGCAATCTTTTTTTGTGACCAATTCTTGTTTATTTTTTCTGTAAATTCAGAGGAACTTTTAAGTTTTATTTTTTCAATTTTACCACCCACTTCATTGTAGGTATATGCTTTTGAAATTACGACTTTCTCTGCAGAACCGCTACTTGGAGTGTAAAAAGAAATTTCAAAATTTCCAAAATCGTATCCGTCTTTGGAGTAGATTTTAATTTTTGACTCAATGACAGTTGATATATAAAACCCATCTGATTCTGAATAATCAAAAGTTGTAGTGCCCTTTTGAAAAAGGTAAGCTGCCGGAGCAGAAGGATCATTGGGATGTTGTTTTTGTGTAAGTTCGTTAATTGTAACATTTCCAAGTTCTATTTTTTGAGAAAATGAAAAAGCAAAACAAAAAAAGATAGTGCAAATAGAAGAATAAAATCTCATGTTCATATAGTTAGGGTTTTATTAAAACAATTTTGGAATTATCATTTCGGGCAATTTGGTCTCTAAATTTTCGAAACTCTTCGTAATCTTCTTTTCCAAAAAGACCATCGTTTATAATTAAATTTCTTTTGAAAATAATTTTATCATCAAAATATTCAAAAGTTAGAGAATAACTTCCAAATTTAGAATTGACTTCAACATTTGTAGGTTTGGCATCAATTTGGAAATCTTTTGGGATATTGATTGTAACAATATCTATATCATTATACCCTCTGGATATTTCAAAAGGATTGTTTCGATCTTTGTATCGTGGTGGTACATTACTGTTTTGATTGAATGCATTTAATGCAAAAATCAACCTACTTCCGTTTTTTGAGGCATAACTTGAGGCACTTAACTCTAACTCCTCTGTAAACTGAACTTGCTCTTTATCATTTTTATATTTTGCTTGCTCAATTTTTAAATTGGGAATGGCATTAAAATAATTCTTATAAAACTTTTCTTTATCAATTTGGGATTGATTTTCCAATTCGAACTTATTTTGATATTGAAAACCGGTAGATAGTATGGTGATTTTTCCAGATATTGAACCATCAGCATGTAAAGCGTAACTTCCCTTTGTTTCTTGTTTATTTTGACTTGGTGTGTAAACCAAAGTTCGAACCAATTCTCCCCCATCGGGTTTAACTAATAAAGCCAATCTGTCATCGGTATCATTCGCTTGAAAATTGAAAGGCATAGTTTGACTGGTACATTCCATCCACTGTATTCCTTGGTTTACAGGTATAGCCAGAATAACGTGATTGCCTTGCATGGAAACAAAATTTTCATCTATATCTTCTTTTTCAGAACCTCTATAAACAACACTGTAATAGGATTCAACACCAACACTTGCAAGGAGAGCTCTGGCATAATTGGTTAAGGCTTTACAATCCCCATAGCCTAGTCGATCAACATCTTTTGCCAGCATAGGCTTCCAGCCTCCGATGCCTAATTGAATACTCACATATCGTGTTTTGTTTTGAACGTATTGAAAAACCATTTGAGCCACTTTAACCGGATCTTTTTCATTCCCCACAAGGGCTTTCATTTTTTGTTTGGTTGTTTCAGGCAATTCATCTGTTCCTGTTAAAAGCTTAGCATACATCCACTTTCCAAAATTTTCCCAAGTGTCTGCTTCTCCATCAACCCCTTCAAGATGAAACTTAGTAAGGCTAAATAGAACATTGGGAACCATTTTTTGCATAGAGGGGGCATATTCTTCTCTTTTAAGAGCCGGAATATTTTCGGCAGTAAAAGTTACAACCCCATTATTTTCAGAATATTTTATTTTTTCATCTCGGTTTACTTCCTTAAATTTCAGTCCCAATTCAGGTAAAACATTGAACGTTAGTTCAGCCTTTTCAGTGCTCAAATAATAATCTTCTAAAGGTCTAAATGAAGGAAGAAAAGCTGTATTAGAAGTTTCAATTTCTGTTTTAAAAACCAAAGTAAATGGATATTGAATAGGAGTATAATCTAAATATAAAATTCTATTGTCGCCAATAATTGAAAACCCATCTGCTAGACTGTTATCTCTAAAATCTTTCCTTTTCAATTTTTTAATTTCTTGTCCAAATCCATTAAAAATTGTAGCTTCTATAGATTTTATTTTGGTAGAATTATCATAATGTGAAGCTGCTTTCATATGCTTTACCCCATACTCATTATAAACTGTAACTATTCGTTCCAAAACCAATTTCATTGACTTTCGGGAAGTAATTGTAACATTTAATTTATTTAATCGAACACAAGCATTGGCATTTTCCTTTAATTGAGGTTGCAAATTAAGCATGCTGATACTTTGTGCTGAAGAGAAATCCAACTTTAAAAGAAGGATTGACAGTAGTAAAAACTTTTTCATCATTTAAATAGTAATTCTTTTGCAAAGAGAATTTGCAATTAGACTGTATTCTATTTGTTGTTGTGGAAATAAATCGTGGTGTTCAAAAATAAAAAAAAAATTATAATTGAATGTTAAATTTTGTCTTTTGTGTCAAAAAGAATTGTCACAGGTCCATCATTGACAAGATTAACTTTCATATCCGCACCAAACTGTCCAGTTTGGACTTTTTTTGCCAAGTCATTTTCAACTTGTTGAATAAATTGATTGTAAAGCGGAATAGCTATATCAGGCTTGGCCGCTTTTATATAAGAAGGTCGATTGCCTTTTTTAGTTGAGGCATGAAGCGTAAATTGACTCACAATGATAACATTGCCACCCACATCTTTAACGGATAAATTCATTACATCATTTTCATCACCAAAAATACGAAGGTTTACAATTTTAGACGAAAGCCATTCAATATCTTCCAGGGTATCGGCATCTTCAATTCCCACCAAAATCAGCAATCCTTTTTGAATAGAAGCTACAATTTCTCCTTCAATAGTAACTGATGATTGTGATACTCTTTGGATAACAGCTTTCATCTTTTGGTAAATTGGTGAATGGTTAATCTAAATCAGAATTCTTTCCCTCTGCATAAACATCATTTCGGTATTGTTCTTCATCTCCCTCAAGAATTTGAAGATAACTTTTATAGCGAGACCAAGCGATTTTATCTTCTTCCAAAGCGGTTTTAACGGCACAATTCGGCTCATCTTTATGCAAGCAATTATTGAATTTACATTGGTCTTCCAAAGCAAAAAACTCTGGAAAATAGCCTTTAATTTCTTGCTTTTCCATGTCCACAATGCCAAATCCGCGAATCCCAGGTGTATCAATAATTTTAGCTCCAAAAGACAAGTCAAACATTTCGGCAAACGTTGTAGTATGCTGACCTTGCTGATGCAGATCGGATATTTCTTTGGTTTTTAAATTTAAACTAGGTTCTAAAGCATTGACTAATGTTGATTTACCAACACCGGAATGACCCGAAAACATACACACTTTACCTCTCATCATGTTCTTTAATACCTCTAACCCTTTTCCGGCTGTAGCCGAAACCCGTAGACATTCGTAACCAATTTGAGAATATACATACTGAAGGTAAAGCTGGTCTTCTAAAGTTGTTTCGTCATAGGTGTCAATTTTATTGAAAACCAAAACCGCTTTAATATGATAAGCTTCTGCTGTTACCAAAAAGCGGTCAATAAAACTCGTGGTGGTTACCGGATTGTTAATCGTTACCAATAAAAAAACAACATCTATGTTTGAAGCAATGATATGCGATTGTTTGGAGAGATTCACTGATTTTCGAACGATATAGTTTGTACGCTCATGAATATTATGAATCAATCCTATGGTTTCATCAGAGGTTTCGTCCAACTCAAAATCTACTATATCGCCTACAGCTATAGGATTGGTACTTTTGATCCCTTTCATGCGGAATTTCCCTTTGATTCTACAATCAAAAAAATGATTTTCTTCTGTCTTGACGGTGTACCAACTTCCGGTAGATTTATAAACAATTCCTGTCATGAAGCAAAGATATTACAATTCTTTAAATCTTTAATTTCAGAATCTATAAAAACAAAAAAGAGCTGCATATTGCAACTCTTTCTTGGTGTTTTAAACACTATATTAGTATTTGTAAGCAATCCCTTTTTTAATAGCTTGAGAACCTCCCAATTGGTTTGAGTTTGCTCCAACAGTGGTTTTATCAGCTGTTTGTAAAATGAAAGGACAACCCATTGCTGCTGCAGCCATTTTCAATTTTTTCTCTGCTTTTTTATCAGCTGTATTACCGGTATGGTAGTTAATTAAACCTGTTTTTCCACGGATTTCGTCAACTTTTTTCAATCCAGCTATATAAGATTTTTCTTCTAAAATAACTACTTTTTCCCAATCTGCCTCACCATTCACAACGATTTTTTCGGTTACTTCTTCAACACGACCCGTTTTACCATATACAATTTTTTCAACTGCATATTTTCCAATTGTGTTTTCAGCATCTTCACCATCGTATTTGAAGATAACCGTGTACTCTTCCAATTTAACCACTTTACCTTCAACAACTTCTCCATTGTGTTTGTAAATCTTATCTACTTGAGCTGTAGCAACGGCAGTTACAAAAAGTAATGCCATAAAAAATAATTTTTTCATCATGTTTGTTATTTATGTTATTATATTTTGATGCGATAGTACGAAAATTATGCCAATAACAAAAATTAATTTTTATTTATTATTTTTTCTTGATGTAAAATGCTTTCTTGGTGAATTGCTTTGAACAATTGTACTACAAAATCTTCACTCAAACCCTTTTGCATTCCACTCTCTGTCATTTTAGCTAAAATTTCATTCCATCTTTTATTTTGAAGAACTGCTACATTTTTTTCTTTCTTCAAAACACCTATTTGATCTACTATTGCCATTCTTCTCCCTACAATTTCGAGAATCTTTTGATCAAACTCATCTATTTGCGTACGTAGTTTTGATAACTTGTATACAAATTCATCGGCATCATCGGTTTGTTTCCGAACTTTTAATTCAATAAAAATCTGCTTTAATACATCTGGCGTGACTTGCTGAGCAGCATCACTCCAAGCATTATCGGGATCAATATGAGTTTCTATAATTAATCCGTCATAATTGAGGTCAAGTGCTTGCTGAGAAACTTCTTGTATCATATCTCTACGCCCTGTAATGTGTGATGGATCACAAATTAAGGGTAAATCTGGAAATCGATTTTGGAAATCGATAGCTATTTGCCATTCCGGATTGTTTCTATACTTCGTTTTTTCATACGTAGAAAAACCTCTGTGAATTACACCGAGTTTTGAAATTCCGGCTCCGGCTAATCGTTCCAATCCACCTATCCATAAAGACAAATCTGGATTTACTGGATTTTTTAGCAATACTATTTTATCGGTATTTTTTAAAGCCTCAGCAATTTCCTGAACTGCAAAAGGATTTACTGTGGTTCGGGCCCCAATCCACAATACATCTATATCATATTGTAAAGCTAATTTCACATGAGTTGCATTGGCAACTTCAACAGCCATTAAAAGACCCGTTTCTACTTTTGCTTTTTGCAACCATTTCAAACCGATTTCTCCTACTCCTTCAAATCCGCCGGGTCTTGTTCTGGGTTTCCATATACCGGCTCTAAAAATACTTACATCTGAGTTTTTCAATTCGTGTGCTATTTGGAGCACTTGATCTTCAGTCTCAGCACTGCAAGGACCGGCAATTACAAGTGGATGCGAAAGTTGAAAATCTTGCAACCACGTTCTGAATTCTTTATTATTTTCCATAGTTTTTCTGAGTGTAAAGTTAATCTCTTTTTTTGAAAATATTCTTAATCTAAATTTGATTTTCCGGATTGATATTCCCCTAAAACTTTGTATTCTGTTGTCATAATTTGCAGTAAGCGGTTGGCTTTTTCAAAAAAAGCATAGTCTGAAAAAACAAAATCAACAAAAAATGAATATTTAAAAGGTTTTTCAATAATTGGCATAGATTGAATTTTAGTTAGGTTGAGTTGTGACGTATTAAGAACGTTTAAAACGGTTGCTAAACTACCCGGTGTATCATCCAATTCAAATTTTACCGAAACTTTATTAGGACTGCTTTTTTGTGATAAATGTTTCTCTTTACTCAAAATCACAAAACGGGTTTTATTTGATTTTACAGTATGAACAGCCGATTTAATCGTTTCTAATTGGTATAGTTGAGAAGCGAGCGGACTTGCCAAAACTCCTACATGCAAAAGTTTATTTTCTCTAACGTTTTTAGCTGCAGCTGCAGTATCTGTTGTTTCTATCAATTTAATCTTGGGAAATTGTTCTAAAAAGACCGAACATTGTAATAATGCAATAGGGTGTGAATGAATTTCTGTAATATTTTCAAGTAAAACACCCGGAAACCCCATTAAATTTAATTGTATATTCAGATAATATTCGCCGATAATTTGCAAATTATGTGTGTCAATTAGTGCATAATTGGGTATTATTGAACCTGCAATAGAATTTTCTAAAGCCATAACACCAAAATCAGACTGAGATTGACTGATTGATTTTGAGACTTCTGCAAATGATTTACACTCCACTACCCGAACCTCTGAACCAAAGTAAGACAAAGCCACCTGATGATGAAAAGAAGCTTGTATGCCTTGAATTGCTACACTTATTTTTTTCATAATAAAAAAAAATCCCGTCAAAAGACGGGATTGTATTACTGAATGTGAATTAAAAATTTACCTTACACAACAAAACAATCCCTTTCTTAGTTTATAAAACAAGAAGTGATAATGAGATTTAAAAGTGTTGCTTATTGCAATCATAGATTGATTAATTTTGGCTAATATATTAATTTTTTATTTAAAACCAAGTATTCAAAAAAACTTTACATTTGCCTAAAACTATAGTATATGTCAATATTCGTTAAAAATATAACTAAAAATTACGGAACTCAAAAAGCTTTGGACAATGTTAGTTTTGAAGTAAAAAGTGGAGAAATAGTAGGCTTCTTAGGACCAAATGGTGCTGGAAAATCTACCTTAATGAAAATATTAACTACTTATACTCAAGCCGATAATGGCGATGCCAAAATTGCCGGAATTGATGTAAAAATGAATCCCAAAGAAGTACGTAAAATAGTAGGGTATCTTCCGGAACATAATCCACTTTATCTGGATTTTTATGTACGCGAATATTTGAATTATAACGCAGAAATTTACAAAATTGACATTAAAAGAGTAGATGAAGTTATAGCATTAACAGGGCTTACTCCGGAATCACACAAAAAAATAGGTCAATTATCTAAAGGGTACCGCCAAAGAGTTGGATTGGCTGCTGCATTACTGCATAACCCACAAGTTTTAATTTTAGACGAACCCACTACCGGACTTGACCCAAACCAATTAGCCGAAATTAGAGAGGTAATTAAAAATATTGGTCGCGATAAAACGGTTTTCTTATCTACTCACATCATGCAAGAAGTTGAAGCTATTTGTGATAGAGTTTTAATTATAAATCATGGTAAAATAATTACAGATAAAACTTTAAACAAACTTATTCAAGAAGAACAAGAACAACTTTTAGAAGTTGAATTTGACAAACCTGTAACCTCAGAATTAATTAACACACTCGTTAATTTAAAAGAAGCAAAAGCTATTTCAGAACACATATGGGAATTGACTTTTGTTTCAAATGAAGATATGCGTTCACATTTGTTTGATTTTGCTACTGCAAATGGGTTAAAAACACTTCAATTGCATTTAAAAAGTAAAAAGCTAGAACAAATTTTCAGAGAAAAAACTTCCAAATAACTAATTGTAAATTAACCTTCCTTGGTAGTGTTGTGTTACATCTACATTTTCAGGATTGGAGTAGAGTATTAAGTTACCGGTAGCATAAAGATTTCCTGTTATAGATTGGGATACATTTACATGTATATCATTAAATCCTCGGTGGTAAAAACTCAATTGATTTATCTCTAAATTTTCGGCACGAAGTATACCGTTTCCATTATAAAAACCAATAAAACAGTCGTTTGTTTTACCTGAAATATAATAATTGGCAACGTTATTATTTTCAATTACAAATTGGTTACAATCCAATTCCATAATAAAATCACCCGTACCGGCTCCCTCTTCGCCGTCTCCATCTTTATCCATGGCAATTAATCTAAGTAATGGATAACTTAAAACCCCATCCGAAATAATTCTTTGTTCCGTTTTAGAGCGAATTTCAATCAAATTAGGGGCCGTAATATAAACGGTTGTTTGTCCGTAGTCTCTAACCCAATTGCAAGTAGTTTTATCTTTTATAAATAAAGTATTTTCACGAACTAGAACTTGTATATCATCAATTAAATTTTTTCCGGAACGAACCTCTACTTTGTATTCATCTCCTTGTTTGATAACTAAACCAATCCCTTTATAAACTCTAATATACTCAAAAGGCTCTACTTCAATTTCTTTGGTCACCATACTTCCGGTAGATTTTATACAATCACCTGGATTTTCGCAACCAAATAATACAAAAGAAACAATAATTACATACAATATTTTCATAAGTTACAATCTAACACCAACCACAAATTCCATAGCCTCAGCCAAAAAAACATGTGTTTTAATTGATAATCCGGTGTACATTTTATTAGTAAAATAATATTTCATTCCTAAACGATCGTAAACCGGAATGTCTGATTTATAAGGTTGGTAAACATAATATCCCAGTTGAGCTTCCAACGAAATTCTATTTATAAATAATTCATATCCTACAAATACCCCAACTCTTCTAGAATCAGTATCAATAGTTACCTCTTCATTAGGGTAGGCTATTGCCATGAATTTTATATACTCTTTGTAGGATTGAGAAAAAAATAACTCCGCACCTAATTGCAACGCTGATTTTCGATTTATTCGTTTATCAATGTAAAATGCCGGATGAAAAAAGGGTTTCTGACCACTCCCTACGATTGAACTTTCACTAATACCCATTCGCATCAAAATATTGTAGCGTATTGGTTCTGAAAATTGGGGTTTGGGAAGTGTGTCTTTTTTGAATTCCAATGGGTCTTCGAGGTGGTATGTCAAACCTAAATTAATTCCGTAGGTATTCACACCACTATTGGGTGCTTTAATTCTTCCATTGGAAAAATGTGTAAATAAAATACCGGCTTGTAAATCAAAAGAACGAAATAAAGGTCTCGTGTAGTTTAATGAAAAATTGGTGTTGGCTACAATTCTTGACCCAAAAGCAGCATTCTTATTGTTTGTAATTTTATCATGAGGATGGGTCGTATAGGCAATTCCTTGAGCAATTTTAAACTTTAAACTTCTATTCAAAAAATAAAAATTATAGTGTGCTCCCACTCCATAAACCTTTCCTAAGATGTCACTTTTAAAATCTTGAAATATAAAATAACCCCCATAATCCGGATAATCAAAAGCTCTTTCCCATTCTTCATTCCCGTAGGTTTTTTTATACAAACTTATCATAATCCCTTCGGGATGACCTTGTAAAAAATGTTGCAAATCATCTGTATGAGGCAGGACATTACTTCGTATGAAAGAAACATCTATTGCGGTAGTTTCTGTTTTTTCTTGAGCATGAAGAAAAAAAGAAAAAAGCCATAGTAAGTATTGATATTTCTTCATTTTAAAGGTTATACCGGCAAATATAATAGAATATATTTAGTACGAAAACTTTTAAGGCTACTTTAAAATATCTCTTTGGCAATTGCTTTGATGTTTTCTGCTTTTCCCATAGAATAGTAATGCAATACCGGAATTCCGGCTGCAACCAATTCTCTGCTTTGTGCAATACACCATTCGATTCCGATTTGTTTTACGGCATCATTATCTTTTGCTTTTACAACAGCCATTATCAAATCGTCTGGTAAATCCACTTTGAATCGATGCGGAATCAAATTCAATTGTTTTTTGGTAGCAATGGGTTTCAATCCCGGAATAATGGGTACAGTGATTCCGGCAGCTCTGCATTTGGCAACAAAATCAAAAAAACGTTTGTTGTCAAAAAACATTTGCGTAATAATATAATCCGCTCCGTTTTTGATTTTTTGTTTCAGAAAATGAATATCGCTATCCATACTTGGTGCTTCCATGTGTTTTTCAGGGTAACCGGCAACACCTATACAAAAATTGGTGCACGATGAATTTTGTAAATCTTCATCCAAATAAATTCCTTTATTCAAATTGTGGATTTGTGTCACTAATTCGGAAGCGTACTCATTTCCTTCTTTTTCGGGTCTGAAATAAATTTCGTTTTTCAAAGCATCTCCTCGCAATGCCACTACATTATCAATGCCTAAAAAATCTAAATCAATTAATAAATTTTCGGTATCTTCTTTTGTAAAACCACCGCACAAAATATGTGGAATGGCATCTACATCGTACTTATTTTGAATTCCGGCACAAATGCCAACCGTTCCCGGACGTTTTTTTACAATTTTCTTTTGCAATAATCCGCTTGGTAATTCTTTGAATTCATATTCTTCACGATGATAGGTTACATCAATGAATGGTGGATTGAACTCCATCAATGGATCAATCGAATCAAAAATAGATTGAATATTTTGACCTTTTAATGGCGGTAAAATTTCAAATGAGAATAAAGGTTTGCCATTGGCGTTTTCGATATGTTGGGTTACTTTCATGTTTTAAGTTTCAGGTTTCAGGTTTCAGGTTTCAGGTTGATTGAACAACTTGAAACTTGAAACCTAAAACAAATTATTACTCTGCTATATTCGGCGAAAGCCATTTCATCGCCATTTCTACACTACTATTTCTACGTTTGGCGTAATCTTCTACTTGGTCTTTTTTGATTTTTCCCAATCCAAAATATTTGCTTTCCGGATGGGCAAAATAATAACCGGATACCGATGCTGCAGGCCACATTGCCATGCTTTCAGTCAATTTCACACCAATTTCTTCTTCTACATTTAACAATTTCCAAATGGTTGGTTTTTCCAAATGATCCGGACATGCGGGATAACCCGGTGCCGGACGAATTCCTGTATAATTTTCTTGTATTAAATCCTCATTGGATAACTTTTCATCGGAAGCATAGCCCCAAATTTCTTTTCGTACTTTTAAATGTAAATATTCTGCAAAAGCTTCCGCCAATCGATCGCCCAAGGCTTTTACTAAAATGGAGTTATAATCGTCTAATTGTTTTTCAAATTCGGATGCTTTTTCATCTACACCAAAGCCGGTTGTCACACAAAAACAGCCGATGTAATCTTGAATTCCGGATTCTTTTGGAGCGATGAAATCGGCAAGAGCGATGTTTGGAGCACCTGCAGTTTTTTGAGATTGTTGGCGAAGTGTTAAAAAGGTTGTCGGTTGTCGGTTGTCGGTTGTCGGGAAAACAGAGATGTCATCATCATTTATCGAATTTGCCTGAAAAATTCCTAAAATCCCTTTGGCGGTAAACCATTTTTCATTGACTATCTGTTCCAACATTTTTTGAGCATCTGCATACAAATGAGTCGCTTGTTCACCAACTACTTCATCGGTCAAGATAGCCGGATATTTTCCATACAATTCCCAAGATTGAAAAAAGGGAGTCCAATCAATGAAATCAACTAATTCGGACAATTCAACTTCAATAGTTTTTGTTCCAATGAAATTGGGTTTTGTTGGCTGATAATTTTTCCAATCGAGTTGTAATTTATTTTTTCTGGCTTCTTCGATCGATAGAAAATTCTTTTCTCTACTCCTATTCAAATAACCTTCGCGAAGTTGGTTATACTCTTCTCGAACTGTTTTGGCGTAAGCTGTTTTTGTCTCCGGTTGTAATAAATTCGTTGCAACTGTCACCGCTCGCGAAGCATCATTCACATGCACAACCGTTTCTTTATATTCGGGTGCAATTTTTACAGCGGTATGAGCACGAGAAGTTGTTGCTCCACCAATCATAATTGGAATTTTGAAGTTTAATTTATCCATTTCTTTGGCTAAATAAACCATTTCATCCAACGATGGTGTGATTAATCCGCTTAGACCAATGATATCCACATTTTCACGAATTGCAGTTTCGATGATTTTTTCCGGCGGAACCATTACGCCTAAATCGATGATTTCAAAATTATTACAAGCTAAAACAACTGCCACAATATTTTTACCAATGTCGTGAACATCACCTTTTACCGTTGCCATTAATACTTTTCCAGCAGATGATGAAGCGGTTGAATCTTTTTCTGCTTCTATAAATGGAAGTAAATAAGCCACTGCTTTTTTCATCACTCGAGCCGATTTTACGACTTGAGGTAAAAACATTTTCCCGCTTCCGAATAAATCGCCAACGACATTCATTCCAGCCATTAAATTGATTTCGATAACTTCGATGGCTTTTGAAGCATTTAGTCTGGCTTCTTCCACATCAATTTCGATGAATTCATCGATTCCTTTAACTAATGAATGGGTTAATCGTTCTTGAACGGAATCATTTCGCCATTCCATCCCCCCCTTAATCCCCCCCGAAGGGTGGGAAAGTACACCTTTGTAACTCTCGGCTAAAGCCAAAAGTCGTTCAGTGGCATCTTCTCTTCGGTTTAATAAAACATCTTCTACATGTTCTAATAAAGTTGCATCGATTTCATCATAAATTTCCAGCATTTCAGGGTTCACAATTCCCATGGTCATTCCGTTTTGAATGGCATGATATAGGAAAGCGGAATGCATCGCTTCACGTACTTTGTCGTTTCCACGGAAAGAAAAGGAAACGTTACTCACACCACCGGAAACATGAGCAAAAGGTAGATTTTCACGAATCCATTTAGTGGCTCTGAAAAAATCCAACGCATTAAATTTATGTTCTTCCATTCCGGTTGCAACCGGAAAAATATTAGGGTCGAAAATAATATCTTCGGCTGGAAAACCTACTTTATCGACTAATATATCGTAGCTTCTTTTACAGATTTCGATACGTCTTTCATAGGTATCCGCTTGACCTTTTTCGTCAAATGCCATAACGATAACAGCTGCTCCGTAACGTTTGATTAATTTGGCGTGATGGATGAACGTTTCTTCCCCTTCTTTTAGCGAAATGGAATTGACGACTCCTTTTCCTTGAATGACTTTTAATCCGGCTTCGATGATTTCCCATTTGGAACTGTCAATCATAACGGGAACACGAGCAATATCGGGTTCGGCAGCAATTAAATTCAGGAATTTGGTCATGGCTTGAACACCATCCAACATTCCTTCATCCATGTTGACATCGATGATTTGGGCACCGCCTTCTACTTGAGCACGAGCAATATCAAGAGCTTCTTCGAACTTTTCTTCTTTGATCAAACGAAGAAATTTTCGTGAACCGGTAACGTTTGTTCGTTCGCCGACGTTTACGAAATTCGTTTCTGGAGTTATAATAAGCGGTTCGAGACCGGATAATTTTAAATAGTTGTTGGTTGTTGGTTGTTGGTTGTTGGTCTTATCAATACTCATTTCATAATTTTTTATAGTAATTAATAAACCCATTTATCAATCGTTTACATATTTGAATTTGTTGTAAAACATCTTCAAAATCGTTAGTTGATAAATAATTTTGATCTAATGATAAATATATTTGTGTTTCTAATTCATACAAAGAACCCCTAGAAATGTGTAAAAAATGAATTGTTTCTTTGGATGTTTGCCTTCCACACCCTTCTGCTATATTTGAAGGAACAGAAACTGCACATCTTCGTATTTGGTTAATTAAGCTAAATAATTCTTCTTTTGGAAAATTTTTTGTTACAGTATAAACAAGATTTGCCAATTTTCTGGATACTATCCAAACTTCAAGTTTTGTATATTCCATTAGTATGCAATTTTTGATCCATCAACCGACAACTGACAACCATCAACTCTTCTCGGTTTAAATTCTTTTGCCACTTCGGTGATTAATTTGATGTGTTCCGGTGTTGTGCCACAACAACCCCCGATGATATTGACTAAATTATCTTGTAAATATTCACGGATTAAGCCTTGCATTTCTTCCGGAGTTTGGTCGTATTGACCGAATGCATTGGGTAAGCCTGCATTGGGATGAGCGGAAATATTGAGTTGTGTATTCATCGCCAACCGTTTCAAATAGGGCTTCAATTGGTCTGCTCCTAAAGCACAATTGAATCCGATGCTTAACAATGGAATATGTGAAATGGAAATTAAAAAAGCCTCAACGGTTTGACCGGAAAGTGTTCGTCCGGAAGCATCTGTGATGGTTCCGGAAACCATAACCGGAATATCAATGTTTCGTTCTTCTTTAACTTCTTCAATAGCAAAAAGAGCTGCTTTGGCGTTGAGGGTGTCAAAAATGGTTTCTACTAATAATACATCACAACCACCGTCAATTAGAGCTTCTACTTGTTGTTTGTAAGCAATGCGTAAATCGTCGAATGTTACGGCACGAAATCCTGGGTCATTAACGTCCGGACTCATGGATGCGGTTCGATTGGTTGGACCGATGGAACCGGCGACAAAACGAGGTTTATCGGTGAATTCATCGGCAACTTCGCGGGCAATTTTGGCGGATTGATAATTGAGTTCGTACACCAAATCTTCGAGATGATAATCGGCCATACCGATGGTAGTTCCGGAAAACGTGTTGGTTTCTACAATATCTGCACCTGCTTGAAAATAGGCTCGATGAACGGCTTTTACGGCTTCGGGTTGGGTAATGGAAAGTAAGTCGTTATTGCCTTTTAGCGGATGAGGGAAATCTTTGAAACGTTCGCCACGGAAATCTTCTTCGGAGAAATTGTTTCGTTGCAGCATGGTTCCCATCGCTCCGTCGAGGACAAGGATTCTTTCTTGTATGGCTTTTTCTATTTTTGACATTTTAATTTTTTATTTAACCGCAAAGTTCGCAAAGGGTTTTCGCAAAGTTCACCACTACTTCTTTGTTGCACTGACGCCTAGCCCCGATAGAAGTAGAAAGCCTTTTGCAGGATTGTTGCATTTTTTCTTGGCAAAATAGAGCGACCAAAGGAAGCTCCTTTTTTGACTTAGAAAAAAGCAACAAGACAAAAAAGCTTGTAATGAATAGCGGGATTAGCTTCTAACAAAAAAATTATCAAGAAATAGAGGAAATAAACGAGTTATCTGTTCTCGTTTTTTGAACGAGATAGAATGTAGCACCTTCTACAGTTGCAGGGTTGCTAAGCTTTCACAGGGTCTAGTCCCTCCGGCTTTCGTGATAACGACCAGTATGTGTATGAACGGGGCAAATATAAAGACAAAATTGATATTTTAGAATATTTTTCTATTTTTTATTTTAATTTATAACAATACAGAAAAATATTCTAAGAATACCAATTTATTTAGTTATTTGGTTGGTTAAAATTAAATGAAAACAGATTCTTTTACTTTTATTTTTTCGGCAATTTTGAGAATATCATTTAAAACGCCTCGGGCGGTGACTTGTTTTCCGGCACCGGCACCTTGGATGACGATGGGGATTTCGCCATAGGATTGGGTGTAAATTTCGATGAGATTGTCGGCCCCTTTGAGTTGTCCGAGTGCTGAATTTGTTGGGGTTGAAATGAGTTTAACTTCGAGTTTTTGGTTGATTACATCGAGTTCGCCCACATAACGCAATACGTGGTTTTCGGCTTGGGTGATTTTGGCGATTTCATAAGGTTTATCGAGCAATTTTTTGTTTGACGCGTATTCGGCTTTGGTAGTTTCTTGGTTTAAATTGGGCACTAAAAGGGAAGATACTTGTACGTCTGAAAACTCTTTTTGGATTCCGATTTCTCTGGCAAGGATGAGTAATTTTCGGGCGACATCGTTTCCGGAAAGGTCTTCTCTGGAATCGGGTTCGGTGTAGCCGGATTTTTCGGCTTCTTTTAAAATGGTGGAAAACGATGTGTTTTCGTTGCCAAATCGGTTGAAAATATAGCTTAATGAACCTGAAAAAACACCTCTGATTTTGGTAATTTTTTCGCCTGAAAGATACAATTCATTTATAGTTTGTACAACGGGTAAGCCGGCACCAACATTGGTTTCGTAATGAAAATATTGATCGGATTTTTGAAGATTTCGACGTAATTCTTTGTAGAAATCGAAATGCATAGTATTGGCTTTTTTGTTGGCAGCCACGATGCTAAATCCATTTTGAATGAGCGGAATGTAAAATTTGATTAACTCATCGCTGGCAGTGGCATCGACGGCGATTAGATTTTCGAGGTTATGGGTTTGAACATAATTCACAATATCTTCGATGGAATAAGGAAAAGCGGCTTGTTGAAAATTGGCTTCCCATTGGTTTTTGACACCTTCTTTTTCGAAGAATGCTACAGTTGAATTGGTTATGATTGGAAATCGGAGGTCGATGTTTCTTTTTTCGAGAAAAAATTGCTGACTTTCCAAAACTTGATTGATGAGCGTGCTTCCTACGTTTCCGATTCCGAAGAGGATGACATTTATTCTAAGCGTTGACATATTTTTGTGTGTTTTGAGTTTTGAAAATGGGTGATAAAAAAGTGGCTAATTGATTGGATTCGATTAAAAAAGCATCGTGACCGTGAATGGATTGAATTTCGTGATAGAAAACATTTTCTTTTATTTTTTTTAGGTTTTGATAGGTTTCGCGATTTTCTTCAGCAATGAAAAAGTAATCGGTATCAACAGAAACGATGTGAATGTTGGCTTGAATTTGACTTGCGACAGTTACAAAATCCTTCCTGTTTTTGGTTATATCATTCGTTTTTAGGAGATGATTCATTAATTTATAGGACGATAATCGGAAGCGGTTTTTGAGTTTTGAACCGTGATTAGTTAACCAATTTTCTACTTCAAAAACGTTCTGTTGTTTGCGTTGAAACCGTTGGTTGATAGACTGCGGAGTTCGGTATAGTAACATCGCGTGCAAACGAGCATCGGCAATGGGATCATCGGAATTAATGAGAATTTGATCTTGTATGAGTACGTTGGCAATCACCCAATCAGTAGCTTTCCAATCGGTTGCAATTGGGATTAGGTTTTGAATTTTAGCGGGATATTGAGCGGCCATTTCCCAAGCTATTGCTCCACCTAAACTTCCGCCGATAACGGTGAAAAGTTCTTGGATATGGAGATGAAATACTCCTTCCCAAAAAATTCTTGCCACGTCACGGATGGTAAAATCTTTGTAATCTGAAATGAGATTTCCGAAGACATTATCGTAACCGTTTCCGGGAATATTAAAAGCGATGACGGTGAAATCATTTGTATTAATGGTTTTGTTTTCGCCGATTAAATCATTCCACCAACCGTTTTCACCTGTGATGGTTGAGTTTCCGGTTAAGGCGTGATTCACTAAAACTACGGGAGCAGAACCGATGGGCTGACCAAACGTTTCGTAGTAAAGCGGAATATAGGGTCTGACTTTTCCAATTTCTAAATTGAAATTAAATAAGTCTATTTTTTTTAAATTTTTCATAGTTATTTTCTAGCTTTTTTTAAAAACTGTCTTTTTTCAAACGTGGAAAAAAGACAGTTGTAAACAAACAAACAAAACTTAAACAAACTTTCTACTTTCAATTTTTTCAAACACCGTTTTTAAATCGGCTTTTAAATCTTCTATATCTTCTAATCCGACAGAAAGACGAATTAAATCTTTGGTAACGCCGGTTGCTTCTTGCTCGGCATCAGACAATTGCTGATGCGTTGTGCTTGCCGGATGAATAATCAATGATTTGGTATCGCCGATATTGGCTAAAAGCGAGAATAATTTCGTTTCATCGGCTACTTTTTTGGCTGCTTCAAATCCGCCTTTGAGTCCAAATGTGACGATACCGCTCTTTCCTTCGGGTAAATACTCATCGGCTAACGCTTTGTATTTTGAAGTTTCCAAACCAGGATAATTCACCCAAGCTACTTGTTCCTGATTTTGAAGCCATTGAGCTAAAGCCAATGCATTTTCGCTGTGTTTCTTAATTCGAATTTCCAGCGTTTCCAATCCTTGAATGGTTTGAAAAGCGTTGAACGGACTCAAAGCTGATCCGAAATCACGTAAACCTTCAATTCTAACTTTGGCAATAAACGAAGCTGCTCCAAGTACTTCATAATATTTCAACCCATGATAACCGGTAGAAGGTTCTGTGAATTCAGGAAACTTTCCGTTGCTCCAGTCAAAATTTCCGGCATCGATGATTACGCCTCCCAACGATGTTCCGTTTCCGGTAATGTATTTGGTTAAGGAATGAATGACAATGTCTGCACCGTGTTGGATTGGGTTTAGCAAAAAGGGGGTTGCCACTGTATTATCAACAATAAAAGGCACTTTGAAGGCTTTCGCTTCTTTTGAAATGGCTTTTAAATCGAGTACGTCTAATTTTGGATTTCCAAGACTCTCTACAAAATAAGCTCGTGTATTTTCCTGTGAAGCTTTGGTGAAATTTTCAGGATTGGAGGGGTCTACAAACGTGGTGGTAATGCCTAATCTTGGCAAGGTTACACTCAACAGATTATAGGTTCCGCCATACAAACTGTTGGAAGCCACGATGTGATCACCGGCTTTTAATAACGTTAACAAAGTAGTTGAAATTGCTGCTGTTCCTGAAGCGGTTACGACTGCTCCGATTCCCCCTTCGAGTTTGGCTAAGCGTTGTTCTAAAATGTCGTTGGTTGGATTATTTAATCTTGTGTAAATAAAACCAGCTTCGGCTAAACCAAAAAGATTGGCTGCATGTTGCGAATTATTAAATACATACGAAGAAGTTTGATAAATGGGGACGGCTCTTGTTCCAGCATTTTGGGTTACATCGTGTCCTGCGTGTAAGGCGTTGGTGGAGAATTTTTGTGTGCTCATAATTTTGGATTTTTAGATTGTTGGATTATTTGATTTTCAGATTATTCGATTTTTAGATTTTTAGATTTTTAGATAAAAAAAAGTCCTTTTGGATGGCTTACCAAAAGGACTTTAAAACAAGTGTATAACTAGATTAGGTCTTTCGCTTTTGGCAATGAGGGTTTGTGATGCAACAGATGTGCATCATCATACGGTTCATCATTGTATTTTTTTTAGTGTTCATTTTATTAAAGTTGCTGAGTTGTTATATACTGAGTTGGTGAGAGTTTTTATACAAAAAAACCTCTGCTTTTGGGCAGAGGTTCAATTGTATTTATTTTAAAAAATTTAAAATTATGCAATAGGTTTCCTCTGCGGAGATTTCCACATCTTACGACAACACATATTGCAAATTATAAATTTCATTGTTCTGATTTTATTTGGCAAATGTAGAAACATTTTCTAGTTTAAAAAAATAAATAGATAATTTTTCTAAAATATTTTAATTAATAACTCAATAATAGATTTTTAATCTAAAGCAAGTGTGTAAATCAGAAAAATAAATTAAAAAAAATCCGGAACCTAGTCCGGATTAATAAACATTCTAATTTAAACTTTATTTTTTTACAAATTTAGTTGTCCCAGAACCATTATCTGATTGAATTGTTACAAAATAAATACCAGAGTTCAATTCAGAAACTGAAATTTGAGTCTGTAGTTCATTATTCAAATTGATTTCCTTAATCAAGCTTCCTCTTATATCGGATATTGTAATTTTAGAAATAGATGAATTAGCTATAGCATCTATATTCAAAACATCAGTTGCAGGGTTAGGATATACTTTGAAGTTTGAAACCACAAAATCATTAACTGATAAAACTGAATTGATGTTAAAAGTATCTAGTCCTAAAGAAACAGCACCAGCGGCTCCGGGAGTGAAATGATGAAAACCAAAGTAGTATACACCGGTTGTTGTAGGTGAATAACTTACAGTGTATTGTGTCCAAGTTGTATTAGCAACAGCACTGTTAGTCCACAAGATATTAGTTTGAGAGGCTACAACAGGCTCACTACCAACCGTCATCTTTATACTTTGTGGATTAGTAGCTCCAAAATTTCTTAAATAAAAAGTAATTGTGTTAGATGAACCTGCTTCTAAATAAATAGGTCTTGAAAACAACCATCTGTCTGTTGGTGTTCCAACTGTAGTACTACTATTTGAGAAAACCATTTGAGTACCTGCTTGGGGATTACCTGCAGTTGCATTTGTTGACCAAGCCCCTGTCCACCCATCTGAAACATAAAACGTTGGATTGTCAAAACCATAGCTGTAGGAAGGAGCTGCTTGAACTGCCGTAAATAAAGAATAAGGACCAACCCAACCACCAGTTGTAGAACCATTTTTACTTCTTACGAAGTATTGGTATCTTGAATTAGGAGCTAATGAATTAACCGTAGCAGAAGTACCAGTTACTGTGGCTGTTACAGAGGGAGAATGACCAACTGCACCCCAAGAATAATCATATTGAGTAATACCTGAAGCAGCTGTCCAGTTAAATGTTCCTGATGTTAAACCAATATTAGAATTAGTCATTAATCTTGATGGTGCAGGACATGTCCCGCTAACCACATAAACATTATCTATTCCCAAAAGAAACATGTCATTTGAAAAATTTTGAAATGCGATATATACCGTTTGTCCGGCAAAAGATGACAAATCTAAACTTCTGTTTTGCCATGTTGTAGACTCTCCTGTTGTGGTTCCGTTACCTACAGTTAAAAGTGCAGTAGTAAAATTTGCAGGAGCATTTCCTGTTGTCGATACGTATACTCTGTAGGCGTCAGGATAAGTGGCATCATAAGCTCTAGCATGCCAATACAAAGTTGATGGCCCAGAAGGCAATGAAATTGCAGGACTGACCATCCAATCATTTGAAGCACCTGCAGGTGTATACCATGAAGTACTTAAAGCTACATTATTATCAAACTCCGATAACGACTGAACCCATGCAGCATTTACATAGTTTACATTCGTATTAGGAACTCGATTGTCTTGATTGTAAAGTGTCCACTGAGACAATGGTCCATTTACATTTTCAAAACCAGATTGAAAAATCTGAGCATTTGAAAACAAGGAAGCACAAAGAAATCCAAAAAGTAGTGTTTTTTTCATAATTTACTGTTTATTATTTCATGTAAAATTAATTTTTTTTCTTTTACAATCACTTTAAAATCAATAAAAAAAAATGACTTTAACTAATTTTTTTAAAAAAAGAGATTTTGAATTGACATTATTCGAATTTGCTTTCTTAAATTTGCATCCGAAAACTAAGAGGAAAAATTTGAACTGATTGCAACCTCATTAAAAAATGCTAAAGCAGTAATTACTACTCCTTTAGGCAGCATCTGCAATTATTTTTCCTCGCTAAAATTTAAAAATATTTTATTATGGCTTATTTATTTACGTCAGAATCAGTGAGTGAAGGACATCCTGACAAAGTTGCGGATCAAATTTCAGACGCATTAATTGATAACTTTTTAGCATTTGACCCTGAGTCAAAAGTAGCTTGTGAAACGTTAGTTACTACTGGTCAAGTAATTTTAGCTGGAGAAGTAAAATCAAATACGTATTTAGATGTACAAACTATCGCAAGAGATGTAATCAAGAAAATTGGTTATACAAAAAGCGAATATATGTTTGAAGCGAATTCTTGTGGGGTTTTATCTGCCATTCACGAGCAATCTTCAGATATTAATCAAGGTGTTGACAGAGCTAGCAAAGAAGAGCAAGGTGCAGGTGACCAGGGAATGATGTTTGGTTACGCTACAAATGAAACTGCTGAATTCATGCCATTAGCTTTGAAATTATCTCACCAAATTCTTCAAGAATTAGCTGATTTAAGAAGAGAGAATAATGAAATCACTTACTTACGTCCGGATGCGAAATCTCAGGTAACTTTAGAATATTCTGATGATAACAAACCGGTTCGTATTGATGCTATTGTAGTTTCAACACAACATGATGATTTTGCTGACGAACCAACGATGTTAGCCAAAATCAAAAAAGATATTATTGAGATTTTGATTCCAAGAGTGATTGCTAAAAATCCTCAATATGCTCACTTATTCAATGATGCCATTAAATACCATATTAACCCAACAGGAAAATTTGTAATTGGAGGACCTCATGGAGATACTGGTTTAACTGGAAGAAAAATCATCGTTGATACTTATGGAGGAAAAGGAGCTCACGGTGGGGGTGCATTCTCAGGAAAAGATCCATCTAAAGTAGACCGTTCTGCTGCTTATGCAACACGTCATATTGCTAAAAATTTAGTAGCTGCTGGAGTTGCTGATGAAATTTTAGTTCAAGTTTCTTACGCTATTGGAGTTGCTGAACCCACATCAATTAACGTTAACACTTACGGAACGGCAAAAGTAAATTTAACAGACGGAGAAATCAGTAAAGTAGTAGAAAGCATTTTTGATATGCGTCCCTACTTCATTGAACAACGTTTAAAATTAAGAAATCCAATCTACAGTGAAACGGCTGCTTACGGACACATGGGAAGAACTCCAGAAACTGTAACGAAAACATTTACGGCTCCAGGTGGTGAATCTAAAACAGTAACCGTTGAATTATTTACGTGGGAAAAATTAGATTTCGTAGACAAAGTAAAAGCTGCTTTTAAAATTTAATAAAGTTCTTAAACACAAAAAAGGCTTCAAGAAAATTCTTGAAGCCTTTTTTTATTGTGTAAATTATCCAATCTTACAAATTATATTTCAAAGAGAAAATCAAATATCTGGGCTGAACAATATATTGTGACGAACTGAAATTGGTTACCCCAAAGCTATCATCATTTAAAGTTTTGGTATTCAGTAAGTTTGTCACACTAACTCTATATTCAAATTTAGCATCTTTCTTTCTGTAATTCAAACTCGCATTCAAAAACTCGTAGGTGTTTTGTGACGTACCTGAAGAATTTCTAAAATCATTATAAGTATAATCAGAGTTTAATGAAAACCCGTTTAGGAAGAAATAACTCAATTGAACCGAGGGACTATGAGTTGTAAATGTAGTGTTTGGATTTTGATTGATATTCACGTTATAACCCGCTTCTAAATTGGGCCAATCTCTAAATTGGGTTCCAAAACTCACTCTGTAATTTTGATTATAAGACTCTACAGTTTGTACAAAATCTGCATTGGGATTGGTTTGATCGTTAGGATTTACACGTAGTGCGTTACTTTTATTCCATCCCAAGCTAGCAAAAACAGAAGCCTTGTAAAACTTTTTGAAAGACCTTTGATAAGAGGCAAATCCGTTAAAAGACTGATTAGTAAAATCGGCATTTACACGTTGACTAATTTGATTAATACCTTCAAAATAAACCCTATTCACAACAGGATCTGTAGTTCTGGTGAAGCTTAATCCCCCAAAAATAGTTGTGAAATTAAATAAATTATACTTTCTGTATCTAAGACTGTGTGACTCTTGAAGAGCATTTTCCAAAAATCGATTCCCCGCATTTAAAGTATTAAAATTATTAAATGTGTACCCTGAAACAAAAGAGTTGATGTCATTAAAAAAGTTACTCATTCTGTAAGTATAGGTCATAGACTCCGATTTTTTGATATCCCACTGAGCAAAAACGTCGGGTAATATTCTGTAAAAATCGTCGCGTACACGGGTAGACTGTTGATCGTTGAATGTATTGAACTTATGAAAATTAACTCCGGGATTGAAAGTAAACTTCCCTAAAATAAATTTGTAATGTACACCCACATAAGCATCATTAAAACTGTAGCGGACGTCATTATTAAATATTCGGTCGTTTGCCGGATCATCCGGAAGATTAAAAATGGAGCCATTATCCAAAATTTGAAAAATAGAAGAATTGTAACTTTGATAGGAATTGGTGTTTCCAATAGTTAAATTCCATATTTGTCTTGGAGATGCAGAAAAGTAATAATCCACTTTTGCATCTACTTTGTTGGTTTTCACAAAACGGTCTTGATTGATATTGAATCGATTTTGCCCTCCAACAAATCCTAAATCAGGGAATGTATTTTGCTCCAAATCCGGATTAAAGAACGGATCTTCATCTTGGTAATTATGTTGCATCTCTAAAACCCATGTATGCTTTTCACTTTTGGTCCAAAATGCATTTAAACTCTGGTTAAAAACTACAGGATCTTGGCGTTTGAATGAAATAATGTTATTGTTTTGAACAATAGGATCACCATTGGCAAAAGATACCGATTCTGTGGTTAATATATTGTCTTCAGTTTGAGAAGAACGCCTTAAAGAAGCGTCATAATCCAATTGAAAATTGGAATTTGGCTTAAATTTGGAACCTATTTTCGCAATAACCAAATTATTGCGAAGAGCTGAAACATCATTACGCGTTTCTTCCGTTAAAATTTCAGTAGAGTTGGGTTGGAAGATTCCAAAATTGGAGGTAGTATTGGTGAACGTTTTATTGGAAGACACGATTCCAAATCCACTAACATTCCACTTTTTTGAGATCTCTTGAGCCAAATTTAAAGCTCCAAATTTCGTATCTAAGGAAGCCGCTCTGTTATTTCTTGCAGTCGAAATCCCAAGATCATTGGTTGAGATTCCTATATTCGTTCCGCTTCTGTTTATGGTATTTCGAGCACCGCCGGTTAAACGAAAAAAGTCTCTATTAGAAAAAGGAACATCGCCAATATTATTCAAATTTGACAATACATTAATACTGGTTTTGGGACTGTAATAAAAGATTTTAGGATTAATTAAATAGCGTTCATCCGGTCCAACTCCCGCAGTTATATCACCAAACCAAAACTTATTTTTCCCTTTTTTGAGTTTGATATTTAATGCAATATTCTCTTCATTATTTTCAAGCCCCCGCATTTGACTAACTTCATTGAAATTTCTCAGAACCTGTACTTTATCTACCGCATCCGAAGGAATATTTTTTGAACCTAACTTGGTATCGCCTTCAAAAAACTTTTTCCCTTCAACCAAAAGTTGGGTAACTTTTCTTCCCTCTACTTCAATTTCGCCATCTGCATTTACCTCAACTCCGGGAAGTTTTTTAAGTATATCTTCAAGTTTTTGTTCGGTTCCTGTTTTGAAAGAATCGGCATTGTAAATTAGGGTATCGCCTTTTATTGAAACAGGCATTTCTTGTACTATTTCAACTCCTTCCAGTTGAATCCCGCCTTCTTTTAAGGTGATTAATTGTTGAATATTTTCTTCTTTTGTTTTTACATCGAGTTCAAGAGATTGAAATCCAATGTAACTTACTTTAATTTTATAGGTTGAATTTGTCTTTAAATTTAATTGAAATCTCCCTTTATCATTGGTAATCCCATACCCATCTAGAGCTTTGGTTTCCTGATTTATAGCCATAACGTTAGCCATCTCCAGGGGTTTTTTGAGTGTGTCTTGAACTATTCCTTCAAATTTGATGTTTTGTGATTGAACTCCAACCGATACTACTAAAAATAAAATTATATAATATTTTGACATTTTAATTTTTTTAAACATTACGAAAATTAACCCCCAAATCTAAAACTTCTACCGCCCTGACCTTGGTTCATTTCTCGCATTTCTTTGGTCTTTTCCATTACAATTTTATCGTATTCTTGCTGGGTTACAACTTTGCCGTTTTTAGGAGCTTTTATTTCCTTCTTTTCTTTCGTATTTAAAACCAATTTAGAACACAAAATAACCGTTTTACCATCAGAAACTTCCAATATCAATCCGGGTAAACCCCAATAATTTTCCGGACCTTGATTTATTGGAATATCGGGAGCATACCAAGCTGTAATTTCAATTTCTTTGGGCATTTCCCAACCGTCCATAAAATTGGTGGTTTTTGATTCTGTTTTTGGGGCTTCTGCTTGTTCCGTTTCTTTGGTGTCTTTTTTATCTCCCTCTGCTCTTCTTCTAAAATTTCTAAAATCCGATTGACTCACAGGTCTCACAGCTGTTGCTTTAAAACATAAATAATTCCCAATTTGCTTGGTTTCTGTACCTAGTTTCCAATCTAAAACCGGCAGTGAATCTTTTACTAAAAATTCTTTTCCAAAAAACTCCTTATCTACAGCATAATATTTTTCTTTTACATTTTTGTAATGGGTTCCACCTCCACCCATCATTGAACCCATCATTCGCATTCCGCCACCGCCCTGGCCGGGTGTTTCGAGTTTTTCTTCCTCTTTATAAATTGAACTATTTCTATCAAAAGTTAAAATGAATTTTTTCTCAAACATACGTTTCATTCGTTCTTCAAACATTTTTTGCATTTCCGGAGTTATTTCTCTGTTTCCTGCAAAATTAGATTGAAAATCTGCCGTACTGGTTTTAGACTCATAAACAGCCATTCCCTGAAAATCTTGGGCAAATGAATTCAAAACCAAACTTAACAAAGTAAAAAGGGTAAAAAGTAAAGTTTTCATAGAAGCGGAATTAAATATTACAAAACAAATATGACACGAATATTGATGAATTGTTACCAATCTTTTGTTAAAAAATCATTTCTTTTAAGACTTCTTTACAATCTAAAGGTTTAATCGTAAATTAGCCTCTATGAAAAAATACATTTTTGGTTTTGTTTTATTTCTTTTCCTAAGCGGACAGGCTCAACCTATTTCTATCTCGGGATTGATGTTGCAAAAAGAACCTTTGGATGCAACACTATATTTTGATACAGACGCTTTTGGTTACCATTATTTTCAAAAGAATAATGTTTTCATTAAACAAAAAGGAAAAGAAATATACCAATATAAGAATGTTGCTTTAGGAAAAATATCCTATGCCGATATTCAAAACCCACTCAAAATTGTACTTTTTTTTGAAGGTTTCAATACGGCAGTTACTTTGGATAATCAATTAAATGAAACTCAAGTCATTTCTTTTTCAAAAAATAACGCCTCAACTTTGGTTACTGCTACAGGTTTAGCCTCTCAAAATCGATTGTGGGTTTTTAATGTATTATCGATGCAATTGGGATTGATGGATTTAAAAAGAGGTGTACCGATCTATTTTTCTCAACCTTTTCAAAAAAACATCAGACATTATGAATCCAATTACAATTATTTTTATTGGATTGATAATGACAACCGTTTGTATTATTGTGATTTATTTGGAAAAATCACAGATTTGGGTGAAGTTCCAGAATTTTCTCAAATTCAAATTTTAGATACCAACAAAATCTTGTATTCTTTTAATAATCATCTCTATTTCTACTCTTTAAACTCAAAAAATAAAACAGAAATAGAAATTGAGGAAAAAAGCTTTGTGAAATTTAAAATAAGAGACCAATTTTTGTTTATTTTTACCGAGAACGAAATAAGTAAATATCAAATTAATTTACCGTAATGCACATAGCAGTAGCAGGCAATATTGGAGCCGGAAAAACCACTTTAACACGACTATTAGCCAAACATTTTAAATGGGAACCGCATTTTGAAGATGTGGTTGACAATCCGTATTTGGACGATTTTTATCATCAAATGGAGCGTTGGTCATTTAATTTACAGATTTACTTTTTGAATAGTCGATTCAGACAAATTCTACAAATTCGCGAAAGCGGAAAAAAAATTATTCAGGATCGAACCATTTATGAAGATTCTCATATTTTTGCTCCCAACCTTCATGCTATGGGTTTGATGACCAATCGTGATTTTAACAATTATAAATCGTTGTTTGAATTAATGGAAAGCATGGTTCAGGCACCGGATTTGTTGATTTACTTAAGAAGTTCGATTCCCAATTTAGTGAGCCAAATTCACAAAAGAGGGCGTGATTATGAAAATACGATTTCGATTGACTATCTAAGTCGATTGAACGAACGCTACGAAGCTTGGATTCAAAGTTACGACAAAGGAAAATTGCTAATTATTGATGTAGACAATATTAACTTCGTAGATAATCCCGAAGATTTAGGAATGATAATCAACCGAATAGATGCCGAAATAAACGGATTATTTTAGTACTAAAACATAGAAAATTGCCTCAATTTATTGAGGCTTTTTTATTGCATCGTATCAAACAACGATTTTACTTTTATATTTTGTACTGGTTTTGACAATTTGATGAATCGCTTTTCTTTTGGCAATAAATCAAAATAATTATCTTCAAAAAACACTTCAGTTTCTGAATAAATGAAAACATCTTTGGTTAAAACATCTGAAGAAATTTCAATAGTAAACTCATCAATGTTTTGAATTTGAATATTTGGTTTTGATAATTTCATATCTTTTGGTTTTACAAAAAAATAGTTGGATTCTACTTGATTAAATCGAATATGTAAAACACTATTTCTCAAATCAAATTTCTCAAATTCAGTTTTTGGAATTTCATAAACAACCGTACTCGAATTTTCTTCAATAGCAATTTCTTTAAAAGTTTTCCAAAGCAACTTTCCATCAAAAGAAAGTAATTCTAATTCCAATTTTCCTGAATAATTTTCGAAATCATCATTAACTAAATACACTTTATATTTATCATTTTCATTTGCAACCGAAAGCAACAAATTCTCAAAACTTCTTTTGGCTTGATACTGAAAGGCTTTCCAATTCCCAAAATAATCCAACGAACTCCAAGACGTAACGGGCCAACAATCATTCAACTGCCAATACAAAGTTCCCATACAATAGGGTTTCGCTCTTCGGTGGGCTTCAATGGCGGTTTTCATTCCTCGAGCTTGCAACAGTTGGGAAACATATAAATAATCTTCAAAATCTTTTGGAACCACATAATCGCGTTCCATGTATTCATTGATGGTTTCATAACCTGTTGGATGCTTTTGATGATTTTTGAAAGCTTCGGAAGTAAAATTTAAGTCTTCTTGAGTCATTACTTTTTGTAAGGTTTCCATATTGGGCATGCCTTGAAAACCGTATTCACTCACAAACCTTCCTACTTTTTTTTCATATATCTCAAAGGGTTCTTTTCCCCACCAAACGCCCCAATAATGCACATCGCCTTGGGTTAAACTTTCTTTTCTTCCCCAACCTTTTGAAGGCGATGACGACCAATAAATATTCTTTTCTTTTGACAATAAACTATCCAAAGTCTGCGGAATCATTTCATGAAATACTTTTTTGTAATCGTTCCAAATTTGAGTTGAATCGGCTTTGGAATAATTAAATTGCTTTTGCCAACCCCAATTGTTCCAACCTTCGTCGTTTTCATTATTACCGCACCAAATCGCAATACTCGGATGATTTTGTAAGCGATTTACATTATCAATGACTTCTTGTTTTACATTTTCTACAAATTTCTTATCGCCCGGATACATCGAACACGCAAACATAAAATCTTGCCAAACTAAAATTCCGTTGGCATCGCAAGCTTCATAAAAAGCATCATCAAAATAAACGCCACCGCCCCAAACACGAAGCATGTTCATATTTGCTTTTTTGGCATTTGCTACCAATGAATAATAAATAGAATCCGAAACGCGTGGTAAAAAACTATCGGGCGGAACAAAATTGGCACCTTTCATAAACACGGATTTTCCGTTTAATTTGAAGTAGAAACTGCTTCCAATTTGGTCTTTTTCCTGAATTAATTCGATTGTTCGTAAGCCAATGTTTAGCTTCTTTTTATCAAGTGATTTTCCCTTTTGATATAATTCAATTGAGAAATTATATAAATTAGGTTTACCCAATCCATTACACCACCAAAATTTAGGAGATTCAATTTTGTAAGGATTCTTGATTGAAGTAATTCCCTTTTTTAAGTTAACAAATAACTCATCTATTTTTCCAGTAATATCATTGTAAATTAGCAAAACATACTTTCCATTTTTTTCAACATTTACATCAATTATAAATTCTAATTCTGCTAAACTTTCATTAAGTTCGTCTTGGCTGTATTTTATATTTTCGATTTTAGCCGAATTCCAAAACTTCAATTGTACTGGTTTCCAAATTCCAGCCGTAACGAATCGTGGTCCCCAATCCCAACCGAATTGATATTGTGCTTTTCGAACAAAAACACGTTCTTTTTCAGGTAAAGTATACGATAATTTTTTCGCTTCTTCGTTTCCTTTTTTAACTGCCGAATGAAAAACCACTTTTAAATGATTGGTTCCCATTTTCAAATGTGATTTGGCAGAAATGATCCATTTTCTGAACATGTTATCCGCTTCTAAAACTACGTTTCCGTTCAAAAAAACCGTTGCATACGTATCCAAGCCTTCAAATTCCATTTCGATATTTTCATTTTTTAGTTCGGATTTGGTCAGTGAAAAATGCGTTTCGTATTCCCAATTTTCATTTTCAATCCACTGCAATTGCTTTTCATTGGCTCCGAAAAATGGATCAGGAATTAGTTGGTTTTGAAACAAATCGGTGTGAATGGTTCCGGGAATGGTTGCCTTGTGTTTTTTAGTTTCGTTTTGCTTGTTGAATGTCCAGTTTTCGGTTGACAAATTACGATAGGAAGTCTGTCCAAAAAAGAAAAAACAATTTAGACTGCATAGGAAAACGAAAATATCTTTAACCATATAAGGCATATAAGTTTTTAGAGTGAAAGCTTAATTAAAATTAATGAAGCTCATTTAAGATTGCAACTTTTTCTTTAATTGAACAATTTCCTCTGGACTAGCAATTTCACTTCCATCGGTAATGGCAGAAGAATGATACCAATTCGTATTAACCATTTCGTCTAATTCTGAAATATTGGTAGAACGCAATCCGCCACCTGGCATAATTTCTATTCGATTATTGGCTTGAATGACTAATTGTTTCAAAACTTCTTTTCCTTTCATGACATTTGAAAAAGTTCCAGAAGTTAGAATCGTTGAAAATCCGCACGAGATAACATCTTCTAATGCTTGTTTATAATCCAAGACCCCATCAAAAGCTCTATGAAAAGTACAAGGGAATGGTTTTGCTAATTCCACTAAAGCTAAATTTTGTTCGATATTAATTGTTTTATCTTCCTTCAAAATTCCAAAAACAAATCCGTTAACTCCAAGTTTTTTGATGGTTTCAATTTCCGATTTCATTTGTTCAAATTCTGAATCCGAATACACAAAATTTCCTCCTCTTGGACGAATCATTACATATAAATCGATAGTCAAATGTTCACGAACTTGTTGAATTATTTGAAGATTTGGAGTAATTCCGCCAACTGAAATATCAGCACATAATTCTACTCTATCCGCTCCAGCATTTTGAGCAATCAAAGCCGAATCTAAATTAAAACAAGCGATTTCTAGTTTTTTCATTATTTCAAATAATACTTCGCATCGATTAATTTATTTCCGGTTGCATCATGAACGGCATAATTGAAACCACCTTGCACACAATACGAACCGTATTCTCCTTTTTTGTTCAAAGCGATGAAACCAACTTGAATGTCTTTTAGATTTTTACCCCGATTTTGTGTCAATTTTACAATTCGCATAACGGCTTCTTCACAAGCTTTTTGAGGTGATTTTCCCTGACGCATGAGTTCAACTACCAAATGACAACCGGTAATTCGGATTACTTCTTCACCGTGGCCTGTTGCAGTTGCCGCACCAATTTCATTATCCACATACAAACCTGCACCAATAATCGGTGAATCGCCCACACGTCCATGCATTTTAAACGCCATGCCGCTTGTGGTGCATGCTCCCGATAAATTACCCTGTGCATCTAATGCTATCATTCCGATAGTGTCGTGGTTTTCAATATTCACTTTGGGTTGGTATTGACTGGATTTGAGCCATTCTTTCCATTCTTTTTCAGAAGCTTCAATTAATAGATTTTCTTTTGGAAATCCTTGCGATAAAGCAAATTGCAATGCTCCTTCACCAACCAACATCACATGTGGCGTTTTTTCCATCACGGCTCTGGCCACTGAAATCGGATGCTTGATGTGTTCCAAACACGCCACCGAACCAATATTTGAAAATTCATCCATGATGCACGCATCCAACGTTACCCGTCCTTCTCTATCCGGACGACCACCATACCCAACGCTTCTCTCAGACGGATCAGCTTCGGTAAGTTTTACACCAACTTCTACGGCATCGAGTGCACGGCCTTTATTTTTCAATATTTCCCAGGCGGCTTCATTGGCTTGTAAACCAAAATTCCATGTAGAAAGCACTATAGGTTTGTTTGACTTTCCGGAAAACAATTCCGGTTCCTCCGGTTTTGACTGAAAGGATTGCAAAGCTACTCCCGCTGTTGCGAGAGCTGTTGTTTTTAGAAAATTACGTCTATTTGCCATATCATTCTACACTAATTTCGTCTATAAATAACCAAGCCGCACTAGCGGAACCGGGTTTTCCATCTGGAATGGTACCGTAATTATTAACAATAACTTTGAGATACCTAGCTGTTGTTTTAGGAAAACTTTCCACCATAACTCCGTTTTGTTTTGAAATTTGTTCCAAGGAAATAGTTCGAACAAGAGTGAAAGAAACTCCATCATCAGAAACCAAAAATTGAATTTCTTTGGGCAAATAAATCCAACTACTTTCACCGTTAAACGTATTCAAACTCACTTTTTCAAAAGTGGTAGAAGAGCCAAAATCGATAGTAGCATCCACATCTTTACCTGAAAAACCCAACCAATTTTTTCCAAAACGAAGCAAATCACCTTTTACACCATCGACTAAGGTAGCAGCTCCACCTTTTCCGTAGGTTTTACTTGGTTCGTGTTTTAGCGAAATGGATTTACCGGAAGATTTAGTTATGTAAAACGTTTGAGAAATTGTTGCACTTTTGGCCTGACCTGCTTCAAAATAGGCTGATTTTACAGTACAACTTTTTTCAATTTGTATGGAGGAGTCATATTTTTTTGAATCCACTTTGGGTTCAGAACCATCAGTAGTAAAACGAATACCAGAAGCATCTCTACCCTTCAATGCATAATAAATTTGGTTGTTTTGAACCGCAATATCCGAAACCACTTGATAAATTGCTTTACTAAAATTGATGTTTTTTTGTTTCCAACCTTTCATGTGATGCACCACTCGATCTTCAAAAGCTTTATAGTTTTGAGGATTTGAAGTTCCCCAAACCACCTCTGCAATAGCTGTAAGTCGAGGAAAAAGCATGTATTCTACTTGAGTGGTTGTCTCAATATATTCTGTCCATAAATTAGCTTGGGCACCTAATATATAAGCCGATTCTGCCTCGTTTAACTCAGTTGGAATAGGATTATAACTGTACACTTTTTCCAAAGTAGTATATCCTCCAAAAGCTAAAGGTTCATTTGCAGGTTCGCCTTGGTAATGGTCAAAGTAGCAATGTGAGCCCGGTGTCATAACAGCAAAATGTTTTTCTTTGGCTGCTGCAATTCCGCCATCGGTTCCTCTCCAGCTCATTACGGCTGCGTTGGGAGCCAAACCGCCTTCGAGAATTTCGTCCCAACCGATGATTTTTCGTCCTTTGCTGTTGACAAATTTTTCAATGCGTTGGATGAAATAACTTTGCAATTCATGTTCGTCCTTTAACTTCTCGTCTTTCATTCGTTTTTGGCAATGCGAACAACTTTTCCAACGTGTTTTGGGACATTCATCACCTCCAATATGAATGTATTCTGATGGAAATAAGGCAATTACTTCACTTAAAATATTTTCTAAAAAGGTAAACGTTTCGTCTTTTGGACAAAAGACATCGTCTAATACACCCCATGTTTTTCCCACTTCAAAAGGTCCGCCCGTACAAGAATATTCCGGATAAGCGGCTAAGGCAGCCAAGGCATGACCCGGCATTTCAATTTCAGGAACAACCGTTATGTGTCGTTCTTTGGCATACTCCACAACTTCTTTAATTTCTTCTTGGGTGTAAAATCCACCATAACGTTTGGTATCAAAAGATTGGTCGCGGTAATGCCCTACCATTGAACCGTTTCGCCAAGCTCCAATTTCTGTGAGTTTTGGATATTTCTTGATTTCTATTCGCCAACCTTGATCGTCGGTTAAATGCCAGTGAAAAGTATTCATTTTGTACTGAGCTAAATAATCGATATACTTTTTGATAAATTCTATATCAAAAAAATGACGAGATACATCTAAATGCATGCCTCGCCATTTAAACTTGGGTTGATCATTGATTAGTAAACAAGGTATCTTAATTTCATCTTTTTCTTCCAACGGAAGCAATTGCAATAAAGTTTGAATACCATAAAAAACACCAACATTTTCATGTGCTGCAATTGTAATTTCATTCTTATTTATTAACATCAAGTATTCTTCATCATTACTTTTAAAAGAAGAGCGTTTACCTGATGAATCTTTAGTTACTGATAACTTTGGAGAGAGAGCATAATTTAAAGCAATACAATTTTTACTCTTAGCATTTTTATTGATGGCTAGTTTCAAGCCATTATTTTCATTAATATATTGTTGAAGAAATTGAGCTTCAAATGAACTTTCATCTGCTTTTATAACGGTTTCACTGTTTAAAATAAAAGTACCTTCACGAAATTCTAATGATTCAGGCTGTGGAATAATATTTTGACCAAAACCTAAATATGTAATCAAGCCAAAAAGCAAAAGAAAAAATCTAATCATAACCTAAAATTATTCGGCTAAATGTAGTAAAAATAAAAATGCCTTGCGTGGGCAAGGCATTTTTTATAATTGTAAGATTAAAAACTATTGCTTTTTAAATTCTTCAATTTTAGCAGTAACTTCTTCGTCTGTTCCTTCAAAAGTTTGCGTTTCTGTTTTTTCTTCACCATTTACTTTAGAAGTAATAGTTACAACAGCACTAACTTTACCGGAAGCATCTTTAGATTTTTCAACAGAAATGTTTTTGTAAACTTCTTCTTTTACTTCGTTCAAGAATTTACAACTCTTGTTAGTGCATCCTTTTGCAATACATTCTTCTTTAGTCATTGAAGCACACATTTCAGAAGAAGAACAACAAGCCGCTTTTTCTGTAACTGTAGTAGCATCGTGACCTCCTAAAATGGGAGCGATTACCAATCCAATCAAACACGTTAATTTGATTAAAATGTTCATTGACGGACCGGAAGTATCTTTAAATGGATCACCTACAGTATCTCCGGTTACGGCAGCTTTGTGAGCATCGGAACCTTTATAAGTCATTTCACCATTAATCATTACACCGGCTTCAAAAGATTTTTTAGCATTATCCCAAGCACCACCGGCATTGTTTTGGAACACAGCCCAAAGTACACCTGAAACAGTAACTCCAGCCATATAACCCCCTAACATTTCGGCAATCAATTTATTATCATATCCTAACAACATTGGTAAAACCGCAATTAAAATTGGGAAACCAATCGTCAAAATACCAGGTAACATCATTTCGCGTAAAGCCGCTTTAGTAGAAATTTCGACACATTTACCATATTCTGGTTTGTTTTTACCTTCCATGATACCTGGAATTTCTTTGAATTGACGACGTACTTCATACACCATATCCATCGCCGCTTTTCCAACTGAATTCATTGCCAAAGCAGAGAATACCACCGGAATCATACCTCCTACGAACAACATGGCCAAAACCGGAGCTTTAAAGATGTTGATACCGTCAATTCCAGTAAAGGTTACATAAGCCGCAAATAAGGCTAACGATGTTAACGCCGCAGAAGCAATAGCAAAACCTTTTCCGGTTGCAGCCGTTGTGTTTCCTACAGAATCCAAAATATCGGTACGTGTACGTACTTCTTTAGGTAATTCACTCATTTCAGCAATACCTCCGGCATTATCAGAAATTGGTCCGAAAGCATCGATTGCTAATTGCATCGCTGTAGTAGCCATCATAGCAGAAGCTGCTAAAGCCACACCGTAGAAACCAGCAAATGCATAAGAAGCCCAAATTGCTCCTGCAAATAATAATACGGTTGGGAAAGTAGAAATCATACCTGTAGCTAAACCAGCAATTACGTTTGTTCCCGCACCTGTCGAAGATTTTTGTACAATGGCTAAAACCGGTTTTGTACCTAAACCTGTATAGTATTCTGTTACAGATGAAATAATTCCACCCACAGCTAAACCAACAATGGTAGCATAGAATACTCGCATAGAAGAAATTTCTTTTAATCCTTCACCAAAGAACTCCATGTTCATGGTTTCAGGCAACATGTATTTTACAAGGAAGAAACAAGAAATCAATGTTAAACCGATAGAAACCCAGTTTCCAACATTCAATGCTCCTTGTACCTCTTTTTCTTTGGCGTTATTGTCTTTAATTTTTACCAACATAGTCCCGATGATTGAAAATAAAATTCCGAAACCGGCAATTGCCATTGGTAATAATATAGGACCAATTCCACCAAAAGCATCGTCAATAGCACCACCCATATCTTTGATAACATAGTTACCTAAAACCATCGCAGCTAAAACCGTAGCCACATACGAACCGAATAAATCGGCACCCATTCCGGCAACGTCACCTACGTTATCTCCTACGTTATCCGCAATAGTAGCTGGATTACGCGGATCATCTTCCGGAATTCCGGCTTCTACTTTACCTACTAAGTCAGCACCAACGTCGGCAGCTTTGGTATAAATTCCTCCGCCTACACGAGCAAATAAAGCAATAGATTCAGCACCTAATGAAAATCCGGCAAGTGTTTCTAGAACAATAGTCATTTGGTCTGTAGAAGTCCAAACTCCACCCATGAAATAGTGGTAGAAAAATATGAAGAAAGCCGTAAGACCTAAAACAGCCAATCCGGCTACACCTAATCCCATTACGGTTCCACCGCCAAAAGAAACTTTTAAAGCTTGTGGCAAACTGGTTCTGGCAGCTTGTGTTGTTCTCACATTGGTTTTGGTTGCAATTTTCATCCCAATATTTCCTGCAAAAGCAGAAAAAATAGCACCGAAAACAAAGGCTACAACAATCAAAATATCGGTTGTTGGAACAATAAATGAAATAGCAGCTAAAGCCACACTGGCTCCAACTACAAAAACGGCTAATAATCTGTATTCTGCTTTAAGGAAAGCCAAAGCACCTTCGTAGATATAATCTGAAATCTCTTTCATTTTACCATCACCGGCATCTTGCTTTAAAACCCAAGCTCTTTTGGCCCACATAAAAGCTAAGCCTAAAAATGCCATGATTAATGGCACATAAATCATAATTGAATCCATAAAAATGTATTTTATAATTTTTTTAACGATTGCAAAAGTAACAAAATAGGAATAAAAAAAAGCAACAAATCAAAATTGAATGTTGCTTTTTTTATTAGAATAGTAAAATTTTTAGGAAATACTAAATAATCCATCGGGTTTATCTGCTAAATTCGCAAAACGATCAACGCATTTTTCGATGATTTCTTTGGCTTCTGTAACATCACCCCAACCTTCTACATCTACTTTCTTTTGCTCTAAATCTTTATAAACTTGGAAAAAATGTTCGATTTCTTTAAGCAAGTGTGGATTTACATCCGATAAGTCGTTTAATTTATTCCAAACGGGGTCGGAAACCGGTACGCAAATTACTTTTTCATCCGGTCCTTTTTCGTCTGCCATATGAAAAACACCAATTGGTTTTACTTCCATAACACAACCCGGGAATGTGGGTTCGGTTACCAAAACCAATACATCAAGTGGGTCACCGTCTAAAGCTAATGTTTCCGGAATAAAACCGTAATCGGCCGGATACATCATCGATGAGAAAATCATTCTATCGTAACGGATTTTTTTGAGTTTAAAATCGTATTCGTATTTATTTCTACTTCCTTTGGGTATCTCTATTAATACATCAAAAGATTTTTGTTTTGCTGCACTCATAATTCATTTAATTTAAGGACTGCAAATTTACGAGCTATAGTAGAGAAGAAAGCATTAAAATTAATTTTTATCAAATTTCAATTTTACCTCATATAAAATTACATAAAGCAAAAAAAATGAGATAAAAATATACCAAATTAGAAATAAAACCCGAAAGAACCTTTGATTGTGAAATTGCTGGTATCCGGAAGATTTCTATAATTGGCTCTCCAAGCACAATCGATACGAAACACTTTAAATATATTTCCAATTCCTGCACTGTATTCCCAATAGGGTTTTTCTGGGGCAACATAATTTAATGTTGAAGCATTGATAGACCTATTGGCATCAGACACAGAACCTATGACCCCTTTAATACCTATAATTTCTCTTAGATTCATTTTTCTCAATCCGGGAATTCTTGAAAAAAGCCTACCATTAAAATGATGTTCCAATTGAAGAGTTGCATATTGATCTGAAACAAATTCATAAAAATTTAGGTTGTTAAAGGTATTTTCAATCAAAAAATAAGATTGATTCCCGGGCACCACGCTCAATAAACCAAGTGGTACTTCCCCAAATGTTTTTCCTAATTCGGTGATAAAAAACAATCTTCCAAAACCTCCAATCAGAACCGGTTGTTTGTAAAATAATTGAATTTTTTGGTATTCAAAATCACTATCAAAAACACCTTTCATGCCTTGACTGTAATTTACGTACAAACGCGTGAAATTATTGTCTACCAAATTGCGTTCTACCCCATATCCTATCGTTTTTCTCTTGGGTGTATAGTCAATAGAAAAAGTAAGTTCGGCCTGTTTTACGTCGCTTCGTATTTCAGTTTGTGAATTGGTAAAATAATCTAAGCTAAATTTATCTGATGCCGATTTCAATGTACGATAGGAGAATCCGGTTTCAAAAGTTAAGTTTTTTACCGGTTCTATATTCATAGAAACAGTACTTAAATTAATACTGGTAAGATTGGCATTGGTTCCAGTCATAAAAAGACCGGATGAGGCAAAGCTTCTCCCTAAAACGTTGTTTGACGTAGTTAAACTAGCTCCCAATTGCTCAATATCTCTTCTATTTCCACCTTCTAAAATAAATCTGTTTTTCTTATTGAGTAATACTTTACCCGAAACTCCATATTTTACTTGTTGATCCGAAAAACCGTAGGCGGTATAAAACTGTAATCGCCACGGATCATTTTGACCAAAATAGGTTCTTCCTCCTACGCGTACTCTAATGCCTTCAATCTCATTGTACCCAAAGGTTGAAAAAATGGGACCGAAATCAAAATTCCCTTTTTGGATGTATCCGCTACCAAGAATAGAGACCAAATTGTACATTTGTTTGAATTTCTTGACTGTTTGGAGTGTATCAAGCATTTTGTAAACCCCTAATTCATCTTTACTCAGGTTTTCAAATCGATTCTCTGCCCAAAACTCGTCTGATTTGGTATAAACCGAATTATCAATGAAATTTACCTCTTCTTTGTAGAACTCTTTTGGCTTTTCTTTATCAAATTGATGGTTTTTATAGAGCGTTGTTCTCTTCCCGTATACCCCTTTAGATTCTTCCTTTTTATTGAGAGCGAAATCAGACATCATATGATCTCTCTTTAACAAAAAGACAGAATCATTTACTACATCAAATTCTTGTTCAATGTAAATTTCTTTGACCCAGTTTATATTGGCACTTTTGGTTACGGCCATATTTATGGATTTAATGGCATAGGTTGTATCATTTACCCAAAAATCTCCTTTGAATGTGAGTTCACCTTTTCTTCTGGGATAATATACAATGTTATAACACCATTTGTTGTCAATAAACATGCTGTCGGTTAAGGCATAATTATACACATCAATACCCGTTCTGGAAAGAGGGCTTACGAAATCCTTGTCAAAGAACTTCAAGTAGTTATCATAAATATCATAATCGGCATATAAATCTTTAACAAAAGCAATAATTTGTTGATTGGAACTAAATCCCGAATTTTTATTAGCTTTTAGGATTTCTTTTTCTTTTCCAGTCAAATTATTACCATACACTTCAGATAGAGATTCATTGATAAAAATGGGCAGATAGGTCTTTCCTGTAATTCGAGAAGTATCAACTTGATCAAAAACAAACTCCATTCCCTTGAAGAGTTTACTTTTCATCATGGCACTATCTATGGTATTCAAATCAAACTCTACTTTCTCATATTTGTCATACTGGTATTGTTTGAACTGTCGCAATCCGTTCTTTCTTTTTCTGGCCCAAATTTTACGTAAAATATCAATGGCTGGGTTATTTTTCTTTGACATTTTACCTGAAATTACAACTACCTCTCGAAGGGTTTCTCCTTCAACCAACTTGATTTTTAAATTATACGTTACCGCTTTTTCAAGTTTGATTTCTTGAGGCGTATATCCTATAAATGAAACTACTACTGTACTATGACTTTTGGAAGATTCCAAATAAAAACGTCCATTCTCGTTGGTTATTAATCCTTCGGTAGAGTTTTTGAAATATACATTTGCAAATGGAATAGGTTGATCATTTTCATCTACAACAATCCCGCTCACTTTGGTTTGACCCATAGAAACGAATGCTAAGAAAAGAGAAAAAAGGACACAAAGTTGTTTTACGTTCATGGCTATTAGAAAAAAAAACTTCATCAAATATGAAAATTGATGAAGTTTCAAATATACTTTTTATTTTTAATTACTTGTACATTACTTTTTTTACGGCTTTTACCACATCTCCAGCATTGGGTAACCATTCTTTTAAAAGTGTTGGTGAATAGGGAGCAGGGGTATCTGCAGTAGTAATTCTTTGAACCGGTGCATCCAAATAATCAAATGCTCTTTCTTGTACCATGTAGGTTATCTCGGAAGCCACACTTGCAAAAGGCCACGCTTCTTCAAGAACTACTAAACGATTTGTTTTTTTTACCGATTTGATAATCGCGTCATAATCCATTGGACGAACCGTTCTCAAATCTATAATTTCACATGAAATTCCCTCTTTTGCCAATTCATCTGCTGCAATAAAAGCCTCCTTAATAATTTTTCCAAAGGAAACAATCGTCACATCTGAACCTTCTCTTTTGATGTCTGCAACTCCAAGTGGAATGGTATATTCGCCTTCCGGAACTTCCATTTTATCTCCATACATTTGCTCTGATTCCATGAAAATAACAGGGTCATTATCACGTATAGCCGATTTTAATAATCCTTTAGCATCATAAGGATTGGATGGAACCACCACTTTTAATCCGGGCGTATTGGCAAACCAATTTTCAAATGCTTGTGAATGTGTGGCTGCTAATTGTCCAGCAGAAGCGGTTGGCCCTCTAAAAACCATTGGCATAGGAAACTGTCCGGCCGACATTTGACGCATTTTTGCAGCATTATTGATAATTTGGTCAATTCCAACCAATGAAAAGTTAAAAGTCATGAACTCTACGATAGGGCGACAACCATTCATGGCAGATCCAACCGCAATTCCGGCAAAACCAAGCTCGGCAATTGGAGTATCTATTACTCTTTTGGGTCCAAACTCATCCAACATTCCTTTTGAAGCCTTGTAAGCTCCATTGTATTCTGCTACTTCCTCACCCATCAAATAAACACTCTCATCGCGACGCATTTCTTCACTCATCGCTTCAGCAATAGCCTCTCTAAATTGAATTGTTCTCATATAGAATTTTTCTTAAAATCATTTTTACGAATGGCAAAAATAAAAATTTAAAATCACTTTATGACACATTTTAAAGGTAAAATCAACTATATTTTTTGTTCCAAAACCCCATGTTATTTCTACTTGAAATCAAATTGCACTGAATTTTCCAATTTACACCCCTTACGAAAACGATATATTACTGAAAAAATATTATGCATGCATACTAAAATTAGAAAAATTATTCGTACTTTCGTAACCAAAATTAATTTAATCCTATCCTATGAAAATATTAGTTTGCATCAGTCATGTGCCTGATACTACTTCCAAAATCAACTTTACCAATGGTGATACCGAGTTTGATACCAATGGCGTTCAATATGTTATCAACCCAAATGACGAGTTTGGTTTAACACGTGCCATTTGGTTTCAAGAACAACAAGGAGCAAATATTACGGTTGTAAATGTGGGAGGTCCCGACACAGAACCAACCTTGAGAAAAGCATTAGCTATTGGAGCTAATGAAGCTATTCGCATAAATGCCAATCCAACTGATGGTTTTTTTGTTGCGAAACAAGTAGCCGAAGTAATCAAACAAGGCTCATACGACTTAGTAATTTGTGGTAAAGAATCCTTAGATTATAATGGAGGAATGGTTCCCGGAATGATTGCAGCTATTTTGGGATATAATTTTGTTAATTCATGTATTGATTTAAAAATTGAAGGTTCATCTGCTAAAGCCCAAAGAGAAATTGACGGAGGAAAGGAAACTATTTCTGCTTCATTACCTTTAATCATTGGAGGGCAAAAAGGTTTGGTAGAAGAAAAAGACTTACGCATTCCGAACATGAGAGGAATTATGACTGCCAGAACTAAAGCTTTGACTGTTTTAGAACCCGTTGGAGCAAACAACCATACTAAAGCCGTAAAATTTGAAAAACCGGCTCCAAAATCTGCCGTAAAATTAGTGAGTGCAGATAATCTGGATGAACTAGTAAGTTTATTACACAACGAAGCGAAGGTGATCTAGGAACCAGTGGTCCGTTCTTCGTGTTCAAACTATCATACTCTTAAACTATTATTAAACGTTTAAACAAAAAATTATGTCATTATTACTATATGCAGAATCGGCAGAAGGAAAATTTAAGAAAGTAGCTTTTGAATTAGCATCCTACGCCAAAAAAGTAGCCGAATCATTAGGAACATCCGTCACAGCAATTACAATAAATGCAGGTGATGTTACAGAATTATCCAAATACGGCGTTGACAAAGTACTAAAAGTAACCAACGATAAATTGGCTTCATTTAATGCAAAAGCGTATGCTGATGTTATCAAACAAGCAGCTCAAAAAGAAGGTGCGAAAGTAATTGTTCTATCTTCTACAACCGACAGTATTTATTTGGCTCCGCTTGTAGCTGTAGGTTTGGATGCAGGTTATGCTTCAAATGTAGTTGGATTGCCTTTAAGTACTTCTCCATTTCAAGTGAAAAGAAATGCTTTTTCAAATAAAGCATTCAATATAACCGAAATTTCAACAGATGTAAAAGTATTAGGATTGGCTAAAAACTCTTACGGATTAGTAGAAAGTAACTCATCTCTTACTTCAGAAGATTTTTCGCCTAATTTGAACGATGCCGATTTCTCTGTTAAAGTTGAAAGTATTGAAAAAGTAACCGGAAAAGTTACAATAGCCGATGCCGAAGTAGTTGTTTCGGGTGGTCGTGGATTGAAAGGTCCAGAAAACTGGGGTCTAGTAGAAGAATTGGCAACCGTTTTAGGAGCGGCAACCGCCTGTTCTAAACCGGTATCCGATTTGGGATGGAGACCTCACAGCGAACACGTGGGACAAACCGGAAAACCGGTTGCTACCAATTTGTATATTGCCATCGGAATATCGGGAGCCATTCAACATATAGCCGGAATAAACTCGTCTAAAGTGAAAGTGGTAATCAACTCAGATCCTGAAGCTCCGTTTTTTAAAGTAGCTGATTATGGCGTAGTTGGTGATGCCTTTGAAATTGTTCCAAAACTAACTCAAAAATTAAAAGAATTTAAAGCTCAAAATTCATAATTTTTTATAAATTGTGCCCGCATTGGGCTATCTAAATTAAGATAGTTGTATCTTTGTTTAGATAGCCCTTTTTTTATTGTAAACAAAAAGCTATACACCTAGTAAATAATACGTTGCAAGAATAATCATGAGCCTTGTCAAACTAGCCATAAAAGGAATATCTTACAGTCAAACTCAGAACGGAGCTTACGCTTTGATTTTAAATGAAGTAGACGGAGAACGAAAGCTTCCTATCGTAATTGGTGCTTTTGAAGCACAGTCTATTGCAATAGCTTTAGAAAAAGAAATTAAACCCCCTCGTCCCCTTACACACGATTTATTTAAAAACTTTGCAGATCGTTTTGATATCGTGGTTAAGCAAGTGATAATTCACAAATTGGTTGATGGCGTTTTTTATTCGAGTATTATTTGCGAAAGAGATAAAATTGAAGAAATTATAGATGCGAGAACCTCAGATGCAATAGCTTTGGCTCTTCGTTTTAATGCTCCTATTTTTACGTATAAAAATATTTTAGATAAAGCCGGAATTTACTTAAAAGGCACCACTGGAGAAACTGAATCTTCAGAAAATGACGGCGTTTTATCAGCCCCAGAGACCTTTGGTTTAGAAAACGAAGTAACCTCTGCCGGAAGTTTTAGTAATAAGAGTATTTCCGAATTGTATGAGCTTCTTAATGAGGCTGTGCAAAACGAAGACTATGAAAAAGCTGCAAAAATTAGAGATGAAATCTCAAAAAAAGAATCCTAAATTCTAATAATCCAATTTTTTATTCCAATGTATAAAAATTTAATTTTACTAACGTTAACCTTGTTGTTTTCTTTAAATTTAAAAGCTCAAGAGTTAGAAAAAAAATGGCAATTAAGTTCATCCCAATCGGATTATTTAGAATTAAAAGAAGGCGGTTATGAACTGAAAATCACAGCAGATAGTTTAACTCAAAAAGGCGATTATTTGGTACAAGATAATTATTTATTCTTGTTTGAAAATGGAGCCGATGCACCTACCAAACGATTTACTATTGCCACGCAATCTGATTCGGTTTTAATGTTAAAAACTAAGGACAAAGCCTACTCCTTTTTTGCATCAAACAAAATAAAACCCCAACAAGTTAAAACTCAACTTATTGAAAGCTCTGGGTTTAACATGACTAGTTTATGGAGAGGAATCTTGGGGATGATTTCCCTTTTAGTAATTGCTTATTTATTCAGTTCAAACCGAAAAGCCATCAATTGGAAAACCGTTGGAATTGGGATTACTGCACAATTGATTTTGGCAATTGGGGTATTGAAAATTGAATTTGTAAAAAATCTATTTGAATTTGTTGGAGGTTTATTTGTAAAAGTATTAGATTTTACTAGAGCCGGAAGTGAATTTTTATTAGGAGGCATGATGAATGTTGACAACTTCGGTTTCATTTTTCTATTTCAAGTTTTACCAACAATTATATTTTTCTCTGCTTTAACTTCGTTGTTATTTTACCTCGGAATCATACAAATTGTAGTGAAAGGCCTTGCCTTATTGCTCACAAAAATCTTAGGCATTTCTGGTGCCGAAAGCCTTTCGGTAGCCGGTAATATATTTTTGGGGCAAACCGAAGCTCCATTGATGATTAAAGCCTATTTAGAAAAAATGAACAAAAGTGAAATTCTCTTGGTTATGATTGGCGGAATGGCTACAGTTGCAGGAGGTGTATTGGCGGCATACATAGGCTTCTTAGGAGGAAATGATCCGGTTTTGCGTTTGGAATTTGCCAAACATTTACTAGCTGCCTCTGTTATGGCAGCACCCGGTGCAATAGTAGTTTCGAAAATGCTTTTTCCACAAACCGAAACTATTGATACCAATGTTGAAGTCTCTAAAGAAAAAATTGGCTCAAACATATTAGATGCCATTGCAACTGGAACAACGGAAGGATTAAAATTAGCAGCGAATGTAGCAGCAATGCTATTAGTTTTTATTGCTTTCATTGCCATGATTAATTACACTTTAGGTTGGATTGGAGATTGGTCGGGATTGAATGATTTTATAGCTGCTAAAACGCCTTATTCAAAGTTCTCATTAGAAACTATATTAGGCATTTTATTCGCTCCTTTAATGTGGTTAATTGGTGTGGCACAAGAAGATGTCATGCTAATGGGACAATTATTGGGAATTAAATTAGCCGCGTCAGAATTTGTTGGATATATTCAATTGGCAGAATTGAAAAATGCAGCCAATGCCATTCATTTTACGTATGACAAATCGGTTATCATGGCCACGTATATGTTGTGCGGATTTGCCAATTTTGCTTCCATCGGAATTCAAATTGGCGGAATTGGATCTTTGGCTCCTGGACAACGTAAAACGCTTTCTGAATTTGGTTTAAAAGCGGTAATTGGCGGTAGCTTGGCATCATTGCTTTCGGCAACAATTGCAGGAATGATTATTGGATAAATATGAGGCATCAATTTTGTTGTATTCATTGCAATCAAGATAATAAAGTAAAAATCTCTGTCGCCGACAGAGGAGAATATCAAATGAAGTACGGTGATTTTGTTGATACAACTTGTAAATTCTGTCACAAGAAAGAAAGAGTACACATTAATAAAATTCACGCTGTTGTATCTCAAAAAAATATCATATTTGGGTTTCTATTTGGTTTTATTATATCCCTTACTTTATTATTATTTCTTCCTGGATTTTTGATGATTTCTATGAGTGTTGCGTCAACTCCTTTATTAATTTATATTGGTGAACGCAAAGTAGCCAACACTTTTAATCATTATAAAATTAAAGTTAAATAAATCCAATAGTTTCCATTTTTAAAACAAATAAACACATGCAACAATACCACGACCTCGTAAGACACGTTTTAGAAAACGGAACTCAAAAAGGCGATCGAACCGGAACCGGAACCATCAGTGTTTTTGGCTATCAAATGCGTTTTGATTTAAGTGAAGGTTTTCCTATGGTAACCACCAAAAAACTGCATTTGAAATCGATTATTTATGAATTGTTATGGTTTTTAAAAGGCGATACAAACATCAATTATCTCAAAGAAAATGGTGTGAAAATATGGGATGAATGGGCCGATGAAAATGGCGATTTAGGACCGGTTTACGGTCACCAATGGCGAAATTGGAACAGTGAAGAGATTGACCAAATTTCCGAATTAATTGAAACCTTGAAGAAAAACCCGAATAGCCGTAGAATGTTGGTTTCTGCATGGAATCCTTCTGTTTTACCGGATACTTCCAAATCATTTGCAGAGAATGTTGCCAACGGAAAAGCGGCACTTCCACCTTGTCATGCCTTTTTTCAATTTTATGTGGCAGATGGAAAGTTAAGTTGTCAATTGTATCAACGCAGTGCAGACATCTTTTTGGGTGTACCGTTCAATATTGCTTCGTATGCTTTATTAACCCTGATGATTGCACAAGTTTGCAATTTACAGCCCGGTGATTTCATTCACACTTTTGGTGATGCACATATTTACAACAACCACATCGAACAATTGGAATTGCAACTTTCTCGTGAGCCAAGACCGTTACCCAGAATGATTTTAAATCCGAAAATTAAAAACATTTTCGATTTTACATTTAACGATTTTACTTTGGAAGGTTATGATCCCCATCCGCATATTAAAGGGATTGTAGCTGTTTAAAAATTAAAAAATGTTTAAAATTAAAATTCTCTTCTTTCTTCTTGGCTTTAATTTAGTTACCGCTCAAACGGATGAAACTGAAAATCAAGAAAATGTCCCTTTTCAAATCATTGAAGACTTACCAATTATTCCAGGTTGTGAAGAAATTGCATTAGAAGAGAGAAGAAATTGCTTTCAATTAAAAATTTTTGACCACATTAAAAAAAATTTTAACTATCCTGCAGAAGCTTTTAAGAAAAATATAAAAGGAAGAGTAATTGTTACTTTTGCTATTGAAAAGGATGGAAGTGTATCTATTGACAATGTCCGGGGTCCACACCCCTTACTCGAAAATGAAGCAAAGCGAATAATTTCCCTTTTACCAGCAATGAAACCCGGATTTTTTAGAGATAAACCTGTAAGAGTTACAATGTCTATCCCAATAACTTTCCATTTAGATAAATAAATTCACTTTTTTACATAAAAAAAACCACCTAAAAAGGTGGTTTAATATTAAATATAGGTTTTATTATACCGCTACTACACTATTTTCAGCAGCAGCAAAATCATTCCATTTGTACGCATCTGCTTGGTCGTCGTTTACGAATTCTCCATCAACTAAATAACGGAATTCATATGAATTTGAAGCCGGTAATTCAAAAGTAGCTTTGAACGTTCCGTTTTTTAATTTACTAAGTTCTCCTTCTTTGGGATTCCAATTGTTGAAATCACCCACAACAGCCGCTGTAGTTGCGTCTTTTGCTTCAATAGAAAAAGTAACTTTACACACCGGTTTTGATTTTATAAATTGTTTCTTAATTGCCATAACTATCTAATTTTGAGATTAATGAAGCAAAGTAACAAATAGAAATTCGAATATCAAAGAACACATAATACTTTTGCCAAATTGCCAAAAACTACCCTTTTGCAAGCCTAATTTGTTAATTTATAAGCCATTGCATTGCGATATTATTTTAGGAAAACGGTTTCGTATTAGAATATATTGAAAATAGATTTTTTTATTTTTAAAATATTCCTACCTTTAAGTAGCCAAAAAATTGTTTTTACTTATGGAAATCAGCAGAGAACAACACGAAAAATATGAATATGCTCGAAGACGAATCAAGCAAAAGAAACGTTTATATTATCATTTTGTAGTTTTTTTAATTGGAAGTTTATTTCTAATTTTATCTGATAAAATTTTTAATTATTCTCCATTTACCAATTGGTATATTTGGGCTACAACTTTGTGGTTTTTCTTATTTATCATGCACTTTATAAAAGTCTATATTACCGATCGTTTTATGAATAAGGAATGGGAAAGAGAACAGATAAACCGATTGATGGCTCTTCAGGATAAACGTTTAGAACAATTGAAACAAAAAATAGAATCAGAATCTAATACTTCGCTTTAAAAAACTATGAAAATACTTATTGCCGCAATAGCTGAAAACAATGCTTTGGGGAAAAACAACGACTTGTTATGGCATCTTCCTGATGATTTTAAAAGATTTAAAGCGTTAACATCCGGACATTATATTATTATGGGTAGAAAAACTTTTGAAAGTTTCCCTAAACCATTACCTAATAGAACTCATGTTATTATAACTCGTCAGAAAAACTATGAATTCAAAGATTGCATTGTAGTACCTAGCTTGGAGAAGGCTTTTGAAGTATGTCAAAATGAGGCCGTTGTATTTGTAATTGGTGGTGGAGAAATTTACAAACAAGCTTTACCCTTTTGTGATAAAATGGAACTAACTAAGGTTCATGCTTCCTTTGAAGCAGACACTTACTTTCCTGAATTTTCTGCAGATGAATGGAATCTGGATTTTGAAGAATTTCATCCTAAAGATGAAAAACACAACTTTGCTTTTAGCTATTTGACTTATTCGCGTAAATAAAAAACATCCCTTTGGGGGATGTTTTAATCAAAAAGCTTCAAGTTCCGGAACTAAGACTATTCCATTACTAGTATCTGATAACTTAAAATAAAAATTACCACTGCCAAAAAAACTCCAGAAATGAAGATTACGACATTGGCAAATTTCTGAGAATACATCTCAAAAAAGCCTTTAATACCAAATACCACGAAGGTACTAAAAGCGAAAAAAACTAAAATTTCCAAAAACAAATTTAACCCTAAGAACGTTTGTGACACTGAAAAATCAGATTCGCCAATTAAAGCTAATCCGTCGATACTGCTAACAAGAAAAAATGTAATGATAAGTGCCAATACCACCCATTTCATTTCGGTCTTAATTGCTCTTGATAACATGAAGACTAACATTTGATTCATGATGTAAAATTGCTCATTATTACATAACCACACAATACCCGATTTTAGGGATATTTTTTTATCACTAATTTTAGTGAGTTTGTGTTTTATCTTTTTTTAAAAAAAGTAAACAAAATTAGAAGACACGAGTTTGTTAATAGTTTAGAATAAGTTTATATTTGCAAAAAAAAGTATGGCTAAATCGGTTACCCCTTACAAAGATTCATCATTAGGCAAAAAAGAACAAGTTGCTCAAATGTTTGATACGATTTCTGAAAACTATGATGGCTTAAACCGAGTTATTTCATTTGGAACCGATATCAAATGGCGTAAAAAAGTTTTAAAATTAGTTCAAGACCAAAAACCCGACACCATACTAGATATTGCCACCGGAACAGGAGATTTGGCGATATTGATGACCCAAACTCAGGCAACTAAAATCATCGGACTTGATATTTCTGCCGGTATGCTTGAGGTGGGAAGAAGAAAAATCCAACAAAAGAATTTATCTTCAAAAATAGAAATGGTTTTAGGTGATTCTGAAAAAATCCCTTTCGACACAAATTCTTTTGATGCAATAACCGTTGCTTTTGGTGTAAGAAATTTTGAAACGCTTGAAAATGGTTTATCCGAAATACTTAGGGTACTCAAACCCAACGGAATTTTTGTTATTCTTGAAACTTCTGTCCCCGAAAAATTTCCGTTTAAACAAGGCTATAAGTTGTATACGCGTTTTATTCTGCCGCTAATTGGAAAATTATTTTCAAAAGATAATTCAGCTTATACTTACCTCTCAGAATCAGCTTCGGTATTTCCTTACGGAGAAGCGTTAAACAATATTTTGAGAAAAGTTGGGTTTATAGATGTTGTAGCACAACCTCAAACTATGGGAGTAGCTACTATTTATACAGCTTCAAAAAAATAAAATGAAAACAAAACTTGTATTTGCTTTACTCGTAATAACCTGTCATGCCCAAGCTCAATTTGGTAGTATTTTTGGTAGAGATCCTATAATTCATCTTGAAAATTTTGACAAACAAAGAGTGCATTGGGGTTATTTTTTAGGCTTCAATTCTTATGACTTTAAAATTGATCAAAATCGTTTAAATGAAGAAATTTTATGTGAAACTTCTGTTGGATTTAATGTAGGATTGGTAGGCGATTTAAGATTACACGAATACATAAATTTACGATTTGAACCCGGACTTTATTACACTCAACGAAATTTAACGTTCCCAAATTTCGAATCGGAATTTGATGCCTTGAGAGAAGTTAAATCAACTTACATTCATTTTCCGTTATTACTGAAATTTTCGTCCAAAAGAGTTGGGAATGTTAGACCCTACTTGGTTGGAGGCCTTTCAACGACGCTCAATTTATCGAGTAATTCGAAAGCAAGAGATGACAATTCTAACAATCGATTTCGCATGAATCAATGGACAAACAATTACGAACTTGGATTTGGAATTGATATTTATTTGGAATATTTCAAATTTTCTCCTTCAATTAGAGGAGTTTTCAGTTTAAATGACGAATTGATTCGAGATAACGACCCCAATAGTCCTTGGACTTCTTCTGTTGAATCTATGAAAACACGTGGTGTTTTTATAAACTTTACATTTCATTAATTCGGGCATACTCACTCATAAATATTGCTGTGGCTGTAGCTACATTCAAACTTTCGGTCATTTGAATAGTACCAAATCGGGGAATACTGATTTTCTGTTGTACTTGATGCTCAATTTCAGTTGAAATCCCGTTTGCCTCATTACCCATAACTAAAATGCAATTTTTAGGTAACGTTTTTTGGTAAATAGATTCTCCTTCCATAAAAGCCCCGTAAACCGGCAATTGAGACTCCTCAATAAACAAACGCAATGAGGTGTAGGTTACCGAAACTCTTGCAAGAGAACCCATTGTAGATTGAATAACTTTGGGATTAAAAACATCTACGGTTTCTTCAGAACAAATCAAATGTTCAATACCAAACCAATCACACAACCTAATAATTGTACCTAAATTCCCAGGATCTCTAATAGAATCTAAAGCCAAAATCAACCCCTCTTTTTTAATGTTTTTTGTTTGTGGCATTTCAAACACAGCCAAACAAGTATTGGGAGTTTGTAGACAACTCATTTTTTTTAATTCACTCTCTGTGACCCATTGAGCTGGAATTTCTTTTGAAATCTGTAAATCAGGATTGGTTGTAAAAAAATCGGTTAAAACAAAACCCGCATTTACAAACTCTTGTATCACTTTCATTCCTTCTGCAATGAAAAGTCTCTCGGTGATACGATTTTTTTTAAGGTGAAGAGCTGTAATTCGTTTAATTTGATTTTTACTAACCATAAAATAGTGTATTTTTGAAGTAAATTTAAAATACCATTGAAAAGTATTTTCACAAAAATATCATTTATATTTTTAATTCTCTTTGTTTTTTATGCTTGTAATTCTGTAAAAAGAGTTCCCGAAGGCAAATCATTGTTAGCAAGTTCAGAAATTCTTGTTGACGGAAAAAAAGAAACCAAAGAAGAGATAACCGCCTACTTGGTACAAAAGCCAAACACTCAATTTTTAAAAGTACCATTCAGTTTATTCATTTACAACTGGGCGAACCCTAATCCCGATTCTACTTTTGCGGCAAAATACATTAACAACCCGAAAAAATTGGAACGGAAATCCAAGTTTTTGTCTCGCAAACAAGTTTACCGACTTGGAGAATCATTTTGGTACAAAGGGATTCATAACCTATTAAAGAATACCGGTGAAGCTCCAACTATAGTAGACGAAAACAAATCTTCAAAATCGTTATTACGATTGAGATCTTACTACTTTAATGAAGGCTATTTTAATGTTAAGGGTTCTGTGAAACATGACAGTATAGGGTTTAAAAAAATCAAAACTATCTATAATCTAACCTTGGGAAACCCCTATATTTTGGACAGCATTTATACCCGAATCAGTTCTCCTGATATTGATTCCTTATACTCCCAAGCCTCTAAATTTTCACTTTTAAAAACAGGCAACAGATACCAATCTTCGCATTTTGAAGAAGAACGTAACCGTTTAACTTCTTACTTTAGAAACAATGGTATTTACAACTTTCAACAAAACTACATAAACTATGACATAGACACTTTGTTAACCGGAAATAAAGCTAATGTTAATGTTGTTATAGGTGATTACTCCTACAGATCAGGAGACACGTTGGGCACTAAACCCTTTAAAATTTACAAGGTTAGTGAAATCAATATTTTTACAGATAGTCCATCATCCAAAAACAGAACAAAAATTGCCGATTCTGTTACCTACAACAATTACAATCTTTACAGTACAGACAAATTAAAATACAAACCAAGGGCTCTTACTGATGCCGTATTTATTACAAAAGGCGGCATATATGCCGATTACAAAAACAATCTTACTTCGCGGGCTTTAAGTAATCTCAAAGTTTTTGCGTATCCTTCCATACAATATGAAGTAGACCCTAACGATAGTTTAAACCAATCATTAATTGCTAACATTTACTTGAGCCCTCGAAAGAAATATAGCTTTGGTGCCTCATTTGATGTAACCCATTCCAACATACAAGATTTTGGTGTAACCGGGAACTTATCAGTATCTATTCGTAATTTATTTAATGGTGCTGAGACACTGGAAATTGCAGGACGAGGAAACATTGGTTCATCCAGAGATATGGCCAATCCTAGAGATAATTTTTTTAACATTTCGGAATACGGTGCGGATATGCGATTGAATTTCCCCAGAGTATTTTTCCCCTTTAAAACCGACCGAATTATTCCTAAAGAAATGATTCCTTCCACTCAAATAAGTATGGGTTTTGCCAAACAGCAAAATATCGGACTAGACAAAGAAAATTTGACCGGAGCTTTAACCTACAATTGGACTCCCAAACGATACAATTCGGCTCGACTTGATTTATTTAACATTCAATATGTCAAAAACATCAATGTGAGCAACTATTTCAACGTATATCGTTCCTCTTACAGGGCTCTAAATGAAATTGCACAGAATTATCCTTTAGACCCCCTTTATCTTAATGAAAGTGGTAATCTGTTAATTGATTTTGGTACCAATGGTTTTTTGAATGAAGTTTTGGGAGAAAATCCAACTATTACCCCCACTCCCTCGGACCTACAAACCATTCGAAGCATCAATGAAAGAAAAAATCGCCTCTCTGAAAACAATTTAATTTTAGCTTCTAATTACAGTTTCTCAAAAACCACAAAAACCAATCTTTTGGATAATAATTTTTATGTATTGAGAGCTAAAATTGAATCAGCAGGAAATGTACTTTCCCTACTGGCCAAAGCATCCAATCAACCGGTAAATCTCAATGGGAACCGTACAATTTTTGACATCGAATTCTCTCAGTATATCAAAACAGAATTTGAATTTATAAAACATTTTGATCTCAAGAACAACACTGTTTTTGCGACACGCTCTTTTGTGGGAATTGCTATTCCGTATGGAAATTCGAACAACATACCATTTTCAAGAAGTTATTTTGCAGGTGGTACCAACGACAACAGAGCCTGGAGACCCTATAGTTTAGGTCCAGGGAGTAGTGGTGCTCAAAATGATTTCAACGAAGCAAATTTAAAAATAGCCCTAAATGCAGAACTTCGATTTAAAGTTTTTGGGAAATTCAGAGGAGCTATCTTTACAGATGTTGGAAATATTTGGAACGTTTTAGATAATGTCAAAGACGAATCATCCCGATTTACAGGTCTGCAATCATTAAGAGACTTGGCAGTTGGAACCGGTTTAGGTGTTCGTTATGATTTTGGATTTGTTGTGGCCCGTTTCGACCTTGGTTTCAAAGCTTACAACCCTGCCAATGATATAAAAAACAGATGGTTTAGAGAAACGAATTTTAGTAATTCCGTATTAAATGTTGGTATAAATTATCCCTTCTAACCTGTATGTTAAGATAATTTTTTTTAAACGATTTGTTACTAATAATTTTACTAAACCTATTTTAATTATTATTTTTGTTCACTCAATATAACTATATACAAGATGTCACACAATATTAAACCAGGAGTTGCCACCGGAGATCAAGTTCAAGAAATTTTTAATTATGCGAAACAAAAAGGATTTGCACTTCCCGCTGTTAATGTTATTGGTTCAAGCACTATAAATGGTGTGTTAGAAACGGCTGCCAAGCTTAATGCTCCCGTAATTATCCAATTTTCAAATGGTGGTGCCGCATACAATGCCGGTAAAGGTCTTTCAAACGAAGGTCAAAAAGCAGCTATTGCAGGAGCTATTGCCGGAGCCAAACATGTTCACACCTTGGCTGAAACTTACGGAGCAACAGTAATTTTACACACAGACCATTGTGCAAAAAACTTATTACCCTGGATAGATGGTTTACTTACGGCATCTGAAGAACATTTTGCTCAAACCGGCAAACCTTTATTTTCTTCTCACATGATCGATTTATCTGAAGAACCTCTTGAAGAAAACATCCATATTTGTAAAGAATATCTAACCCGAATGAGTAAGATGGGAATGACTTTAGAAATTGAATTGGGTGTAACCGGAGGCGAAGAAGACGGAGTAGACAATACAGATGTAGACAGTTCAAAACTATATACACAACCCGAAGAAGTGAGTTATGCCTACGAAGAACTCATGAAAGTAAGTCCAAAATTTACCATTGCCGCAGCTTTTGGAAACGTACACGGTGTATACAAACCCGGGAATGTTAAACTAACACCTATAATTCTTAAAAATTCACAAGAATACATTCAAAGTAAATTTAATACGGGTTCAAACCCCATCGACTTTGTTTTTCACGGCGGTTCAGGTTCAACTTTAGAAGAAATTAGAGAAGCTATTTCTTATGGCGTTATTAAAATGAACATTGATACCGATTTACAGTTTGCTTTTACCGAAGGTATAAGAGATTATATGACGGGTAAAATTGACTATTTAAAAACCCAAATTGGAAGTCCGGACGGGCCCGATTCTCCAAATAAAAAACATTACGACCCCAGAAAATGGATACGTGAGGGTGAAATTACTTTTAACAAACGTTTAGAGCAAGCTTTTGCAGACCTCAACAACGTAAATACTTTATAAAGATTGGACTAAAGTTTCAGGCTAATGTTTATAACCTGAAACTTGAAACCAGAAACACTATAACCTTAAACTAATAAAAATGGCTTGGTTTAAAAGAACAGAAAAAGGAATTCAAACTGCAACAGAGGATAAAAAAGACGTTCCGAAAGGACTTTGGTACAAATCTCCAACCGGTAAAATAATTGACCAGGATGAATTAGCCAAAAACCTATGGGTAAGCCCAGAGGACGACTTTCATGTACGTATAGGAAGTAAAGAATACTTCGAAATATTATTTGACAACAACGAATTCAAAGAACTTGACGCCAAAATGACCGCCAAAGACCCTTTGAAATTTGAGGACACCAAAAAATATTCCGATCGTTTAAAAGATGCCATTGAAAAAACCGGTTTAAAAGATGCCGTTCGTACTGCCGTAGGAAAATCTAAAGGCAAGGACTTGGTAGTTTGTTGTATGGACTTTGCTTTTATTGGAGGCTCTATGGGTGCGGTAGTTGGTGAAAAAATAGCACGAGGTATTGATTATTCCATCAAAAATAAAGTGCCGTTTATGATGATTTCAAAATCGGGAGGTGCACGAATGATGGAAGCGGCATATTCTTTAATGCAATTGGCCAAAACCTCAGCAAAACTTGCTCAATTAGCCGATGCTAAAATTCCGTATATATCACTTTGTACCGATCCAACAACCGGAGGGACAACAGCTTCATATGCGATGTTAGGTGATGTAAACATTGCTGAGCCCGGAGCTTTAATTGGTTTCGCAGGACCTAGAGTTGTTAAAGATACCACCGGAAAAGATTTACCCGAAGGTTTTCAAACCTCCGAATTTGTTTTAGAACATGGTTTCTTGGATTTTATAACTCATCGAAAAGAGTTAAAAGAAAAAGTAAATTTATTTTTAGATTTAATTCAAAACCAAGACATTAGATAAAAAAAATCCCGTTAATTCGGGATTTTTTATTAGCTCTATTATTAAATCACAACAACTCTAAAACCGTTATGAGAAATCAATCTTATTCCAAAATTTATAGAACAATGCATTGGAGTCTTGCTCTTACTCTTATTTTGATTCTCTTAACCGTTTTTTTGAGAATGACTTGGATGAACAAAGACCATATGGCAGCAATCATTGAAAACTTTTTAACAGAAAAAGGCACCTCCAATCTATCAAAAGAGGAGTTGATTGTACTTGCAAAACAAATCAGAAAACCCATGTGGGATTGGCATATTTATCTGGGCTATATTTGCACCGGACTATTTGCAGTAAGACTTCTATTGCCCACTTTCAATCAAATGCCTTTTCCAAATCCGTTCCAAAAGAATTTAAGTAGGAAAGAAAAGATTCAATTTGGCATTTACACTGCATTTTATCTAGGAATCACTATTTCATTAATAACCGGATTACTACTAAAATTTGGCCCAAAGCACACCAAAGATTTAATAGAAACCATCCATAAATTATCCTTATACTACGTTATACCTTACCTGATTATTCATGTAGGTAGCGTAATTTGGGCCGAGTTTACCAACGACAGCGGTATAGTCTCAAGAATTATTAGCGGAAAAAAAACAAAATAGCAATTACAAACCACTTCTGATAGCTTCTACGGGATCGAGTCTGGATGCTGAAAAAGCCGGGATAATCCCCGAAATTAGTCCAATAAATCCAGCCAATCCGGTACCAAGAACTAGGTTTCCAAAACTTAAAACAAATTCAAAATCCATAAGTTTAGAAAGTAACATTGCCGTTATCCAAACAAAAACAAGTCCAATTAATCCACCAATAACCGAAAGTATAACCGATTCAAATAAAAACTGAAAGAGAATAAATCTGTTTTTTGCTCCTAGTGATTTTTGAATTCCAATTAAGTTAGTGCGTTCTTTTACAGATACAAACATAATATTGGCAATTCCGAAACCACCTACAAGTAAAGAAAATCCGGAAATAATCCACCCCACCACATTCATTTGACCCACAATATTATCTATAAAATCCGTAAATCCGGATAGGACATTAATAAAAAAATTATCTTCCTCTGAAGCTTTGATGCCACGATAATTACGCAATTTTTGAGTGATTTCACCTTTAAATTGCTCCATATCAATCCCTTTTTGAGGTTTAATCAGAATTGCCGGGGTAAGCATGCTACTGTTTTCTCCATACAACCTTCGAATAAAATTCATAGGTATAAAAACCGCATTATCTCTACTATCTCCAAAAGTTGAAAATCCTTGTTTTTTTGTAACCCCAATCACGGTAAAACGTTGACCATACAATCGAACTTTTTTCCCTATTGCTTTTTCAAATGAATCAAAAAGTCCGTTTGCAACTTCATAACCCAAAATTATAACAGCAGTACCCGAATTGGATTCAGACTCATTAAAAAACCGGCCTTGGTCTATTTTTACACCATCAATTCCGTCAAATTCATTGGTTGTAGGTGTAACCCGAACAGCACTTACCGTTTTGTCTTCAAATTTTATATTTTCATTACGGGTAAAAAGATTAAAGGCCATTTTATCTACTCCATTAACCGACCTTTTAAGGTATTCAAATTCTTCATAGGTTACATTTGGAAATTGTTCGCGTTTCCAACGAGGTACTTCGGTAGGACCAAAAGAAAAACGCAATAAATAAATGGTGTTTTTATCCAAATCACCCAAATCGGCTTTAATTTTTTGATCTAAAGAATCTACCGCTGCTAAAACAGCAATAATCGAAAAAATTCCAATAGTTACTCCCAATAGCGATAAAAAAGTACGCAATTTATTGTTTCGCAATGCATTCATTGCAAAACTAAAACTTTCTTTAAGCAACCTCAAGTAAAGCAGCATATCTTGATTTCTAAGACTAATTGCACTATAGGTAACCTTATTGTAAAAATTGTTACACTTAATGCACAAAAGATTCATTCATCTTACTAAGAAATGAAGTTTATCCTTCTATTTTCTTCAAAAAGTAATGTCGTAATCCTTTGTCATTTAAATTGACAAATAGTACTTTTGCACCTTCAAAAATCAACAACACAATGACAACTACAAAAACCATTCAATCGGCTTTAATTTCGGTATTTGACAAAACCGGACTTGAGAGCATTGTAAAACAACTGCATAAGCAAAATGTAACCCTTTATTCAACCGGTGGCACCGAAGAATTTATTAAAAACCTAGGAATTCCGGTAGTTCCGGTAGAAGATGTAACGTCTTACCCATCAATTCTTGGAGGACGAGTAAAAACATTACATCCTAAAATATTTGGAGGTATTTTAAACCGTCAGGATCATACCGGAGATATAGAAGAAATGAAAGCCTTTGAAATTCCGCAAATCGATTTGGTTATAGTAGACTTGTATCCTTTTGAAAAAACCGTGGCATCGGGAGCTTCAGAAGAAGACATCATTGAAAAGATTGATATTGGTGGCATCTCACTAATTCGGGCAGCTGCCAAAAATTTCAAAGACACAGTAATTGTTGCCTCTGTAAACGAATATGGATTTCTTTTGAATTTACTAACTACCCAAAACGGAGAAACAACACTCGAACAAAGACGATTATTGGCTACAAAAGCTTTTCATGTTTCTTCTCATTATGATACGGCCATTTTTAACTACTTTAACACTGATGAAACGGTTTATAAAGAAAGTATCGACAACGGTCAAGTACTTCGATATGGAGAAAATCCGCATCAAAAAGGTTTTTTCTTTGGCGATTTTGACAAAATGTTTACCAAATTACATGGTAAAGAATTATCATACAACAATTTATTAGATGTTGATGCTGCTGTGAATTTGATTTTGGAATTTAAGGAAAACGAACCCACTTTTGCTATTTTAAAACACAATAATGCGTGCGGTTTAGCTACAAGAAGTTCCATGAAAGAAGCGTATCTAGATGCTTTGGCAGGCGACCCAACTTCTGCTTTTGGGGGAGTTTTGATTGCAAATGGAACTATTGATAAAGAAACCGCTTTAGAAATAAATCAACTTTTTTGTGAAGTGGTGATTGCTCCTAGTTTTGAAGAAGATGCCGTAACCATCTTGCAAGAAAAGAAAAACCGAATTATTTTAGTTCAACACGATGTTGAATTACCAACAAAACAAATCAGAACCTGTTTGAACGGTTTGCTCATTCAAGATAAAAACAACACAACAGACAATAAAGAAGGTTTAAAAAACGTTACCCTTTTATCACCTACTAATCAAGAAATTGAAGATTTGATTTTTGCCTCAAAAATTTGTAAAAACACCAAATCCAACACAATTGTTTTAGCCAAAAACGGGCAATTAATTGCATCCGGTACCGGACAAACCTCGCGTGTTGATGCTTTAAAACAAGCCATAGAAAAAGCCAATTCTTTTCAATTTGATTTATCGGGTGCGGTAATGGCCAGTGACGCTTTTTTCCCTTTTCCGGATTGTGTGGCAATAGCTCACCATGCAGGAATAACCGCTGTAATCCAGCCTGGTGGCTCCATAAAAGACGAATTAAGCATAGACTATTGCAATGAAAATAAAATTGCAATGGTATTTACCGGAACACGTCATTTTAAACATTAATTTTTTTACCTTTGTACGTTAAATAAAATTTATATCAACCTAACTAACCCTAAACAAACGTATGGGATTTTTTGATTTCATGACCGAGGACATCGCAATTGACCTTGGTACCGCAAATACCTTGATTATTCATAATGACAAAGTTGTTATTGATTCTCCTTCTATCGTGGCTCGAGACCGAATTTCGGGGAAGATTATTGCCGTTGGTAAAGAGGCTAATTTGATGCAAGGTAAGACACATGAAAACATAAAAACCATTCGTCCATTAAAAGACGGAGTTATTGCTGATTTTGATGCTTCAGAAAAAATGATCAGCATGTTTATTAAAAGCATTCCGGCTTTGAAAAAGCGATTGTTTACACCCGCTCTTCGTATGGTAGTTTGTATACCTTCGGGAATTACAGAGGTAGAAATGCGGGCCGTAAAAGAATCTTGTGAACGGGTAAATGGTAAGGAGGTCTATTTGATTCACGAACCTATGGCCGCTGCAATTGGAATTGGGGTAGATATCATGCAACCCAAAGGAAACATGATTGTTGATATTGGAGGTGGTACTACCGAAATTGCGGTTATCGCTCTGGGCGGAATTGTCTGTGATAAATCGGTAAAAATTGCAGGTGACGTTTTTACCAATGATATTGTGTATTACATGCGTACGCAACACAACTTATTTGTGGGTGAAAGTACAGCCGAAAAAATAAAAATTGAAATAGGTGCCGCAATAGAGGAATTAGACACACCACCAGATGAAATGTCTGTTCAAGGTAGAGACTTACTTACCGGAAAACCCAAACAAGTTGATGTTTCTTACCGCGAAATTGCCAAAGCCTTGGACAAATCTATTCAACGTATAGAAGATGCTGTGATGGAAACCTTGTCTCAAACCCCACCCGAACTAGCAGCCGACATTTACAATACCGGAATTTATTTAGCCGGTGGAGGATCTATGCTTCGCGGTTTAGATAAAAGAATTTCATTAAAAACCGATTTACCGGTTTATATTGCCGAAGACCCTTTGAGAGCCGTGGTGAGAGGAACTGGTATTGCATTGAAAAACATCACTAAATTCAGGAGCATATTAATTAAATAATCATTTTACTGATATTTAATTTTCTAACTCAAAACCTGACACTGAATTATGCAGCAAATATTCAATTATATTTTAAAAAACAGTACTAAGCTACTGTTTTTGCTGCTTTTAACCATTTCGTTATCACTTACCATTCAGTTTCACTCCTTTCACAGAAGCAAAATCATCAATTCTGCCAACTTTGTTACGGGTGGAGTTTATGAACGGATTAACTCGGTTAATGAATATTTGAATTTAAAAACCGAAAATGAAGGTTTAGCTAATGAAAACGCCCGTTTAAAAAGCCTACTTTACAATTTAAAAGATACCACCAAGACGATTGACAATGAGCTTTTGAGCAGTTTTGGAAATTACAATGTAATTCAATCCAAAATAATCAACAACAGCTACAATGTTCATGAAAACTTTTTAACTATCAATTCCGGTACCGCAAAAGGAGTAAAACCGGATATGGGAGTTGTAAACAGTAAAGGAATCATTGGAATAGTTGAAAACACTTCCAAAAACTATGCAACTGTAATTAGTGTGCTACACGTGAAGTCGCAAATTAATGCCAAAATCAAAAAAACCAATCATTTTGGCACTTTAACCTGGAATGGAAAAAATACCGGTTATGTGCAATTGATAGACGTACCGCGTTTGGCCTCGGTAAAAAAAGGGGATACAATTGTAACGGGAGCTCAATCTATCATTTTTCCGGAAAACATAAACATTGGTACCATTCACAAAATATACACCGATAATAAAACAAATTACTTCACCATTGATGTTAAATTGTTTAATGACATGACTAGTCTCGGACACGTGTATATAATTGAAAACAAAGATCGAACTGAAATCTTAAAATTAGAAGCTCAAACATCAGATGAATAGTGCACTACTTTACAATATTGCCCGTTTTATTTTGCTGATTTTGGCTCAAGTTGCTATTTTCAATAAATTCAACTTTTTAGGATACATAAACCCCTACCCCTACGTTCTTTTTATTCTTTTATATCCGGTAAACAGTAATAAAAATGGATTACTGTTAGCTAGTTTTTTATTAGGCATCACCATGGACATGTTTAGTAACTCCGGAGGTGTACATGCTGCTGCATGTGTTACATTGGCTTACTTACGTCCTTCATTTTTTAAATTTTCTTTTGGTTTGAGTTACGAATATCAAACTGTAAAAATAAACGACAGGCTTACCCCGGAACGCTTTTCGTTTTTACTCATAGCTGTTTCTACACACCATTTAATATTATTCTTGCTGGAAATATTTAGATTTAGTTTTTTTTGGAATATCTTGTTACGAACTATTTTGAGTACTATATTTACGCTATTGCTGTGTATTTTACTAATTTACTTATTTAAGCCCAACAAAAATTGAGAAAGACCATACTTCCCGGATTAATCATTTTTGGAACCATTGCCATATTGGTTAGGCTATTCTATTTGCAAATTATTGATGAATCGTACAAATTAAAATCAGAAAATAATGCTATAAAAGTAGTTTACGAGTACCCGGAGCGTGGCTATATTTACGACCGTAACGGAAAACTATTGGTTGCCAATCAACCGTCCTATGACATTATGGTGGTTCCCAGAGAAATTAAAAATTTGGACACGTTAGAATTTTGTAAACTTTTAAGTATTACAAAAGAAGAGTTCAACTCCAAACTCAAAAAAGCTACCATTTACAGTCCAAGATTACCTTCTGTATTTTTAGCACAACTCAACAAAAAAGAATATGCCGCATTTCAAGAAAAAATAAGAAAATTTGAAGGTTTTTACATCCAAAAAAGATCTTTGAGAGATTATCAAGTGAATGTTGCGGCCAATGTTTTTGGATTCATCACGCAAGTAAATCAAAACATTATTGAAAAAAACCCGTACTATAGACCCGGTGATTTAATTGGTAAACAAGGAGTTGAAGAATATTATGAAGATATCCTTAGAGGACAAAAAGGCGTAAAACGCATTCAACGAGATAAATTCAACCGAGACATTGGGCCTTACAAAGAAGGTATTTATGATACGATATCAAAGCAAGGAGACGACATAACCTTATCTTTAGATATTGAACTTCAAAAATATGGTGAACTTTTAATGCAAAACAAAAGAGGCGGTATAGTAGCTATAGAGCCTAAAACGGGTGAAATTTTAGCTTTAATTTCAGCACCTACTTATGATCCGGCTCTTTTAGTGGGAAGACAACGGTCTAAAAACTATACAATGCTTCACAACGACAGCATTGCCAAACCTCTATATGACAGAGGATTACTAGCTGAATACCCTCCAGGTTCCCCTTTCAAGATATTAACCGCATTGATTGGTCTTCAAGAGGAAGCTATAGACGAACAAACCACATTCTTTTGCAGAAGGGGTTTTAGCTATGGAAATCGATTTATGAAATGCCATGATTCCGGTGGATTTAGCTTAAACAATGGTATGTATAGTTCTTGCAACACTTATTTTGCCAATACCTATAGAAAAATCATTGAAAAATATCCTAAACCAGCCTACGGTGTAGATGCTTGGAGTAATCATTTAAAAAGTTTTGGGCTTGGTAATTTTATGGGATACGATTTACCTCAAGGAAGAAGAGGTAATGTACCTACGTCCAAACTATATGACAAATATTATTCGGCTGGCGGATGGCGAAGTACAACTATTATTTCAAACTCTATTGGACAAGGTGAAGTATTAATGACACCTATTCAATTGTGCAATGTAATGTGTGCGGTAGCCAACCAAGGCTATTATTACACCCCTCACATCATTAAAAAAATTAAAAATCGAAATATAGACCCTAAGTTTACAACAAAACATCAAACCACTATTGATCAACAATATTTTCCCCCGGTTATAAATGGATTATTTGATGTGTATAATAAAGGTACAGCTTCCAGACTTCAGGTTCAAGGCCTTGAGATTTGTGGAAAAACCGGAACTGCTGAAAATTTTACCAAAATAAACGGTAAAAGAGTACAGCTAACAGACCATTCCATTTTTGTAGCGTTTGCTCCTAAAGATGACCCAAAAATTGCCATTGCAGTATTTGTTGAAAACGGATATTGGGGTGCACGTATTGCAGGTCCAATAACAAGCTTAATGATTGAAAAATACATTAAAGGGAAGATAACCCGAACCGATTTGGAAAAAAGAATGTTAGAATCTAGTTTGGAGAAAGAATATGCAAAAGTTATAAGTGGGCAACCCTTCTCAATTAATTTATAATGAAAAACCAGAGTGTTACCAGTAATTTAGATTGGATTTCGGTATTATTATATCTCCTATTGGTTGTAATGGGTTGGTTGAATATTTTTTCTACTTCTATTCCAATTGAATTTGACACTTTTGAATTTGATCAGTATTACGGTAAACAACTTATTTTCATTCTTCTAACTATTCCGGTTATTGTAGTGGTGCTTTCGATAGACGCAAAAATTTATGAAAAGTTCTCTTTAGTGTTCTATGCTGTTGGAATTCTATTACTATTGGGGTTATTTGTCTTTGGAAAAACAGTCAAGGGTCAAACCAACTGGTATGGTATAGGTTCCTTTGGTTTTCAACCTTCGGAGTTTGTAAAAACAGCTACTTCATTATTATTGGCAAAATATTTAAGTGATTCACAGGTCTTTCTTAAAAACCTCAATCATCAATTATTTGCTTTTGGAATAATCTTTTTACCGGTGTTATTAATTCTCATGCAGCCCGATGCAGGTAGTGCTATGATTTTCTTTTCTCTTGTTTTGGTTTTAAACAGAGAAGGATTGCCTGAATGGTATTTATGGACCGGTTTTTTTGCAATAGTATTATTTTTTTCTTCATTACTCATACAACCTTTGTATGTGATTTTAGGAATTGTGGTACTCATGATTTTCCATTATTTAAGAGCTCGGAGGGTAGACCGAATTGCCATTGGCTATCTTATCGTTTTCATAGCAGCTACTTCTTTTGTATTATCCGTAGACTTTGTTTTTGAATCGGTTTTAGAGCCGCATCAAAAGGATAGAATAAATGTGTTGTTTGATGATACGATTGACAAAAAAAATGAAGGCTACAACCTAAATCAATCTATGATTGCCATAGGATCTGGAGGTTTAATTGGCAAAGGATTTATGGAAGGCACCCAAACCAAAGGGGGGTTTGTGCCGGAACAGCATACCGATTATATCTTTACTACAGTTGGAGAGGAATGGGGATTTATAGGATCTGCGGTTGTTATTCTAATTTTTGTATCACTCCTATTGCGTATCATTTATTTGGCTGAAAATCAGAAAACAAAATTTAGTAGAATTTACGGTTATTGTGTTGCCTCTATTTTATTCACACACTTTTTTGTAAACATAACCATGCTCATTAAGCTCTTTCCCACAATAGGTGTTCCTTTACCCTTCTTTTCTTATGGAGGTTCAAGCTTGTGGGCGTTTACTATATTGCTTTTCATTTTCTTAAAATTAGATGCAAACAAAGTAAATGAATGGTAATTACTTCCATTTCAATTCAACCATAACGGGAAAATGATCAGAAGGATAGATTCCTGAAAAGTGATTGTTTAAAACCGCATATTTGGAGACATTGAATCCGCTTTTTGAAATAAAAATATAATCAATTTCTTTAAACTTTTTTAAAGTAAAATCAAAAGCATTAAAGGTGCCTCCGGAATTAAACAATACTTTTGAAAGTCTCTTGGTATCCGAGTAGCGTGCTTTTAAAAAAGCAATAGGAGATGAATCCGGCTCTAAATTAAAATCACCCATGAGTACAACCGGATAATGCATTGTATTGTATTTTTGAATTGTTTCATGAATTAAAGCTACACTATTTTCTCTGGCAACCGTTCCCACATGATCAAAATGGGTATTGAAAACCCAAAATTTCCTTTGCGTTTTTAAATCCAAAAAAAGAGCATAAGTACATATCCTATTTAAAGCAGCATCCCAACCTTTGGAAACAACCTTTGGAGTTTCAGACAACCAAAAAGTTCCGTTTTGCAATACTTCAAACCGATTTGTATTGTAAAAAATAGAACTATGCTCTCCCGTATTTTTGCCATCTCTACCTTCACCTAAAACAGAATAGGCAGGTAAAGCATTTTTAAGATTCTCTACTTGATGAGGCAAACCCTCTTGAATTCCAAAAATATCCGGTTGATAAAAATCCAATAAGGCAAACATATTGTTTTTTCTATTTGCCCAATTGGTATCACCATCTTGAGGAATATCGAGCCTAATATTATAGGTCATTGCTGTAAAAGATTGTCCAAAAATAAGACCCGAAAAAAACAAAAAACAAACACATCCCAATTTCTTTACTTTACCCATCATAATAACGCTTTTAAAACAGTTGAATTTTGTTCCAATTTTTCTTCTAATTCATCCTCTAAAGTAGGAAAAAAATCAATCCCGGTAACCCGTTCAATTTCATCAACAGAAACTACAAAATCAAAAATCGAATTTGAAGCTTCTTTATGTGGAATCAAAAAACCTACCATCACAGGATTTTTATCAGTTGGAATAAAAACAATTTTATAAAAATAATTGGGTACAGCAACATTTTCAAAACCAATATTTAATAAATCTGAAGTCAAAACACCACCAGTTACAACATATAACGTGGTATACTTTTGACTCCAATACCTAACTTTTTGCTCCAATCGATTCCAAATACCAGAATTAAATTGGGGCAACTGGGGAGAAACATTTGAGGTTAAAAAAGTAGATTCAAAAGCTTCTTTTGAAAACTTCATATCGCCTGCCGGACAAAGATGTCCTTTATCATAACCCGAATTTTTATAGTTTCTCCAATGTGCCGATCGGGTTTTCACTTTAGGGTCTTCATTAAAATAGGGTCTTTCATAATTTCCTACTCCCATTGGAAACGAAGTCAATTTATAGGCTACCCATTCTGCTTGTTCGTGTTCCTCTGAATACGATAAAGCATAATAAGGATGTTGAATTATAACTCCGGTTGTAGAAGTAGGATAAAAATCAAAATCACTTTCTAAAGTGTTTTTTTGCTGAACCTTTGATTCAAATACACATGAATTTAAAACCAAGATTCCGACAAAAAGACATCCCATTCTGAAAATCATAGCAATAAGTTAAAGATTAGTACTGTTAAAATTGATTTTGTATCTTTGTAAAAGTAACTAAATTAAATGTATTGCCCATGAAAACCAAATTGATTCTAGTATTTGCCCTATTACTTCAATTTTATATTAGTAATGCCCAAGAAATTCCAACTGTAAAAGACAGTATTCCAAACGCTACCTTAGACCAAGAACAATTGGAAAAGTCAAAAATTGAAGCCGAAAAAGAAGCAAAAAAAGCCGAAAAGGAAGCTGAGAAAGCTCGCAAAGAAAAAGAAAAATTAGAGCGTGAAAAGTTAGACTTGGAAAAGAAAAAATTAAAGTCACAACAAAATGCTGAAAAAGCTGCTTTACGAGCTCAAAAAGCGGAAGAGAAAAGACTTAAAGCCCAAGAAAAAGCATTTAAAGCCGAGGAAAAGAGAAGAACAAAGGCTCTAAAGCAAGATTCTAAAGTGAGTAAAACCAAAGATAAAATAGCGAAAGCAAAAATTAAACTGGAACGAAATAGAGTTAAGTTTGAAGAAAAAAAATTAAAAGGCAAAATGAGTCCGGTTGATATAAGTAAAAATGAAATTAAACTCAACAAAGAAGAACTTAAAATAAAAGAACTCGAAATCCAACTCGAAAAAGAAGAAAGAGAACTTAAACGATTGAAAATTTAACCCAATGCCCCAAATAGTAAAAACCATTTGGGGCATTTTTTTTGTAATTCAATTTCTAAGTTTTTACATCTAGGGCATCCCGCAGGGCATTTCCACACATCATAAAAGCCAAAGTGATTAGCATTATAGCTATCCCGGGAACCAAAGCCAAATAAGGTTTTCCCAACACAATATAATTGTAGTGATCTTTTATCATACCGCCCCAACTGGGAATGGGTGGTTGTGCTCCTAATCCCAAAAAACTAAGACCGCTTTCAACTAAAATTGCAGAAGCAAAATTGGCCGCTGAAATTACAATAATAGGAGCCATGATGTTAGGTAAAATATGATTAGCAATAATCCGAAAATCTGAAAACCCCAAAGCTTTAGCGGCGGTAACATACTGCATTTCTTTAACACTAATTATTTGACCTCTCACAACTCGGGCTACTTCAACCCACATAGTTAAACCTACAGCCACAAATACCTGCCAAAATCCTTTACCTAATGCCAAAGTAATAGCAATAACCAATAATAAGGTAGGAATAGACCAAATCACATTGACCAACCACATCACAAATGCATCCCATTTTCCTCCGAAATACCCTCCAACAGAACCAAAAAACAATCCCAATACAATTGAAATAAAAACAGCTACAAACCCTATGGATATTGAAACACGAGAACCAACTAACATTCGGCTCAACATATCTCTGCCGTATTTATCGGTTCCCAAATAAAATGTGCGTTTTTGTATTAATTCATCTTCAACTGATTGAAACGATTTAAAACCCGGAAACTGATTCAATAATAACTCTTTGGTTTGAGCCATACTTGAATCTTCTGAATATTCCTGATAAACTAATTTTTGATTTTGAATTTTATAAGAAAGTATAGGTATTTCGGTACCATTTAAAGTTTGTCCGGTAAAACAATCTCGCCATGACTTAGGAGTTATCTCCTCTTGGGGTAAAAAAAGCATCAAAGTTGAAAATCCGGGTGGTTTAGAATGAATTGAAAGATGCATTTGATTGGCATTTTCAGAGTTATCAGGTGCCAAAACATAGGCAAATACAGCTATTAGAAACATCAGTAATATGTAACCAAAACTAAAAACACCCCAAATATTCTTGCGGAATTTTTGAAGTGCTATAGCTGTTAAGGATTGATTTGAACCTGACATGAATAAAACATTCTGCTTTGAGTTCAAAGATACACTTTGTACATTATGATTTTACAACTTTTTCTTTTTTCTTTAAATTAATCTGTCCTTTTGGAACCGGTTTAGATTGCAAATCATCCAAAACATTGAGAGCTTCTTCTACATAAATATCTTTGGATAAATTTTCAAACCAACGCTCTCTTTTTTCACGAAATGATTCGTCTTTTTTCATCACTACCTCATCTTCAGGTATAGGTTTAAACACGAGATTATTTTGATAGTCAGAAATAGGTTTAAAGGATTTGGTCTCAGACTCAAGTTTTTCTTGCTCCTCTTTAAATTTATTTAAATTTAGAGAATACACATAAGTATCTCTTCTGTTTTTAGTCCATACTGCATTTTGATCTATCAACTGAAAATGTTCGTTTTGAGCCATTCTTGACTTACTGTTTTCGAGTGCTTTTTCAAAATTTACCTGTTTATCCCAAACAGAATAATTAGCCGGATCTATTTTACTCCAAGGCATTGCATTTTCTATGTCTCTTTCTCCAATGTTAATGTAAGAATACCTGTCGGGCATAATAACATCACTTGTAACACCCTCCAATTGAGTTGACCCTCCGTTAATTCGGTAAAACTTTTGAGTAGTTGTTTTAAGTGCTCCCAAATCGCCTACTGTATTTCCTCTAACAAATTGGTTTAAATCGATAACATTTTGAACGGTTCCTTTACCAAAAGTTTGTTTACTTCCTATTACAATACCTCTTTTGTAATCTTGAATTGCAGCAGCCAAAATTTCTGAAGCCGATGCAGAAAAGTTATTAACCATCACAACCAATGGCCCATCCCATTGAACTTTACCATCCCTATCATATAGAACCTCTTTTTGGGTTCCTGCCGATTTAATTTGTACCACCGGACCTTGTTCAATAAACAAACCTGTAATATCAACAACTGTTTTTAAGGATCCACCACCGTTGTCTCTTACATCCATTATGATTCCTTGAACACCTTGCTTTTTGAGACGTTCTACTTCAATAGCAACATCTTTTCCGGCATCTCTACTGTCTTTATTTTCAAAATCGATATAAAACTTAGGTAAATAAATGATACCGTATTTCATTCCGTTTCGTTCTACCACACTTGATTTGGCATACGTTTCTTCGGTTTCAACCATATCTCGAATCAAAGAAATTACTTTTTGAGTTCCATCTACTTTTTTTACGGTTAATCGAACTTCTGTTCCTTTAGGTCCTTTAATCTTTTTAACAATATTATCCAATCGCATCCCTACCACATCTTCAGGTTCCTTATCGCCTTGGGCTACTTTTAAGATTACATCTCCGGGTTCTAATTCTTTACCTCTCCAAGCCGGCCCACCCGAAATTAACTCGGTAATTTCGGTAAAATCATTTTTCTTTTGCAAACGAGCCCCTATACCTTCAAACTTCCCACTAATACTTACATCAAAACGTTCTTTATCATCAGGAGCCATATAATTGGTATGCGGATCAAAACGAGAGGCAATAGCATTAACGAAAATGCCAAACCAATCATTTCGCTCCAAATCTTTGATGAAAGTGAAATAATCATCTAAAGATTTAAGAGAACTCTCTCGAGTTTCCTTTTCTAAATCTTCATAGCTTTTTACTTTGTGTTCCGGATTTTCTTTTTTCTGATCTTCTTCAAACTTTAATTTATCATATAATGAAGATAATGTAGACAACTTAATTTGTTTTCTCCAACGCTCTTTCAGCTCTGCTGAATTTTGGGCATACGGGAGTTTATCATATTCGGTATTAATAGTTTCATCTACCTTATAATCAAAGGGTTTGTCTAAAATTTCTTTATAGTATTTCTGACTTTGAGTCATTCTTTCCAAATACAACTCATAAGCCAAATTGAAAAAAGTTAAATCTTTATTTTTAATCTGATCGTCAATCTTGGTTTCATATTTGGCCAATTTATCCAGATCTGATTGTAAAAAAAATCGTTTAGAAGGATCTAATGCATCTAAAAAATCTTTGTAAATACCCTTAGACAAATTATCATCTATAGCTGCCGGATCGTAATGACCCCGCTCAATAACAAAAGTGAGAAGCTCCAACAACAATTTATCTCGCTCGGGATTGGAATTTTCTTTTTTATAATTTTCGGTTGCTTTGAATGCCAATAACGCCACCGACAGAACAACTGTCAGTATAACTAACTTGAAATTTCTTCTCATAAATTTTAAAATTGTATTCATTTTTTCTATTTACATGACATAAAAATCATGCCAGCATCAAAGTTTGTGTGATTTTTTGTAAAATAATCGGAAAATTATCAGATTACCAAACAAAGTTATGAATTTGTAACGTAGTCAATTCTTAAAAATAGTTAATTTTGTTACTCTTTGTGGGAATCTCCAATATGTAGATTAAATTTGTTTTCCCAGAAACACACATTTGTATGAAAAAAAAACCGCTCATTTTAGTAACCAATGATGATGGTATTTCGGCTCCCGGTTTGCGTAACTTAATTGCTGTAATGAAAGAATTGGGCGATGTGGTTGTGGTAGCTCCTGATAGCCCTCAAAGTGCAATGGGTCATGCCATAACCATTAACAATACGCTATTTATAAATCGGGTACATTTTGACCCCGATTTAAATGAAGAATACAGTTGCTCCGGAACTCCTGTAGATTGTGTCAAACTGGCTGTAAATGAAATTTGCAAACAAAAACCCGACTTATGCGTTTCGGGAATCAATCACGGTTCTAACTCCTCTATCAATGTAATCTATTCCGGTACCATGAGTGCCGCAGTTGAAGCCGGCATAGAAGGAATTCCAGCCATTGGTTTTTCGCTTTTAGATTACGATTGGAATGCCAATTTTGAACCCGCAAAAGAAATTATCAAAACTATAGCCCAAGAGGTTTTAAGCCAAGGTTTGCCTGATGGGGTAATTTTGAATGTAAATTTTCCTAAAATTGAAAAATTCAAGGGAGTCCGAATCTGTAGACAAGCTAAAGCTTTTTGGAAAGAAGAATTCGACAAAAGAAAAACACCTCAAGGCAAAGATTATTATTGGCTAACCGGCGAATTTATAAATATGGATAATGGTGAAGACACAGACGAATGGGCACTCAAAAACGGTTTTGTATCCGTTGTACCGGTTCAATTTGATTTGACAGCCCATCATGCCATTCAAAAATTGAACACTTACAAATTTTAGCATCATGAAAGAAGTTAAATTTATAATACTGGGATTGATTATTGGAATAACATGTGCTTTCATTGGCTCGTATTTGTTTATTCAATTTTTTACAGCATACGAATTTTGGCCGGGAATACAAGCTTTAAAAGCTCAAAAGTCTCTGGGCAAATTGATAGCTCTAGGAGCTGTACCCAATCTCATTGTATTTTTTATTTTATTAAAACTCAACAAGGAACTTATGGCACGAGGTGTCGTATTGGCCACGCTTCTTATTACCTTAATTACTTTATTTGTTTAAAATGAAATATTACATCATAGCCGGTGAAGCATCGGGTGACCTACATGGTTCCAACCTGATTAAAGCTCTAAAATCAAAAGACCCCAATGCCGAGATAAGATGCTGGGGCGGCGATTTGATGCAAAAAGCCGGTGGAAATTTAGTAAAACACTACAAAGAACTTGCTTTTATGGGGTTTGCAGAAGTTTTGTTTAACTTAAATACCATCCTCAAAAATATTTCTTTTTGTAAAAATGATATTGTAAAATTTAACCCAGATGTACTTATTTTTATTGACTATCCCGGGTTTAATATGCGAATTGCAAAGTGGGCCAAAAAACGTCAGATACCCACTCACTACTATATTTCACCTCAAATTTGGGCTTGGAAAGAAAACCGAATCAAAGCCATAAAAAGAGATTTTGACCAACTGTATGTCATACTTCCATTTGAAAAGGATTTTTACGAAAAAAAACATCAATTCCCCGTTGAGTTTGTTGGGCATCCACTCATTGACGCCATAAATTCCCGAGAGAAAGTTGATGAAATCCAATTTAGAAAAGAACACAACTTAGATGAGAGACCCATTATTGCACTTTTACCCGGAAGCCGAAAACAAGAAATAAATAAGCTTCTGACTGAAATGCTAAGCATAGTTCCTGATTTTCCGAATTATCAATTTGTTATTGCCGGAGCACCAGGTCAAGATTTTGAATTTTATCAACAATTTTTAACCCAGAAAACCGTTCATTTTATATCCAACAAAACGTATGACCTTCTTAGCATTTCACATGCTGCTTTGGTCACATCCGGAACCGCTACTCTGGAAACCGCTTTATTCAAAGTACCGGAAGTAGTATGCTACAAAGGAAATTGGATATCCTATCAAATTGCCAAAAGAATTATTACGCTAAAATACATTTCTCTGGTAAATTTGATTATGGATGAAGAAGTGGTTTGCGAATTGATTCAAGACCAATGCAATAGAAACAATATAAAAAATGAACTTTCAAAAATTTTAGACGAAAATTACCGAAATAAACTCCAGAATAAATACCTCCTTTTAGAGGAAAAATTAGGCGGGGTTGGAGCAAGTGATAAAGTAGCTCATTTGATTTTGAAAAGTATTTCTTGATTCTAAAATCAGGTTTTAATAACTTTGTAAAAAATTATTTTTTGAATAAAACTTTATACATAATCGTTCTTTTATTGAGTTTGGTGGGTTGTAAACCCACTGCTTCGGTTATTGTTACCAGTAAAGAAGAGGCCAAAAGTAAAGGTCTTTACACTGAACCTCAAAATACGGCTACATTACCCAAAAATAATTTAAAATCAACTTCAAAAGGAATTGCAGAAACTAAAAAACAAGAAAGTACAAAATCCAAAAAAACAAAAATCTCAGAACCCGAAGACGATTACGAACCGGATAATGATGGTACTTCTTATTTTGTAAAACAACTCATTCACACGGCTCTTCAATATGACGGTGTTCGATACAGAGGTGGCGGTACTACCCCTGCAGGTATGGATTGTTCAGGTTTGGTATTTACGGTTTTCAAAGAGTTTGACATTACTCTGCCTCGCAGTTCCAATGATATGGCCAAAGTGGGTAACAAACTAAAAACCTCTGAAATCAAAAAAGGAGATTTGGTTTTCTTTAGAACAAACGGTCGAAAAGTTATCAATCATGTGGGATTGGTAACCGAAGTTAAAGATGACGAAATATTGTTTATTCATTCTTCTGTTCAACGTGGGGTAATTATTTCTTCGACTAAAGAACCTTACTACCAAAGAACATTTGCTCAAGCCAATCGAATTCTTAGCAATGAATTAATGTAATTTGTAATTTTTTTCTTGTTTTTTTATTATCTTCGTCTGTATGAAGGTAATACGTTTTCCCCTTTTAATTTTTACCCTTTTTGTTGTTTTAGGGATTTGTCTTGCAGATCAATTTAGACCCTCTCTAAACACAACGTTTCTTGTGCTTTGGGGAAGTTGTATCCTTTTTGTATTGGGTTATTTTATAGCTCAAACAAAATTTAATCTTCGGTTTCTTTTTGGTTTAGCTACTTACCAACTGGCTTTTACTTTTGGGTTATTACTCTTTGCAGTGCATTACCCTCCCAATTTTAAAAGTCATTACTCCAATGATTTACATTATGATCAAGAGAAATCTTGGGTTGAAGGTATTATCACTGAAAAACTAAAACCTAATGCATATTCGAACAAATACTTTTTGAAAGTGAACTCTGTAAATGGTAAAATTTGCAGTGGTAAATTATTAGTAATTCTATCAAAAAAAGAAAGTACTAGCACCCTGCAAATAGGAGATAAAATCGTAGTTTCCTCCAAAATAAAACCCATAATTAAACCCCACAATCCTTATCAATTTGATTATTCCAGATATCTAGAAAAGAAAGATGTTTTTGATCAACTGTATTTGGAAAACAACAATTTTAAAATCATTGGGATACATAAAAACACGGCTTATTATCTAGAAAAAAGTAGAAATTCGATTGAGGAATATTTTAAAAATTCGGGATTAACAGAAGATCAATTATCAATTTGCAAAGCTTTATTAATTGGTCAAAAGCAAAACATCAATCCCGAAATAACAGATGCCTATTCAAAGTCGGGGGCTATACACATATTGGCTATTTCGGGATTGCATGTAGGGATATTATTGTTTTTGTTTAAAACCGTGTTAGATCCTTTAAAAAAAATCAAAAGAGGTCGTTTTATAACGGCAATTATTTTAGTAGTGTTACTTTGGTTGTTTGCACTTCTATCGGGATTATCTGCTTCTGTTGTTCGAGCTGTAACCATGTTTTCATTTGTCACAATAGGCATGTATCTCAAAAGGCATACAAATATTTACAACACTTTAGGTTCTTCAATTTTTATTCTGTTGTTATTTGAACCCAACTATGTTTTTGATGTAGGATTTCAGTTAAGTTATTGTGCTGTTTTGGCTATTGTAACAATTCAACCCTTATTATCATCTTGGTATCAACCTAAAAATAAAATTGCAAGCTACTTCTATTCGATTTTTACCGTTTCAATAGCTGCCCAACTTGGAGTATTACCTCTAAGTTTATATTATTTTCATCAATTTCCCGGCTTGTTTTTTATAACCAATTTAGCCGTCATACCATTAGTTACCTTAATTCTTATTTTAGGAATAATTTCCATTTTAGCATTCTACATTGGAATTCCATCATCGCTTGTAGTTCAAGCATTTGGAAAGACCATTAGCTTGATGAATGAGATTGTTCAAAAAATAGCCGCATTAGACACCTTTATATTTGAAGACATACCTTCAAATTTAGCCATTACAATTGCTTCGCTGATTCTTATTTTAATGGGAGTTATCTACTTTAAAAACCCGAAAAAATCAAATATCAAATTCATACTTATGGGATTGATTGGTTTTCAATTTGCTCTTTATGGCAGTATAGCATATCACAAAAGTCAAAGTGAATTTATAGTTTTTCAATATCCCCAAAAGACCATCATGGGAATTAAGGAAAATAACGAGTTGGTACTGATTAGTCCTGATACTATGGCTCTTACTAACTACATTATTAAAAACTATATCCGATCCAATTTTGCAACCGTTAAAAAAACCTTACCATTAAAAAACGTATACAGTATCAATAGGAATCAAATTTTATTGGTAGACCAAAACGGAATCTACTTCATTCCTCAAAAGCCCGATATTGTTATACTTACACAAACGCCCAAAATTAATCTTGAACGACTTATAGATACGCTCCAGCCTGAAATCATAATTGCAGATGGCAGTAACTATTTATATGCTATCGAACTGTGGAAAGAAACCTGTAGAAAAAAAAGTATCCCTTTTCACTCAACCAGCGAAAAAGGATACTTTAAGATTAAAATATAGGTGTTACTTTAAAAATTGATTCGCTACTTGAAGCCAAGCTGCGGGACCTCCGGCCACATAGCCTGTTTTTCCTAATTGTTGTAAATTAATTTGAGTTCCGTTTTTTTGTGGATTCACAAACCAAATTGTAGGATATCCGGTTACTTGAAAGATTTGTTGCAATTGGGCATTTTGATTCTTTAATTTTTCTTCCAATTGAGTTCTTCTGGGAAAATCAAGCTCTACTAAAACTACATTTTTAGACCATTCTTGGAATTCCGGTTTTTTGAAAACTTCATTTTGCAAACGGATACACCACCCACACCAATCACTACCGGTAAAAAACAAAAGCATTGGTTTTTTGGTACGTGACGAAATTTCAATAGCCTTATTAATATCGGTATGCCATGTAAGTTCTTGAGCACTTACTGAGGTCATTGAAAACAAAATGAATCCAATAAGCAATACTTTTTTCATATTTAGATAGATTTTAATTCTTGTAAAAGTTGTTCTGCTTGATAATATCCTACTATTACTTTGGCAATTTCACCTTTTGCATCAATTACATACATAGAAGGATAGCCTTGTACTTGTAAAAAACCTGTAAATTCGTGCATACTATTTCTACCCTTTCTAGTGGCATCATAGCCGGGATTGGAATATTTTTTGCCTTTGTAATTCACTACAGAGTTTCCTTCACCATTAAATTTTACCGCATAATAATTGGCATTGATATAATCTGCAAATTCTTTGGTTTGAAACGTGTTTTTGTCTAACATTTTACAGGGGCCACACCAATCGGTATACACATCCATAAAAATAGGTTTCGGATTTTTCTTTTGAAGTGCAGTTGCTTCGTCAAAAGTTAACCACTTGATTTCTTGTGCTTGAGTGAACGCAACCGTCAAGAAGGCCACAACTAAAAATAACTTCTTCATACTATTAAATTTTTTCAATTTTGTATTTTTTCAAAAATGATGCCGAGATTATCGCACACCATGCATTAATTTTTTGATTATCGGATTTAAAGCCGAAATCAGAACTCCCATTCCTATGGGAACAATTGTAAAAATAAGGAAAAAAGTGCTTAGCGAGTATTCGTTGGATATTTTCTCAATCATACCTCCCATTGACCCGGCCAACTTATTACCCATTGCAATAAACAAATAATAAATTCCAAACATCACTCCTATCCATTTTGCAGGAACTAACTTACTCACATAGGATAATCCAACCGGTGATAAACAAAGTTCACCTAAAGTATGGAATAAATAGGCCAATATAAGCCAAACCATGCTTACCCTTACAAAATCTTCTCCAGTTACTATTGATTGAGCTCCAAAAGCTAAAAATCCAAATCCGATTCCCAATAAAATAAGACCAACACCAAATTTAACGGCACCGGGTAAATTGTATTTGCTTTCCCATATTTTTGAAAACATAGGTGCAAAAATGATAATAAACAACGAATTTAAAATTCCAAACCAAGTTGCCGGAACTTCTGTTTCTGTGGCACTAAATTCTCTATTTACTTTCCAAATCACAATCCCCCAAATAATGATAAAACTTAAAGATAAAATGATGTTTCCTAATGAATACTTAGAAAATGTTTTGGAAAATAATTTTGCCAATACATAGGAAATGATCCCAAGAGGCAATATAGTTAAAATAGCATCGATAATTTTGAATGAATAACCGGCATTTCCTTCGAGTATTCTTTGAGTGTATTTTTCAGCAAATATGGTCATTGAGCCACCTGCTTGTTCAAAAGCTGCCCAAAAGAAAACCGTAAACAAAGAAAAAATAAAAACCACAATCATTCTATCTCTTATGATATTAGCAGGAGTTGCATCTTCTACAACTTTTTCACTTTTGTTTTTAACTGGAGATAGGCCAACATCACCAAATATTTTTTGAGTGAAGAAAAACTGTAACATCCCAAAGAACATAAAAATTCCGGCCAATCCAAAACCTAAACTCCAAGAAACTTTTTCGCCAATATAACCACAAAGCATAATTCCTAGAAATGCACCAGCATTTACACCCATATAGAATATAGAATAGGCACCATCTTTCTTTTCCGGATGATCTTTATAAAGATGACTAATCATAGAAGTCATATTGGGTTTAAACAATCCATTCCCGATGATTAAACAACCTAAACCAACATATAAAAAGAATTCGGTTTCAATTGCCATAGATGCGTGACCTAAGGTCATAATAAATGCTCCAATAATTACAGCCCAGCGATAACCTAATAATTTATCAGCCAATAATCCGCCCAAAACCGGAGTCAAATATACCCCCATAGTATAAGTTCCATATAGAGCCATTGCTTTTTCCGTTGTCCATTCCCAGCCGCCTTTGTCAAAAGTGGATATTAAAAAAATAACCAAAATGGCACGCATTCCATAATAGGAAAAACGTTCCCACATTTCGGTAAAAAACAATACAAATAGCCCTGCAGGATGACCTAGAACTTGAGTTTTAAAAAAGTCGTTTGAAGATGTTGTCATTGGTAAATAATTATTTGATTCCGTGCATTAATTTTTTTAACAAGGGGGATAACAACAATAGGATTCCTCCAAATATTAATCCAACCCAGAATAATTTAGAAAATAAATCGGTATAACTGGCTAATGCAACAGTTACATCTGTTACTTCTCCGCCTTTTGTATCAATCTTAGCTAAATTAGCTAATACAGCTGCAATAAATTCAGAACTAGCTGTTGCTAAGAACCAAACCCCCATCATAAATCCTACAATTTTTTGAGGTGCTAATTTTGTTACTGATGAAAGTCCAACCGGAGATAGACAAAGTTCACCCATGGTATGAAGAAAATAGGCCAAAACTAACCATATCATAGCAATTTTTGCACCTTCAGGAGTTACATTTGCTCCTATCACTAACATTCCAAATCCTAATCCTACTAATATAATTGCAAATGCAAACTTTACCGGTGTATTTGGATTATATTTTCCAAGTTTCACCCATAAACTTGCTACTAATGGTGCAAATAAAATTATGAAAAGTGCATTCAAACTTAAGAACCAAGGGCCAGGAATTGTCCAATCAAAAAATTGACGATCCAAAACTCGGTCTGCATAGAGGTTCATTGATGTATATGCTTGTTCAAACAAAGCCCAAAAAACTACGGAGAAAACGATTAAAACGGTTAAAGCTAATAACCGTTCACGTATAATCTTTTCTTCTTTTATACTATAAAATATAATCATTAGTAAAGCGATTGCTCCTGTTATGCGTAAAGTCCAATCTACAACAGTGTGACGTTGAACCATTTGAGCGATAACAACTAAACTCGCAATCGATAAAATATAAATTAACCATTCTACGTTTATTCCAGCAAATACTTTTTTAGTCAAAATTTCAGGATTTTTGGGTTCTGCTTTTCCCATTAAATATTTTTGACCATATATAAACGTTATTAAACCCAAAATCATACCTATTCCAGCAGCTCCAAATCCGTAACCCCATCCATAATTTTCTCCAAGCCATCCACATAATAAAGTTGCTACAAATGACCCTAAGTTTATACCCATGTAGAATATAGTAAATCCAGAATCTCTTCTAATATCTTCTTTTTCATATAAGGCCCCAACTATAGATGAAATATTTGCTTTTAGAAATCCAACGCCCAAAATAATCAAAGACAATGAAAAGAAAAAGGCCTGTAAAGCAAAAGTATCCTGAATTAATTCGCCATTTTCTGCTAAATAGGCTTGATGACCTTCATAAGCTAAACCTAAATGTCCTAAAACTAAAAGTACACCACCAAAGATTACAGCTTTTCTAAAACCTAAATACTTATCGGCGAGATAACCTCCTACAACCGGTAATGCATATACCATTGCTGCATAACCCCCAACAATAAAATTTCCGGCTTCATCTGTAAATAAATGGTATTTTACTAAATAGTAAATGAGAAGTGCTTTCATTCCATAAAATGAAAATCGTTCCCACATTTCGGTTAAAAATAATATAAAAAGACCAATTGGATGACCCAAAAATTCTTTGTTAACTTGAGAAGTATCGTTTGTCATATGTTCTATTTATAGGTTAGTTTTGATATAATTAGTCATTGTAGTATACAATTGTAAGCGTATTTTTCCACCATAAATTCCGTGGTTGGTGTCTGGATAAATAGCTTGATCAAACTGTTTGTTAGCCAATTGCAAAGCACGAATCATTCGGGTTGCATTTTGAAAATGTACGTTATCATCGGCAGTACCGTGGATGATAAGGTAATTTCCTTTTAGTTTATCTACGTGATTGATGGGCGAATTATCATCATAACCACTTGCGTTTTCTTGTGGCGTTTGCATGTAGCGTTCTGTATAAATTGTGTCATAAAAACGCCAATTGGTTACCGGAGCAACTGCGATAGCCGTTTTAAATACTTCATTTCCTTTTAAGATGCAGTTGCTGGACATGAAACCACCATAACTCCATCCCCAAATTCCGATGCGGGTTTTATCGATGTAGGGATAATTTCCAAATACTTTTGCGGCATCAATTTGGTCTTCAACTTCGTATTTTCCTAATTCTTTTTGAGTTACTTTTTTGAAAGCTGCTCCTTTGAATCCGGTTCCTCTTCCGTCAACGCAAGCTACTAAATAGCCTTCTTGTGCCAATAGCATGTGCCAATAATCATTCGAATTTAACCATTGATTCGCCACTTGTTGTGAACCCGGTCCGCTGTATTGAAACAACAATAATGGATATTTTTTAGACGCATCAAAATCTTTTGGTTTGATGATGTAGGCATTCAGTTTATGACCTTTCTCGGTTATTAACTCAAAATACTCTTTGGTGGGAAGGTCGTAGCTTTCTAGTTTTGATGCTAATTCTTTATTATCTACAATCAATTGAACTTGCTTTCCGTCTTTGGAATTATTCAACGTAAATGAAGTGGGTTCGGTAGCACTCGAAAATGAATTGATGAAAAATTGAAAATTTGGACTAAAAGTTGCTTTGTTGGTACCGGTTTTGGTAGTTAAACGCATTTTACCTTTTCCATCTAATTTGATTTTATACACATCTCGATTAATGGAACCATTTTCAACCGATTGGTAATAAATTTGTCCGTTTTTCTCATCAAAACCATAATACGAAGTCACTTCCCAATTGCCTTTGGTGATTTGATTTCGCAATTTTCCGGATTTATCATAATGATAAATATGATTGAAACCGTCTTTCTCGGAAGTCCAAATAAAACTATTGTCTTTCAAAAAAGTCAAATTATCCGTCACATCCACGTAAGCAGCATCTTTCTCATTTAAAACCACTTTGGTTGTTCCGGTTTTGGCATCCACAAAAAGTAAATCCAGATTATTTTGATGACGGTTTAACACCTGAATACTTAATGCATTGGCATCATTCGTCCATTTTAAACGAGCGATATAAAAATCATTGTATTGATTTAAATTAATGTTTTGGGTAGTAGTAGTTGCTACTTCGTAAATATGCAAACTAACCTCTGCATTTTTCTCACCCGCTTTAGGATATTTAAACACTTCTTGCGAAGGATATAACTCTTTACCATACACATCCATTGAAAACTCGGGAACATCGGTTTCATCAAATTTAATGTAAGCCAAATGAGTGCTCGAACTATTCCAATCAAAAGCCCTCACAAATCCAAATTCTTCTTCATACACCCAGTCGGTAGTTCCGTTGATGATATGATTTTTCTTTCCGTCTGTTGTAATTTGAGTGTGCTTTGATGTTGCGAAGTCTAAAACATATAAGTTGTTTTGATAACCATACGCCATTTTTTTTCCGTCTGGCGAAAAAGTAGGTTCTTGAATTTTATAATCGGCAATTTTTTGCAATTTCTTTGTAGCTAAATCATACAAGTAATAATCAGAAACAGACGAATGACGGTAAATTGGCTCAGAATTTAAGGCAATCAACAGTTGCGTTTCAGTAGCATTAAAAGTATAACTATCGATAGAAGTTAATTCGACATGATTTTTGGTATCAATTAGCGTATTGACCTTTTTTAAGGTTGCAAAATCATACAAATCGATTTGAAAAGTTCGTGAAGCTCTGTCAAAATTTAAAACGGTATATTGATTGGAATTTTTGAGAGCCTGAAGGGCATCCATTCCTTTTGTTCTGAAAGTTCCTGAGGACCAGATGTCTTCTAAAGTAATTTTTTGTTGAGCAATGGCAGATGCCGATACAAGAAGTAAGAAACAAACGAGCTTTGAGAATTGATTCATTTTTGATGCGTTAAAAAAAGATTCAATTTTAGTGAAAAATTCGGAATAAATCGTGTTTTTTTCTGTTAAATAGCAATTTTGGGTTTATGTAAATGCAATCGTGAGTCAATTTATAATTTTATGAAAAAGGTATCGATACTTTTTCTTCCTTATCTTTGCATCACAATTTGAACTAAACATGAACCACGAGATTTCCGGATTTTCCAAATTATCCAAAACTGAAAAAATTGAATGGATTGCACAACAGTATTTTTCGCAACCTGATGAAGCTATTGCTTTACTTAAAAAGTATTGGAATTCTGATGAAAAACTGCAACAATTGCATGACGAATTCATCGAAAACACCATTTCCAACTTTTATTTGCCTTTAGGAATTGCTCCTAATTTTAACATCAACGGAAGAAATTATACCGTTCCGATGGTGATTGAAGAAAGTTCGGTGGTGGCGGCTGCGGCAAAATCGGCTAAATTTTGGTCAAAACGTGGCGGATTTAAAACAACCGTTTTGAACACCGAAAAAATCGGACAAGTTCATTTTATTTATAAAGGAGATAAATCGAAATTAATTGATTTTTTTAATCAAACGAAATCAAAATTCTACGATGAAACCAACAGCATTACTGCCAACATGCAAAAACGTGGGGGTGGAATTTTAGACATTGTGTTACATGATAAAACCGCTGAATTAGAAAATTACTATCAACTCCACGCTACATTTGAAACCAAAGACAGCATGGGTGCCAATTTCATCAATTCGTGTTTGGAACAATTTGCCAAAACCTTGAAACACGAAGCTCACATTTTTGAATCTTTTACGGAAGAAGAAAAAAACATAGAAGTAGTGATGAGTATTTTGTCTAATTATGTAACAAATTGCATCGTGCGTGCAGAAGTCTCCTGTACCCTAGAAGAATTGACCGAAAAACACATAGACAACCCAAAAGAGTTTGCAGAAAAATTTGTAAGAGCCGTTCAAATTGCACAAATTGAACCCTATCGAGCGGTAACACACAACAAAGGCATCATGAACGGAATTGATGCCGTAGTTTTAGCAACCGGTAACGATTTTAGAGCTGTGGAAGCCGGAGCACATGCTTATGCTTCTCGCGATGGTAAATACCGTAGTTTGTCACAGGCTGCGATTGAAAATGGTATTTTTACCTTTGCATTGGAAATTCCTTTGGCATTAGGAACCGTGGGCGGTTTAACATCATTACACCCATTGGTAAAATTGAATTTAGCCATTTTAGAAAAGCCATCAGCTCGCGAATTAATGCAAATTGTAGCCGCCGTTGGTTTGGCACAAAATTTTGCAGCTTTACGATCGTTGACTACCAAAGGTATTCAGGAAGGTCACATGAAAATGCACTTAAACAACATTTTAAATCAATACCAAGCTACACCTGAGGAACGTGTGAGAGTAACCGAATATTTTAAAGACAATACGATTTCACATGCTTCTGTGGCGGGATATTTGGAAGAAATTAGAAAATAATTTACTTTGAAACAAACCTTTTACAGCAACGGAAAATTACTCTTAACCGGAGAATATGTGGTGCTAGACGGAGCATTAGCTTTAGCATTACCTACAAAATTTGGTCAAAACCTAACTGTAGAACCCCAATTATCAAAGCAGATTCTTTGGAAAAGTTTGGATCAAGACGGAAGTATTTGGTTTGAAGATGCCTTTACGTTTGACGAAATCATCAAAAAACCGTTTGATGCCGAAAATTCGGTTCGAAATACCTTATTGGAGATATTGCATGAAGCCTTCCAAATGAATCCCGATTTTCTTTTAGACAAAAACGGATTTAACATTGAAACTCAACTCTCGTTTCCCAAGAATTGGGGTTTAGGCACTTCATCTACTTTAATTAATAATATAGGACAATGGTTAAAGATTGATGCTTTTGAACTATTGCAACGCAGTTTTGGAGGAAGTGGTTATGATATTGCTTGTGCTCAAAAAAATACACCTATTATATATCAATTGGTAGACCAAAAACCTATTTTTAAAAGAGTTGTATTTTATCCCGAATACAGAAATCACCTATTTTTTGTTTATTTAAATAGAAAACAAAGTAGTAAAACAGCTATTGCAAACTACATGAATAAACAAAGTGAGATTGGTAAAACCATCGAAAAAATAAATGCCATAACACAATCTGTACTTACTAATCCGGATTTTAAAACGTTTGTCTATTCGATGGAAAAGCACGAAAATATTTTAAGCGATGTTTTAGAAACTAGCACCATTAAAGAAGCTTTGTTTGATGATTTTAAAGGCACTATTAAGAGTTTAGGAGCATGGGGTGGCGATTTTATATTGGCCATTTCAAAAGAGAATCCTACAGGGTATTTCACAGAAAGAGGGTTTCATACTGTAATACCATTTGATGAAATGATTTTAAAATAAAAAATCCCGGATATCCGGGATTTTTTATTCTATACTGAAATAAATTCTTAATAGTTAAACTGGAATCTATTATCCTTAATTTTGGCTTTTTCTTTCAAGGCAGGAAACACTCTACCCAAAGCAGAAGCATTCTGACTGTTTAACGCATTTACTTGATTACCATAGTTCATTGTAGGTAATGCATCTGTACGGTTTGTTGTTTTGATAACAAAAACACTTCCGTTACCTTCAATAGGTGCAGACAATTTATTCACGGGTGTAGCAAAAGCAACTCCAACAACTTTAGGTTCAAAACCGGCAGAAGCTACAACGGGTGTTTCTAACGTTACATCTGGTGCATTTTGAACTTGAACCGCATTAGATTTAGCAATTGCATCAAGAGATGCCCCTTTCATTTTGGCTATAATCTTTTCTGCTTTCTTCTTATTTTTCAAAATAGGTTCAACTTGTAAACGTGCTTCTTCAATAGCCAAGAAACCTTCTTCGTTTATTTTTTTCAAACGAGCAACCAAATGCCCCACTTTTGGAATTTCAAAGCGTTTCACATCGTTTACATCGGTATCTTTTTCAAAAGCCCAACGAATTACTTGTCTTTGTGGACCGGCTTGACCCAACATTTCGTCTAATATTTTAACACGCAAAGAGGGTTCAATGGTTAGTTTCTGCTCTTTGGCAGCCGTTTCAAAAGATTTTTCAGTAGCAGCCATTTCAAATTTTACTGCATTAGCATAAGCACCCTCTGCCGTTTTTTCTGAAGCTTGTATTTTTTGAGCAATTGTAGCCAAACGAATGGCATCTTGCTTGTCTGTAACTTTAATAATGTGGTATCCAAACTCTGTTTCAACTAAACCAACTTTACCCACTCCGTTGTTGAATACAAAGTCATTAAAAGCCGGAACCATTTGACCTGGTCCAAAGAAATCTAAATCACCTCCTCTTTGAGCAGACCCTTGATCTTCAGAAGTAGTTAGTGCTAAAGATGTAAACGAATCCGGATTGGCATTGATTTGGGCTAAAATACCTTCAGCTTTTACCTTAGCTTCGTCTTTGGTACGATCTTCTTTAGGTTGTGCTCTAGACCCCGTAAAACTAATCAAAATGTGACTCGCTCTAGCTTTAGCTCCTGCTTTTCTTCCCATTGATTTGCTTAGAGCATAATAATCTCCATAAACATAAGGACCATAAACTTGACCTTCCGGTAAGTTAAACAAGGTTTCCGCAAATTCTGCCGGTAAGTCAGACTTGGCTAAATAGGTAGAATCATACGGGAAATCAGAATTTGCATTTACAAATTCAATAGTATTTGAAGTTGCTGCAAAACTAGGTAAAGTATCATTTTTGGCTGTAGCCGCATTGTAAACTACACGAGGAGACAAGAAAGAAGTCAACTTATTTTTGATTTCAATTTTGTCAGCTTCAGAAGCTTTATCCTCAATAATAACATATTCAATCTCACGCGTTTCGTCTGCTTTGTATTTTTTTGGATACTTTTTCATGTAATCCAATAATTCTTTATCAGACACTGTAACTTCACTGTCTTTTATAGAAGAATAAGGAACAGCAACAAAGTCAAAAGTAACTTTATTGTTTTCCATGTTGTATTTGAATTTGGCATCATTTTGAGTTGTAAAATAACCCGATTTTACCAAAGCTCCATAAATTTGATATTTTGCATTGATATTGGCATTCTCTTCTATAGACTCATAGTATTGAATTTCTTCAGGACTTTTGCTGGATTTGATGTATTGTCTGTATTTGTTAATGTCAAACTGCCCTAGCTCGTTTTGAAAACTTGGATTTTGACCAAAATTCTGGTCGGCTTTAAGTGTTTCAATCAAATGCTTCTCACTAATTCTGATTCCTAATTTTTCAAGCTCTTCAGACAATAATGCTACATTAATCTCTTGCTCCCAAACTCTATTTACCGCTTGAGTAGTAGACATTCCTTGACCGCTTTTTTCTGTATTTGCTACTTTTATTCTAAAATTTTCAAAAGCAATATCTTCTCCATTCACACTTCCTACATTTGTTGAAGATTGACTAAAACCGCCACTTTGAATTACATCTGCCAGTACGAAAGAGAATAATGCTAAAGCAATAATTACAATGAGTATAAAAGAACGTTGTCTAATTTTACCTAAAATCGCCATTTTTTAATATGTTTAATTTTATTTCAGTTTGCGAAAATACAATTATCTATGAAATAATTATAAAGAATTTCATTTAATTTTAATTTTTCACAAAAGATTTAAAGTTGTGGGTAATGGTTTAAAAAGAAACTCCAGTTAGTTGCTAAAATCTGTTGAAATTTTATATTTAAAAATAAATTTATTCTGAGATTTTTAAGGTAACCAACTCGATTTTGTTGCTGGTTGCTTCTTCGACTTCAAAATGAAAATTTCCAACTTCAATATAATCGCCTTTTTGCGGAATCTCTTTGGTATGATTCATAATAAATCCGCCCAAAGTAGAGTAAGAATCTTCTTCCGGTATGTTTAACTTGTAGGTTTCGTTTAAGTATTCCACATCCAAACGGGTAGAAAAGCGGTATATATTTTCTTTTATTTGTTCTTCGATTAAAGTTTCATCCGAGTCGTGTTCATCTTCAATTTCACCAAACAATTCTTCAATAATATCCTCTACCGTAATCATACCGGATGTTCCACCGTATTCATCCAAGACCACAGCAACACTTTTTCTTTTTTTGGTTAAAACATTCAATACATCTTTAATAAACATCGTTTCGGGCACAAATTCAACCGTCATTAACACTGATTTGATCGTTTTGGGTTTCTTGAACATTTCAAAAGAGTGTACATACCCTATAATATCATCCAAAGAAGATTGATAAACCAAAATTTTTGAATAGCCTGTTTCAATAAAAACTTCTCGAAGATCTTTTACTGAATCGTGAATTTCTACTGCAACAATTTCGGTTCTTGGATTCATGATATCTCTGGCTTTTACACCCGAAAACTCTAGAGCATTTTGAAATATTTGAATTTCAGAATCAACTTCTTTTGAATCGTCTACTGTATTCATTTGTTCCGTAATGTAATTTCCCAACTCTACTTTACTGAAAAAAAGTTGAGTTTGATCTCCGTTAGTTTTAAAAACCCTTTTTAAAATAATATCTGAAATCCAAATTACAAAAGAGGTTAAATAATAGAGTAATTGGTAAAAAAAATAAGCCGGAACTGCAAATATTTTGACAAAAGTATTGGCGTAAATTTGAAAGAAAACCTTTGGTAAAAATTCGGCTGTAATGAGAATTAAAATGGTTGACAACAAAGTCTGCACCATCAATACTGAAAAAGGAAGATTTAAACTGTTTGCATATTCCGGATACAACCAACTCACGATTAAATCGCCCATTGTAAAACCGTAAATTACCAAAACAATATTGTTTCCAACCAACATAGAAGCAATAAACTTAGATGGTTTTTCGGTAATTTTATTCAAAATTTTGGCTACTAATCCGTCTTGCATCTTTTCGATGCCCAAGAATACTTTGTTTGAAGAAACATATGCAATCTCCATACCGGAAAAGAAAGCCGATAAAAGCAAACAGATAACAATTACACTAATTTCAAACAAAGCTTTATTTTTTGGTGTTGTTCATTTTGTTAATGAACTTTCTTCTGAAGAAAAACATAAAAAGTGCCATTGCAGCAAAGAAAAACATCAACCAAGGGTTTCTTTCTTGCGATTGAAAAGAATCTATGCCTAAATAAATAAAAAAGGCAAATGCAAAAAGATAAAAATATTGAATGTATTTAAGATAAGCCATTACAGTTGATTTAAGTTTACAAGTTATTCTGCTTCGTTGATTTCGGCATAAACTTTTTGAAAATTGATGCGATTAAAATCTTTGCTGAAATCTAATCCTTGACCGGAGGTGTTTCCTTTCAAAGGGTCTGTAAATTTAAACTTTTTTTCGGTAAAAAACCATTCATTTTTTTGGTCGTAATACAATTGTTCGGTTTCTAAGAATTGGCCTCCATCTGAAGTCATTTTTACATTTCCTTGCAAATCGATAATTTGAGTACCTTTGAAGGTAATGGCATAATCGGATTTGATAAAATTTTTCTTCCCATTTTGATCATATAAAGTTACTTCAACGCCTTTTGGAAATTCCATAAAAGGATACTTTTCGTTACCGTAATCAAACATTTTAGGACTTACAAGAACTGCTTTAATTCTTCCGGAATCGGTGTATTTCAAATTGATAGTGTCGGCTTCACCGGTTGCCATAAACTCAGATACATTAATTTTCTGAATTTCTTTAAAATTACTTTCACATGCAAAAAACAATGTCACAGCAAAAACTGTGACACTATTTTTCAATATTTTTTTAAGCAATGACATAGGTATTACAAATTGGGCACCGCAACGCTTTTACCAACCCAACATTTGAAACTAATAGTTTGACCGGCTCTTCCGGAGCTAAAAATATCTTGTTTGGATGGAGCCAATTTATCATAAGATGCGGCAGCAGCAGTACCAGATGCCGTTCCGGCTTTACGGGCTGTTTGAGCTGCTAACCAATAAATAGCTCTCTTTTCAAACGGATCATCACCACATTCGTTTGCACTGTTGGCATACAACTGAGCAATAAACACATAGGCTTCACCAAAAGAAGGCTTGGCTGCCAGTGCTTTTTCAGCATAGGCTCTAGCTTGAACTTTATTGGAGTTCCCATAAATATTTCTTGCAATAGTATAATACACATTTGCTTTCTTATTGTTGTCTTTTTGTAATTCAGCCGATTGGTTGAAATACTCCAATGCTTTTGCTGTGTTTTTCTTAGTATAAAACGAAACCCCTAAATTGTAGGCAGACTCTGCCGTTGGATTTAAAGCATGTAAAGCATCTGATATTTTTGAGAACAATGGATCTGATGAACATCCTTTTTTGTCTAAACGATCAGCAGCTCTTTTCAACCATTCTGCATCTCCTTTTTTCTCTTCAAAACTTCCTCCTAAAAATGGAATAAGTCGGTCACAAGTAGACAACTGAGCAATTTTGTTATCCATACTTGTTCTAATTGTTTGAAAAGCATCTAGGTTAATTTGGTGATTGCTTTTCGAAGTGTTTTCTTTATCTGACAATTCTACTCCACTTTCCTCTTTTTGCAATAACACATCCAAAGCATCTGAAACTTGTTTTTCCTCTTCTTCAATTTTATCTGAAATCATATCGTACTTAGCAAATAAATCTTGAAGTTTAATTCCTTTTGTTCCGGCTTCAAAATCATTTACATAAATTTCAAAGTATACATATAATGCTTTAGGGTTGGAGAAATTGGCACGATCATTCTTGAAAGCATCGTCTAACAATTGATAAACTTCTGCTGGTGTTCCTACATTGTTTTCAAAGTAAGCCATAGCTTTTTTAATACGGTTACCACGTCCGTTATCTGGGAAATGTGTATCAAATTCCCCTAACATTTTAACCAACTCTTTAACTTCTGCTTCTTTATCAGCAGGTGTTTTTGCTTTGTCTATTCTGTGATTTAAAATTTGTTCCCCTCTAATATAGATAGCTTGATGGAACGTTGGGCAGTTTTTACGAGTATACATCCAGGGCTCATAGGCACTATCAAAATCTTTCGCTTTACAGAGCTCGTTAAAGATTGATAATTTTTCAGCACAATCTGCAGGTGTTTGAGCACTACTGCTAGTCATTCCAATTATAAAGGCAAATACAATACTTAATGTAGTTTTCATAATCTTAAAAATTTCTGTATTATTCATATTTTCTTTTAACAAACCATTTGTCGTTTAGTGACAAACCAATACTTACATTTAAATAATTTTCTTCTATCAAACCGGCGTTGGTTGTTCCGCGTTTTCCGAACTCTACTCCCAGATTAATATTAGAAAAAGAACCTGTAACCGGAAGACCTAAACCAAAAGTTATGCCATAATTATTTATCTGCTCGTTATTTAATAGCAATCCGGTATTTTCGTAATTAAATCCGCCACGATAAGTAACTCTTTTAAAGTAACTGGTAAAGGAGGAATAATTAGGTATATAAAAACCTCCAACACTTATTTTTTGGCTATTCTCAAAGCTTGCATTTTGAATATCATTAAACCGGTTTCCAAACTGACTTGATTCCTGAAATGTAACTTCTGCTCCAATTCCCCACTTCTTTTCCTCTCCAAATCCTAACCCAAAACCAAACTTAGACGGTATCTTTAGGCGGGTATTCGAAACGGGTATTTCTTCCTCAACTTGAGGAATTTCGCCAAAAACAGGAGAAAACAATACTGTAGCTATGGTTCTTTGATTTTGTAAAGTTAATTTCCCTTCAGGTGCATACACAAAACTTGAAAACAACGTATGCTTTTCACTTACTTTTCGAGAATACATTAATCCGAAATTCACATTAACCCCGCTAATGTTACTCTCATTTATTTCACGTGTTCCCAATTCTACTCCCGTAATGTAAGTTGAATTCTTTGTGGCAATATCACCAAAATTGTAATTCAAATCGGCTCCAATACTCAAGTGTGGGGTTATAGAATAACCCAATGCAGCAAATACTCGATTTACACCTCCTGAACCATCGTAAAGATTATTCACCTGACCCGGCTCACTGTTTAGATTTTGAATTTTATACCCCACAGAAGAAAAAGGCAAAAGCCCAATTGAAGCTCCAAACTTTTTTGAGATAGGCATAGCTACTACTAAATACTCCAAAGTGGTTCTTTGTGCCCGTTCTGACTCTGAGCTAGTTTTTAAACCTACAGAATTGTAATTTCCTGCTACTGTAAATGTGGTCAGTTTTAACTTCGAAAAAGAAGCCGGATTTTGTAAGTTCACGTGAATGGAATCTGAAAAAACAGAAACACCTCCCATTGATCTGTTGTCTATTGCCCCCTTGAACTTTACATCTCCAATTCCGTAGAAAGAATAAGGAGAGGCTGTTCCCTCTTGTCCAAAAGAAAGTGTCGAAATAAGTAAGACAACGCCTACGATTATTTTTTTAATCATTATGTGTTTGGTATTGAAATAAATCATTCAAACTATCTAATAAGAAATTTGAATTGGCAAATATGGTATTTTTTAATCTTTTAGCCAAAAAATCAGCGTCTCCTCCCGTTAAAATTATTGTAAAGTTTTGGTTTCCTTGCAAATATTGGTTGATAAAGCCGTCAATTTCATGTATAACACCATTTACAACACCTGAATGAATAGCTTCAAATGTTGAATTTCCGATAAAATGTTGTGGCTCGGCAAACTCTAAAAGGGGAAGTTTTGCTGTAAATTGATGCAAAGCTTCATATCTAAGTTTGATACCTGGAGAAATAGCTCCACCCCAATATTGATTTTTATCGTCTATATAATCGTAGGTTATAGCCGTGCCCGCATCTATTACTAATCTATTTTGATTTGGAAATCGCAATGTTGCACCGGAGGCTAATACCATGCGATCTATTCCTAGTGTATTTGGGGAAGCATATTTATTTACAAAAGGAAACTTATCATCTCTTGAAATGTGATGGATTGAAATGCTTTGAGGCACATTATTTAAGACTTGCTCATTAAAATTTGCAACCGACGCAACAACTAAATGCTTTATTTGAGGATGTTTTTGAAAAAAAACTTCCATTTTTTCTGAAATTTCATTCGACAGACAAACAAAGGTATCCCTTTGTATATTACCCTCATAAACAGCACCTTTAATTCGGGTATTTCCAACATCTAAAACTAGATTCATGGTGTTAAATTTAATTTTGCGAAGGTACGCAATGAATTTTTTTTACAATTGTTTTGGATAAAATAAAAATCACACTATATTTGCACCCGCATTGCCACGGTACCTTAGCTCAGATGGTAGAGCAACGGACTGAAAATCCGTGTGTCCCTGGTTCGATCCCTGGAGGTACCACCGAAAGCCTGAATAGAAATATTCAGGCTTTTTTAATTTTATCCTACTGTATCTTTTTGTGTTTGGGGTAAAACTTCCTTTTTGATTTCCAAATCACCGTTTGGAGCTGGTTCTTCATACTCAATCTCTTTTAAATCTTCTGATTTTCTTCCTATACCTATTTTAGGATTTTCCTGTGATCCTGTAATTTTAATTGGTATTCCTAAAATACCCAAAGGTGGCAGTCCCAACCTCATCTTTATATTCAAATCCCCATTAAAACTCGTCTCGCCTTCTATTCTGGGTCTGAAACCTGCAACTTTAAAACGGAATCGTTCTAATTTAATAATATTATTTTTTACGGTAGTACGAATAGATACTTTTGAAAGTTCGGGATCTTGCAAGGCATTGGTTTCCGTTTTTTGACTTACTACATTAAAAATCTTAAAACCTTTCATTTTAATATTCTTCACACTTAAAACTCCCCCTCCGGTTAAAGACGGATAAATTGGACTCATATCAGATCCCAACTTTCCGGATAATTTATAGTCTAATGCAACTATTCCTTCGGCGTAAGCTGCTGCCGAAGCCATTTCTTTGAATAGAGGTATTTCATTGTAAGCCCGTTTGATATCAAAATCTGATGCTTTTACTGATAAATCAAAATGAGCTTTATTAGAATTTTCGGGTGCATAAATTACATTAGATACCAATTTTGCTCCTGCAATACTCAAACTTGTATTTATCAATTGAAGCTGTCCTTTATTGATTTGAACTTTCCCCTTTAAATTCTCAATCAAAGTTTCATCCAATTTTATTTTTGCAAAATCTCCATTGAAATTGAAATTAAATTTCTGAGGTAAAAGCATAACACCATTTTCCACAACGGGTTCCTCTTCATTTTCAATTGGAGTTGGTATTAAAAATTCATTACAATTTAAAAACCGAGATGTAACCGAAAAATTCCCATTTAAAATCTCTGAATCAGACAACATAAAATTGATTACATTATTCATATACCCATTCATTTTAAAATCAGATTGGCCATAGCTTGCAGTAAAAGCATCAAAATACATACGATCTTGATTGAAAACAAATTGACCTTCTTCAATTACAAAAGGCAAAGGCAAAATATCAGAGTTTATTTTTATTTTTTTGAGATCTAATCGTCCTGTATTTTTTAAATTTTGAAATTTACCAGATGTGGCATCACTTTGTTTCCCTTTAAAACTCACATCAACATCTGCAAAACCGGTAACATTCAATCCTTCTTTATTAAAAACTTTGTAAATCTTTTCAATATTTAGTATCCCTTTTGCATTTATATCATATAAAACATCATCAAAATTTTGAAATGAAGCATTCGCCACAAAGGGTTTATCTTCAAAAACAAAAGATAAAGGTTCCAAAAACAACTTAGAATCAGCAAAATTGCCATTTGAGTTGGAAAGTTTAGCCACAACTTGAATGTTTTTTATTGGATTTGGATAAAATTGAGTTTGTATAAAACCGTCTTTTAGACTGAAACTACCCTTGGTTACTGGAAATTGACCCAAAGCTTTATCATAAGCTCCTCTTGAAGTAATATCGGCTTTAAAGATGCCTTTTAAGGTTAAATTTTTGAGCCCCAAAGCCTCGTCCAATTGAGCTAAATTAAGTTGCGACCGAACTCTGGCATCCAATTTAGGTTTTGAATACCCTTTTAGTTTGATATTCCCATTGAAATAATCTTGTCCAACATTAAAGAAAACAGAATCAATTTTAACCCCGATTTGTTCCACATCTAAAGCCGGTAATTGGGTGTCAAAATTTAAAAAAATATGACTTGCCGCAATAGGTGCATTTTTATTTGAAATATAACCTTCTCTCACTTTCATATTGAAATGTATATCGGGCTTTAAACTTTTTTCGGCAATATATTTGCCCTTAAGAGAAAAATACAAATCGGTTTTACCTTTAACTTGAGTATGCTCTAACCAAGTCACAAACTGCGGCGGTAAAGCCGTGAAAAAATTTTCTAACGAACTATTTTGAGATTGTACCGTAAAATCAAGATTATATCCGTTTTTTAAAAAATCCAACTTGCCTTTAAAGTCTACCGGTAATTTGTTTATCATTAACTTATTTTCATCAAAAAACAATTCTAATGAGTTTGTGTTCACTTTTGTAACAAGGTTGGCATTAACTTTTTTATTTTTAAGATAGTTTTCTGAATCAAACGTAAAATCAAAAGCCTCAATTTGGGCTTTTGTTTTGAGATTAAAAAGTGATTCATGTAAATTTCCTTTCCCTAAATAATCAAATCCGAGAGCTTTAATTTCAATTTTGGTTGACAAATCAGAATAGGTTAAATCTAGTTTTCGGATATCAATTCTATCCAATTGTATGGAAGTTGAGGAAGTATCCGATTCGGTAGTTTGTGTATCACTTTTATAAATATTATAATTGGGGTACCCTTGCTTTGAAACTTTGATATTGGCTTTTCCTTCTGAAATATAAATCTCTTCGATTTTTATTTTTTCTCCAAATAAAACCGAAGCTACATTAATTCCAAATGAAACTTCTTTTACAGAAAGTAGCGTGTCTTTTTCAAAAGGTTTTGAACCCTTTAACCAAAAATCTTCGAGGGTAAGGGTTAATGAGGGGAAATGAGTAAAAAAAGATAATTGAGTTTCTCCAAAATTTAGCTCACCGTTTATTTTAGCATTGGCAAACTCTTTTACTTTATTTTCAATTGTTTGGGAAAACAATTTAGGTAGTATAAAAAGTAACGCAAGAAAGACAAATATCACGATAAAAAATCGTTTCCCCCATTTAAAAACTTTTGATTTAAGATTTTTTAGTACCATACATATCGGGTCTTTAACGGAATAAAGGTACAAAAAAACAAAACCCAATCACTACGGATTGGGTTTTAAAAAAATCAAATTATATTTAATTCTTAACTAACTTCAAAGTTTGAACTCTGTTGTATTCGTCTGAGGTTTTAACCAAGTAGACTCCGTTGTCCAAATCACTTATATCAAAAACAGAATCACTTGTGAATGAGTTTTGAAATGATTTAACCAACTGTCCTGTTATTGAAAACACTTCTACTTTTTGAGTTGCTATACTAACAGAAAAATAATTACGTGTGGGGTTTGGAATTAAAAAGGCATTCTCTGTAATTTCTAAATCCGGATTACTTAATGTACTTGCAGGTCTGTTCCCAAAAACGCGGTATTCACCCGGTTGAAGGTTAATGGTTGCACTTGTACTAGTAACATTAACAGGAGAATTATCCATCAGATTATACCAAGTACCGGTATAGGGAAAATCGGGGATTATATTTTGAGCCGCTACAGAGAAATTGGCCAAAATCACAACATTTCGCAATTGATTGGATGGAATAGAATTATCAAAAACATAAATACGTTGTCTGATATTGTTTCCATCTGGACTAATGGCAAATTGACCATTGAAAACCGGATTATTTTTCTTTAAATCAATAAACTTAGCCCAATCGTTGTAAATTGCTACACGATTAGGAACAGAAAGCCAATTTTGAGTCCATTGCGGTTGTGGTTTAGTATCTAATTTACAATCTCCCGGAGTTGTGTCATAATCTGAATTAACAGTACCATTTGAACAAGTCCAAATTGAATCACTCATACCTAAAGAAGCAAAATGCCATATCATCTTAGGTCCAGGGATTAATAAATTAACTGCCCCAATTGCTCTCATTCTGAATAAAGCATTATTTAAATTTCCGTTTACAGGAGCTGAACCTCCACCATTTCCGAAAGTTAAAGCTTCATACATGATACGATCTTTATCATGACTTTCCGGGTAACCAATTAATCTTTTTCCATTGAAACCACGTGCAGTATGATTCATTCCGGAAAGATCGGCATTAATAGAATTCCCACCTAAAAGTTGTTTATAAGGAGTCCAAATTTCACCCCACAACATGATTCCTTTTCCTTCGTTTAATCTGTAGTTTGCCCATTCAGACTCTTCCTGATTTCCACCTAAGTGTTCAAAAATCACATAATGATTGGGGTCTAGCGACCATGAATAATCTGCATATTCTTTTAATACAGCTACTCGATCTGCTCTATAACCATTGGTACAAGCCTCATCGTTAGCATTACATTCTTGTGTAAACCCTTTGGTTAAATCCCATCTAAATCCATCAATCTTGTATTCTTCTATCCAATGTTTTATTACTCTTCTGGTGTAATATCTAGTTAAAGCCGATTGATGGTTAAAATCTTCACCAACACTATAACTGTGTCTGGCAACCGTATTAAAGAAAGGGTTGTCAGAGGCTGGTGCTCCCCATCCATCACCATCCGGATCATTCATCCACATACGCACACCTGGATTTCTTCCAAAGGCGTGATTTAATGCTAAATCCAAGATAACAGCAATGCCATTTTGGTGACACAGATCTACAAACTCTTTGAATTTTTCTGGAGTACCATAGAATTTATCCAAAGCCATATGAAACGATGTATTGTATCCCCAACTCTCATTACCTTCAAATTCCATCACCGGCATTAACTGAATGGCATTGACTTTGAGATTTTTAAAATAATCTATTCTATCTATTAGACTTTGGTAATTTCTATTCGCATCAAAATCTCGAATTAAAACTTCATAAATAACTAAATTATCTTTATTAGGTTTAACAAAATTAGTTGTTGCAGGGCTCCAAGGATAGGGTGTTTGACCCGTTCTTAAAACTGTAACTTCACGCTCTTGTCCTTGAGGATATGCCGGCAAATTAGGATATGAAATAGAAGGAATCCAAGGATCGTCAAATGGAGATAACACCATTGTAGAATACATATCAGCTGTTTTAACTAAGGCTGGTGAATTGGTCGTAGGTGTTTGATCCACCACCCAATATTGATAGGTATAGGTTTGATTTGGAGTTAGCCCAGTCAATTCTAACCAAAAAATATTGGTAGAAGGATCTCTTTTCATCGCGTAAGATGCATCAGGTTGCCAGTTATTAAAACTTCCCGCAACATAGACAAAATCTTTTCCCGGTGCATTTAACTTCAATAAAGCTCTGCTTGGATCTGAAGGAAAATAATTAATTCCATCTTCCATATTTGCCGGAATAGCTTGGCTTAAAGTTCCCGGATTTACTATAACGCTAAATCTTCTGGTAATAGTTGCAGAACCTTGCGTTACGGCAAGTTCATAAGTTTGATTTGCTGTAATATTTGTATGCGTAAATGAATAACTGGAAGTAGAAGCATTAGAGTTGATGATATTTCCATTAGCTCTCAATACATAACTTGCATTTCCACCTGTATTATTAGCGGATACATTTAAACTCCCTCCCGAATTAATTATAGTAGCACTATTATTAGCCGGTGCTGTTAAATTAAGTTGAAAAGTACCAACATTAAAAATAAAGTCACCACATGATGGGGGTAGCTTTAAGGTTTGAGAACCATTAGCATTTCTAAAAACCATTCCCAATTTGGTAGCATTAGCTTGTTGAGTGGCATTGATTCCAAAATATGTACTGGGTGTTAAGGTTATTGACCAAGTTCCGTTACCGTTGTTGGTCATTAGCCCTACTCCATTATCTTGACCCCAATTTCCAATAACAGAAAAGCCAAAAGCATTTGTATCGTCACCAATACCAGCATGCATGTATACTTTAGCTGGTGCTGTTCCCATTTGATTACAAGTTTGAGCAGCTGTTGATACAGTAATGGTTATTTGATCATTTACATTGAATGTTGCCGGTGTAATAGTAACTTGGGCAAAAACAATAGAAGTAAAAAAGGTAAGTAAAAAAGTAAAAAGGTACGTTTTTTTCATAGCTGAAAATTTAAAATGATAAAAAAGGGCTGTAGGAAACAGCCCTTTTTAAATAATATTAAGAAACTATTGAGCAATTAACTCATAAGTGTAAGCTCTTGGATTACTTAAATCCAATCTAACTAAATAAGTACCGGCAGCATCTAAAATCAAATCTGGCCCATCATAGTTTAAACTATCTGTACTACCTCCTAAGTTGATAGTCCATGCATTGTTTGCTCTAAATTTGTAACCGCCAGCTGTCATGGCTACTGTTCCTTCCCATTTTAATGTACTTGGATTGTAGGTAAGAACAGTACTATTATCCCATCCACCAGGTGTTGCTGCTCCCACAATTCCCCAAACTGTTGCATCTGTAGAATAAACAAGGGTGGTTGTATTAGCACGAACTCTGTAATATCCCGGAGAAGCTATACAATCTGTTTCACCAGACTCTGCAAGAACGCCAGAGAAAGAACCATCATCTCCCCAATCGGTATTCCCCCAGTTGAAAGCACCAGACTCACTTGGACCAACAAATTTATAACCACCATCTAACCACATGTATCCTTCATAATCTGTAGCACCAAATCCTGATGCTGCAATACGAGGTGCAGTTGGTGGATTCCAACCTTGATGATTACCCGGTACAGCTAACTTAGGTAACTCTGTTGTATATGAAGTTACTAAAATTGTAATTACATTTGAATACACTGGCTGACTATCAACAGTTCCGGTTGTAGCTTTGATACGGATATCTAATCCTTCTTCAACAAAAGGAGTTAAACCTGCAGCACCTGCAGCACCATTCAATTCAGCTACAGACCAAGTAATGTTTGTACCAGTTGTATTTCCAGCAATTACAATTGATTCAAAATCTGATCCCGATTTTGCTACTTCAATGTCATAGCTTACGGCTGTTGGAGTACCATAATCCGCTTTTGACCAACTAACTGTAATTGCAGGATTATTTTGTAAGGCAGGAGTTAGTGCTATTGTTGTTCCCCCATCAGGAGTTAAAATTGAGAAACTGCTTGGTGGAGTTAAAAACATTAGATCTTGTTCGTCTTCACAAGACCAAAACCCAATTGAAATTAGGGTTAACATTAATATTTTAAAAGTATTTTTCATTTTTGTTAATTTTTAAATTAGTCAAGTATTAATAACCTGGGTTTTGTGTTAAGTTAGGATTCGAAGCTAAAGAAGCTTCAGGAATTGGATACAAACGCATGTGTGCAGGAATAGAAATTCCATTACTTCCATTTCCTTTCCAAGCCCAATTATAAGTTCCACCCGTGTAACGGTTAAATCGAATTAAATCTTGTCTTCTGTGTGCTTCCCAATGTAATTCTCTGGCTCTTTCATCTAAGATAAAGTCAAGTGATAAGGCACTTTGTGAGATATTAGCAGTTTGAGAACCATTATTTGCTCTTTCTCTCAATGCATTCACATAATTTACAGCTGTACCCAAAGATGCATTTCCAGCTCCTCTAACCGCACACTCTGCATACATTAAATACACATCTGCTAGACGGAAAAGAGGAAAATCTGTATCAACAAATGTTGAATTTGGACCCGGAACACCCGTAGATGAAACATTAGAAAACTTGGCCAAAATAAAACCCGAATCTCTATCTGCAACATCTGTAATTTCAATGTTTCTTACACCAGATATAATTGTATTTCTGGCATCATTAGTAAACTGAGCACCTTCAAACTTTTGTACAAACTGTTTTCTTAAACGAAGTGCACCTCCCCAACCTCCGGCACCTACACCTAGAGATACTCCATTCTGTTCTATTGAACCAACAGATCCATTAATCATAACTGTTGTAGGACCAAAATTTTGAGTTAAAATTCCATCCGATTGAATCGCAAAAATCATTTCTGGAGACAAATGATTATCTGCTTTGAAATTGTTTAAGTAATTTGGATTTAAAGTATATCCTCCTGCAATAATTGCATTACACTGTTCTACACACTGAGTGTATTTATTTTGATTAATATATACTTCGGCATTCAAATACATTTTTGCTAATATCATTCGAGCAAAAGCTTGATCAAGTCTACCGGATTCGTTAGTTCTTGGAGCTTTCAAATCTGGAATAATAGCTAATAATTCCGATTCAATAAAATCAAAAAGTTGTTGTCTGTTGTACTCCGGACCTGCTGTATTCAAAGGATCAGTCTCAGTTACAAACGTAGCTTTTCCAAACAAGTCCATCAGGTGGTAGTAAGCCAAGGCTCTCAATGCACGTACTTCTTGTCTGTAAACAGCAATTTCTGCAACATCTTGTGGATTTGTAACTCCATACGAACTTAACTTAGCTGGTGTAGACTCTCTTAAATATTCATTAGCAAGGGCAACTTGAAACATTGCTCTACCATACATTCCTCTGATAATAGGGTTGGCAGCATTCCAAATATTTCTTTGAATTTCTCGAGTTCCTGGGTCATTTTCATAACTCCAAATTACTTCATCGGTAGCTAAGTCTTGCATGTACCACAATACCCTACCGTATTGACTCGTCCCCGCATCAATTCCTCCAATGTTTGAGGAACCAGCACCACCTGTACCTGTTAAGGACAAGTTCCCATAAACCCCCGCTAAAGCTTTTTTATGAGCTCCGGGCTGTGAATAAAACTCCTGTAATGTCTGTGTTAACGGATCTTCAGGAGTAATATCCAAGTCATCTACACACGAATGCATAAAAAATGCAATTCCTAGCAGAGCGACAAATTTAAAATTCATTTTTTTCATAGTCTTTTATATTAAAATTTCACGTTTGCTCCAAACAAGAATTGTCTTTGTCTAGGATAAATTGTAGCATCAATACCTCCTGTGATCTCAGGATCCAAACCACTATATTTAGTTATAATAAAAGGATTCTGAACAGTTGTAAACAATCTTAAAGAAGCTTTACCACCTAACCAATTAGGAAAAGTATAACCCATTGTCGCATAATCCATTCGTAAGAATGAACCGTTTTCAATAAACATATCTGACAAAACGTTTTCTCCATTTTGTTGGATGAAACCGGTATTCAAATAATTTGTAGAAATATTTTCTAAAGATTGACCCTCTAACAAAGTACTTGAATAGGATCTGGTAGAATTAATAGTATTTAAAATACGGTTACCAAAACTAGCTCTTAAGTTAAATCCTAAATCAAAATTCTTGTAATTTAGAGTAGTTGAAAAACCTAACAATAAATCCGGATCTGGATTTTTGTAAATGTATCTGTCTTCTCCACTTATAATACCATCTCCATTCAAGTCGGCAAAAGCTCCTTCAATAGGTGCTCCACTTTGATCGTACAATTGTTTATACACAAAGAATGAATTTGGAGTAAATCCTTCTTGGAAAATTTGAGAAGTACCTCCAGTTCCAGCTCCTGTAAATCCAGTAAACAAAGGAGTTCCCAAAGCTACTTTATCGATTCTTCTTTCAAATTTTGTAGCATTTAAATTTACATTCCAATTAAAGTTCTCTTTACGAATTACATCATAACCAACAGAGAACTCAACCCCTTTTGTACTCATATCTCCAATATTTTGTGGCCCTTGGTTTGAGAAGTTACCTCCATCTGCAAAAGCAGCAATTTGGAATAAGTCGTACGATTTTTTATAGAAGAAATCCAATGATCCACTTAATCTATTCTCAAAAAATCCATAATCAAGACCCGCGTTGTAGGTGTAAGTCTCTTCCCATTTAACTGGGCCATTTGCTGCAGGTACTCCTACAGGATAACTTACGCCTCCAATAACATATTGTGAATTGGGATCTCCTATATTGTATTGAGGTAAATAAAACAAACCTTGAGGAATTGCTTGTTGACCGGTAATACCCCAACCTAAACGCAATTTCAAATCAGATAACTTGGCTGTGTTTTTAAAGAAATCTTCTTTCAATTTCCATGCAAATGCTACTGCCGGGAAATTACCCCAACGGTTTTCTTTTCCAAATCTAGAAGTACCGTCACGACGATAAGTTAGAGTTAAAAGATATTTATCTTTGAAGTTGAAATTGGTTCTACCAAAGAAACCAATTAAAACCACATCAGGATCAGCAAAGGCCCCCGGTACATCATCAACATTATTTCTGTTTCTGGTAAAATTACCTTGGAATTCAAATTTTTGGTACGAATAACCGGCAGTTGCTTCAAAATCTAAATTGTTAAACGATTTATTATATACAAAATAGGAATCAAAAAGCTTATTTTTTCTAGTATTTTCAGAATACGAATCTACTCCATAAAGTGTAGTTCCGTTGATAAATCCGGTTAAAGCATTTCTACCTACTAATATTCTTCTTTCTCCATCTTCTTGATCAAAACCTACATTAACCACAGCTCTTAATTCTGGTAAGAAATGAAACTTGTAATCTACTTCTAGGTTACCAAAAAATCTGTTGTTAATACCTCTATCATTGGTTTGAAGCAATTGAGCTACAGGATTTCGAGTTGCGGGTGCCAAGAAATTAGAAGTATTTGGACCGTTTCTGTACTCAAAAAAACCATCATAAGGTGACGAGGCATCATAAACGGGTTGCGTAGGATCGAATCGGATAGCTGCACCTTCTACACCTGCTGCAAATCTATTTCTTTGATTTGTATAATTGGCTGATAATCTGACTTTCAAGTGACCTTCAAAAAACTCAGGAGACATATTCAAAGCCACTGAATTTCTGGTAAAAGCATTAGTTAAACGCAAACCTTCTTGATAGGTGTTACCCACAGACAAACGCGTTGGAATTCTATTAAATAAATTCCCCTTTAAAGACAAGTTATTATCAACAAAATCAGTACGTCTATAGATTTCTTCTTGCCAATCTGTATTAGCAGTTCCAAGACGATCAATCATAGGTTGGGTACCTACTTCATTTATCAAGGCTCTAAATTCATTAGCAGAAAAAACATCTACCTTATTGAATTTACGACCGGTACCGTATTGAAAATTGTACTCTACCTGTAGTGATTTTCCAGCTCTTTTGGTAGTAATGATAATAACACCATTAGAAGCACGAGAACCGTAAATTGCAGTTGCAGAAGCATCTTTTAATACGGTAAAGCTTTCAATATCATTCGGATTTAAAGAAGCTAAAACAGAGGTTGATCCCTCACCGGTTCTATTATCTAATGGCAATCCGTCTATTACAATAAGAGGATCATTTGAACCATACAATGAAGACCCTCCTCTAATTCTAATTTCAGAACCTGAACCCGGAGCACCACTGGTATTAATTGTAACACCGGCAACTTTACCATTTAATAAATTCTCTGCCGTTACGTTGGCTCCTTTATTAAAATCTTTGGTAGAAACTGTTGTAACAGATCCGGTAGCGTCTTTTCTTTTTACCGTACCATATCCCACAGAAACTAAGGTTACTTCATCCAACAAAGTTGAATCTTCTTCCAAAGAAACAGACAAGGCAGATTGTGAAGTGTAAGTTACAGAAACGGTTTTGAATCCTAGAAAAGAGAATTCAATAACATCTCCGCTTTTTAATTTTGACAGCGTAAAATTACCATCAAAATCAGTTGTGGCACCATTAGTAGTACCTTTGACAATTACGTTTACTCCCGGAAGCGGTTGGCCGGATGCTTTATCCGTGACAGTCCCTTTCAAAGTGCTCTGTGCCAACATTGTAAGAGGCAAGAGAAGCAACGTAATGAACAACTTTTTAGAAATTGTTTTCATAGAGTTTGTTTAAGTTAAAAAATTGTGTTTTGAGCTTGTATTTTATACTTCGAATGTTAAATTTAAGCAAATTTTTCAATATTTAGAAAGAACACATGTTAAATAGGATGCGAAAACGTTTTCGTGTTGAAAACTTTTAGAATAATCAGATATTTTAGGTGAAAAATTCCGATTCTGAAAAATATCAATTACCTTTATTCACAAATTTTTATTCCAGAAAATAAATTATGAAGAGAAAAGTAACTTTAAAACAAATTGCAAAAGAATTGGATGTTTCTATCTCAACCGTTTCAAAATCCCTCAAAGACAGTCCGGAAATAAGCGAAGATACACGTCAAAAAGTTCAAGCTTTTGCCAAACTTTATAATTACAAACCCAACAATATTGCCTTAAGTTTAAAAAACAAAAAAACAAAAACCATTGGCATTATAATTCCTGAAATTGTACATCATTTTTTTGCTACTGTAATTAGCGGAGTTGAAAATGTTGCCAATGAACATGGCTACAACGTTATCGTTTGCCTTTCTGACGAATCGTTTGACAAAGAGGTTATCAATATGGAAATGTTGGCCAACGGAAGTATCGATGGATTTATTATGTCTCTATCTAAAGAAACGCAACAAAAAAAGGACTTTCATCATATAACTGAAGTTATCAACCAAGGAATGCCGGTAGTTATGTTCGACCGTGTTACCAACGATATTTTATGTGACAAAGTTATTATAGACGATAGTCAAGCCGCTTATCAGGCCGTAAAAACATTGGTAAATAAAGGATATAAAAAAATCGCTTTGATTACCACTGTTGACTATGTGAGTGTTGGCAAACTTCGCACAGAAGGATACATTAAAGCATTGCAAAACAGCGATATTAAAATAGACGAAAACCTGATTCTCAAAATTGAAGACATAGATCACTGTGATGAAGCCATAGAAAATTTGATTACCCATCAGGAAATTGAAGCTATTTTTGCTGTGAATGAACTTTTTGCTGTTACCGCTATCAAATCGTCATTAAAAAAAGGACTGAAAGTTCCAGAAGATATTGCGGTAATTGGATTTACCGACGGAATCATTTCAAAATATTCCTCTCCAAGTATTACAACAGTAAGTCAAAACGGAATAAAAATGGGAGGTAAAGCCGCCAAAATGCTAATTGAACGATTAGAAAGAGAAGACGAAGATGATGAACATTACAGAACTGAAGTTATTGAAACGCATTTGGTAGAACGAGAATCTACGCCAACGTTGTAGTTGTCATATAAATTTGATTTACAGGGTTTTAAAAAATTTAAATTCCAAATCCAACTTTCATAAATTTTTTAAAAAAATAGTTTCACTTAAAAAAAAAACTATATTTGTACTTAATTATCAGAGCTTGTATTTTACTTCGAACCTAAGTTTTGATAAGCCATAAATCGCTTATCGTATTAATATTTAACTAATTACGATAATGGAAAAGCGTAAATTAAGTTTCTGGGAAATTTGGAACATGAGTTTCGGTTTCTTGGGAATACAAATGGGTTTTGCCCTACAAAATGCCAATGCCAGTAGAATTTTACAAAAATTTGGAGCTGATGTTCATGAGTTGTCTTGGTTTTGGATTATTGCCCCGCTAACGGGTTTAATTGTTCAACCCATCATTGGTCATTACAGCGACAATACTTGGAGTAAATTCGGACGAAGAAAGCCTTTCTTTTTACTAGGTGCTGTTCTTGCATCCGTTGGATTGATACTTATGCCTCAATCAGAAATGTTTATTGCTTTTCTTCCCGCTTTATGGGTGGGAGCCGGAATGTTGATGATCATGGACGTGTCTTTCAACATCGCAATGGAACCTTTCAGAGCCTTGGTTGGTGATAATTTAAGAACCGATCAACGTACACTTGGTTTCAGTATTCAAACGGCTCTAATCGGCATGGGTGCTGTAGTTGGTTCTGTTTTACCTTCTTTCTTGGAATGGTTAGGGATGACAGGCGAAACCGAATCCGGTATTCCAAATTACTTAATTTGGTCTTTTGTAATTGGTGCCATCATTTTAATTATTACCATTTTAGTTACGGTTATTACCACTCATGAGTATTCACCTGAAGAACTGGAAAAATTCTCCGATGAGAAGGCTCACAAAGAAGCTTTAGGTGACGAAAAACCAGCTCGATTATTGGATATTTTTGAAGATTTTGCTAAAATGCCCACTACTATGCGACAATTAAGCATGGTACAATTCTTTTCTTGGTTTGGCCTTTTCGGAATGTGGGTATTTACTACACCTGCAATTGCCCAACACATTTATGGATTAGCTTCAGATGATGTTAAAAACCCATTATTTGATGAAGCCGGAAACTGGGTAGGGACTTTATTTGGTGTGTACAATTTTGTATCCATGATATTTGCTTTTACGCTTCCTTACATTGCTAAACAAGTCGGTAGAAAAAAAACGCATGCTATTTCATTAATCATTGGAGGAATTGGTTTGATTTCCATGTACTTCATGCCTAATAAAGAATCCTTAATCTTTTCAATGGTGTGTGTTGGAGTAGCTTGGGCAAGTATTTTGGCTATGCCTTATGCTATTTTAGCAGGTTCTATTCACCCAAAAAAAATGGGAGTTTACATGGGGATTTTCAATTTCTTTATCGTAATTCCACAAATTATTAATGCCCTCATTGGAGGATTACTTGTTAAATATTTATATAATGATCATGCTATTTTTGCTTTAGTAACTAGCGGTGTCAGTTTTTTAATTGCTGCCATATTAGTTTACAAAGTACAAGATGTGGATGATGTAGTACAAAGCTAATGACTCAAAAATGTTTCATATTCGACCTCGATGGTGTAATAGTTGACACGGCTAAGTATCATTTCTTAGCCTGGCAAAAAATTGCTCACCAATTGGGTATCGAATTTACGCCCGAACACAATGAAGAACTCAAAGGAGTAAGTCGGGTTCGATCACTCGACCTCATTTTAGCCTTAGGAAATATAGAAGCTTCGCAAGAAGACAAAAACAAATGGCTCGTTCAAAAAAACGAAGACTATCTTTCCTATTTAGTAGATATGGACGAAAGTGAAATCTTGCCTGGCGTTTTACCGGTTCTCATCTATCTGAAAGAAAACAACCAAAAAATCGTTTTAGGTTCTGCCAGTAAAAACGCAAAACCTATTTTAGAAAAAGCCAAAATCATTGATTATTTTGATGCCATTGTGGATGGAAACGATGTGTCAAATGCCAAACCTGACCCGGAAGTTTTTATTCAAGGAGCCAAAAAAGTAAATTTTTCAAACGAAAAATGTATCGTTTTTGAAGATTCTGTTGCCGGAATTCAGGCTGCAAACATCGCCGGAATGACGAGTGTAGGAATTGGAGAAGTATCTATTTTGCATGAAGCTCAATTCGTATTCCCTGATTTTACGCACATTGATTTGAATTTTATACAAAATCTAATAAATAAATAGTAAAATTTTAATGTTTTTGATTTTTAAAAACTTGAAACTTGAAACTTTAAACTAAAATTAATGAACCAAGATTATATCATACCAGATAACTGGTCGATTATTGAAGAAGGATTTGAGCAAGACCTGGTTAAGTCTTCCGAAAGTTTGTTCAGCATTGGAAACGGTGCGATGGGACAACGTGCGAATTTTGAAGAAAAGTATTCCGGAAAAACCTTCCAAGGAAGTTATATTGCCGGAATTTATTATCCCGATAAAACCAAAGTGGGTTGGTGGAAAAACGGTTATCCCGAATATTTTGCCAAAGTATTGAATGCCCCTAATTGGATTGGCATTAACATCGAAATCAACGGTGAAAATTTGGATTTGGCCAATTGTGCAGCAGTGAAAAATTTCCGCAGAGAATTGAATATGAAAGAAGGTTGGTACCATCGTTCATTTATCGCAAAGCTTCAAAACGGAACTGAAATTGAAGTGCAAGTGCGTCGTTTTCTTTCATTGGATTTGGATGAAGTAGGTGTCATCAATTATCAAGTTACCCCTTTGAATCAGAATGCCAAGATTGTTTTCAAACCTTATCTTGATGCAGGTGTTCACAACGAAGATGCCAACTGGGAAGAAAAATTCTGGGAACCATTACACGTAAAAAATAGTGCAAACGAAGCTTTTGTAACAGCAAGAACTTTCAAAACCCATTTTACGGCAACCACATTCATGCACAATACGATTTTGATGGATGGAAAAAATGTAAATGTTTCTCCATCGAATGTTGTCGCTTCACATGATAAAATTGAATTTTTGTATGAAGTTACCGTTTCCCGAAATCAATCGGCTACCATTCAAAAAATAGGTGGTTACACCGTTTCGATGAACCATGAAAATACAGAAGAAGCGGCTAAAAATGTAGTTTCAAAAGCCGTTTCTATTGGTTATGACCAATTACTAGCCAATCAAGTTCAAGCTTGGGCAAAAATTTGGGAAATGAGCGATATTACCATAGATGGCGATGTGAAAGCTCAACAAGGGATTCGTTTCAATATTTTCCAATTAAACCAAACCTATTTAGGAAAAGATTCTCGTTTGAATATTGGTCCGAAAGGATTTACCGGAGAAAAATACGGCGGTTCAACCTATTGGGATACCGAGGCTTATTGTATTCCGTTTTACATGGCAACCAAAGACCAGCAAGTTGCCCGAAATTTATTGACCTATCGTTACAATCAATTGGATAAAGCGATAGAAAATGCGGGAAAACTAGGCTTCAAAAACGGTGCAGCTTTGTATCCAATGGTAACCATGAACGGTGAAGAATGCCATAACGAATGGGAAATTACGTTTGAAGAAATTCACCGTAACGGAGCCATTGCTTTTGCTATTTTTAACTATTACCGTTTTACCGGAGATTATAGCTACATTCCCGAAAAAGGGTTAGAAGTGTTAATCGGAATTGCACGTTTTTGGCACCAAAGAGCCACCTACTCTACTTACCGCAATCAGTATGTGATTTTAGGGGTTACGGGACCAAATGAGTATGAAAATAACGTGAATAACAATTGGTATACCAATTATATCGCAAAATGGTGTATTGACTATACTATAGAACAAATTCAGAAAATTGAAAAAGAATATTCGTCAGATTACACTCGAATTTTAAATAAGGTAAAACTTTCTACCGCGGAAATCAACCATTGGAAAGAAGTAGCAGACAATATGTATTTCCCTTATTCGGAAGAACATGGTGTGTATTTGCAACAGGATGGATTTTTGGATAAAGAATTAGTGAAAGTACATGACTTAGATAAAAGTCAGCGACCCATTAATCAAAAATGGTCGTGGGATCGAATTTTGCGTTCCCCTTACATCAAACAAGCCGATACGTTACAAGGATTCTACTTTTTTGAAGATCATTTCAGCAAAGAACAATTGGAGAAACATTTTGACTTTTATGAGCCATTTACGGTTCACGAAAGTTCGCTTTCACCTTGTGTTCACTCGATTCAAGCTGCAGTTTTAGGTAGAATGGAACAAGCGTATACGTTCTATTTACGTACTTCTCGATTGGATTTAGATGATTACAACAAAGAAGTACACGAAGGTTTACACATTACTTCGATGGCCGGAACATGGATGAGTATTGTAGAAGGTTTTGGTGGTATGCGTGTAAAAAATGACACCCTACACTTTGAACCGAAAATACCGGCTCAATGGAAAGGCTATTCGTTTAAAATTAATTTCAGAAATCAAATCTTGAAAGTTTCTGTTCACGCCAATGAAACTAAATTTTCGTTGGAAGGCGAAAAACCAATTACTGTTTTTGTCAACGGAAAAGAGGTTTTGGTGGAACCGGATAGTTTGGTTACCGTATAATAATTTCTCGCAAAGACGCTAAGTCGCAAAGGTTTGCTTAGCGTCTTTGCGACTTTGCGAGATTAAAACAATCAATCATGAAAAAAATTTCATTCCTTCTGTTTTGTCTCGCTTTTTCTTTTCTAAATGCTCAAGTCAATCGCATTGAACCACCCAACTGGTGGACCGGATTTAAAAACCAAAATCTGCAATTGCTTGTGCAGCATCCTAATATTGGAAATGCAACACCAAAAATAACTTACGAAGGGGTTTCAATTACTCAAGTTCACAAAGCCAAAAGTCCGAACTATTTGTTTATCGATTTAAAAATCGACGCATCTACAAAACCTGGGAAATTCAATATCATTTTCGAATCGGATAAAGGAAAAAAAATTACACAATCGTACGAACTTAAACCTAAATCTAAACCTTCAAAAGATTTTATTGGTTTCAATAGTTCCGATGCCATTTACCTCATCACTCCGGATCGTTTTGCCAACGGAAATGAAGCCAACGATGTGGTGAAAACCATGAATGAAACCACTTTAGACCGAACCCACGATTACAAACGTCACGGTGGCGATATTCAAGGCATTATCAACCATATTGATTACATTAAAAACTTAGGATTTACCGCTATTTGGCCTACTCCGGTTTTGACTAATGACATGAAAAGTGGTTCGTATCATGGCTATGCTATGACCGATTTTTATCAAGTTGACCCACGTTTTGGAACTTTAGCGGATTATAAAAATCTATCTGAAAAGCTTCATCAAAATGGTATGAAACTCATTATGGATCAAGTGGCTAATCATTGCGGTAGCGAACATTGGTGGATGAAAGATTTACCCTTTTCCGATTGGGTGAATTACCAAGAACTGTTTGAAAAAGAAAAAAAATACGTTACTTCCAATCACCGCAGAACGAGCAACCAAGATTTATACGCTTCCGAAAAAGACAAAAAAGAAATGGCCGACGGGTGGTTTGTTTCTTCCATGCCCGATTTAAATCAACGCAATCCTTACTTAGCCAAATATATCATTCAAAATAGCATTTGGTGGATTGAAACACTTCATTTAGGAGGAATTCGTCAAGATACCTATCCTTATCCGGATAAAACTTTTATGAGCAATTGGGCAGGAGCAATCATGAATGAATTTCCGAATTTTAATATTGTGGGCGAAGAATGGAGTTCGAATCCGCTACTGATTGGCTATTGGCAACAAGGAGCCAATAATAAAGATGGCTACCAATCCAATTTGCGTTCTACGATGGATTTCGCCATGCAAACACTTATTCCGCAAGCCATCAAAGAAACAGAAAGTTGGGACAAAGGATTAGCAAAACTTTACGATGGTTTAGCCAACGATTTTCATTATGCGTCTCCCAAAGACATTATGATTTTTCCGGACAATCACGACATGGATCGCATTTTTACTCAATTGGAAGAAAATGTAGAAAATACCAAAATGGCTTTGGCTACTTATTTAGTTTTACCTAGAATTCCGCAATTCTATTATGGAACAGAAATATTAATGCAAAACACCGCCAAACCCGGTGATCACGGCTTAATTCGAACCGATTTTCCCGGCGGATGGAAAGGCGATAAAATAAATGCTTTTACTGGCGATGGACTTTCAGCAGAGCAAAAAGATATGCAAACTTTTTTATCCAAAATTTTAAATTACCGTAAAAACAGTAAAGCCATTCACGACGGAAAAACCATGCATTTTGCTCCAAATAACGGAATTTACACTTTATTTAGGATGCTGAATGATGAGATTGTCGTTTTTATTTTAAACAAAAAGGATTCAGCAAAAGTAGATTTATCAATTTATAAAGAACTGAATTTGAATGGTAAAAAATTCAAAAACATCCTTACCGGTGAAGAATTTATATGGGATAATGAATTAAATTTAAACCAAAAAGGAGCTTTTATTTTTACTACAAAAATGAATTAACGAATGAAAAAACTCTTTTTACTTATATTCTTTACGACAATTGGTTTTGCTCAAAACACCAAAAGACAATATTTTTCTCATTCGTGGAATGGTTACGAACTGGAATTAAACACCACCGATGGTACCTATTTCATACAATTTTACAATGCTAAAATTGCCGAAACTTCATTTGTTCCCAAAGGTGAAAAATTCAATTCGCAATCGCATGCCGTTGTTCTAAAAACTAAAAATCATCCCTTTCAAATTCAGGAAAATGCCAATTTTATTGAAATGAAAACCGATGAATTGAGTATAAAAATCATCAAATCGCCATTTCAAATTACATATTCACACCAAAACAAAATTCTATTATCCGAAAAATTAGGTTACTTCAAACGCAAACACGAACCCTTGGAACGGGTAAAAGGTAACATCGTTTACGATTCTACCGAAGTGATTCAATTCAATATCAATGCTACAGAAAAACTGTATGGTGGCGGTGCAAGAGTATTAGGAATGAATCGTCGTGGCAACCGTTTAGCACTATACAACCGTGCCGATTACGGTTACGAAACCCGTTCTGAACTGATGAATTTCACCCTTCCAATTGTGATTTCATCCCAAAAATATATGGTTCATTTTGATAATGCTCCGGTAGGCTATTTGGATTTGGATAGTAAAAAAGAAAATGTTTTGGAATACGAAACCATTTCCGGCAGAAAAACCTATCAAGTGATTGTGGGCAATTCATGGGAAAATTTAATAGCCAATTATACTGAGTTAACGGGTAGACAACCGTTACCACCCCGTTGGGCGTTGGGTAATTTCTCATCTCGTTTCGGTTATCATTCTGAAGCCGAAGCCCGTAGGACCATTCAAAAATTCAAAGAGGAAAATATTCCCGTTGATGCCATTATTTTAGATTTGTATTGGTTTGGGAAGGAAGTTCAGGGCACCATGGGTAATCTGGAAGTGTATCGTGATAGCTTTCCTACGTTTGAAAAAATGGTGGATGATTTCAATAAAATGGGCATCAAAACCATTCCAATTATGGAACCGTTTATTTTGACCACTTCCAAAAAATGGCAAGAAGCGGTGGATAAAAAAATCTTGGCGACCGACTCTAAAGGAAATCCTTTTACGTATGATTTTTATTTTGGAAATACCGGTATTATCGATATTTTTAAAGCGGATGGTAAAAAATGGTTTTGGAACATTTATCAAGAATTAGCCAATAAAGGAGTTGGCGGAGTTTGGGGCGATTTGGGCGAACCCGAAGTATTTCCGGCCGCTGCTCAAACCTTTGGCGGAAGTGCTGATGAAGTGCACAATATTTACGGTCATAATTGGGCTAAATTGGTTTTTGAAGGCTATCAAAGTAACTTTCCAAACCAAAGACCTTTTATTTTGATGCGTTCCGGCTATTCGGGTTCGCAACGGTATGGTATGATTCCGTGGAGTGGCGATGTGAACAGAACGTGGGGCGGACTTTCCGGTCAAGTGGAAATTTCATTGCAAATGGGTATGCAAGGTTTGGCTTATATGCATTCCGATTTAGGCGGATTTGCAGGAGCGAATCTGGATGACGAATTGTATGTACGTTGGTTGCAATACGGTGTTTTCAATCCGATTTTTCGTCCGCATGCTCAATCGGATGTGGCTTCTGAACCGATTTTTAGAAGTGATTGGGCGAAAAATTTAGCCAAAAAAGCGATTGAATTGCGTTACTCAATGCTTCCCTACAATTATAGTTTGGCCTATGAAAATTCGCAAACCGGTATTCCATTAATGCGACCTTTGTTTTTTGAAGAACCGGATAATGAAACTTTACTAACCAAATCAGATGGTTATTTATGGGGGAAAGATTATCTGGTTTATCCGATTATGGAAGCAAATCAGCAATCAAAAGAAGTATATTTTCCTAAAAATGGGAATTGGACAGATATTTATTCCACAAAAAAATATAGTGGCGGTTCAACTGAAAAAATAAATGTTGTTACCTCTCACATCCCAACATTTGTGCGAAATGGTGTTTTGATTCCATGGACAAAAACAGTTCAAACCACTCAAAATTATGACAACTCCAACTTGAATTTTCTACTATATTTTGATGAAAAAGTAACATCAAGCGAACGTCAATTCTATTTTGATGAAGGAAATAATTCAAATGAAAATAATCCTGAATTACTTACATGTGAAACGGAAATTTCCAATAATGAACTTATAATTTCGTTAGAAAATAATTCATCAAAATCAAGTTCTAAATCTGGTTCCTGTTTAGTTTATCATATTAAAAATAAACCAAAATCTGTAAAAATAAATAATAAAAAAATAAAATTTATTTACAATAAAGAGTATAATATCTTATTATTTGATTATACCCATAGCAGTAACAAAACAACTATAAAAATTAAATTATAATGAAAAAAATATTGTTCACCCTAATCCTAACTTCTATGTTTCTAGGATGTTCACCCAAAAAAGAAGTGGTTCAAACCCAAACTCCATTTGTTTGGGAAGGAGCCAATTTGTATTTTTTATTAATTGATCGATTCAACAATGGCAATCCGGATAACGATAAAATCATTCCGAGAAATAAAGAAACCGGAGTACTTCGCAATTTCATGGGTGGCGACATCAAAGGGATTACCCAAAAAATTGACGAAGGTTATTTTACTGATTTAGGTATAAATGCCATTTGGATGACACCGGTTGTGGAACAAATTCATGGTTCGGTGGATGAAGGAACCGGAAATTCGTATGGTTTTCATGGCTATTGGACCAAAGATTGGACGAACATCGACCCGAGTTATGGTACAAAAGAGGATTTGAAAGAATTGGTTGAAAAAGCTCACGCTAAAGGTATCCGAATTGTGTTGGATGCCGTAATTAACCACACCGGACCGGTTACTGAATTAGACCCCGTTTGGCCGGAAAGTTGGGTACGAACCGGACCGAAATGTTCGTATGATACGTATCGTAACTTTATCGATTGTACGCTAGTAGAAAACCTTCCGGACATTAAAACCGAAAGCAATGAAAATGTGGAATTGCCACCCGCTTTGGTTGAAAAATGGAAAAAAGAAGGTCGTTACGAACAAGAAGTAGCCGAATTGGATGAATTTTTCAAACGCACCGGTTATCCAAGAGCACCGAAATATTACATCATGAAATGGTTGGCTGATTACATTACCGATTTCGGAATTGACGGGTATCGTGTAGATACCGTGAAACACACTACCGAAGATGTTTGGGCTGATTTTGCCAAAGTGTGTAAAAACGCTTTTGCTGATTACAAACAAAATAATCCAGATAAAGTGTTGGATGATAATGAATTTTTTATGGTTGGTGAAGTATATGGTTATGGAATAAGCGGAAAGCAACTTTATAATTTTGGCGACAAAAAAGTAAACTACTTTGAAAACGGGTTTAGCTCTCTCATCAATTTTGATTTTAAAGGTGATGCGAATAAGTCATATGAAGAACTATTTAGTAATTATTCTACAATTTTAAGTGCTGATTTAAAAGGGTTGAGCGTAATGAACTATGTTACTTCGCATGATGACGGCTGGCCCTTTGACAAAAAAAGAGAAAAAGCCTTTGATGCCGGTACGAAATTATTACTAACTCCCGGAATTTCTCAAGTGTATTATGGTGATGAAACCGCTCGTTCTCTGGAAATTGAAGGAGCACAAGGCGATGCTACTTTGCGTTCATTTATGAATTGGGAAGACCTCAAAACCAATGGAAACACGAAAAATGTATTGACGCATTTTCAAAAAATTGGACAGTTTCGAAAAAACCATCCGGCGGTTGGTGCAGGAATACACAAAGAAATTTCAAAAGCTCCGTTTTATACTTTCAGCAGAACCTTCACCAAAGGTGATTTTACGGATAAAGTAGTCATTGGTTTGGAATTACCATTCGGAAAAAAAGAAATCAATGTGGCAGGAATTTTTGAAGACGGAACGGTAGTTCACGATGCTTTTTCAGGAATTTCAACTACTGTAAAAGATGGAAAAGTGGTGATTGATAGTCAAATGGGGATTGTTTTGTTGGAGAGAAAGTAATTATAAATACTATTTTACATATCAAAATCGTTTATGAACATATAACGTTTATAAACGATTTTTTTGTTTACCGATAAAGACAGCATTATTCCTATATTTGAACACACCAATAAAAAACAAAACTGTTTAATGAATTTTTTTAGTATAAAATTTGTTTCAAAACCAATTCAATATATAATTGTTTTTCTGTTTTTTATGGGCCTATTTACCGCCTGCACAACCTACAAAACCCAACTAGGCAGTCAAGCTACTTCGTTTTACAACAATCAATCGCTTGATACGACCACCATTGTGTATTCTGTTTTTTTAACCGGAAATGCGGCGAACACGCAAAATGACGGAGCTACTCCAACACTTTCCAACTTTAAAAAACGGTTGGAAGCCGCTTCAAAAAATAGTACCGTCCTATTTTTAGGCGATAATGTTTTTCCAGTAAAAGGTATAAGTGAAAATCGTTCACTTGGTGAAGATAAACTTTTTAAACAGCTACAACTGACGGATAAATTCAAAGGAAATGTATATTTTATTCCCGGCGATTTTGATTGGGGTAAAGGTTTGAAAGACCTAAAAATTCAAGAAGATTTTATAACTCAAAAGTCTAAGAAAACGGCAAGTGTAATTCCTCAAAAAGGCTGTGGAATTGAAGTTATTTCCTTAAGCCCCACTGTTGAACTGGTAGCTCTTAACTCGCAATGGCTTATAGAAGATTGGGACAAACATCCGGAAATCAATTTCGGTTGTAGCGTGAAAACCAAAGAACAACTTTTTGAAGATTTAGACGATCTCCTTCGTCAAAACCCACACAAGACGGTGCTTCTTGCCACTCATCATCCGCTTTTGAGCAATGGCGTCTATGGCGGACAATATTCGTTACGAGATCAAATTTTTCCGTTAGAAAAAAACATTCCTTTACCTATAATTGGCAGTTTTTACAATCTCTACAGAAAAGCGAGTGGCACCAATCCTATGGATTTACAACATGTAGCCTATAAAGAAATGAATGATCGCATCAAAAGCATCGTTCAAAAATACCAAAATGTGGTAGTGGTTTCGGGTCACGAACAAAATTTACAATACATCAACAAAGAGGGTATTCAACAAATAATCAGTGGCTCCGGTGCTCATTTTACAGAAGCAAGAACAGTTAACCCAAAAGATTTTAGCTATGGCGGAAACGGATATGCTGTTGTAGATATTTTTGCTAACGGAGCTTCAACAGTTTCTTATTACACCACTTCCAATCGAAAAGAAGTGTTACTTTTTAAACAAAAAATCAGCGAACCCGAATCGGATGAGAAGCATCGCAATTACCCCAAACCCGTTGATTCGGAAATCAAACGTTCCGTATTTGGAAGATCTGTAAGTCGAAAAAGCGATATATATCAATTTCTTTGGGGCAAACATTACAAAAGTTATTACAAACAAAATATTGTAGTACAAACTGCCACTTTAGATACACTTTTGGGTGGATTAAAACCCTTAGGTTTTGATACTGAAAACACAACCACTTCACTTTTAACTTCCGACAAAAACGGGAGAGAATATATAATAACTCCTTTACAAAAAGATGCGAGCTCTTTTTTTAAATCTATTGCCTATAGAAACGATGCTTTTTCTACCCCAAACTCCAATACTTTATCCGAAGACTTTCTTAGAGATTACTTTACCACCATTCATCCGTACATTCCTTTGATAATCCCAACTTTGTCTCAAGCCATTAATGTGACGGCTATTCCACATAAATTGTATCACATTCCCAATCAAAATTCGTTAGGAAAATACAACTCCTCCTTTGGTGATCAATTTTATTATGTGGCACCCAAAGCCAATACTACACAAAAAAACAACATTGTGTTTGGGAAACCAAGTAACATCATAGATACAGATGAAATGCTTCACTTAATCAGAACCAATAAAAATCACGAAGTAGATCAGGTAGCCTATATTAGAGCCCGCTTGTTTGATATGCTCATTGGCGATTGGGACAAGCAAGCAAAAAACTGGCGTTGGGCTGTTTTTCAAGAAAAAAATAAAGTGATTTACAAACCCATTCCCATAAATCGCGATCAAGCTTTTGCTAAATATGACGGAGCTTTTCTAAAGCTTTTAAAAACAGTTCCGGAAATGGGACAAATGCACTCCTACTCCTATAATTATCCAAATCCAAAAAAATTTAATGCAGAAGTTTATGCTTTAGATTTGGCACTTTTAGCTTCGGTTGATGAAAAGCTATGGAAGGAACAAGCGCAATACATTCAAGAACATTTAACAAACGACATCATTAACAAAGCTTTTTTGGAATTGCCTTATGAATTGCAAGATGAAACTACATCCAAATTGAAACTCTATTTGCGTAACCGTTTGAAAAAATTGCCTCAAATTGCTAAAAATTACCAAAAGATTATTGATAAAAAAGTTGTAATAGTGGGCACCCACGATAATGATGTGTTTGTTATCAACCGAAATTCAAACGGACAAACAACCGTAGCGGTTTACAATGGAAAAAAGATTCCTGCCAATCTTATTTTTGAACGTACTTTCTCAAAAAAACAAACCCGTGAAATTTGGTTATTTGGTTTGGAAGGTAAAGACGAATTTAGCATGGAAGGCAAAGAGTCTAATGTAATTAAAATTCGACTAATTGGGGGTTTAAATCAAGATTCGTATGTTGTTGAAAACGGTAAAAAAGTGAAAATTCACGATTTCATTTCCAATTCAGGCACCATTCAAAAAGATTCGAAAACAACTGTTTTGCTATCCAACGATTACGAAACCAACACCTACAACTACAAGAGACCAAAATTTAATTCATTGGCTACGGCACCGGTTTTTGGCTTTAATCCGGATGATGGTATGCGTGTTGGAATTCGTTTTGATTTTACACAAAATGGATTCACGGGGCAGCCCTACTCTCAAAAACACCGTTTGCAAACGCAATATTATTTTGCAACACAAGGCTACGACTTAGCTTATAATGGATTGATTAAAAAAGCCTGGGGCAAGTATGATTTAGTACTTGATGCCTCGGCAACTAGCTCCAATTTTGTTCAAAATTTCTTTGGTTTTGGGAACGAAACAACCTATGATACCGATATTGATTTTGATTACAATAGAGTTCGAATGAGTTCCTATAAAGTAAGTCCGGGATTGGTTTGGCATAAAACCAAAGCTACCACATTAACAGCCCGTGCCTATTTTGAAGCTTTTCAAGTTGAAAATACCCCAAACCGATTTATTTCTGAAACACCTATTCCCAATCGTGTTTTTGATTTTCAACCTTTTGCCGGGATTGGATTGTCTTATTTATTTAAAAATTACGACAACGCCTTTGTGCCATCATTAGGCATGGCATTTCAAGCAGATGCCCAATGGACTGTAAATGCAAGTGACTTTACTAGACAGATTCCAAGTGCTTCGGCTAGTTTGAATTTGGTTTATAAATTAACCCCAAATAAAGAGTGGATTTTTGAAACTACATTGCAAGGTACACATCTTTTTAGTGATCATTTCGAATTTTATCAAGCTGCATTTTTGGGAGGAGATACCAATTTACGTGGATTTAGAGACAATCGATTTGCCGGAAAAGCATCGTTTTATCAAGGTTCGGATTTGCGGTATTTTATAGGCCAAATTAAAAATCCGTTTGCTCCCATTAATTATGGAGCTTTTATAGGTTTTGATTACGGCAGAGTTTGGTTTCCTGAAGAAATTTCAAATCGATGGCATCAATCAACCGGATTTGGTGTTTGGATGAATAGCAGTAATGTCATTTCTTCTACTCTATCTTATTTTCATTCCAGCGATGGCGGACGGATTGCATTTGGGATGAAGTTTAATTTTTAATTTTTTTTTTAATTACTTAAATCTGTGTTCAAAAATTAATATTTCCTTCATACTCAAAAAAGGTTTCTTTACAATTGAAATTTCATCTTTGTAAAAATCTTTTCCCATGAAACTAAATTGCTATTTGTTGGCTATCTTAGCCTTGACATGCATCAATTGTTCAAAAATGAAAAAACCACTCAACATAGGTCATCGTGGAGCGATGGGTCATGAAACCGAAAACACCTTGGCTTCTGTTAAAAAAGCATTAGAGTTACATGTGGATATGATAGAAATTGATGTTTTTTTGATAAAAAGTGGCGAATTGGTAGTTTTTCATGATGAAATTTTAGACAGTATAACCAATACTTCCGGGAGAATTGAAGATTTTACGTTTGAAGAATTGCAAAAAGTGATTGTAAAAGGAAACCATCGTATTCCAACGTTGAATGAAGTGATTGAAATCATGGATAGAAAAGTTCCCTTAAACATTGAACTTAAAGGAAAAAACACAGCCCAACCTACTTTTGAAGTATTAAAAAAATACTATCATAAAGGATGGAAAAAAGACGATTTTGTGATTTCCAGTTTTTTATGGAATGAATTGGAAACCTTTAGAAAATTGGATAAAGAAATTCCGATTGCTGTATTGACAGAAGAAAATCCGTTGGAAGCCCTTGCAACCGGAAAAAAATTGAGTGCAGTAGCCATCAACCCTTGGTGGGAAACTTTGACAAAGGAAAATCTCCAACAAATTCACAATGAAGGTTTTCTGATTTACACCTACACGGTAAATGAACCAAAAGATATTAAATGGGTTACCGAATTGGGAGTGGATGGAATTTTTTGTAATTTTCCCGAAAGATTACATTGATGTATGATGTTTTGATTGTGGGTGGTGGAGCAGCCGGTTTTTTTACCGCTATCAATATCGCCGAAAAAAACCCAAACTATAAAATTGCCATTCTGGAGCGTGGAAAAGAAGTGCTAACCAAAGTACGTGTTTCAGGTGGTGGAAGATGCAATGTGACACATGCGTGTTTTGTTCCGAATGATTTAGTGAAATTTTATCCGCGTGGTGAAAAAGAGTTGCGTGGACCATTTCATCAGTTTGGTTCGGGTGATACGATTGAATGGTTTTCCAACCATGGAGTGGAATTAAAAATTGAAGAAGATGGCAGAATGTTTCCGGTTTCCGATTCCTCTCAAACCATTATTGATTGTTTTTTGAATGCTGCCCAAAAACACAAAATTGACATCTTAACCGGACAAAGTGTGCAATCCATTTTTCGTTCGGAAGAAAGTTGGAAAGTTGAAACCAATCAGCAAACATTTCGTTGTGAAAATTTAGTGATGACTACCGGAAGCAATCCCAAAATGTGGGAAATGCTTGAAAAGTTGGGTCATACGATTGTTCCGCCTGTTCCTTCCCTATTTACCTTTAACATCAAAGATAAACGGATTAAAGATCTAATGGGCGTTTCGGCTTTTGCTTCGGTAAAAGTGCAAAACTCAAAACTATCGGCTTCGGGACCACTTTTAATTACCCATTGGGGCCTGAGTGGCCCGGGTATTTTACGTCTATCCGCATGGGGAGCACGTGAATTATTTGAGAAAAATTACCAATTTATTTTGGAAGTCAATTGGCTTAACGATGCCACTTTGGAAGAAACCGAAAACCAATTGAAAGCACTCAAATTGGAACACGCCAAAAAAGTCGTGGGCAAGAAATCCCCTTTTGATTTCCCCAACCGATTGTGGGAAAGTTTGGTACTGGCTTCTGAAATTTCGTTGGAAACCAAATGGGCCGATTTATCCAAAAAACAGCTTCAAAATTTAGCCTTGCAATTGACTAATGGCCAATTTCAAGTGAATGGTAAAAGTACATTTAAAGAGGAATTTGTGACCGCCGGCGGAATCGATTTAAAAGAAATTAACTTTAAAACAATGGAAAGCAAATTGTTACCAAATGTTTATTTTGCCGGTGAAATTTTGAACATCGATGCCATAACGGGAGGATTTAATTTTCAAAATGCCTGGACAGGTGGATTTATTGTGAGTCAAAGTCTGGTTTGAAAGCACTTCTACCCTGCCCGGGATTGAAACGGAAAGCCCAATAAGGACCAAAAAATTAAAACAATTCGCTTCGGTATTCCCAAACTTTGATTAGAAATAAACCCAAAAACACAATAGAAACCACAAATTTCATAAAAGTAGAAGCCAAAAAACCTATAAAAGATCCGGTTGCTGCTTTGAACGCTTTTTGAGAATCTTTGGAATCATGCAACAGCTCTCCAACAAAAGCTCCCACGAATGGCCCAATGATAAACCCAAACGGAATGGGAGCCAAAATGCCTACTACCAAACCAATATTAGTTCCCCAAATGCCGTATTTGCTACCGCCAAAATGCTTGGTCCCTTTTGCCGGAATGATGTAGTCGAGTATGCCCACAACAACTGCAATCACCAATGTAATTCCCAAAACAGTATAGCTCATGGGAACTGCTTTAGTAAGATACAATAATAACAATCCAACCCAACTGATGGGCGGACCGGGTAAAACCGGCAAAAAACTTCCCAGAATACCAATAATCATTAATATAAATGCGATAATTAAAAGTGTCGTATCCATAAATTATTTATTACTTTTGATACATTAAAAATAAGTATTGTTTAGATACAATCGAACAATGAGCAAATTTCATTCGGTTTTTATTCTGTTTTTTTTCTTGGTTTCTTGCCAATACTTCGAAAAGCCTATTCCTTCGGAGGAAGAGTTGCTACAAAAAAAATTAAAACAAATCAATTGGAATGAAGTTACCGTATACCCATCTGTAGCCCAGTGCGATAGTATTTTGGATAAAGAAATTCAAAAAACCTGTTTTTTTGAATACTTATCAGAAGTAATCCATAAGAAACTCAAACCCGACTCTTTAAGTTCTGAGGGTAAAATAATCGATACTATCCAAGTGAGAATTACCGTTTTTCCCGATTCCAGAATTAGTTTTGAACCCCTGTTCCCTGAAAAAGAAACTTCTTACAACAAACCTAAAACCGATAGTATTTTAAAAGCCCGATTGGTAAATTTCCCAAAAATTGAACCCGCCCAAAAAGAAGGAATACCGGTAAAAACCCAATTTATTTTACCCCTAATTCTCAAAGAAGACTAATTATCGGAGCTTATTGAGATACATATTTACCACATTCTCAATTCCTAAATAAAGAGACTCACAAATTAAAGCATGTCCAATAGAAACTTCTAATAACCCCGGAATGTTTTCTTTAAAAAATCGAATATTTTGCAAACTTAAATCGTGCCCGGCATTGATCCCTAAGTCTAATTGATTGGCCAAAATTGCTGCTTCTTGGTAAGGAAGTATAGCTTGTGTATTTCCTAAACCAAATTGATGTGCATACTGTTCTGTATACAATTCAATACGATCTGTTCCTGTAATTTTGGCTCCTTCAATCATTTTTAAATCCGGATCTACAAATATTGATGTTCGAATACCGTTTTGTTTGAACTCTTGGATTACATCCATCAAAAAATCCCGGTTTTTAAGAGTATCCCAACCTGCATTTGAGGTAATCGCATCATCTGCATCGGGAACCAATGTAACTTGAGTTGGTCTTATTTCTAAAACCAAGTCTATGAATTTTCGAACCGGATTTCCTTCAATATTGTATTCGGTATACACGTGATGCTTTAAATCTCGGGCATCTTGGTAACGTATGTGACGTTCATCCGGGCGGGGATGAACCGTTACGCCTTGGGCTCCAAACTTTTGAACATCTTGAGCTACTTGCACCACATTGGGCATATTTCCACCTCTGGAGTTTCTTAGGGTTGCAATTTTATTGATATTTACACTTAACTTTGTCATAGTAAAATAAATTCCTTTTTTCAGAATACAAAAATACAAAGTAAGTAAAGCATTTTTGTCGTCTTTTTTGATTATTTTGCAACGAATTTAAATGGCTATGTTAGATATTACAAATTATATAAATTCCGATTTCAAACCTTTTGAGAGTGACGAGTCCATTCGATTTGTACAGGATTTTTTTGCCGATTTGACTTTTTCGCATTTCCCTGTAATTCAGGAAGGCATTTACATTGGTAGTATTGCAGCCGATGATGTTGTTACTTTTGAAAATCAAAAAAAAATCATTGATTACAAATACACTCTTGAAGGTTTTTTTGCCAGAACCAACATGATTTGGTTGGATGTTTTGGAAGTTTTTGCCCAGAATCATACCAATTTAATCCCTGTTCTAGACGAAAACAACAAATATGTTGGCTATTACGAATTAAATGATATTGTTCAATTTTTTGCCGAAACCCCCTTTTTAAGAGAACAAGGTGGTATAATCGTAGTGAAAAAAAGTAGTAAAGAGTATGCAATGAGTCAAATTGCTCAAATTGTAGAAACCAACAATGGGAGAATATTAGGCCTGTTTATCTCTGAAATTGAAGGCGACTTTGTTCAAGTTACGATAAAAATAGCATTAGGAGGTCTTAATGAAATTATTCAAACATTCAGACGATACAATTATGAAATTATTTCGGAACACCAAGAGGATGCTTATTTGAACAACCTCAAAGAGCGTTCTGATTATTTGGATAAATACCTAAATATTTAACAATGAAAGTTGCTATTTACGGACAATATTATCAAAATGATACGGGTCCCATTATCAAAGACATCTTAAGTTTTTTTAATAAAAACAAGGTGGAATTGATTTTGGAGAAAGAATTCCTAAAAGTATTGCATGAATATAAAATTTGCGACAAAGATTACCCAACTTTTGATTCGCATACTCAGTTAAATTCAGATTTTGATATTTTGATAAGCATTGGAGGTGACGGAACCATTTTGAGGGCAATTACCTATGTGCGGAACTCCGGAATTCCAATACTTGGCATAAATGCCGGAAGATTAGGCTTTTTAGCCAAAGTTCAAAAAGAAAATATCGAACCTTTTTTACAAATTATATTAGAACAAAAATATTCTTTCTCAAAAAGAACTCTTTTGAGCGTAGAAAGCAAACCCAGAAACAAAACTTTACGAGAAATAAATTTTGCCTTAAATGAAATTACCGTAAGTCGTAAAGATACAACCTCTATGATTACGGTAGAAACTCATTTGAATGATGAATATTTAACTTCCTATTGGGCAGACGGCCTTATCATAGCCACTCCAACCGGCTCAACAGGATACTCTTTAAGCTGCGGTGGTCCCGTGCTGACTCCCGATGTAAAAAGTTTGGTTATAACTCCTATAGCCCCGCACAACTTAAATGCCAGACCCTTGGTAATTCCCGACAAAACTGAAATCAGATTGAAAGTAAGCGGAAGAGAACCTCAATATCTGGTATCTTTAGACAGCCGTATTATTGCCATGAACAACAAAACCGAATTGATAATCCGGAAAACACCCTTTAAAATCAACATGGTAGAAATTCCGGACGAGACTTTTCTTAAAACCCTTAGAAACAAATTACTATGGGGTGAAGACAAACGAAACTGATACACTCCAACAAATTAACAGGTAATCAAAATACTATCCTGCTTTTTATTGCGTTTTTTTTGAACTAATTTGTGATAAATAGCAATAAAAAAGACTATTAACTAGTCATAATTGTTATATTTGCACGCTATTTCAAAACCAATGAATAGAACTCTTATTGTTATCGTTTTAATGGCTTTTCAAAACCTTATTCACGCTCAAATTAATGAAGTGGGATTGTTTTTGGGCGGCTCAAATTATATTGGTGATATTGGCCCTACAGACTACGTAGCTCCAAAAGATATTGCTATTGGTTTTGTTTACAAATGGAATAAAAGTGTACGTCATTCGTACCGTTTTTCTTATACTTATGGCAAATTGGAGTCTCAAGACCGTAACTCCGATGTGCCATTGCGAGTAGAACGTGATTTGGCTTTTGACAATTCTGTACATGAATTTTCTGCAGGTCTTGAATTTAATTTTTTTGAATTTGACCTCCATCATTTAAAACCCCAATACACACCTTACATCTATACCGGTTTGAGTTATTTTGCATACTACGAAAAATATTTTCTAGGAAAAGATTTAAAAGAAGATTATAGAGAAGGAGCCCTCGCTATTCCTATGATTTTAGGTTTTAAAGCAAGACTAACCCAAAATTTTGTAATAGGTATTGAGGCCGGTGCCCGATATACTTTTACAGACAATTTGGACGGAAGTAATCCGAAAAATGAGAACCTTAGCGAATTGAAATTTGGAAATATAAACAGTAAAGATTGGTATGTATTTACCGGATTTACGTTAACTTACACTTTTGGAGAAAACCCATGTTTTTGTCCACGATAAAATGAATACTATAGATTTAATAAATAAAGAAACACTACCGCAACATCTGGCAATTATTATGGATGGAAACGGTCGTTGGGCAAAACAAAAAGGAATGCTACGGGTTTTTGGTCATGAAAATGGCACAAAAGCAGTACGCAAAACCGTAGAAGCTTGTGCTCAATTGGGTATAAAAAACCTTACTCTTTATGCTTTTTCTACCGAAAATTGGAATAGACCCAAAACAGAAGTAGATACCCTGATGAACTTACTCATCAAATCCCTGAAAAAAGAACTCAAAACGCTACAGGAAAACAAAATTAAACTGAATAGTATTGGCAATTTGGAAAAACTACCCGAGTCGGCAAGGGTAGAACTTTTAGAAGTTATTAACAAAACCAAATCAAATGAACAGATGACTCTCACTTTAGCTTTAAGCTATGGATCCCGAGAAGAACTGGTTTCAGCCGTAAAACAAATAAGCAATAAAGTTAAAAATAATATAATTTCGCCGGAATCTATTGACGAAACAATTATTAATCAACATCTTTACACACACAATCTTCCTGATGTAGACCTGGTTATACGAACTAGTGGCGAACACAGAATAAGTAATTTTTTATTATGGCAAATAGCTTATGCCGAGTTTTATTTTACTGAAGTATTGTGGCCGGATTTTAGAGAAGAACATTTATATGAAGCTATCATTAGTTATCAAAAAAGAGAACGTAGGTTTGGAAAAACAAGTGAACAAATCAAATAAAATATACAGATTGAAAAAATATACCTCTATTCTATTTTTACTTCTTTTAGGAAGTAGTTTTCATTTAATTGCACAAGAAAAAGCCCCCTTTGAAAGAGGTTCACAATACATTCTAGGCGATATAGAAGTTACCGGAAAAATCAGCTTTAACCAACAGACTGTAGTTACTTTTGCCGGCCTTGAAAAAGGGCAAAGAATTGTAGTGCCCGGAGAAGAAATAAGTACCGCAATTAAAAAAATCGGAAAACTGGGCTTGTTTAGTGATATTGACATGTACATCACCGAAATTAAAGGTGACACCATTTTTTTGGAACTTAACCTAATCGAATTGCCCAAACTTAGCGATGTAAAAATTAATGGTGTAAAAAAAGGAAAAGCCGAAACTATAATCAAAGATAATGGCCTTACAAAAGGAAAAGTTGTAAATGAAAATCTAATTACTACGACCAAAAACAACATTGAAAGCAACTACAAAAAAGACGGTTATTACAATGCAAAAGCTGTAGTAGTTACTTATCCGGATACTACAGCGGGTAACAACGTACAAATGGTTGTAAATGTAGATAGGGGAAGTAAAATAAAAATTAATTCTATAGAAATTGAAGGAAACGAATTTCTAACCGATAAAAAAGTTAGAAAAGCCATGAGCGGTACGAAAATTAAATTTCCGGGTCGTTTTTGGAAAGGCTCAAAGTACATTAAAGATACCTATAAAGAAGATTTGACCAAAATTATTTCCAAATACAAAGAAAAAGGATTCAGAGATGCTCGTATTCTGTCTGATAGCGTTTTCTTCAATAAAGACAAAAATACCATTGGCATAAAAATCAAAGTAGAAGAAGGAAAAAAATACTATTTTGGAAACATCAAATTCCTAGGAAATACAATATATTCAGACCAATATTTAAGTCGCGTTTTAGGAATCAATAAAGGGGAAACATACAATGGCGTTTTATTGGAAGAACGTATTGCAAATAAGAAAAATCCAGACGCAAATGATATAACCAATTTGTATCAAAACAATGGATATTTATTTTCTAGTGTAAACCCTGTAGAGGTAAAAACGGCCAATGATACCATTGACTTTGAAATCCGAATTATCGAAGGTCCATTGGCATACTTTAATAAAATTTCAGTAGTTGGTAATGAAAAAACCAATGACCATGTGATTTACAGAGAACTAAGAACAAAACCCGGTCAAAAATACAGTAAAGAAGCCTTGGTAAGAACCATACGTGAAATTGGACAATTGGGATTCTTTGATCCGGAATCAATAGACCCTAAATTCAAAAATGTAGATCCTGCAGCAGGAACTCTGGACATCGAATACAATCTGGTTGAAAAAGGGTCAAGTCAAATTGAGCTTCAAGGTGGTTACGGCGGAGGTGGCTTTATTGGTACTTTGGGTCTTTCTTTTAATAATTTCTCAGCTCGAAACATTTTCAACAAAGAGGCTTACAAACCCTTACCTATGGGTGATGGTCAAAGAATGTCACTTAGACTGCAAGCCAGTTCATTTTTTCAAACTTACAGTTTAACTTTTTCTGAGCCTTGGTGGGGTGGAAAAAAACCCATCCAATTTTCAACATCTATATCACATAGTAAGCAGTTTTTAAACGACTTCCGAACTCGAAATGTAGATAGAACACGTAGTTTCAATATTACTTCTATATCTGTTGGTATTGGAAAAAGATTAAATACCCCGGATGACTTTTTTAATTTATCTCAGGCAATAAGTTTCCAATATTACGATTTAAATAATTACAATACAGGTCTCTTTACCTTTGGTAATGGTTCATCACGCAACTTTGCCTATACCGTTGGTTTAACTAGAAATAACAAAGGGATAAATCCTATTTTCCCGGTTTATGGCTCAGAATTCTCAATCTCTGCCAAAGTAACTCCGCCTTATTCGCTATTTAATGGTATTGATTATAAAAACTTAGAAAATTTAGAAGCCTACAAAGTTAGAACTACTACAGAACAAACAGATCCTACAACCGGAAACATTATTCCAATTGGGACTTATTTAAATGAAAGTGGCCAACCCGTGGATAATTTTCAAGATGCTGCTGCTGATAGAGCTAAAATTGACCAAAAAAGATTCAATTATTTAGAATTCTATAAAATTAAACTTAGAGCTGATTGGTATACCAAAATTGCCGGAACCAATCAAAAAGCTTTAGTTTTCAGAACACTAGGAGAATTCGGATACATGGGAGCTTACAATCAAGATAGGGGTCTAGTTCCTTTTGAGAGATTTTTCCTGGGTGGTGATGGATTAGCCAATTTTGCATTAGACGGACGGGAAATTATTCAGCTCCGTGGCTATCCTAACCAATCATTATCAAGTATTGATGGGGGTACTATATACAACAAATTCACCATGGAATTAAGATATCCCCTAACATTAAAATCGGCTGCATCCATTTTTGTTTTAGGATTTGTAGAAGCCGGAGCTTCATACAATAACTTTAAAGAGTACAATCCTTTTGTTATGCAACGCTCAGCCGGATTTGGTTTACGTGTATTTATGCCAGCCTTTGGACTCTTAGGAATTGATTTCGGACACGGATTTGATCCGATCCCGGGTCAAACTCAAAAAAATGGATGGGAAACACATTTTATTATCGGACAACAATTTTAATTGTTAATTTCTGTTATATTTACATTATAATTTTAGAAATATGAAGAAATTACTTTTTTTAGTTCTTGTTTCATTGTTAAACAATACGATTGAAGCCCAAACTCGAGGTATTCGTATAGGTTACATAGACATGGAATATATCTTACAAAATGTTCCGGATTACACAGAAGCCAACAATCAATTGGAATTGAAAGCTCAAAAATGGAAACAAGAAATCGAAGCTAAAAGAACTGAAATTAACGAATTAAAAGAAGCTCTTAAAAACGAAAGAGTACTTTTAACCAAGGAATTAATTGAAGAAAAAGAGGAAGAAATTGCTTTTCTTGAAAATGAACTTTTGGAATACCAACAAAAAAGATTTGGCCCCAACGGCGACTTGGTTGTTCAAAAAGCTGTATTGGTAAAACCTATTCAAGATCAAGTATTTACTGCCGTACAAGATATTGCAGAAGTTCGTAAATACGATTTCATTTTAGATAAATCATCAGACCTAACAGTTCTTTTTGCTGCCAAACGATACGACATAAGCGATCAAGTTATTCGATCTTTAACAAGAGCGTCCAAAAGAGAGCAAATGAGTAAAAAAGAACTCAAGGCTCTTGAAGAAAAAGAAAGGAAAGAAGATTTTGTAGATGACAATCCTGCATTAGCTGAAAGAAAACGCATACTCGAAGAACGAAAAGCTCAGAGAGATAGTATTGCTGAAGCCCGCAAATTGGCAACCGAAGCAAAGAAAAAAGAATTTGAAGATCGAAGAGCAAAATTACTAGAAGAAAGATCTGCCAAAAAAAGTGGCACAGTTTCTGATAAACCCAAATCAGAGGAGTCTTCTTCCGATAAAGAAAATAGTGAATCCACTCCTTCTCCAAAAGATAAAGCGGCAGAAACCAGACAAAAAGCAGCAGAGGCAAGACAGAAAGCAATAGATGATCGGAAAAGAGAAATTGAAGAACGCAAACAAAAAATATTAGCCGACAGAGAAGCTGCCAAAAAAGCTAAGGAAGAAAAAGATAAAGAAAAACAAAACGAAAACAATAATTAATAACAACTAGAAATGATGAAACAATTGAAAAATTTATTTTTTGCAGCCCTTTTTATATTAGGTGCATCACAAAGCATTACTGCTCAAACTAAAATAGCTCATGTAGACACAAATGAACTTTTTACTAAAATGCCTGCTATGATTGATGCTCAAAAACAATTGGAACAATTGAGCAAACAATACGATTCGGAATTTAAAAATATGGCCGATGAATATTATTCAAAACTAAAAAAATACGAAGAAGAAGCCAACAAAGTTGATGACAAAACCAATCAGGAAAGAACTAAGGAAATCAACGACATGGAAAAAAGAATTCGTGATTACAGAGATAATGCTCAAAAAGAGTTACAACAAAAAGAATCAGATTTAGCAAAACCTCTTATGGATAAAATTAGAGCTTCTATTGCTAAAGTAGGTAAAGCGAAAGGATTCAATTATGTAATAGATGTAAATAGTGCCATATTTGCAGACGGAACCGATTTAACCAATGATGTAAAGAAAGATTTAGGATTCTAATTCATCCTTTAATCCAAAAAAAGCTCAAATCTAAATTTAGAATTTGAGCTTTTTTTTTATTTTTGATTATGACAAATTCAAATCCTATAGGTCTATTTGATTCGGGTATTGGAGGTACTTCAATATGGAGAGAAATTCATTCGCTTTTACCTAATGAAAGTACTATTTACTTAGCCGATAGTAAAAATGCACCCTATGGACAAAAATCTAAAGATGAAATCATTCATCTAAGCTTTAAAAACACAGAATTTTTATTAAATAAAAACGCCAAACTTATTGTTGTGGCATGTAATACTGCAACTACGAATGCGATTAAGGAACTTCGTTCCAAATACGACATTCCATTTATCGGAATAGAACCGGCAATAAAACCAGCGGCAAATCAATCTCAAACTCACACTATCGGTGTTTTGGCGACTAAAGGCACATTAACAAGTGAATTGTTTAGTAAAAGTGTTTTAAATTATCCAAACACCAAAATAATTGAGCAAATTGGTTACGGACTAGTACCCTTAATTGAAGAAGGAAAACAAGATTCAGTTGAAACGTTAAAATTACTCGAATCGTTTCTAACTCCCATGATTAAGGCAAACATAGATTATTTAGTTTTAGGCTGTAGTCATTATCCCTATTTGATACCTCAAATAAAAAAAATCCTTCCTCCGCACATTAAAATCATAGACTCCGGAGAAGCTGTAGCACGTCAAACCAAATCGGTTTTAAATGAAAAAATTGGATTTAACACCTCCTCAACACCTTTCACTGAATTTTATATAAATGCTAATCCTAATGTTCTTAAAAACATTTTAAACGGCCCTTTCAATATCATTGAAAGGGACTTCTAAATTAATCCTCTTTAAACCAACTTGAATACATTACGTAATTCTTTGAAATACGTTCTATTTCTCCTGAAAATGCAGACTCATCTATAGATTTTACTTTTTTGGCAGGAACACCTGCATAAATGGATCCCGATTCTATATGTGTGTTTTGAGTTACAACAGCTCCAGCCGCTATAATAGAATTACTTTCTACAATACAATTATCCATTACAATAGCTCCCATTCCAATTAACACATTGTCCTTAATGGTACAACCGTGTACAATGGCGTTGTGTCCAATAGAAACATTATTACCTATAACTGTTGGATGTTTTTGATACGTACAATGTATTACAGCACCATCCTGAATGTTTACTTTATTTCCAATGGATATAAAATGGACATCGCCTCTAATTACTGCATTAAACCACACACTACATTCAGCTCCAAAGGTTACATCCCCTACAATAGTTGCGTTTTCGGCAATAAAACAATCTTTCGGAATTAATGGTGATTTTCCGTTTACTGATTTGATTATCATAAAATAAGTTAAAAAAACCCGTTACAAGGTAACGGGTATAGAGATTAATTAATTGCTGGACAGTTACACTCAAATTTGTCTCGTTTACAGAACAGATTGATTCCCAAGGTGAGCTGATGAAAACCTGCATTATCAAAACGAACATTTCCTGCCAAATAAGAATAAGTGTAAGCAAACATAAATTGGTTATAATTCACTCCAATAATAGGTGTAAAATATTGAAGCTTTTGGTCGGAAACCGAATTTCCGTCTACAAATTGGGCTCCGTCAAAACTTCTACGATATGACAATCCTCCCCAAATTTTTCCAAAGTCTAAATCCTTATATACTTTTAAATTTAAATCAATAGATTTTTCTTGAGTTTGCTCTACAAGTTGAAACAAAAATGAAGGTTCAAATTGTATTCTTTCACTTTCGCCAAAGACATAACCGGCACTAAATAAATACTTTCTAAGATTATCTGACTCAAACTCTGTGTAAATCTCTCTTCTAATATTTGCAATAGCATTTTTCACGGTGAAATGTGCATAAAACTCAAGATAATTATAGGATGCCCCTAAATCAACATTGAAATACGAATCTTTCTGATAAATCCCCCCAATAATCGGATCAAAATTTTGATTATCTAAAAAAGAAGTCTCATCTAATTGACTTTGAACCAATGCTCCACTGATACCAAATGACAATTGATTTAAATCTATTTCACTTCTGGAAAACATAATATGGTGTGCATAGGTTAATTTTACCCCTTTTTGTGAATGGTATCCATTTCTATCTGTAAACAAAATAGCTCCTACACCAGATCTTTCTCCAACACTTGTGTTAAAACTCAAGGTACTTAATTGAGGAGCTTCAGATTGATCAAACCATTGACCTCTTGTAGTTAATCTAACTTTACCACAGTTTGCAGCACCCGCCATTGAAGGGTGTATAAGATAATAATTGTCTGTTAAATAATCTGAATAAACCGCTATTCCCTCTTGAGAATAAATGCTTTGTGTTACAAGTGCAACTAATACTAAATACCTTTTTTTGATTTTAAGATTCATGGGGTTTTATCGTTTTAATGAAAAATGCTTTTTAAACACCTTAATTTGTCCTTGTTCTTCATACTCTACTGTAAACCAATAATCT
>NZ_DAIOUN010000004.1:124135-198538 GCF_036759525.1 Flavobacterium sp. | reverse complement strand
CATCTTTGTTTATTCCCTCTATTTCAAAAGAATAAACTCCTCCCGTATAAGCCCCTGTCGGAATAACAGTAAACAAATAGGTATGCGTCCCGGCAAAAACCGTAAAGGCAGAGGGATTAACAATAACATCACCTCCCATCGAACTCAATACTGCAAAAAAGTCATCCGCACTGGTAATTTGCAACTCTATCGTAAAACTACAAAAAATAAAACAAACTATAAGAATTCACCTATAAACTTTAACAAAATTGTTAATTTTTAACTAAAATTCAGTTCCTTTTTTAAATTAAGTTGGAAGCCAAAACAGTTTTGTTTAATTTTATAAAAAAAAGATTAAACAAAACCCAATCTAACTCTACTTAGCTAATTTTTGGTATGGTGACACAAATTACAGAACTATAAATCACTAAAAATCAAAAAAAAATGAAAAGTAATCAAACAAAAAAAGTTTCCTTTAGCAGAGCTGTCCTGTTGTTCTGTTTGTCGAGTTTTGTATTTGTTTCTTGTGAAAACAATGAAACTATAGAAGACACTTCGAGTTCCAAATTTACTCTTGTAGAAACATTGGAAAAAATTAATGAGCAACAAGTACAACGTAGTCCGGCTCCGGGTAATACTCCAATTGCCGGTATAGCGGTAAATGCACAATTTAACGAATTAGTAAATGCCTTAGTTTTTGTAGACACAGAATTGAATGCCGGATTGGTGCCTTTATTCTCATCTAATGGAAATCAATTTACCGTATTTGCTCCAACCGATGAAGCTTTCCAAAATTTATACAATGCTTTAGGAGTATCGGGCATTGAAGAATTACCGGCAGAGTTGGTTTTGGATGTGTTAAAATACCATGTGGTTGAAGGCCGAAGAGCGGCAAACAGTGTAGTGCCCCCCGTTAAAGATCGTACCATTACCACATTACTAGGTGCTACTTTCACAGTAAACCGACAAGCAGCTATAACTGCTGTAGGCAACACCGCTCAAATAACAGCCCCCAATATATCGGCATCAAATGGAATAATCCATGTTATAGATGCTGTATTGTTACCCATTGTACCCGGTAGTACCGATAGATCAGCCCTTGCACCCGGAACCCAATCTATAGCAGCTCTAGCTGTTGGAGCAAATTTTACCGAATTGGTAAGTGCATTGGCTTATGTAGACCAAGAATTAAATGCGGGATTAATTCCTTTATTTGCAAATGGAAGAGACCAATATACGGTTTTTGCACCAACAAATGAAGCATTTCAAAACCTATATACCGCATTGGGAGTATCAAACATTACCGAAATTCCGGCTCCTTTGGTATTGCGTGTGCTACAATACCATGTTGTTGAAGGCAGAAGATTGTCTAATAGTGTAGTGCCTAAGAACAAGCCTAGAACTATTACTACACTATTAGGAAGCAGCTTTAGTGTAACCAACCAAGGTGTCATACAAGCTCTAAGCAATACCGGTGCTATAACTACAGCAGATATCTCGGCTTCTAACGGTGTAATACACGTAATTGATACCGTACTATTACCGACTTTAAATTAAGTTTTTCTCAATTTTCACTCTATATATTCGGATGAGCAGCCTTTTTTGGGGCTGCTTTTCTTTTAGTAAAAAGACAAAAACCAGTACACTTTGTTGGGTTAACCCAAAAGTTGTAACCTAAAATATTCTTAAGAACCGGTTTAGGTATAACAATTTTAGTAATTTTGGCAAAAATAATTCCGTTGAAAAAATATAGTTTTCTGATTCTTTTATTCTTGATTTCTACAACCCTTTTTGCTCAGAAAGCGGAAAAAATAGTTGTTGAATACTCCGAATTTTTGGATGTCAATCAAACTGAAGTTCCCGATGCGGTTTTGGTTTATGGGAATGTTCGCGTGGCACACGATGGTATATTGATGTATTGCAACAAAGCCTATTGGTTTCAGAAAGAAAACTACATCAAAGCCTTTGGTAACATTAGAATGGTACAAGGTGACACAATAACCCTAACTTCTACTTATGCCGAATATAATGGTGAAAATAAGCTGGCCTATGCCAATGGTAATGTAGTTATGACATCTCCGAGTTCAAATTTACGTACAGAAACTTTATACTTTGATCGAAACACCCAACAAGCATCCTACAAAACCGGAGGGACTATAACCGATAAAGAAAACGTATTGAAAAGTCAATCCGGAGTCTATTTGGTGCAACAAAAAATGTATCAATTTAGAAATGCCGTTACCATTACCAATCCCAAATATGTCATTAAAACCAATCATTTGGATTATTATGAAAATAGCGGTCATGCCTATTTATTTGGGCCCTCAACCATTACCAGTAAAGAAAATTACATATACACCGAAAAAGGCTTTTACAACACCAAACTCAACAAAGCCCATTTTGTAAAAAACTCTTATATCAAATACAACAATCGGCTCATTCAAGGCGACAGTTTGTACTACGACCGAAATATTGAATTTGCCTCGGCTACGCGTAATGTTAAAGTAACCGATTCTATCAATAAAAGTATCGTAAAAGGCCACTATGGTGAAGTATATCGATTGAAAGACTCGTTAATGATGACCAAAAGAGCTGTTGCTATGACACTGGTAGATCAAGATACATTATACGTACATGGAACCAAACTTATAATAACCGGAAAACCCGAAGAACGCATTGTTCGAGCCTTTAAGAATGTACGTTTTTACAAAACCGATATGAGTGGAAAGTGTGATTCTCTTCACTCCTCTGAAAAATTAGGCCTTACCAAACTCATTGGAAGACCTGTAATGTGGAATCAAGAAAACCAAATGACCGGAGATGTAATGCATTTAATTTCTAATAAAGAAACGGAAAAATTAGATTCTTTAAAAGTGTTAAACAATACCTTTTTGATAGCTAAAGACACATTAGGCACCGGATACAATCAAATCAAAGGGCAAAATCTTTACGGAAAATTCAGAGACAACAAACTTTATGAAGTTGATATTGTCAAGAATACGGAGGTCATTTATTACATGAGAAATGATGAAGATGAGTTGGTTGGAATAGATAAAAGCAAAAGCAGTCAAATCAACATGACGCTAATAGACAACCAAATTGAAACCCTAACCTTTTTTCAGCGAGCCGAAGGAATTATGTATCCGGAAACCGAACTTCCGGAAAACGCCAGAAAGTTAAGAGGTTTTATTTGGAGAGGCGACGAACGAATTCGGTCTAAAGACGACATTTTTCCTCCCGAGGAAAATGAATACGAACAAAAAATGATTGAAGAAAAGAAAACAGAAGTTGATCAAGAAAATCTTCCTTTAGAAGTGCGTAAAGAAACTTTAGACGCTATAAAAAACAAAAAAAAATAAGTCCGTATTCCTAAGTAATATCCCTATGAAGTCAGACTTTTTAACCTATCAGGCACAAACCACACCCCACCCTTTAGGGATGGAGGTGCACTATGCCAAAGGTTCCTATATTTATGATACGCAAAACAAAAGATATTTAGATTTTGTTGCCGGAGTTTCAGCCTGCAGTTTGGGGCATCAACATCCCAGAGTCAATCAAGCCATAAAAGAGCAATTAGACACTTACTCTCACGTTATGGTTTATGGTGAATATGCCCAAAATCCGGCTGTAGCCTTTTGTAAACTATTGGCACAACATCTTCCTCCAACACTACAAAAAACCTATTTGGTGAATTCCGGAACCGAAGCAACAGAAGGAGCTTTAAAATTGGCTCGTCGAGTAACCGGAAGAAGTCAATTTATATCTTGTTACAATGCCTATCATGGCAACACTATGGGATCTATGAGTGTGATGGGATTTGAAGAACGCAAACAAATTTTTCGTCCTTTACTTCCTGATGTCGATTTTATTACCTTCAATAATTTGGAGGATATAGAAAAAGTAACCACACAAACCGCCGGCGTTATTGTAGAAAGCATTCAAGGAGGAGCAGGATTTATTGAACCCCAAAACGGATTTTTAACCTTATTGAAAGCTCGTTGCGAAGCTGTGGGTGCCCTTTTGATAATAGACGAAATTCAACCCGGATTTGGCAGAACCGGAAAACTATTTGGCTTTGAAAATTACCAAGTAGTACCGGATATATTGGTTATGGGCAAAGGTATGGGAGGCGGTATGCCTGTTGGTGCGTTTACCTCCCGTTCGGAATACATGGACTTGTTGAGTGACCAACCAAAATTGGGCCATATTACTACCTTTGGCGGTCATCCCGTAATTGCGGCAGCTTGTCTGGCTACCTTACAAGAAATTCTGGAAACCGATCTCATGCCGGCAGCTATTCGAAAAGAAAAACTTTTTCGTTCACTTTTGGTACATCCTTTGATAGAAGAAATTAGAGGAAAAGGATTAATGCTGGCAGCCCTGGTTCCTTCTGCAGAAATAACCAATGAAGTTATCTTCAAATGTCAAGATAAGGGGCTTATTTTATTTTGGCTGCTTTTTGAAAGTAGAGCCATTCGAATTACACCACCATTAACCATTTCGGAAGATGAAATTAGAGAGGGTTGTGCCATTATTTTAGAAGCTTTGGATGAAGTAAACCGGAATAGAACCTCGAGTAGTTAACCTAAAAAGGTTTAAAATATGGGAATTTATAGCTTTAAAACCCCGCTACAAAAGTAAAACCGACTTTATGTTAATTAAATTGTTTACAACAAATCTAAAAAAAAATCAAACCGGGACATTCCTTTCCTAATTTTAGAGTAGGATAATTTTAAACGAATCGAGTATGCATTTAAGTCACGAAGAAGACGATTACAACGTATCCTTATCAAGATTCGAATCGATGTTGAAAACCAATAAAGTTTTCTTTTTTGATTCGGAAGAATTTGAAGAGATTATTCTTCATTACCTTGATATAGGCAAGGCAACTCTGGCCAAAAAGGCCTTAAAATTAGCTCTCGAACAACATCCAAAATCTACCGGTTTAAAATTGGTACAAATTGAAATGTTGATTTATGATGACAAACTCGATTTAGCCGAAAAAATGCTCAACGAGTTGTACGCCATAGAACCTCACAACGAAGAAATTTACATCCAAAAAGCCAATATCTATTCTAAAAGAGACCAACACGATAAAGCTATTGTCGAATTGGAAAAAGCTTTGACTTTTACCGATGACCTGGCTGATGTTTACAACTTGATGGGTATGGAATATCTGTTCATGGACAACTTAGAAATGGCAAAATTTAATTTTATTCGCTGTTTAGAAGTTGACTTGGAAGATCAAGCCGCACTTTACAATGTGGTGTATTGTTTTGAATTTTTAGATCAACATGAACAAGCCATAGACTACCTGAAAGCTTACATTGAACGAAACCCTTACAGCGAAATTGCTTGGCATCAACAAGGAAGACTCAGTTACAGTATTAAAAATTACGAAAATGCATTGCTTTGTTTTGATTATGCCACTTTGATTGATGAAGAGTTTATTGGGGCTTTCATGGAAAAAGGAAAATCACTCGAAAAATTAAAACGCTTTGAAGAGGCTATTGAATCTTACCAACGAACTATCGAATTGGAAGATCCTACTTCGTATGCCTTGCTACGTATTGGAAAATGCTATGAAAAATTAGGCAATAAAGCCGAAGCGTTAAAATATTACAACCAAACCGTTCATGAAGACCCCCTTTTAGATAAAGGTTGGATAGCCATTACCGATTTTTACATTCGTCAAAAGAATTACCAAAAAGCATTGTTTTATGTAAATAAAGCTTTGGCCATAGACAACCAAAATCAATTGTATTGGAAACGATATGCCACGATAAACAAACAAATGAATTTCTTTGAAGAGGCCGAATTTGGGTATCGAAAAGCGGTTGAATTTGGTGATGCCCATTTGGACACTTGGTTGTTTTGGGTAGACATACTTCAGTTTTTAGGCGAATTTGACAATGCCATTCAAACACTGGTTCAAGCTTCTGAATACTTTCCGGATGAATATGAAATTGCATACCGTTTGGCCGGATTGTATTTCATGACACAACAACCCGAAAAAGGGAAATTTCACCTTACCATTGGCTTGCAATTAAACCCTAAACATCACACTTTGGTAGAAGAATTATTTCCTACCATTTGGAATCAAAAAAACGTGCAACAAATTATTCAAAAACACTTAAATTCTTTTTAGAATTTTTAGAATCTGTTTAAAAAAAATACCTATTTTGCGTCCTGTTTCCACAAATGGGACGCTTTTTTTATGAGAAAAATTTTTCCGGATTATTTGCTTCTAACTCTCAAAGGAATGGCTATGGGAGCAGCCGATGTGGTTCCGGGTGTATCAGGTGGCACCATTGCTTTTATTTCCGGAATTTATCAAGAACTCATAGACACCATTAATAAAATAGATTTTTCCTTTTTTAAAACTTGGAAAAATAACGGTTTTAAAATCGCGTGGCAACAAATCAATGGATCCTTTTTATTGGCTTTGGTATCCGGTATTGGTTTAAGCATATTAACTTTATCTAAAGTAATTACCCATTTATTAGCTACCCAACCCATCTTGGTATGGTCTTTTTTCTTTGGTTTGGTGGTTGCCAGCATCTACTTTGTGGGTAAGCAAATTAACCAATGGGCTTTTAAAACTTTAGTTTTATTTGGGATAGGAACGGTTTTATCTTATTATATTACTATTGCTGAACCGGTAGGCTCGCCCGACAGTAATTTTTATCTCTTCCTTTCCGGATTTGTAGCAATTATTGCTATGATTTTACCCGGTATTTCAGGAGCTTTCATTTTGCTTCTCATGGGTTCTTATGCTGTAGTAATAGGCACCATAAATCAACTTAGAGAAGGTTTAATACAATGGGACACATCTATTTTACTACAAGCTATTACCAAATTACTCCTTTTTGGATTGGGAGCTGTATTGGGTTTAAAACTATTTTCAAGAGTATTGCATTGGATGTTTGACTCCCATAAAAATGCCACTCTTGGCTTGCTTTGTGGCTTTATGTTAGGTTCTTTAAACAAAGTATGGCCCTGGAAAAAAGTCATTGCTACCCGTTTGGATTCTCACGGAAAAGAAGTGCCCTTTCTGGAAAAAAGTATATTACCACATCATTTCGATGGTGACAACTCTTTGATTCTTGCCGTAATATTGATGGTTTTGGGATTTTTGACTATCTTTATTCTTGAAAAAACCGCTACAAAATTTTCAAAATAGATGCCCGTACAACGTTCCATTTCCGATAAAATTTTCTTGGTTCTTAAGGGAATAGCCATGGGTTTGGCCAATAAAATACCGGGGGTTTCAGGAGGTGTTGTGGCGTTTGTTGCCGGTTTTTATGAAGAATTCATTTACTCTTTTAAAAGAGTAAACAAAACAGCATTTAAGTTTTTACTTGCCCGAAGGTTCAAAAGTTTTTACAGATACATCAATGGCCCTTTTTTGTCTCTTCTCCTATTGGGGATTGTCATAAGTTTTTTTAGTATATCCAAACTTTTAGACTTTTTACTATCTCGATATGAAATACAGGTTTGGGCTTGTTTCTTCGGAATGATAATTGGTTCTATATACTATATCAATAAAGATTTTGAAGGACAGTGGACCAAAACCTCCAGAACGGCCTTGGCAGTAGGTGCTTTTTTAGGAATTGGAATCAGTTTTTTTGATCCGGCTACCGAAAATTCAAATCTGCTTTTTGTGTTTCTTTGTGGCATCATAAGTGTTTCGGGAATGACATTGCCGGGCCTATCCGGCTCGTTTATTATGATGCTTATGGGTAATTATGTATTGTTATTGGTAGACTCTGTGAATTCACTCTACGATACAATTGCAGACCTACTGGTTGGAGATTTTTCATTTCTTGCCAATCCCGCCAGAATACATCTTTTAAAAGTATTGTTTTTTTTCACTTTGGGATCACTCACCGGATTGGTTACCTTTTCCAATCTTTTAAGTTATTTGATAAAACACTTTAAAAAAGTAACTTACGCTTCAATTTTGGGTTTTATAATCGGTTCGCTTGGAGTAGTTTGGCCATGGAAAAATAAAGTTTATGCAATGAGCAATGGAAACTATTTGGTAGATAGAAACGGAAATTATATTGTAGCAACATACAAAAGATACCTTCCCGAATTGACTGCAGATACAGCATGGGCGGTATTTTATATTTTAGTTGGAATTTTTATGGTATTAGCCTTAGAATGGTATGGAGCAAAAACAAGAAAAAACTAGACTTTTTGGATTAATCGGAAAAAACATCGGATACTCTTTTTCTCGAAATTATTTTACCGAAAAATTTAAAACCGAAGCTCTACAAGATTGTAGTTATGTGAATTTTGATCTTAAATCGATAGATCAATTTCCGGAAGTCTTGAAAAAAAATCCAAGCTTATCCGGAATTAATGTGACTATTCCGTACAAGGAGAAAATAATTCCCTACTTGGATAAATTGAGTCGAAAAGCCCGTGAAATTGGAGCGGTAAATTGCATTGCTATTTCATCCCAAGGTAAATTAAAAGGACACAATACCGATTGTTACGGATTTAAAAAATCTATTCGAAAATTACTGAAACCGCATCATCAAAAAGCTTTGATACTAGGTACCGGAGGTGCTTCAAAAGCTGTGGCATTTGCTTTGAAAGAATTGGGAATTTTAGTGACTTTTGTTTCCCGAAATTCGGGAGAAAACACCTTACTGTACAAATACATTAATGCTACCACTTTTGATAATTATCAAATTGTAATCAACTGTACACCATTGGGTACTTTTCCAAATATTGAAGACTGTCCCCCTATTCCGTATGAATTTTTTACCAAAGACCATATTGCTTTCGATTTAATTTACAATCCTGAGGAAACCGAATTTTTAAAACGAGCCAAAGCCCATCAAGCTGTAACTCAAAACGGATATGACATGTTGCGGTTTCAAGCCGAAAAAGGTTGGAAAATTTGGAATAAGTAACACCAATTCAACCTTAAATCACTCTAACGCCTTCTTTTTGAGTAATTTTCAATCTTTAAAAGGCACAAAAAATAGGATTTCTTTGAATTTTTGAGAACACTTTAGTATCTTTCGCCTTTAATTACGAACCTTACACATTAACACAATGTTAGACGAAAAGAATGATAACCTGTCCTCTGAAAATCTGGAGACAGACGGAAACTCAGAAAATCAATTAGCTATGGAACCCACTGAAACCCCAACTTTAGTTTCAGAAGAAGTTTCAACACTAGCTATTGAAACCGAATCCGAACCCGAAAATGAAGACGATACAAATCAATCTTCGGGGAATGACGCGGTTTTAAAAGCCATAGATGAATCTAACGCCGAAGAGAGTGAAGACGAAACCTTGAAGGAGCGTCACTCCATTCCTTTACTGGATTATGCTGCTATGAGCATGGAAGCTTTGGTTTCTGAATTGGAGAAACTTTCTCAAGTTGACAAAGTAATGTCTATCAAGGAACACGTAGAAGAAATAAAAAAAGAATTTCTCTCAAAATACAATCATTTTATTGAAGAAAAACGAGATGAATTCTTAGCCGAAAATTCAGATCCAAACGAAGAATTTGAATATCATTTGCCGTTAAAAAACACATTTGATTCGGTTTACAAACAAATTAGATCCAAACAAAACGCTCATTTTAAAAGTTTGCAAAACAATTTACAAGCCAATCTCAATAGACGTTTGGAAATTGTTGAAGAGATAAAAAACCTGATCAATCCACAAGAAAACATAAAAGATACACTCAAGCATTTTAATGAATTACGCGAAGAGTGGAAAACCATTGGTCCAATTCCAAGAGACAAATACAATCATGTTTGGAATAACTACCATTTTCATGTAGAAAACTTTTATGATTATTTGCATTTAGACCGCGAAGCTCGTGATTTGGATTTCAAACACAATTTGGAACAAAAACAAAAAATCATTAGCCGTGTAGAGGAGTTACTGCAAGAAGAAGATGTAACCAAAGCTTTTCGAGAGCTTCAAGATTTACATCGAATTTGGAAAGAAGATATTGGCCCTGTAGACAGAGAGCATCGCGAAGAAATCTGGAATCAGTTTAGTTCGCTAACCAAACAAATGCATGATAAAAGAGAAAGTTTGTTTGCTGGCCAACGCGAGAAAGAACTCACACATTTGGCTAAGAAAAAGGAAATAATAGCCGAAATTGAAAAATTGGCTACCCAAGAAGTTACAGCCCATAGTCAATGGCAAAATTTAATTGAGCAAGTAGAATCGCTTCGCAATGCTTTCTTTAGTGCGGGCAAAGTACCGAGTGAAGTAAATGAAGATACTTGGGCAGAATTTAAAACTGCTGTACGCAATTTTAATGCTCACAAAAACGCATTTTACAAAGACATTAAAAAAGAACAAACCGATAATTTGAATAAAAAATTGGCTTTGGTTGAAAAAGCAAAGTCAATGAGTAGCAGTGAAGATTTTGCAGCCACAACTCCATTGATGAAACAAATTCAGGAAGAATGGAAACAAATTGGACACGTACCTCGAAAATATTCGGATAAAGTTTGGAAAGAGTTCAAAGAAGCTTGCAACCAGTATTTTGACCGAATGAAGGCGGTTCGAAATGAAGCAAATTCTGAAGAAATTGAAGCGTTTGAAAAGAAAAAAGCTTATTTAGACAGCCTGAAAGATTTTGAATTGGTGGGTGACCACAAAACCGATCTAGAGGCCATTAAAGCACATATTGAACATTGGAAAACCTTAGGAAAAGTTCCCTTTTCCAGAAGACATGTTGAAGGAAAGTTTAATAAAGTATTGGATACCTTGTTTGAAAAATTGAGTTTGAGTAAAAAAGAAAGCGACATGATGCGTTTCTCAAACAAAATAGAACAATTAGCCGGTACCGATGATGCCCGAAAAATTGAAAGCGAAAAAATATTTATCATTCGTAAAATAGAAGAAGTACAATCGGAAATATTCCAATTGGAAAATAACATTCAATTTTTCACACATGCCAAAAAAGACAATCCTCTTGTAAAAGAAGTTTTTAAAAACATTGAAAAACATAAGGATGAGTTGAAAACCTGGAAGGATAAACTGGCTCAACTTCGTAATTTAACCCAAGAATAGATTAAAAATCCACTTCTAAGAAGTGGATTTTTTTTATACAAATTCTAACACTTTGGATTTAAATAAATTCTACCTTTACCCCATGAAATGGTTGAAAAACAGTTTGGGACTTTTACTATTGTTTATGGCTTTCTTTTGGAATGCCAAGACTATCTCTTTTCCAACCCAAATTTTCTTTCATGCTACCGAAACTGTAGAAACCACAGAAGTTCAAAAGCAAGTTGCCACTACCAATCGTGTTAGTGAACCTCAGCTATCAGTTGCTTTTAAAAACCATTTTTCTACAAACCCTTGCTTGAGTCAGCCTATCTACCAATTTACGTTTGGAGTGATATCCCTTATTTTTGAAAGTAACCCTTTTTCAACTCAAGATATAGACCGATGTCTAAAAGTCTCGGTTTTACTTTTTCCGTATCATTTTTATTGGTAAATCCATTTTCGTTAAATCCATTCGTCAATTTTGATTGACAACGAAATGAATAATTACTAAAACTTATAAAAATGGAAACATCCACAAATATTATAGGGTTATTTCTAATCCTAATTATTGTATTACCTATAGCACTATTATTAAAAAATCAGAACAATAGCGGCAAAAGAATTAATCAAATACTTCACTCGCACGGAAACGGGTCATCAAAATCTTTCACAGAAAGAGATGCAATTAACAATAAAATTGTAGCATTTGATCCCAATCAAAAAATACTGGTTTTGATAGATCAAAACACGAAACCGGAAACCGTTACTGCTGTAGATTTGAATGCCTTTGATAAAGCCTCAATTATTCGAAAATCGGAACCCTCACAAGTGAAAGATCGTAACGAAATTACAACTCAAGTTGAAATTCTTCTGGAAAAAAAAGGAACAGAAAAAAAGGAACGTTTGCTGTTTTATAACTTTGAATACGAGCGTCCTATACAAATAACCTATTACAGAGACAATCAATTGGCCGAAAAATGGTTGGCTATCATTCAACAATCTATAACCTAAAAAAAAGAGACCCTAACACGGTCTCTTTTTCGTATGACAATTATCATTTTTTTATCGTACAAACGCCCTTACCTTTGATATGCAATAAAAGTAAAAACACAATCTAACTTTATGTCTTTGATACAAAAATATAATGTCCCGGGACCCCGTTACACCAGTTATCCTACTGTTCCTTATTGGGATGAAGGAAGTTTTACTACTTCCCTATGGAAAGAAACATTGGTTAGGTCCTTTACAGAAAGCAATGCTTCTGAAGGCATTAGTTTGTACATTCATTTACCCTTTTGTGAAAGTTTATGCACCTTTTGCGGGTGTAACAAACGCATTACCAAACGACATGATGTAGAACATCCCTATATAGATGCGGTTTTAAAAGAATGGCAATTGTACTGTGAACTCTTACCCAAAAAACCCATAATTAAAGAAATCCATTTAGGAGGCGGCACCCCAACCTTTTTTTCACCCAAAAATTTAGAACGTTTGATTAACGGTCTTTTTGAAAATGCAATAAAGCATCCGGAACATGAATTTAGTTTTGAGGGACATCCCAACAATACCACTAGAGCCCATTTGCAAAAACTTTACGATTTAGGATTTCGCAGAGTGAGTTTTGGAGTTCAAGATTATTCAGATACCGTTCAAAAAGCGATACATCGTATTCAGCCTTTTCACAATGTTGCCAAAGTTACCTTTTGGGCTCGTGAAATTGGATATACTTCTATTGGGCACGATTTAATTTTTGGATTACCCTTTCAAAGACTGCATGATGTTATAGATACAATAGATAAAACCAATTCCCTACAACCCGATCGTTTGGCCTTTTACAGTTATGCACATGTGCCTTGGATAAAAGGAAACGGACAGCGAGGGTTTAAAGATGACGATTTGCCGCAAGATGAAGAAAAAAGATTACTTTATGAATTGGGTAAAAAACGACTGTCTGAAAACGGATATCATGAAATAGGAATGGATCATTTTGCATTAGGAAGCGACAGTTTGTATCAATCGTTTAAAAACGGAAAATTACACCGCAACTTCATGGGATATACTTCATCCAAAACTCAAGTAATGATTGGTTTGGGGGTTTCATCCATTAGTGATAGTTGGTATAGTTTTGCCCAAAATGTAAAAACCTTAGAAGATTATTATGATGCTTTGGCCCAAAATGACTTACCTGTATTTCGGGGGCATATTTTAAATGCCGAAGACATTGTAATACGGAAACACATACTGAATTTAATGTGCCATTTTCATACCTCGTGGACAGATTACGGAACGTATTTTTCTGAAATTCCCCATGTTATTGAACGTTTGGAAGAGATGAAAAAAGATGGATTGGTTCAAATTACAGAGAATACTTTAACCGTTACAGAGAAAGGAAAACCTTTTGTACGTAATATTTGTATGGCTTTTGATTTGAGAATGACACGTAATCAACCGGAAACAGCCTTATTTTCAATGACGGTATGATACGTTTTCTGACCTCTTTGTAACTAAAATTCCCTTTTTAGCGTAAAACCCTTATAAACTCTTTTTATCATGGGTAGATTTGGTAGTGTACAATCGATGAATACTATTATGAAAAATAATAGAGCATTAATCGGTAAAAGAAAATCTAGGTTCTCATCTAAGAAGGAGTATATAGGTTCATTTCAAGACAAAGACCCAGAAGAATTTATCGATTATAAATAAGCTTCTCCAGAATTATTAAAAGAAATTAGAATAAAACTGAGCAATGAAAAAAAAGCTTCATTTCGTTTAAGTATCTTACTATTTCTCCTTATTTCTATACCGGCTATTGGTTTTACGTATTATCTTTTTGGAAATAATAAATCCATAGTATATAATCAACCCAATGAAAAAAGAGAGTCGTTTCAAGATTCAATCAGTAAAAAATTCATCTTTTACATAGAAGATGGCGATGAATGGTTAAACCAAGGGAAATTTGAAAACGCTCTTTTTCAATATAAAAAAGCCTTAGAACTCGACACAAATAATTTTTCAACTCATTATAGAATATGTTTAGCCTATAGCTATTTGTATAGATATGATAACCTTTTTTGTCAAGAAGGAAAAACACATTTAGAAGAAACATTACAAAAATTCCCAAACGAATCAAAACTAAATGATTTTAAAATCTTTTATTAAAAAAGCCCGACGCTAATCGGGCTTTAAATTTAAATATGCATAATGATTTTACACTTCAACTAAATCTCCTTTAAAGGATTGAATTACTTCTTGTTGAATCTCAAAGGGTACTTTCTCGTAATGCGAAAATTTCAAACTCAATTTGGCTCTACCTTGTGATAACGAACGAACAGCTCCCATAAAATCATGCATTTCTGCAATTGGAACTAAGGCCTTAATTTTAGTAAAATGGCCTTCGGCATCCATACCTTCTACCATAGAACGATGCGATTGAATGGTACTCATTACCGAACCGGTTATATCATCCGGAGTAATGATAGTTACGTCATAAATCGGTTCTAATAATTGGGGATTGGCATTGATAAAGTTTTCTTTAAACGCCATCATTCCGGCAATTTTGAACGACAAATCGTTGCTGTCAACCGCATGCATTTTGCCATCATATACCAAAACTCCAACATCTTGAACGTGGGAACCGGTGAGTGGTCCTTCTTGCATTTTTTCCATCACCCCTTTTAAAATAGACGGATGAAAACGGGCATCAATGGCTCCACCTACAATGCAATTGTAATAGATTAATTTTCCTCCCCAAGGTAAATCAATTTCTTCTTTACCCCGAATAGGATAGCCTTTTGGCTCTTCACTATCTGCTGTAATTGGGAATATTTTCATTGAAATTTCACCAAACTGCCCTGCTCCACCCGATTGTTTTTTATGACGATACGTGGTTTCTGCTTCGGTTTGAATAGTTTCCCGATAGGCTACTTTTGGTTTTTTAAATTCAACCGATAATTTATGCGTATTTTCTAATTTCCATTTGATAACCGCCAGGTGTAATTCGCCTTGGCAATGAATAATAGTTTGTTTCAATTCGGCAGATACCTCAACGATAATACTTGGATCTTCTTCTACCAATTGATGCAATGCCGTTGAAAGTTTTTCTTCTTCACCTTTTTTGGTCCCTTCTACAGCTATTGCGAAAGTTGGAATAGGAAATTGAATTGGTTGAATGGCAATTGGAAAACCTTTTTCGTGCAACGTATTGTTAGTATGCGTATTTTTTAACTTTAAGGTTGCTCCAATATCTCCGGCGGTTAATTCATCTACAGCCATTCGTTTGTTGCCTTCCATTTCAAACAATTGCATCATTTTTTCCACTTGTCCGGTTTCTTCATTGGTTAGTTCATCACCTACTTTTACCGTTCCGGAAAGCACTTTAAAGAAACTCAACTCGCCCACATGCGGTTCGGAAACGGTTTTGTAAATAAAAATAGCTGTTTTTCCTTTGTCATCGCATGGAATTTCGCGGTTGTCAATGGTTAATTGTGGGGGCATTTCATATGCAGAAGGACATACATTATCAATAAATCCCATTAATCTTCCCCCTCCCATATTCAGTTTAGCGGAAATACAGAAAACCGGAAAAATTTCATGTTTGATTAAGGAATGGTGTAAGCCCAATTTCATTTCGTCTTCGTTTAATTCTCCTTTTTCAAAATAGTTTTCCATTAACTGTTCATCGTTTGCGGCTATAGTTTCAATCAATTCTTGATGCAACTGTTTGGCTTTTGCTTTCTCTGCATCCGGAATGGGTAGTTTTTCAGGTTTTCCACCATCGGATGGATATTGATACATTACCATATTCAGAACATCAACAACTGCATTAAAATTGGGACCTTGATTAACCGGATACTGAACAATAACCAATTGGTTTCCAAAATGAGTTTTGGCTTCGGCTACGGTCTTATCAAAATCGGCTTGTTCATGATCGAGTTGATTTACCGCAAAAATGACAGGAAGTTTGAATTCATTGGTATATTGCCAGATAATATCAGTTCCTACTTCTACTCCCATTCTGGCATTGAGAAGCATCACACCACATTCTGAAACCCGCATTGAAGCAATAATTTCTGAAGATAAATCGTCATAACCGGGAGTATCGAGAATATTTATTTTAAATCCTTTCCATTTGGAATTCACCAATTTCGAAAAAAGCGTTTTTCCTTTTTCATGTTCAATATCAGTATAATCGGCAATAGTATTTTGGTCTTCTACCGAACCTCTTCGGTTGATTATACCTGATTCAAACAACATAGATTCGGCAAGTGTGGTTTTACCACTACCCGTGTGTCCAAGCAATACCACATTTTTTACATGATTTATATCAAATTGTAACATATACTAAAAATTTAAAATTACACCTTAAAGTTCTGATAATAAATAGAAAAATAATATGATATAAGTCAGTTCAAATGGTAATTTCATAAAAAAAACTTAGCCCGGAAAAATTTATCCGGATTTTACTGATATTTGTAAAAAATGGAACCCACATGAAAAAATATGTACTTGCAATATTCATTGGAATTATAGGAAATGTATTTGGACAAATTGATGCCAAAGTATATTATGAAAAAACAGAAAATGGATATATGGTTTATGGTGATAATGCCGAATTGTGTGAAGTTTCAATTGAATTGAATTTCACTCTGGTAAATTTAAATTCGGATATTGGCCCCAAAAAAATTATAGTACTACCCCCTCAATCACTCAAAAACAAAATAGCTGCTTTGACTGTGGTTAATCCCAAAATGATGTATAAATTCTCCTATACTACACTTATGAATTGGGGAAATCATTATTTGGAAACTTATGACGATACGTTTGTATACCAACTCCCATTTCAGGCTGGTGAAAAATACAAAATTGGACAAGGATACAACGGAAGCTTTTCGCATCAAAATCAAAATGCCCTAGATTTTACTATGCCCGTTGGCACGCTCATAACTGCAGCACGTGGTGGAACCGTAGTAGCTGTAACTCAAAAACATTTTAAAACGTGTGCTGTAAAATCGTGTGCCGAATTTAATAATTATATTACCATACAACATTCGGATGGCACTTTTGCCGAATACACACACATTAAACAAAATGGGGCATTGGTAAAAAAAGGCGACAAAGTAACGATGGGACAACCTTTGGCTAAAAGTGGAAATGTAGGATGGTCTAACGGACCTCATCTTCATTTTGTAGTTTACATTCAAAGGCTCACGCAAAGAGAAACGCTTAAAACCAAATTTCAAACATTGAATGGAGTGATTTCGCAATTGGAAGAAAAAGTAATTTACGAGAGATAATTATTGATGACAATTGGGTTGAGCTTGAACAATAAGACTTGTGGTTTTGGGAGAAAGATAAGGAATATCTAAGCCCAAACCTCTTACTATAAATAAGCCACCAATGATGAATACCATGATAGGAATCATTTTTTGAATTTTTGTGCGAACAGGAACAGTAATACAATTAGCAATGAGCACCACGGCACTCATCATAGGTATTGTTCCTACACCAAATAATGCCATATAAGTTGCACCCATCCACTCATTTTGCATGGCAATGGCACCGAAAAGTGCGGCATACACCATTCCGCAAGGTAAAAAACCATTAAGTAAACCCATAGTAAATAAAGCATCGAACGTTTTTCTTTTGAATTGAGCCCCCAAATGGGATTTTACTTTGGAAATAACTCTATAAATGGGTTTTGAAAAATTGTACTGAGCCAATTTTCGTTCAGGAATTAAGACAAACAAGATCATCAAAACACCTACTACTATGGATAATTGCTGTTGAAATCCGGCTAAGAATAAACCTCTGCCCAACATTCCAAAAAATAAACCTAAAAGGGCATAGGCCGTCAATCTACCTAAATGATACAGGAAAATTTGAAAAACTCTATTGGCTGCATTATTGCGGTCTACCGGAATCATCATAGCAATAGGGCCACACATTCCAATGCAGTGGAAACTACTGATTAATCCGAATATGACAGCCGTGTAGAGCATGATATTGATAAGTGATTGGTAATGGGATATAGGTATGAGGTTATAGATAAAATTGACCAATTCCCCATTACCTATACCCTATACCCTTTTATAAATAAATGGTTTTCTTTGTTAAAAATTCTTTGCCTTGATACGTCCAATCTATAGAAATGTCCCAACGACCGCCCACCAAGTTACTTTTAGGTATGAGCAAATGTGAACCGGACAAGGAAATCGGAACTTCAAAATCCAGTTTTTGGTTAGACGGTCTGTACAGGGACACTTTTCCATTTATTTCGGTATAATTCATAGAATCCGGAAAATGTATTTTTAGTCCTTCTGAGAAGGCTTCAATAGTGATATCATCTTTTAAATTGAGAGCATTTTGTTCCTTCTCCATTTGTTTTTCAAACACGAGTTCTTGTTTGTAATATTCTTCAACAACCAATTCGTGATCATAAGTAGAATCGGATTGTACTTTAAACACGAAGTACAAAATAAATCCGATAAACAATCCGAATGCAATTACAATAGCAGTTCCCCAGTTTATTTTCATAATTTTTATTTCTTTTTTAATGCAACGTTTTACTGTCCGCTACAATTGATTAATTAAAACTTCTTGGTCCCATGAAGTTGGTCGTAGTGGTTTCAATTAGATTGTCACCATCATAAACTTCAATTTTTAATTTAATTTTATCTCCTTCCAGATAAGCCGGATTTATTTCGATAAATAGAGTGCCTTTTGCAATACTATCTGGTTTTACGGTAAGTTTAGATTTTCCTACTACTATAATTTCGCCTTTAGGCTCAATTAATTTGAATGTTACATTTTCAAATTTTTTGGTTGTTTTATTAACTACTTTATAGGTATAAACATTACTAATATTTTCTCCTTTATGTTGAAACAATTGTCCGGGAAGTCTCAAAACTGTAGCTTCTACATCATTTCGCAAGAAAAGCATTCCAATTAAAACTCCAATTAAAATGAGGAGCACTGCAGCATACCCTTTCATTCGGGTTGTGAAAACAAATTTTTCTTTTTTTACAATTTCATCCTCACTGGCATAACGAATAAGACCTTTGGGTAAACCTACACTTTCCATAATAGTATCACATTCATCTATACAAGCTGTACAATTGATACATTCCAGCTGAGTTCCGTTTCGAATATCTATTCCGGTGGGACAAACGTGTACACATTGTTTGCAATCAATACAATCTCCTTTCCCTGAGGTTGCTCTATCTTCTTGTTTATTAAACTTAGCTCTACCCAATTCTTTTTCCCCTCTTACATAATCGTAGGCCACATTTATAGATTTATTGTCCAACAAAACCCCTTGCATACGCCCATAAGGACAAGCAATAATACATACTTGTTCTCTAAACCAAGCAAATACAAAATAAAAGACCGCAGTAAAAATCAATAAAGCTATTAAGGTACTTGTGTGTAATGCCGGTCCTTCTTTTATCATCAACAAGAGTCGGTCACTACTTACCAAATAGGCCAGAAAGACATTGGCTATGAGGAAAGAAAACAAGAAAAACACAAACCATTTCGTGAGTCTTTTTCTTATTTTTTCGGCATTCCATTCTTGTTTTGCCAAACGAATTTGAGCCCCTCTATCTCCATCAATCCAATACTCAATTCGACGAAAAACCATTTCCATAAAAATAGTTTGCGGACAAAACCAGCCGCAAAAAATACGTCCAAAAGCTACTGTAAACAAGGCCAATCCGACAACTCCAATTATCATTGAAATTACAAATAAATGAAAGTCTTGAGGCCAAAATGGAAAACTAAAAATATTAAATCTTCTTTCTAGTACATTAAACATTAAAAACTGATGTCCATTTATTTTAATAAAGGGAGCAGTGAGTAAAAAAAGAAGTAAGAAATAACTAAGTAATTTCCGTTTATCGTAGTAAAAGCCTTTGGGTTTTTTGGGAAAAATCCACGCTCTCTTACCCTCTTGATTGATGGTACCAATAGTATCTCTAAAACTTTCGTCTTTAACTTTTGACATGGCTTTTAAAAGTAACCAAATCCCGCAATGCGGGATTTGGAATTTAATATATTTAATTTACAGGTGCAATAGAATCGATTGCGGTTTCAGTTTTAGGAGCATTTTCATCTATCCAAATATCTCCTTCTGGGGCTTTAGCATCTTTGGGGTTTGTACCTTGCAAAGACAATATGTAACTGGCAACTTTTTGTATATCTGAAGGCTTAATTTCGGCTTTCCAAGAAATCATTCCTTTTCCTTCTCGTCCTCCTTCCATAATGGTGTTGAAAACGTTTTTAATTCCGCCACCCAAAACCCAATGAGCATCGGTTAAATTGGGACCAATAGATCCACCTCCATCGGGTTTGTGACAAGCAACACACTTGGCATCGTATATGGCTTTGCCTTCGGCTAATGCTGTAGCATCTGTTAATAATGTAACTTTATCTTTATCCATTAAATCGGGAGCTGTGAGTTTGTATTTTTCAATTTCAGCTCTGGCAATTTCCATTTCGGTTTCAAATTCTTCCTCTTGTGTATAATCATTAACAATGTGAAAGCGAACCAAATAAACAAAAGCAAATAGAATTGTAATATAGAATAATTTCACCCACCAAGGTGGAAGAACATTATCCAATTCTTTAATCCCATCGTAATCATGATCTAACAATACATCTTGTTCTTCGTGAATTTCTTTAGAACGGGTAAGTTTTTTCATTATCCCTTGGTAAAATTTACTTTCGGTAAACGGGATAGATTGGGCTTCCTCCAATTGCTTTTTTTGTTCTTCTGTGAGTAAATGATAGGTTACTTTATCTACTGCACTAACCACAATTTCGATGGCAATTAATAGAAATAGGAAAACACCCAGAAACAGAGCAACCATAGGATACTCTACAAAAGCCGGCTTATCTCCTGAATCTATAAAATATTCCATTGCACCCAATACGATGGCAAAAAGCAACGGAACTCTAACATATGATGGAATTATTTTTTTCATTTTTTAAAACGTATAAAGTTACTATTAGTCTTCTTGTAAAGGAATATCGCTCAACTCTTTGATCTTATCTTTACTGTAAGTGAACACCCACACCAAAAGCAAGGCAAAAAAAAGAAAGAAAATACTCAGGGAAATTATAGGATAGATTTCTATTCCGGAAATGGTATCCATATGATGTTTGATAAACTTGAGCATGACTATTTATTTTGAGCGGTTTCTTTAACTTTAATATCGGTACCTAAACGTTGCAAGTAGGCAATCAATGCAGTAATTTCTCTATCTTTCATAGGAACGAATGCATCACCCCGAGTGGCAGCGTTCTTTTTACTTTCTTCATACGATTTTACAAAATCAGGATCTGAATGAAGGTTCTTTTCAATTTCAGCCGATTGTTTTTCAATTGAAAGTCGTGCATTTTTAATATCTTCATCAGAATATGGAACCCCAAGGGTTACCATTACCTCCATTTTTTTCTCAATAAGACTGTGATCCATAGCTTTATTGTCATACAACCATTTGTATCCCGGCATTATAGAACCCGGTGAGGTACTTTGAGGATCCCACATGTGATTAAAATGCCAATTGTCATTGTATTTAGCACCCAAACGATGTAAATCAGGACCGGTACGTTTTGAACCCCATAAGAAAGGATGATCGTAAACATATTCACCCGCTTTTGAGTAATCGCCATAGCGAACTACTTCCGAACGGAACGGACGAATCATTTGCGAGTGACATCCCACACAACCTTCGCGGATGTACAAATCGCGTCCTTGCAATTCTAAAGGTGTATACGGTTTTACTGAAGCAATAGTAGGAATATTCGATTTCACTACGATAGTAGGTATAATTTGAATAATACCTCCAATGAGAATGGCAACCAATGAAAGAATGGTAAATTGAATCGGTTTGCGTTCTAACCAAGAATGCCATTTTTCACCTTTTAATCGTTTTGGAGAAATTACTGCCAAAGCTGGAGCTTCGGCCAATTCATCTTCTACTTTTGATCCTGCGGCAACTGTGCGAATTACATTGTATACTAAAACCAATAATCCCACAACATATAATGTACCACCTATGGCACGCATCCAATACATGGGCATAATTTGTGTTACAGTTTCTAAGAAATTACCGTATACTAATGTCCCGTCTGGGTTGAATTGTTTCCACATAGAAGCTTGTGTAAAACCGGCAACATATAGCGGAAGAGCGTATAAAATAATACCCAAAGTTCCTATCCAAAAATGGAAATTAGCTAATTTTTCGGAGAACAATTTGGTTTTAGTCATACGAGGAATCAACCAATAAATCATACCAAACGTCATAAATCCGTTCCAAGCTAAGGCTCCTACGTGAACGTGGGCTATAATCCAATCGGTAAAGTGTGCAATAGCGTTAACGTTTTTAAGCGAAAGCATTGGACCTTCAAAGGTTGCCATACCATAACCGGTAATACCAACCACGAAAAATTTTAAAACGGCATCGGTTCTAACTTTATCCCAAACCCCTCTTAAAGTGAGTAATCCATTAATCATACCCCCCCAAGATGGAGCAATTAGCATTACAGAGAAAACAACGCCTAAATTTTGAGCCCAATCCGGTAAAGCGGTATACAATAAGTGATGAGGTCCTGCCCAAATGTATATAAAAATCAACGACCAAAAGTGGATAATAGATAAACGATACGAATACACCGGACGATTCGCTACTTTAGGCACAAAATAGTACATCAAACCTAAAAACGGCGTAGTTAAGAAAAACGCCACCGCATTGTGCCCATACCACCATTGTACTAAAGCATCTTGTACGCCTGCATATACTGAATAACTTTTTAAAGCAGAAACAGGAAGTTCTAAACTATTGAAAATATGAAGAATGGCAACCGTAACAAATGTGGCTATGTAAAACCAAATTGCAACATAAATATGTCGCTCTCTACGTTTTAGAATAGTCATAATCATATTGATACCAAATACTACCCAAATTAAAGCAATGGCAATATCGATTGGCCATTCCAATTCGGCATACTCTTTTGAAGTTGTAATACCCAAAGGTAAAGTTACAGCAGCGGCAACAATAATTAATTGCCAACCCCAAAAGTTGATGTTACTGAGTAAGTCGCTGTACATTCTTGTCTTTAACAATCTTTGCATAGAGTAATAGACTCCTGCAAAAATGGCATTTCCAACGAAAGCAAAAATTACTGCATTGGTGTGTAAAGGTCTTAATCTACCAAAACTTAAGAATGATACTCCATCCGTTAGATTGGGAAATAAAAACAGGATAGCCAAAATAAGGCCTACTAACATCCCTACCACACCAAAAACGATACAGGCGTAGAGGAATTTCTTTACAATTTTGTTGTCGTAATAAAATTGTTGCATCTCCATAATTATACTTGTTTTTCTTTAATTGTTTGTATTGGTTTATTGTTTGATTTGATTTTGAGTTCATCATCAAAAAGCATGCGCACAGATGGCGTGTAGTCGTCATCATATTGGCCATTTCTTACTGCTCTTAAGAAGGCAAAGAGAAAAAATACAGCCACAATTATGCTTATCGTAATTAGAATATAAATAACACTCATACCTTAAATTTATGTTAACAAAATTAGCCTTACTCGATTTTATAAAATATGATATTTATCATGCCTCATTTTTTTCTTTTATTGCGTTGTAATTTCTCGCATAAAAGTTGGTCATTATCGTAACAAAGCTTACAATAGATACGGTGCTTAATGGCATTATAATAGCTGCAACAAGTGGGGATAAATTACCCGATACGGCATAACTTAACCCTACTATATTATACAGAATTGAAAGTCCGAAACTCATATATATAGTTTGCATTGCCTTTTTGGAATACTGCATAAAGAAATTTATGTTGTGAAACTGAGTAGCATCTAAAATCCCATCACAAGCAGGAGAAAAAACATTTACATTTTCGGATATGGAAAGTCCAATGTTACTTTGAGCCAAAGCACCGGAATCATTTAAACCATCGCCAATCATCATCACATTTTTACCTTGTTTTTGAAGATCTTCGATGTACTGTAATTTTTGTACGGGTTTTTGATTGAATACCAAAACTGTAGAAACGGGAAGCATTTTTTCTAAAATCTTTCGTTCTCCATCATTATCACCGGATAAAATTACCAGTTGGTATTTTTTTGACAATTGCAAGAACAACGACTCTAATCCTACTCGGTATTGATTATTAAACACATAGCTCCCTTTGTAAACTCCATTAATTTCAACGTGTACTTTGGTTTTCCTATGGGTATTTTCTGTTAGGGTTTTTAAGAATTGAGAAGATCCTAATTTGATAGTATTCCCTTCAATTTCTGCATAAATCCCTTTCCCTATTATCTCTTCAAAATGGGTTGGGTTTACTTTAATTTGCGTGGGTATAAATTCATATAACCGTCTACTTAAGGGATGATTAGAACCTCTTAAAGCATTACTAAGAAGTTTTAAATCGAAAATACTTAAAGGTGCTCCTTCATATGTAATAGCTGTTTTTCTATTTGTAGTAATGGTACCGGTTTTATCAAAAACAATAGTATCAACTTGTGCCAATTGCTCTATTACTGTGGCATTTTTTAGATACAGATTTCTTTTGCCCAAAATTCGCAATACATTTCCCAACGTAAAAGGAGCCGTTAATGCCAATGCACAAGGACAAGCCACTATGAGTATAGCAGTTAACACATTAAATGCCGTATTGGTATCTATAAAAATCCAATACAAAAATGAAACAAGAGCAAGAGCTAATAAAGCGGGTGTAAAGTATCGACTGATTTTATCGGTAACCGTTTTGTGTTTGATAGCCACTTTTTTCTGAAATACATCGTTACTCCATAATTGAGTGAGATAACTTTGAGAAACGGAGTAAAGCACTTCCATTTCAATAACTTTACCTAATTGTTTGCCTCCGGCAAAAATTTTATCGCCTGATTTTTTTTCTATGGCAACGGCTTCACCAGTTACAAAACTGTAATCAATGGCTGCTTTATCGGAAATTAAAATCCCATCAACCGGAATTAATTCTTGATTTCGTATTATAAGTCGGTCTCCTTTTTGAATATCATACACTTGTACAGAAGTTTCCGAACCATCGGCTAAAACTTTGGTAATTGCAATAGGAAAATAGGATTTATAATCCCTTTCAAACGAGAGAAATGCGTAAGTTTTTTGCTGAAACAACTTCCCTAACAGCATAAAGAAAATGAGTCCGGTCATGCTATCAAAAAAGCCTTGACCGTAATCAAAGATAATATCTACTGTACTGCGAATAAACATAACTACAATACCCAGTGCAATAGGAATATCAATATTAAAAAAACCGGATTTAATACTTTTATAAGCCGAAACGTAATACCCGCTGGCAGAATAAATAAAAGCAGGCAAAGAAATCCCGAAAATCAACCATCTAAAAAATCCACGGTATTCATTTATCCAATATTCTTCAACTTCAAAATATTCGGGAAATGAAAGCAGCATAATGTTTCCAAAACAAAAAAAAGCTACTCCAATTTTATAAATTAAACTACGGTCTATTTCTTTTTTCCCGGAATCAAAATTCTCCAAACTAATATAGGGTTCGTAACCTATGGATGCTAATAACTCTACAATCCGTTTAAGAGTTGTAATTTGAGGGTTGAATGATATTCTGACTTTTTTTTCCGGAAAATTAACCTGCGATGTTAGTATTCCTGATTGAAGTTTTTGTAGATTTTCCAGAATCCAAACACACGAACTACAGTGAACATGAGGTATGTAGAGTGAAACAACATGTGTTGTGTTTTCTTGGAATTCCAAAAGTTTTGTAGCAATGTCTTCATTGTCTAAAAAATCATATTTACCTTTAATATCTTGTGGTGTAGCACCGGGTGCCGACTGAAAATCATAATAACAAGTTAAATCGTTTTGACTAAAGATTTCATAAACGGTTTTACAACCGTTACAACAAAATGCTTTTTCATCAAAAATTATCTCCTCATTTTTCGTGATTTCAATGCCACAATGGAAACAATTTCCAGTGTTCATAATTTGCTCATTTTACCTGTAACAAAGGTTGCAAAAGGATGAAAATTAAAATATGATATTTGTCATACTTTAATTATCTTTGTAAATACCAATAAAAAAACAAACACTAATGAGCAAGTGTGAACAATGTATCGTTAGGGAATTTAGTTCACTAAAAGCCCTAAATAAAGAGGAATTGTTAAAAATGGCAAATTGCAAAACCTCTTATACCATAAAAAAAGGTGAACCTATTTTTGAAGAAGGTGAATCGGTTAATGGTATATATTGTGTAAAAGATGGTATTTGTAAACTATCTAAATTGAGTGCAAACGGTAAAGATCAAATTGTAAAATTGGTTAAACCGGGAGAATTGTTAGGACAACGTTCTATGATTAGTGATGAGCCTGCCAATTTAAGTGCAGTTGCTTTGGAAGATATGGAAGTTTGTTTCATACCTAAATCTGAGGTTTTGGGCTTTTTCAACAACAACAATCAGTTTTCAATGAATGTTATGAAGACCATTTGTGGCGATTTAAAAGAATCTGACGACCACATGGTTTCCATGGCTCAAAAAACAGTTAAAGAACGATTGGCCGAAACTCTAATTTATTTGGAAGATACTTTTGGTAAAAATGATGATGGCTCGTTGCACATTCAACTTTCACGTGAAGAATTGGCTGGGATGATTGGTACCGCTACCGAAAGTTGCATTCGTTTATTATCTGAATTCAACAAAAACGGCTGGATTGATTTAAATGGAAAAAAAATCAGTATTACCGATAAAAACAAATTAAAGAGAATGGCAGAATAGAAAAGAGGGTTGTTCAAACAACCCTCTTTTTATTTACCTTTTTTTTGCTTCTTCCCAAAACACATCCATCTCGGCCAATGTCATTTCAGAAAGCGGTTTACCAAGTTCACCTGCTTTACTTTCGAGATACATAAAGCGTTTCATAAATTTTTTGTTTGTTCGCTCCAAAGCATCCTCTGGATTGATTTTTAAAAACCGTGCATAATTAATCATCGAAAACAAAACATCGCCAAATTCAGCTTCAATTTTATCGGTATTTCCGGCCTTGACTTCTATTTGTAATTCGTTTAATTCTTCTTGCACTTTATCCCAAACTTGATGTGGTTCTTCCCAATCAAAACCAACTCCTTTTACTTTGTCTTGAATACGGCTTGCTTTTACCAAAGCCGGTAAACTTTTGGGAACTCCTTCTAAAACCGATTTTTTGCCTTCTTTCAGTTTTAGTTTTTCCCAATTTTGTTTCACTTCTTCTTCATTGGCCACCACCACATCGCCGTAAATATGCGGATGGCGATCAATCAATTTATCGCAAATACTATTGGCTACATCAGCAATATCAAAATGGTTCGTTTCGCTACCTATTTTGGCATAAAACACTATATGCAACAACAAATCGCCCAACTCCTTTTTTATTTCTTGTAAATCGTTATCCAAAATAGCATCGCCTAATTCGTAAGTTTCTTCGATAGTAAGATGGCGTAAACTTTCTAAGGTTTGCTTTTTATCCCACGGACATTTTTCTCATAAATCGTCCATGATATCGAGTAGGCGACCAAAAGCGGCTAATTGTTGTTCTCTTGTATGCATTATATATTGATTTGTGTAAAAATAAAAAATCCTGCTCATTGCAGGATTTCATTATCAAAATTTATTCGGCTGTTTCTTCTTTTTCTTCTTGAGATAACGCTTCAAGTGTTACATACCCTTTAGGTTGTAACATATTGTACCAATTGATTATTTTTTTAATATCAGAGGGATAAACTCTATCTTCATCAAATTCGGGCATAACTTCTCTGAAATAAGACAACAATACCGCGTTATCTTCTTTGTGTGAAATAGAAGCACCTTCGTTTTCTTTTGCAGCAATGGCTTTGAATACTTCGGCTAATTTTATTTCTTCATTATACGTATAGACCGCAATTTCGGATAGCAAACTCACATTGCTACGCATTCCAACTGTTATTTTTTTTCCGTCTAATAAACTTTCGGCAACAAAACCGGTACGGGTTTGTAATTTCAATTCAAATAATCCCGGTTTTCCCGAAATGGCTAATATTTTCTGTAAACTCATATTGTGTAATATATTAAACTTTTAAAACCTCACCCCTAACCCCTCTCCTAAGGAGATGGGAAAGTTTAAGGTATTTATCTTCCTTTTTTATTGAAAAACTTCATTTTGTAATCAGCTCTAATTTTGCCATCCATTATATTTTGAAGTCTTTTTTTAATCAATGTCTTTTTTAATGTTGAAATTTTATCGGTAAATAAAACGCCTTCAATATGATCGTATTCGTGCTGAATTACTCTGGCAATCAACCCATCATATACTTCAGTGTGCTTGGTGAAGTTTTCATCAAAATAGTCAATCGTAATTCGCTCTTTTCGATATACATCTTCGCGAACATCCGGAATGCTCAAACAACCTTCATTAAAACCCCATTCGTTTCCTTCTTCTTTTAGAATTTTAGCATTAATAAACGTCTTTTTAAAACCTTTCAATTGTTCTTTTTCTTCCGGTTTCAAATCATCGCTTTCGCTAAAAGGCTCTGTATCTACAATAAACAAACGAATGGCCAAACCAATTTGGGGAGCAGCTAAACCAACGCCATAGGCATTATACATGGTTTCATACATATTGGCAATCAAATCCGAAAGATTTGGATAATCTGCAGCAATATCTTGACCTACTTTGCGTAAAACCGGATCTCCGTAACCTACTATTGGTAAAATCATTTTATAATGCGTATTATTTGTGAGCTACATTTGCTCTTTTAAGGTGGCAAAAGTAATAAAAAGAATTCTGAAAATTCGTTAATCTTTTTGCCTATTTTGGTTTAAATCATTTTACGAGTTAAGAAATCTTGCAGTAAAATAGTAGCTGCAATTTCATCTACTAAACCTTTATTTTGACGTTGCTTTTTGCGTAAACCGCTATCAATCATGGTTTGAAAAGCCATTTTGGAAGTAAACCGTTCATCGACTCGAATAACTTTCATTTGTGGAAATTCAACCGAAAATGTTTCTACAAATTTTTCGATGATGGGAGCACTTTCTGATGGTAATCCGTTCATTTGTTTGGGTTCGCCAATTAAAACGGTAGAAACATTTTCCTTTGAAAAATAATCTTTCAAAAAAGGAATAATTGTATCAGAAGGAATGGTTGTTAACCCTGAAGCAATGATTTGCAGTTCATCGGTCACGGCAATTCCGGTTCGTTTGATTCCGTAATCTATGGCGAGGATTCTGGGCATTTTATAAAGATTCTTTGTACTTAATGAAACCAAAAATGGTAACTATTTTGTTTTTTGTATCAATGAAATAAACGCAAACATAACCTTTGAATACATAATCCCTGATATTCTCATTATCAAAATATATGGATTTTTTAAAATGAAATGGACTTTTTAAATCTTTACTGAGATTTTTAATCAAATCAGATTTAAACTTCCTGGCTGCTTTAGGTTTATCTTTTGCAATATATTCAACCTGTTCGTTTAATGCCAATAAAAAATCTTTTTCAATTCTTATCTTCATATTTAGAAATCGTTTTTTCTAAATAATGATCAAGTTCATCAAGTGAATAAAACTCGGCAGTTCCATTTGCCATTTTTTCTAAAGTGGCCTCAAGTTTTTTCTTATCGTTCATAAATGATGCATCTTCTTTAATTATTTTATAATCGTTTGAAGAAAAATTATTCAAAAACTCTACAATTTTTGACTTGATGTTTGGTTCACAATCGATTCTAATGGTTTCCATAACAAATACTTTTTACAAATATACATCATTATTTAATTGCTTCAAACTTCGCCAAAGGTGCCATTCTGGCTCTATTGAATGACAAATTATTTCCGTTAATACTGTAATTATCCACTTTTTCGAGCATTGCGGCAAATTCTTGTTCGGTGGTCATATCCGGGCACGCCATCATAGTAGAAGCTCCTTTGGTGAATTTGATTCTCATGGCATCTTCTTTAATTTCATAACTTCCCATCATGTTATTGCAACCGGCAAATGCAGTAAAACGATTGTCTTTATTTAATTGAATAAACATTTCTTTTTTAGATTTATCGGTGGAAGCTTCAATTTTTTTTCCGTATATTTCAACTAAACGCCATTTGGTTGAGATGATTGATTTTTTCTCCTCTGATGAAATTTGCTTTTTAACATCATTAAAATTTGAAGCTGATGGAGCTGGCGGAGGAGGCAATTCATCAACTACAGATTTCTTTTGCAACACATATTTCTCAGCCAATTCACCTTCAATTGTATTTCCCTCCATATCCAATTGTTTTAGATAATTTTCTCCCACAAAATACTGATTGGGAGCTTTCTCGATATTAGATAAAATAATTGTGTTTCCGGCTTCATTCCAAGAATAAACACCCCGAACTTCATTAGTTGAATTTTTCTTTTTCCCTAAATAATTGGTTTTTAAAACGTAGTTGGTTTCATCTTCCAATGTAAGTAAAGTTTCAATTCCTTCACAATCTGCACAAGGTACAACACCTTGATACATCCCAATATAATCTAAAGAGTTCTTGGCGTTGTGCTCATTATTTACAACAACCTCAGTAGAATCTGCAACGATTTCCTCGCTTCTTTCTTCTTTTACTTTTTGAGTACAACTCATTATCAAAAGAGCGAATAAGAATAGAGATGTGTTTTTCGTTTTCATACTAAATATCAATAGGTTCAATACAAATTTAGTTCATTTTGTTATTTATCTGTGTTAAGTTTACAAAAATCAAACCAAAATGTATCACGAAAAGATTTTATCTTTGTCAAAATTTTATAAAATGAACAATTTACAACCTATCATAGAAAAAGCTTGGGAAAACAGAGCTTTATTACAAGAAGAAACTACTACTGCTGCCATTAGAGAAGTTATTGAATTATTAGATAACGGAAAACTTCGTGTAGCCGAACCCACAACTGATGGTTGGCAAGTAAACGAATGGGTAAAAAAAGCCGTAGTCATGTATTTCCCTATCCAAAAAATGGAAACCTGGGAAGCCGGTATTTTTGAATACCACGACAAAATGGAATTGAAACGCAACTATGCCGAAAAAGGAGTACGCGTAGTCCCACCTGCTGTGGCACGTTATGGTGCGTATGTATCCAAAGGTGTGATTATGATGCCCAGTTATGTAAATATCGGGGCATACGTGGATGAAGGTACAATGGTAGATACTTGGGCAACTGTGGGTAGCTGTGCTCAAATTGGAAAAGACGTTCACTTGAGTGGCGGAGTTGGTATTGGTGGCGTTCTAGAACCGCTACAAGCCGCACCGGTTATCATTGAAGATGGTGCTTTTATTGGTTCGAGATGCATTGTAGTGGAGGGCGTTCGTGTTGAAAAAGAGGCCGTTTTAGGTGCCAATGTGGTTTTGACCGGTTCAACCAAAATTATTGACGTTACCGGCGATAATCCGGTAGAATATAAAGGTTATGTACCTGCTCGATCTGTGGTGATTCCGGGAAGCTATACCAAAAAATTTCCGGCTGGTGAATTTCAAGTGCCTTGTGCATTGATTATTGGTCAGCGAAAACCTTCGACCGATTTGAAAACGTCGCTTAACGATGCGTTGAGAGAATATAATGTGGCGGTTTAGTTTTTTTGCAACTTTATCAACTTGGCATACTTGGCATAAGAAAAAAAACCTTGAATTAAAGAAATGGTTAAACCATCTATACCATTTAGAAACCCTTTCTTTAGAAAATAACATCTTAAAAAAGCAACTGAACCATTTAGAATTGGTTTAAATGCATTAATTCTTTTTCCTTGGTCAAAAAGTTGTTGAGCATGCCAAGTTGAATATTGATTTTTCTTTGCTATGATTTGATCTAAGGAAGCCCAACCATAATGAAGTATGTGAACCGGAACTTTTTTTTCGTTTTGGGTTATTATTTTTTGATGTACTTTTGAATCTGAGGGTTTAGCAGTGTTCTTGTTAAAAAACCTTACTTTATGGTCGGGATACCAACCTGCAAAATCAATCAATTTATCTGCTAAATAATTTCTCACTCTAAAACTAAATGCATCATAATTGCCAATTAAGTATTTTTCATTTAAAATAAATTCCTCAGCATCTTTGTCCAAAAACTCATCGGCATCCAAATTCAAAATCCAATCATTTTTGCAATAGGGCAAACCATATGACCTTTGTGGACCATCTCCTAAAAAAGGCTGTGAAATAACAATTGCTCCTTTTTCTTTAGCAATTTCTACTGTTCTGTCTTTACTTAACGAATCAACAATAATAACTTCATCACATACTTTAAACAAAGCATCAATGCACTTACCAATCATTTTTTCCTCATTAAATGTTATAACCAAACCACTTATTGCCATTTTCTTTCATTCTTTAAATTCAAAACAAAAGTATAACTTTTAGTATAATTTTAATCAAAAAGCATATATCAAGGAAAACCATCTACAAATAGTTTGTATTTTAGCATCCTTATAAAACCAAGGTTAATATGAAAATTTTAGTAATTCAACAAAAAAGAATTGGTGATGTTTTAACCAGCACTATACTTTGTAATAATCTGAAAATCAAATACCCAGAAGCTAAAATTGACTACATGTGTTATCCAAATTGTGTTGATGTTTTATTAGAAAATCCCTCGATTAATGAAATTATAATTTTAACAAATACAGTAAGAAAATCGTATCCAAAATTATTTAAATTCATTGTAGATATTCGTAAGAAAAAATATGACGTGGTTATAGATGCCTATAGCAAATTGGAAACCAATTTAATTACATTTTTTTCAGGTGCAAGAGTTACGATTTCCTACAAAAAAACTTATTCTTCTTTTTTTTACAATCATAACATAAAACGTTTTAAAAACGGCACTAAATCTGAATTAGGTTTGGCAATTGATAATAGGCTTTTGCTTTTAAAACCACTTATCTCTGAAACGATTACTGACTACAAGCCTAAAATTTTTCTGCGAAATGATGAAATTGAATCGGCAGAACAAATGCTTCAAAAACATGGAATCAATTACAGTCAAAAACCTTTAATTATGTTTGGTATTCTGGGAAGCGAATGGTACAAAACCTATCCGCTGGAAAAAATGGCAAAGTTGATTGATTTTACTGTTGAAAAACTAGATGCCAATATTGTTTTTAATTACATTCCCTCTCAGCTGGAAGAAGCAAAAAAAGTATATGATTTTTGTACTGAAAAAACAAAAAACAATATTCATTTTGATTTATATAGTGAAGGACTTAGACCTTTTTTAGCTTTGCTTTCCCGTTGTTCTGTTCTCATTGGTAACGAAGGAGGATCAGTTAATATGGCAAAAGCACTGAGTGTTCCAACTTTTTCGTTATTTTCTCCTTCTGTGGACAAAGAAACTTGGCAAATTTTTGAAAATGAAAAAGAAAATGTTTCCATTCATTTAAAAGATTTGAAACCGGAAATTTATGAAAAGCATGATGAAAAATACATAAAAGAACACACTTTTAAGTACTTTGATGAATATCCGTTGGAGTTAATTTTAGAAAAATTGAATGATTTTTTTAACGATTTAAGCATCAAAAAAACTTAAAGCGAATCAATTCCTTCTTCAACTTTAATCACTTTATGCTTTTTATTAAAAGCCCTGATAGCCTTGTTTTTCTCCCAAATTTCAGGAGAAGAATAACCTCGTTTATGATCTAAATGTAAGCAAATGGCACTGTACCTGATTTGTTTAGACAACAATCCTAAATTGAAAAGTCGTTCGCCCAATTCTCTATCTAAACCGCCATATTTCATTTGATGATTAAATCCGTTTACCGCTAAAATATCTTTTTTAAAACCAGAAGAATTATGACCATTCCAAGAGCGTTTTGTGGGGGTAAGCCAATTCATAAAATAGGCAAAAAGCTTATTTTGGGTCAGTTTAGAAACTTTAAAACTCATTTTCAAACCATGCTTTTTGAGCCAAGAAATTTGAAAACAGTTTTGGTTAACTATATCGTCGGCTGTAATAGCTTTTGAAACAGACATAGGAAGTTTAAAATACCCACCTGATAAAAAACAACCTTCTTCTTTGTTTTTTAAATGGACCTCAACAAAATCCTTTCTGGGTATGCAATCGCCATCGGTAAACAAAAGATAATCTGAAGATGATTTAAGAATGGCTTTATTTAAAATCTTTGATTTTTGAAAACCGTCATCTTCTTGCCAAACGTGTATAATCGGGTATTTAAATTTTGATGAAAACGTGTCAAGCAAATCTTTTGTTTTGGAGGTAGAGCCATCATCTGCAATCACAATTTCAAAATCATCTTCAGACTGAACGCTAAATCCTGTTAAGACTTTTTGCAACCATTCCTCGGCATTGTATGTCGTGATAATTATTGAAACTTTCATCAATTCTTTAAAAGAATGGAAATTTAGTGGTTTTTTTAGACATATTATTTCCAAAAAAGGAATTTCTTTTTTAATCTTTTTTTTCTGTAATATTTATACTGAAAATCAGCCGTGTATTTCCACAAGGTTTCAAAAATTAAATTTTCAGATTCTCCTGAAATTTTAGCATATTCATTACTCATGATTGCCACCATTTCTTTGTGAGGAGTTAGTCTGCATAGATTTTTCATACGAAGATTAAAATCCATTTTAGCATGAAATTCCATCCGATTTAAATCGACTAGAAAGAATTCATAATCGTCTTTTTGATTTTTCTTAATTAACGTATTTCCCGGAGAATGATCTTTAAATTCAATCCCTTTTTGATGTAATTGGTAGGAAAATTGAGTAAATTGTCTTAAAATTTTTTCACGATCGGGATAGTCAGGAATTTCAACTAGCTCACGGTAGGTTAAATCACAATCTAAGTGTTCACTCACATAATAACTGTCTTTCAAACCTATCCAATCATAATTTTCTAAAAAAGCAAAGGGTTGCGGAGTGCCAATTCCATTTTCTAACAATTTATTTGCAAATTCAAAAGAACGTCTCGCTTTAGATTTTCTAAAAAAACGATAAACTATTTTGTTAATGAGATTTGGAATTTTAAAAGATTTAACATTGATTGTAATTTTATCAACTTCAAAAAGTTTTATCTTATTACGTTTTCTATTATCAAATAGTTTCCCTTCCTGATTAAAATTTTCAATAATATTAATAATTTTTTCTTTATCAACATTTTGTTGAATCAAAAAGGATGATTTCATTTTATTAATAGATAAATAAATCTTTAAATTTTTGTTGAGCCTCGGATGTTTTTAAATATTCGGGTAAGTTATACGATAAATCAACAACTTCAAATTCCATGTCTCTTCCAAATAAATCCTTACCTTTTTTTATCAACTCGCTAATTTTATTGACATCTTTAAATTCATCTAAATTATATTCTGTGTGCGAAAATGACTCTAGTTTTTCGACAATTTTTTTTGCTCCGCCAACATAAGTAAAGTGCCACCCGGCATTTGGAATAATTTCATACACTTCTCCTTTTCTTTTGGTTCGCATGATTGTTTTTCTAATTCGATAAGGCTTTTTCTTTAAAAGTTTATGCGGTAACAATGCTGTACAGTGCCAAATACCATCTTTTGATTCCTCTTTAGACATGTTGCTACCTCCGTCATAAACAAGTTTGTTATTAAGATAATACATAAACATGTCCATTTTTAATCCATATATTTTATGAACTCCCTTTTCCAATTGTTTTTTAATTACTTCCGGATTAGGAATCTCATCCACATCTGAAATCAAAATAATATCGTCGGGTTTACAATCAACTAATCCTTTAACAACAGAATCACGTTGAAAAAATTCAATCTTCCATGGTGAAAAAGGATTAATAATCGGTATAAATAATGGATATTTGGTAAGTTTTATATGTATTATTTTATGCAAATACTTTGAAAATCGTTCTTTATTTTCTTCAAAAATGAATGGTTTTTTTGTATTTTGAAAAGTTCTGTCAGCTTCTACTAAAACAAATTTATCAACAACACCATCTAATTCATTCAATCTAATTTCCAACAAATCCAATTCATTGAAAAAAATGAAACAATCATAAACCATAAATGTATTTTTTACAAATATAAAAAATTATCCTAACTTGCCATTTATTTAAAAGCATGAAAGAAAATCCAAAATGTACATTAGTTACGCCTACATATAATTGGCCAGAAGCCTTAGACTTATTATTGTTGAGCATTATGAATCAAACGGTTTTGCCAAATGAAGTAATCATAGCCGATGATGGCTCAAAAAGTGAAACAAAAGATTTAATTGAACATTATCAAAGTATTTTTCCTGTTCCATTGATTCATATTTGGCATGAAGATATCAAAAACAGAAAGCCAAGAATTATGAATAAAGCTATTGCTAAAGCTCAATATGACTATATTATTGAAATTGATGGTGATATTATTATGAACAAACATTTTGTTGAAGATCATCTACAATTTGCTCAAAAAGGATTTTATCTTTTTGGCTCTAGGGTAAATATTCAACCATCAATTTTAGAGGTGCTCTTTTCAAAAAAAATCATTCATTTTAATCTTTTTTCAAAAGGAATAAAAAAACGAGGCAGAACGATTCGTATCCCATTTATGATGAAATATGCCAAAATAGTAGAAAAGAGATCTTCAAAACTTAGAGGATGCAATATGTCATTTTGGCGAGAAGATTTCATAAAAATAAATGGCTTTAATGAAAGCCTGGTTGGTTGGGGAATCGATGACTCCGAAATGATTGAACGTATGCATAATCTAGGAATCAAAGGCAAACGACTAAAATTTGCAGGAATAGCTTATCATATTTACCACAAAGAACAATCCAAAAGCCATATCGAAATAAACCACGAAATTGAACGTCAAACCAAGGAAAATAAATTGACTTTCATTGAAAAAGGTATAAACCAATTTTTATAATATGTTTGATATTGCCGTTATTTTAATCAATTATAATTCAAGTGATTTAAGCATTGATTGTATCAAATCTATTTATGAAAAGACTTCATCTGAAATTAATTTCCAAGTAATTATTACCGATAACAATTCAGAAAAAAAAGATTATGAAAACCTAAAGAACTTTTGTAACAATTCTTTTTTACCTAATTTAAAACTGGTAAAAAATAATAGAAATTCAGGTTTTGGTGGAGGGAACATGCATGGCTTTAAACATTCTAATGCAAAATATCTTGCCTTTGTAAACAACGACACTCTTTTTATAAATGATTGTTTAACCATTTTAAAAAAAGAACTTGACAATAACTTATCCATAGGAATAGCAGGAGCACAAGCTTACAAAGAAGATAATAAATTTTTAATTTCATTAGACCATTTTGCTTCTCCTGCCAGAGAAATTTTTGGAAGAAATTTTTTAGAATTAATCAATCCAAAAAAATATCCAAAACGAAAAAAAAGATACATTTCTCCAATTCAAGTTAATTTTATTCCCGGAAGTTTTATGTTTGTTAAAACAGAAGATTTCATTAAAGTAGGAGGATTTGATGATAACATTTTCTTGTATTATGAAGAAACTGATCTCTGTTTAAGACTCGCAAAAATCAATAAGTTTGCTTATTTAATACCTCAGGCTGAATTTATTCACTTTCATGGTGCGAGTACAGAAAAATCTTTGGCCATAAAAAAAGAACTCAAAATTTCTTTATTGTATGTGATGAAAAAACACTATGGCCATATTGGTTATCAATCAGTTAGGTGGTTTTTACTTTTTAAATATGGATTAAGTAGTATTGTTAAAGCTAAAAACAGACCTTTGTTTTCATTAATTTGGAGAGGAGCTCCATTAAACGAATCCCTTCAATTTAAACAAAATTAAGTATGGAAAACATAAACACTGAAATACACAATGCCTTTCAAGTAATCCAAAACGGCGGCATAATACTCTACCCTACCGATACCGTTTGGGGAATTGGTTGTGATGCGACAAATCTTGAAGCTGTTAAAAAAATATATGAACTCAAAAAAAGAGAAGAATCCAAAAGCATGATTGTGTTGATGAATGGCGAAAAGATGATGTACAATGTTTTCAAAGATATTCCCGAAGTTGCTTGGCAAATTCTTGATTTATCTGAGAAACCCACCACTTTAATTTTAGATAAACCCAAAAATGTGGCTCCCAACATTATTGCAGAAGACCAAACTTTGGCCGTTCGAATTGTGAAAGAACCGTTTTGTTTTAAATTGATGGAACGCATGAAAAGACCTTTGGTTTCTACTTCTGCAAATATTTCCGGCGAACCCACTCCAAAATCATTTAAAGAAATTAGTCCCGAAATTATTAAAGGTGTAGACTATGTTGTAAATTTGCACCGCGAAAAAATTTGCGATAAGCCATCCACGATAATCAAATTAACGTTGGATAGTCGGGTTCAAATTATTCGGAAGTAAATGTGGCAATTGGATAATGTGTCAATTAGTCAATTGGAGAAACAATCAATTAATCAATTTTTAATGGATAACCTCTCATTGTCACATTGACAAATTTTCACATTGACACATTGTCAAATTGCCACATTGCCACATTAAAAAAAATGAATTACACCAAAGCTCTACATAACCCCATATTCAAAATCATCTCGCAAGCCGCACAAGAGCTTGGCGTTGAATGCTACGTAATTGGTGGCTTTGTTCGTGATTTTTTGTTAGAACGCGATTTTAAAAAAGACATCGATATTGTAGCCGTTGGCAGTGGAATCGAATTAGCTCTCAAAGTTTCAGAGTTACTACCAAACCAACCCAAAGTACAGGTTTTTAAAACGTATGGCACAGCCATGCTTCGATACCAAGAAATTGACATCGAATTTGTTGGAGCCCGAAAAGAAAGTTACCACTTCGAAAGTCGGAATCCGGTTGTAGAAAACGGCTCTTTACAAGACGATCAAAACCGACGCGATTTCACCATTAATGCTTTGGCTTTTTCGCTGAATGAAAAAAATTATGGCGATTTAATAGATCCTTTCCATGGTTTAGAAGATTTGAAAAACAAAATTATTCGAACTCCATTGGATGCCGACATCACTTTCTCGGATGATCCATTGCGAATGATGCGAGCGATTCGTTTTGCTACGCAATTGAATTTTACGATTGAAGAAAATGCATTGGCTTCGATTGCTAAGAATTGTGATCGAATCAACATCATTTCCGGTGAACGCATTGTGGATGAATTAAACAAAATTCTTTCCACAGAAAAACCATCCATCGGATTTATTTTATTGTATCAAACCGGCTTATTAGATTTGATTTTACCGGAATTAACTGCTTTAAATCAAGTGGAAGAAATAGAAGGTCATACCCACAAAAACAACTTTTATCACACCTTAGAAGTGGTTGATAATATTTGTCCGAATACCGATGATGTTTGGTTGCGTTGGGCGGCTTTGCTTCACGACATTGGAAAAGCACCAACAAAAAAGTTCAACAAAAAACAAGGTTGGACGTTCCACGGTCACGAATTTTTGGGTGGAAAAATGGTCAAGAAAATCTTTGAACGATTGCACATGCCATTGAACCATAAGTTGAAATACGTTTCCAAATTGGTGATGTTGAGTTCGCGACCGATTGTGCTTTCGCAAGACATTGTTACCGATTCTGCCGTTCGACGTTTATTGTTTGATGCCGGCGAAGACATTGAAGATTTAATGATTTTGTGTGAAGCCGATATTACCACCAAAAACCCGAATAAATTCAAAAAATACCACAATAATTTCAAGATTGTACGTCAAAAAATTGTAGAGGTGGAAGAACGCGATCACGTGCGAAATTTTCAACCGCCTATTTCAGGAGAAGAAATTATGGTACTTTTTAATTTGAAACCCTCTCGTGAAATTGGCGTTTTAAAAGAAGCCGTAAAAGAAGCCATTTTAGAAGGAGAAATTCCGAATGAATATGAAGCCGCACTTTCCTTTGTACTCAAGAAAGGGGAAAAATTAGGATTACAAGCCCTAAAAAATTAAGGACAAGATTAACTTTTGTTTATTCTAATGAAAATATAAAAGTCGTGTAATTTTGCATTAAGTTATTAAAACATGAAAACCAACAAACCCGTTATAATTTGGCTCCTTTCCGGATGTATTTTATTATTTATCATGGTAATGGTTGGCGGTATCACACGGCTGACAAATTCCGGCCTTTCCATGACCGACTGGCATTTGGTAACCGATACTTTTCCTCCTACCTCAGAACAAGCTTGGAATGAGGCTTTTGAAGAATACAAGAAATTTCCCGAATACCAAAAAATCAATATTCACAACGATTTTACATTAGACGATTATAAATTTATTTATTTCTGGGAATGGTTTCACCGCTTTATTGGTAGAATTATTGGACTAGTTTTCATCATTCCGTTTGTTTATTTTTTGATAAAGAAAAAATTAGACTCCGAAACCATCAAAAAATGCATCATTCTACTTTTCATGGGTGGTTTTCAAGGATTTTTAGGTTGGTTTATGGTGAAAAGCGGCTTAATTGACAAACCGGATGTGAGTCACTATCGATTGGCTTTGCACCTTACTTTCGCATTTATCACCTTTGCTTATACACTTTGGGTGGCTTTGGATTTAATTTATCCTAACAAAGTTGAAGTTATTATACCATTGCGAAAATTAGCTCGAATTGCCTTGGTGGTTTTAATCCTTCAAATTATTTATGGCGGATTTGTAGCCGGATTAAACGCTGGATTAATTCACAATCATTGGCCATTGATGAGTGAAGGAAAATTAATTCACGAAACGGTTTGGATAGAACAACCCACTCTTTTGCAAAACTTAACCGAAGGAAAAAGCGGAGTGCAATTTATTCATAGAACACTGGCCTATTTTGTAGTTGGGATGATTTTATTTTTATATTTCAAAAGTAAAAAGTACTCGCTTACAACCCTACAAATCAAAGGTTTAAACGTATTAGTACTTTTTGTCTTTGCTCAATTTATTCTAGGCATATTCACTTTACTGCTTCACGTTCCGCTTTGGTTGGGTTTAGCTCATCAATTGATGGCTTTCTTATTATTAAGTGCGATGACATTTGTGTTGCATCGATTTAGTAAATAAATCAACCCAACCAAACCTTAAAATCATTTACTTTTTCACGGCTTACAATTACCTCATCGGATTTGTAAGTAGGTAAAATCACCTTGAGACGAGAATTACTATACACCACTATATCCTTTATAGTCTGTAATGGAATAATAAATTTTCGGCTAACTCTGAAAAAATCTTTCGGATTCAGTTCAGATTCTAATTGTTCTAATGTGATATCTAAAAGATAATCTCGATTGTCCAAAGTATGAAGATAGGTTCCTTTATTTTCACTGTAAAAACATTCCACCTCATCAATGGAAATCATTTTCAAGTGTTCACCAATTTTGATGGTAAAACGTTGTTTGTATGACTTTTCAATTGGATTGACCAACATTCGCTTTATTGCTTCAAAATCTAAAGACGTAATATTACTTTTTTGAAATTGATTTTTGAATTTTGTAATTGCTATTGCTAAATCATCAACATCAATAGGTTTAAGTAAATAATCAATACTATTCAATTTGAAAGCCCGCAATGCATATTCATCAAAAGCAGTTGTAAAAATCACTGCACTTTTAATTTCAATTTGTTCAAAAATTTCAAATGATAAACCATCCGATAATTGAATATCTAAAAATATCAAATCCGGATGCTGATTCTTTTGAAACCATAATATTGCTTCTTCAACCGAGTGAAGCATAGTTTCTACTTGCAAACCTAATTTTTCAACTTTACGTTGTAATAATCGAGCGGCTGGTTTTTCGTCTTCTATGATGATGATTCTCATTTTGATAGGTTATTGGTGATGGGTAATGGGTGATGGGTAATGGGTTATTGCTACTAATTTAACTGTCAACTAAAAACCGATAACTGACAACTGATAACTGACAACTGAACACTAACCTCTACTCCCACTTCTTCTTATCTTTCTCCATCAATTCTCTAATTTTACGTTCTTCCCAATTGCTTCCTAAAAACCATTGGGGTAAGAAAACTGAAAACCCGTGGGCTACTAAACCAATTCCCCAAAAGAAAGCGGTAAAAAAGTTTTTGTATTGAAAATAAGATTCTCCCGGAGATAAATTTTGAATATTAACCACAACTATCATGATATTCACTACAATGTAAACCAATAAATGCGAATAAAATCCTTTAATTTTTCTCACTCGTTTCAGAGCTTCTTGGTATTTAATTTCTTCTTGTGCGTTCATAACTTTACCATTTTATAAATACTTGTTCTTTTTTTCTTTTTCCATTAATTCTTTGATTTTTCGCTCCTCCCAATTTTTACTAAAAAGCGAATCGGTTCCAAAAACGCCAATGGCGTGACCAATCAATCCAACTCCCCAACCTAACATGGGATAAAAAAACCATAAATGTTCCGGTGAAAACTTAAGGTTTAAGTAAACCATCAAACTGATTACAATAACATAACAAATGAAGTGAATGTAAAATCCTTTGATTTCTTTTACCTTTTTACTTGCTTTTTGGTATCTTTCAAATTCTGTGTTCGTTTCCATGATAATTGCTTATTAGTTCCACTTATTTTTTTGATTCGCTTCTTTTTCTAAAATTTCCTGAATTTTTCGTTCTTCCCACGTCTTTCCATATCCAAAAGTTTCTAAGCCGTGAAACAGCACTCCCATTCCCCAACCCAACATGGGGAACCAAAACCATTGGAAATTTGAGGTGTTCAGATTAACAATAATTAAAACCGGGATAACTACACAATACGAAATTAAATTTCCGTAAAAACCTTTAATTCTTTCTACCCGTTCTTTGGCTCGGGCATACGCCATATCTTGATTGTAATTTGTTTTTGTTTCCATAATTGTAATTTGTTTCGTTAAAATAGGTAAGCCTACCTTAAAACTAGTTTCATTTTCTACGACCCATACTTTTCTTTCCGTCAATATAGCGTAGCGATTTACAATGTTTTGCAATCCCACTCCTCTTCTATCAGAAAGAATTTCCTTTTTTTGAAGATTGTTTTCAATAACCAACTGATTATCGTCAATATATATTTTAATATGCAAAGGTTTGGATTCACTCACTACATTATGCTTGATGCAATTTTCTAATAGTAATTGCAACGATAACGGAACCACTTTGGCTTCTTCATTAGCAAAATTTTCAGGCAATTCAAACGTAATGCTGTTTTCAAATCTCATTTTTAGTAGATTCATATACGTTTTAGCAAAGTTTAATTCTTCCTGAACCGAAACCAATTCTTTGTCTTTTTGTTCTAAAACATAGCGATAGATTTTAGACAGTGAAGTGGTAAACTTTTGAGCACTCTCCGGATTTTCTTCTATCAAAGAACTCAACACATTTAAACTGTTGAATAAAAAATGAGGATCAATTTGATTTTTTAAACTTTCAAACTGTGCCGAAGCTGTTCCGGCAATCACTTTTTGTTCTTTTACTTTGTTTTCCTGATAAGCTTTATAAAAATAAAATGCGTGAATTCCGAGTGTAACTATTAAAGTGATAATGATAGCCACCACATAGTTTGCCGGTTTTTCATTTTGAATAAAAGTTGTAAATGCTTGTTTTTCTATCACTACATCTTCAAAAATTCGCAATAAAAAAATAACAAAAAGTGAAATAGTAAAAGAAGCGAGAGCACCTAAAATCAAGCGTTTTTTGGTAAACCTATCGTTTTTAAAATAGGCATCTAATGTGTTAAAAATAAAACTATTGGCATAATACAAAGTATATCCGTAAAGCAAACAGTACCCCAAGTTCACCAAAAGATTGTAATCCATATTGATTTTTCCACCTGATAGAAATCGAATTAAAATCAATACGAGAAAAACACCCAAACTAATCCAAGTAGCTCTTGGAAACTCTTTGATATACTTTTGCATAGTTTCTATTTTTTACAAGATTTTGCAATTTCTTGTGCCCGATCCAACCCCCAATTAGGATGAAAAACCGATTGAGGTTTAAAAGTAGCAAAAAGTTCAATTGCTTTTTCAATTTGTGCACAGATTGGTTTGGTATCGGTTCCGAAAAAACGTGCAGAACCCATTTCAAATTCGGCTTTGCCTAAAACTACACGAGGATTATTAGGTTCAATTTGTTCTGCTTTCCCATACAATTCCATGACTTTTCCAGATAATTTCATACCGTTGGTCATAGGGTCAAAAGCAATCCAAGCCGTATGAATCATGGCCTGCATGACTAACAATTCAGCATGGTTCGGATATTTGTTCAACTCAACGTCTAATGCGGACTGTGCTTTTGATAGCAAAGCATTCATTTGTTCTTTGTCTTTGGTAGCAAAAGCCGTTGTGGTATTCACTAAAGCTACATAATAATTGGGCAACCAGTTTTCTTTTTCAGCCGAAGCAATTCGTTCAAACATGGCTGAAGCTTCTGTGTTTTTTCCTTCTCCCCACAGAGCGAAAGCTTTTCCCATTCCTTGCTCAAATTGACCTTGTGAGAATACTTGTGATGTCACAAACAAAACGAGGGTAATGATAATTTTTGTCATAATTTTAATTTTTTAGATTGTTAGATAATTAGATTTTTTGATTTCTAGATTGTTCGTTTTTTGAATTTTGATATTGATATTGATTTTTGATATTGATTTTCTGATTCAAATTTCTACTGAAATACTCACTTTTAAAAAAGAGTTTGACTGAACTGTTGATTTTTGAGGATGAATTGTTTTTTTAAGGTACTAAGGCACTGAGGTTCTAAGGTGCTGAGTTAATTGTAATCTAAAATCCTTAGAGCCTTAGCACCTCAGAACCTATAGATTCTCCAACTGATTCGTTTTCTTATTATCGCTTATCGTCCAAAAGAAACCTACAAAAAAGAAACGATCGGCAGGTTGACCAATGGCTCTACGTTGAAATTGACCATTCAAATCTGGTGAATTGGCATATTGATACCCAAATACATTATCCGTTCCGATGATATTGGAAACTGAGAAATACAATATCTTTTGCTGCGAAAGCAAATACGCCCAATTGAAACTTAAATTTTGAAAAGGTTTTGTTTTACCGTTCATGAACTCCAATTCATTCGGATTGTTATACGGACGACCGGAATTGACAATATAAGAAAACCCAATTTGCGATTTCCAGTCCTCAATCCAATGTTTGGTAACAATTGATAATGTATGATCGGCTACAAAACTTGGTGTGACTTGATTGGGAAAATTCAAATAATCACGTTCCGTATCGATGTACGAATACGAAACCCAATAATCGGTGTTTTTAAAGGTTTTATTATCTCGCCAAAAAATATCAATTCCTTTGGCAAAACCGGAACCATCGTTGCTGAAAGCTGAATTGAATTGAGCTCCATTGGTGTCAAATTTCACCAAATCGTCATATTTTTTATAATACGCTTCCGCTCTAAATAAACGTCCGTTTTTATTATGTTGAAAATTTAAGATATAATGACTTGCTTTTTCAGATTGAAAATCATCTGAATATTTGATGTAATCAGCTCTTGGCGTTTGAACAAAATCGCCATATGCGAAGGAAAATTGACTGTTTTTTGAAACTTTGTAAGCAAATGAAGCTCTTGGTGAAAGACGAAATTCATCCAACAAACTGTTTTGAGAAGCCCTTGCTCCTATTTTCATGGCTAACTTTTTACTAAAGAAAATATCTGATTCCATGTAAGCCGCTGCAATAGCATTTTGATACCCAACGTTAAACGATTGACCTTCAAATTCAGTGAATTTTTCATCAAAATCAGTCACAAAATAATCCGCACCGGCAGTAATTTTGATTCGTTCTGTGATTTTCTTTCCCACTTTCATTTTTAAATGAATAGCATTTTCATCATTCTTCACTTGATCAGAATTGATGCCGATTTTATTCACACCTAAACCGTAACTCACTCCGGTATGCAAACTCCAATTGTCGCCAAAAGTTCCTTTGTACGAAGCATTTCCATAAAAATTATCGTTTCTCAAATCAAAACGCACTTTTTCCGGCTGATTGATATCTTCCTGATTGATGTCAAATTGAGCCACATCAAAAGCTCCATAAATTTTCAACAATCCGTTTTTAAATTGATACCGATAGACCATTTCTCCTGCTAACGATTGATACGGTTTATTCCAATCTACTGCTTGTGGAATTAATTTTTGATAGGGCTCCAAGTTGATATATGCCGCATTAAACGTCAATGAATTTTTATTCCATTTTTGCGTATTTCCGATGCCTAATCCAACGGTCATTAACGAAATATCGGTTTGCTCTTGCGTTGGTTCATCAATGGTGTTTAAAGTCAACACACTCGAAATTGCTTCACCAAATTCGGCACTGTAACCTCCTGTTGAAAACGAAATGCCATTAAATAAAAACGGTGAAAAACGACCGCGAGTAGGCAGATTTTGTGCAGTTGCTCCATACGGTTGAGCTACCCGAAGTCCGTCCACAAACGTTTGGGTTTCATCGGCTTCACCACCACGCACAAATAAGCGACCGCTTTCACCCACAGTTTGGGTTCCCGGAAGTGTGTTTAAAGCCGCAATAATATCACCGGCAGAACCGGCAGTGGTTACAATATCCAACGGTTTTAATACGGAAACTCGAGCTTTATCTCCGGCTTCAAACGTTCCGGCAGATACAATCACAGCATCTAACGTATTGACACTTTCTCTGAGTTTGATGGTTTGATTTTTAAAATTGGAAACCTCAATTTGTTTTTTAAATGTTTCAAAAGAAAGAAAACTCACAATCAAAACTTTCGTACCCGTTTCGGAAGTATTGAATTTAAAATTTCCGTTTTCATCGGAAGAAGCTCCATCATACGTTCCTTCTAAATAAATATTGGCACCGGGAATAGCGATACCTTTTTCATCGGTAATTTTTCCTGAAATTTGGGTTTGGGCCAAACTTTGAATTGCAATTACAAAAAGCAAAAAAGAAATTAGTGTTTTCATGGGATTGATTTTGATGAAGCAAAATTGGTTTAAGCCTATGTTGAAAAAAATAAAATGTTACTGAAATGTGAAATTTCAAAGATGAATTGTAATACATAAGAACTTTTAGTATCTTTACTTGGTATGAATGCATTGGTAAAAATTATTGTAATTGTCATGTTCTCTTTGTTTTCATTTCTTGTTTGTGGACAAGAGAACACTACTACTGCCTATTTTCAAAGCACTTCTTTTATGACATCAAAAAACAATTTAAATGAATTGGTTACAGATGAATTAACAACTTTGAAACCGAAAAATTTGGAGATTTTGCAAAGTTTTGAACCCGATAAATATTTGCAAGTTAATATCCCTAAAATTTACACTGAAAAACAAAACTTATTTTACACTAAAAATGAATTTACGGGAATGTACAAGGTGTATAACACTTCATATGATGAAGTTCGATTATACCAAAGTTACCCTTCCTATTTTGACTTTTCACCTACATGTTTTATGCCGGGACCTGTTACCAATGGATCAGCAGGTGATTTATTTAGTGCAATAGTTCGCTCTTTTTTATCTGAAGCCGATTTGAAATTCAAAATAGGTAAAAAACATACCTTCACTTTTTTTTAATGAACCCAAAAATCCAAATCACCAAAACCGAATTGTTATCCGACAATTGGTATTTACTTAACAAAGTTACCTTTGAATTTACTCCCGAAAACGGTGAACCTGAAATACAACGTAGAGAAGTTTATGATCGTGGAAATGGTGCTGCCATTTTATTGTACAACAAAGCAAAACAAACGGTTATTTTAACGCGTCAATTTCGATTACCCACTTTTTTGAACGGAAATGAAAGCGGTATGATGATTGAAGTTTGTGCCGGACTTTTAGACGAAAAAAATCCCGAAGATTGCATCAAACGGGAAACCGAAGAAGAAACCGGTTACCGAATTCAAGACGTAAAAAAAGTTTTTGAAGCCTACATGTCGCCCGGTGCAGTTACAGAAATTTTATACTTTTTTACAGCCGAATACCAACCCGAAATGAAAGTAAGCGAAGGTGGCGGATTGGCCTCAGAACATGAATATATAGAAGTGTTGGAACTCGATTTTAACCAAGCATTAAAAATGGTTTATTCAGGAGAAATTAAAGATGCCAAAACGATAATGTTGTTATTACATGCCAAAAGTGAAAATTTACTATGAAACTAAATAAAGTTCACCATATTGCCATTATTGCTTCCGATTATGAAATATCAAAAAAATTTTACAATCAAATTTTAGGTCTGAAAATTATTCGTGAAGTTTATCGCAAAGAACGGGATTCCTTCAAATTGGATTTAGCCTTACATGACCATTATGTGATTGAATTGTTTTCATTTCCTAACCCACCCAAACGTCCTTCAAGACCTGAAGCAGTTGGGTTACGACACTTGGCCTTTGAAGTTGATAATTTGGACGAGACTATCGTTTTTCTGAATTCTAAAGGTATAACCTCAGAACCCATTCGCATAGATGAATTCACCGGAAAACGATTCACTTTTATTCAAGATCCGGATGCTTTACCCATCGAATTCTATGAAAAATAATTCCCTTTTGGTTCTTTAAATCTTATCAACAAAAAACATTTCTATCGTCTTAAATAGTAAATAATCGTTACTTTTGCCTTCCGTAAAAATGCAACGAAGATGATTTACAAATTACGAGTTATACTCGACAACGAAGACGATGTTTTTAGAGATTTGGCAGTAGAGAGTTCAGATTCTCTGGAAGATTTACACAATGTTATTGTCAATGCTTTTGGTTTTGACGGTAATGAGGTAGCTTCTTTTTATACTTGTGACGACAACTGGAACCAAGAAGATGAGATACCCCTTTTTGATACCGGAGATGTTCCCGGAGAAATGCGAATTATGAGCGATTTTATCTTGGAAGATTTATTGTATGAAAAACAAACTAAAATAATTTACGTTTACGACTTCTTAAATATGTGGACCTTCTTGGTAGAGTTAGCCGCCATAGAAGAAAAACAAGTGGGAGTTACTTACCCGGAATTATTATACTCACACGGACTCATGCCAATTGGTGAAAACAACATCAATTTTGAAGCCGATGAGGATAATTTATTTTCAGATTTTGAAGATGATTTGGATGAAGATGATTTGGATATGTTTGACGGAGACGATTCGTTTGAAGATTTTGGGTTTGAGGAGAATTGGAATTAATTTAGGGACTGAGGGGCTAAGGTGCTGAGGGGCTAAGGTTTGGAAATGTTGCTAAAATTGTATTAATTTGTGACTCAATTATAAACCATACAATTTTTATTATGAGCACATTTAAAGACCTTTTGATTTGGCAAAAAGCCATGAATTTGGTTACCAAAATCTATCAAACTACTCAATTATTCCCAAAGATGAGCAATTTGGATTAACATCTCAAATTAGAAGAAGTTCAATCTCAATTCCCAGTAACATTGTCGAGGGTTTTGGAAGGTAAGGAAAGAATGATTATTTAAAATTCCAAAACATTTCTTTAAGTTCCTTATTTGAAATGCAAACCCAAATTGAAATTGCTAAAAACATTAACTATTTAAATGAAACTGATTTTTCTATTCTTTATGAAGATTCGAGAGAACTTGAAAGAATGTTAGTTTCATTTATCAACAAAATTAAAGATCGAAATTAATAAACCTCAGAACCTTAGTGCCTCAGTGCCTTAGAACCTTATGATAAATTTATTCAACGCCCACATCGAGTCCTTATCCATCCATCGTGTTGGAAACAAAAGTAGAAATGAAGCTGCTTTTTTATCTGAACAACCTTGTCAAACCAATGACGAAATTACACCCTTGTTAAAAGAGTTTTTCTTAAAACCATTTCGGGAAAAAGAAGAAAACTACTATCAATTTGCTCACGAAGTAGATTTGGAATACCATGACATGTACAAATTGGCCTCGGAAGTATTTGACAATCCCTCTACCAATCACGAGGTGTCTAAAAAAATAACCAAACACTTGTATGAACAATCCAATCATCCGCATATTAAAAACGGCGAAGTGTATGTAGCATACATAACCCATTTGACTATAGATAATAACCAAGTAGATGCAATTGGTGTTTTTAAAAGTGAAATCCAAGCCGACTTTTTACAATTTGAAGAAAAAGGAAGTAATTTGGAGATGTTGTTGCAACACGGTATCAATTTAAATAAGTTGGACAAAGGTTGTTTAATCTTTAATTACAAAAAAGAGGAAGGCTATAAAATATTGACTGTTGACAGTAACCGCTATGATGCTCGCTACTGGCTAGAACATTTCCTGAGTGTTGATGCTTTTCAGGATGAAAATTTTATCACCAAAAAATACTTGAAATTTTGTCAAGATTTTGCCAAAGACGTGGTTCTTCCGGCAGAAGACAAAAAACAAGAGGTTATGTTTATGAACCGTTCGGTAAATTATTTTGCCAAAAATGATGAGTTTGAAGAAAGTCAGTTTTTAAATGAAGTAATTGACAATCCCGATTTAATTCCGGAATTTAAAAATTACAAAGTAGATCGCGGTGAGAAATACAGTATTGAAGATGTAACCAATTTTCCTATTGCCAATGCAGCGGTAACCGATGCTCGCAAGAAAATTAAAAACGTTATCAATTTGGATACGAATATTCAAATTAAATTGGACTTCATCAATCCGGAAAGTGCCGAAAAGTTTGTAGAAAAAGGCTGGGATGAAGAAAAACAAATGTATTATTATTTGGTTTACTTTAATAAAGAACAGAAATCATAAAATACTATACGAACTAAAACCTCTTCCTTTTTTGAAGAGGTTTTTTTTGTTATAGCATTAAAGTAAAAAAACGAATAAAAATGTTAAAACCAAGAAAATCAAATTGTTAAATAAAATATATTTTTCTTACAATTATTAATTTTTTATTCCTTTTATCGATTTTATTATAACTTTAATCGTTGTTTTTGTAATTTTAGTCTCGAATCAATAACCTAACTATTATGAAAACACCACACACAAAATCTGTTGGTACCCAAAAAAAATGGGTTTGCATGTTTATAGGGCATCGGTATCAACCCATTCGTAAAATAACCAATCATTTTAATGAATACGAATGCAGGTGTTGTGGCAAACAAGTAGCAGATGATCCCAGAGGAAAATTAATTGTTCTTACACCTCAAATCAAAGAAATTAACGAAACCTTACAATACATGTTCTTGAAAAAGAGAGAATTGGAGTTAAGTTAATGATTATTTTTTTTGACACGAAAAGGCACTTTTTAAGTGTCTTTTTTTATTTTTCACTTTTTTAGTAACAAATTCCTCTCAAAATAGTCTTATAAAAATTAAACCTTCTCATTTTGGAACAAATTTTAAAAATTTCGAACCTCCACAAACGATTTGGAATCGTTCATGCTGTAAACGATTTGTCCTTTGAAATTAACAAAGGGAACGTATATGGAATTTTAGGCCCTAATGGTAGTGGTAAATCAACCACTTTGGGAATTGTTTTGAACGTAGTAAACAAAACATCGGGAAATTACGAATGGTTTGGAGGAACTATGGAAACCCATGAAGCCCTCAAAAAAGTAGGAGCCATAATTGAACGCCCCAACTTTTACCCATACATGACTGCAGAAGAAAATCTAAAAATAGTTTGTAAAATCAAAGGCACACCTCCTGAAAAAATTCTAGAAAAATTAGAATTGGTAGGATTACTGGATCGTAAGGACAGTAAATTCAAAACTTTTTCTTTGGGAATGAAACAGCGTTTGGCTATAGCCTCTGCATTACTCAATGATCCTGAAATACTTATATTGGACGAACCAACCAATGGACTCGACCCACAAGGTATAAGACAAATTAGAGATATTATTAAAATCATTGCTGCTCAAGGCACTACCATACTATTGGCCTCCCATTTATTGGATGAAGTAGAGAAAGTTTGTACTCATGTATTGGTTCTTCGAAAAGGAAAAATGTTGTATTCTGGGAAAGTTGATGAAATGATTTCTAATGAAGGTTTCTTTGAACTCCAATCTGAAAATCTTAATCAATTGAAATCGGTTTTAAACCAACATCAATCTATTGATAAAATTAACGAAGAAGAAGGTAAACTAACCGTATACTTAAAAGAAGCTTTAGAAGCTCAAGATTTGAATAAATACTTAGTTTCCCAAGGTATTTATGTGAGTCATTTAATTAAACGAAAAAACAGTTTAGAGGAACAATTCTTGGAATTAACCTCAAAAAACTAAACTTTCTCATTTCAAAAGCAAAACATTATGATTCGATTATTGGAAATAGAATTTCAAAAAATTTGGAAAAACAGAGCCAGTAGAGTATTAACTATAGCTTACTTTGTAATTCTTTCATTTATAGCCCTTATAGCTTCTATAAAATTTAAAATTGGAAACTTTGAATTGCAAATTGCCGACCAAGGTATTTTTAATTTCCCTTACATATGGCATTTTAACACCTATATTGCAGCTTTACTTAAGTTTTTTCTAGCCATTGTTATTGTATCGATGATGGCAAACGAATACAGCTACGGCACTCTGAAACAAAACCTAATTGATGGATTGAGTAAAAGAGAATTCATTCAATCTAAATTTTTGACCGTATTGGCTTTTGCTTTAGGATCTACACTATTTGTATTTGTAATGTCGCTTTTGCTGGGGTTTTCATTTTCATCGTACACCGAAATAGGGATTGTTTTTTCTGATTTAGAATATTTATTGGCTTACTTTTTAAAGCTAACCGCTTTCTTTTCTTTCTGTTTGTTTTTGGGAATTTTAGTAAAAAGATCTGCATTTGCATTGGGATTTTTATTTGTTTGGAATATTATTGAAGGGATTGGAATTGGGGTACTCAAGTTTAAAATTTTTAAAGGTTCGGATGATTACCAATACATTACTCAATTTTTTCCATTAGAATCGATGTCAAATCTTATTCGAGAACCTTTTAGTAGATTGTCTGTGATTAAATCTATAGAAGAAACTATTGGAGGAGAAGCCATTGCCCGAGATTATGGTGTGGGAATTGTTCCTTTACTGATAGTTGGAGCTTGGATAGTTATATTTATGTTAATGTCTTATAAAATTCTTCAGAAAAGAGATTTGTAGTATCTTTGCAAACGCTATGAAGTTTGCCCAAAAAACAATACTAATTCTTACTCTGCTTGGATTTTTTCAAAAAGCAGCTTCACAATATATTACCGTAGATGACAATCGAACTGCCCAAGATTTGGTTGAAAACGTTTTAATCAACTCAGGTTGTGCCAATGTTTCAAACATTTCGGTTTCCGGTTGGGCTTTTGGGAGTGGAAACAGCTACGGCTATTTTGCAGCGGGCACAAGCAGTTTCCCTTTTCAAGAGGGAGTTTTACTTACAACGGGTAGAGCTGTATCAGCTATTGGGCCAAATACCAGTTTGTTGAGTGAAGGACCCACATCGTGGCCCGGTGATCCCGATTTAGAACAAGCTATTAATGAAAACAATACCATTAATGCCACCGTTTTAGAATTCGATTTTATACCATTTGCCAACAAAGTGAGTTTTGAATATATATTTTCTTCGGAACAATATTTATCAAATCCAAGTCCGAATCAATGTAATTTTTCGGATGGTTTTGCTTTTTTATTAAAAGAAAACACACCAAGTGGAGTCTACAATAATTTGGCTGTAGTTCCCGGAACAAACATTCCCGTTAAAATACCAACGGTTCGCGGTTCGGGAACTATTTGTCCTCCCGCAAACGAAGCCTTTTTTGATTCATTTAACGGCAGTAATCACCCCACAAATTACAATGGACAAACCCGAATATTACGAGCAGAAAGCAATGTAACACCAGGTGTTTCTTATCACATAAAATTGGTTATTGCAGACCAAGGAAATAATCTGTATGATTCGGCTATATTTTTAGGTGGTGGTAGTTTTACTGTAGAGACCGATTTGGGTCCGGATAGATTGGTTGCCACCGGAAACCCACTTTGCGGAAGTGAAACTTTAGTGCTTGATGCCACCACTCCAAATGCCACAGGATACAGATGGTTTCGCAATGGCGTTTTACTTACCAATCAAAATCCAACCTTACAAGTTACTACATTTGGTATTTATGAAGTTGAAGTTATTTTTTCTGCGTCTTGTTCTTCATTTGGTGAAATTACAATTGAATATGTTCCCAATCCACAACCGGTAAACGCGACACTTACCCAATGCACTTCTTCTTGTAATGGAATTGCAATATACAATCTTAATGAAGCGAATGCTCTTGTAATTGGCTCCAATCAAAACATAAATACGGTTAGATATTACCTTTTAGAATCTGATGCTTTGAATAACCAAAACGCGATACAAATCGGTAACGCATTTCAAAATACGATACCCAATCAAATACTGTACACCCGAGTAGAAAATAATTTTGGCTGTTCCGGAATTGGCCAATTGGTTTTAAGCACATCATCTTCTAATGTAACTTTAGCCCCTTTTATTTTGTGTGACACCACCGGTGAGCAAGATGGTATAACCACTTTGAATTTATTGAACACTTTTTCAAGCTCTGTTTTGGCATTTTTCCCAACCGGTTTGCAAGCCCAATACTATGCCAATGAAACAGATGCACAACTGCAACAAAACCCACTACCTGCAGTGTATACCAATACAACTCCAAATGCCACTATTTTTGTGAGAATAACAGATGGCGTGAGCTGTTTTGGCATATTACCCGTAAACTTTCAAGTGAGCTTCTTTGAGAATGTTTCAATATCTAATTCGGTACAATTTTGTGAAGATAGCTCCGTTCAATTGAATGCTGCTGTAGGGAATTACAGCTACCTATGGTCTACAGGTGCTACTACACGAACAATTACGGTGAATCAACCCGGAAATTACACTGTAACACTTACCAACAATCAAGGCTGTAATATAATTCAAGAATTTTCTGTATCCGAATCAGAGGCTATTAATTACTTGGGAACTGTAATCAATGATTTTAGTGGAAATCAAAATTCGATTACCATTCAATATTCAGGAAGTGGAGATTATGTATTTAGCATTGATGGTTTAAATTACCAAGAGAGTCCGTTTTTTACAGGTCTTGCTCCGGGCATATACACCATTTCTTCTTTAGATTTAAATGGTTGTGCAGGTTTTACAGATACAATCTATATATTGGATTATCCAAAATTCTTTACGCCAAATGGAGATGGAATTAATGATTTTTGGAAAATTGAAAACCTTTTTGAACCCAATGCTCAATTGTTCATTTTTGACCGTTATGGAAAACTTTTGAAACAATTGGGGACATCTAATGAGGGATGGGACGGATTGTTTTTGGGTAATCCTATGCCCTCTTCTGACTATTGGTTTCGATTGGTTTTTGAAAACGGAAGAATCATCTCAGGGCACTTCAGCTTAAAGAGATAATTTCCTATCTTTGTGTTCCTTTGAAAAAGAACATGAAAAAATTTTTAGCCTTATTTTTGTTGTTTACTTCATTGGGTTTTGCCCAATTTAGTAAAACCCATTATATTCCACCTATTGGAGGAACAGACAATCAACCTGTACAGAATCAATTTATTTATATTTCTTCTCCAAGTTTAACACCGATAAATTTTACTATCAATCCTATTGGAGGAGGAATTATCAATGGAACAGTTTCCAGAAATACTCCTTATATCTATAATGTAGGTTTTGGAACCAACACACCACTACATGTTAACAATGCTTCAATTAATAATGTACTAAATAACAAAGGCTTTATTATTGAAGCGGAAGACCAAATATATGTTGCCGTTCGCTTAACTGCCTCAACCCAGAATTTTCAAGCAAGCGGTTTGGTTTCCAAAGGCTTAGCCGGATTAGGGACACAATTCAGAATAGGTGCTTTTGTCAATACGGGAATTTCCGGGATTACCAATAACCACCTAACGTTTGTATCGGTTTTAGCTACAGAAAATAATACCACGGTAACTTTTAGCGATATTAAACCCGGAGTTCAACTAATCAACAACCCCGGTGTAGGTAACAATCCGGCTCCGGTTCTGTTAAACCGAGGTCAAAGTTTCGTATTAGCCGTTACCGGTCCTACTCAAGCCAACAGAGACGGACTAATTGGTGCTCTGGTTTCTTCAGACAAACCTATAACGGTGAATTGCGGTTCTTTTGCAGGTACAAATGGAAATATTGATAACAATTTGGATTTAGGGTTTGATCAAATTGTGCCCGTAGAACGCATTGGTAACGAATATATTTTTGTTCGTGGATTTGGTGAAAACATTACAGAAAGACCCTTATTGGTTGCTCACGAAAACAACACGCAAATCTTTCTAAACGGCAATACTGGGACTCCAGATTATGTAATAGATGCCGGACAATACATCGCTTTGGATGGATCTAATTATAGTATTGATGGCAATTTATATGTGCAAACATCCAAAAATATTTTTGCTTATCAAGGAGTAGGTGGAAACTCGCAAGCCAATCAAGAAATGTATTTTGTACCACCATTATCCTGTCAAACCCCAAAAATTATTGATAATATTCCTTTTATAAACCTTATTGGTTCTATTTCCTACACAACCAATAGCGGAGTTAATATTGTAACAGAAACCGGAGCGAATATTTCGTTTATCATAAATGGAACCAATTACACATTATTCAATCTTCCTGCATCCATAAATGCACAAGGTCCTTTTAATATTGTTGGAAATCCCAACTATGTTTCGTATCGATTAACAGGAATTACCGGAAATGTATCTGTTTTTGCAGACAAACAATTGTACATTTCTTATTTTGGATCAAATGACGCAGCTACATATGGCGGTTATTATTCCGGATTTACATTCAAACCTGAAATTGCATTCAATCGATTGGATGTTAGTGCCGAAAATTGTATACCTAACGTAAATTTATCGGTAAATACATTATCTCCTTTTGACACCTATCAATGGTATTTTAACAATCAACCCATTCCCGGTGCTACCAATCCCAATTACAGTCCAACTCAACCCGGATTGTACTTTTTATCGGCAACATTATCTGAATGTGGTATCAATTTAATTTCTGATGAGATTCCGGTGAGTGGTTGCCCGGCTGATTCTGATAATGATGGAGTTAATGATAATATCGATATTGACTTAGATAATGATGGAATTAGCAATTGTACAGAATCCTATGGTGATTTGGTTTTTCCCTTGCAAAATATTAACTCCGGAAATTTATCGGTTGGCACTTATTCAAACTCTTACAACGGAACTCTAACTTATGTAGGGAATCCGATACCTTTTACAGGTGCCAATGATGGAAGCTTTGTTTCACAACCTGCTAATGGTATTGGAAATTCAGTTACATACAACCTCACTTTTGCTCAACCTTTGAGTATTAGCATGACCTATGTAGATACCGCAAATGCGGCGAACTTACTATCTTCAGCCGGAGAATTCATCATTCAAACCGATATTGATAAAACCATTACTTTGTTAAATCCAACCGGACAACTATTGGTTGATACAAATTATGATGGCGTTTATGAAAGCGGAGTAACCTCTTATTCTTCTTTCCAAATAAGATTCCGATTAAATGCGGCTGTTCCACTTGCAGCTGGCACTGGTAACTTTCAATTTTTAAGTCACAATACCACATCTTTTTCTTATATTCACAAAAACAACACTGAGGATTTATCACGAGCTACTTTTAAATTAACTGCAACCTGTGTTCCTAAAGATTCTGATGGAGATGGGATTCCCGATCAATTGGATTTGGATAGCGATAATGATGGAATACCGGATTATTTGGAAGCACAAGGATCCAATCCTATTGCCTATACTGCTGTTGATGTTAATAATGATGGGATGAGTGATGCATTTGGCACTGGCTTTATTCCTGTGGATACAGATGGTGATTTGGTACCGGATTACTTAGATTTAGACAGTGATAATGATGGTATATTTGATTTAACCGAATCGGGTTCAAACGCTCCTGACGCCAACTTTAACGGAAGAATAGACGGTACTTTATGGGGATTAAATGGATTATACAACGGATTGGAAACTTTTACAGATAGTGGCATTCTTAATTACACTGTTGTAGATACGGATAATGATGGAAACCCTAATTACATTGAATTGGATAGCGATAATGATTTATGTTTTGATGTCATAGAAGCAGGATTTTCTGATGGAAACAACGATGGCTTTTTAGGGGATACTACTGTAATAACAAACTCTAACGGATTGGTTACCAATGCTTCAAATGGCTATACAACGCCCAACCCGAATTATATTACAGCGGCTCCAATTACCATTGATACCCAACCGGAAGACCAAATGGTTTGTGATACCGAATGGGTTCAGTTTACCTATTCAGGTACGCCGGCAGATAGTTACCTATGGCAAATGAGTTCAGACAATGGAGCTACTTGGAATAACCTGAGCAATTCGGCAATTTACAGTGGTACAACTACCGCTCAATTGCAAATAAACAGCGTAACCACCTCTATGAATGGTTACAGGTATAGAGTATTTCTAAATCGTGTAGGAAACACATGTGGTTTGTTGTCTGAATTTGCCACTCTTACGGTATATCCTTTACCCTCTATTACTACACCGGTATTACTGGTTCAATGTGATACGGATGACTCAAATGATGGTATATCTGCAGTTAATTTATTAGAAAAAAATGCCAGTATTTCTTCGAATTTTGAAAACGAAGTATTTACTTATTTTACGACAGAAAATGGGGCATTAACAAACAATCCGAGTGATTTAATTTCTAATCCTATTGTCTACAATACCGCCAATACAACTATTTGGGTTCGTGTGGAAAACAGCAACGGCTGTTATAGAACAGCACAGCTCAATGTGATTGTCTCGGCAACTCAAATTCCATCAACTTTTAAACGTCAATTTTTTGTTTGCGACGATTATATAGACGCCACAAATGATGACAGAGATGGTATTGCTACCTTTAACTTTAGCGGTGTTACCAATGAATTGTTAACTTCTGTTTTGCCCTCAGGTACGAGTTACAGTATAAAATATTATAAAAATGAATCAGATGCTTTGGCAGAAGTAAATGCTCAGGGAGTTGATTTATCTATAAATCCTGTCAATTATAGAAATACAGATTCCCCTCAATTTCAACAAATATGGGTCCGTGTAGAAAGTACCTTAGACAATAGTTGTTTTGGTTTAGGCCCCTACATTGAACTTACGGTAGAAGCCTTGCCTGTTGCAAATCCGGTTGTTGATTTCATATCCTGTGATGACAATCAAGATGGAATTTTTACATTTGATACCACACGATTATTGCCTGAACTTTTAGGATCTCAAAATCCGGCTGATGTATCGGTTACCTTTAGAGACCAAAACAATAATCCCATAAACCCGATTCCCTCATTTGCAACCGGCAGTCAAATTATAACAGCCCGAGTAACCAATACAGTCACTTCAGCAAGCAATGGCCCTTGTTATGATGAAATAACCATTCGTTTTCATGTAGACCAATTACCCATAGCACACCCTGTTTCTGCACTAGTTTCCTGTGATGACGATGGCTTTGAAAATGGAGTTTATACGTTTGTTACTTCACAATTGCAAAACGCTATTTTACAAAATCAAACCGGCGTTCAAATTCGTTATTTCGCCCAAAACGGTTCCGAATTACCAAGTCCGTTTCCTAATACGTTTCAAACATTCACACAAACGATTACGGCTGTGGTGACTAATTTACAAAACCCTTCTTGTGAAGCCACAACCACCGTTGATTTTATAGTAAATCCATTACCACCAATTTCGGGTAATTTTCAAAATATAATATGTTTTGAAGTAGATTCTGTTACTTTAGACCCGGGATTACTTTCAGGTTCAATTTCAGATTACACCTACCAATGGTATAAGAATAACCAAGAAATTGCGGGTGCTACTTCATACAGTTTAACCGTAAATGAAAATGGAATATATGAAGTTGAAGTAACTTCTAGTCTAGGATGTACGAAATCCAGAATTATAGAAGTAGTGTATTCGCAACCAGCAACTATAGAAAGTATAGATATAATTGATTTATCCGAGAACAATTCTGTTACGGTCAATGTATCCGGAATGGGTAATTATGTTTACAGTTTAGATTCGGAGAATGGACTGTATCAATCGTCAAATGTTTTTCAAAATGTGGTTGCCGGAATATATACCGTGTATGTAAAAGATTTAAATGGTTGTGGTGTTGTAAGCGAAATAATAGCGGTTCTTGGAGCCCCTAAATTCTTTACTCCCAATGGTGACGGATATAATGACACTTGGAACATTCAAGGGATGAATGAATTTTACTATTTCAACACTGTAATTTATATTTTCGACCGCTATGGTAAATTGTTAAAACAACTTAAAAATTATACATTAGGATGGGACGGGACTTACAATGGAAGACCCATGCCATCTGATGATTATTGGTTTGTAGCCGAATTTGAAGATGGCAGAAGCTTAAAAGGCCATTTTTCTCTAAAACGTTAATATCATGAAAACAATCAAAATTCTGTTTCTTACACTTGTTTTATTTCCCATGCAACTTTTGAGTCAAGCCTTAACCGTTTCAAACGGAATTGTAGAAGTATATCCCGATTTTGGATCACAATTCTTAGGAAAAAGAACTATAGCTGTTTGGCTTCCTGAAAATTACAACCCAAGAAAAAGATATGCCGTATTGTATATGCATGACGGGCAAATGTTGTTTGATGCTTCAACAACATGGAATTCTCAAGAATGGGGCGTAGATGAATGCATAACCCAATTGTATAGAGACGGAAAAATTCAGAATACAATTGTAGTTGGGATTTGGAATGCCGGAAAAGATAGACATCCCGAATATTTCCCGCAAAAACCATTCGAATCTTTAAGTGATAAAGCAAAAAACCTAGTAACCGAATCTTTAAGAGAAGCCGGAAGAACCCAAGAAAGCTTTAAACCTTATTCTGACACTTATTTGAAGTTTATTGTGGAAGAAGTGAAACCTTTTGTTGATAAAACGTATGCCACACGTAAAGAAAAAGCCTATACATTTATTGCCGGTTCAAGTATGGGTGGATTAATTTCGCTTTATGCCCTATGCGAATATCCGGAAATTTTTGGAGGGGCTGCTTGTCTATCTACGCATTGGCCCGGAACTTTTGCAATGAAAGAAAATCCAATACCTGAAGCATTTTACACTTATCTAAAAAATAATTTACCCACTTCCAATTCTTGTAAAATATATTTTGATTACGGAACAGAGACCTTAGATGCGGTTTATGAACCGTTACAACAAGAAGTAGACAACATCTTAAAAACAAAAGGATTTGATGAAAATCATTGGATTACCCGAAAGTTTGTAGGAGCCGATCATTCTGAAAATGCTTGGAAAGAAAGACTTCATATTCCTTTTGAATTCTTATTAACCAAATAGGGTTAAAACATTTCAAAATCGATATACTATTTCTGGTTTAAGTTGGATTATATTTACTATTTTAGTAAAAAAATCTCACATTTGTAAAATGAAGTTTAAAAGAGATATTGCCCAACTTTTTTGCATAGTTAGTAGTTTTTTGTTGACACCCTTAATCAGTGAAGCCCAAATAGCTACTCCATTTAAAATTCGTTTCCAAAAATACATAAAAGGAGACATGGCCCTTATTTCTAATCAAATTGTTAATCGAGTTGATTCTAGAAACAATACAACACCTTACAACGAAATAGGTAAAAAAGCCAAGTTAAATGATGAATTTGAAATGGCATATATTGATGTAGATACTATTGAGACTACATTTAGCTCCAGCTCTGCCACCTTAAGCTTAAATAATCCTGAGAGAAAAAAAATTATATATGCCGGATTGTACTGGTCTGCCACCTACAAATATGCCTTAGGAATTCGCAATCGGAAATGGAAATACCACGCAGAAGATAATTCCAGACTATCCATAGATAGCATTTTAATTCAACTTCCGGGGAAAAAAAATTACCAAACGGTAGTAGGTGAAATTATATTTGATGGGCTTAATCAAAAAAACTTTGCCGAAAGTGCTCCCTATGCCGTTTATGCAGATGTTACTCCATTGGTTCAAGAACTTGAAAATCCCAACGGAGAATATTTCGTTGCAAACATAAAGGCTACTCAGGGAAAATTAAGTGGAGGTGTCGCCGGTGGTTGGTCGCTATTTATTGTTTACGAAGACACGACCGAAACCGCAAAATTTATTACTAGTTACGATGGTTTTGCCGGAATTACTACAAAGCCGGTTGAAATTCAATTTACAGGATTTAATACGTTACCCAACGGAAAAGTTAATGCTAAATTAGCTTTTGCTGCTTTGGAGGGAGATGAAGGTTTGGACGGAGATCGATTGGAAATCAAATCCGGAAATCAAATCAAATATACCTCTTTGGCTCATCCACTAAAACCGGAAACCAACTTTTTTAACAGCACGCTCATTGCATACGATGATTATTTTACTGATAGAAATCCCAATAGCCGTAATACTTTGGGTTATGATGCCGGATTGTTAAACATAGATAATACAAACAATAGTATAATAGAAAATAATACTTCAAAAATTAGTTTGAAATTAAAATCAACGGGAGACCGCTATGCCTTATTTTTTACAGCTTTAAATGTTGAAATTGTAGAACCTTTAAGCTCCAACTCCTCACTTAAAACCGCCAATAACGTAAATTCAAACTCCGCTTTTACTACCTCTAACCCAAATCCGACAAAAGAAAACACACGTTTAGAGAATAGCACCGAGGATAAAACGATCCTGCAATCCGCTAACAATGATAGTAAAACGGATTCTTTTAGAGAGGCAACAAAAATCCCGCTAACTTATTGGAATGAGATTAGTGAAAAGATTCAAAAAGAAAAAAATCCAAGTAAAAAAATAGTATTGGCCGGAAAACCGGTTACCATACCTAAAACACAAAAAGGATTTTATGTTGTAGCCAATGTTTTTGCTTATCCTTATAACGCCAATCGGTTTTACAATTACCTGAATTCGATAGGCTTAAATCCTAAAATCCTATACAATCCAAATACCAAATTGCGAAGTGTATACTTAGAACGATTTGACACATGGGAAGAGGCACTCCTATATTATTACACAGATGCTCAAGGAAAATACAAAGAATCACTTTGGATTATGATAGTAAGTAGTCCCTAAATAAAAAACCATCCAATCGGATGGTTTTTGTATTATAACTTATAACGTTTTCTATCGTTTTCATTCAAATAGATTTTACGCAAACGAAGTGATTTTGGTGTTACTTCTACATACTCATCTTTTTGAATGTATTCCAAAGCTTCTTCTAAAGAGAATTTAATCGCCGGAATAATCTTCGTTTTATCATCAGCTCCCGCAGAACGGAAGTTGGTTAACTGTTTCGTTTTGGTAATATTAATGGTCATATCATCACCTCTGGAATTTTCACCCACAACCTGACCTTCATAAATATCTTCGTTTGGATCCACAAAGAATTTACCACGATCTTGTAACTTGTTGATTGAATAAGGAATGGCTTTTCCATTCTCCATCGAAATTAAAGAACCGTTGATACGACCCGCAATTTCCCCTTTAAACGGCTCATAACCAATGAAACGGTGAGCCATAATGGCTTCTCCGGCAGTAGCAGTTAACAATTGATTTCTCAAACCAATGATTCCACGCGATGGAATATTGAATTTGATAATCATTCGCTCACCTTTGCTTTCCATGCTTAACATTTCACCTTTTCGAACCGAAACAAACTCTACTGCTTTTCCGGATACATGCTCCGGTAAGTCGATGGTTAATTCCTCAATAGGCTCACATTTTTGACCATCAATTTCTTTGATGATAACTTGTGGCTGACCAATTTGCAATTCGTATCCTTCTCTTCTCATTGTTTCAATCAAAACCGAAAGGTGCAATACACCACGACCAAAAACCATGAACTTATCAGCTGAATCGGTATCCGCCACGCGAAGAGCTAAGTTTTTCTCTAATTCTTTTGCCAAACGATCTTTAATATGACGAGAAGTTACAAACTTGCCTTCCTTACCAAAAAACGGCGAATCGTTAATGGTAAACAACATACTCATGGTTGGCTCATCAATAGCAATGGTTTGTAAAGCTTCCGGATTTTCAAAATCGGCAATGGTATCGCCAATTTCAAATCCTTCAATTCCAACTACTGCACAAATATCTCCAGCAGCTACCTCCATTACTTTTTTACGGCCTAAACCTTCAAAAGTGTGTAATTCTTTAATTCTTGATTTGATAATTTTGCCATCTCTTTTTACCAAAGAAATAGGCATATTTTCTTTAAGAATTCCTCTTTCTAAACGGCCAATCGCAATACGACCGGTAAAAGACGAGAAATCCAAAGACGTGATCAACATTTGTGGGGTTCCTTCAGAAACTTTTGGAGCCGGAACATTATTAACCACCATATCCAAAAGCGGTTCAATGTTATCGGTTACATTTTTCCAATCGTCAGACATCCAGTTGTTTTTAGCCGAACCATAAACCGTTGGGAAATCCAACTGCCATTCTTCTGCACCCAATTCAAACATCAAGTCGAAAACTTTTTCGTGCACTTCTTCCGGAGTACAATTTTCTTTATCCACTTTATTGATAACCACACAAGGTTTCAACCCTAAATCTATGGCTTTTTGCAATACAAAACGGGTTTGTGGCATGGGTCCTTCAAAAGCATCTACTAACAAACAAACCCCATCAGCCATATTCAACACACGCTCTACTTCACCACCAAAATCGGCGTGACCCGGCGTATCAATAATGTTGATTTTTGTACCTTTATATACTACAGAAACATTTTTAGAAACGATGGTAATTCCACGTTCACGTTCTAAATCATTGTTGTCTAATATTAAATCACCGGTGTTTTCGTTTTCACGGAATAGTTGACAGTGATACATAATTTTGTCAACCAAAGTCGTCTTACCGTGGTCAACGTGGGCAATAATTGCAATGTTTCTAATTGATTCCATCTGTGTTTTTTTCAGGGTGCAAAGGTACACTTTATTTCTACATAAAAAACTTTTGTGTAAAACATTGAGAGATTTAACGTTAGGGTAATGAACAGTTGTCGGTTGTCGGTTGTCTGATGTCGGTTGTCTGTTCTCAGTGATGATAGCTAACTTAGTTCAAAAATCAATAAACGCTAATTTTTCATTCGACACTTAACTGCTTTCAACCAAGTATCTATTTGAAATAAAAAAACCGCAAAGCTGGGAGACACTTGCAGAATGTTCTGAGGACTTTTGAGGTATTTTGTTAATGTTGCTTTAAGCAATATTTTAAAAAAATAAAAACATGTTTTAAACTCAATTACACTTTATTAAATTCAAAATCATTATCAATTAAAAAATATTATTTTGGCTTCCAATTAACATCAAATTTTCTAGCTTCAAAACCAATATTACCAAGATCAATTGTAAAAGCGTTACCATTACTACTCCCATTTTCAGATTTATTATCAATAATTAAGCAAAAAGAAATTATCAATTCTATATCACAATCATTATTTGCTGTAATTACATAATTATCTCCTTCAAACCAAACTACAGTATTTTTATCCCAAAATGCTATTTGATTATTATTTTTAAAAACTGAATATTTTTTTCCTCTATGACCGAAAACTTCATAATAATCCTGGCCTACTCTACATTTATGATGATTCTTCCAAACACTTATAGTTCTAAATTCTAATTTTTCATGGTCATTTCTAAAAATATCATATTTCGTTTCAAACCAACTCCAACGTTTTTTTAAAACGATTCTTGGTCTTGATTCCATTTCTTTAAACAAATTAATAATGGACAAAAACCTAAAAGGCATTGATGAAGCAAAATAAACTTTTTCTTTGTTTAAATAAATTTTATACTTCTCACCTATTGAAATTTTATTTTGCTGTATTGCTATTTTCATTAGAACTTATAAAGATGGAAAATTATATTAAAACACTAAATTAATGAATCAACACAAAAAAAATAAAAATCCAGATAGTTTTCTTGTAATCAACAATCATCATTCTTCAATCGTTAATCAATTGACGCATTACCCAATTGCCACATTGCCCCATTGCCACATTAACTAATTTTCCCTCCTTCCCTTGCCAATCGATAATTAAATTTTATATTTGTCATCCAAACTTTTTTGATGGAACAATTTGTAGTATCTGCCCGAAAATACAGACCCCAAACGTTTATTGACGTGGTGGGACAACAGGCTATTACCAACACATTGCTTAATGCCATCGAAAACAATCACTTAGCTCAAGCATTGCTTTTTACCGGACCTCGTGGGGTGGGAAAAACAACGTGTGCCCGAATTTTAGCTCGAAAGATTAACCAACCCGGTTATGACGATCCGAATGAGGATTTTGCGTTTAATGTGTTTGAATTAGATGCGGCTTCCAACAACTCGGTAGACGATATTCGAAATTTGATTGACCAAGTTCGTATACCGCCACAAACCGGACAATATAAGGTGTATATTATTGACGAGGTACACATGCTTTCGCAGGCAGCTTTCAATGCGTTTTTGAAAACGTTGGAAGAACCACCTAAACATGCCATTTTCATTTTGGCAACCACCGAAAAGCATAAAATTATTCCAACCATTTTATCGCGTTGTCAAATTTTTGATTTTAAACGGATTACGGTAAAAGATGCTAAAGAACACTTGGCCTATGTAGCCGAAAACCAAGGGGTTCAATACGAAGACGATGCATTGCACATTATTGCTCAAAAAGCAGATGGTGCCATGCGTGATGCGTTATCCATTTTTGATCGCGTGGTTTCGTATTGCGGCACTAATTTGACGCGTCAAGCTGTTACAGAGAATCTGAATGTATTGGATTATGAATCCTATATCAACATTACCAATTTAATTTTAGCCAATAAATTACCGGAATTGTTGATCGCGTTTAACGATATTTTGGCACGTGGATTTGATGCTCATCATTTTATACAAGGGTTGGCTTCTCATTTTAGGGATTTATTGGTTTGCAAAAATCCGGCAACTTTGACTTTGTTGGAAGCCGGAGAACAAGCTCAAAAAATGTATGGCGAACAAGCTCAAAAATGCAGTCAGGAGTTTTTATTGAAAGCGATTGAGTTGGCCAACGATACCGATTTAAAATACAAATCCAGTCAAAACCAACGTTTGCTTATTGAACTTTGTTTGATGCAATTGGGCTCCATCACCTTTGATGGAGAAAAAAAAAAGTTGACGGATATATAATTCCACCCTTTCATTTTTTGGGACAATTAGGTGCGATCGAAGTAGTCAACACTTCCGTTGAAGTTGTACCGACAGTTAAAACTGAAACACCAAAACCTACTGTTCCCGAAAACACAGTAGAAAAACCCAAACCGATAATTCCACCGCTTTCAACTGAACCAAAGGTTTCTGCATTTTCTTTATCGAGTATTAAACAGAAAAAAGAATTAGCTGAAGCACAAAAATTAGTCGTTAGAGAAACCATTAAATATCCCACTGAACCTTTTACAGAAACAGACATGCTGTTGCAATGGAATAAATTTGCCCAAAAGTTAGAAGAACGAGGGCAGATGATCATGCAATCGCTTATGTTGATAAACGATCCCAAATTGGAAGGAACCAAAATCACGCATGAACTTCCCAATGAAGGAACTAAGATTGAATTTGAACGCACCAAAAATGAAGTTTTAGGCTACTTGCGTGGCATGTTACACAACCACGACATAGAAATTGAGTTGGTGGTGAATGAAAAAATGGAGAACAAACGTGCCTTTACACCGCAAGACAAATTCAATCGCATGAAAGAAATCAATCCGAATTTGGAGGTGTTGCGAAAGACGTTTGATTTGGATGTTTAGTTAATGTGGCAATTGGTCAATTAGTCAATGTGTCAATTTGGGTGAACAATATATACTTTTAATGGAACACAGTTTGGACGGATTTAACAGAGTGTCAGGGATTTTTTTGATTTGTTTTGCAAAAGCGGATGTTCGCGGATTTATGATTGGTAGATTGGTGGTTTTAATTAAGTGATATTTCTACATTTTGAATAATTTCTTCATTCATATCAAATGTTATCCAGCCTAAATTATCTGCAATTTTTACTGTAATTATGTAATTTCCATCTTTATCTTTAAAAAGTCTCTTTCTATAATTAGTTTCTATTTTTAAATCTGGAAATAACTCTAAAATCTCATTTTCTTTCTTTAAGATTTGATTATTAATTTTAAGTGAATAATAATTTTTTGAACTTGAGATTTGATTAATTTTTATGATTTGAGATTTATTTTCAGTAAATTCAAAAATTTCATAAATTGATTTATCATTTATTTTAATAGAATGAATTGAAATTGAATCGTTCTTTTTTCGTAATATTTCATCTAAAATCACATTAAAATTCATTTTAATAAATTGATTTAACTCTTCACTCTTACTGAAAATTTTTTTTAATTTTTGATTTTCATCAGAATAAACTTTTTGCATTTTAGGGCTATAAATTTTACTAAAATTATCTACAAAATATAAAGTGTCGTTTTGAATTGAATCATTTAATACTAACATACTATCAACCGTATCGCATCCTCTACATTTATCAGAGCAATCAAATTTAATTGATTTCCATTTTTTTGATTTTTTTATAATTCTTTTTAATTCAGATATAAACTTTACATCAACATTTAAATCAAGACTTTGTAAATAAACAGATGTTACTCCCTCAATTTCTAAATATGATTTTATAAAACAAGGTCCATCACTAAATTCATCGATTAATTTAAAAGCTTCAATACGAAATGTAGAATTTTGACTTTGTGAAAAAGCATTAATTGAAAAAAATATGAAAATAAAATATTTCAAATAAAATAATTATCAAATTCTCCCATAATACATTGCCTTCACAATTCCGTCTGAGAGTCCGATTTTTGGAACATAGAGATGGCGAGCTCCACTCCACTTCATGGCATTCAAATAGATTTTAGTGGCAGGAATGATTACATCGGCACGGTCGGGATTCAAACCTAACTCAGCTATGCGTTCGTCGTAGGTCATTTTATTGAGCATGGCAAATTGAGCATTTAAACCCAGGTAGGTCAACGGTTTATCTTGTTGTTTGCCCGTCATTTTAAACAATTTATTGATGTTTCCGCCGGAGCCAATCAACGTAATTTCGTCAAAAGGAGCGGTGTGTGTTTTAATCCATTTTTCAATTTCGGTCCAAACGATTTCATTCACCATATTATTCAACATCCGAACGGTACCGTTTTTAAAAGATTTTGATGCAATGATTTTTCCATTGGAAAACAAAGAAAACTCGGTACTTCCACCCCCAACATCAACATATAAATAGGTTTTATCTGTTGTTATATATTCCTTCAAATCTGAAGAAGCAATGATACTGGCTTCTTTTTTCCCATCAATAATGTCAATATCGATATCAGCTTCGCGTTGGATGATTTCAACAATTTCTCTGTTGTTATCGGCCTCACGCATGGCTGAAGTTGCACAGGCTTTGTAGTGTTCTACTTTATGAACTTTCATCAACAATTTGTAGGCTTTCATGGCATCAATCATTCGATTGATGTTTTCATCGGATATTTCACCCACCGTAAACACATCTTGTCCCAAACGAATGGGCACACGCACTAATGAGCTTTTATTAAATTGGGGTTCTCTACCTTGTTGCTCAACAATATTTGATACCAACAATCGCATGGCATTGGATCCAATATCTATGGCTGCATAGCGTTTTATTGTAATCATTTCGTAAAAATTTGGGGTTTAAATTTCTTCTGTTATAACATTAAGTTGATTCCTGTAATAGTTGTAGGTTTCCAACTGAGCTCTAAATACGCGTTCATTTTCGTTGCGAACACGGTATTTGTTATCTAATTTTTCAGAATGAAGTCTTGCTTTTACATTTCCTTTCCAGCCCAAGTCGAAACTATCTATTAGTTCTTTTTGAATAGACTCGTCATATATAGGACAGGTTACTTCTACTCTTGCATCAATATTACGGGTCATAAAATCGGCAGAAGAAATATAAACTTCGGGTTTGCCATTGTTTCCAAAAATAAAAATGCGAGAATGTTCTAAAAAATTATCTACGATACTTATTGCTTCAATATTTTCGCTCATGCCTTTTACTCCGGGAATCAAACAACAAATTCCTCTAACAATCAATTGAATTTTAACTCCTGCCCTACTCGCATCGTAAAGTTTATCAATCATTCTATAATCAGACAAACTATTCATTTTCAATTTAATATAACTTTCTTTACCGGATAAAGCATTCATTATTTCCCGATCTAAAAGTTTATACAATTTATTACGAGTGTAATGGGGAGATACAATCAAATGTTTGTAGCGGTGTACGCGATAATTTACTTCAAAAAAATCAAATACTTTATCGGCATCTTTTAAAATCTGTTGATGGCTGGTAAATAAAGTTACATCGGTATATACTTTGGCGGTAGACTCATTAAAATTTCCTGTTGATACAAATCCATACCGCTTTATCTTCTTATCTTCCAAGCGTTCAATGACACAAATTTTACTGTGTACCTTAAGTCCTTTTACACCAAAAATTAAGTTTATTCCCTCGGTTTGCATTTGTTCTGCATATGAAATATTGCTAGCTTCATCAAAACGAGCTTGCAATTCAATTTGAACGGTTACTTTTTTTCCGTTTTTGGCGGCATTGATAAGTGAACTGATAATTTGTGAATTTTTGGCTAATCGGTATAATGTAATTTTTATACTTACTACTTTTGGATCTAGAGCCGCTTCTCTTAAAAATTTAATTAAATAGGCAAAAGATTGGTAAGGAGCATTAACCAGATAATCTTTTTCGCTAATTTTTTGTAAAATACTTCCATCCAATCCCAAGCCATCAACCGGAAGAGGGGTTTTGGTTTGATACAATAAATCATAACGACCCAAATTTGGAAAATCCATGTAATCTCTTCGATTGTGATAACGTCCTCCCGGAATGATACTATCTGTAGAATCAATTTTCATTTTTTCCAAGAAGAACTTCAATGTATCTTTACCAATTGATTGATCATATACAAAACGAACCGGTTCACCGATGCGTCTGTCACGAACACTTTCTGATATTTTTTCGGCAAAGCTTTTACTGATATCACTATCTATTTCTAACTGAGCATCTCGGGTTATTTTAATCATGTGAGCCGAAATACTCTCATAGTCAAAAATATTAAATATGCTGTTCAGATTGTATCGAATTACATCATCTAAAAGGATAATATATTGTTTATCTGAATTAGAAGGTAAAACCACAAAACGATTAATCGTTTTTGGGATTTCTATAACTGCATAACGAACATCTTTCTTCAATTTTTTTAAGCCTAAAAAAGTACTCTCTTGTTCAATTTTTTCTTTCATAACCAACTTAACGGCCAAATAACCTGATGTATCTTTTAACAAGGGGAATTCGGCTAAATCATTTAAGATTATGGTTACCAAAGCAGGACTGACCTTTTGAATAAAAAAATCCTTTATGTAATTTTCCTGTTCTTTAGAAATCTCAGATTCATTTATAATAAAAATACCTTCGCTCTCCAACTCCTTTTCAATAATGTTTAAGATGCGTAAACTTTCAGATTGTTGCTTTATTACAATAGAAGTAATATCTTTTATAAGTTGTTTCGAAGAGATTCCGCCTAAAAGTTTCTCATCAGCTTCATTGGTAAGTGAAAGTCGGCGAATGGCTGCAAAGCGAACTCTGAAGAACTCATCCAAATTATTGGAAAAAATTCCCAAAAAACGAAGTCGGTCTAAAAGAGGAACTGTAGGATCTGCGGCTTCTTGAAGGACTCTTGCATTAAAACATAACCAACTTTTTTCTCTATCTATGTATCTGTAATCTATGGCTTTAATCATGAGTTAAATTTTTTGGAAAAAGGGTTTTAAGAATAATACCCTTACCTAATTGGGCCCAATCGTCACATGAGAATTGCATGGATACCAAACCGGTAGTAGGTACGTTTTCTATAAAAACGTCTCCAAATTTATTAACAAAATCTGTTATTGCCGCATTATGACCAAAAAGAATAACATTTTCATAACTATTTGAAATCTGTTTGATACATTTTTCCAATTCTTTTCCGTCAAAAGTATAGAGTTCATCTTTAAAAAAAATACTTTCTAAAGGCCATTGTAAATTTTGAGAAAATAGGGTTGCTGTTTCTATCGTTCTTTTAGCCGAACTGGAAAAAATAACATAATTATTGGGCAAATAATCTTTAGCTTTTAGGGAAACTGCATGAGCATCATGAATTCCTCTAAGAGATAAAGTACGATCTTTATCCGGAACCGGTAAATCCCAACTGGATTTTGCATGCCTTATCAATACTAATTGCTTCAATAGACTATGTTAAAATAAAGTTCTAATATAAGAATTAATATAAAAAATTCCTAAAAAAACAGAATAATTGACAACCCTTGTAGAACTTTTTAGACATAAAAAACTAAAATTATCTTAAAAAAAACATCGATAATCTACCTTATTTAACAGATTTTTCGTACACAAAATTTTATTTAACACACTTTATCGATGAAAAATTGCATTTTATCGATAAAATATTTTTTTTATTTAAAATTAAATTCTACTTTCGAATCGTGATTAAGAAAGATTTAACGATTAAAAATAGAAAAACAACAATAAATGAGGTATTTCATCGAAAAAAGGGTCTGCGAAAAACACACGCAGTGTTATTTATCGACTTTTTTGGTTAGTTACAGAAAAAAATACACTTTACATAGGTATTGTATCTAGTTTTACCCATGAATTAAAGTCCAAAAGCATAGAACCCCAAACTCTATCAATTTATTTAATATAAAAGTTATGGAAAAAAGACCTTCAAACCTAAGACCCTTTTTAGGTAAAAACGTAACAGAAAACTTTCTGTCTTTAAACGTTAGTATTAATAGACTTCCTTACAGGGAGTTATCTGAATCTAAAATATATTAACCCAGTACTATATATTATAATTAAGACAGTAATGTTTATAGCATCTGTCCCCTTATCTTAAACAAGTAAATCATGAAAACAAAACTATTTTATTTACTAACATTAATTCTTTTTAGTATTAGTAATTTGTTTGCTCAATTTACAACACAAACACCCGATTTACGTTTGTGCGGTTCTCCACCAAATTATTATCAGAATTACTTCAATTGTACTTCTAATAATTATACGTTGAACCAAGTTTTTTTGAGTTTAACTAATGTTAATGGTGTACCTTTAACAAACACCACTTGTACTCCAGGTACAACTCAGCCCATGTTTATCATGCTGAATTATACCTCGAATTCAAATTCTAACATTAACAATGTACGATTGTTCGCAGACTTGAACATTAACGGTGTAACCCAATCCTTGAATGTATGGATGGGAACCGTTACTCCGGGTTCAGGCCAACGTCTATTATTTGGGCCATTCAATTGGGTATGTGGACAAGAAATTACTTTGTCTCGTATATTAGTTGTTTGGACCACCAACAATCCTTCCATACAAAACTCATACACTTGTAATTCCTACAGTAAATCACAATGTGAATTCCCAAGTAATGTTACAGTTGCAGCTCCTCTTGCTGTTCAATACACTTACAAAGCTTGTAGAGTAGGTAACAATACAACTGTAAATTTTACATCTACTACAAACGGTGGGACACCTCCTTACACTTTTGCATGGGATTTTAACAACGATGGCATTACAGATTCTACTCAACAAAATCCAACCCACGTATTTACCACACAAACCAATATTGTTACTCTAAGAGTTACTGATTCATTAGGTTTAACAAATACATTTACACAAACCATTAATAGTCCGACTGAATTGATGTTGAGTGCCATTCCCAATTCACCGGGTTGTTCAGGAGCTACATCAGGTTCTATAGATTTAACTATCTCGGGTGGTACACCCAGTTATAGTATTTTGTGGAGTAATGGTGCAACGACAGAAGATTTAACGAATCTATCTCCTGGAACTTATACTGTAACTGTTACTGATGCTAATAATTGTCAAAAGACATTACCTGTTACGATTTCAGCTGGTGATAATATTGCTCCGGTTGTAGTAGCTCCTGCAGCAATTACTATCCAAGGATGTGGCACAAGCTTTACTTCAAACACACCACCTTATTCCTCGGTTGTAGCCAATCTTACTATTGCTCAATTTAATCAATTAGGAGGTTCTGTTACTGATACTTCCGTAATTTCAAATGTAACTTACCAAGATGCAGTATCCGGTTCTTGTCCAACAATTATAACCAGAACATTTAAAGCTGTTGATGGGTGTGGAAATATCGGAACTGCTACACAAACAATAACGGTTCAAGATACTTCGGCTCCGGTATTCGATGCTTTACCGGCTGCTTCAACTATCAACTGTC
>NZ_DAIOUN010000004.1:0-124035 GCF_036759525.1 Flavobacterium sp. | reverse complement strand
TAATACGGCACAAACATCAGCTACTTTCTCAATTCAAGATACTACAGCTCCGGTAGCTCCAGCTGCTCCTGAATCATTAACAATAGAATGTGCAACAGAAGTTCCTTCAGCTATTAGTTTGACAGCTATTGACAACTGTTCAGGTGAAATTACAGTAACACCTATTGAGAGTATAGTTGCAGGTAACTGTGAAAATAGTTTTACCATTACGAGAACTTGGACTTTTACAGACAGTTGTAACAATACGTCAAGTGTTTCTCAAACTATAACGGTACAAGATGTTACAAATCCGGTATTCTCGAGTGCATTACCTCAAAACATTGTTGTTGAGTGTGATAACGTTCCAGCTGCCGTAACCTTAACTGCTGTAGACAATTGTGGTGAAGTAAACATATCATTTAATGAAACTTCAGAAGAAGGATCATGTCCGGGACGTTATACAATAACCAGAACTTGGACTGCATCAGATTTGTGCAATAATACCATCAGTCATACTCAAGTAATCACAGTTCAAGACAGTACAAATCCGGTTTTCAATGAAGAATTACCGGCAGACGTAATTGTTGAATGTCATCAAGTACCTGTTGCTGTAACATTAACAGCTTCTGATAATTGTGGTGAAGCAACTGTAAGTTTTACTGAAACAATTGCTCCAGGATTTTGTCCGGGTGCTTTCACAGTAACCAGAACCTGGACTGCAACAGATGCTTGTAATAATGTGTCTTCTCATACTCAAATCATATCCGTACAAGATACGACAGCACCTTCATTTGCTGAAGAATTACCTCTGGATATTACTGTTGAGTGTACAAACATTCCTTTGGCACCAGCAATTACTGCGGTAGACAACTGTGATGTAGTTTCTGTTAATTTTTCAGAGGTTATTTTACCCGGTAATTGTGAAAACAATTATGTGATACGTAGAACTTGGACAAGCACTGATTCTTGTAAAAACATGAACAGTCACATTCAAAACATAACGGTTCAAGACACTATTGCTCCATCATTCAATGAAACATTACCAACCAATGTAACAGTTGCTTGTAATGAAATTCCAAACGCAGTAACATTAACTGCGACAGACACATGTAGTGAAGCTGTAGTAACTTTCAACGAAACGACACAAGCAGGTGAATGTAGTAATTCATATACTTTAGTTAGAACATGGACAGCTACCGATAATTGTGGAAACTTTGTAAGTCATACGCAATTAGTAGAAGTAAATGATACCATTGCTCCAGTATTTACAAGTGTACTTCCACAAAACTTAACTGTAGAATGCAGTGAAGTTCCTGAAGCAGAAACTGTTACTGCAACAGATTCTTGTGGTGAAGTAACTATTAACTTTACTGAAAACATTGAAAATGGTTCATGTGCTGGTGAGTATACTATAACAAGAACTTGGATAGCCGTTGACGCTTGTGGCAATCAAGTAACACATACACAAGTTGTAACTGTTGAAGACAATTCTGCTCCAACGGCATCACAATACCAAACATTAGTAAATGTTACTTGTGAAAATGTTCCAGCAGTACCACAAATTGTATTTACAGACTCATGTACAACAGATGTTACTGTGACCTTTAGTGAAGAAGAAACCAATCAGTCAACTAATGGTTATACACTAATTAGAACTTGGATTGTTTCTGATGATTGTGGAAATGCCGAAACATTTACACAAACTGTGAATGTGACTATTGACAACTCAATTCTTCCGTTAACTTTCTATGCAGAATGTAATAATGAAGATGTAGAAACAAGATATGTTAACTTAAATACATTGGCCGGAAATCCAACTGGAGGTTCATGGGTAGATGTTAATGGAACAGGAAGCTTAAATGACGGTGTATTTAACCCGTATTTAATTCCGGTTGGAGTATACAAATTTAGATATGAAATCACAGGGGTTGATTGTCCAAGAACAATTGAAGTAGATGTAACCGTTGATGATGATTGTCCTGTACTTCCATGTTCAGTAGTAAATATCTATAATGCAATGTCTCCAAATGGAGATGGCTTGAATGACATTTTCTTAATTGAAAATATTGAAAACTCTGAGTGTTATTTAAACAACACAGTAGAAATCTATAACCGTTGGGGCGTGTTAGTGTATGATGCTAAGAACTATGACAACAGTTCTGTAGTATTCCGAGGTGTTTCGGAAGGAAGAGCAACCGTAAATAAATCTGCGGAACTTCCAACAGGAACCTACTTTTATATCATTCAATATACAACTACAGATGGTTCAGTTGTAAATAAATCAGGATATTTGTACCTAACAAGATAAAATTAACTCCTGGGGATGAAAATCCCCGGGTTTCTAAAAAAGAAACTAAATGAGAACAAAATTTTTATTTTTCGCTTTAATGTTAACAGGTTGTGTTGCTTTGGCTCAGCAAGATGCTCAGTACACACAGTACATGTATAACACGATAAATGTCAATCCTGCTTACGCCGGATCGAGAGGAGTTATGAGTATATTCGGACTTCATAGAACCCAATGGGTTGGTTTGGATGGTGCACCGGTTACCAATGCGGCATCTATTAACACACCCATAAATAATAGTAATCTAGGATTAGGTGTTTCCTTTGTAAATGACAAAATCGGACCAACTACAGAAAATGCTATTTCTGCCGATTTATCTTATACCGTTCAAATGTCTGAAAATTACAAGCTTTCATTTGGTATCAAAGGAACAGCAAACTTATTTAATCTAGATGTAAACAAATTAAACCCTGCCGATGCCGGTGACCCTCAATTTCAGAACTTGAGAAATAATTTCACCCCCAATTTTGGTGCAGGGATTTACTTACACTCAGATAAAACGTATGTTGGATTATCTGTACCCAACTTTTTTGAAACTACAAGATACGATGATAATTCTGTAGCTGTTAACTCTGAAAGAATGAATTTTTATCTTATAGCTGGGCATGTATTTGATTTAACTTACAACCTTAAATTTAAACCTGCACTTTTAACCAAAGCCATAGAAGGTGCTCCCTTACAAGTAGATGTGTCTGCAAACTTTTTATATGATGAAAAGTTTATGTTGGGTGCAGCTTGGAGATGGGATGCTGCTGTGAGTGCTTTAGCAGGGTTTCAGGTTACCGAAGGTTTATTCATTGGATATGGATATGATATGGAAACCACACGTTTAAGACGTTTCAATTCAGGATCTCATGAAGTTTTTGTAAGATTTGAATTATTTACCAAGCATAATAAAATTGTTTCACCTAGATTCTTCTAATAAAGCAACAGTCATGAAAATAAAATATATATATATCGCCTTGTTTAGCTGTATTGCTCTAAACGGATATGCTCAAAAAGCTGGAGAACGAAAAGCCGATAAAAACTACGATAAGTTTGCTTACATAGATGCTATTAAAACTTATGAACGAATAGCTGAAAAAGGATATAAAAATCCTGATATGTTGCAAAAAATTGGCAATGCCTATTATTTTAATGCCGATTTAGTAAATGCAGAAAAATGGTATAGTGAATTGTTTGCTATGACAGATCAAGTAGATGCCGAATATTATTTCAGATATGCTCAATCGCTGAAAGCAGTTGGGAACTATACCAAAGCAGATGAAATGATGGTCAAATTCAACAAAATGACAGAAGCCGACACTCGAGGTGTTCTAGCCGTAAACAATAAAGATTACAGAGATGTCATTAAAAAGAATTCCGGAAGATATAAACTTGAAGATGCTGGCATAAATACAGAATATTCAGATTACGGAACTGCCTTTTATATGGACAAAGTGGTTTTTGCTTCTGCTAGAGATACCGGAAATTTCTCTAAAAGAAAACATACGTGGACAGACCAATATTTCTCTAACTTTTACAGTTCTACTTTGAGTTCAGAAGGAGCTTTAACCGGGGCAGATAAATTTGCTAAAAATCTAAATACCAGATTCCATGAATCTACCCCTGCCTTTACCAGAGATGGAAAAACCGTATATTTTACAAGAAACAACTTTAACAATGGTAAAAAAGGTAAAGATGCCAATAAAGTTACGTTATTAAAAATTTACAAAGCAACCTTGGTAAATGAACAATGGACTGATATTACAGAATTACCCTTTAATAGTGATTCCTATCAAGTAGCTCATCCTGCCTTAAGTGCTGATGAAAAAACACTTTATTTTGCTTCAGACATGCCCGGAACAAAAGGTCTTTCTGATATTTTTAAAGTTGAAATTAAAGAAGATGGTTCTTTTGGAGCTCCAGTAAACGTAGAAGGAATTAACACCGAAGGAAGAGAAACTTTCCCTTTCATTACCTCGGATAATGAAATCTACTTTGCCTCAGACGGTCACCCCGGATTGGGTGGTTTGGATATCTTTATTTCCAAACTTGAAAAAGATGGCACTTACAAACAAGTTTTAAATGTAGGCGAACCGGCCAATACACCTCACGATGATTTTGCTTTGATTATTAATAAGTCAAACAAAAGAGGATTTTTATCATCAAATAGACCTGGAGGTGCCGGAAGTGATGATATCTATAAATTTTTAGAAACTAAAGAGATTCAATTTAAGTGTGAACAAGTATTGGTGGGTGTTGTTACAGATGCCGAAACCGGTGCGGTTTTGGCAAATACCAAACTAACTTTATTTGATGATAAATTTACCAAATTGAAAGAAATAACTTCTGGTGAAGACGGTAGATATGATTTTGGCGAAGTTGAATGTGAGAAAAAATATTATGTTAGAGCTGAAAAAGAAAAGTACACTACCAAAGAAAGTGCTGTTATCATAGGTAAAGAAAGCGGTAAAACCGAATTACCAATCGAACTGGAAAGTGCTATCAAGAAAATTCCGGTTGGAGGTGATTTAGCTGACGTATTTGGAATTAACCTTATTTACTTTGATTTAGACAAATGGAACATTAGACCTGATGCAGCTATTGATATTGCCAAGATTTTGGATGTCTTAAATGAATATCCAACAATGAAAATTGATATCAGATCGCATACAGATAGCAGACAAACACATCGATACAATGAAATTTTGTCTGATAAACGTGCAAAATCTACACGTGACTGGTTAATCAAAAAAGGAATTGCACCGGAACGTTTAACTGCAAAAGGGTATGGCGAAACGCAATTGGTAAACAAATGTGCTGATGGTGTAGAATGTACTGAAGCCGAACACCAATTAAACCGAAGAAGTCAATTTATAATTACTGCACTTTAGTATATAAACAAAAAAAACATCCCTTTTAGGGATGTTTTTTTTTTAATTCTATTTTTCGATTTCTCGGAGACTTTCCATCTTTTTTAAGGCTAAAAATCCTTTGATGTCTTCAAAATGTTCTTTAACTCGTTTGTTACCAAACTCAAAAACTTTGGTTGCCAATCCATCTAAGAAATCACGATCGTGAGAAACCAAAATTAATGTACCGTCAAAATCTCTCAATGCCTCCTTGATAATATCTTTCGTTTTCATATCTAAGTGGTTCGAAGGTTCATCCAAAATCAATAAATTAACCGGCTCCAATAACAACTTAATCATAGCCAATCGCGTTTTTTCGCCACCGGAAAGTACTTTTACTTTTTTGGTAATATCATCGCCTTGGAACATGAAAGCTCCTAAAATATTTTTGATTTGCGTACGAATTTCACCCACAGCAATGGTATCTATAGTTTCAAAAATAGTCATATTCTCATCTAACAACGAGGCTTGGTTTTGAGCAAAATACCCAATTTGTGCATTATGACCAATTTCAACACTTCCGCCATTGATTTCAATTTCTTTCATAATGGCTTTAATCATAGTTGATTTTCCTTCGCCATTTTTACCCACAAAAGCAACCTTCTGCCCTCTTTCAATGACAATATTGGCATCTTTAAAAATGACTTTATCGCCATAACTTTTATGTAAATCTTTCACAACAACCGGATATTGTCCGGAACGGACCGAAGGTGGAAATTTTAAACGCAAGGCCGAATTGTCAATTTCGTCAATTTCAACCGGAACCAATTTTTCCAACATTTTTACACGAGATTGTACCTGTAAAGTTTTGGAATACGTTCCTTTGAATCGCTCAATGAATTCCATGTTTTCTGCAATCATTTTTTGTTGTTCATCATAAGCTTTTTGCTGATGAATGCGTCGGTCTTTTCGCAATTCCAGGTAATGAGAATATTTGGCTTTGTAATCGTAAATACGACCCATCGTAACTTCAATAGTTCTATTGGTAATATTATCTACAAAAGCTCTATCGTGCGAAATCACAATTACCGCCTTAGCCGAATTTATCAAAAACTCCTCCAACCATTGAATACTTTCAATATCCATGTGGTTGGTGGGCTCATCCAATAAAATCAAATCCGGCTTTTTCAATAATATTTTTGCCAACTCAATTCGCATACGCCATCCACCCGAAAATTCAGATGTAGGTCGTGTAAAATCATCTCTGTCAAAACCCAAACCTTTTAGCACTTTTTCAACTTCTGCTTCATAATTTACCTCTTCAATAGAATAATATTTCTCACTCAATTCTGAAACCCGCTCAATCAACTTCATGTAATCATCACTCTCATAATCTGTTCGAATAGTCAATTGCTCATTAATAGCATCCATTTCGGCTTTCATATCAAACACCTCAGCAAAAGCTTTTGAAGCTTCTTCCATTACGGTTGCATCATCTTGGGTTAATAAATGCTGAGGCAAATAGGCAATCACAGCTTCTTTGGGTGCCGATATATTTCCGGTTGAAGGTTTGCTTACTCCTGCAATTATTTTTAATAGCGTCGATTTTCCGGCTCCGTTTTTACCCATTAAGGCAATTTTATCATTTTCATTGATGGCAAAAGAAACATCGCTGAACAAAGTAGTTCCGCCAAAGTGAACAGAGATATCGTTTACTGTAATCATTTTAGATGGTTGGATTTTTGGATTATTCGATATAAAGAATATTCAATTTTTAAAGGTGCAAAGATAATCGAATTGTGGAATCCTTAAGTTTGAAAATGATAATTCATTTGTCAATTAATTTACAATTTGACAAAATGACATTACAATTCCTGAAAAATATACATTTCATAAGCCAATCCCTTCAAAATAAGAACTAAACCTTATTTTTTAATTAATTTTGCAATCTGAATTATCCAATCTAATATGCCATTACTTGATTACAGCTTTCTTGGAAAAATTATCCCAAAACAAAAGCACAAAAAAACCTATCGCAAAGCCAAACAGTCGTATTTGAATAGAATTCGTTTGGCGATGAGTTTGTTTTATTTTGGTATGGGATTTTGTTTTGCCTCATGGGCGAGCAGAATTCCGGATATTAAAGCTACATTACAACTCAGTGAAGGCGAACTGGGAACACTTCTATTTGCACTTCCCATTGGTCAACTTACCGCTATGCCTTTTTCCGGAAAAGTAGTTACGCGTTTCGGAAGTCGAAAAGTACTTTTATTCGCCTTGCCACTTTATGCGTTTAGTTTAACCAACATTGGTTTGGTAACTCAAACTTGGCAATTGGCCTTAGCCTTATTTATTTTTGGCGTTTGTGGTAATTTTTGCAATATCTCAATCAATACCCAAGGGGTATATACCGAACAAATATTCAAAAAACCTATTATGGGTTCCTTTCATGGTTCTTGGAGTTTGGCCGGTTTTTGTGGTGCTTTGGTTGGTTTAGGTATGATGGCACTTGAACTTACACCTCATCAACATTTTTTACTTATTTTTCTATTGGTAGGAGTATTAATTCTGGTTAATTATCGGCAATTGGTTAAAGTAAAATCGGTAGCTAAGGAAATCTCGGGACCCAAGTTTAGGTTTCAAATACCGGATAAAAATCTAATCTGGTTGGGTGTGATTGGTTTTTGTTGTATGGCAAGTGAAGGGATCATGTTTGATTGGAGTGGAATTTACTTTAAAGATATTGTTAAAGCACCTGGTGCATTGGTTATATTGGGTTATACTTCTTTTATGATTACCATGGCATTAGGAAGATTTTTAAGTGATATTTTGGTTCGAAAATTTGGAGCCCGAAATATATTGATTGTTAGCGGAATTACCATCTCAACCGGATTGTATATGGCCGTTGCGTTTCCCTTTTTGATTCCTTGTATGTTGGCGTTTATGCTGGTAGGTTTTGGTGTTTCCAATGTAATTCCAATCATTTACAGTACAACCGGAAGAAGCACAAACATCCCAACAGGAGAAGCTTTAACGATTGTTACCGGTATAAGCTTTATTGGATTTTTACTCGGGCCACCGGTTATCGGACATATTGCAGAACTAACCAGTTTGCGATATTCATTTGGATTTATTGGAGTATTTGGGGTGTTTATTTCGGTTTTAGCTTATTACTTGAAGGTATTTAGGTAAAATTTTTATTTTTTAGACCTGACAAGTTTTCAAAACCTGTCAGGTCTAAAGTACTACTAAATACTCATCCTAAATTGCTCTATCACCGGAGCTACTTTGGCATAATAACGCTCATCAACAAACAATTCAACCGCCAAATCCAAGTTGCCAAAACCACCCAATCGTGCCGATTGGATATTGTCTTTCTGAAGTACTTCTACTCCAACTTCTTCTATTTTTTCTCTCAAAGCGGAAGCCAAAATTTCACTTCCGGAGAACACTTTCATCATACCCATTTTTAATAGTAATTAGTGATTAGTAATTAGTCCTTGTAACAATTAAAAAAAATGATTTACAATTCCTTAGTTATTATTGCTGTGAAAAGACAACTGAAAAAAGTCAACTAACAACAGACAACTGGCAACTATTCCGCTTCGAAGAAAACCGGCTCAATCATAATTTTATCGGCCAATACCTCTACTCGTTCCGTGATGGTAGAACAAAAGAAAATACGTTGCGTTTTTTCAACACTTAAGGAGAGTCGCAAAATAATGGCATCCATTCGGTTTCGAAATAAAACATCGGAATCATCTACCACAAACATTTTAATAGTATTCATATTGAATCCGGCAGAAGAAAACATATCATTAATTTTAGTTGGTGTACCAATCAACACATCCATTCCCAGTGAAATTTGGTTTTTATCGTAATCAATATCACCTTTTTCATGAACGCCAATCACTCGTAAATGGGTATAATTTCCAAACTTTTGAAAAAGTTCAACCATTTCGATTACTTTTTCTTTGGTTTCCACAATTACCAAAGCCCGAGTGCTTTCGCCAACCGGTTTTTCCAGTCGCTGAATCACATTTAAAGCAATAGTTGTTGATTTTCCACTTCCGTTTGGTGATTGAATTACTGCATCTGCTCCACTCTTCAAGGTAGAAAAAGTTTCTTGTTGCATTTCATTCGCTTCCGTCAAACCACATTCAACAAGGGCTAGTTGAAGTTTTGGGTTTATTTTTTTTAGTTGCATATTTATTATCTAAAAAATTGAAAAATCTAAAAAATCTAAAATGTTATCATCAATGATTTAGATTTTTTAGATTTTTTTATCTTTTTGGTTTCATCACTTACTCGCAAAAAGCTTGACATCATTCTCCGAAATTTCATTTCCACCCAGAATAATTAAGCGTTCTACCACGTTGCGAAGTTCGCGAATATTTCCGGTCCAATCGTATTCTTGTAATAATTTAATTGCATTAGCTGAAAATTTCTTGGCTACATTGCCTTGTTCTTCGGCAATTTTGCTTGAAAAATGTTCAATCAATAGCGGAATATCATCTCGCCTATCATTCAAAGCCGGTACTTTTATCAAAATCACCGCCAAACGATGGTACAAATCTTCTCGAAAACGCCCTTCGGCAATTTCTTTTTTCAAATCTTTATTGGTGGCTGCAATCACCCGAACATTGACTTTGATGTCCTTATCCGCTCCAACTCGTTGAACCAAATTTTCTTGTAAAGCACGCAATACTTTCGCTTGAGCAGCCAAACTCATATCGCCAATTTCATCCAAAAAAATAGTTCCGCCATCAGCCGCCTCAAATTTTCCGGCTCGGTCCTTTACAGCTGATGTAAAGGCTCCTTTCACATGACCAAACAATTCACTTTCAATTAATTCTGATGGAATGGCGGCACAATTCACTTCAATAATCGGAAAAGCCGAACGTTCACTTTTTTCATGTAATTGATGGGCAACTAACTCTTTTCCGGTACCGTTTGGTCCGGTAATAAGAACACGTGCTTCTGTAGGAGCTACTTTTTCAATCATTTCTTTGATATGGTTAATCGGTTCCGACTGACCAATCATTTCATAATTTTTGCTAACTTTCTTTTTAAGAATTTTATTTTCAACCACCAGTTGTTTTCGGTCTAACGCATTGCGAACCGTGTTTAACAATCGATTCAAATCGGGTGGTTTTGAAATGTAATCAAAGGCTCCCAATCGCATCGTATTGACAGCCGTTTCCAAATCGCCATGACCGGAAATCATGACCATCGGAATTTCGGGTTTTATTTTTTTCACGGCTTCAAGCACCTCTACCCCATCCATTTTGGGCATTTTGATGTCACAAAGTACCAAATCGTAATCTTCGTTTTTAATTTTTTCTACTCCGGAAAGTCCATCTTCGGCTTCCTCCACCTGATAGGTATCGCTTTCCTCCGAAAGAATTTTGGTTAACACTCTACGAATAGGAGCTTCATCTTCAATAATCAAAATTTTTGGCATATTTATAATACTAATATTAATTTAAAATAGTTTTTTCTTTGTAAGGTAAGACAATCATAGGAAACTTACCTTCGTATATGAATTCGTTAGAAAAATAACTTCTAAACATTTTATCTGAAACATTACGAGCCCCTTTTTGAATAACTAAAATCTTAGTAAATTGAGCATTTTTAGACTCTATTGTTTCTTTTAAAGTTTCTTTATCTTCCAAAACTTTACATACTATTTCCAGTTTCTTATTTTCCGGAAAATGAATTTTTTCTAATTCATCCTGATTAAATATCCAATCTTCCGAGTTATTTGATATTGTAAAAACTACAATTTTCTTTAAATTTTCAAAAAATGGAATTACAGTATTCAATGCATCAAAATTAAATTCTTGAGCTTTGAGTATTCCAACATAAAACTCTTCAATTTTTAAATCCGATTGTATTTGAGGAAAGGCAAACAAAGTAGCATTAATGTGATCTGTAATTTGAGTAGCTATACTCCCAATTAAGTGTTTTTTAAAATAACCGGTACCTTTTAAACCAACAAAAATGAAATCTTCATATGATGGATTCTTAAGTTTAGCATACATCTTTGGAATTCGTTCTTCTGAAACAAAAAAATCAACTTCTATTGGACTAAATTCAATTTTGGCTAACTCTTTCAATTTAATTAGAGCCTCTGTCTTAGCATTTCGAACTGCCAATAAACGTTCGGAATTATCTATAATTTTGGGTAAAAAATTATAAGTTTGATGAGCCAAACAGAATTCGACTTTATGATTTTGGGCCATTTGCAAAGCATTTTTAATTAGTAACTGACTATGCTCTGTAGTTTCCAAGAATAAAATAAATCGTTTAGGCAACTCTACTTTATTACTTTTTAATCGCTCTGCAATTATATCTATACTTTCTTTTTTATCAGAAAGAACAATTAATTTATCACCTGACTCTAAAATTGTGGAACCGCTTGGTGTTATATACTTTTCGTTTCGTTTTATCATCGTTACTAAAGCATTTTTTGGAAAACCAAGATTAACTATTTTCTTCCCTACACCGTAATCAGACTTAACAATGTTTATCTCACCAATATGCGACTTGGGATTTTCGTCAAAAAAGATTTCCAAGGGTCCTTTTAATTTAACTTTCTCAGGTAAAGAAACATGAAGCCAGTTTGCAATTACTGACAGGGTTGTCCCTTGAATAAGAATAGAGGTTAATGTAATAAAAAATACGATATTGAAAATCATATCTGCCTTTTCAATTCCGGCAAGTAAAGGATAAGTGGCAAACACAATAGGTACCGCACCTCTCAAACCTACCCAAGATATATATAGCTTTTTTCTGTTTTTGATTTTAAATGGTATCAAACTTAAAAACACACTGATAGGTCTTGCTACCAAAATCATAAAAGCAGAAATTAACAAGCCAATTCCAATTACCGGAACAATATGTGACGGAAAAACCAATAAACCTAAAGTCAGGAATAATACTATTTGCATTAACCAAGCCAATCCATCAAACATTTTCAAAATGGTTCTTTTGTGAATAATGTCTTGATTTCCCAAATAAACAGCACATAAATAAATAGCTAAAAAACCGTTTCCACCTACAAAATCAGTAGCAGAAAAAGTGATAAACATTAAAGCAATTACCAAAACGGGATACAATCCTTCAAAGTCTAATTTGATTTGGTTAATGATGTATTTACTCAACTTTCCAAAAAGTAAACCGGCACCTGCACCAATAATCATTTGTTGTAAAAACAACGGAACAACTGACCAAACATTTTGATCTTGCTCCTGATTAACCACCAACCCTAAAAGTGCAATTGTTAAAACATAAGCCATAGGATCATTACTACCACTTTCCAACTCGAGTGTAGGTCGTAAATTTGATTTTAATGCTAAACTTTTAGATCGTAGTATAGAAAATACAGCTGCGGCATCAGTAGATGAAACAATTGAACCCAACAACAAAGATTCATAAATTGTGAAATCGGTTATGTAGTAAACAAAAATACCTACAGATATTGCCGTGATAAAAACACCAAATGTGGACAAAGCAATTCCTTGCCATAAAATGGGTTTGATTGAACCCCAACTTGTATCTAAACCTCCGGAAAACAAAATAAAATTAAGTGAAACTATTCCAATAAATTGTGCCAATTTCGGATCATCAAATAGAATTCCGCCCGGACCTTCAGAACCGGCAAGCATACCAATAGCTAAGAACAATACTAATGTGGGAACGCCAAATTTATAAGATGTTTTACCTGCTATTATACTTATTAAAAGTAATAAGGAGCCAATTAGTAATATGTTCTCTATACTTAAACTCATTTAATCACACATTTAATACTTCATCCACTTATACAATTCTTTCCAAGTGGGTTTTTTACCATACATTAGAATTCCAACTCTGTAAATTTTAGCTGCCAGCCATACCACTCCAAAAAATGTAGCATACAATAGAATTAAAGAAAGAATCAATTGCCAAATAGGTACACCAAAAGGTATTCGCATTAGCATTACTATGGGTGAGGTTAATGGAAAAATGGAAAAAACCGTGGCAATTGTTCCATGAGGATCGTTTAAAACGGTAAAAAATCCGATATAAACACCTAAAATTAAGGGTAAAATAATAGGTAATAAAAACTGTTGCGAATCGGTTTCATTATCCACAGCCGAACCAATAGCTGCGTAGAACGAACTGTATAAAAAGTATCCGCCTACAAAATACAACACAAATGAGAAAAGCAGCGTAAACAAAGGCAAACTTAAAAATTCATTCAAATACAATGGCAATTTTTCTGCAAAACCCGAATTTTGAGCAGCTTCCATCGCTTCTGGAGAAGCTGCCGCCGAAGCTCCCATTTCGAGTCCCAAAACATAAGTTACAATAAAGAACAACACGATACCCAAAACAGCCCAAATGAAAAACTGTAGAATACCGGCCAGTGAATTTCCAATAATTTTACCCAACATCAATTGAAAGGGTTTGACCGATGAAATGATGATTTCTATGATTCGATTTGTCTTTTCTTCAATGACACTTCGCATCACAAAATTGCCGTAAATTACAATGAACATCATTATCAAATACCCAAAAGCTCCTCCCAAAAACAATTTGATTTCATTTAAACCTTTTACGGTGTTTTCTCCGGTTGACTTTTTCAAAATAATAGAAACATCGGCTTGAGCCTGATTTAACTGAAGAGTATCTAAACCAATTTTTTCATAATTTGATTGGGTAATTTTTTGCGAAATCACATCTTCCAAATCCATGATAAAGTCCATAGACGGACTTTCATTTGAAATAAATTGAACTTTGGAAACCAAATCCGGGAGACTATCTACTTGAGGGATGTACAAAACCCCTTCGTAGCTTTCCAAAATTAAACTATCTTTAATTTGATTCAAATTTAAAGTGGTCAAATCATGGTAAGTAAACGATTCGTCATTGGTAAATTCTTTAAGAAACAATCCCGTTTCATCATGAATCCCAATACGTTTGACATCGGCTTTAATAGAAGCCAAAAAAGCCACAAAAACGGCAATGCCTACAAACAATAGGGGACTCAAAAACGTCATTACAATAAAAGATTTGTTACGAACTTTTGCAATGAACTCTCTTTTAATGATTAGGCTTAAAACACTCATTATTTTTCGTTTACAGTTTGAATAAAAATCTCGTTTGCAGTTGGAATTTTCTCGACAAAATGAGTTACAATCCCATGTGAAGTTAGCAATTGAAGTAAATCATTAGACGATTGATTCCCCAATTCAATTTCCAATTTCAATTCGTGGTTCAACGATTTAAAAAAGGCCGGTTTTACCGAGTTATAGTTTTGTGACAATTGAGCCAATAAGCTTTCGGTGTTAGAAGTTGCCACACCTACCTCAAATGTATGCGTTTTAAATTGCCGTTTGATATCTGTGAGTTTTCCCTCGAGCATTTTATTCGATTTATGAATCAAAGCAATATCATCGCACAACTCCTCCACACTTTCCATGCGATGTGTAGAAAAGATAATCGTGGCTCCATTTTTCTTTAATTCCAAAATTTCATCTTTAATAAGTGCGGCATTTACGGGGTCAAAACCCGAAAAAGGTTCGTCAAAAATTAACAATTTGGGTTGGTGCAAAACCGTAACCACAAACTGTACTTTTTGAGCCATTCCTTTAGAAAGTTCCTGAATTTTCTTGTCCCACCATCCTTCAATTCCAAAACGTTCAAACCAATGCATCAACTGCTTTTTGGCTTCAACCTTAGACAGTCCTTTCAATTGAGCCAGGTACAAACACTGCTCGCCTACCTTCATCGATTTATACAAACCGCGTTCTTCGGGCAAGTAACCAATATGCTGAATGTGATGCGGTTGCAATTTTTCGCCATCCAAAAACACTTCGCCACTATCCGGCATAGTTATTTGATTAATAATTCGAATTAGCGATGTTTTTCCGGCTCCATTGGGTCCCAAAAGACCATAAATACTTCCCTTCGGGACAGATAAAGACACGTTGTTTAAAGCGGTATAATCGCCATATTGTTTAACAACATTTTTAACTTCTAAAATGTGGCTCATAAACTTGTTTTGTGTTTGGGTAAATATAAGAAATAACCGCAAAATATCGCGTAAAGAATCATCAAGATATGGGTTTTTTTGTGGGCGTGCCCCCGTTGCAAGCAGTAGAAGTGCAAAATAAAACGATTGGAGAGCAACGGGGTCGGGCTTTTCGCTGCAAGTCCTCATTTCGCCTCCACAAGCTCCGGCTACATTCCGGGCTTTCCGCTGCAATCCCTCACGCAAAGAAATTATAGGTAAAAAAGAAGTGTACTATTTCAGGAAAAAGGCGAGCCTTAAATTGATATATAATAATAAAAATTTCCCGACTTTGTCATTTCAACGCAGGAGAAATCACATAACACTACGCAAATTCGTTAACAACTTTATGTGATTTCTCCCTCTGGTCGAAATGACACGGTGAACATATTTTTTCGAAATCGCATACTCAACTAAAACAACAAAAACTTATTTCAATCGTTGTAAATTAAAAATTGCTCAAAAATCTTTATGAGAATATTATTTTTTCTTTTAATCCCTTTAATATCTTTTTCTCAAAATGAAAGTATTGAGAAAATGAAAAAACTTCCTAAAGTAGAATTTGAAAAAACTTTTAACGATAGTATTAAAAAATTACAATCGTTAGAATTGTGGAACTTTATTAAAAACGCTAAAGAAAGTAATGTAGATTTAAATGATTTTAATTCAACTTTTACCAAAAGATTTGAAACGGCAAAATGGCCAATTGAAATGCATTTTCTTTTAGAAATCCTTATTGAACAAAAAACTGAACAAGAAATTATTGAAAAGACTTTAAACAAAAAAAAAGAAATTTGGAACAATGGAGAATGGGCTGAAAAATTCTGGAAAATCATTCGAGAAAATCAATTTACAATCAATGAAAGTAATCATTACACCATCAATGAAAAAGGTAAAAAAAAGTATAACTTAAAGCTTTTTATTGAAGAAAAAATAATACAAAATGAAATCGGTAAAAACCCACTTTTACAAGTTAATAATTCCTTAACTAAATATTCAGAAAACACACTTTTGGAAACATTGGAAAAATTAGAAATCAAAGACATTCAAATTATTCCAAAGCAAAAAAGCGTTCCACTTTTTGGAAAAAAAGGAGCTGATGGAGTAATTCAAGTATTCACAAGGTAAAATTCCAAAACATGAACAAAAAACTTTTTTCTCTATTTTTCCTTTATTCAATTTTTATTAGCTGTAAAAATTACTACAATGAAACGATGGATTGGGCAGATAATTTGGTAGTGGAAACGGATATAGAAACGGTAAGAAAGTCACAACCTGAATTTGTTGATATTGATTGGCAAAATCCTATTATTATTGATGGTCAAGAATATTACGAAATTGAAATCAAAAACAATCAAGATATCCTCAACATGCAAAACTTTTTAGTTTTTGAAAACAAAAAATATAAAAGGAGAGAAACAAAGAAATAATCTGATTCGCATTGATTTCGCCCCACTCGTGTCATTACAACGCAGGAGAAATCACATAACACTACGCAAATTCGTTAACAACTTTATGTGATTTCTCCCTCTGGTCGAAATGACACAACGAACAAACTTTACTAGAACCAATCTTCAAAAAAAAACCCACCCTTATGGTGACACAAGGATGGGAAAAATTGCTATGAAAAAGAATCTACTAGTTTCCTAGTAAAGTTCAAATGTAAAAATATTTTTCAAATTACGAAAACATATCTTTAACTTTTTCAAAAAAAGATTTATCCGACTTTTCAGGATGCGGAATAAAATTCTCATCCGTGAGCATTTTCTCAAAAAACTGACGCTGTTCGCGATTTAAGGTCTTGGGAGTCCACACATTAATATGCACCAATAAATCGCCATTACCATACGAATTCAAACTCGGAATTCCTTTTCCTTTCAATCTCAAAATTTTACCGGATTGGATTCCTTCTTCCAGTTTAATCCGAACCTTCCCGCCCACAGTATCAATTTCTTTGGAAACACCCAAAGCCGCTTCTGCTACACTGATATACAAATCGTAATGGAGATTTTCACCCTCGCGTTTTAAAAATTCGTGTTCAACTTCTTCAATGGCTACAATCAAATCGCCGGGTATACCATTCCCTGGGGCATCGTTTCCTTTTCCGGAAACTTTCAATTGCATGTCATTAACTACTCCCGCAGGAATTTTGATAGAAACCGTTTCATCTTCCAAAATCATACCTTGAGCATCTGCTCCGGCAGGTTTTGAACTTAGAGTCTGTCCGCTTCCTCCACACACATGACACGTAGTAGCCGTTTGCATGCGACCCAAAATGGTATTGGTTACGCGTAATACTTGTCCCGAACCGTTACAAGTTGAACACGTACTATAAGAAACACCCGGAGCTTGAACTTTGCGTTTTACTTTCACTTTTTTCTCAACTCCATGAGCAATTTCTTCCAAAGTGAGTTTTACTTTGATTCGCAAATTACTGCCTTTCATTCTGCGTTGGCCACCGCCAAATCCGCCGCCACCAAATCCACTAAAACCGCCGCCAAAAGCACTACCAAATATGTCTCCAAACTGACTGAAAATATCATCCATGTTCATACCGCCACCGCCAAAACCGCCATTACCATCAAAAGCGGCATGACCGTATTGATCATATCGGGCTTTTTTATCGGGATCACTCAAAATTTCATAGGCCTCGGCCGCTTTTTTAAAGTTTTCTTCCGCTTCTTTATTTCCCGGATTTTTATCCGGATGAAATTCAATCGCTTTTTTGCGATAGGCTTTCTTTATTTCTTCTGCCGAAGCATTTTTTGAAATGCCTAATATTTCGTAATAATCTTTTTTCATCGTTTCAATTTCGATAGATTCTATTTTTTCAAAGGGAGACCCTCAATTCTTATTGTCCAATTACAACCTTAGGGAAACGTATGATTTTTTCGCCCAATTTGTATCCTTTTTCTACTACGTCAACAATTTTACCTTTCAAATCCTCAGTCGGAGCCGGAATTTGGGTAATTGCTTCAGCAAAATCGGCATTAAAATCATCACCTGCCTTAATATCAACTTGTTCTAATCCTTTGGAAACCAAAGTGGATTTTAATTTTTCATGAATCAATTCCACCCCTTTTAACAATTGTTGCTCTTCTGTGGTATCGTTTTTAGATATCTGAACCAATGCACGGTCAAAATCATCCAAAACCGGCAACATAGCTTGTAAAACCTCTTGATTGGCTGTTTTAAATAAATCGATTCGCTCTTTGGCCGTTCGTTTTTTGAAGTTTTCAAACTCGGCAAAAAGACGTAAAAATTTATCTTTTTCTTTGGCTAAATCTTCGGCCAAACGTTCTTCGGCTGTCAATTCAACTCCTGTTTCCTCTACACTTTCCGGACTTTGAACGTCATTTATTTCATTCGCAACGATTTCCTTTTCTACATTATCAGTATTCTCTTGATTCATAGTATTAAAAAATTTTTTAAACATTTGAGGTGTCATTTTGGGATTGCAAAAGTACTGCCAAATGTTGAATAATGTCAAATTGTCAGCAAAAAAATTAATATTTCTTTAAGAGGTTGAGGCAAGTTGATTTTCTATTTTTGTTTAAAACTTAAAATCTTAAAAAATTATGAAAAAAATTGTAATGAGTTCTTTGCTGGTAACAGCTCTTTTTCTAACTGTATCTTGTAAAAACGAAACCAAAGAAACTACAGAACCGGCAGAAGCTGCAGCAGCATCAGAAACAGGTTCTGCATACAAAGTTGACACCCAAAATTCTGTAATCGAATGGGTAGGTTCTAAACCGGCAGGTAAACACAACGGTACACTTTCTTTGTCTTCTGGAGAGATTTCTTTAAACAACGGTAAAGTAGAAAGTGGAAAATTTACCATAGATATGAATACAATTACGGTGTTGGATCTTGCAGCCGGAGATGGTAAAGAAGATTTGGAGGGCCATTTGAAAGGTTTAGGTAAAGAGGAAGATGCTGATCATTTTTTCAACACCAAAAAATTTCCGGAAGGAACTTTTGAAATCACTTCTGTAGTTACCGAAAACGGAAGTACTACCGTAAACGGAAACCTAACGTTAAAAGGAATTACCAAACCGGTATCTTTTAAAGCTACGTTACTTGTTGATGGAGACCAATTAACTTTAACCAGTGATTCGTTTACAATCAACAGAACAGAGTGGGGTGTAAATTATGCTTCAAAATCAATTTTTGACAATCTGAAAGACAAATTTGTAAACGACGATATTGAATTAAAAGTTAGTGTAACCGCTACAAAATAAGAATGAAAAACTCCCGATAACGGGAGTTTTTTTTTATACCAAACTATCTGCGGCTTTATTTAAATCGCGATAACGAAACTTAAAACCCTCGTTTTCAATTTTAGCCGAACTCACATGTTGACTCGAAAATAAAAGTTGGTGCATTTCACCCAAAACAAGAGCCATAACCCAACGGGGAACACGTGGTAATACCAAAGGTTTTTTTAAGGCACTAGCAAAAACTTTGGTAAATTCGGTTTGTGTTACGGGATTGGGAGCTACCGCATTGTAAACTCCGGATAAATGATTTTGAATAGCAAATAAAATTAATGCCGTTAAGTCTTGAATGTGAATCCAAGATTGAATTTGTTTTCCGGAACCCAGAGGAGCTCCAACACCCATTTTTATGGGTTTTAAAATTTCGGGAAGAGCTCCACCATTAGGAGAAAGAACCAAACCAATTCTTAAAAAACAAACTTGAATTCCCAAAACTTTAAAAACAGAAACATGGTCTTCCCATTTTTGTACTACGTTACTCAAAAAAGTATCATCAAAATTTTTAGAATCTTCTGTATAAATCTCAGTTAAGCTATCTTTATAAATTCCGATAGCCGAAGCGGAAACAATCTGCTTTACTTGATGTGGGGTGTTTTTCAAAGTCTTAAACAACAACTGAGAGGTTAAAGTTCTACTCTCAATAATTTCTTGCTTGTAACTATGGGTCCATCTTTTTGAAACCGTAGCACCTGCAAGATGAATTATTGCTGTTACTCCGTCTAAACAAGTATCGTCTATATACCCTTGTGAAGGATTCCAATAAAAACCCTTGTAGTGGGTCTTATCGTCCAATTTAGATTTTGACGTAGTAAGGTAATGTACGGTTATGCCTTCTTGCAACAACAATGCTACCAACTCCTTTCCTACTAATCCGGTGGCTCCGGTAATCAAAACTTTCATGCTTATTTTTTTTTTACAAAGGTAAAGTAGGTTTTACAAAAATTAAAGTTAATTAGGAATAGTTTAAGTCTTGTTTGCATTACCAAAAATTCAAGGTAGTAATAGTTTGTAAGTGATTTTGTAATCCTATATATTTGCATTCCGTAAATGTAAAAGAATGATAAAGATAACGCTCCCCGATGGATCCGTAAAGGAAATGGCTGTTGGAACTACTCCTATGGATGTAGCCAAAAGTATTAGTGAAGGATTGGCAAGAAATGTAATTTCGGCCGCCTACAATACAACTATTGTAGAAACCGAAACCCCTTTGACCACAGATGGAACATTGGTACTCTTTACTTGGAACGACAAAGAAGGCAAAAAGGCCTTTTGGCACTCCACATCTCACGTAATGGCTCAGGCATTGGAAGAAATGTATCCGGGAATCAAACTTACATTAGGTCCTGCAATTGACAATGGTTTTTACTATGATGTTGATTTTGGAGATCAGAAAATTGTGGACGCCGATTTCAAAAAAATAGAAGACCGTGTCTTGGAAATTGCCCGTGAAAAACACGAATTCAAAATGCGTTCGGTATCAAAAGCTGAAGCCTTAGAGGTTTACAAAAACAACGAATACAAAACCGAACTGATATCCAATCTAGAAGACGGAACTATTACTTTTTGTGATCATTCCAACTTTTTCGACTTGTGCAGAGGGGGTCATATTCCTCACACCGGTTTGATAAAAGCAATGAAAATCATGAGTGTAGCCGGAGCATATTGGAGAGGAGATGAAAAAAACAAACAACTCACTCGGGTGTACGGCATTTCATTTCCAAAACAAAAAGACTTAACGGAGTACCTCGAACTTTTAGAGGAAGCAAAAAGAAGAGACCACAGAAAACTGGGTAAAGAATTGGAACTTTTTGCCTTTTCTCAACGCGTAGGTCAAGGTCTTCCTTTGTGGCTGCCTAAAGGAGCTGCTTTGAGAGACCGATTGGAACAATTCTTAAAAAAAGCTCAGAAAAAAGCCGGTTACGAACAAGTAGTTACGCCACATATCGGTCAAAAAGAATTGTATGTAACATCGGGACATTATGCCAAATACGGTGCCGATAGCTTTCAACCTATTCATACACCTGCAGAAGGAGAAGAGTTTTTATTAAAACCAATGAACTGTCCACACCATTGCGAAATTTACAATACTCGCCCTTGGAGTTACAAAGATTTACCAAAACGCTATGCCGAATTCGGAACTGTATACCGCTATGAACAAAGTGGTGAATTGCATGGTTTAACCAGAGTACGTGGATTTACGCAAGATGATGCCCACATTTTTTGTACCCCAGATCAATTGGATAGTGAGTTTAAGAAAGTAATAGATTTGGTTTTGTATGTTTTCGGATCGTTAGGTTTTGAGAATTTTACAGCTCAAATTTCGTTGAGAGACCCTGAAAACAGAGACAAATATATAGGTTCTGATGAAAATTGGGAAAAAGCAGAAAATGCTATTATAAATGCAGCTAAAGACAAAGGTTTGAATACAGTTGTAGAGTATGGTGAAGCGGCTTTTTATGGACCAAAATTAGATTTTATGGTTAAGGACGCTCTGGGAAGACAATGGCAATTGGGAACAATTCAAGTGGATTACAATTTACCGGAACGATTTGATTTAAATTACAAAGGTGCCGATAACGAATTACACCGTCCGGTTATGATTCACAGAGCCCCTTTTGGTTCAATGGAACGATTTATTGCAATTCTACTGGAACATACAGCAGGAAATTTCCCACTTTGGCTCATGCCGGAACAAGCTATTATACTGTCTTTGAGTGAGAAATATGAAAATTATGCACAAAAAGTTTTAACTTTGCTAGAAAATCACGAAATTCGCGGCCTGATTGACAACCGCAATGAAACAATTGGGAAGAAAATCAGAGATGCTGAAGTGAAAAAAATTCCGTATATGATTATTGTTGGAGAAGAAGAAGAGAAAAACAATACTATTTCTATTCGAAAACAAGGTCAGGAAGGCAAAGGAAACAGCACAATATCAATAACTGAATTTGCAAATCTTGTAAATGAAGAAATTGCCAAAACATTAAAAACATTTGACGTTTAACTTTAAAAATTTAGAGCCATAGCAATTAGAAACAACAAGGGTTATCAACCCAGAGTAGAAAAAAAAGCAGCACATCGAATTAACAATTTAATTCGTGTACCGGAAGTTCGTCTTGTAGGTGAAAACATCGAGCCTGGAGTATACAAAATCACAGAAGCTTTACGTTTAGCTGAAGAATTGGAGGTAGATTTAGTTGAAATTTCTCCCAATGCCGAGCCACCGGTGTGTAAGTTAATGGATTACGGTAAATTTGTTTACGAGCAAAAGAAGCGTGATAAATTGCTGAAAGCCAAATCCACTCAAATTGTGGTAAAAGAAATACGTTTCGGACCGCAAACAGACGAGCATGACTATGAATTTAAAAAGAAAAATGCCGAAAAGTTCTTGAAAGAAGGAGCCAAATTAAAAGCATTTGTTTTCTTTAAAGGACGTTCTATCATCTACAAAGAGCAAGGTCAAATTTTATTGTTACGTCTCGCTCAAGATTTGGAAGAACTAGGAAAAGTTGAAGCTTTACCGGTTTTAGAAGGTAAACGTATGATTATGTACATTGCTCCTAAAAAGAAAAAATAAATCATTACTCAGGTTCATCATACTCGATATTGAAACCCTGAAGTTAAAGAAAAGTAAGTAAGTTAAATCATAAATAAATTTGGGAAATTATGCCTAAAATGAAAACAAAATCCAGTGCTAAAAAACGATTCAAAGTTACAGGTTCTGGAAAAATCAAGAGAAAACACGCTTTCAAAAGCCACATCTTGACTAAAAAGTCAAAGAAACGTAAATTAGCGTTAACTCACTCTGCGTTAGTTCACTCAACTGACATGAAGAGTGTAAAAGAACAATTAAGAATTATCTAAGAAGTAGTTTAACTACAACTTAAATTCTTTAGGTTAAAAAACAATTTAATAACCTTGGAGTATGGCTCATAAAGTTCCTTTGATTTAATTCAGGACGCCTACTACAAAAAATCAAGAAAATTATGCCAAGATCAGTAAATTCTGTTGCTAAAAGAGCACGAAGAAAAAAAGTATTAAAGCAAGCCAAAGGTTTCTTTGGAAGACGTAAAAACGTTTGGACGGTTGCCAAAAATGCGGTTGAAAAAGCCATGTTGTATGCCTACCGTGACAGAAAACAAAACAAAAGAAACTTCCGTTCTCTATGGATTATGCGTATTAACGCAGGTGCAAGATTGGAAGGAATGAGTTATTCACAATTTATAGGTAAAGTTAAAGCTAACGGAATTGAATTAAACCGTAAAGTTTTGGCCGATTTAGCTATGAATCATCCGGAAGCTTTCAAAGCTATCGTGAATAAAGTAAAATAAACGTTTTTAACAACCCGATTTCAACTTACTTATCAAATCCCGACCTAATCGTCGGGATTTTTTTTAAGTTTTAAAAAAAACTTAAAAAAAACAAAACTAAACTTTAAAAGGTTATTTTCGTAAGTCAAACAAATACATACAAACTTAATACGAAAACAACTTTATGAAATTAATCAAAACGCTGTTGTTGCTATCATTAACTATTGCCATGATTTCTTGTGCCTCAAGCCAGACCAACAAATCCAAAAGCAAAAAAAATGAAGTAGCTGTTACCAAGCCCGACACCGCAAAAGTGAAAAAAGCACCCAAAGCCGGTATTGCTGAAAAAGTAAAAAGTAGCAAAAAAATTGAAGGTTTATTTACTTTGTACCAAGACACCATCACCGGTAGCGTACAACTATATGTTAAAAAAGACCAATTAGGAAAAGAATTCATTTACCAAAGTTATTCTATGAATGGCCCTACTGCTTTATTTTTAAATCAAAGTATGCACCGTTCTACTAATGTCTTCAGTATCAAAAAAGCTTATGACAAAATCGAATTTGGATTGGTTAATACTTCATTTTATTATGATAAAAACAATGCAATCAGCAAAACAGAAGGTATAGATATTTCTGAATCTATCTTTTTAGCTGAAAAAATAACTGCTCAAGACGCAAACGGATTTCTTATAGCTGCTGATGGATTGTTTATCAGTGAAAAATTAGATCCTGTAAAACCCATAACAAGACCTGGTACTCCCCCCGGTATGCAATTTACCTTAGGTAATTTTGTTGCTGCCAAATCAAAATACAATTCCATCCGATCATTCCCAAACAATGTAGATGTAACGGTAGATTTAGCTTATGACAATGCTACTCCATTTAATTCGGGTGGTCCAGATATTACAGATGCTCGTTATGTTCGCGTTAGAATGCAACATTCCTTCTTGGAAATGCCCAAAAACGACTTCAAACCTCGAAGAGACGATCCAAGAATTGGATATTTTGGAGAAACGGTTAACGATCAAACCAGTGTGAAAGCTGCTCCTTACAAAGACATTATTCACCGTTGGCACTTGACTAAAAAAGATCCGAATGCGGCCATCAGCGAACCTGTTGAACCTATCGTATGGTGGGTAGAAAATACCACACCTGTAGAATACCGACAAACCATAATGGAAGCCGGTAATCGTTGGAATCTTGCATTTGAAAAAGCCGGATTTAAAAATGCCATTGTTATGAAAATGCAACCCGATACGGTTGATTGGGATGCCGGTGATATTCGATACAATGTTATCCGATGGGTTTCGTCTGCAAGACCGAGTTATGGAGCTATAGGTCCTAGTTTTGCTAATCCAAGAACCGGACAAATTCTGGGTTCAGATATTACAATCGAATGGAGTTCGGCTAGCCGCTCCCCTATTCTAGACGATTTATTTGCCGCCAACGGAAGTTCGTCTGATAACGAATTAACACCTTGCACCAACCACAACGGTCATATGTGTACATTAGCTCACCAATTGAAAAGCCAATACATGCTTGGTGCAACTTTAATTGAAGCTTCCGAAGACGATCCGGAAACTATTTTACGTGTACACAAAGAATTTTTGTACTACTTGGTATTGCATGAAATGGGTCACACTTTGGGTCTAAATCACAACATGAAAGCCAGTCAAATGCTTAAACCTTCCGAATTAAACAATAGAGAATTGACTGAAAAAATTGGTTTAATTGGTTCAGTGATGGATTATCCGGCTATCAACTTGGCATCAGACCGATCAAAACAAGGCAATTTTTTTACTACCGTTCCGGGGCCTTATGACAATTGGGCAATTGAATATGGATACCGTGAATTTGGAGCAAACCAAGATGAAGAGGCCGAATTAAACAAAATTTTGAGTCGAAGTTCTGAGCCTTACTTAACTTTTGGTAACGATGCCGATGACATGCGTGCTCCCGGTAAAGCAATAGACCCGAGAGTTATGGTAGAAGATTTAAGTAGTGATGCTATGGGATATGCTGTAGACCGCTTCAAACTTATCAATACTGTTATGGGTAAAATTAAAACCAAATACAGTAAACCCGGAGATAATTATGCCGAATTACGTTCACGTTTTTATTTACTAAACGGCCAAAGACGCAATATGATTTCGGCAGTAAGTCGATATGTTGGAGGTGTATATGTAGATCGTACTTACATTGGTCAAAATGCTAAAGAAAAACCATTTACTCCGGTTTCTAAAGAAGACCAAAAAAGAGCCATTGCCATCTTAACGCAATATGCCTTTGCTCCCAATGCTTTTGATGCAGATACAGCACTATATCCTTATTTACAAATGCAACGTAGAGGATTTGGTTTTATGGGAACTACTGAAGATCCAAAGTTAAATAACTTGTATTTATCTATGCAAAGCGATGCAGCTCTAGCTCATATTTTACATCCTACAACATTAATGAGAGTTTCCAATTCCAGTTTGTACGGAAATAATTATTCGGTAGCCGAAATATTAACCGATTTAACAAACGGAATTTTCAGAGCTGATTTAAATGGGAAAGTAAATACGCACAGACAATATCTACAAAATTATTACGTAAAGAGAATTATTGATATTGCGACCAATAAAACGAATAATCCTTATGATGATATTGCAAAAGCAGCAGCCTATCAAACCTTGAAGAAAGTAAGAAGTATGTTGGCTTCAGCCGGTGCTTCAGATGAAAGCACAAGAGCCCATAGAGCCAGTTTAATTTTCAATATTGATTCGGCACTTGCAGTAAAATAATAAATCAAAGACAAATAAAAATCCCAATCATAGCGATTGGGATTTTTTATTATTTTTTCTATTCAAAAACCTCAACTTCATTTCCATCGAATGATGCAAATACCATCTTAGGATGAGAATCCATGTGATAGATATTTCCACGATAATCTATTCCAATAGCACCGGCAAAACCATCAAAAGGTTTTAATTCGGCAAACGTTTTTTGAAAAGCTTCTTCAATAGTAAATCCATCGGTTACACGGGTAACAATTTTTGCTGCTACGGCCCCGCTTACAATATCTTCTCCTACCCCCGTTAAACTTACCCCACAAAAGGAATTGGCATAATTTCCGGCTACTGTAGCCGAATCTGAAATCCTTCCCGGAATTTCAAAACCTTTTCCACCAGTTGATGTTGCCACAGCTATTTTACCTTCAGCATCAATTGCAACACAACCTACCGTACCTTGCCCATTTGCTTTTACTTTAGCTTCAAATTCGGCTCTACGTTGTGGAATTTCTGTAGAAAAAACTTCAAATCCATGCTCTCTTGCATAGCGTGTTGCTCCTTCTCCTCCAACAATTCTATCGTCTTCTTTCATCAAAACTGAGGCAACTTTTATCGGGTTTTTCACTTCTTCAATATTAATAACTCCACTCATTTTCATAGAACCGCCATCCATTAATGCAGCACTCATTCGAATTTTACCATCACTTTGAATTTGAGAACCAATTCCGGCATTAAACAATGGGTCGTCCTCCAATAAACTTACTGCATAAACAACGGTTTCTAAAGCTGAATGCGACTTCAAATAATCAAAGGATGCCAAAACGATTGAGGACATAGCCTCTTGCTTGGCTTTTTTGGTTTCATCGGATGTGGATGATTCAGAAAAAAAACCTCCATGAATAATAAGCTTCATAAAAAAAGAATTCCAAATGATTAAATATACTGCGAAGAATGAATGTGCATTTTATAGGTTTCCAAATCAAAAGTATCATACATACTCATTACATGAGTTACCAAATGATTGATAGATATGGGTTGTCCCAGCTCCACTTGAGTCAAATTGGTATCTTTGATCTCTCTACCGTCTACCAAGATTACCAATCCGGAACCAATAGCTTCCATTTTGGTATCGTGTGTAATTAATAGTCCGGTATCCTCCCCTAAACCTATTCCTAAAACTTTAGGATTTCCTACAACCGCTTGAAATAAACGTCCAATACGACCTCTTTGTACAAAATGAGTATCAATAATTACATCATCAATGAGGCCCAAGCCACTAGAAATTTTAACTTCCCCTTTCAACAAAGCTTCGTGACTGCTTCCTTGGTAAATCATATTATTAGAAGCTGCTGCAGCTCCGGCCGACGTACCTGCATATATAAAGTGTTCGTTTCGGTATTTTTCCAATAAAATATCGTGAAATTTTGTTCCTCCTAAAATGGAAGACAGTCGCAATTGATCACCTCCGGTAAACATCACTATATCCGCAGCTTTCAAACGTTCCAATACAGCATCCTCACCAGCCTGCTCACGTCTTTCTATGTAGAGAACATCTACGTTTGAAGCATTCAGATATTGAAAAGCTTTGGCATATTCAGGTCCTACTTCTCTCGGAATTTTTGATGCCGTAGTTATTACTTCTATACGAGATTTTTCTTTATACTTCGATTCGTCAATAATTCGTTTTAGGATACCGGTTTCAAAAAAATTCATGTTTTTTGAAACATCTTGATCAAAACTAGACTCTGTAAAACTACCTTTATCTACAGCTCCTCCAATTATAATGAGTTTTCCTTTACTTTTCATGCAACAAAAATAGTGAATTGATTAAAATCATACTTAATTTTAAGTATATTTTGAGAAATCTACACAAATACAATAGTTTATAATTAAAAAATTCAACAAAACCACCTAAACCCCACGAAATTGTAAATCTTTTTTTTCAAAAACCTAAAAAAAATCAAAATCTAAAAAAAATTATCCTTATTTTTAACAAAATCAACAATTAAAATTTAAAACCTTCTCAATTTTAATATTCTTATGAAAATTTTAAAAATACAAGCACTTAGAGGCCCAAATATTTGGAGTGTACAACGAAAAAAACTTATTCAAATGCGTTTGGATTTGGAGGAAATGGAGCAGTTTCCTACCAATAAAATTGAAGGATTTAGAGAGCGAATTGAAAGTTTATTCCCTACCATGATAGAGCACAGATGTTCAGAAGGCGTGAGAGGCGGATTCTTTATTCGTATAGAACGGGGTACATGGATGGGACACGTAATTGAACATATTGCATTAGAAATTCAAACTTTAGCCGGAATGGAAACCGGATTTGGAAGAACCCGAGAAACCAAAACTCCCGGCGTTTACAATGTGGTTTTTAGTTATGTTGAAGAAAATGTTGGTCTATTTGCTGCAGAAAGTGCCGTTCGTATTGCAGAAGCTCTAATAGCCGGCACACCCTATGATTTGGAAGCCGATATCCAAAAGATGAGAGAAATCAGAGAAAGAGTTCGTTTAGGTCCATCAACGGGAAGTATTGTTGAAGAAGCCGTATCAAGAGATATTCCATGGATTCGCTTAGGCACAAACTCATTAGTGCAATTAGGCTATGGAGTTAACCAAATGCGTTTCCAAGCCACTATAACGTGCAAAACAAGTAATATAGCCGTTGATATTGCATGCAATAAAGAAGAAACCAAACGCATGTTGGAAATGGCTTCCATTCCAGTTGCCAGTGGTTCAATTTGTGTAGACGCAGAAGATTTAGAACATACGATAAAAAAAATTGGCTATCCAATAGTTATCAAACCTCTAGATGGCAATCACGGTAAAGGAGCTTCCATAAATGTGACCACTTGGGAAGAGGCATTAGAAGGTTTGGAACACGCCAAAAAGTACAGTAGAAGAGTAATTGTAGAAAAGTTTATAACCGGATTTGATTTTAGAGTTTTGGTAATAGACAACAAATTGGTCGCTGCGGCCAAGCGGGTTCCGGCTCATGTTGTTGGCAATGGCAAAAACACCATTCAAGAACTTATCGATATCACCAATCAAGACCCTAGAAGAGGATATGGACATGAAAATGTGTTAACCGAAATCACGGTTGACCGAGACACCTTAGATTTACTGACTAAACTAAACTATACTTTAGAGAGTATACCCGCTAAAGAGGAAATTGTATATTTAAAATCTACAGCCAATCTAAGTACCGGTGGAACTTCAGTAGATGTTACAGATATGATGCATCCCGAAAATATATTTTTGGCTGAGCGAATTTCCAGAGTTATTGGTCTGGATGTATGTGGAATAGATATTATGGCCGAAAATTTAACACAACCCTTAAAAGAAAATGGAGGCGTAATTTTAGAAGTAAATGCAGCACCCGGATTTCGTATGCACTTGGCCCCTTCTGAAGGTTTACCCCGCAATGTAGCAGCTCCGGTTATTGATATGCTCTATCCACCCGGTAAACCCAGTCGAATTCCTATTATAGCCATAACCGGAACCAATGGAAAAACAACTACTACACGTCTTTTGGCTCATATAGTCAAAAATAACGGATTCAGAGTAGGCTTCACCACGTCTGATGGTATATACGTTCAAAATCACATGTTGGAAAAAGGAGATACTACAGGTCCTTTGAGTGCCGAGTACATTTTAAAAGACCCTACCGTAGAATTTGCCGTTTTAGAAACAGCAAGAGGTGGAATTTTGAGAGCCGGATTAGGCTTTAGTCGATGCGATATAGCCATTATAACCAATATTAGAGAAGACCATTTGGGATTAAATGACATCAACACATTAGATGATTTAGCCCGTGTTAAAAGTGTCGTAGTAAGAAGTGTAAAAAAAGACGGTTGGGCCATTTTAAATGCCGAAGATGAACAATGTTTGAAAATAGCCAACGATTTAAGTTGCAATATTGCCTATTTTGCTATGGACGAGGAAAATCCTGTGGTAAAAAAATTAACAAAAGAAGGAAAAATTGTAGCGGTTTATGAAAATGGGTTCATAACAATTAAAAAAGGAGATTGGAAAATAAGAGTTGAAAAAGCTCTTCATATTCCATTGACCCTTGGAGGAAAAGCTAAATTCATGATTCAAAATGTATTAGCAGCCACCCTTGCAAGTTATTTGTATGGTTTTAAAACGGATGACATCAGCTTATCGTTACAAACCTTTATTCCTAGTGTGGCACAAACTCCGGGAAGAATGAACATTTTTGAATTTAAAAAATTCAAAGTCATGATAGATTTTGCTCACAATCCCGCCGGATATTCAGCTATAGAAGACTTGTTGAGCAATATTGAAGCTACACGCAAAATTGGAATCATTGCAGGGGTTGGAGATCGTAGAGATGAGGATATTAGAGATTGTGCGGAGATTGCCGCTCGCATGTTTGACCACATTATCATCAGACAAGAAAAACACCTTCGTGGAAGAACCGAACAAGAAATAATCGATTTAATCTTGGAAGGAATTCAAAAAGCAAATCGACCGGTGACCTATGAAATCATTACCAAAGAAATTGAAGCGATTAAACATGCCATTAGTATTGCAGATGAAGGTACTTTTATTACCGCTTTAAGTGATGTGGTAACCAATGCCATTGATATTGTACAAGAATATTTAGATAAAGAAAATGAAGAAAGCTTAAGCTAAATCAGCTATTTCTTTCTGAAGTATTTATAATTAAAAATCCCAAAATCAATTCAATTTGATTTTGGGATTTCATTAAAGTCGTTTATCGTATTAGGTTTTTTGTTTCTTCTTTTTAGCTGCCGGAAACAAAACGTTATTTAATATTAAACGATATCCGGGTGAGTTGGGATGTAAATCCAAAACCGTTGGAGCATCACCTACTAAATGCTGGTAATCTTCCGGATCGTGACCCCCAAAAAATGTAAACATCCCCTTTCCTTTGGTACCATGTATGTATCTCGCCTCTCCGTTATATCGATTTTCACCCATTACTAATACGTGAGATTTGATTCTTTCGCTATCAAAAGCTGTCGTTTGCCCCATAAATCCTTTTACCAGTTGCGTATGATTCTGACAAAGCATCGTTGGAATAGGATCCCATTTGGCAGAATATTCCATCAAGGTAAAATAATCTTTATCAATAGGCATTTTTCGTTTTGTAGTCATATCAATATCCGAAAACTCATAAACCGTTGGCGAACGCTCTAAAATAAAATCTTTGAAGGCAAACGTTTTAGAAAAGTCAATTTTTGACTGATAATTGGGTTCGCTTTCGTCACCATCAAACATAGGTTCACAAATATCAACTCCTTCAGCCGATAAAGCTATATCAAAACTATCGGTAGCAGAACACATAGCAAACATAAACCCACCCCCTATAACAAAATCTCTAATTTTTTTGGCAACAGCTAATTTGGAATCCGAAACTTTGGAAAACCCCAATTTAGCCGCTAAAGCCTCAGCATCTCGTTTTTGTTCTATGTACCATGGAGCATTTCTGTAAGCTCCAAAAAATTTTCCATATTGACCCGAAAAATCTTCGTGATGCAAATGAAGCCAATCGTAGAGTAACAACTGATCGGAAAGCACCTCTTCATCATAAACTGCTTTAAACGGAATTTCTGCATAGGTTAATACTAATGTTACTGCGTCATCCCAAGGTTTTTTTCCTTGAGGAGTATAAACCGCTATTTTAGGTGCTTTCTCCAAAACTACCGATTCCATATTTTGAGAAGGACTGCTTATCTCTTCCATCAGTTGATTAACCTGAGCTTCGGATAAGGGCTCAAAACTTACACCTCTAATTTGACATTCCTTGCGAATTTCGGGTGCATCAGGTAATAAAAAGGAGCCTCCTCGGTAATTTAATAACCAACTTGCTTTGTAATCTTTATCCAAAGCCCAATATGTTATTCCGTAGGCTTTTAAATGATTTTGTTGGGTAGATTCATCCATAGGCAATAGAAGGAAACCGGCTAAAGCTCCTTGAGTATAGACTAGGAAAATAAGAATGTAGGCCAATTTTTTGAGAGTCATAAGTACAGTTTTCTATCAAGTAAAATCAAAGATAACTGATTTTTTGTGAAGAAAATGATAAAAAAATCCGCTACTGCGGATTTACTATTAAAAGGGAACTTCACTATCTTCTTCATCTGTATTCATATGGCTTCCGAATGCTTCATTGGGAGAAGGTAAATTTTTGGTTATAAATGGGGTATCGTCAGAATTCATACGAGAGGGTAAATCACTAAACCCACTACTGTAATCATCCAAATTATCAAACTTACCTAAACTACCTATAAATTTCAGTCGAATATTTTCCAATCCTCCATTTCTGTGTTTGGCAATAATAAACTCGGCTTGACCTTCTGTTGGAGAGCGTTCATCATCATCCCATTCGTCTATTTTGTAATATTCCGGACGGTAAATAAACGAAACGATATCGGCATCTTGCTCAATAGCTCCCGATTCACGCAAATCGGACAACAAAGGTCTTTTACTGGAACCCCGGGTTTCAACAGCACGTGATAGCTGTGAAAGTGCAATCACAGGGATATTTAATTCTTTCGCTAAGGCTTTTAAATTTCTTGAAATAGTCGAAATTTCTTGCTCTCTATTCCCTCCACCTTTGCCCCCTCCACCGGCTGTCATTAATTGCAAATAATCTACAATAATTAACTTAATGCCGTGTTGAGAAGATAACCTTCTGGCTTTGGCTCGCAAATCAAAAATAGACAACGAAGGAGTATCGTCAATATAAAGTGGAGCTTTCTCCAAATTTTTAACTTTTACACTCAATTGTTCCCACTCATGCTTTTCAAGTTTTCCGGTTCGAAGTTTCTCTGAAGATAATCCGGTTTCAGAAGAAATCAAACGGGTAATTAACTGAACGGATGACATCTCCAGGGAGAAAACGGCAACCGGTTGAGCAAAATCGATGGCCATGTTTCGTGCCATAGATAACACAAAGGCCGTTTTACCCATACCGGGACGGGCAGCAATAATAATTAAATCACTGGGTTGCCAACCTGAAGTAACTTTATCTAGTTTCTCAAATCCGGTTGCTACACCGCTAAGTCCCTCTTTATTGGCTATCTCTTCAATTCTTTTTTTGGCTTGAATAACCAAGCTCTGTGCCGTTTCTGAACTCCTTTTGATATTACCCTGCGTTACTTCGTATAATTTAGATTCGGCCTTGTCTAATAAATCAAATACATCGGTTGTTTCATCGTAAGATTCTTCAATAATTTCTGAAGATATTTTAATTAAACTACGTTGGATGAATTTTTGTAAAATAATTCTAGAATGAAACTCGATGTGAGCCGAAGATGAAATTTTTTGAGTAAGTTGAATGAGATAAAAATCACCTCCTACCAACTCTAATTTTCCATTTCTCTTTAATTGTGCCGAAACCGTTAATAAGTCAATCGGTTGGGTATCGGTAAACAACTGCACTATAGCTTCAAAAATATATTTGTGAGCTTCTTTATAAAAGGCGTCCGGTTGTAAAATATCAATTACTTCATCAACCCCTTTTTTATCAATCATCATGGCTCCCAACACCGCTTCTTCAAGGTCAAGAGCTTGTGGTGGCAGCTTTCCTTTTTCCAAACTGATAAGAGTAGATTTATCTACCTTAATGGGGTTAATATTTCTCAAATTTTCCATAGGGCTAAAGTAACATAAATATAAAAAAAAGCGACATTGAGTTGTTAATAAAAGGATGTTGACAACTCTCCTTCAATTGTTAATAACACAAAAAAAATCCGAAGTGTAAAGGCTTCGGATTAAAATAAAATTATGTAAGAATTATTCTTTAAACTCACCCATTTTACTGTATTTATCCATCCTTTGGGCAACTAATTCTTCTGTTGATAAATCTTTTAATTCATTAAACCCTTTGATAATATATTGCTCTACGGTTTTAAAAGTGGTTTCTCTGTCATAATGAGCTCCCCCTAGTGGTTCCGGAATAATTTCATCAATTAATTTTTGTTTTTTCATATCGTAGGAAGTTAGCTTCAAAGCTTCTGCAGCTTGTTCTTTGTATTCCCAACTTCTCCACAAGATTGAAGAACAAGATTCGGGGGATATTACAGAATACCACGTATTTTCCAACATATAAACACGATCTCCAACTCCAATTCCTAATGCTCCACCTGAAGCTCCTTCACCAACAATTACCGTAATGATAGGTGTTTTTAAACGAATCATTTCCAAAATATTTCGGGCTATAGCTTCACCTTGTCCGCGTTCTTCGGCTTCCAAACCGGGATAAGCTCCGGGAGTATCAATTAGTGTTAAAACCGGAATGCCAAATTTTTCGGCCATTTTCATCAAACGCAAAGCTTTGCGATAACCTTCGGGATTGGCCATACCAAAGTTTCGGTATTGTCTGGTTTTGGTATTGTAGCCTTTTTGTTGACCAACAATCATAAAAGACTGACCTCCTATTTTTCCGAGACCACCAATCATGGCTTTGTCGTCTTTAAAATTTCTATCGCCAAATAATTCCAAAAATGTTCCTCCACAAAGAGCTCTTACATGATCCATTGTGTAAGGGCGACTGGGGTGTCTGGATAATTGAACCCGCTGCCAAGCCGTTAGATTCTTGTATATTTTTTTCTTAGTTTCTTCTAATTTTTTCTCAATTTGTTTGCAAGTTGCCGTAACATCAACATTGGATTCTTCTCCAATTATTTGACATTTATCCAATTGATCTTCCAATTCTTTGATGGGAAGTTCAAAATCCAAATACTCCATAGATTAGATTATTTTTGTTTTGTTTGAATAGCAAAGATAAAATTTTTAATCGTTTCTTAAAGTAAATTTAAACGATTACTTCTATTTTTTTACAACTCTATTGGGTTTGACTTACTTTTCCTTTTCGATAAATAAAACTTAACCACACCATTTAAGAGCACGGTAATTAAAATCAACAAAGCCCCAAAATAAAAAGGAGTGCTCATCTTTTCTTTTTCTTCAAAAATAATTAGAGCTAAAATGATTCCATAAACCGGTTCCAAATTGATTGTTAACATTACGGTATAAGGACTGATGTATTTCATAACCTTTACCGATGCTATAAAAGCATAGGCCGTACATACAGAACTTAATATAAGTAAATAAATGAAGTCTGACATCGAGAGTGTAAAAAAGGAAGAGCTAAACCCCCCGCTAATGACTAAAAAAACGGAGAAACACAAAACCCCTCCCATTAATTCATAAAAAGAAATTACGGTGGAGTCATACTTTTGAGCCAATTTTCCATTTAATACAGAAAACAAAGCCGATAAAAAGGCCGATGTAAGAGCTAAAATGATTCCATAAACATAGTTCCCTTCAAAATTGAAGATAATGTAGAGTCCGCATACCACCAGTAGTCCAAAAAGAACTTCATACCCAATAATTTTTCGTTTAAAAAAAAGAGGTTCTAAAAATGAAGTAAAAAAAGCCCCGGTAGAAAGGCAAGCTAATGTTACAGAAACATTGGACACTTTGATGGCTTTAAAAAAAGTGAGCCAGTGCAAGGCTATAATTAGACCCAAAAAAAGAAAATAAAGCAAAGTTTTGGTGGGCAATGCTACCTTTTTTCGAGTAATTAAGATGAAAATCAAAATAAAAATTACAGCTAAAAGCATACGATACCAAACTAAAGGTAAAGCATCCAATGAAATCAACTCGCCCAAAATAGCCGTGAATCCCCATATAAATACAATGAGGTGTAAATGCAAATAACTTTTGATATTATCGCTTGGCATTTCTTAATAAATAAATCGCTAAAATTCCAAATACAACGTTTGGAAACCAAACGGCTACCAGTGGCGGAATACTCGATTTTTCGGCCATGGTGCCAAAAATCTTATCAAAAAATATGTACGTAAAGGCAAGTACAATACCAATAGCCAGATTGACCCCCATACCTCCTCGCCTTTTCATAGAAGAAACCGCTACAGCTATAATGGTTAGAATAAAAGCCGTAACGGGCAAACTGTATTTTTTATACAAAACAACCAAATACGTATTGATATTCGAATTGCCTCGCTCTCGTTCTTTATCAATAAATCGATTCAATTCGGGTAGAGTCAAAGTTTCGGCTATGTAAATTACAGGCGTTAAATCTTCCAAATCAAAGCTAAAAACTGTATCTTTTCGTTCTGAACGCTCAATAACATCTCCTAACACACCTACTTTTCGTTTTTGATAATTAAACATAGAATAGGTGCTATCTTTTTCATTCCATTTTAAACGATTGGCTGTAATTTTGGAAACCAATCGTTCTTTGTCAAACTTTTCCAAGGTAAAGTTGAAAGCCGTTTTTGAATAGGAATTAAAATTACTCACATAAATAAACTCATCGTCACTGATTTGTCTGAAAACATTCGAATTTTCTCTAATTTCCTGGTTGTTTTTGAGATAAGTATATCTGAAATCATTAAACCCTTTACTGGCTTTTGGCACCAAGAAAAAACCCATAATTAAAGCAAAAAGCGACACCAAAGTGGCTCCTATGAAATAGGGTCTTAAAAATCGGGTGAAAGAAATACCGGAGCTCAAAATTGCAATAATCTCGGTATTGTTGGCCAATTTTGAAGTAAACCAAATGACTGATAAAAAGAGAAAAATAGGAAAAAGTAAATTGGCAAAATAAATTGTAAAATCAAGATAATACAATGCAACCGCCGAAAAAGGAACTTTACTTTCTAAAATTTTATTGATTTTTTCGGCAACGTCAATTACAATCCCAATTGGGATAAATAACAACAACATTACTACAAAAGTAAAAATGTAACGCTTGAGCAAATATTTATCAATGATTTTCATTTTACAGCATAAGACTTTTAAAATTTTACTTTTGATTCAAAATCAGATTATAATCTTTGACTCATTTGTTTAACCATCTGATCTTTCCAAACTCTAAAATCACCGGCTAATATATGTTTTCGGGCTTCACGAACCAACCACATGTAAAATCCCAGATTATGTATTGTGGCTATTTGTTTTCCCAAATATTCATTGGCTGCAAATAAATGTCTCAAATAGGCTTTAGTATACTCGGTATCTACAAAGGTAATACCCATTTCGTCAATGGGAGAAAAATCGTTCTCCCACTTTTTATTTTTGATATTCAATGTTCCGTGAGCAGTAAACAACATCCCGTTTCTGGCGTTTCGAGTAGGCATAACACAATCAAACATGTCTATACCAAGTGCTATATTTTCCAAAATATTTATGGGTGTCCCCACCCCCATTAAATACCGAGGTTTGTCTTGCGGTAAAATGGCGGTTACAACTTCTGTCATAGCATACATTTCTTCTGCCGGTTCTCCAACAGACAATCCACCAATTGCATTTCCTTGGGCACCGGCATTAGCAATATACTCAGCCGATTCTTGTCTGAGATCCTTATAAGTACTTCCTTGAACAATTGGAAAAAAAGTTTGTTCATATCCATATTTAAAAGGAACTTTATCCAAATGAGCTATACATCTGTCTAACCAACGGTGTGTCATATGCATAGAACGTTTGGCATATCTGTAATCACAAGGATAAGGAGTACACTCATCAAACGCCATGATAATATCTGCCCCAATAGATCGTTGAATTTCCATCACACTCTCAGGTGAGAAAAAATGGTAGGAACCATCTATATGACTTTTAAATTTCACCCCTTCTTCTTTAATTTTTCTGTTAGAAGATAGAGAATAAACTTGATAACCGCCACTATCGGTAAGGATGTTTCGGTCCCAATTCATAAATTGGTGTAAACCACCGGCTTGTTCTAAAATAGCGGTTTGAGGTCTTAAATATAAATGATAGGTATTTCCTAAAATAATATCAGGATTAATATCCTGCTTTAATTCTCTTTGATGCACTCCTTTTACAGAAGCTACAGTACCAACAGGCATAAAAATAGGAGTTTCAATCACGCCGTGATCGGTAGTAATCAAACCGGCTCTTGCTTTAGATTGGCTGTCGGTTGTCAATAAATCAAACTTCATAAAATAATTTTACAGGCAGCAAAGATAAAAGAATAAAAATTTATGACTTCTTATTTAGGATATATTTATACACCCCTTCATTCCTTATCAACACGCCTACTTGAAAACTTTAAAAAAACCACATTGGCTTTTTCTGAAAAAGTCCAATAATCTGATTACCTTTGCCAAGGTTTAACTTCTATTATTCATAATGAAATCTAACGTACAACAACTAAACGACTTTTCAACACAGGTCAGAAGAGACATTCTTCGCATGGTTCATGCCGTAAACTCCGGACATCCCGGTGGTTCTTTAGGCTGTACCGAATTTTTAACAGCTTTATATCAAGAAATCATGCACCGTAATGAGGGATTTGATATGGACGGGAAAAATGAAGATCTATTCTTCCTTTCCAACGGTCACATTTCTCCCGTATTTTATAGTGTTTTGGCAAGAAGTGGTTATTTTCCCATTTCGGAATTGAGTACTTTCCGAAAACTAAACTCCAGACTGCAAGGTCATCCTACTACACACGAAGGACTTCCCGGAGTGCGTATGGCTTCCGGTTCGCTGGGTCAGGGTTTATCTGTAGCCATTGGGGCAGCACATGCCAAAAAACTAAATAACGATTCTCATTTGGTATACTCCTTACATGGGGATGGCGAATTACAAGAAGGTCAAAATTGGGAGGCAATAATGTATGCCTCTGCCAAAAAAATTGACAATTTAATTGCCACTATCGATTACAACGGCCAACAAATTGATGGCTCTACCGATGAAGTTTTAACACTTGGAAATTTAAAGGCCAAATTTGAAGCTTTTGACTGGGAAGTACTCGAAATTAAAGCAGGAAATTCAATCGAAGCTATCTTGGACGGTATGGCCCAAGCAAAAGCCAAAACCGGAAAAGGAAAACCGGTTTGTGTTCTACTTCATACCGTTATGGGACATGGGGTTGACTTTATGATGCATACTCATGCTTGGCATGGTAAAGCTCCAAACGATGAGCAATTAGCCAGAGGTTTAGAACAAAATCCGGAAACTTTAGGAGATTACTAAAAATCAAATGGAGCTTATTCTTTAAGTTCATACTCCATTTTAATGCATTTTGAAACAATACAATGAAAAAATATACCAACACAGGAAGTAAAGACACCCGCTCTGGTTTTGGAGCCGGTATGACCGAATTAGGTCAAAAAAATGAAAACGTAGTAGCCCTATGTGCCGATTTGATAGGGTCTTTAAAATTTGACGATTTTAAAAAAAATCACCCGGAACGTTTCTTTCAAGTGGGCATCGCAGAAGCCAATATGATTGGAATTGCTGCCGGATTAACTATAGGAGGTAAAATTCCTTTTACAGGTACATTTGCCAATTTCTCAACCGGTAGAGTTTACGACCAAATTAGACAATCTGTAGCTTACTCTGATAAAAATGTAAAAATTTGTGCTTCACATGCAGGTTTAACATTAGGTGAAGACGGTGCTACCCATCAAATTTTAGAGGATATCGGATTGATGAAAATGTTACCCGGTATGACCGTAATTAACACCTGTGATTACAACCAAACCAAAGCAGCAACTTTAGCATTGGCAGATCATCACGGTCCGGCATATCTTCGCTTCGGTAGACCTGTTGTTCCCAATTTTACTCCAGCCGATGAACCTTTTGTAATTGGCAAAGCCATTATTCTTAATGAAGGAACCGATGTTACTCTAATAGCTACAGGTCATCTGGTTTGGGAAGCATTGATAGCTGCAGAAAAATTGGAAGAACAAGGCATTTCAGCTGAAGTTATCAATATTCACACTATTAAGCCTTTGGATGAAGAGGCAATTTTAAAATCGGTTGCAAAAACCGGTTGTGTGGTTACAGCAGAAGAACACAATATGCTTGGTGGCTTAGGTGAAAGCGTAGCTAGAACTTTAGCTTTAAACAATCCAAAACCTCAAGAATTTGTGGCCGTTAACGATAGTTTTGGTGAAAGTGGTACTCCGGAACAATTAATGGAGAAATACCAATTAAATCACAAAACGATTATTGAAAAAGCTCTAAAAGTTATAGCTCGTAAATAATAAATCCAAAAAAAATCCCGATTCAATGAATCGGGATTTTTTTAATTGCAACTGGGATCCAAATGCTTTTTCAAACGATTCGGATTTGTTGTATTCCCGGAACAATCCGGAATTGCATCAAAGCTGTAATATTGTTGTGGATTGGTATTTGGAATTTTCAATTCGTTTCGGGTTAATATCAAATCCCCATCATCGTTGGTATCCAAAAAATCCGGAATACCATCACCATCAGTATCTTGTAAAAAGTAATCCGTTTGAGTGCCGTACAATTCATCTTTAGATAAAATTTTATCTCTGTCGTGATCATTGTAACGCAAATTTTTCAACTGTATTTGGAATACCAAATTAGAGTAAGAACGAATAAGAGTACTACGTGAACTTTCATAATAAGCTAATCCGGAAGGAATAAAAACTACAAGGTTTCCAAAGTTTGAATAGTTTACCGTACCATCTGTATTAACAGTTGTATTCTCTGCCGTTTTCATAAGAGGTAAGATTTGTCTGAATCCCGATATAAACTGAATATCACTTGGAAAAGAAGTCCAAACCGGAGTAGAAGTTCGGTCAAACTCTTCATTATCAAAATTCCATCCTCTGTAACTCACGTGTGTAGAGTCTATCGTAGTAGGCCTTTGACCACCTCCTTCATTCAATAAAATATAATACAATTTGTATTCTACCGGATCGTTAATACGTCCATCTGTTCTCAAACTAACACGAGTATCATTTTTAACAACAATATATTGCAAAGGATATTCGGTTTGATCCCAAATAGAAGTTTGTGTTCCACCATTTGGAATTTCGGTTACTGTAACATCCATATTGGCATTAACAGTCATGTAATTATTTTTCAAATACTCTTCTATCAAACCTTGGTCTGTGGCATATTGCTCCGCTCTATCTCTGGGTGGAGTTCGAGTTGCTCCTTCGTCATCCTTTTTACACGAAACAAATAGTAACAATACAGCTGTGAAACTGAAAAGCGTTTTAAGTTGGTTTGGCATCATCTTCAAATTAGAATACATTTCAAAAATTGGAAACTTATTTAAAACTTGATTCAAATAAGGTGCCGCAAGATACAATTTTGATTTATTTTTGTACAACAAATTAACGAAGTTTTCTAAATTAAATGAGAGTCGATAAATATTTATGGTGTGTCCGATATTTCAAAACCCGAAATATGGTTACTGAGTTGTGCAAAAAAAATCACGTTACAGTAAATGGTCAAATTGCCAAACCATCCAAAGAAGTCTTTCCTTCGGATACCATAACCTTTAGAAAAGATCAAATTACGTATAAAATTAGTGTCCTTGATATACCTCAAAACAGAGTGGGAGCCAAATTAGTAGATATCTATCGTAAAGATGAAACCCCTCCGGAAGTTTTTGCACATTTAGAACTTTTGAAATTATCAAAAGAACACTACCGAAAAACCGGAGAAGGAAGACCCACAAAAAAAGACCGCAGAGATATCGAAAATTATACCGATCAAGATTATGGCAATGCTGAGTAAAGAATATTGGGAAAAAAGATATGAAGAGGGAACTACTTCATGGGATGTGGGCACCATAACTTTACCTCTCAAAGAATATTGCGACCAAATTGAAAATAAGCAAATTCGGATTTTGATTCCCGGTGCCGGCAATGGTTATGAAGTTGATTATTTATTTGCAAACGGATTTACAAACATTTGGGTAATAGATTATGCCTCTGCCCCATTGAATGCCATTGCAAAACGATTGCCTCAATTTCCCAAAGAACACCTTTTACAAATCAATTTTTTTGATTTTTCACCTGATACAAAGTTTGATTTAATACTGGAACAAACCTTTTTTTGTGCATTAGACCCTAAACTTCGTTCTTTGTATGCTGAAAGAATGCATAAACTTCTCAACTCAAAAGGTAAATTAGCCGGACTTCTTTTTCAATTTCCACTTACAGAGGTAGGCCCACCATTTGGAGGAAGTTCTGGCGAATATAAAGCATTATTTGAGCCTTTTTTTACAATTAAAAAACTTGAAACCGCATATAATTCCATTTTACCAAGAGAAAACAAAGAACTCTTTTTTATCTTTGAGAAAAAATAATCCTTATGGAACAGAGCATTATCTTAACTCACACCGAAATTCAACAAAAAATCAAACGAATTGCTTATCAAATATACGAAACCTTTGTGAATGAAGATGAAATTGTTATAGCTGGTATAGCCTCTAATGGTTTCATTTTAGCCCAAAAAATAACCGCTGAACTTGAAAAAATTGCCCCAATTAAAGTATTGTTATGCGAGGTACAATTAAACAAACAGAACCCTTTTGGCCCCATAAAAACTAGTTTAACCTCAAACCAATATGAAAATAAAGGCGTAGTATTGGTAGATGATGTCCTCAATTCGGGTACCACTTTGATATATGGGGTTAAACACTTTTTAGATGTTCCATTGAAAAAATTCAAAACGGCTGTACTGGTTGATCGCAATCACAAAAAATACCCGGTAAAAGTCGACTTCAAAGGGATTTCTTTATCAACATCCCATTTTGAACACGTTCAAGTGGTATTTGAAAACCATACAAGTTTTGCTTATTTATCAAAATAAGAACCAATTTCGGCAACCAATTGATCAACCGATTTCCCATCAGTATTTACAACATGATGAGCTTGATGGTAAAAAAAACTTCTGTCAAACAAATGCATCGCTACATATTCTGAAAGTTCTTCTGTGTTTTTGTTTTGGAGTAAAGGTCTGATGTGAGCTGAATTTTGTATACGTTTTACTATGGTTTCAATGGGGGTTTTCAGATAGATTGAAAGTACATTTTCGTTTTGAAGAAAAAGGTGATTTTGAGCATAACAAGGTGTTCCGCCTCCTAAGCTCAACACAAAACGCTCGGAAGAATCTAATTGTTCTTTAAAATAAAGATGTTCTTGCTTTCTAAAATACAGCTCCCCTCTTTGACTGAAAATCTCAGAAATGGAATTGCCTTCCTTTTTTTCAATGATTTCATCCAAATCACGATGCTCTAATTGGTGCACTTCGGCCAATTTTTTCCCTATTGTTGACTTCCCTGAACCCATATATCCTAGCAAAATGATTTTTTTCATAGTAATAATTCCCTGTATTTTAAGGGATTAAGAAAGATTATTATTAAATTACAAATTTAAGATAAAATTGCTTTGAAAAATAAATAATAAGGCCGTATATTTGCACCCGCATTCAAGAAATTGATTATTGACTCGATAGCTCAGTTGGTAGAGCACAACACTTTTAATGTTGGGGTCCTGGGTTCGAGCCCCAGTCGGGTCACAATTTTTTTCACTTCTTAATGCTATGACTCGATAGCTCAGTTGGTAGAGCACAACACTTTTAATGTTGGGGTCCTGGGTTCGAGCCCCAGTCGGGTCACAATTTTTTTCACTTCTTAATGCTATGACTCGATAGCTCAGTTGGTAGAGCACAACACTTTTAATGTTGGGGTCCTGGGTTCGAGCCCCAGTCGGGTCACAAAGAGACGTTGCGATGCAACGTCTTTACTTTTTTTAAGGCCACGTGGAGAAATTGGTAGACTCGCCATCTTGAGGGGGTGGTGTCGCAAGACGTGTCAGTTCGAATCTGATCGTGGTCACGATACAAAAACAAGCATTTACAAGGCTTGTTTTTTTTATTTCTACAATTATTGAATTCATTTTTTATATCATTTCTCTTACAGTTACTACATTTCACCTTTTTAATTCAAAAAATAATGCCAAAAAAATAGTGTATCTCACTAAAAGTTGTAATTTTGTTTAACAAATAACAAAAAATAATGAACAGTGTAAAAAATGTTTTCAGCATCAAAGATCTTGAAAACCTAACGGGTATTAAAGCACACACCATTCGCATTTGGGAAAAAAGATACAATGTATTGGAGCCCATGCGAACGGATACTAATATCCGGTTTTACGACTTGGCAGCACTACAAAAAATACTAAACATTACGCTTTTACACAATCACGGCTACAAAATTTCAAAGATTTCGAAGCTGAATAATGAAAAAATTGCCCAATTAGTTCGTGAAATTGTCAATGAAAAAAGCGTAAAACATCATGCCATTAATGCTTTTAAAATGGCTATGATGAATTTTGACCAAACCTTATTTTTTAATACCTACAATAATTTACTCACCGAAAAATCATTTCGAGAAGTTTTTTACGATGTATTCATCCCTTTGATGAATGAAATCGGCCTCTTATGGCAATCAGACACCATTAGTCCGGCTCATGAACATTTCATTTCCTATCTTATTAAACAAAAGCTTCTAATTAATACCGAGAAAGTTCAAATTGTTGAGCCTACTCGAAATGATAAAATCTTTGTTCTTTTTCTTCCTCTAAATGAAATACACGAACTTGGATTGATGTATTTAAATTATGAAGTTTTAGTTCACGGCTATAAATGCATCTACCTAGGCGAGAGTGTTCCTATATCTAGTTTAAAGGATATAAATAGATTTTTTGACAATGTGGTATACGTTTCATATATGACTGTAGAGCCAACCAAAGACGATATAAACGATTATTTAAAAACCTTTTATGAAGAGATTTTAGATCAAACCGAAAACGAACTTTGGACTATTGGTAGAATAACTGAATTTATCAAACCCAATACACACCCTAAAGTTAAGATATTCAAGTCTATACAAGAATTATCAAATTTTCTATAAATTTTTCTTAAAAGCTCATTTTGTTTAACTTTTTGTTTATATTTGTTAAACAATATGAAAAAACAAATACACATAATAGGTTCGGGTTTTTCGGCACTTGCCGCAGCATGTTACTTAGCTAAAGACGGTAACCAAGTAACCCTTTTTGAAAAAAATAAAACCATTGGAGGCAGAGCCAGACAGTTAAAAAAAGAGGGGTTTGTGTTCGATATTGGACCAACCTGGTATTGGATGCCCGATGTTTTTGAACGTTTCTTTTCTGACTTTAATAAAAAGCCCTCTGATTATTACGATTTAATCAAACTCTCACCTGCTTATCAAGTTTATTTTGGTGTACAAGATTTTATCACCATTGCAGACAATTTGGAAGAGATTGCTAAAACATTTGAGTCTATTGAACCCGGTAGCGGAGCAGTTTTAAAGGCTTTTATGAAAGAAGCACAAGACAACTACAACATTGCTATTTTAGACTTGGTCTACAGACCCGGAGAATCACCATTAGAATTGGTCACTATAAAATCGGCCAAAAAAATTAATCAGTTTTTTTCCAACATCAGTAAGGAAGTCCGAAAACGATTTAAGAATGATAAATTAATTCAGATTTTAGAATTTCCGGTTTTATTTTTAGGAGCCAAACCATCTGATACTCCGGCATTCTATAGTTTTATGAATTTTGCCGATTTTGGCTTAGGTACTTGGCATCCTAAAAACGGTATGTATAGTGTCATTCTTGCAATGGAAAAATTGGCTCATGAATTGGGTGTACAAATAGAAACCGATGCCAATGTGGAAGAAATTATTGTTCAAAATCAAAAGGCAGTAGGAATCAAAGTTAATGGCGTTTCAAAACTGGCAGATGTTATTCTCAGTGGAGCCGATTACCATCATACCGAAACTTTATTAAAACCTGAATACCGAGCCTATTCAGAAAAATATTGGAATCAAAAAACATTTGCCCCATCGTCTTTATTGTTCTATGTGGGCTTTAGCAAAAAACTTCAGAATGTTGAGCACCATTCGCTATTTTTTGATGTCCCTTTTGACAAGCATGCCAAAGACATTTATGACCATCCCAAATGGCCCGAAGAACCCTTGTTTTATGCAAGTTTTCCATCAAAAACAGATGAAAGTGCTGCCCCCTCAGGAAATGAAGCCGGTATATTTCTTATTCCTTTAGCTCCCGGATTAGAAGATACAGAAGAGCTAAGAAATACCTATTTCAATTTGATTATAGAGCGTTTTGAAAAAATTACAAAACAAGATGTCAAAAATTATATTATCTTTAGAGAGTCTTTTTGTGTCAACGATTTTATTAAAGAATACAATTCTTATAAAGGCAATGCATATGGAATGGCAAACACCTTGTTACAAACTGCATTTTTAAGGCCTAAATTAAGAAGTAAAAAAGTAAAAAACTTATACTTTACAGGTCAATTAACTGTGCCGGGACCGGGTGTACCTCCCTCACTAATTTCTGGAAAATTAGTTTCGGAATTGATAAGTAAGTATTCCTAGAATTGATAAAAATTTTACACCTATGAAATCTATTTTTGACCAAATTTCATTTGAATGCAGTAAAAATGTAACAAAGGCTTACAGCACTTCTTTTTCCTCTGCCGTAAAAATGCTGGCTCCCAAAATTCGCCAGGACATTTACAATATATACGGATTTGTTAGACTAGCAGATGAAATTGTAGATACTTTTCATGACTATAATAAAGAACAACTTTTTTCACTTTTTGAAGATGACCTTCAAGCGGCTTTAGACCACAAAATAAGTCTAAATCCAGTTTTGAATGCTTTTCAAAATACCGTATACAAATATAATATTTCCAAAGATTTAATAGATGCATTTATGAAAAGCATGAAATTAGATCTAACCAAAAAAACCTACACCACCACCCAAGAGTACCAAGATTATATTTATGGTTCTGCCGATGTTGTGGGTTTAATGTGTTTGACTGTTTTTGTAAATGGTAATAAAGAACAATATGATAATTTGAAAACCAGTGCCATGAGATTGGGCTCGGCTTTTCAGAAAGTAAATTTTTTAAGAGATTTAAAAGCCGACTTTGAAGAATTAAACAGAACCTATTTCCCTAATACCGACTTAAATCAATTGGATGAAGCTTCTAAAGTTCAAATCATAGAAGAAATTGAAGCCGATTTTGAAGCTGGATTTGAAGGAATTCAAAAATTACCTCTCGAAGCCAAATTTGGGGTTTATACTGCTTATGTTTATTACAAAAAATTACTATCAAAACTCAAAAAAACACCTTCTTTAGAAATAAAAAATACACGTATCAGAGTACCCGATTATGAAAAAGTAGGGCTACTGGCAAAATGTTATATTAATTATAGATTAAAAACGATTTAAATTATGTCGATTTGGATTCATATTTTGGTTTTCTTCTTAACTTTTTTTCTAATGGAATTTATGGCTTGGTTTACCCATAAATATGTAATGCATGGTTTTTTGTGGAGTTTGCATGCAGACCATCACAAAAAAGACCATGATTCTTGGTTTGAAAGAAACGATGCTTTTTTTATTTTCTATGCCGTGGTTAGTATTAGTTTCTTTCTTTTATGGAGATACGACATCTTTAGTTTAGGATTAGCTATCGGACTTGGAATATTTGCTTATGGATTAACCTATTTTTTAGTACACGACATTTTTATCCACCAACGTTTCAAAATGTTTCGCAATGCGAATAACATTTATGCCAAAGCGGTAAGAAGAGCTCATAAAATGCATCACAAACACACCGGAAAAGATCACGGAGAATGTTTTGGAATGCTTATTGTTCCACTTAAATATTTCAAGAAATAAATAACAGTAAAAAAAAAGCGGTTCAAAAGAACCGCTTTTTTTTTGTTAATTTACAATTATTTTTTTCCATATTTTCTCGTTAGAACTCCTAATTTCTAAGAAGTAAATACCTGTAGCCAAATTTGATATCCTTACCGTATCTGATGTTTCATTTTCAAAAGTCAGCCTTTTTAGAAAGGCACCGGTTTGTGAATACAAATTCAATTCTTCAATTGAAACTTTAGTTTTAAGAAAAAGTAATCCACTGGATGGATTTGGATAAACTTGAAGACTATTTAATGTAAAATCATCAACACCCAATAATGTTAGAGAAGCATTAACAATACCTCTATTGGTTCCGGATCCATGATATACCAGAGAATAATTACCACTATTGGGACTTGCATACATTAATGAAATAGAAGTGTCATTAAAATTAAAAACCACATCGTTTGAATCACCGGTATTGAACGCTCTAGTTGCTACAACGGTTCGTATTCCCTCAGACACCGTATTACTCACTAAAGTCCAATCTTGAGAGGCATCAATATCAGGGTTTCCGGTTCCTGAAGAACGAGTCCTACTGTCGCTAAAATCTGTTGTAGAACGCATTACTACACAATCTACCAAAGCAGGCATGCCTTCACCGGAAACTAAAGTATTCGTACTAAAACCCAATCCAAACCAACTATTTGCAGGATTGATTAAAGTTAAAGTAACTGTTGAATTGGCTTGATTTAAATCCAATTGAGCAGACAAATTCTCATTCATTGTAAGCAAACCGGTCGATTTGATTTGGGCAAAACCCAGTTGAATGAGAAACATAAAAGTTAAAAGAGTAATTTTTTTCATATCTTATTTTAATAGGTTAATAATTTCTTCATTTCCGGTAAATACAGCATACTCAAATGCAGATTTCCCCTTGGAATCCAATAGTGTTTTAGAAGCCTTATTAAGAAGCAACAATTTAGTCAATGCTACATTTCGAAATTGAACTGCATACATCAAAGCTGTTGTCCCCTCTGAATCGGTCAAATCAGGATTGGCTTCCCTTTCGAGTAATAAAGCGACAACTTCATAGTGTCCTTTAACAGTTGCAGCCATTAAAGCTGAACCCATTGAAGTTCCTACATTAACTTGTGCACCAGAATCTAATAAAAATTTCACCATATCCAAATTCCCTCTATATGAAGCCAATATAAGTGGAGTAAAACCTTCGTTACTTTTTTGATTGACTAAATCGGGATTTAATTTTACAGCTTTTTGCACTCCTTCATAATCATTCACACGAACCATTTGAATCAAATCGGTTTGTGCCAATAAATGAAAATTAAAACCCGCAATACAAATTAAAATTTGAATTATTTTTGTCATTTTATAGATTTAGTTATCAAATTTACAAAAATTTTGTTAATGCAATTCAAAGTATTTCATGTATTATAACACTCGATACTATAGTATACGAAAAAACCCTAATCAGGGTTTGATTAGGGTTTGAAATTATGAATTTTAATTTTATTTACTCAAATACATTTTTCTTCTGGAATACAACTCATAAAATTGATCATCTTTTAAATCGTCAATAAACAAAATGCTTTCGCCGGTAGACTTCATCTCTGGACCTAATTTTTTATTGACTCCATGAAACTTACTAAAAGAAAAAACCGGTTGCTTAATTGCATATCCTTTTAATTGTGGCTGGTAAACAAAGTCGGTAACTTTATTTTCTCCTAACATGATTTTGGTGGCATAATTTACATACGGTTCACCATAGGCTTTGGCAATAAAAGGGACGGTACGTGATGCTCTTGGATTGGCTTCTATGATGTAAACAATATCGTCTTTAATGGCAAACTGAATGTTAATTAAACCTACAGTTTTAAGAGCTAAAGCAATTTTTTGGGTGTGCTCTTTTATTTGTTGCATTACAAACTCACCCAAATTAAAAGGGGGTAAAGTAGCATTACTGTCACCGGAATGTACTCCACACGGTTCAATATGCTCCATAATCCCAATGATGTATACGTTTTCGCCATCACATATAGCATCTGCTTCGGCTTCAATAGCACCGTCTAAATAATGATCTAAAAGCAATTTATTTCCGGGAATATTTTTCAATAAATCAATTACATGTTCCTCTAATTCTTGCTTATTGATTACGATTTTCATGCCTTGCCCACCTAATACATACGAAGGTCTAACCAGTAAGGGAAAATCTAAAACATCGGCCAATGCAGAAGCTTGGTCGGCATTTTCTGCAACTCCAAATTTAGGATAAGGAATTTTCAACTCTGCTAATAATTCTGAAAAACGACCTCTATCTTCAGCTAAATCTAAAGCATCAAAACTGGTTCCTAATATTTTAATTCCGTATCGATCTAATTTTTCGGCTAATTTTAAAGCGGTTTGTCCTCCTAATTGAACGATAACCCCTTCCGGTTTTTCATGTTGAATTATATCATAAATATGTTCCCAGAAAACCGGTTCAAAATACAATTTATCAGCGGTATCAAAATCGGTAGAAACGGTCTCCGGATTGCAATTAATCATAATCGTTTCATAACCACATTCTTTAGCTGCCAAAACACCATGCACACAAGAATAATCAAACTCAATACCTTGTCCTATTCGGTTTGGACCGGAACCCAAAACAATCACCTTTTTTCTATCCGAAACTACACTTTCATTTTGAACATAGCGTTCTCCTAGGGGTGTTTCAATTTCGGCTTCAAAAGTAGAATAATAATAAGGGGTTTGGGCTTTGAACTCAGCGGCACAAGTATCTACTAATTTATAAACCCTGTTGATTGAAAGTTCTTCACGTTTTTTGTGAACCTGGCTCTCCAAACAACGAATCATATGTGCAATTTGTCTATCTGCAAATCCCTTTTGCTTGGCTTCCAACAACAATTCTTTGGGTATGGTATCTATAGAATATTTGGAAATTTCTTTTTCAAGAAGATGAAGTTCTTCATACTGCTTTAAGAACCACATATCAATTTTGGTTATTTCATGAATACGACTCAAAGGAATTCCCATTTGTATCGCATCATAAATCACAAAAACACGATCCCAGCTGGCATGTGTTAATTTATCTATAATCTGTTCGTAGTTTTTGTAACCTTTCCCATCTGCACCAAGACCATTTCGTTTAATTTCCAACGATTGTGTGGCTTTGTGAAGAGCCTCCTGGAAAGAACGACCTATTCCCATAACTTCTCCAACAGACTTCATTTGAAGTCCCAGAGTTCGATCTGCTCCCTCAAATTTATCAAAGTTCCATCTGGGAATTTTTACAATTACATAATCAAGTGTAGGTTCAAACAATGCCGAAGTTGACTTTGTAATCTGGTTTTGTAACTCATCCAAATGGTATCCTAATGCCAACTTTGTTGCAATTTTAGCAATGGGATAACCGGTGGCTTTTGAAGCCAAGGCAGAGGAACGTGAAACTCTCGGATTAATTTCAATAGCTACTATATCCTCTTTTTCATCTGGAGAAACAGCGAATTGTACGTTACAACCTCCCGCAAAATTCCCAATACTACGCATCATCAAGATAGCCATATCTCTCATTTTTTGAAAAGTGGTATCCGATAAAGTCATCGCAGGAGCTACTGTAATACTATCCCCAGTATGAATTCCCATAGGGTCCATATTTTCAATAGAGCAAATGATAACAACATTATCATTTTTATCGCGTAGCAATTCCAATTCATACTCCTTCCAGCCTAGTAAAGCTTTATCAATCAATACTTCGTGAATGGGTGATGCTTCAAGACCACGGGTAAGCAATTCATCAAAATCCTCTTTGTGATGTACAAAAGCGGCTCCGGTACCTCCTAAAGTAAACGAAGGTCTGATTACTAATGGAAATCCAAATTCTTGAGCAATTTCTTTTCCTTTTAAAAAAGAAGTTGCTGTTTTGGCAGGTGCCGCACCCACGCCAATGCGTTCTAGTAATTGTTTAAACTGCTCTCGGTCTTCTGTTATATTTATAGCATTAATATCTACACCTATCAATCGAACTCCAAAATCGGCCCAGATACCTTTTTCATCGGCTTCCAAACACAAATTAAGAGCTGTTTGACCTCCCATTGTAGGCAAAACAGCATCAATATTGGGGTGTTTTTTGAGAATTTCGATAATGGATTTAGTAGTTAATGGAAGTAAATAAACATGATCGGCCATAGAAGGGTCAGTCATGATAGTTGCTGGATTTGAGTTAATCAAAATCACTTCAATACCTTCTTCTCGTAATGAGCGTGCCGATTGTGAACCCGCATAATCAAATTCACAAGCTTGACCAATTACGATTGGTCCAGACCCAATAATTAATACCGATTTAATTGAATTGTCTTTTGGCATGTTGTTGTGTTATAATAGTTTAGTTGTTTTGTGTGTACAAGATATAAAAAAAAGGCGTTACTAAAAAAAGTAACGCCTTTATATATGATTTAAAATAATCATTATTTTTTGTGTCTAGGTTCGCAGGAAACAGTCAACTTATGTCTTCCTTTAGCTCTTCTACGAGCAAGGACTTTTCTACCATTTGCAGTAGCCATTCTATCCATAAACCCGTGTTTATTTCTTCTTTTTCTTTTCGATGGTTGAAACGTTCTCTTACTCATTGTTTTGTATCTTTAAAATCCTATAATATTATCTTGATTGAGGTTCTTTGAAAACCGAGTGCAAATATACAAAGACTTTTTTTTCTCACAAGTGGTTTTCTAAAAATATTTTCAATTCCTTTTATTACCTTTGCATTCACAAAATTTCAATTCATTATGTTTCACAAAAACATCAAATTAGTTATTGCTGCTTTATTATTGGCTACAGCAATTTGGCAATTTACCGAAAACAATATCGGAAACGGAATATTTATCATTTTACTTATTTTTTTCCCAATTTTTCTATACTTTAAAAATGAGTATATTCTAATGGCTTTTTTCAAACTTCGCAAACAAGACTTTGAAGGAGCTAAAACTTGGCTTAACAAAATAAAAAATCCGGAAACGGCTTTGGTTCGAAAACAACAAGGTTATTACAACTACCTTCATGGCCTAATGGTTTCTCAAACCAATTTGAATCAAGCTGAGAAATTTTTCAAAAAAGCTATAGAACTCGGACTCTCTTTAGATATGGATTTGGCTGTTGCCAAATTAAATTTAGCCGGAATTGCCATGTCTCGCAGAAGAAAGATTGAAGCAACCAATTTAATCCAAGAAGTGTCTAAATTGGACAAGCAAAATATGTTGAAAGAACAAATTACAATGATGAAGCAACAATTAAAGAAAATTTAATTCGTTTCAAACTTCAAAAGAAAACACTTTACAACTTTGTAAAGTGTTTTTTTTATTCTGATAAACAACACTTTACATCAAAAAAAGTTGCTTATCTTATTTGGTTTTTATATTTTTGATAGATAATACAATTTGAGCCTATGAAAAAAATAGTATTCTTAGTTGTATTCTTTCTCCTCTACTTACCCACTTGGGCTCAAGAAGAAACTAAACTTTTTTCTGAAGCCGTTAGGACAAATTTTTCTCATTTTAAAAGACAAAGCAACAAAGCATTCAAAGAAGGCGACTTTGAAAGAGGCCAATTCTTATTTGACAGTTTGGTTCAAAACCAGTTAATCGGCTCAAAATTCAACGATTATACCCTCAAAAGAGTTTCCAATCGCAAACTCAAAATGAGTAAACTCAAAAAACCCATATTTCTCATTACTTATGCAGCTTGGTGTGTTCCCGGCAAAGGTGAAATTCCGGCCCTAAACAAATTGGCAAAAGAGTTTCACAATGAAGTTGAATTTATAGTCATTGTTTTTGGAAAAAAACAAGAAGTAAAGAAGTTTTCGTCAAAATTTAATCATCATATTGAAGTGTGTTATGCTCATAAAAACTATAGAAACGACAACGAGATAGTAGAAAACATGAAAGAAACCTTAGGTTTTCCCACAGTTTACATGATGACATCAGACTTGCAATTGATTGATATTAAGAGAGGTATTGTAGCTGCTCCTTTAAAAACACCTTTAAAAAAAGCCATAGAGCTGAATTATTCTATATTTAAAGAACGACTCGCCCAAATAAATTCCAACTTTAACAAAAAAGAAACTTTGGTTAAATATTAATTTATTTTGTAAATAATAATTTTCCGGCAACCAACAACAATAGCACACCAAATATTTTTTTCAATAGTTTTTGATCGATTTGCAATGCCAATTTACTTCCTATGACGCCCCCAATTACAAAAAAAACGGCAATCAAAGCAGCATAACGCCAATCTACATATCCTTCTTTGTAATAGTTGTATGCCGCAAGTGCAGTAACCGGAACAGCCAATACAGCTAAACTAGTTCCTTGGGCTTGGTGTTGCGAAAGTCCCAGCCAAAGCAACAAAGGAATCATAATGATACCACCACCAATTCCTATTAAACCACTCAATATTCCGGCTACTAAGCCAATACACAATAATAGCAAAAGTGTTGATGTTGTCATTTTCATATTTTCAATTAATATCCTTCAACAGGAATTTCCAAAACATAAGTTTTTTTGGACTTATTTTCCAATTTACGGTCGCGTAACCAAGGATTGTGAATTTTAAGAATTTTATAATTGATTCCTAAATTCTTGGCAAAAACTGCCAAATCAGTAATCGAACTATCTACTTGAATTTTTTGGGTTTCGATAGGATGGTACAATTGAGAAGAAGGAATATCGAATCCGTAAGCAACCGGATTTTTCATAATTTGTTTTAAAGCCAAAATTCGAAAAACGTATCGTGAAGTTTCCTCTGTGAGTAACAAATCGTAGTAGGAATTCACCTGTTGATTGGTAATTTGTTTGTTCACTCCACCCATACCGCCATTGTAGGCTGCCGCTGCTAGTGTCCAGCTTCCAAACTTATTTTTAGCATCAATTAAATATTTACAAGCGGCTTCTGTTGACTTTTCTAAATGGTACCGTTCATCCACAATTTCGTTAACTTCCATACCTTTTTCCTTTGCTGTCTCGGGCATAAATTGCCAAACACCTCTTGCTCCGGCAGGAGAAACCGCGTTAGTCAAACCACTTTCAATAACAGCCAAATATTTAAAATCGTCCGGAACCCCATACTTAGCAAGTATGGGCTCAATAACCGGAAAGGCTCTTTTAGCTCTCTTAATAATCAAAGTGGTTGTAGAGTGCAAATTGGTATTAATCAACATTTCTCTATCCAAACGCTCTCTAACATCTACCAAATGTAAAGGTGTTTTTTCTCCGGCAAAATCAATTTCATTGGGCAAAGAAAAAAAAGAAATCGTTTTGGGCTCTTCAGATTTTAAAGAGGTCGAATATATAAAAAGTCCACTCATACCTAAGAGTAAAACTGCACCGATTGTCGAATATAACATCTTCATAATACTATCTTTTGCTTAAAGTAAAACTACAAAAATCAGTCCAAATCATCAATCATTAAGAATTAATTTTGGTAAATTTTCTGAAATCCATTTGTGCTTATTTAATATCATAATATGGGTACCTCCCTTAAGAACGACACAATTTTGAATATATTTTATGGGAAAAACTTCATCTTTATCGCCATGAATATGAACAACCAATGGATCTGCTTCAATTCTATCCCATAAAACTACCGATTCTATGGCCCAATCCAAATAGTTTTTGTCACGAACACTTAAATATTTTTCATAAAGTTTAGCTCGCTGTGTTAAGGTTTGATTGAAAGCAAATTTTCCAAAATCTTCCAAATTTTGAATCATTCCGGTTGGTACCAATTTGTAAGCCTTTGTCGTTTTGGCCAATTTTAGTCTTCTTGGAAATTCATTTCGGGTTTTAACACTCGAGATGATTATCGTTTTCTGAACCGGAATAAGCGTTGCCATTTCTTGAACAATTATTCCCCCGAAAGAGACCCCTACCAAAACCGGATTGGGATGTTTTATTTTTTTTGAAAGTCTTGAAACATATGACTTTAAGGTTTCTTTGGGCTCAGGCAAAATCCATTCTAACAAGTACATTTCAAATTGATCTTCGGGCAAATGTATGCGTTCAAAAATAGAAGTGCTAGCCGCCAATCCCGGCATAAAATAGACTGGAATTTTGCTCATTTTACAGATTTAGATTTCTCCTTAAAAATAAGATTTATTTTTCAGGTAAGTTTAAGGAAATGGTAAATTTATGCTAAATGTTAATTTTGTGGAATTATGTAAAAACCAAATCAAAAAAAATTTAAAAATTGTATCTTTGTAACTACTTTGATTTCAAAGCCATGTAAAAAAATACAACCCTTTTAAAGAAATTGAATCATGGAAATTAAAGACAATCAATTACTCCGCCAATTTGAAACGCAAACATCAGAAGGTTTATTGGTATTGGAATATGCCATTCAAGAGCGTAAACTTTTTTTGACCAAATTGAATCAACCGGATGAACTTGAGGAGAGTATAACGAATGAATTTATAAAACAAGTACTTGCGTTTGCCGAAGAAAAAAAGTTGAAAGTGGTTCCAACTCACCCAAAAGTGACTCATTTTTTCAGAAAAAATCCGGTGTATAAAGAATTACTTCCTCCGGGAATCAAAATTTAATCATGAAATGTCCGTTGTGTGCCGATATTGCCAATCATTTTTATACGCACAAACACCGTGAATTTTATTTTTGTTCCACTTGTTTTTCAGTCTTTTTAGACATTAAAAACTATTTGTCTGAATCGGATGAAAAAAAGCATTACGAATTTCACAATAATGATGTAAACGATAAAGGCTATCAGCAATTTGCTTCGCCTATTGTAAAAATTGTATTGAACGATTTCACACCCAAACACTCCGGTTTAGATTTCGGTGCAGGAACCAACTCGGTGATTGTGAAATTATTGAAAGACAAAAAATACAATATTGTAGAATACGACCCATTCTTTTTCAACCATCCGGAAGTTTTGGAAAAACAATACGATTACATCACCTGTTGCGAAGTGATTGAACATTTTCATCATCCGTTTGAGGAATTTAAAAAACTGTACAATCTCCTAAAACCCGGCGGAAAACTCATCTGCATGACCGATTTTTTCTCCGAAACTCAAAATTTTGACACGTGGTATTACAAAAATGACCATTCCCATGTGTTCTTCTATCATCCCAAAACAATGGAATGGATTACGAAAAATATCGGTTTTTCAAGTTATACGATTGAGGGGAGAGTGACGGTTTTTGAGAGGTAGTTTTCAGTGTTGAGTTTACAGTCACAGTTTACCAGAAGAGAGGGTTCAGTTGTTCGTCAATAATTAAAGAATCAGTAATTTCCACCCCGTTATGTCATTCCGACACAGGAGGAATCTCATTTCGTTGAGAATGAGTTGTGGATTATAAAAAGTTAACTTGAATTACGTGATTTGCTTCGCCTATTCGCTTCGAACAAGTCTCCTATCATCAAAATGGCACAAAATGAGAAAAATTTTAAACTCTAGACCGAAACACCATCCCTCACAAACTCCATCCGCACCGCACCATCTTCATCAATCTTCGTCAATTTGATTTCGTGTAACGTGTTCACCAATTCCGGATTCCAAGGGGTTTTTACTTTTACATAATTTTCGGTAAAACCGTGAATATACCCTTCTTTATTTTCAGCTTCAAACAAAACGGTTCGCATAGTACCGATTTGGCTTTCATAGAACGCTCTTCTTTTCTTTACAGACAAACCTCGAAGCATTTTACTTCTTTTGGAGCGAACATTCATCGGTACCACTCCATCCATTTCAGCGGCTTCTGTGTTGTCTCGTTCAGAATACGTAAAAACATGCAAATACGAAATGTCTAAGTCATTCAAAAAGTGATAGGTTTCCAAAAAATGCTCGTCTGTTTCACCGGGAAAACCAACAATTACATCCACGCCAATGCACGCATCCGGCATCACTTCGCGAATTTTACTCACGCGATCTACATACAATTCTCGCAAATAACGCCGTTTCATTTTCTTTAAAATGTCGTTACTTCCCGATTGCAACGGAATGTGAAAATGCGGCACAAACGTTCGGCTTTTCGACACAAAATCAATGGTTTCGTTTTTCAATAAATTCGGCTCGATAGACGAAATTCGCAAACGCTCAATGCCTTCTACTTCATCCAACGCCTGAACCAATTCTAAAAAAGTATGTTCATGTTTTTTGTTGCCAAATTCGCCTTTGCCATAATCACCAATATTCACACCTGTCAAGACGATTTCTTTGATGCCTTGCTGCGAAATTTCCTTGGCGTTTTTCAATACATTTTGCAATTCATCACTACGAGAAATCCCACGAGCTAGCGGAATTGTGCAATACGTACATTTGTAATCACAACCGTCTTGCACTTTCAAAAAAGCTCGGGTTCGGTCACCAATGGAATAACTTCCCACATAAAAATTAGCTTCTTCAATCTCACAAGAATGCACTTCACCCAAATCATTTTTGGTCAAATCATTCAAATAATCGGTGATTTTGAATTTTTCTGTCGCACCCAAAACCAAATCCACTCCATCCACGGCAGCCAATTCTTCGGGTTTCAATTGAGCATAACATCCCACCGCAGCCACAAATGCTTTCTCGTTGATTTTTAATGCTTTTTTTACAATTTGTTTGAATTGTTTATCCGCATTTTCGGTTACGGAACAGGTGTTAATCACATAAATATCAGCTTCTTCTTCAAAGTCAACGCGTTCAAAACCTTCTTGTTGAAAATTTCTTGCGATGGTAGAAGTTTCTGAAAAATTTAATTTACATCCTAAAGTGTAGAATGCTACTTTTTTCTTGTTTTCCATAAAAAACTTAACTAATGAAATCGTTGTCAAAAAGTTAAGGCTGCAAATTTACATAGATTTTTCAAACTTTAGTTTAGCACATGACAAAAAATGTATATAACAAATTTAAACCACATAGAAACATAGATTAGTATCACCCTTATTAGTTCTTCATAGTTTCCACCTTTGGTGGAAAATATAGTTCAACAAAACTATGTCACCAAAGGTGAACTATGAAACTTTACAAAAAGGTAAATCATAATAAAACTATGTATCTATGTGGTTAATATTTTAGCTTTTCAATGTTATATAATTTTTGTCATATACTTAAAAACTTTAGTATTTCCATTTTAAATTATGCTAACTTTACCTCGTTTATCGCCTGATTAAAAATAGTTGAATGAAAAAACTACTGTACGCTGTTTCGGTATTACTCTCCTTTCTATTGGTTTCTTGTCACGATTCCAAAAAAGAAAATAAAGATTCACTGGTTTTTCGTTATAACGAAAGTGCAAATATTGCCACGTTAGACCCGGCCTTTTCCAAATCACAAAACATCATTTGGGCGTGTAATCAATTGTTTAACGGTTTAGTTCAGTTGGATGACAGTTTGCACATTCAACCGGATATTGCCAAAAGTTGGACGATTTCAGAAGATGGAAAAACCTATCAATTTGTACTTCGAAGTGATGTTTATTTTCACAAGCATCATTTGTTTGGTAAAGATTCCACCCGAATCGTTAAAGCCGCTGATTTTGAATACAGTTTGAAGCGTTTGAAAGACGAAAAAATTGCCTCGCCAGGCGGATGGATTTTGCAAAATGTAGAAAATTTTCAAGCCATCAACGATTCTATTTTTGAAATAAAATTGACGAAATCATTTCCGGCATTTTTGGGATTATTATCCATGAAATATGCTTCGGTGGTTCCCAAAGAAATTATCGAAAGTCCGAATTATGATTTTAGAACAAAACCCATCGGTACCGGACCGTTTCAATTTAAATTTTGGGAAGAAAATGTAAAATTGGTGTTGCGACGAAATCCGATTTATTTTGAAAAAGATGAAAAGGGAAAGCAATTACCTTATTTAGAAGCTGTTGCCATTACTTTTTTACCCGACAAACAAAGTGGCTTTTTGGAATTTATGCAAGGAAAAATTGATTTTGTTTCCGGTTTGGATCCTTCGTACAAAGATGAAATTCTAACACAAAAAGGCGAATTACAACCCAAATATGCAGATGATGTAAATTTGATTAGCGGTTCGTACCTCAACACCGAATATCTTGGTTTCAGAATGGATGGTTCAGATCAAACAATTTTGGACAAACGCATCCGTCAAGCCTTAAATTATGGTTTTGATCGAGCAAAGATGATTACGTATTTGCGAAATAATATGGGAATTCCGGCCACAAGTGGAATCATTCCGAGCGGAATGCCGAGTTTTAACAATCAAAAAGGCTATGATTTTGAACCTGAAAAAGCCAAAGCATTGGTAGCCGAATTTGTCAAAGAAACCGGCATTAAAAAACCAAAAATCGTTTTGAGTACCAATGCAACTTACATTGATATTGGCGAATTTTTACAACGCGAATGGCAAAAAATTGGGTTGGATGTTGAAATTGATGTGAATCCACCTTCAACATTACGCCAAGCAATTGCGACCGGAAAAGTTACTTTTTTCAGAGCGAGTTGGATTGCCGATTATCCGGATGCGGAGAATTATTTATCGCTTTTTTATAGTAAAAACTTTGCCCCCAACGGACCCAATTACACCCATTTTTCTAATCCTAAATTTGATGCGTTATATGAAAAAGCATTCCTAGAAACCGATGATACCAAGCGATTTGAACTGTATCAACAAATGGATCAAATCATCATTGAAGAAGCTCCCGTGATTCCGTTGTTTTATGATAAAGTAGCAAGGTTTACCAGAAAAAATGTGGAAGGTTTGGGAATTAATCCGTTGAATTTGTTATCTTTAAAGAGGGTTAGGAAGAATTAAACTTAAGCTCGCTAAAATTATTTCTCGCAAAGACGCAGAGACGCAGAGAAAAACTTGGCGACTTGGCAAGAAACCCAAAACTGATATAAAATAAATTGAAAAAAACACTTTTAATCATATTACAACTTTTTATATTCCAAATATTTGGCCAAAATAGTGATGACGTTAAATACCAATTTGCAAAAGAAGTTTTTAAAAAAGAATACAAAAAGACAACTTTTGAAAGTTTTAAAGGAGAAATTGAGAGATTAAATGAAAATGAATTAAAATTTAAAGATAAAGTTTTAAAGATCTATTCTAATGACGCCTCTCTTATTAAAATATTCTCAAAAGGTATTTTTAATCCAGAAATTATTTTTGGAAAAGAGTCAACTAAAATTTTAACGAAAAATGAATTAGATTCATTATCAACCAATAAAAAAATATTTTACAACCTAACAAGAAATGACAGCCTTACAATTGGTAATCTAGAGGAACTTGAAAAATTAAATCCCAACTTTAAAACAAAAAGATTCATGTTTTGGCTCTTTAGAATTGGAGTTGCAAATCCACAAGAATGCTATTTTGAATTGCATAATGAGAAGGGAAACAAAAATATGAAAATGGAAGAATTTATAGAGAATGCTAAAGTTACTTTCTTTTATCAAGGAACATTAATATTATAAATTATGCCGGGAGAAGGTTCCATGTTGCACGCTTTAATTAGTTAGAGAAACAACAAACGAAATCGAATTGACAAACTAAAACGTTTGGAAAACACGTCCAACGAAACAACTGATTTTGTGGATCACGTGCAAGCCACTCCTGAATTATTGGAATCCATTCGAGAAAAAATGCTTGTTGAACGTAAATTAGAACGAAAAAAGCTTCTTATAAAAGTTACTTTGTTTTTGATTGTGCTTGCTATTGCTCTTTATGTTTTCAATAATAATTGGAAATGGATTGAGGGATTTTTCTATAAGGTAAAATGATTTTTTAACCGCAAAGTTAGCCAAGGTTTACAAGAAGTACACAAAGAAATTTATTATTTATTGAACTTATATTCTCGAAAAAACCAACCTGTATTATAATGCTCAAATCCTAAATATTTTACCTTTCGTTTTTTTAATTCTTTTTCTAAATCATCAACTCCTGAAACGAAACTACTAAGAATTTCAGATGTTTTACCTAATTTAAAATAAATTACAATTGATTTAGATTTCCAAGTATATCTTCCAAAATAAACTTCAGATTTTGAATATCCTGAAATTTGATCCAGATTAACTTTAGTCGTTTTTAATTTATTTAATTCGAATATTGAAAGTACATTTTCATTTAATGAAGCATATTTAAAATAAAAACAAAAAAAATAGCCTAAATGAAAAATTACATAACCTATAAACAAAGAAAAAACTATTGCAGATATTATAAATCCTAAATCTATATGTGACTTTGGCTTGTCAATGAATTTAACCACACCTAAAAAGAGAAAGTAAAAAAATCCAATAATAAAAATCAATTTTATTGATGGCAAAAAAATTTTAGGATAAAATATCTTTTTCAAAATATCATTTTAAATTTAAAAAATTACTTTGCGTAAATCTTTGTGCCCTTTGCGGTTAAACCCTACTCCTTCCTCCACTTCTTCGTCTCCTCAAACACATGTTCTAAAATCTTAGCATCTTGTTCGGTGAATTCTACTTGACGGCGAGACATCACAATACGAGCGGTTTCAAACGCTTTTTTAGTAATATAGGTTGTAAACCCGGCTGCTCCACCCCAACTGAAGCTCGGTACAAAATTGCGTGGAAATCCGCTACCGAAAATATTAGCTGAAACACCTACAACCGTTCCGGTGTTAAACATGGTGTTGATGCCACATTTACTGTGGTCGCCCATCATGAGTCCGCAAAACTGCAAACCGGTTTTGGCAAAACCTTCTGTTTCATAGCTCCACAAACGCACTTCTTCGTAATTGTTTTTCAAATTGGAATTGTTGGAATCGGCTCCTATGTTACACCATTCTCCCAAAACGGAATTTCCTAAAAACCCATCGTGACCTTTATTCGAATAACCAAACAGTACAGAGTTATTCACTTCGCCACCAATTCGGCAATGTGGTCCAACGGTAGTTGCTCCATACACTTTGGTAGCTAATTTTACTTGAGCTTCTTCGCACAAGGCAAAAGGGCCACGAATCACAGAACCTTCCATGATTTCGGAATTAGAACCTATATAAATGGGCCCGGTTGAAGCGTTTAAGGTTACAAATTCAAGCTTGGCTCCTTTTTCAATAAATATATTCTCGGGAGCAATTACATTCACACTTTTGGGAATGGGTTGCGAAGTTCTTCCTTCGGTTAACAATTCAAAATCTTCACGAATAGCGGCATCATTTTTAGCAAAAATATCCCAAGTATGTTCAATACGAAGACCTTCCTCATTATAATCTATGATTTCGTACGAATCAAAATCTACCTCTTCTTGTGTGTCATTGGTGTAAAACGCAATTACTTCATCCCCTTTACAAATAGCTTGGTTTTTCTCTAAACTTTTTATCATTTCTACCAAAACTTCATTGGGTAAAAAAGAGGCGTTGATAAGAATATTTTCTTCCATTTCTACCATAGGATATTTTTCGGACAAATAATCTTCGGTTATGGTTGTTGTGGTATAGCCTAAGTATTTTTCCCATTTTTCACGAATGGTTAAAATTCCAATGCGGATATCGGCAACCGGACGAGTGAATGTGAATGGCAATAAGGCATTGCGAACCGGTCCGTCAAAAAGTATATAGTTCATTCTGATGCTATTTTGAAATCCAAAGTTAAAAAAAAGCCCTCACAAAGGAGGGCTATTTAGCATATAAATTCAAAAATTAATTTTTTATAAACTTATGAGAGGTTATATTCCCCTCTTGATCTTTGGCTACTAATATATAGGCTCCTTGATTGAGATGTTGTATGGTAACAGATTCATTCACAACGGGAGTTTGAAGTACTCTTTTTCCTAAGGTATCAAAAATTTCTACACTTACAATTGACTTAGAAGCCGGAGCTTTAATTTGAATCGTGTGTGAAGCCGGATTTGGAAAAATCTGGAAAGCTTCTGTATTAACCGTTGGTGTACTAAGAGTAACTCCCTCTACCACATGCAATCTTTGATTGATGGTTGGATTTTCAAAAACATCAACAATTCCGGAAGGCCATCTTACGATAACTTGCGTAATTTGAGTAGCTTGACCAATACCAAAATGTACATTTAAAGAACTCATAAATTTAAAACCATCTCCACTTCTTACATCTCGGATTTGTTTACCCCATGAGCCGTAAATTTCAACACGAGCTCCAATACCGTTTCGGTTACTTTGAACTCCTTGCAAACTCAATTTGATCCAATTATTCGAATTACCATTATTGATACGTAAAGTAGCTCCGGTTTGAAAATCTAGAAAACCATCATTGTTAAGATCTCCAACAGCAGCAACTCCAAAACCTACAGCAACAGCCGAAAAAGTACCATCACCATTGTTTTTCATAATTTTACTACCTCCACCCATTACATCTACAAAACCATCATTGTCAAAGTCATGAGCAATGTGCTCAATATTGGTACTGGTGTTGGTATCCCAACCGGAACCGGCTGTAATATCTGTAAAAGTACCATTTCCATTATTTCGCATGTATTTGTGCGAACCATCACTTGTAGAGCTAGCTCCCACAATTACATCCATGTCACCGTCGTTGTCAAAATCAGCCCAAGCTGCAGACCAAGTTTGAAGTGGGTCATACAAACCGGCAGCTACAGAAACATCTGTGAATGTTCCGTTTCCATTATTGCGATGCAACTCGTTGAATTTGGCTGTTCCGGAACCTCCTCTACATTTGGCTATAAATAAATCCTGATCTCCATCATTATCATAATCAATCCAAATTGAACCATAATTACCACCATTGGGGTGAATTCCTAAAGCCATGGCTCCCGCAGTTACATTCGATTGATAAAAGGTAAGCGTTCCGGTCCCATCATTCAAAAAGTAAACATTGGGTTGCACATCATGACAAGAAAAAGCGTCCAAATTTCCGTCATTATTTAAATCCACAAAATTGGTTCTTTGACAAAAAACATATTGCGGAAAACTTTCTTGAACGTATGCCGAACCTTCGGATGCAGATTTCATAAACGTTACACCGCTTCCCCCTCCATACATCAAATCGTTGTGTCCGTCTTTATTGAAATCGGCTACTGCCATACTCCAAGTGGGTAAATTCTCTGCCGAAGTGGTTGGGAAATTCAATACATCAAATCCACCCGTAGAGGTTTGGGCATGAACTTTTATATTGGTAGAACTCACGCCTAAGATATCGTCCAAATAATCTCCGTTCATATCTACAACAGCTATATTGTATTGGCTGTTTACTGTTGGAAGTGCAACATTGGTAAAAGTTATGGTACCGGTTGGACTCGGATCTTGAACCTGACCCAAAGTTAATTGGAATATAAAATTACTTGAATTTTGCCATCTATTATCAAAAGCAATGTAATATGTTGTATTGGCGGTTACTAAAAAAGTAGCTGTTGACAGGAAGCCATTTCCTAATACGCCACCATCATCATCCCCGGCAAAGCAAGTAAGATTTCCACAGTTCCCGGTGTAAACATGAAAACGGGTATCACGAGAATTTGACGCATTTTCTTGCAAATCAGTGGTTAACGTAACTGTTGAAGAAGTGGTAGGAGTATATCTGTACCACACCGCTGCTGTGGCAGAACCATTTGGGGCACAAAATGTGGTTGGAGGTGTTCCGCTAATTGTTCCTACGGTGTGGTTCCCAGGTTCAATAGCAATGGCTTCAGCACAATTGGATTGACTCCAAAGCGAAAATTGAAAAGAAAAAATTAATAATAGTAAAGTTTTTTTCATTTTATAGTGGGTTTAGTTTTGTTTTTAATTGCATCCGGAAAGGGAATTGATCCATTGTTCAATCATTTCAACACTCTCTTGATAAACCATATTTCTACCAATCAATGGCATTCTAAACTGCTCATCATTTGTTGATAATCGGTAATGTAAAACCGAACGGGATGTATTCGCAGGAGTTACAATATTTACCAGTCCCGGAATTTCTTCCTCCGGAGTTACACAAACCCCGAGATTGGCTCTGTTTGTCGTTTCGTTAAATGCCAGACGAATAGGTCTGTAATCACAATGACTACCCGCTCTGTGACAATGGGCACAATTGATATCAACAAACGAACGAACTCTTAATTCTAGAGGCTGACTTTCATCTTTGTAATTTACTACTGTAGTAATATTGGAGGGATAACTTTCTAAGTATCCCATTTGAACCCACTTGGCCAACTGATTTTGATTCCCGGTAGTGTAGGCCAAACTCTTATTTAAATTTTGAGGTTTAGGACCAATAGGTACTGCTTCTTCATTTATTTTATGACAGGTAAGACATTCAGCTTCAGAGGGTATGCGATAATTGGTTTGTTTAACTTCATTATTTTCGTCTTGCCATTGTACATTCGTAAACGAACCGCCCATTTGAAGTGTTGCTTCGGTTTGTTCGGCATTCCAAACATATTCTGCAAAAATCCAACCCGTTTCCTTTTTGATTAACAAACGTGTTTCAATAATTCGAGTCGTATTTGAAGGCAATACATTGTTGTAGTAAAATGTCTTTATTATAACAGAACCTGTAGGGAAATTAAATACTTCATGGTCTCCGTTGTAAGTTGCTTTGACACCTTTGGGCATCCAAACAAATCGCTTTTTTAAGGCATAATCTGTAAAAAGAGAACTTATGGGTTCATACTCTAAAACGCCCAAAGCCGGCACTTGATTTTTCATTTCTCCCACAAAAAACTTGTAATCGGATAATTTTGGATAAGGCACAGCAGACAAATCAACTGTCACGGGAGAAATGGGTTCATAATCAGAATCGTCATTATCTGAGCATGAAATGCTAACCAGTACGGTTAGAAAAGTAAAAAGGGATACTAAACCTAGGGCGTAATACTTTTTCATTCGTAATTTTTGGATTATTGGGTCACCAAAAATAACAAATTTTCAATAGGTTTTACATTTTAAAAGCATAAGTTTTAATTTTTTAGCCAAAAACCTAAGGGTTATGTCAAAAAAATAGAATTATTCTAAATTATCAGTCTCTTGACTTCTTTTTAATATAGCATCCGGTAATGCTTTTTTGGCTTTCGCTCCCATTTTTTTCAATCGTTCTACGCTTCCGATTAGATTGCCTTTTCCTTCAACCAATTTACCCATAGCATTACCGTATTCCGTTTTGGCTTCTTCCATTTTTTTACCGATTTTGATTAAATCCGAAACCAAACCTTCAAATTTATCATACAAAGCTCCGGCTTGACGGGCAATTTCCAACGCATTTTCTTGTTGCTTTTGGTTCGTCCACATGCTGTCGATAGTTCGTAATGTAGCCAACAATGTAGTTGGCGTTACTATGATAATATTACGCTCAAAGGCTTTGTTATACAACGAATTATCTTCATTCAAAGCAATAGCAAAAGCGGACTCTATTGGAATAAAGAGCAACACAAAATCCGGACTTTCCATTTGATACAAATCGTGGTAATTTTTATCACTCAACTGCTCTACATGACGTTTAATGGAATTGATATGGTCTTTTAAAAATCCTACTTTTTGAGCCTCATCTTCTTCATTCGCAAAACGTTCATACGCCGTTAGCGAAACTTTAGAATCCACAATCATTTTTTTGCCGTCGGGTAAATTAATCACTACATCGGGTTGTACACGATTGCCTTCTTCCGTCATAAAACTTTGCTGTACTTCATATTCCCGACCTTTTTCTAAACCTGATTTTTCAAGTACCCGTTCTAAAATTAATTCGCCCCAATTCCCTTGCATTTTACTGTCTCCTTTGAGAGCTTTGGTCAAATTGAGCGTTTCTTTGCTCATTTGCTCATTCATTTCTTTCAACCCAACAATTTGCTGACGAAGAGCGGCATGATAGTCAATACTTTCCTTGTGCGTATCTTCTACTTTCTTTTCAAAATGCTGAATTTTTTCTTGTAAAGGCGATAAAATAGTTTTCAAATTCTCTTTGTTTTGCTCCGTAAATTTTACGGTTTTTTCTTCGAGAATTTTATTGGCTAAATTTTCAAATTCTTTGGTAAATTTTTCCTGCAATTCTTCAACTTCTTGTTTTTGTTCTTTATTGCGTTGCCAAAGATTTTCAAAATCGGCTTCTTTTTTGGTGAGTTGCATCGATAAAGAATCTTTTTCGCGACGAATTTCTTCTTTTTCTTTTCTTTCCAGTTCTAAATTTTTGGTAAATTGATTCTGCTCTTCTTGAAAACGAATTTTCAATTGGTCAATTTGGGTTAATAGTCCATTAATACGTTCTTCCAGACTTGATTTTTCGGATTTGGATTGAGCGAAAAACAGTTGTTTTCCAATAAAAATCCCAATGGCTAAAGCAATAATAAATACAATCGTAAAAAGAATAATATCTGACATTTGGCGGTAATTTTTAGAAAAGTAAAAATACGTAAAAGTAAAATGCATATCCAAAGATCTCTTCATTTTGAATGAATTTATTTTTACCTTTAACCAAAATCACTTGCTATGCATGACAAATCGTTACTCCGAAGCCAGCTTTTTCAACATCTTGATGGATTGGTAACCGCACCCGTGGCTTATGCTTTATGGGAAAAAGGCGTGTTGGATTATTTATTATCCCAAAAATCGGTTGCACTAAAGGATTTGTCAAAACAATTTAAATCTAATGAAGGTTACCTTAATGTGGCCATGCGGGTTATGGCTTCACAAGGTTTTATAGATTTTAAAGTGGATAATGCTTCTGATGAAATTACCTATTCGATAAACGAAAAAAGTAAATTAGCTTTTGATTTGATTCCACTATACAAAGAAGTAGTGGAAGCATCGAAATTTGCCGGAAATTTTCACAATCGCATTTTTCAAGAAGAACCATTTTTGCGTTTAAAACCATTGTTTGAAAAATATAAAAATCATTTCGGAATCACTTTTTCGGAGGACGAAAAAACACTTTCCATTCAAAAACAAATATTAACGCATATTGAAGGAAACTTAGTAGGCTCAACACTAGTTCGTCTGGGAATGAACGGTATGTTTCATAAATATTTTATGGAAACCCGTTTTAAACCGGAAGAATTTCACAAACAACCGGAACATTTTACACAAATTCTGAACTTTTTTGTCCATTTGGGATGGTTTACTGAGAAGAACGGATTTTATCAATTTACCGAAAACGGATTATTTTTTGCTAAAAAAGTGGCCGCTTATGGCGTTACGGTTTCCTATTTACCGATGTTTCGAAAAGTTGAGGAACTGATTTTTGGCAATCCGAATGTATTGCGTAACGTTGGCATGGGCGAAGACGAATTGCACGTAGATCGCGAAATGAACGTTTGGGGAAGCGGCGGTGCTCACGTAACTTATTTTAAAGTGGTTGACGACATTATTATTGAACTTTTCAACCGCCCGATTGAAGAACAGCCCAAAGGAATTTTGGATATGGGATGTGGTAACGGTGCATTCATTGAGCATATTTTTGAAGTCATTGACAGACAAACGTTACGTGGAAAAATGTTGGATGATTACCCGCTTTTTTTGGTGGGTGCCGATTACAATCAAGCGGCATTGAAAGTCACCCGAGCCAATTTGATTAATGCAGATATTTGGGCAAAAGTGATTTGGGGCGATATTGGTCAGCCCGATTTATTAGCGAAAGATTTAAACGAAAATTACGGAATTCAGTTGAATGATTTATTGAACGTTCGAACCTTTTTGGACCACAACCGCATTTGGGAAAATCCGAAAACAAAAACACCCAATCGATTGAGTACATCTACCGGAGCTTTTGCTTTTCGAGGGCAACGAATCACCAATAATGAGGTGGAAGATAATCTGTTGGAACATTTGAAAAAATGGTCGCCTTATGTTGCTAAATATGGTTTGCTTTTAATTGAATTGCATACGATTTCACCGGAATTAACCGCTAAAAATTTAGGTAAAACTGCAGCGACTGCTTATGATGCAACGCATGGTTTTTCAGATCAATACATTGTTGAAATTGAGGTATTGCATAAAATTGCAGCCGAAGCCGGATTGCAGCCGGATGAAAAATTATTTCATAAATTCCCAAATACGGAGTATGCCACGGTGAGTATTAATTTGTTGAAGGGAAAACAAAATGATATCAAGAAAAAATTTTAAACAATGAAAGTCCAAAAAAAGTAAAAACCAAAACCAAATGCACCACGAGCCAAACTTTTTGCCAAGTTGGTCTTTCATTAAAAGGTTGTTTTTGGTCAAATGGATCAAATGCTAATGCAATTCCTAACATCATTCCGGCATCACCAAAGTTTTGAGAAAAAATAGCGTAATACAATCCGAACAAAACAAAACCACCGTATAAAAATCTGTAAAATTTAGCATCCATACTCTACTTTTTTATAACTTTAGTAATAAGTTAGGTATAAATTTATTTTGTTACTTTAACAAATGTAAAGAAATGGTTAAATCTCAAATGATAACAAATTTCCCTTTGGTTGCATCAAATTGAATATATTCATTATTAAAAAGCGAAGAAAAAACACCTTTTGAAATTAAATTACACGGTTGATCTTGTATGATGGTTCTTTCATTCATCACAATCATTTCATCACTCAATTGAATAGCCAAATCAATATCGTGCGTAGAAAACAAGATGCATTTTTGGGTTTCATCTGTCAATTTTTTCAAGAGTTTAAACAAAGAAACTTTATGCAATAAATCCAAATGCGTAGTAGGTTCATCCAAAACAATTAAAGGCGTATCTTGGGCTAATGCTCTGGCTATTAAAACTTTTTGCAATTGTCCGTCACTGATTTCGTAGTGCTTTTGATGGATTAAATGATAAATTTCGGTTAATGCAATGGCTTTTTCAATTTGAATTTTATCATCGTCTGTTAATTTTCCAAGCCAATTCGTATAGGGTTGTCTTCCCAAAGCAATCAACTCATAAACCGTCAAATTACTGGGTGGCAATTTTTCCGTTAACACCACACTGATTTGTTGAGCTAAATCTATGGAATCAAAAGATTCGATTGATTTTTCATTTAGCAAAACGGTTCCTGAAAGTGGTTTCTGAATTCCGGTTAAGGTTCGCAATAAAGTTGATTTTCCAATACCGTTGGCTCCTACCAAACCGATTAATTTTCCTTGTTCCAATTGAATGGAAACTTCAGAAGCAACCGTTTTGGTTGTTGTTTTTAAAGTGTAGCCGATGGAGAGGTTTTGCGTTTGGAGGATCATATTTCAAGTTCTGAGTTTATACTTTACTACTTCAACCACATAGAGACATAGGAATTTCTTTGCGTCCAAACATAGTTAATAAAGCAAGCTTTATTGATAGAATGAAGAGGTTTTGGGTTTGGAGAATCATTTTTTTGAGGTGCTGAGTTTATACTTTACTATTTCAACCACATAGTGACATAGGAATTTCTATGCGTCCAAACATAGTTAATAAAGCAAGCTTTATTGATAGAATTATTCTTTGGGTAGCTTTTTAAAATATTCATTTACATAGGTTTTTTGTCCTTCATTAAAAATATTTCTACAATTAAAATTAATTAAAATTCCTTTTGGTACTTTTAGTAAATTCATATAATTCAAAAGTTGAGTTTCAGTTATTTTATGAATATCAATAACAGATTTAATTTCAACTACTAAACAATTTTCAACAAATAAATCACATCTAAAATTAATATCTAATGATTTTCCTTTATAAATTACAGGAACTTTCATCTCTGTTAAAAAATTTATTTTTCTATGTTTCAACTCTTCAATTAAACATTGATGATAAACACTTTCCAGTAATCCTCTACCCATAAATTTATGAACTTCAATTGCTGAACCAACGACTTCATAAGTCACTTCATCTAGATATTTTTACGTTATCATAGGCTATGTTTCTATGTGGTTTATACTATATCATTATTTTCCGTTTTCGAACTAAAAGCCAAACCACAACCGGAGCTCCAACCATGGAAGTAATGGCATTGATAGGTAACGTATAATCACTTCCGGGAAGTTGAGCAATACTATCGCAGACCAACATTAAAATGGCTCCAATTAATAAGGTACTCCAAAATAAGATAAAATGATTACTAGTTTGAAAAAGCAATTTAGCCAAATGCGGAACGGCCAATCCTACAAAAGCAATGGGTCCGGCAAAAGCGGTGATACTTCCGGCTAAAATACTGGTGGCAAAGATGATAATGAAACGCGTTTTTTTGAAATTTAGTCCGAGACTTTTGGCATAATTTTCCCCTAATAACAACGCATTTAAAGGTTTGATGCTGAAAATACTCAAGACCAATCCTACACCGCAGCAAATAGCTAAAATCAGGATGGAATTCCACGGCAAATTTGCCAAGCTTCCCATGGACCAAAAGGTGAATTTTTGGAGTTCTTGAGCAGTACTGAAATAACTCAATACACTCACAATAGCACTGGTAAAACTGCCAAACATGAGTCCGACAATTAAAATCGCCATCGTGTCACGTAATTTTTGGGAAACGACTAAAACCGCCATTAAAACTAAAAAACTTCCTAACGATGAAGCCAAAACAATTCCGTAATCGGAGACTAAAAAAGAAGGTAAAAATCCGGTTCCCATAATCACAAAAGCGACTCCTAGACTTGAACCCGAACTTAATCCGAGTACATAAGGTCCGGCTAATGGATTTCTGAACAACGTTTGCATTAACAATCCGGAAATAGACAAGCCCATTCCCACTAAAATAGCTGTAATAGCTTTTGGTAAGCGGAAATTCCACAGTATGATTTCCCAAGAAGTTTTGATTTCGTTGCCAAAAATGGATTTAAAAATTTCGGTTGTTGGAATTGAAACGGAACCTAAACTTAAATTAAGCAAAAACGTTCCGATTAAAGCGAAAGATAAAAAAAGGAATAGTATTTTATTTTTTTGAGTGAACACTAATTTAAACCATTTAGGATTTAATGAACTAAAGTAAGGTGTAAATATACTAAGACTCGAATTAAAATGTGATTGATAAACTATTTCAATTTCTCAAAAAAATACAATTCATAATCCTTCATCAATTCGGGATGGATAATTTTAATTAAATCTTTTAACACTAAATCAGGTCGATTAGAGGCTAATTCATAATAAATAACTCCACCCGTTTTTCCTTTTTTGGAACTGAACGAATAGACATTTTTGTTTTGAACGGCTTTAAAATGTTTGTAGTTGGGATTGGCTTTTTCGAGTTGTTCAAAGGAAGTGAATTGCCCTGGACCAATCCAAAAATCGGCATTTTGAGCGGTTTCAAAAACGGTTTCAAAAGAAAGAGATAAACTTCCGGTTCCTTTGGAGTCTTTCCACAGATAATTGGCATTTGCATTGTCTAAAAATTGTGCTGCCCAACTTTTCCCTTGGGGTAAATACCATTGGTCTTGGTAAATGGCTCCGCTCAAAATGGTTGGTTTTAAAGTAGCTTTTTGGGCTAATGCTATGGCTGCCAAATAATCTTTTTCGATGGTTTTGAACACCTCATCCGCTTTTTCTTCGAGTCCGAATAAAACGCCAAACAATTGAATCCATTCGGCTCGACCAAGCGGATGTTGCTCGGTCCAATCGCCGTTATAAAGAATTTTCAAACCGTTTTGTTGCAAATTATCATAGGTTTTCTTTTCGCCATCTACGCCAAAACCGATGATTACATCGGGTTGCATATCGAGTAAAACTTCGGTGTTTAAGCTTTGGTTACTGCCGATTTCACGGATTTTTCCGGTTTCGATTAAGGTTCTGGTTTTTTCGGAAGAAATATAATCGGTGTTAGGAAAGCCGACCAATTTGTCTTCCACCCCTAATAATTCTAAAGCCGGAATATGTGTGGTTGATGTAACGACTATTGATTTTATTGGAACTTGTATCGCAGCGTATTTTTGTAAACTATCGGGAATTTTGGCTGATTTTTTGTGTAAAATATACGTGTACTTTTTATCGGATGTGGGCCACGGATTGGAAACGGTTACGATGGAAAAATCGTCATGTTTTTGAATGGAAAGTCCGGTGGCGTAGCGAATGTAATTTTCTTGAGATTGGATTTCTGTATTTTTTTTCTCTTTTTGTTGACAGGAAATAAAGAAAAAAGAAAATATTGAAAATAAAATGAGCTTTTTCATGGAACAATTTTTTGCAAAGGTAACGGTTTGTAACAAATGTTATCTTGGGAAATTAATTGACTATTTACCTTTACAGAAAAATAAAACATGCGAGATTCCAATACCTTTATGTACATCGTTGGAGGAATTGTTTTGCTTCATTTTATAGTGGGTTTTATCTGGTTGTGGGTGAAGATGAAAAAGAAAAAATGACAAATCTTAATTCCGTCTTCATTGAAGCACGCTCCCCTAGCCCGGATTGTAGTGTAAAGCCTTTTACGGGATTGTTGCCTTTTTTCTTGGTACAAAAAAGCGACCAAAGCGAGCTCTTTTTGTGCCTTAGAAAAAAGCAACAAGACAAAAAAGCTTGGAACGAAAAGCCGGAATAGCTTCTGAAAAAAATTAAGAAATGTTTACTGAAAATGTTTACTTTTGCTCCGTATTTGGGTTGCAACGCCTTTTTTGGGCCGAGCATTAAAAGGGAATCAGGTGAAAAAGTTGGCAGTGACAGTTTTCAGTAAGCAGAAAACAAGACGCTTCAATCAAAATCCTGAGCTGTACCCGCAACTGTGAGCTAATTAGCTTGTTGTTCACTTTCATGCCATTGTTCGCCTAGGCGAATGAGAAGGCCAACAACAAGACGCAAGCCAGGAGACCTGCCTGATACATTGAGTAACAAACTTTCGGGAAAAAAGGTTTGGGTATGGGTAAATTCTATGCTTTTCTCCCATTTTAGTCAATTTATTTTTTAACTTAAAATGAATCAAAAATTCAGGTACTGTACCGCTATTGTAGCGTTATGGGGAACGTGTGCCATGGCACAACAAGACACCATTTCATTGAAAGAAGTGGTGATTTCGGACACCAAATTTGAGCAGTCCAAAGAAAAATCAGGTAAAATTATTGAAAAAATCACGGCAAAAGATTTGGAGCGAAACTCCGGACAATCGGTGGCTGCGGTATTAAGTCAAGCCTTAGGTTTGGAAGTCAACGGAAACCAAAGTGCCAATGGTAAAAACCTCAGTTACTTTATTCGAGGTGGAAGAAATCGTCAGGTTTTGATTGTGATTGATGGGATTCCGATGACGGATGCTTCAGGAATTAATTTGGAATACGACTTGCGTTTGCTTCCGGCAGAGCAAGTGGAAAGCATTGAGATTATGAAAGGTGCAGCCAGTACGTTGTATGGAACCGGAGCGGCTTCGGGGGTGATTAATATTACGTTGAAAAAAGCGGCTAAAAAAGAAATCTCCGGAAATGCCTATATGCATTTAGGGACACAAAACACAAGTGAAAACTTTAGAGGCAATCCGCAAGATTTTAATCAAGGTTTTGGATTGAATGGCACTTTAGAAAAAGTAGATTATTATGCTTCATTGAACAGTACGGAAACCAAAGGGATTTCGCAGGCGTCAGGCGAAAACTTTGAAGAAGACCAATTTTCACGAGTGAATGCGTTGGCTAAAATTGGATTTCAAGCTACCTCAAAATTAAAGTTGGATTTCTTTGGCAATTACGACCGCATGAAAACAGATTATGATGGCCCGTTTGATAATGTAAATAGTCCGGATGTTTTGGAGAATGTATCGCTTTCGGAGCAATTTCGATTTGGATTTAATCCGAAATACAAATACAGAAATGGTGAGTTTAAAATCAATTCGGGTTTTACTTTGTTGGAGCGAAGTTATAACGAACTGAATTCATGGTCGGGCAGTTTAGATAATTATGTTTACACCTCAAGAAGTGTGGTGGCAGATGCGATGAACAAATACAATTTCAATTCTTCCTTTTTTATGGTAGTGGGAACGCAGTTTCAGTTTCACGACATGAATACGCAAACGCCTTTTGATGTGATCAATCGAGAAAATGCCAAATTTAATTTGGTTGATCCATACATAACAGCGGTTTACAATACACCCTTTGGATTGCATATTAATGCCGGAGCACGACTGAATTTACATTCGGTGTATGATAATCAATGGGTTTATAATGTCAATCCGTCCTATCATTTTAAAGAATTGCCATTGAAAATAATTACCTCTTACAGTACAGCTTATATTACACCTAGTTTATATCAGTTGTATTCGCCCTATGGAAACTTAGACTTAACACCGGAAGAAAACGCAACCGCAGAAGTAGGTTTTGAAGCTACTTTTTGGAATAAGAAAATGACACTTAATGCAGTTGGTTTTTACCGAGAAGAGTCGAATTCAATTGGTTTTTTCTTTGACCCGGAAACGTTTGCCTCCTATTATGTGAATGTGGAAGGCGAAAATCGCGTGCGTGGTGTTGAAACTACATTAACTTACAACTTTTCTTCTAAAGTTAGAGTAACCGGAAATTATTCATTTACAGATATTCCTGAAGAATTGAATCGTTTGATTCCCAAACATAAAGGAAATATAGCGTTGGATTATCAAATGAATGCAAGAACTTTTGCCAGCATCAGTTACCAATATGTTGATGACAGAAGAGACGCATTTTTTGACGGGGGAACATTTGCTACTACGGATGTATTCTTGGGTTCTTATCAACTTCTTAGCGGATTGCTCAAATATGAAGTATTGAAAAACCGCATGTCTGTCTTTGGAGCGGTGAACAATATTTTAAATGAAGAATTTGTGGAAACTGTTGGATACAATACTAGAGGTAGAAATGTCAAAATAGGATTGAATTTTATGTTTTAACAAAAAGGGCTCGAATTATCGAGCCCTTTTTTATTTCAACAATTCCAATAAATCTTCCGGCACATCATCTAAGTACATTTCATTACCCAAGGGTCTAAATGTTTTGGAATCTTTGTAATCTAGTTTCAAATTACCCACATAAGGCTGTCGCATTCGTCCATTTTCAAGAATATGAGCAATAGCTGTCGCAAAATAAGGTTCTTCAGGCTGACCCAAAACTCCTAAATTTCCAATATCTTCAGATTGTTGAATTAGAGGAGAAATTCCGTTTTGGTAATCGCCAAAACCATCTCGGTTAACAATCTTCAAAACAATAGGTTGCATAGCATAGGTATGATTGCGATTGATATTTTGTTTGTTGGTTAATTGCGGAGAATCATACAATGTTATTGAACCCACATTTTTACCACTGGTAGTCAAACCAATCTGAACCACATCAATATACGGCTTTAAACCATTAATAACCAATTCACTAGCCGATGCAGAAGTTCCGGTAGTCAAGATGTAAACTTTAGATAAATTCAAACTATTTATTGCTGTACCATTGGATAAAGTTGTAGTAAACCGATTCAAAAGGGCACTGGGATTATTGGCATTAAAAAAGGCTTCTACTTTGGCATTCCATTCTTGTTTGGCAAAAATTTGTCCCGAAAATTGTCCTGTAATCATACTAGCCAAACGGGTTGCTGTGTTAACAGAACCTCCTGAATTATAACGCAAATCAACAACCAAATGCGTAACTCCCGCTGCGGAAAATTGTGCAAAAGCCTGATTCAATTGTTGTTCAAAACCGGCATAAAATCCATTGTACATGAGGTAGCCAATTTTATGGGGTCCAACTTCAACAACATTGGTTACAAAAACAGGATTTTCGGTATACTCAGATTTTTGGAGGGTTACGGAAATTCCGTTTGGAGTTATAGCCCCATTATTATAATCTGCAAACTTAAGCGTATAGGAGTCTCGGGCTAACTCTCTTCTCCAATCGGCCTCATTTGCCGCAGTCATCGGAATGGAATTTACTTCATAAAAAATCATCCCTCGCGTAATATTTTTATTTGCCGCATCGGTATTGGGCAATACATAGCGTACCCATCCATAAATATCGGTTTGCGAAGCATCCTTAAATTTTAAACCATACTCTATTCCGTTGGTTTTAAAACTCCCTTGCAATAAATTTTCCAGAACGCGGTAATCATTAAAAATTACACTAAATCGATCTGTTGCTCGGTCAACCAATAAATCCTCAAACGTGGCCTCTGGTGAGTTGTAGGTTTCTAAAAATAAATTGAGTTCACGCTGATTGGCAAAACGATTATCGGCTAAATTGGGTTCATCGGCTTGCCAATAATAATACAAATTCAACCCTTTCCAAATAAAATCTTTTACTTCCAATGCAGAAGGAACCGGATTATCATCTAAATCTTCACAAGAGTAGAAAACTCCAAATGTGAGAATCAGTCCCACAAAAAAACGATTCAAATACTTCATAGCTTTTATTTTAATAACGTAAATTTAATAACTTTAGATTAATTTTTAGAACCCTTGTAACAAAAATTAAAGTAAATCGTCTTGACTGTATAACCTAACTTAAAAGCAAACGAATGACCCAATTTGAATTTGTAGAGCTTATTTCGCCTTTTAAAGATAAAGTCTTTCGTTTGGCTAAGCGGTTATTGGTAAGTACAGATGAAGCACAAGATGCTACTCAAGACATATTGTTAAAACTTTGGGATAAAAAAGTGAATTTGAAAAATTATTCCAGTGTAGAAGCTTTTGCAATGACAATGACCAAAAATCATTGTTTGGATCAATTGAAATCGAAAAGAGCCTCAAATTTAACCTTAGTACATTCCAACTATAGAGACAATGCTTCGGGATTAGATCAAAAAGTTGAAGACCGTGATAGTTGGCAATGGGTAGAGAAAATTATGAGGGATTTACCGGAACAACAACGGATGATAATTCAATTGCGAGACATAGAAAGTTATGAATTTGAACAAATAGCCGAGATAATGCATATGAATGAAACCGCTGTTCGAGTTGCTTTATCCCGAGCTCGAAAAACCATAAAAGAAAAAATGATTAAAACGCATCAATATGGAATTGGAAACTATTAAAACTTTACTGGAAAAATATTTTGAAGGTGAAACTTCTGTTGCAGAAGAAAAACAATTGAGAAACTATTTCTCCAATCCGGATTGTGCCCCCGAATTAGAGCCATACAAACAAATGTTTGGGTATTTTGAATCTGAAAAAGATTCCGTTTGGGAAAGTACATTGCCTTATGAAACTAAAGCCACAGCCAAAACATTTTTTTCGCTCTCAAAAATAGGAATCGCTGCCAGTTTAATCTTTTTTGCCGGAGTTTTATCCTTTTTTATAATTACAAATCAAGAAAAGCAAAAAAACACTATTGCTTCAACCGATTTGGGTACTTTTGACAATCCGGAAGAGGCCTTTCTGGAAACTCAAAAAGCTTTGGCATTAGTATCTCAAAAATTAAATCAAGGACTCGAAGGAGTTACCTACATTAACGAATATCAAAAAACAACAACCCTAATTTTCAAAAACTAGAAATCATGATAAAATTTTTAACCACTTTAGTACTTGCACTTGTTTCCCATGTTCTTTTGGCTCAAACCGTTTTTGACAAGTTTGACGGTCCGGAAGACATCACAACAATCACCGTAAACAAAAAAATGTTTGAAATGATGAGTAAAGTCAAATCAAACACTACAGACAAAGAAACCCAACAATATCTTAATCTGGTAAAAAAACTGGAAAACCTTAAAGTATTTGTTACCTCAAATACCAAAATGGCTGCCGATATGAAAGCTACCGCAGAAAAATACATCAAATCACCGGGTTTGGAAGAACTCATGCGAGTTAATGACGGAGGAAAAAGCGTGAAAATACACATTCGTTCCAGTGCAAATGGCACTAAAATTAAAGAACTCTTTATGTTTATAGAAGGTGGACCAAAAGATAAAGAAACCATTATCCTACTTTTAACCGGCGATTTTGATTTAAACGAAATCTCGTTACTTACCGATAAAATGAGTTTACCCGGAGGAGAAGATTTGAAAAAAGCTTCAAAAGGAAAAAAATAATTTCAGTTTGATCTACATCATCTGAAAACCGAAGTGCAAAAAGCTTTCACATGAAAAACGAATCTACTTCTTAAAAAACATCAATTATGAAAAACTATATTTTTTTAATTCTAATTCTAACCCTAGCGGGATGTAGCAACGAAAGTTCTTTGCAGAAATATTTCGTTGAAAAGACCGAATCCGCCGACTTTATAGCGGTTGACATTTCTCCTGATATTTTAAATGCAGATGCTACTCAATTATCGGATGAACAAAAAAAGGCTTTAAAAACCTTTAAAAAGATGAATATTTTAGCATTCAAAAGGAATGAAACCAACCAAGAAAAATTTAAAACCGAAAACGCTAAACTCAAGGAAATTCTAAAAAATGAAAAATACCAAGAGCTTATGAAATTTGGTTCCGGTAAAAGTGGAGCGGCGGTTTACTTTACCGGAAAAGAAGATGCTATTGAGGAATTCATTTTATACGGAGCCCAATCTGAGACCGGATTTGCTGTAGTGCGTGTTTTGGGTGACAAAATGAATCCCGAAAATTTTATGGTACTTCTGAGTGCTTTACAAAAATCGGACATCAATCAGGAACATCTAAAACCTCTTGAAGGATTGTTTAAATAGAAATTGTGTTTGTAAAAAAAAATCCCGATTGCTCGGGATTTTTTTGTATGAAGTAAACAAAAGATTATTTTCCTCTGTTTGCATATTTGTTTTTGAATTTATCAATACGACCTGCCGTATCAATAAGTTTCGATTTACCAGTGTAAAAAGGATGTGAAGTTCTTGAAATCTCCATTTTAAACACCGGATATTCAACTCCTTCGTGTACAATGGTTTCTTTAGTTTCTACAGTTGATTTGGTAATAAATACATCTTCATTTGACATATCTTTGAAAGCTACTAATCTGTAATTTTCTGGGTGAATTCCTTTTTTCATTTTTGTAAATCTTTTTCTATTAATGGTTGTGCTACATTTTGCGGCTTTTCGGAGTGAAAAGGTATAAACGCCACACAACTTTTTGTTTATACTAATTTTGAGGTGCAAATTTAATCAAATTATTCAAATCGCCAACGTATTTTTTCAAATTATTTAGTGATGCTTAATTTTAAAACCTTTTTGTAACATTACTACCTATTTTTATACTAATTTTAGAAATTAAAACTCAAAAAATATGGAAAACAAACCAACGCTAAAAAGCCTTATTCTCTTATACGGAACCATCCTAGCCGTTATAACTATCTTAATTTCTGTTGTGAAATATGTTTTGGGAAATCATTTAGAGAGAAATGCTTGGGAAAGCATGATCGGAATTGCTTTGATGATTATCTTAATTGTTCAACCCATCAGAATACTCAAAAAGAGCAATAATGGTTTATTATCAATTAGTCAGGCCCTTAAGATTGGATTGGGAGTGGCTGTCATTTCCGGAGTTCTTTCTATTTTTTACTTTGTAATATTTGCCAACTTCATAGAGCCTAATTTTGCAAATGATGTTTTGGATGCCCAAATGTCTGAAGCCCTAAGACAAAATCCGAATCTTTCTACTGCCGAGCTGGAAAAAGGAAAAGAGCTAGGAAAAGGATTGGTAATGCCTATGCTTTATGGCGGAATTATAATTGTAAATTTATTTTTGGGCTTTATTATTTCCTTAATTACCGGTTTGGCATTGAAAAAAGAGTAATTTTAAGATACTTCTTCGTATTTTTGAACTCTTTTAGAACTATTTTATGGATATATCAGTAGTTATTCCACTACTCAACGAGGAAGAATCTTTAATAGAACTCCATTCCTGGATTGTTCAGGTAATGAATACAAACCAATACAGTTATGAAATCATCTTTATAGATGATGGTAGCTCAGACAATTCATGGCATAGCATAACCCAACTTTCTCAAGAAAATCCCAATGTTAAAGCCATTCGGTTTTTAAAAAATTTCGGAAAATCGCAAGCTCTTCATGCCGGATTTGCCAAAGCTCAAGGTGATGTTGTTATTACCATGGATGCCGACTTGCAAGACAACCCCGAAGAAATTCCGGGATTGTACAACATGATAGTGCAAGAGAATTTTGATTTGGTTTCCGGTTGGAAAAAGAAACGATACGATGCGGTAGTATCCAAAAATTTACCCTCAAAATTATTCAATTGGGCAGCCAGAAAGACTTCCGGTGTGCAATTGAATGACTTTAATTGCGGTTTAAAAGCCTATAAAAATTTGGTCATCAAAAACATTGAAGTATCCGGCGAAATGCACCGCTATATTCCGGTTTTGGCTAAAAATGCCGGTTTTTCAAAAATTGGCGAAAAAGTCGTAAAACACCAAGCCCGAAAATATGGCGAAACCAAATTTGGTATGGAACGCTTTATTAATGGTTTTTTAGATTTAATCACCATTTGGTTTTTGTCTCGCTTTGGAAAACGACCCATGCATCTTTTTGGAGCTTGGGGTGTAGTCATGTTTATGATAGGATTTTCTACTGCCGGTTATATAGGTGTCTCAAAATTATACCGATTGTATAACGATTTACCTTATGATTTGGTAACCAATAGTCCGTATTTTTATATTTCCTTAACTACTATGATTATTGGAACACAATTATTCTTAGCCGGATTTTTAGGAGAAATAATTCTACGAAGTAAAAATGCAAGTGAAAATTATAAAATAGCAACCGAATTAAATCTGAAATAAAAAATATATGCCACTACAAAAAATTAATAAACGCCAAAATCATGAAAGCAGAATTTATTCAACACCAAATAATTGAAATTAGAGGTCAAAAAGTAATGTTCGATTTTCATTTAGCTAACTTATATGAAATCGAAACAAAAGTTCTTAAACAAGCAGTTAAAAGAAACATAAATCGTTTTCAAACTGATTTCATGTTTGAACTCAATTAAGAGGAGTTCAAAAGTTTGAGGTCACAATTTGTGACCTCAAAAAGAGGTGGTTTACGTTACATGCCCTTTGCCTTTACTGAACAAGGAGTGGCCATGCTTTCAAGTGTGTTAAACTCTGATAAAGCTATTGCAATCCATATCGCCATCATGCGAACATTTGTATCGATAAGGCATTTTAGTTTGCAACACAAAGAATTGAATGACAAAATAACAGAAATAGAAAAACAGTTTCCGGACATTTATAAAATTTTGAATTTTTTAATGGACAAAAAAAGTATACCCGGAAACTTAGCACGTAATAAAATAGGATACAAAAAATAAGTATATGCATATTCCTGAAAACATCTTAAGCAAAGTAAACGAGTGGCTTACGCCAACTTTTGACAATGCGACTCAAGAAGAAATCAAAAATATGATGACTTCTTCACCTAAAGAATTAGAGGAAAGTTTCTATAAAAACTTAGAATTCGGAACGGGTGGAATGCGAGGAATCATGGGCGTTGGTACCAATCGCATAAATAAATATACGTTGGGAAAAAACACCCAAGGGCTTTCTGATTACTTGAAAAAAGCTTTTCCAAACGAACAACTAAAAGTGGTGATCGCTTACGATTGTCGTCACAATAGTGATACGTTAGCCAAAGTGGTTGCCAATGTTTTTTCCGCTAATGGAATCAAAGTTTATCTTTTTGAAGAATTACGTCCAACGCCTGAATTATCATTTGCTTTAAAACACTTAAACTGCCATGCCGGTATTGTTTTGACCGCGTCTCACAATCCCCCGGAATACAACGGATATAAAGTATATTGGCAAGATGGAGGGCAATTAGTCCCGCCACAAGATGAAGAAATCATTCAGGTAATTGAAGATTTGGCGTATGACGAAATTAAATTTGAAGCCAATGAAAATTTGATTGAATATATTGGTGATTCTGTTGACGAAGCTTTTTTCAATTCAACGATTGAAAATGCCAGTTTCAATACGCCATCTTCTGCAAAAGAAAACCTCAAAATAGTTTACACTTCTTTACACGGAACCTCTGTAAAAGCCATTCCGGCCGTATTAGCCAAAGCAGGCTATACCGATGTAAACATTGTAAAAGAGCAAGAAGTGCCCGATGGAAATTTTCCCACTGTAAAATCGCCCAACCCGGAAGAACCGGAAGCTCTAACTATGGCTCTTGCATTAGCTGAAAAAACCAATGCAGATATTGTAATAGGCACCGACCCTGATTCTGACCGTTTGGGAGTAGCGGTACGCAATACCGAAGGTAAAATGATTTTACTCAACGGAAACCAAACTATGGTCATCATGACTGCTTTCTTGTTAGAACAGTGGAAACGTGAAGGCCGATTCAAAGGCAATGAGTTCATTGGTTCAACTATTGTTTCTACACCCATGATGTTGGAATTGGCAGCTGCCTATGGAGTTGAATGTAAAGTTGGCTTGACCGGATTCAAATGGATTGCCAAATTCATCAAAGATTTTCCGAATCAAAAATTTGTGGGAGGTGGCGAAGAAAGTTTTGGTTTTATGGTAGGTGATGCTGTTCGCGATAAAGATGCGGTAGCCGCTACCTTACTCGTTTGTGAAATTGCTGCACAAGCCAAAGCAGCCGGAAGTTCATTGTATAAAGAACTGTTGAACTTATATATAGATCACGGATTTTATAAAGAATACTTAATTTCTTTGACTAAAAAAGGAATTGAAGGGGCCAACGAAATCAAACAAATGATGGTTGACCTTCGTGAAAACCCGTTGAAAGAAATCAATGGCCAATGTGTGGTTTGTGTAGAGGATTACCAAAATTCGACAGCCAAGAACCTTATCACAGAAGAAGTAGAACCTATTCATATTCCGAAATCGAATGTGTTGATTTATTATTTGGAAGACGGTACCAAAATTTGTGCTCGCCCTAGCGGTACAGAACCTAAAATCAAATTTTATTTTAGTGTCAATGAGCCACTGGACTCCTTAGATAATTTCAAAAAAGTAGAAGCTGATTTAGACCAAAAAATTAAAAACATCGTCGCAGAAATGCACCTCAACTAATGGATGAAAATTTAAAGAAAATAATTCCTTTCGCTAAAAAATTTAATGGGCACATCTTTTGGAATGTAACTTTCAATGTCTTGTATGCCCTTTTTAGCACATTGTCGTTTGTGGCATTATTTCCATTAATGGAAGTTCTTTTTAAAATGAACGAAAGGATTATTACACTTCCCAAATACAATGGAATAACAAATTTAGGATCTTATGGCAAACAATATCTTCAATATTATGTAACTAAATTATCTGATGAACAAGGTCCTCAATATGCACTTTTACTTACGGTTGCATTGGTAATTTCTACTTTTTTGTTCAAAAATTTATTCAATTATCTAGCCTCACAACACCTAACCAAAATAAAAAATGGTGTACTTCATGATTTGAGAGAAAAAATGTATGAAAAAATTATAGCATTGCCTATTTCATATTATTCCGAAAAAAGAAAAGGGGATATAATGGCACGAATGCTTGGAGATGTAAACGAAGTACAAAATTCATTTTTTATGATTTTAGAACTTATTGTAAAAGAGCCGCTTACTATATTATTTGCCATAATTGCTATGCTAAACATAAGTTTAAAATTAACGCTCTTTGTTTTTATTTTTATACCCATATCAGGATTTATTATTTCTAAAATCGGTAAAAGTTTAAAATCTAAATCTCAGAATGCACAAATAGAAAACGGATATTTAATTTCCATAGTGGAAGAAAGTCTTAGTGGATTAAAAGTTGTGAAAAGTTATAATGCAGAATCATATTTTAAGGGAATTTTCAACAATTCAATTGATCGCCTTTTGAAATTAAACAATAGTATAGGAAAGAAAAACAACCTAGCCTCTCCTATGAGTGAATTTATGGGAATTGTTGTAATTGCAATTCTACTATGGTATGGAGGCAACTTGGTATTGGTAGATCAATCATTAAATGGAGCATTATTCATCGTATATTTAGGATTAGCTTACAATATTTTAACTCCTGCAAAAGCTATTTCAAAGGCTTCTTATGCAGTAAAAAATGGACTAGCAGCTGCAGAACGTGTATTTGAAGTTTTGGAGGTAGAAAATCACATAACCGACAAAATAGGGGCAATTGAAAAAACCAATTTCACAGCATCAATCCAACTTAAAAATATTAATTTTAAATATGCCGAAGAAGATGTTCTAAAAAACTTTAGTTTGGAAATCCCTAAAGGAAAAACAGTAGCTTTAGTAGGGCAATCCGGAAGTGGTAAAAGCACGATTGCCAATTTATTAACGCGTTTTTATGATGTAAAAGAAGGAAGCATTCAAATTGATGGTATGGATATCAAAGAGATTACCATGAACTCCTTGCGTAATATGATGGGATTGGTTACTCAAGATTCCATTTTGTTTAATGATACCATTAAAAACAATATTCTAATAGGAAAACAAAACGCAACCGATGATGAAATCATTGAAGCTTTGAAAATTGCCAATGCCTATGAGTTTGTAAAAGATTTACCAAACGGAATCAACACGAATATTGGGGATGCCGGTGGAAAACTTTCGGGCGGTCAAAAACAACGCCTTTCGATTGCACGTGCCGTTTTAAAAAATCCACCCATAATGATTTTGGATGAAGCAACCTCTGCCCTGGATACCGAAAGCGAAAAATTAGTACAAGTAGCACTGGAAAATATGATGCAAAATCGAACATCAATTGTAATTGCTCACCGACTTTCTACCATTCAAAAAGCCGACGTAATTGTAGTGATGCAAAAAGGAGAAATTGTAGAACAAGGTACGCATGACGAATTACTGGCTAAAAATGGGATGTATGCCAAATTGGTAATGATGCAGTCGTTTGAGTAGGTTATGGGTGAATGGTAATGGGTTATGGGTAATGGGTTATTGGAAAACTCAAAATCTGAAAATCGAATAATTTAAGAATCAAAAATGTACATACACAATCCAAACATTATTCTTCCGGAAGACCCAAACACCATCGTTTGGAAATATTTGGATTTGTCTAAATTTTTGGATTTGTTGTTATCTAAAAAGTTATTCATGTCACGGTCTGACAAATTTGAAGACCAATACGAAGGAACATTTAGCGAACCCACTTATGAAGAAATTCGAAAAATAGCCGAAAACAATCCAAAGTTTTTGGATTACTACAAATCGCATCGCGAAAAAATTGTAATTAGCAGTTGGCACATCAACGAGTACGAATCGTTTGCGATGTGGCAAATTTTCACCAAAAACAACGAAGGATTAGCCATTCAATCCACTGTTAAACGATTACAAGAAGCCTTAAAACCCGAAAGGAATACAGAACAATACATTGGCGAAGTCAACTATATCGACTATAAAAAAGAACACATTCCTTTTGACGATACCTTTTTCCCGTTTCTGTTTAAGCGAAAAAGCTTTCAATACGAAAGAGAAATTCGCATCATTTCGGATGTTACGTCCAACAATATATCTATTAATGATGGTTTAAAAATTGACGTCGATATTCATCAATTAATTGAACGAATTTACATTCACCCCAAATCTGAAAACTGGTACAAAAACTTGGTCATTCAGTTGATGGAACAACTCGGATTTAATTTTACAATAGAAAAATCCGATTTAGAAAGTGATATTTTGATTTAATTAAACGGTTTGTATTCGTTTAATTTCCATTCTTTATCCAATAAATCTACAAAGTAATAGAACACCGCATCGTCTTTGTCAAAATCTCCGTTTTTATTGGTATCTTGAATGGTTCTAAAATAAAGTCGGTTTTTTACCTCAAGCACATTCCAATCAATCAATTCTTGATAATCCGGAGTTAATTTAGAGAAATTTTGTCCTGAGATTTCGCTTATGTAAAGTGACTTAATATCGTTTGAATCCAATTTTCCATCTTTATTGGTGTCTAAATCGGAGAGTGTATAAATCAAGATTTGTTTTTTGGTTTTATCAGCCAATTTATTCAAATAAGTAGCCGTTTGAATAACAACAGGTTTGTCAGATAAGGGTTTGGTTTGAATCGAATCAGTATGCTGAAAATATATATTTTCTAAAAAACCGGTTATTTCAAAACGATTGTAATTGGATACCGAATAACTGATTTTATTGGCATTAGACGAACCATAGCTGGATTTGGATCTTCCTTCATAAACTCGCACATCACCTATAGGATGTAAAAAATAGGATGTGCCCTCCATATGAACAGGTAAATCGGCAATTTTTATTTTTACCGAATCGGGTTTAGGGTCCGATTTAGGCATAGGCTCCTCATAAATTACTTTGGGCTTTTCAGGCTCTTGATCTTTACAACTTACCAAAAGCAATAAAAAACAACCTAATACATATTTGAAATGCTGAATCATATCATTTGAAATTTAACCAAAGATATAAAATTTACAACTTTGCTACTATAGTCGGGCCGTTAATTTAAGATTAAAAACTCGAGTTGTCATGTAATTGGGAACACCGTATTGCGTTTTAGTGTATACATCGCGAACCCAAGTATTGGTTATCGCATTTTGATTGTTAAACAAATTGAAAATTTCTAAACCAACTGCTAAATCTTTAAATTTCTTCAACCAATGCCCATCGGGTCTTTCATCGTTCATTTCTGTCAAAACATACGAAAAACCTACATCTGCTCTTCTGTAATCTCGAAGTCGCAATTGATATTCATACGGATCTGCATAGGAAGGGGAACCTCCGGGTAATCCGGTATTGTAAACTAAGTTCAAATAGAGCTTCATACTAGGCAAAGTAGGAATATAATCCTGAAATAAAATAGCAAACTTTAGTCTTTGGTCTGTTGGACGAGCTATAAAACCTTGATTTTTGTAATTTTCCTCAGTTCGCATATACCCAAAAGTAAACCAAGACTCCGTTCCCGGTACAAATTCACCGTTCAATCGGGCATCAAAACCATATACATAGGCTTCGGCATCATTATCGGCACGATACCGAATTCGAACATTATCAAGTGTATACGTATTCACATCTGACAAACTCTTATAATAAGCTTCACTCACCAACTTAAATGGGCGGTTCCACATTTTAAAACTATAATCGTTACCCAAAACCAAATGAATTGATTGCTGAGCTTTAACATCGGGGTTCACAAACCCATCAAATCCGCGTAATTCTCTGTAAAAAGGAGGTTGATGGTAAAATCCGCCCGACAATCGGAAAAGAACATCTTTTTTCCACTGTGGTTTTAAGGCAATTTGAGCTCTGGGACTCCAAACCAATTGACTGGTTTGCTCTGTATTTCTGCCCGAAACGGACCACTGATGGAATCGAACTCCCGCATTCATCCACAACTCATGAACTCCCAATTTGGTTTTCATACTCCATTGTGTATATCCAGAATAACGATCAAGGGTATTAAAATTTGTAGCTCGTACACTTTGATAAGGAACTAAGGGTCCTACATAAGGATTGTAGGGTTGATCATTTACCGGAAAATCTCGAGGTGGATTAATCGAAAAGCCCGCCGAATCTATGACCTCCCACTCTACTACTCGGTCTCGAATATCTTCGCGAGTACCTTTAATACCCCACTCCCAAGTAGATTTTTTCAATTTATGAAAACCTTTCAATTCGACATTTACAATCAAAGCATCCAAATCGTTTCGAGCATGATTCAATTGGGTACCAATACCGCGAGTAAAACGAACATCTCCAAAAGTCTCAGAACCAATATTTCCATCTACTTCACCTAAAAAATAAGCCGCAAAAATATCAAAATACTCTTGCTCTTGGGTGTGATATGCCGATGTGATTAACTTTAAACTACTGTTTTCAGATACATCATAAACCACTTTAAAAGCTCCAAAAAGGGTTTGGTATTGATTCTTTTCTCTACCATCGTAAAAAACCTGTAACGCAATAGGCTCATCTATAGTTCCAAAATTGGTTTGTCTGGACAAAGGTTCGTATTGGTATTTGTTTTGAGAAATATTCCCCAAAAATCCAAATTGCCATTGCCTATTGGGTGTGAAGGTTAAATAGGTTTGTACATCTGCAAAAGTGGGTCTGAAATTCGACTCGGTTTCCTGACTGTTTACCAACAAACTGTTATCTCGGTAACGAACACCGGTTATATTGGCCCATTTCTGATTTTTACTTACACCTTCAACAGCCAAACTACCACCTAAGAAACTAGCCTCAGCCGAAGCACCAAAACGGGTAGGAATTCGATAGGTAATATCCAATACTGAAGACATCTTATCTCCAAACTTCGATTGAAAACCACCTGCTGAAAAATCAACATTTTCAACCATATCGGTATTGGTAAAGCTCAATCCTTCTTGCTGTCCGGAACGTATAAGAAAAGGTCGATAAACTTCTATCTCATTTACATAAACCAAATTTTCATCAAAATTGCCCCCTCTAACCGAATACTGTGTACTCAACTCATTATTCGAATTAACTCCGGGAGCCAATTTTAGAATGTTTTCAACTCCGGCATTGGCACTGGGTATTTTTCGAATTACGGCCGGATCTATAGAAGTAATACCTGTAGCTCTTTTTCGATTTCCGGCTGTTACAACCACTTCATCTAAGGTTTCTTCAATTTCATTCATTCGTAAATTGTACTCAAAATCTTCATTGGGCTTGAGTAAAATTTTTAAAGTGGCAGGTTTGAATGAAACATGTTCAAACACCAAAACAAGATTTTCATTTGCGGGAACAGTAATCACATAAAATCCGTTTGCGTTTGTTGTTGCCCCTTTATCTTTACATTTTAGGGTTACGCCTTCTATTGGATTGTTATTTTTATCTAATACAATTCCTTTTATTCGAGCCGTTTGGGCTTCAGACACTAGGGCCGTTAAAAGAAACAACCAAGTAAATAGTATAAATTTAGTTTTCAAAGGGATGAATTAAGGTTTCTGACTTCTAAAAAAATGCGTCTCAAATATAGTTGAATTTCCGACATTATCTGTAACTTCTAATTTTAATTCATTTCGTCCCTCTACTACAACACCATCCGAAAAGTCATGTATCAAAGTTTGTGTCTTGAAATCATAATCAAACAAAACCCATTGACCATTAATAAAACCTTGGTAGGTCTTTATACCGGATAACGCATCTGAAATAGTAAAAATAAGTTTCTTATCTTTAGTCATCCACTTGCCCGGCTCAATATTTACAGGTTTCACAATAGGGGCAACTTTATCATTTTCAAGATAAAACAAACCTAAATTTCGGGTCCAAGTTGTAAATGAACCATTTTTGTATTTTGTGGCATTGTACATAATCTTCGAACCAACTTTGGTTGCCAAAAAATAATAGTGCCGTTCAGACTCGGGAATCGAATCATTAAAATAGGATACCGAAAAGTTAGAATGAACTGCAACCGAATCATCATGCAACTGTAGAGTTTGATTGACTACATTAAATTTCAGGTAAAAATTTTCATAAAATGTATTTTCAGGAAAATAAACCGAAAATCCGTTTTTTTCATACCTGTATTCTTTCTCTGATTTGATATAATAAGGGGTCTGAGTAGTGTTTTTAGGTATACTAACGGCTTGATTACTGTATTTAAAAGGAAGGGTAACACTCACTTTGTTTCCGTGAAAATCTGTAAGTTCTAGTTGGTAAAGCAAAGTTACATTAGGTTCAATTTTTAAAATTCCATTGGTTTTAGATTTTGCAATCAAACTTAGCGGATAAGGCTTGGTGTAAAACAAACGCTGTACTCTTTGATTCATTTTTTTATATCTAAAATAATCCAAATAGGCATTGATATATCGGGTTTCATCATACGAAAAGGTGGTAAAATCTACTTCAAAAGAAGGAGCTCCATTTACGGTAGCTTTCAATTTAAAAAGTCCATTTTTACCATAACTGTGGTCCGAAACATCATAAGCGTGCACCCCCACACCTATTTCACCACGAGCCCCAATGGAAGAGGCCATATAGGTGCCGTCTTTTTGTTTGGTTATGGGTATTGCAACCGGTTGTTGAGATTGGTTTACAACCGCATCATCACTCAAAGGATAAACAAGGATATCAGCTACTACAGGGGGTTTGGTATCAATTACCATTTGGTCAAGACCAAAATAAAACGGATTTATAATCTTTTCGGTTTGCGTATCTCGATATTCAAAATGCAAATGAGGACCACCCGATCCTCCGGTATTTCCTGACAAAGCTATTTGTTGCCCTTTTTGAACCGGCAAATCACCGGGTTTCAAAAACAAATCCAATTCAAATTGTTGCATTTCATAATGCTTTTGTTTCAAAAAAGCAGCGATAACCGGACTCATTTCCAACAAATGACCATATACCGATGTATACCCATTAGGATGTGTAATGTACAATGCCTTACCATAACCAAAAGCAGAGATCTTAATTCGAGATACATATCCGTCTGCAGTTGCATAAACCGGCAAGCCCTCCTTTTGCTGTGTTCTGAAATCCAAACCGGAATGAAAATGATTGGAACGCAATTCTCCAAAACTACCCGATAAACTTAGCGGTATATCCAGTGGAGATCTAAAATAATCAGAAGGATAAGGGGATTGAGAATGCCCTACTGCGGCAACAAAAAGAAAAAAAAGAAATTGTCTCATGGCTTATATTTTTGCTAATATAAAAAAAGAACGTAAAAGATTTTCCTTTATTGGATACAAATCCATCTTTTGTATACCGTTTTGTTCCGATAGATTTCAAAAAAAAAATAAATTATTTGTGAGAGTCGAATAGGATACCTAACTTTGTGAATCGTGAAATGAATACTTGCTCCTATGAGTGAAATGGTAGAAATTGTTGATTCTCTTGAAGCTAAGATTCTAAAACTTATAAATAAAATAAAAGTTTTAGAAGAAAAAGCCCATCAATTGAAGTACGAATTACAAGTTTCTAATCAAAATCTGGAAAAAAAAGCGGTAGAATTAGACCACTTACAAAAACAGTTTGAAACACTCAAAATAGCAAATTCATTATTAGGCAGTGACGAAAATAAAAGAGAAACAAAGCTAAAAATAAATTCATTAATTCGGGAAATTGATTACTGTATTGCACAATTATCCGACTAATACAACATGAACGAAAAGCTTAAAATCAAGATATCAATTGCAGACCGAGTTTACCCTCTAACGGTAGACCCTAGTCAAGAAGAAGGACTTAGAAGTGCTTCCAAAAAAATTGATATGATGATTAAACAATTTGAGCAAAATTACGCCGTTCGGGACAAACAAGATGTATTAGCCATGTGTGCCCTGCAGTTCGCCTCTCAAGTAGAACAAAAACAAATTGAGAAGTCCGAAGACCATGAAGAATCATTGAATAGACTAAAAAAAATCAATGAAGATTTAGCCAATTATCTATAACAAACCACGTTCTTACACATAAATTAAGATACTGCCTACATTAGTTTCTATTTGATAAACTCAACACTAACAATTTAGAATGAGCAAATCATCATTACTATAGCATGCCCATCTTGTAGTGGGATCCTTGAACAATGAGTTAGCTCAAAACTTGTCTTTACGAGTTTATACAATCTCCTAATGTAGGCTTTTTTTATATATAAACCTAAAAACAAAAATGGACATTACACTTATTATTATCTCAGGAATTGTAGGCATTGCAGCCGGTTTCGCCATCGCAAAAGTGATCGAAAAAAGCAATGTTTCAAACCTTATAAAAAACGCAAAAAAAGAAGCAGCTTCTATCTTGAAAGATGCCAAAATTGAAGCGGAAAACATTAAAAAAGACAAATTACTTCAAGCAAAAGAGAAGTTCTTGGAACTGAAATCTGAACATGAAAAAGAAATCTTATCCAAAGACAAAAAAATAGCTGAAGTTGAAAAAAGAACACGAGATAAAGAATCTCAAGTTTCTAACGAATTGGCCAAAGCCAAAAAATCTGCCGAGGATTTCGAATCCAAAATCAACGATTACAACAACCGTATTGAAGTTCTGGAAAAAAAACAAATCGAACTCGACAGACTACACAAAAGTCAAGTAGAACAATTGGAAGTGATTTCCGGTCTTTCTGCCGAAGAAGCCAAAGAACAACTGGTAGAAAGCCTTAAAGCCGAAGCCAAAACAAAAGCCATGGCTCACATTCAAGAAACCCTTGAAGAAGCTAAATTAACGGCTCAACAAGAAGCCAAAAAAGTAATCATTAACACAATTCAACGTGTAGGAACCGAAGAAGCTGTTGAAAATTGTGTTTCCGTTTTCAACATTGAATCAGACGATGTGAAAGGGAGAATTATTGGCCGTGAAGGAAGAAACATCCGAGCTTTAGAGGCAGCTACAGGTGTAGAAATCATCGTTGACGATACGCCCGAAGCTATTATTCTCTCTTGTTTTGATCCGGTAAGAAGAGAAATCGCTCGTTTGGCTTTACACAAATTGGTTACAGACGGCCGTATTCACCCGGCTCGTATTGAAGAAGTTGTTGCCAAAACAACCAAGCAAATTGATGATGAAATTATTGAAGTAGGAAAACGAACCGTTATCGATTTAGGAATTCACGGTTTACACCCCGAACTTATTAAAGTGGTAGGACGTATGAAATACCGCTCTTCCTATGGTCAAAACTTATTGCAACACTCCAGAGAAGTAGCCAAACTTTGTGGAATAATGGCTGCAGAATTGGGATTAAACGTGAAATTGGCCAAACGTGCCGGATTACTTCACGATATTGGTAAAGTTCCTGAAACCGAAAGCGAATTACCACACGCTATCTTAGGTATGCAATGGGCTGAGAAATACGGTGAAAAAGAAGAAGTTTGCAACGCTATTGGTGCTCACCACGATGAAATTGAAATGAAATATTTGATTTCACCAATCATCCAAGTTTGTGATGCTATTTCAGGTGCCAGACCGGGTGCCAGAAGACAAGTTCTAGATTCCTACATCCAACGTTTGAAAGATTTGGAATCTATAGCTTTTGGTTTCAACGGAGTAAAAAGTGCCTATGCCATCCAAGCCGGTAGAGAATTACGAGTTATTGTAGAAAGCGAAAAAGTTTCTGATGAACAAGCCGCAAAACTTTCTTTTGAAGTATCGCAAAAAATTCAAACCGAAATGACCTATCCAGGGCAAGTAAAAATCACCGTGATTCGTGAAACCAGAGCGGTGAATATTGCAAAATAAGCAAAGATTCTATAGCCGTTTTTGAAATTCGATTACTATAAATTCAATTACTATGACTTGCAGTAATGCAAGTCATTTTTTATTACAGCCGATTTCAAAAAAGTTAAGTCCGCAAATAATTACTTTCTAGGATGAAACTGATGAACTACTTGGGTTAAGTGTTTACGGTCCAAATGCACATAGACTTCTGTAGTGGTAATAGATTCGTGACCGAGCATCAATTGAATGGAACGCAAATCGGCTCCATTTTCTAATAAATGTGTAGCAAAAGAATGTCGGAAAGTATGCGGACTAATGGATTTTGACAAACCAATGGAAACTGCTAAATTTTTTAAAATTGTAAAAACCATAGCTCGAGTAAGCTGTTTTCCTCTGCGATTTAAAAACAAGGTATCTTCAAAACCTTTTTGAATGGGAAGATGAGCCCGCACTGTAGTACGATAAATCGTAATGTATTTTAAAGCGGTTGAGCCAATAGGTACAAATCGTTGCTTATTTCCTTTACCGGTAATTTTGACAAATCCTTCTTCGGGAAACAAATCAGATATTTTAAGGGTAACCAACTCGGAAACCCGTAATCCACAACCGTATAAAACTTCCAATAGGGCCCGATTGCGTTCTCCTTCGTCTTTAGACAAATCTATGGCTCCAATTAAAGCGTCAATCTCTGCCACCGAAAGGGTATCCGGTAATTTCCTACCTATTTTAGGCGATTCAATCAAATCCATGGGATTATCGGTTCTAAAATCCTCAAAAAGTAAATAGGTGAAAAAACTCTTTAATCCCGAGATGATTCGGGCTTGAGAACGGGGATTGACTTCTTTTGAAATCTCATATATAAATTGTTGAAGCGTAGCTTCGCCAATTGAAATGGGATGGTCTCTACAGTGATTTTCTTCTAAAAATCGAACCAAACGCATCAAATCAAAAGTATAATTTGCAATCGTATTGGCAGACAAACTCCGCTCAATTTTGAGATAATCTTGAAAACTTTTGATATAAAAAGACCAGTTCATAAAGCAAATTACGGAAATTATTTCATAAAAAAAACCACGCCGAAGCGTGGTTTATAAAATAAAAAAACTTTGAATTAGAATTTGTAGATCAAACCAAAGTTAATTGAACTTAAATCAACATTTAAACCAAAAGTATTAGTTTTGTCTGCACCATTACCTCCGTTATCATCTGTATTATATCCTAATCCAGCCCAACCTGCTTCGATAGCCCAGTTACTAGAAAGAAAATAGTTAACACCAATACCAGCATTAACTCCAAATGTTTTAGATTTAGTCTCAGCTGGACCAACTTCTGTTTTGAAAGAACCAATTCCTACAGCTAATTCTCCAAAAACTGAGAATTTTGAAGCTGGTGTCATGTAATAACGACCAAAAGCTTCAACACCAAACCCGTTCATTTTTGTCTCAGCTGAACCATTTTCATTTTTTTCAGACATGATACCTAATCTACCTCCTAATGCTATGTTTTCTGTTAAGAAAAAACCAACAGCTGGAGAAAATTCAAAACCATTTGATTTTAAATCACCTGTTTTTTCAGATGAAAAACCAAAACTTCCTGATACAAACACATCTCCTTTAGCAAAACCACCATCGGTAGTAGACTCTTGTGCGTTAGCAAAACTAAATGCAAATACTGCAGCTAATGATAAAATAATTTTTTTCATGTTTAATTGTTTTAGAATTAATATAAACAAATTTATAAAATATTTAGACGTGTAAAACATCTTCCTTTGGAGTTATTAACAAAATTGTTGATAACTCTAAATATCCCAAATCGGCTTTTAATTACTTAATTCACAAGCTTTAAACTGAAATAAAAACCTAATACAAGCAACTACTTTGTTAAAAAGTCTTAGCAAGAACCCAATTTAATACACCTAAAATAAAACAAAATCACTTCAAAATGTTAGTTTTTTACTACATAAATTACAAAAAAGCATCTTATTATACCCTTTTGTACTAATTATTCTACAGACAAAATAGAAAACATTCTATCAAATAACACAATAATTCCTATATTTGAGTGTTATTTAAGATGTATACATGTGATAAAAAAACAATAGTAAACTTAATTAAATTAAAAAACATGAAAAAAGCAATCGTTTTAATGGCATTTTGTTTGATTGGATTTTCTCAAGCTAATGCACAAATGGTAAAATTTGGAGTTAAAGCCGGAGCCAACTTTGCAAGTCTTGACGGTGACGATTTGAGTGGATTAGACACTTATACCAGCTTTCACTTTGGAGCTATCGTTGAATTTAAAATTTTTGAAAACTTTTCTATTCAACCGGAACTTTTATATTCATCACAAGGAGCTAAGGTCAATAGCGTGGCACTAAACGACATCAATTACAATTACATTACAGTACCGGCTTTGGCCAAATTTTATTTGATATCAAACAAGCTGAGCTTGGAGGCCGGTCCACAATTCTCTTTTTTGATTGACGATAATGTGAAAGACCAATTTGAAACTAAATCTTTCGACTTTGGTGCTGTTGGAGGATTAGGATTTCAAATTACAGAAAATATTTTTGCTCAAGCTCGCTATGTCGTAGGACTTACCGATACCAGTAGCGATGCCGAAATTAAAAACAGAGTTATCCAAGTTTCTTTAGGATACCGTTTTTAAGCTTACTAAATAAACATTACAAAAGCCTTCTTTAGAGAAGGCTTTTTTTTAGCCTATGCATAAGAGTTACAAGTTATTTCCTATTTTTACGAAAACAAATAGAATATGAAAATAGCTATTATTAATGGCCCTAATCTGAATCTTTTAGGAACTCGTGAACCCGAAGTTTACGGCAGCACTTCATTTGACAACTACTTTAAAGAACTCCAAGAAAAATTCCCAAACATTGAATTGAGTTATTTTCAAAGCAATATAGAAGGTGAAATCATCTCCAAAATTCAAGAGGTTGGTTTTTCATACCACGGCATTGTTCTCAATGCAGCAGCTTACAGCCACACTTCGGTAGGCATTGCCGATGCGGTAAAAGCTATTCAAACTCCGGTTGTTGAAGTTCATATTTCCAATACTTTTGCCAGAGAAGATTTTAGACACCATTCTTATATTTCCAAAAATGCTCAGGGTATAATTATTGGAATGGGACTCAAAGGTTACCAACTGGCTATTGCATCTTTCTTACCCTAATTCAAAAATTCCAGAAAACCATTCTATGAAAAAACATGTACTCCTAGCTCTTTTGATTTGGGCTTACTCACTTAATGCACAAATCAAAGGCTCTGTAACCGACCCAAACGGAAATCCCATTCCTTTTGTTAATATTTATATCGAAAACACCTATTTTGGGACAACGTCAAATGAGCAAGGCAAATACGAATTGGTCATTCCGAATTCAGAAAAACAGCCTTTCCATATCATTTTCCAATATTTGGGCTACAAAACTCAAAAGATTACCATAACAGCTACCCAATTTCCCTATTATTTAGACGTAAAACTACAGGAGGAAAATTACAATCTGAAAGAAGTAGTTGTAAGTTCCAAAGACAATCCGGCCCATGCTATCATTCGGAATGCTATAGCTCACAAAACTAAAAACAGTGAGAAAACAGCCCGCTTTACTGCCGATTTTTATTCCAGAGGAATATTTCGCCTTAAAAATGCACCAAAAAAAATATTGGGAAAAGAAGTGGGTGACTTCAATGGAGCTTTAGACTCTACAGGTTCCGGAATACTCTACCTCTCCGAAACCGTTTCAAAAATTACTTTTGAAAAGCCCAACAAACTGAAAGAAAACATTATCGCTTCCAAAATTAGTGGAAACGATAACGGTTTCAGTTACAATACCGCTCAAGCTACATCCTATGATTTTTATGAAAACAATGTAGAATGGGGCATTAACATGATTTCTCCCATTGCCGACAATGCCTTTTTTTACTACAAATTCAATCTCGAAGGTACCTTTTACGATGAAAATAACAATCTTATAAATAAAATTAAAATTACTCCAAAACGAGATGCAGAACCGGTTTTTGAAGGATATCTGTATATTGTAGAGGACTCTTGGGCAATTTACGGTATGGATTTGGAAACCAAAGGATACCGCATGAAAGAAGATTTTGTTAATACAATGAACATCAAACAAAATTTCAGTTACAACAAAAACAACGGAATTTGGGCAAAAAACACCCAAAGCATTGCTTTTGATGCGGGAGCATTTGGCATAACATTTACCGGAAAATTTACCTATGTTTACAGCAATTACGAATTTAAAAATGCCTTTGATAAGAAAACCTTTACGCGAGAAATTTTACGTTTTGAAGAAAAGGCAAACCTTAAAGATACGACCTTTTGGAATCGCAACAGACCCGTTCCGTTAACCGAAGAAGAAAGTCTGGATTACATCAAGAAAGACAGTTTACAAACTTTAAGAAAGTCTCAAAAATACCTTGACTCACTGGACTTAAAAAGAAATAAATTCGGTTGGTCTCAAATAATTACGGGGTACAGCTACTCCAATTCTTTCAAAAACTGGAGAATCAATTACGATGGGATACTCACATCTGCTCAATTCAATACCGTACAAGGTTGGAATCTTTCAACCGGAATTTCCTACTCCAAACGCGACGAAAAAACCCGTAAATTCTCGGTTGTTGGCACACAAGTAACCTACGGTTTTGCTGAAGAGAAATGGCGAGCTACCGCATATTACAACACCCGAATTAGTTCTAAAAACAACAGTTTCTTTAGTTTATCCGGGGGGAGTAAAACAGAACAATTTAACCCAAACAATCCCATTAGCGATCTGATAAACACCGTGAGCACCCTGTTCTTTAAAGATAATTATGCTAAGTTTTATGAAAAAAACTTCATCAAGACCGGTTACCAACAAGAACTAATAAATGGTCTTTACCTAAGCACTTCGCTGGAATATAGCGAACGAAAACCCTTGCAAAATACAACTGACCAAACTTGGTTTCAAAAACAAAAACCCTATACCTCCAACAATCCCTTAAACCCAACGGTTGAAGGTTCTATTCCTTTTGAAAAACACAACCTAATTAAATTCAACTTGAATAGCCGAATCAATTGGGGTCAAAAATACCTGTCAAGACCCGATGGAAAATTCAACATCCCCAACTCTGACTATCCTACCCTTTGGCTGGGTTATGAAATAGGGTTTGCCGGAAACGAGGATCAATGGAATTACAGTTTGATTATGTCTCGACTTTTTTATGAAAAAACACTGGGTAACAAAGGGACATTAGCTCTTAATCTTAAAGCCGGTAAATTTTTTAATGCCGAAACTATTTCCTTTGCAGATTTCAAACACTTCAACGGCAATCAAACCCGAATAGGAACTTCTGAGGCTTACCTTTCTGTTTTTAATCTTATGCCGTATTACCAATACAGCACCAACAATCAATATTTTGAAACCCATCTGGAGCACAACTTTGAAGGATACATTATGAATAAAATTCCGCTGTTAAACAAGTTAAAATCTACCTTGGTTTTAGGGTACCATCAACTCGCAATTCCGGACACAAAACCCTATCAGGAGTTTACTATTGGTCTGGACAAATTAGGCTTTGGGAAATTTAAAGTGTTGCGTTTAGACTATAGTAGAAGTTACAGTGGCTCTCACTTTAACGGTGACGGAATCATCATAGGTTTGAAATTTCTAAATATTATAAACTAAAAAAAGAGTCACCAAGGTGACTCTTTTTTTATACACAGGTTTTAAACCCGAACAATGTGAGCTCCAATAGCTCTCAAACGTTCGTCTATGCGTTCATAACCTCTGTCAATTTGTTCAATATTTTGAATGGTGCTGGTTCCTTTGGCAGATAATGCCGCTATCAAAAGTGATATACCGGCTCTGATATCCGGAGACGACATGGTTGTAGCTTTCAATTGCGATTTGAAATTATGACCAATAACAACCGCTCGGTGTGGATCACACAAAATAATTTTAGCTCCCATATCTATCAATTTATCAACAAAGAATAATCGACTTTCAAACATTTTCTGGTGAATCAACACATCGCCTTTGGCTTGTGTGGCTACTACCAAAACGATACTCAATAAGTCAGGAGTAAAACCCGGCCAAGGAGCATCGGCTATGGTCAAAATAGAACCATCAATATCTGTTTTTACTTCATAACCGTCTTTGTGTTCCGGTATATAAATATCATCTCCTCTGCGTTCTAATGTAATGCCCAACTTTCGGAAAACTGTTGGAATAACACCTAAATTTTCCCAACTCACATTTTTTATAGTAATTTCACTACGCGTCATGGCAGCCAAGCCAATCCAACTTCCTATTTCTATCATATCCGGCAAAATACGGTGGGTACATCCCCCTAGCGATTCAACCCCTTCAATAGTAAGTAAGTTAGAACCCACACCGGTAATTTGGGCTCCCATCGAATTGAGCATTTTACACAATTGTTGCAAATAAGGCTCACAAGCTGCATTGTAAATAGTGGTGGTACCTTCGGCCAAAACGGCTGCCATTACAATATTTGCCGTTCCGGTTACCGAAGCTTCGTCCAACAACATGTAGGTGCCTTTCAAACGTCCGGTACGCTCAACGCCGTAAAAATGATCCTCTCGATTGTATCTAAATTGAGCCCCTAGATTAATAAAGCCCTCAAAATGAGTATCCAAACGACGTCTTCCTATTTTGTCACCACCCGGTTTAGGGATATACCCTTTTCCAAATCGAGCCAAAAGCGGACCTACAATCATGATAGAACCGCGTAATGAGCCTCCTTCTTTTTTAAAAGCCTCCGTTTCTAAATAACCCACATTTACTTCATCTGCTTGGAACGTAATAGAACCCGGGCCGTTTTTTTGCATTTTAACACCCAAATTTCCCAATAGCGTAATCAGTTTGTTTACATCTATAATATCAGGTATGTTGGTAATAGTTACTTTTTCAGGAGTTAACAATACTGTGCATAAAATCTGCAAGGCTTCATTTTTGGCTCCTTGTGGATGGATTTCACCTTGCAAACGATGACCTCCTTCTATTTTAAATGTTCCCATATTTTACTAATGTGGTTATTTTGAATTGTTATTTTTGGTAAAAGGCTTTATCTTGTTTTTATTTTTTTTGTTGGATTGATTCTTTTGAATAACCGGTGTATTTTTATTGGATAACTTTTTATTCGTTCGCATCAAATCAGATGTATTCAAAAGCTCTTCACTACTTTGATGTAAATTAATTCTCCCATCCGAAAGTTCCAATAAGTGATCAAAAATGGCTTGATCGTCTACGGTATCTTTATTCCAACTCAAATAGGATTTTTTCATGTGATTGGCAATCACCTTGATCAAGGCACTTTTCAATTCTCCCTCTTCCCAACTATTGGCCACATCTATCATATACTTGATATTGTTTCCGTAATAGCGGTATTTCGGATTCTTTTGCGGATAATCCAATCGTTCCGGTTTCAAATTGATAACCTCTCGCGTGGGTGTAGGATAAGGACTGTCTACATCCAATTTAAAATCGGACATAATGAATAATTGATCCCATAATTTATGCTGAAAATCCGGTACATCTCGCAAATGCGGATTCAGACTTCCCATAACTTTAATAATGTATCGAGCCGCTTTATTGCGTTCTTCGCGATCGGCAATTAAAGTAGCCTGATCGATTAATTTTTGTAGATGTCTTCCATATTCGGGAATCATCAAATGCGGTCGCTCGGCATTGTATTCCAATAAATGTACCACATCTTGTGCGTTTAATTTCTGCATCGTATTGAATATTACAGTGAAATAATTCCCTCTATAGTAGAAACTTCTTGGTATTTGGCCACCACATGCTCCGGACTCAACATGCTTACATTTACGGAAACACTTGTAAATTTTCCGGTACGAGACTGAGTGGTATGGATTACAGCACCCATATTGTTAAATGCATCCTCTACAGCCAAAATCTTGGTAGCATCTGTAGGAACAATAAATTTATACAAATACAACGTAGGCCATTCTGATGTGGTGCGTAGTTCTTCTTTTAATCTTTCGTAAAATTCTTCCGTCCTTTTATCCATGATTCGTCTTATTACAGGCAAATATACAGCATTGCAATTTATATTTACACATTATATCCGAATTTTAGAATTTTTAAGAGCACCAGCTTAACCCCTTACCAATTCGACAGACTCACAAAACCAAACAACACCAAAATCTATTTCTGATTTTAAGTTCTAAAGTTTGTATTTAAACCCAAGAATTCTCTAAATTTGCCCCTTAATTTTTTAGTTTGAGTAAAGATATCATAGTCATAACCGGAGGACCGGGAACCGGAAAAACAACTATCATCGAGGGATTAATAGAAAAAGGATATACGTGTTTTCCCGAAATTTCCCGTGAAATAATCAACGAAGCCCGCAAACAGGGAATCGAACAATTGTTTCTGGAAAATCCTTTGCTCTTTAGTGAACTCCTTCTTGAAGGCCGAAAAAAACAATACACCGCAGCTCTGGAACACCCCAACCCCATACTTTTTCTAGATAGAGGCATTCCCGATATTTTGGCCTACATGCATTACATTGGCGATAGTTATCCGTCCTTTTTTGAAGAGGAATGTCGTAGCAACACGTACACAAAAGTTTTTTTGCTCCCCCCTTGGGAAGAAATTTACAAATGCGATGAAGAACGCTATGAAAACTTTGAACAAGCCAACCTTATTTTCAACCACCTGAAAGAAACTTACCAATCCTTTGGGTACAAGCTTATTGAAGTTCCAAAAGATACGCTAGATAACAGAATTCTTTTTATCTTAGAGGCCATATCCAAATAAAAATGGTAAACGCCGAATCTGTTTTAAAAAAATACTGGGGATACGATTCGTTTAGAACCCCTCAAAAAGAAATTATTGAAAGCATCCTCAGTGGCCAAGACACCCTTGGAATAATGCCTACCGGTGGAGGAAAATCTATTGCATTTCAAGTTCCGGCCCTTCTCAAACCGGGTATATGTTTGGTAATCTCTCCGCTTATTGCTTTAATGAAAGATCAAGTAGATAATTTGATGAAACGCAACATCAAAGCTATGGCTCTAACCGGTGGATTAACCCTAGATGAAACCCTAATTTTACTGGACAATTGCCAATACGGAAACTATAAATTTTTGTATCTGTCTCCCGAAAGATTGCAACAAGAATGGGTAATCGAAAAACTAAAAAACCTTCCCATTGAACTTATTGCCATCGACGAAGCTCATTGTGTTTCGCAATGGGGACACGATTTCAGACCGGCCTATCTAAAAATAGTTCGCCTTAAAGAATACTTTCCTAAAGTACCATTTGTAGCAGTTACCGCAACCGCTACGCCAAAAGTAAAAGAAGATATCGTGCAATTATTACAATTGCAGCAACCTAAAGTATTTCAAGTTTCGTTTGAAAGACCCAATCTTTCCTATTGGGTTCACAAAACTACAGACAAAATTTACTTTTTAGAACACTGGCTTACCCAAAATCCCGAACCCGCCATAATTTATGTCCGCAACCGAAAAGCGTGTCATGAAGTTTCTCATACACTAAAACAGTTGGGTTTTAAAGCCCAATTTTACCACGGCGGCTTACCGGCAAAAGACAAAATCAAAAACATGGAAAGCTGGATGCGAGAAGAAAGTCGCATCATGGTAGCTACCAATGCTTTTGGTATGGGAATAGACAAAGCCAATGTAAAAACAGTGATTCACATTCAACTTCCAGAAAATTTAGAGAATTATTACCAAGAAGCCGGTAGAGCCGGAAGAAATGGAAATCCGGCCTTTGCCATTCTGCTTTTGGGAGAAAATGATGAGGAACAAATGAAGAATCAGTTTTTAGCCAGCCTTCCGGATAAAGACTTCCTCAATTGGGTTTTCAAAAAACTTTGCAACTACCTTCAAATTGCTTATGGCGAAGGCCTCGAAGAACTTTTTACAATCCATTTAAATCATTTTTGCAGCCAATACCAACTCCCGGTAGCTAAAACTTTTGCGGCCATTCAATTTTTAGACCGACAAGGCATACTCACATTTACTCAAGAATATTCAGAAAAAATGACGGTTCAATTTTTGGCCGAAAGTAAAGAGATTATTCGTTACATGAGTATGAATCCAAACGATGAAGAAATTATACTCACACTTTTGCGATCTTATCCGGGATTATACGAAATGCCTATTGCTGTAAATACAGCATGGGTGGCTCAAAAAAACAATACAACCGAAGATGAAGTTTTTCAAGTATTGGAACGTCTCAAACAAAGAGAACTGGTAGATTATACTTCCAAAGGGAACGATGCTTCCATCCGTTTTCATGAAATTCGGGAAGACGAACGTACCATAAATAGAGTTAGCAAATACCTTGAAGCCCAAAACGAAAACAAAAAAAACAAAGTTAAACAGGTTTTGCGGTATGTTTCTAACACCGAAATTTGTAAAAACAAATTATTGTTGCATTATTTTGGGGAAGAAACCAATCAAAATTGCGGTCAATGCAGCACGTGTTTGTCGCAAAAGAAAAAAAACAACCATTGGTCAACCCGGGAAAAAGAGATACTTTTGTTCTTAGAAAAAAATCCGGCTTCTTCCCGAACTATTCAAAAAGAACTAAACCTTACGGATGACGAATTGATTTCGGTTTTACAAATTTTGTTGGAAAAAGAAAAAATAGAAATTTTGCCCAATGGCAACTACAAGTGCTTATAAATGGAAAAATTAAGAATTGTATTCATGGGAACCCCACACTTTGCAGTGGGAATTTTGGATGCTTTAGTACAAAACAATTGCAACGTAGTGGGTGTTATCACTGCTCCGGATAAACCTGCCGGTCGAGGTATGAAACTCAACACCTCTGCTGTAAAAGACTATGCCGTAGAACACCAACTCAAACTTTTACAACCTACAAACTTAAAAGACGAATCGTTTTTGAAAGAATTAAAAAGTTTAGAAGCGAATTGTCAGGTCGTGGTGGCTTTTCGTATGTTGCCGGAAGCCGTTTGGAAAATGCCCCAATGGGGAACCTTCAATTTACATGCATCGCTATTGCCTCAATACCGGGGTGCAGCTCCCATAAACTGGGCTATTATCAATGGAGAAACCCGAACCGGTGTAACTACCTTTTTTATTGACGAACACATTGATACCGGTGCCATTATATTAGCCAAGGAAACTTCAATAGAACCTCATGAAACAGCAGGTGAATTGCATGACAAACTTATGCTTTTGGGACAAGAAGCTGTTATAGAAACCCTACATTTAATAGCCAACCATAAAGCATTTCCACAAAAACAAGAAGATACCCCAACGCTAAAAATGGCACACAAACTCCATAGAGAAAACTGTCAAATAAATTGGAATGCAGCAGGAGAAGAAATTTACAACCTCATCCGGGGACTTTCACCCTACCCTACCGCTTGGACAACATTTAAAGACGGCAACCAAGAATGGAGCGTAAAAATTTACAAAGCCCAATGGGAACCGCTTCAACATAGCCATACAACGGGAACGGTATGTACTACCAAAAAAGAAATGAAAATAGCCGTAAAAGAAGGATACCTCAACGTTGAAGAATTGCAATTCCCAGGTAAAAAGAAAATGAAGACAGCCGAATTACTCAACGGAATGACCTTTTCTGAACACACAAAAGCAGTCTGAGGCATTGAAAACACTGAAAAAGCATCGATAAATAGCAACTTTTTAGCGTCCTTATCAACAAAAACACGCAAGTTATCAACAAAAACAACGAAAACTAGTGAAAATGCTTGCTCGGTAAGGAAATCCTATTAAATTTGTTATAATTAACTTTATGTTTAACCAACAATTAATAACTATTATTATGAACAAATCAGAATTAATCGATGCTATCGCTGCAGATGCAGGAATTACTAAAGCAGCTGCTAAATTAGCTTTAGAATCATTTTTAGGAAACGTAGGAGCTACTTTGAAAAAAGGAGGTAGAGTTTCATTAGTAGGTTTTGGATCTTGGTCAGTATCTAAAAGAGCTGCAAGAGACGGTAGAAATCCACAAACTGGAAAGACAATCAAAATTGCTGCTAAAAACGTAGTAAAATTCAAAGCTGGTGCTGAATTAGAAGGTACTGTAAACTAATCTGATTGCAACCATATAAAAGAAGTCTTCCTCAAAAAGGAAGACTTTTTTTTCACTTTTACGTTAAAATATTTGGTTTATTTGGAACTATTTTGTTAAATTTATTCAAAATTGCCCATAAATGATATCAGAAAAAATCAATAAAGGTCATTTACTTATCGCCGAACCTTCCATTTTGGGCGATATTTCTTTTAACAGATCTGTAATTCTACTGGCCGATCACAACACCGAAGGTTCTGTAGGTTTTATTCTCAACAAACCTTTACCTTATACCTTAATGGATTTGGTTCCCGAAATCGAATCCTCGTTTACCATTTACAACGGCGGACCGGTTGAACAAGACAATTTGTATTTTATTCACACCATTCCCGATTTGATTCCGGATAGTATTGAAATTTCCAATGGTATTTATTGGGGCGGTAATTTTGATACCACACGAGATTTGATAAACGAAGGTCGGATTGCTAAAGACTCCATTCGGTTTTTCTTAGGCTATACCGGTTGGGATGCCCACCAACTCGAACAAGAGATGAACGCCAACTCTTGGATTTTAATTGAAAATATTTACAAACAAACCATTCTCAAAAAATCCTCTGCCGATTTTTGGAAAGACCAAATTAAAGAACTGGGAGGCGATTACCTCATATGGTCCAACGCTCCGGAAAATCCGATGTTAAACTAAATTGGCATTGAGCAAAGCCACCAATTGTGCCGCCACCGTATGCGAATAAGATTTCTTACGGTATTGCGTAATAGGCTGTATCCCCACAATCACATTGGTTAAAAACAATTCATCTGCTTTTTGTAAATCAAACGGAGAAATCTCCTGCTCTACAACCTCCAAATGCTCTATTTTTGAGGCCAACTTCAAAATTTGTTTTCTCATAATGCCCTGCAAACAGCCCTCTGTTACAGGAGGTGTCACCAAGCGGTTTCCGGACAACATAAATACATTCCCAGAAATTCCTTCTACTATATTCTTGGATTCATTGAGCAACAAACACGATTGGTAACCGTTTTCGGAAGCATAAATGCCCGCCAATACCGAAATCATTTTATTGGTTGTCTTTAAGGTACTCAATAAATGCTTTGGCAAATAAAAATCTTTGTACAACTCAACTTCATAAGGTGCGGTAGCCAATTCATAGGCTTGAGAAGCTAGTGCTGTGGCCGAGAGCAAATACCCAACGTTTCGGGTTTGCGGAGTGTAATACCCGCCATCCTCACGGTAAACAGTAAGGCGTACACGGGCCGATGACTTGAGGTTATTGGCCTCCAAAACGTGCACTACCTCTTGTTCTAAAAATTCTAGAGTAAACGACATGGGGATGACCATACGAAGCAATCGCATAGAAGCCATTAGCCGAAAATAATGATCTTCCCAATAAAGAATTTTACCATCTACCACTTTTAAAGTTTCAAATACAGCATCGCCGTATAAAAAACCTCTATTATGAACCAAAGCCTCTGTAGGTTCTTGCAATGTTCCGTTCCAATTTATCATAAAAAAAGCCCTGAAATTTCAGGGCAAATATACGTTTATTCCAAGATTAAACCGAACCGATAACGTGCTTTAAATCGGAAATTTGATTTTCCCATAGGAGCTTAGATTCTTCCAACTCGTCTTCAAAGGCAAAATCTACAACCACCAACGAAACATCCTTTGTTATTTCATCTTCCATGATTCGCAATTCAAAAAAATAATCGGTGTCTTTATCTTGATCGTCTATCCATTTAAACTTCACACGCTCTCCGGTTTTTTTGGAGGCCAAGCGAGCACGTTCCTTCGAATCGTCCCAGATGAATGTGAACAATTCTCCTCTTGAATTGACATTATTGGCAAACCACTCCGACAATCCGGAAGGTGTAGAAATGTATTGGTAAAGAAGTTGCGGCGAAGAGTTCAAAGGAAACTCTATTTCGTATCGTACTTTTGTGTCCATTCTAAATTTTTTGGAAATATATTGAATAAAAAGTCAAAAAAAAAGGGTTTCTAAAAATAAAAATAATTTAGTGTTTTCTATTTGGAAGATTTAGTATTATTTCTATCTTTGCACCCGCATTAACCCAGAGGGGGAATGCAAAAAAAGGCGAGGTAGCTCAGTTGGTTAGAGCGTTGGATTCATAACCCAAAGGTCACGGGTTCAAATCCCGTCCTCGCTACAAATTTAAAGTCTTGAATTGAAACGGATTAAGGTTCTTAATCCGTTTTTTTTAGGTCTGCAAATTGGCTTCTTTTACAAAACGTACATGAAAACGTACTCCAAATTCAGGACATTACCCTACTATCCCTTTGTTTTTTGAATCTCCGGAAATCTATAAAGCTTTACTTCGTACGGGTTTTGAAACCTTTGAGTAGCTCGTCTGTTGTTGTATGTATACCTTAAAGTCGGGTCCCGAAAGCTTTCGGGATCGAGGAGCTTTCATAGAAACTTTAGGCTCGAAGACTTTGCGGAGTGGGACTGATGTTATGAAATTTATAGTTTCAACTAATGCTTTTAGTATATTTAATCTAGTAAAAACTTTCTTTATATATTAAAACCACACGAAGGGATTCGTGCGGTAGCGGGGGTTTGGTTATTGATGAAAACACTCATTCATTTAAACGAATTCAATACTTCTATTATTATAAATACTTAAACCAGTTAAGCCATTCTCATTGAATGTTTTGATTAATCTTTCAGAAAAATAGTCCCCAGCTCCTTGTGTGTAAATTATGTCATATTTTTCTAATTCTTGTTTCAATGCAATATGTTTGTATTCAGATAAAGGATTATTTAAAATAAAATCATCATATTCTATTTTATTTAAAAAGGTATAATCTACAAAACTATTCTTTTCTAAAACAGTTAAAACATTTCTATTAAAAACAAATTCATCCCTTAATATAGTTTTTAACTTTAGGAAAAAATATTTTTCTTCACAATTTTCAATATTTACTTCATATAACGTATGTTCTCCAATATTAAAATCCTGTAATATATTGTAAAACTTTTCACTAATCAACCACTTAAAAGCCATTATGTATGGTCCGTAGGCTAATAAGTCTGTCATTTTAGCTTTTTTTAGTGGTTTTGCATTAATAACAGAGATATTAAAATCAATTTTATTGTTTTGATTAGCCCAATAGGGAAAACTTCCAAAGTATTTGTAAAATTTATTATGACTACCATCTTGGTTTAAAAGATTTTTTCTATCAAGTTCTACTTGCATTATTCCATTTTTTACCCCAATAATTTTTGGTTCTGATGAAACAGTTATTTTTTTATGCATATTAATTTCCGTTTAAAGCCTTAAAGTATGTATTTAAATTTTCTCCTGTTACCTTATAATTATCATAGGCTTGATTTATCAATTTTGATAAATTGTGTTGCAAAACCTTTATGTTTTGTTCATTTAATGTGCCATTATCAATCATTTCTTGAATTCTTTTTTCAACATATTTATTATAACTTTTGTGACTCCAATGAAATCCGGCTGGTAATTTTTTTAGATTCTGTCCAACATCCCTTTTCATAACATCTGCTAATTCCATATATTTTTTAAATGTAGCTTTTGGTATTAAATGATGTTTGTGAATTTTTACAGAGTTTTTTGCAGCTTGTTTAGTTCCTTGTTTTATCCCCTGCTTAACTGCTCCTTTTACAATAGTACCACTACCTAAAGTAGCTACGTCCACTATTAAAAATCCAACCCCCATTGCTACTTGCCAACCATCTCCCTTATCAAATCCGTTGTAAATATCTTTGACTGATCCAACAATAGGAATAAAGTCCGTCACAACATCAGCTACTTCTGTTGCAACATCGCCAGCTGTTGAACCACTATTTGAAGAACTGGAACCAGATACAACTACTTCATCTAATTGTTCTACCGTTTTTCTTTCCCATTCTCCATTGTTAAAGATGTATTCACTACCATTTTCAATGGTAAAAACATCGCCTTGTTTCGCGTTTTTAGGATCTGGACAATCTGGACATAAACCAGTTGGATCACTAAATACATTTGGATTATTTAATACAAAATTATAGGGAGTAATGTCTTGGAAAATTTCTGATAAAACATCAATTGATGTAAACCTCCCAATAGCACTGTCATATTGGCGGAAGTCCATCGCTGTAACATTCAACCCCAACTCATCCTGCCATTCTTTCCCATTAAACTTATACTGATACCCCGCATTAGGAGTCTCTACAATCAAAATGGGGTTAAGCTCGGTTTCGTCTATAAATTTTTTCTTGGTGGTATTGTAATTCTTATGCTTTAACCCAAACGGATAGTAATGATTCTCTTCTAATAAAGTAAGAACGTGGGTTTGTGGGTCTAAAGTATAACTTAATCTGATATTTCCCAAATGATCGGTGTAATTATACACATAATTAAAAAAGGGAACCTCAAATCTAGTTAAGCTTTGTTTTACATAGCCCTCGGCATGCGGAAAAAATTGTAGCTTTTCATCCACATACTGGTAGCCGCTTAAATAATCGGTTGTAGTTGTAGTTCCATTTTGGACTACCCGCTTTTGAACTTTTACGCCCCCGCTCCTCAAAGTCTTCTTAGCAGTACGACGTTCCGCAAATGTCTCCCGACTTTGCGGAATGAATTTTAATCATAGCTATTATCTTTCATAATTGAATTGGGATTTACTTCACTATTTAAGGGAATGTCAACTAACCCGCTCCGCAAAGTCTTCTTAGCAGTACGACGCCCCCCGCTCCGCAAAGTCTTCTTAGCAACAACGCTCCGCAAAAGTCTCCCGACTTTGCGAGATATAAATTTAACAAAAAGAAATAAAAAAAAATACTATTACAATTTAAATTAGATAAAAAAAATTCCGCAAAGTCGGGAGACGTTTGCGGAGCTTTTCATAAGATATTTGTTCTGAATACTTTGCGTAGCAGGGGGTTTTGGTGTATCACTAACTTTGAAACATTACCCCAATTACCTTTTTAACGGCCTCCAATAATTTTTCAACGGACTTGCTAAATTTCTAGAATTTTTTATGTCATAAACCTCATTAAGACTTTTTATTCCTCTAAGAACAGAATACTCATGAACTGTTTTCTTGTTAAAATCAAATTCGTAAATCATTTCATATTCAAAATTATCGGTAAGTGGTATATTTAAGTCCTTTTCGAAATCAATTTCTTCGAAACTGTTAATATATTTATCTTCTATTTGATATTTTATTTTCCTTTGAGTATTATTTTTTTCTAAAGGAAGAATTATCCAATAACTGATTAGCTTCATTGGTTCTCCACTAAATTCATGTAAATTATAACAAACTATTCTTTTACTGCTATAAACAAAATAAGACATGGTTTTATAACCTAGATTATTTTCTTCTGTATTAGTTTGTATAACATTTGAATAATAGCCTTTAAGATTTTTTTTATACACACTTGTGTTTTTATTTTTACCATTAACAACTGTTATCGCTTTTTCATTCTCACCATCAACAATGGTTACATAATAATTTTTATCAATCTTATCAAATTTTACAGGTTGAAAAGTAAATAAATTTATGTCAGCATAGATGCTTTCAATTTTTAAAGAGTTTTCGACATTTTTAGTAGCCTCAATATTTTTGCAGGAAATGAATATAGTCGTTAGAGCAATCGAACAAAAAAGCGTTTTTATATTTTTATTTTTCATAGTTTAATATTTTATGTTTCCTAAAGTTGTAAAATACAAATTATTTATTATGGTTGGAGGATTTGAATCTGGAGTAAAGACTCTCCAATTACCTAAATTATTAATTGCATTCTCTTTAGGTGCATATGTACCAGATCTTATTTCTTTTTTATGTCCTTTTGGTATAGTATAAAAATTAGCATAGGTAGGAAACCCCGCTCCGCAAAGTCTTCTTAGCAGTACGACGCTCCACAAATGTCTTCGCTCGGGTGCGGAGCTTTTCATAGGATATTTGTTGTAAACACTTTGCGGAGCTGGGTTTTGCAAATGGTTAAGTTGCAAATTTTGTTTCATCAATAATTATGGAACATTACTGGGTATTAGCTCTTAGAACCTTTATTGGCAATGAATTTGAAATAATAGTACCTTCAAAAAATTCAATATTATTTTCTTGTAGCTCATCAATTTGCCATTTCTGAAGAATATTTTTATAATCTGAAAAATTCATATTGTAGGTCAAAAATAGACGATCACCATCAACTAAATTTTCATAATATACAGGGTAAGATGCTGTAGTTAAATTTAATTCATCAATAATTGGCATAGATATAAATGATTCAATCGTCTTTGATTCTTTAGGATTTAAAACAAACGAATAGTTTATATATTTTAGATATTTTTCTAAATTCCCCTTTTTTATTCCTAATTTCAAATAATTTGATGTCTTAATCGAATCTTGATAATTAAGTAAATTTAAATATGGAACTGCTTCATCTGTAAAATTTACTATTGGCATTACTAATGATTTCTTTAAATTGACAGAATCCACAACATTAAAATAGAAACTATTATCAACATTCAAATTTTCAAAATCAATTATAAAAAGTAGCTTTTTATTTGAATTATTAGTTAGTCTATACTTGAGAATATTTAAAGCTAAAATCCTTTCTTCATTATTAGAATATTTTCTTTTTAAATCAACACTGTCAATATTTATAGAAAGAATTTCATTGTTCAAAATTTCTAACTTTACATCCGCATCTTTATCACTTTGACAATTTACAAATAAAAAGAAAATTAAAAAAAAGTTAATAATCTTATTAAATGTTATGTTCTTTGTGAAATATATTTTCATTTTTATTTTCTTTGAATATTATTAAAAAAAACTGGAAAGCTTTTTATTTGATAATTACTAAATTTTTTTATTAGCTATTTTCAAATAATATTGATATAAATTCTCATTTCTTTTTTCATTACCAAACCATCTTTCGATTTGATATGCCCCGCTCCGCAAAGTCTTCTTAGCAGTACGACGCTCCGCAAATGTCTCCCGACTTTGCGGAATGAATTTTAATCATAGCTATTATCTTTCATAATTGAATTGGGATTTACTTCACTATTTAAAGGAATGTCAACTAACTCAATTTTAATTATTCCTGTACTATAAACATAATTAGAAGCACTTGAATAAATATAATCTGCCGCTTTTACAACTAATCCTGCACGAACAGGATTTAAATGAATATAGTCAATTTTTGACCACATAAACTTCTCGGAATAAATTTCTTCTGCGTGATTCCCTAATTGCCAAAACTGAAAGTTTTTATTTCTGCTGTGAGTCTTTGTTACCCATTGAAAACGTTCTAACATCCATTCTCTTCTACTTTCTGGTTCGTTTTGAATTTTTTCTAAAATGGTTTTGGATGTATATTTCTTAAAATCACGCATCAAATCTGAAAGCATCCCGTCTTTTGACTGCACAATCATATGAATATGATTTGTCATAATCACATAACTGTATAGAACCATTCCTTTGTTTTTTATGCAATAGTCTAAACATTCAATAACAGAATCTCAATATGATTTTCTGGAGAAAACGTCAATCCAATCAACAATTGTTGCAGGTAAAAAATGTGGCAAGTTTTGGTCTCTGATGACATATCCTTCTTTCATGGCGTGTAAATTTTAAATAAAAATAGTAAAATTTCGTTTATTACTTATTTTATTTTTTCTTTTTTAAATTCCGCAAAGTCGGGAGACATTTACATCGTCTGTTTGCTTCGCTCGGGTGCGGAGCTTTTCATAGGATATTTGTGCTGAACACTTTGCGGAGCTGGGATTCTTAAATACAATTAAAAGGCTTTGGTTCTTTCAACTTTATTGGTATAATTAATAATTGTTTTAGAATTATTCGGCAAATCATAAACAATTTCAAAAGTTGACTGCCACTCCATCAAATCATTCGTGATTAGTATCTCTTGTCCATTTAGAACGAGTTTATTAATGGTTTTTGCCTTTTCGAGTAAGGGTTGAGGAATATCTTTCATTTCAATTTCATTTATTGCAAATTCGTCACTGTAATATATGCATATAACATTTGAAATCATACCAACTCGTAAATTATTATTATTTTCGTCTAAACTCATTTTGAGATACCCATTAGATGCTCTTTCAGGAATATCCTTAATTGTAATCTTTAAACTATCAGATTTAGCAATAAGGATAGCAATTGGATTTTTCAGAGTATTTGATGAAAACTCTGAAACAAAGTCCTCTATAATATAATTAAATATTACTGATTTTCCGGATGGTTCCTTTTGTACAGAACAACCAAAGAAAAACATAGATAATGAAATACTAATAATCTTGAGGCGGGTAAAATTTTGTAGCATCATATCTGTAAGCTTTTTTAGATTTTGGATCATATACGTTTCGGTTAATAAGTTGTCCAGCAGAATTAGTTGGATATTTTGTAGCACCCTTTGCATCCCCTTGTGGATTACTCGTGCTAATATTCAAACCAGAATCTCTGTCATATCCTGAAGGTGTGGGATATCCATTAGGATGACTATGGTCAATTGTTGTAACTGTAGCACCAGCATTCTCTAAGCCTTGAGCTATGGGAGTCGCTGAAACTTCATTACGTTCCCCCGCTGCCGCACGAATCCCTTCGTGGCTTTACAATTTAAAATACTGAAAAACACAAATACCATCTAGTAAACCCTTTTCACCGGCATAATCTAATGCACTGCTATATTTGTAATCTTCAGGTCTAAAAACAATTCCTTCTTCAACAGGGTTGTTATGTATATAATCAATCTTTTGTTGAATAACTTCATTACTCCACAATTCAATTGGCTTATTATCATGTCTCCAAAACTGATAATTTGTTGTGTTTGACGTTTTTTTTGCCTCTTTTTTAAAATAATCTAATAAAAACTCTTTTCTACTTTCTTTTGGATTTTCTTGAATAGCATTAATAACGCTTCGACTTGTAAATCTTTTAAAATCTCCTAATAAAAGTTCAGGCTTTTGATTAGTACTACTTCTGAAAATTAAATGAATATGACTGGTCATTATACACCAAGCATGAATTTCCATTCCCTTGTTTTTTTGACAAAATTCCAAACTTTCTAAAACCAAATCTTTGTATTCATTTCTTGTGAAAACATCTAGCCAACCCACTACGGCACTTGAGCGAAGCGGATGCACGAATACCAAAAACAAATAAAAAAGCATGAGTAAAACTTACAAAATAAAGACCTTCTGGGTTATAAAATTTATAGTTCCTGCTCATGTTTTTGCTTTATTTCAAATGTAGTAAAAACTTTTTTTATTTGCTAGAACCACACGAAGGGATTACTTCGTCTGTTCGCTACGCTCGGGTCGTGCGGTAGCTGGGCTTCGCTCGGGTGCGGAGCTTTTCATAGGATATTTATTCTAAACACTTTGCGTAGCGGGGGCTGAGGGCTAAGTATTTAAAAATAATAAACCATGACATTTGAAACTTTACCCTACTACCGAATCCTTATATAATACTTCCCCTCTATATCAGGTGAATAATAGCTATCATCAATTAATAAAGATTCATTTGATTCATTAGTATAAAATCTATCCTCTTCTATTTTATATTTAGAAATTCGAAGTTTGGGAGCCTTAACTAATTTTAATTTAACAACATCTCCAATTTTTATTTTTCGTATTGGAATTGAAAAAGAATCAAATTGGAACGTTCCAAGTTCATAAACTTTTTTTTCGTTTTTTTTCGTTTTTTCTATAAGAAAAACACATAAATCAACCTCCTCTTGACACTTTATATTGAGTACCTTTACTTCATGCACTGAAGAACATCCAAACTGAAAAAAAATTACTACTATAATTAAAATTCTTTTCATTATCTGTTTAATTTTTTAAATTGTATTTGATCAACTAGTATATCAAATAAAGGTGAGTCATTCCCATGACCTTAAAGAAAGATTGCTATTCTATGATAACCACTTCCTCTAATACCCTCTGCTGGATTATGACCCGAGACGATAGTCTAACAGACGAAGTAAATTTATAGTTTCTACTCATAATTTTGCTTTAATTCAAATGTAGAAAAAAACTTTCTTTATTTATTACAACCACACGAAGGGATTACTTCGTCTGTTCGCTACGCTCGGGTCGTGCGGTAGCGGGGCGTTAAAGATTCAATAGGGCGGCAAAAGCCTACCCAAAGGTGAATTAAAAATTTCTTCAAAAGCCTCATCTGCTTTCTTTTGAAGTTCAGCATCAGGTATTTTATCTAATCCTTCTGATGGAACAAAATGTTTGCTCTCATCATAAGGACAACAATCTAATATATATGCTTGTTCTAAGTTGTTTTTATTGACAATTACAAAGTATTTTGATCCTTCTTTAGTAATATTATCAGTAAAATCCATAGATGAACCTGTAAAAATTTTACCTTCGATGAAATATCTAAAATCTGCAGCTCTACTACCTTGCACATGAGAAATTTTTAATACTTCTCCAAATGTGTAAACTTCGTTTGTCTTAATATTTTTCATTTTATATTTTACTAAGAAACCAAAAAAAAGGTAACATATTAAAAAAAGCAGGATTAAAATAATATATTTTTTTTTCATAATGTTAACTTATTTGATTCCTTGTTCTTCCAACATTTTACTCATAGTTGTCTAACCTGTGTTTAAAACGGTATTCAAAGGAACTTCTCCAAAATTTCTTAAACCGTTGGCCGGAGACGCTCCAAAACTTAGTCCATGAAAAATATACCCTGTAGCCGCATCTCTAAAAAAACTTGTATTTGACTTATTAATTCCAGCAACATTAAAACCTTTACTATTGGTAAAATCTATTGCTGCACTAAACATAGGTTTTAAAGCCTGAACCCCTGCACCTCCGGGAATCATGGAAACTGCTACATCTGCTTGGTCAACTTCTCCATTTACTAATTGTTGACTGAATGCACTAGACAACCCCATTGAAAAAGAATATTGAGTTAATGGATGTGAAATAGTTGCCGAAAACGCTGAAATAGCTGCTGGTGACGAAGCCACCAAAATAGGTAATACAAAAACACTGCCTACTAAAGCCATGACTGCTTGTCCTGCTTTTGCTTGAGCTGCATGCATTTCGCATATCATTTCTTGTTTGAAAGGCAAATACTTCGTTCGATAGTACCAATCATCAAAACTTTTAAAATCTGTTCCATACTTTTTATTGTAGTATTCTGTTGAGACTGCTCTGTAATTTTTGGGCATCATCCAATAATTATGATTACCAGGCAATCCAGTATCATGGACAGATTTTGATGATTTCCCTTTAGCACTAACAACAACTTCTTCAAGTGCAATTACTGGTATCTCATCTTCATTGACCTCTAAGAGACCACTCGGATCTTTCCAAACGACTGGGTTATTAAAAGCAAATCGATTCGGCGATAATGATGGCATTATTTCAGTCATTGGATCTATGTTGTAAAATCTTCCCAATGCATTGTCATACATTCTAAAATCCATCGCTGTAACATTCAACCCCAACTCATCTTGCCACTCCTTTCCATTGTACTTATACTGATACGCCTTTTTGAAACCTCAACAAAGTCAGAACGTCCACTCAACATTATTTCCTTCATCACGAAAGTAGTTAAAAAGCTACATAACTTAAAAAAATTGTTGATTAAGTTTTCAATACTAAATAAGCACAAAAAAGCTCTCGATTTGAGAGCTTAAATTTTATCTATTTTTTGAAAATCTATTTTCTGACAGCAATATTAATCATCATAATGAAATTTGCATTGAATAACAATACATCTTTGGTCGTCTCCTTTAGTGCCAGTTACTTTGTAAACAAGCCTATGCTCACTTGTAATTCGTCTTGACCAATAACCTTTCAAATCGTGCTTTAAAGGTTCAGGTTTTCCAATTCCCTGAAATGGATTTTGCTTTATCGATTTTATGAGGTCTTTAATTCTTACTACTGTATCAGGGTCGTTCTCCAACCAATATTCGAAATCTTCCCATCCGTGTGAAGTAAATACTATATCCATAATTTACTTCTACAGTTTAATTTTTCCGGTAGAATCTTCATCTAAGTCAAAACTTATCACTTCTCCTTTTTCTGCTTGTTCAATAGATTCGGCAAGTCTTCTTCTGTTTGATTTGGTTGACAAGAGGTGTTGTGTTTCAGTCATTGAATTATACTCCTTGAGTGAGATAATAACAACGGCATCTTCTTCCTCATTTCTAGGAACAATAATGATTTCGGATGACTCTGAAACTTCATCAAAGTAGCCTTTGATATTTTTTCTCAATGTTGATATAGTTACTGCTTTCATAGTTGTAATTTTTATTATACAATTATTGTACGCTCAAATGTACAAAAAAGTTACAATTTAATGTAATAATTAGCAATTTATCACTTTCTAAGCAGAGAAATTCACTTCATATCAATCCTTATATTTCAAATGTATAAAAAGGCAAACTATTACGCTTGCCTTTTGGGTTTAAATTTTATTTCAGTAGTGATTGCAAATGGTTGATTTTTTTTTCATTACTAACTTTGGAACATCACCAAAATTCCACAAAGTCAGGTCCCGAAAGCTTTCGGGATCGCGGAGCTTTTCATAGGATATTTGTTGTAAACACTTTGCGGAGCGATGTAAAACTTACAAAATAAAGGCCTTCTGGATTATGACCCGAGAAAATAGTCGAACAGACGAAGTAATCCCTTCGTGGGCTTTACAATTTAAAATACTGAAAAACACAAATACCATCTGGTAAGCTCCTGTTCCCTCAAAAACCAATCTCAATCAGTAGTCCGAGAATTGCTTACCAAAAGTGATAAGCTTTTCAACTTACAGGCCATACATATCTCTGTATTTGAATCCAATTATCCAAAAATAGTAACTATTTTCTTAAAAAAGTTTAAGAAGTACCAAAAGTATACAACGCTTATTTGCAATTCTTAAGTTAAGAAGTACGTGAAAATAAAGAAGAGCTTCAAATGATTTTTAGTTTACCCAAAAATATCCCACCCTTAAAAATCGGGATAAAATCTAGATTTCTCGGTTATTTCATGAAGAATAGCATCCATCTCGTGTGCCGAAGCCAATAAAGATTCAAAAAAATAATGGTTTTCCTTTTCACTCAAATGTTCCCGATCTTTGAGTAAAGTAACCAAGCCCATGATTCGTGACAAAGGGGCACGTACTACATGCGATTGCAACCAAGCTATTTCTTTAAATTTTTTATTTTGCAGGTAAATCTCTTCAATATATTGCAATCGCTCTCCCAAATTGGTAGCAACCAAAATTTTGGCACTTTTGTGATGATAAGAAATCGAACGCTCTTTGATGCCCATATACAAAACTTTTCCCAAACGGGTTCGATGAATGTAAATTCCGTTAAATTCCGTTTTAGGAATTAAATCCAAAACCGTGTGCAAAGTTTCCCGCTCACTACCATCAGGAACACCCACCAAATCGGATAATTGGAGTTGTAAAAAAGCCTCTTTGGCATATCCGTAGGTTTCCAAAGCAGCCGTGTTAGCATGGATAATTTGTTGCTTTTTTCCACTCAAAACAATCATAGGTAGCGGACTCTGTTCAAACAATAAAGTTTGCCATTGATGGGATTCTTCCAGCCGTAAAATGGATTTCTTTCGCTCCAAGGCATACATGATACAACGTTTGAGAACGTAGGGATTCATGTCGTTTTTATTCAAATAATCGGCAGCCCCCGATTGCAAACTTTGAAGTCCCAAAGATTCATTCGAGTTACCGGTAAGTATGACTACTGGAACCGATCGTGGAACCAACTGAATGACGGCTTCCAACAAAGCATTACCTTGGTGATCGGGCAAAATTAAATCTAAAAAAACCAAATCTATTTTTGTTTTTTTAGACTTAAGTTGGGCTTTTACTTCTGCAAATGTGGCCGCTTGGGAAAGGGTAATTTCGGGAAATGAAAACCTAAGGTACTCTGTAAGAAGTAACACATCGCCGGGATTATCTTCAACCAATAGTAAATGCATAGGCTTTAACGTTCTATTTTTACCAGATTGAGCCAAAAAGGGCCTTTTTGGGTAATGGCATTAACCAATTCTTGCGAGTTCAAGGGTTTTTGAAAATAAAAATCGGCTCCCAAAGTTTTAGAAGTATGAATGTCTTGAGCAGAATCTGACGACGACAACATGCAAACCGAAATACCCTGCAAATGGTCAGATTTTCGGATGTGTTGCAGCACTTCCAATCCGTTTATTTTAGGCAAATTGATATCCAACAAAATCAAATCCGGAGTGTCGGCCTGGCTATATTCATCTTTCTTTTCCAAATATTTAATGGCCGATTGACCGTCTTTTAGGGTAAACAAATAATGGGCCAACTTACCTTCTTTGAATATCTCTGTGGTTAAAAGAATATCGCCTTCATTATCTTCTATTAATACTATCTTTATCGGTTTGAGTACGGTGGGTTTCATTTGTTTTGTGGTATTTGTTTTATTATATTTAGTTTTAGGGCACTATAGTTAAGTTGAGGGCAATGTAAAATGGAAGGTAGAACCGTGCCCCAATTGCGACTCTACCCTAATTTTTCCTCCCAAATGTTCAATGATTTTTTTGGTAACGGCCAATCCAATTCCCGAACCTTCATACTCCTCACGCGTGTGCAATCTCTGGAAAATGAGAAAAATTTTATCGTAAAATTCGGCTTCTATACCAATTCCGTTATCTGTAACCGAAAACTGCCAAAAACCTTCTTTTTTAACAGCCGAAAAATGAATGTAGGGAACAACATCTTTAGATCGGTACTTAATGGCATTATCTAGCAAATTGATGAAAATTTGCTGCAATGGGGAACGCCAACTGGGCAAAATAGGCATTTCGGAAATTTCAATCTGTACCTGATGCTCCTGAATACTTTTGGCATACAAATGCACAACACCTTGAATGAGTTCGGCAAAATCTATATGCTCTGCCGTTTCTTTGGTTTTTCCTACACGAGAAAACTGAAGCAAATCGGTTATAATCTGACGCATTCGCAATGCCCCATTTACGGCAAAATCAATATATTTTTTTCCGGTTTCATCTATTATATCGGTATATCTTTTTTCCAATAATTGTAAAAAACTCGACACCATTCGCAAGGGTTCTTGCAAATCGTGAGAAGCGATATAAGCAAACTGTTCCAATTCGCTATTACTCAATTCCAACTCTTTGGCTTTCAAATGCAATTGCTCGTTGAGTTCTTTCAATTTAAAATGGGCTGCTTTTCTGTCGGTTATGTCTTTCAAATAAACAGAGAATCCGGTTCCGGAAGAATAAACACTAACTTCCAACCAGAGTTTTTTGGCTTTATAATAACGTTCAAAACTATACGAATCGCCGGTTTGAATGGTTTGATACAACCGATCTTTGATTTTATTGGATAAGGAAAAAGGTTTAAACTGGGTTAGGCTTTGTCCAACCACTTCGTGAGATGAAAAACCAAACATCCGCTCGGCCATAGAATTCCAATAAATGATTTTCCAATCTTCATCTACCGAGAAAAAGGCATCTCCAATACTTTCCAATATAACTTTCTTTTCAAGTAGAGAAGCTTCTTTTTCTTTGGTAGCATTTCTTCGGTATATGGCCGAAGCCAAATTGGAGGTAATACTTTTTAAAAAATTAATTTCTATAGAAGTCCAATCGCGTTCACTTTGGCAATCGTCAAAACCAATAAACCCAAAAAAATGTCCTTTAATCAAAAGCGGTAAAACCAAAATAGATTGAATCTCCTGACTGGCCAATATCACTTTGGTTTGGCATTCTGGCATCTTACTAACAATAGCTTCAAAAGCTCTGCCCTGTAGCAAAGGCTCCATAAATTCATAAAACAAATCAAAAGGAAGATTTTGCAGTTCCGGATTGTCTATCATAGGATCTACTCCGTCTTTAACCCATTCAAACCGCTGACTCGACAAGTACTGTTGGGAAACCGTATCCCAATGGTTCTCAAAATAATAAATACGGTCGGCTTTTACATTAGACCCAACCAGCTCAAAGACCTGAGTTAACACCTGATACCAATCTTCATAATCCAAAAACAGAGAAGCAATTTCATAGTTTACGGCCAATAGCGTTTCATAATCTACATTTTTCTGATTTTGCAACTGTATTAGGGTTTCCTGCAGCAAAAGCTCTTCAATAGAACGCGTTGGAATAATTTTTAAAGTATATTTAAACTCCAGATTTTCATCCAGTTCGCAAACCACTAAAACCGACTTCCCTAAAGAACACGGCATAACTTGTGAGTTGAGAATAAATCGGGTTATGACATAAGTATCCGGAAGCAAAGATTCAATTATATGATGCAGCAGTTGTTTGTCTTCTTCGGTAGCTAGTAAAGTTTCTAAAAGAAACGGTTTGGTGGAAAACCGCTTCAAACAAACCGCATCAAAATTAGCAATTCCAGTAACCCAAAAATTACCCTCTTTACGCTTCAAGGTTAGCGTGGGAAGTGTTGCATAATCTGAAATACTATTTTGAATACGTTCCATGTACAGTTGAACAAAAAACAAGTAAAGTGTTAAATATCAACAAATGGCAGTGATATGAAGAATTTTTACTTTTAAACTAAAAAAAAATGAGATAGTCTTAAAAAATAAGTCTTTTTATTTTAACTTTTTTTTAAGATTTGAAAAAAGTTTTAATCATTATGTACCTTGATTTCACGTTTAAAAAGGGTAAAAGCTAAAACAACACCAAGCACCACTAAACCAAGCAGATAAAGATCTAAACGTGCTGCTGGCGGGTCAATCTCTTCATTACCTTCCGGCGGTTGGGCTAAAGCTAATTGACCCATAAACAAAACAAACATTAGAGTATAAAATTTAAGTTTTGAAAACATAAGTATAAGTTTTAAAAAAGAAACGAGTACCAAAGTAGTACTCGCTTCTGAAGTATCATTTAATTTGAGTATAGATTTAAAAAAATGTACGAATAACTAAAACGAATTAACCCAAACTTTATGCGTTTTTACACTTCCCTCCACCGTTTGAACCTGTACCAAAACCAACTGACTTTGTACGTTGTTTAAAGGCAACT
>NZ_DAIOUN010000003.1:281730-314926 GCF_036759525.1 Flavobacterium sp. | reverse complement strand
ACTGTTCACTGGATTTTAAGTCCAGCGTGTCTACCAATTCCACCACTCGAGCATTATAAGGTAGTTGAGCGAAAAACGGGATTCGAACCCGCGACCCCGACCTTGGCAAGGTCGTGCTCTACCAACTGAGCTATTTTCGCATTCAAATTTTGTAAGAGCAGCACTGCTTGTGTTGCAATGCGGATGCAAATGTACTATATTTATTTACTTTTACAAGCATTTTTTTAAAAAAAATAGCTTCAAAAAAGTAACTTTTTGAATTCTAAAAGAATAGCTTTTACTTTTTGAGCAACATTCTTTTAATTTCATTCAACTTCATAAGGGCTTCAACCGGTGTAAGCGTATTTATATCAGTCGCAAGTATTTCATCTTTTATTTCTTCCAACAAAGGATCGTCTAAATTGAAAAAACTCAATTGCATTTCATCTTTGGAAGCTTTAATTCCCATCAATTCTTCGCTAGAGTGATTTTTTTCTAATTTTTTCAAAATTTTATGTGCTTTTTGAATAACCGATTGCGGCATTCCAGCCATTTTGGCTACATGAATCCCAAAACTATGTGCGGTACCTCCTTTTATGAGTTTTCTAAGAAATAAAACATTGTCTTTTAACTCTTTAACCGAAACATTATAATTCTGAATTCTATCAAAAGTTACCTCCATCTCATTCAACTCATGGTAATGGGTTGCAAAAAGCGTTTTGGGTTGATTGGGATGTTCATGAAGATACTCGGCTATTGCCCAAGCAATAGAAATACCATCATAGGTACTGGTACCTCTACCAATCTCATCCAAAAGAACCAAACTTCTGTTGGAAATATTATTCAAGATGGAAGCGGTTTCATTCATTTCAACCATAAAAGTAGATTCTCCCATAGAAATATTATCACTAGCACCCACTCTAGTAAATATCTTGTCTATAATTCCCATTCGAACCGAATCTGCCGGCACAAAGCTTCCCATTTGAGCTAGTAGAACTATCAACGCGGTTTGTCTTAAAATAGCTGATTTACCCGACATATTGGGACCAGTTATCATAATGATTTGCTGTGAATCTCTATTCAAGAAAACATCATTAGCTATGTAGGGAACTCCCACAGGTAATTGCTTTTCTATCACAGGATGACGGCCATTCGAAATTTCTAAATCAAAAGTTTCATCCAATATGGGTCGCACATAGTTGCAATCTAATGCCAATTGAGTAAAAGAACACAAACAATCCATTTGTGCAATCAATCCGGCATTCAATTGCACGGGTTTAATATAAGTTCCAATCCACAAAACCAATTGTTCAAACAAATGGTTCTCTAATTGATGAATTTTATCTTCTGCACCTAAAATTTTTGTTTCATATTCTTTGAGTTCTTCGGTTATATAACGTTCTGCATTAACTAAAGTTTGTTTTCGAATCCACTCCGAGGGTACTTTGTCTTTGTGTGTATTGCGAACTTCAATGTAGTAACCAAAAACGTTATTGAAGGATATTTTTAAAGATGAAATACCTGTGCGTTCGGATTCTCGGGCTTCAATACCCTCTAAATATTCTTTTCCGGAGGTAGAAATAGCCCGCAATTCATCCAACTCCGGATGAATTCCTTTTGCTATGGCATTCCCTTTTGCAATAGAAACAGGAGCATCGGGATGTAAGGTTACTTTAATTTTCTCTCGCAATAAATCACAACTATGCAAACTATCTCCTATAGCTTTCAAAGATTCATTTTGGCTTTCTAAAGCAATTTGTTTTACAGGAAGTATTGCCTCCAAAGATTGACATAAGTAAACGACTTCTCGAGGTGAAATTTTACCCGTAGCAACTTTGGAAATCAAACGTTCTAAATCGGAAATCTGTTTGATTTGGTATTGAATTTTATGAAGGATTTCTTGATTTTCTTTTAAATAAGAGACCACTTCGTGTCGGGCATTGATTTTCACAGCATCTTTTAATGGCAATGCCAACCAACGTTTGAGTAATCTTGCCCCCATAGGTGAATGGGTTTTATCAATAACATCCAAAAGAGTTACTGCATTCGGATTGGAACTGTGATACAACTCTAAATTCCGAATCGTAAAACGATCCATCCAAACATAAGCATCTTCTGCAATGCGTTGAATAGATGTAATATGCTGAATCTTATTGTGCTGAGTCTCGGAGAGGTAATACAAAATGGCTCCCGATGCTACAATTCCTTCTTGCAATTCTTCAATTCCAAATCCCTTTAAAGAATTGGTTTGAAAATGTTTGGTTAAAACCTCAACCCCATAATCTTCATTGTATACCCAATCTTCCAAAAAAAACGTATGATAATCCTCCCCAAAAGCGGTACGGAATTGACTCTTGTTTTGTTTTGGAATTAAAATTTCACTCGGATTGAAATTTTGCAACAATTTATCAATATATTCTTCATTCCCTTGGGCAGTAAGGAACTCACCTGTAGAAACATCTAAAAACGAAACACCTAACTGTTTTTTTCCAAAATGAATAGCTGCTAAAAAATTATTTGTCTTGGCATGTAAAACTTCGTCATTCATTGAAACACCTGGAGTTACCAACTCGGTTACTCCTCTTTTTACAATAGTCTTGGTCATTTTGGGATCTTCTAATTGATCGCAAATGGCTACACGTAATCCGGCTTTGACCAACTTGGGCAAATAGGTGTTTAAAGAATGATGTGGAAATCCGGCTAAAGCGGTTTCTGTTTCAGAGCCCGCACCTCTCTTGGTTAATACAATGCCCAGAATTTGTGAAGCTCGAACCGCATCTTCACCGAAAGTTTCATAAAAATCACCTACTCGAAACAACAAGCAAGCATCAGGATATTTGGCTTTTATCTGATTGTATTGCTTCATCAAAGGGGTTTCCTTTGGTTCCTTTACTACATTGGTTTTGGCTGACAAGAGTTCTAATTTTGGAATTGGATTTCAAAAATACGAAATTGATACGGCAAAACACAAATTCCAAATTCCAAAATTTGTCCGCTTTTCCCTTTTCTAAAATCCAATTGCATTTGTTATTTTTGCTACATGAGAAAACTTGCCAATTCTGAACTCGGAAGAAAAAATAAAGACGAGTTTATCAATGCTGAAAAAACACCTTTAATTGTAGTTTTAGACGACATTAGAAGTTTGCACAATATTGGTTCTGTATTTAGAACTTCGGATGCCTTTTTAATTGAAAAAATATATTTATGTGGCATTACTGCTACTCCGCCTAATAAAGAAATACACAAAACTGCATTAGGGGCTACAGAAACTGTAGCGTGGGAATATTGTAAAAACATTTCAGATGTCATTGCTTTATTAAGAAATGAAAAAGTTTCCATCTGGGCTGTAGAACAAGTAGAACATTCTATTATGCTTCCCGATTTTGAAGTCAATCAAACCCAAAAATACGCTTTAATTTTCGGAAACGAGGTAAAGGGAGTTTCCGAAGATGCTATAAATCAATGTGATGGCGTAATTGAAATTCCACAATTGGGGACAAAACATTCCTTAAACATATCGGTAAGTGCCGGAATTGTAATTTGGGATATTTTTAAAAAATTGATAATTTCAAGTTAAGATGAATTCATTTTGACAGAAATATCACAACTAAATTCTATTTTTACAAGATGAATAGATTTGTAATTCTTCTTGTTTCTCTTTTTCCGTTTTGGAGTATCAATTCAGGAATTCCACTAGAGTTTTCCAATGCTTTAAAGAACACTCAAACAAAACCTTTTACGGTTATTAATGAAGCCCCAATACTTTCGGCCATAGGAAACGCGAGTTATTGCCCGGGTACTCAAGTTCGAATTGTAAATCAAATATCTATTATTGACCCGGATGACACCGGAATTGATGCCGTATACATTCAAATATCATCGGGTTATGTCTTGGGTCAAGACAATCTTACATTACTGGGAAATCACCCCACCCTCATTAGTAGCTGGGATGCAACTACAGGAAAACTTACGCTTACAGGATCAAGTGGTCAACCCACCTATGTTGCTTTGATAAATGCGATACAAAATATCGTTTTTTCGAACTCATCACCTAACCCAACCGGCAATCGTACATTTTCTATTACGGTTGGTCAGGCTAATTTTTTACCATCAAACGGTCATTATTACCAATATGTTCCTGCTTTAGGAATAACTTGGCAAAATGCAAAAATAGCTGCCGAAAACAGCACTTATTATGGTTTACAAGGCTATTTAGCTACTATTACAGCAGACGACGAAGCTCAACTTTCCGGAGAGCAAGCCTCGGGTGCCGGATGGATTGGGGGTAGTGATGAAGAAACGGAAGGTGTTTGGAAATGGATGACAGGACCAGAAGCCGGAACGGTTTTTTGGAATGGAGGTGCCAATGGAACAACTCCAAATTATGCCAAATGGAACACGAATGAACCCAATAATCTCGGAAATGAAGACTATGCCCACATTACTGCACCCGGCGTTGGTATTCCGGGATCTTGGAATGATTTGTCCAATACCGGAGATGCCAGTGGTAACTACCAACCTAAAGGTTATATTGTAGAATACGGGGGTATGCCAGGTGATCCGGTTTTACAAATAGCTACCAGTACAACCTTAACTATTCCAACTATAACCCAAGCAGTTGGGGCCTCAAGATGTGGTTCTGGCAGTGTAACTTTGACAGCTAATTCTACATCTGGGGTTGTAAAATGGTATACTCAATCTTCCGGAGGGACTCCTATTGCTACTGGAAATTCATTTGATACCCCAATTCTAGATCAAAATACAACCTATTATGTTGATGCTTTTGAAATAGGCTGTTTTAGTGGTCAAAGAACACCAATTACGGCTACCATTACTGCCATACCGGAAATTACTACAAATACTTCCGTATCGGTTTGTGGAACAAACTCAGTTACTTTATCCGCCTCGAGTACTTCTGGAACGATTCAATGGTTTTCTCATCCAACAGAGGAAAACATATTGGCAACAGGAACAAACTTTACAACACCAATTCTTACCCAAAATACCACCTTTTATGTATCGGCTACAACGAATGGTTGTAGTGTATCCCCCAGAATACCGATAAATATCAATTATTACGATTTACCAGAAATTGAAGATGAAACCATTATTACATGTTTAGGTTCAACCTCTGTACTTGATGCCGGGGTTAACAATGCAACCTATCTATGGTCTACCGGAGAAACTACCCGTACTATTGAGGTCAATTCCGGAAACAACTATACGGTTACTGTATCGCTTTTAAACCCCGGGAACTGTTCTAAAACCAAAACCTTCACTCTTACGCAATACGAATCTCCGGAAATAACTGCCATACAAATAAACGGCAATACAGTACAAATTTTTGCTGTTGGAAACGGCATGTATGAATATTCTATAGATGGATTTTATTTTCAAGATAGCCCTGTTTTTCAATTAATTGAAGGCGGGTTGTACACTGTTATAGTTCAGGAAAAAAACAATTGTGGCCTTACTACTCAAGATTTCAAGTTGGTTTTAGTTCCTGCCTTTTTTTCGCCCAATAATGATGGACACAATGATCGTTTTGAACCCAAAGGTTTATCGCTTTTTCCGGGTGCATCATTATCTATTTTCAATCGGTATGGAAAACTAATTAAAGTATTAACTCCAAACGACATAAGTTGGGACGGCAGATTGAATGGTAAAAACGTACCTGCCGATGATTATTGGTATACTTTAAAAATAAGCGATGGTACACCCGTACAAAAAGGGCACTTTTCGTTGGTACGTTAGCCTAGTTTGGTTTGAATTTGATTTAGAATATAAATATAATCTTCTTGATTTTCTACAAAGTCTTTATCCGAAACATCAATAATTAATACATTCAAATGGGTTTGGGTTTTGATGTAATCTAAATACCCTTGATTGATTTTTTCCAAATATTCAGCCGGAATTTGTTGCTCATAAGCTCTTCCTCTGTTTTTAATATTTTCTAATAATTGTGTTGTATTTTGGTATAAATAAACGTACAAATCCGGTTTGGGCATTTCCTTGTAAATGATATCAAACATGGTTTTGTACAAACGGTATTCATCTTCATGAAGCGTTACTTTAGCAAAAATTAGCGATTTAAATATGTGATAATCTGCCACAATAAAATCTTTAAACAAATCAAACTGAGCCAAATCATCTGTTAATTGTTGGTATCTATCAGCCAAAAATGACATTTCTAACGGAAAAGCATATCGGTTTTGATCTTCATAAAATTTGGGTAAGAAAGGATTGTCTGCAAAGCGTTCCAAAACCAATTTGGCATTAAAATCTTCAGAAATTTTAGTAGATAAAGTAGTTTTTCCGGCACCAATATTTCCTTCAATAGCAATATAGTTAAACTTTTGAAGCGGAATTGAACCCAAAGGAGAATCTAACTTGGCTACTTTTTTTATAGCACTTTTATCTTCGGTTATTTGAACCAATTCCGGTAGGTATTTTTGTAAAATCGGATGACGCCAATCTAAATTCAAATCTCGCATCGGGATTAAAACAAATCGTCTCTTATCCATGTGAGGATGAGGCACACTCAATTGTTCTGTCTGGATGATTTCTTCATTAAAAGTAATAACATCAATATCAATAATTCTGTTCTCGTAAGAATTTGATTCTTTTCGAACTCTTCCCATCTGTTTTTCAATCTCTAACACCTTTTGTAAAACAAAATGAGAATCTTTATTGGTATGAATTACCACAGCACAGTTGTAGAATGAATGCCCATCAAAACCCCATGATGAACTCTCATACACATCGGAAACCGTAACCACAGTGGCTATATTTTCGTGAATCAAACGAACAGCTAATCGTATGTTTTCCAGACGATTTTCTTCGTTACTACCTATTGATAAAACAACTTGATTTTGCGTACTCATAGAATGACAAAATAACTAAAACTATTTTAGAAATAACCTATATTTGCACGTTGTGTTGATAAGTTTCCGGATTTGAAAAAACCAAAATCTGAAATTGTAACATAATCTAATGAAAGTCTACTAATTAGATATAATAATAAAAAATTGTAAAAATGAAATTTTTAGGAAATGTATTGGCTACACTAATTGGACTATTTGTCTTTTTTATGTTGCTTTTTTTCGGGTTAATGATATTTGGTGCAATTGCAGGAAGCGGATCGGATACCGTAAAAGTAGAATCCAATTCTGTAATTGAATTAAACTTGGACAATATTACACTGGATTACACCGGAAAATATACCGACCCTTGGGTAACCCTCTTCTCAAATGAAGCTCCAATAGGCTTTACAGATGTTCTTAACGCCCTTGATGCCGCAAAAAGTGATTCAAAAATTAAAGGGGTAACTTTAGTGAACAGTTCAAATTCACTGGGTTTAGCTCAATCAAAAGCATTAAGAGACAAATTGGTTGAATTTAAAAAATCAGGAAAATTTGTGGTTTCTTATGCCAACTATTTTACGCAAAGAGAATATTACATCAACTCTGTAGCCGACACCATTTATGTAAATCCGGTAGGAGAAATAGACTTCAAAGGTCTAGCCTCAGAGGTTATGTTTTTTAAAGACATTCAAGAGAAAACCGGTATCAAAATGGAAGTCATTCGACATGGAAAATACAAAAGTGCAGTAGAACCTTTTCTTTCCAGTGAAATGAGTCCCGAAAATAGAGAGCAAATATTAGCTTTGCTTAATTCGGCTTGGGAAACCATTGCAAAAGACATCTCTGAAAGCAGAAAAATCCCTCTAGATTCAGTAAATCAAATAGCACACAATTTATCGGCACGTACACCCGAAATGGCTTTGAACAAAAAATTGGTAGATAAAATTGGCTATGAAGACGAATTTCATGCAGGTATTAAAAAAGCACTTCAGGTTGAAAAAGATGACGATTACAACAAAATTAGCATTTCAGATTATGCCCGAAACCAATCTTTAAGTCTTTCAGGCGGTAGTTCTAAAAATAAAATTGCAATTATTTACGCTCAAGGAGAAATTTTAGGAGGCAAGGGAGACGTAAATGTAATTGGCGAAGGAGCTATGCGTAACGCTTTACAAGAAGCTCGAACCAATGACAAAATTAAAGCAGTTGTACTTCGTATTGATAGTCCGGGAGGAAGTGCACTTACTTCAGAACTGATTTGGAGAGAAATTGAACTTACCAAAAAAACCAAACCGGTTGTAGTCTCTATGGGCAATTTGGCCGCTTCTGGAGGTTATTATATAGCATGTAACGCCTCTAAAATTATAGCCGAACCCAGCACGATTACGGGATCTATTGGTGTTTTTGGAGTATTACCCAACATGACTGAATTCAGCAAAAAGATTGGAATAAATACATCTCAAGTTAAAACCCATGATAATGCAATGGGATATAGTCCGTTTCAACCCATTGACGAAAAATTCAAATCTGTTACAACAGAAAGTGTAGAAAAAATATACACAACTTTTGTAAATCGTGTAGCTAGTGGTAGAAAAATGACTTATGAACAAGTAGATGCAATAGCTCAAGGCAGAATTTGGACAGGAACAGAAGCTTTAAAAATAGGTTTGGTAGACCAATTAGGAAGCTTAGATACGGCTATAGCCGAAGCTGCAAAATTGGCCAAACTAAAAGAATTTAAAACCGAAAACTTCCCGGAATTTGACAAAACCTTAATGGAATTTTTAAACGATCAAAACGGAATTCCCTTTGCTCGCTCAAAAGAAAGAATGCTTAAAGATGAGTTGGGAGAAGAAAACTATCAAACTTTACAACAATTAAAAAGAGCAACCTCCCGAACCGGGATTCAAATGTTGTTGCCCTTTGAAATTCGAATACAATAACTCTACACAGAAATAAATAATTGGCCCTTAGGGGCCATTTTTTTTAAACTTTGTTTTTTTGTTAACAAAAAACAAAACCTAAATTTGATTATTTTTGATAAAAAAACATTGGAAACAAAAGAAAAGCTATTGGCTTATAAAATCTATTTTACACTAGGAGCCCTTTTTATAGCTTCTTTAGTTGTATCTAACTTAATTTTTCAAAAATTTTTTTATTGGGATTTTTTCGGTTTGTACCGATTTGAAATTTCGGTGGGTATTCTTCCTTATCCCATCACTTTTTTAATTACCGATATAATTTCTGAAGTATACGGAAAGAAAAAAGCCAATCAAGTAGTAACCACCGGTATTTTTGCTTCGGTTTTTTCATTAGCTATCATTTATGTAGCCAACGCCGTTCCCGCTATAGAAAAATCTCCGGTAAACGACCCTCTATTTAGCTTAGTATTTGGTCAAACGGCACTGGCTGTTTTGGCATCCATGATAGCCTATTTGGCTGCTCAATACATAGATATTCAAATCTTTCATTTTTGGAAAAAAGTAACCCATGGAAAAAAGTTATGGTTACGTAACAATTTTTCAACTTTTACCTCTCAATTTGTTGACACTTTTTCGGTATTGTTTTTGCTGTGTAGTTTTGATATATTAAGTTGGGATTTATTCGGCCCACTGCTATTGAGTGGGTTCCTATTTAAAGTTTTAATTGCTTTATTGGATACCCCTTTGCTTTATTTGGCCGTTTTTTATTTTCAAAAAAGATTTCACTTAAAAAGAGGAGAAGAACTCCAATTGGATTAGTATAACCCATTCAAATTATATTCATTTAAAAAAAAGCAGTATGTTAAAAAAAGTTTTAAAAGTAACCGGTATCTCCCTTGCCATTGTATTCATCGTACTATTGGTTTCTCCTTTTTTATTTAAAAACAAGATTAAAGAATTGGTTTTAAAATCGATAAACGAAAAAATTGATGCCACTGTCGCTTTTGATGACATTCAATTAAGTTTTATTAGAAACTTCCCCAAGGCCAATGTAACCCTTGAACATTTGAGTGTAATTAACAAAGCTCCTTTTGAAGGCGACACCTTGTTTTACGCCGGAGAATTGCAATTAAAAATGTCAATTAAAGAACTTTTTAAAGACGAAAAAGAGCCTTTAATTTTGGAATCGTTTTACAGCAAAGACGGTCAAGTTTCCGTTCTTTTTAATGCCGATGGTGTTAACAATTTTGACATTGCATTAAAAGAAGACAAGGATTCCAAAGACGAAGAAAGCAAACCTTTTGCTTTGCATATCCAAAACTATGAAATTGAAAACTGGAAGTTTTTGTATGCAGATGAAAGTTCAAAAATGAAATTGCAAATCTCAGATTTAAACCATAAAGGCAGTGGTGACTTTGCCGCTTCAAAGTTAGACTTGAATACTTTTACTACAGCCAATCTTAGTTTTGAAATGGACCAAGTAAATTACATGAACCAAGTGGCTTTAAAACTGGATGCCGTATTGGGAATTGATTTGGAAAATAGCAAATATGAATTTAAAGACAACAAAGCGTTAATTAATCAATTACCTCTGGAATTTAAGGGTTTTATTCAATTGGTTGAAAGCGGACAAATGTATGATTTGTCATTTTTTACACCCACTTCATCATTCAAAAATTTTTTAGGATTGATTCCCTCTGCTTACAAAGGCGACTTAGATAAAATTCAAACAACCGGAGATTTTAAAGTAAATGGTTTTGCCAAAGGAATTTTATCCGAAAAAACAATTCCTTCTTTTGATATCAAAATTGCTTCAAACAATGCCTCATTTAAATTTCCGGATCTTCCCAAAACGGTTAAACAAATCAAAATAGACACCCAAATTAAAAACGAAACCGGACTTGTGGAAGATACTTTTGTAAATTTAGATTTGCTTTCGTTTCAAATTGATCAAGACGTATTTTGGGCCAAAGCCAATATTAAAAACCTAACTATCAACCCATTAATAGACGCAGCTTTAAAAGGAACTATAAATTTAGGGAACTTAACACAAGCTTATCCTATTGCCTTAGATAAGCCCTTATCTGGTATATTGAAAGCAGATGTTCAAACTAAATTTGACATGCAAACCGTTGAAAAAGAACAATACCAAAACATTCAAAACTCGGGTTCAGTTCAACTCACAGGTTTTAAATATACCGATGATAATGGAAAAGGCATGGATATTCAAATGGCTCAAGTACAATTTAATCCAAGCCAATTAAATTTACAAAAATTTGAAGCAAAAACCGGAAAAAGCGACTTAAATGTTACGGGAGTTTTAGATAATTTTTATGGCTATCTCTTTAAAAATCAAAATTTAAAAGGAAGCTTTACAATGAATTCAAATGTAATAGCAGTTTCTGATTTTATGACTACTGAAGAAGCCGGAAAAACAACTGAAAAACCCACAGAGGCATTAAAAATTCCTGCTTTTTTAGATTGCAGCATTACCGCAAAAGCTCAAACTGTTTTTTATGACAATTTAACTTTGAAAGACGTTTCGGGTAAACTTATAGTAAAAGATGAAAGAATCACCTTGGAAAATGTAAAAACTTCCATTTTTGGTGGTCAAATTGGGTTAAACGGAATGGTCTCTACGAAAGAAAAAGTTCCAAATTTCTCAATGGACTTAGCCTTGAACTCAGTTTCAATTGCTGAAACATTTACTCAATTGGATTTAATGAAAAATATTGCTCCAATTGCCAACATTATTAACGGTAAATTAAACTCAACAATCAAATTATCCGGTAATTTAGATGCCAAAGAACTTACCCCGGATTTAAAATCCGTTTCGGGCGATTTGATGGGACAACTTCTATCAACTACCGTTAATGCTTCAAATTCTACCTTATTGAATGCCTTAGATTCTCAATTTAATTTTATCGATTTAAAAAAACTTAATCTTAACGATTTGAAAACGAAACTTTCGTTTAAAGACGGAAGGGTAAATGTAACTCCCTTTGATATTTCTTATCAAGATGTCAAAATTACAATAGGTGGAACCCATGGATTTGACCAAACTCTAAATTACAATTTAAAATTAGATGTCCCTGCAAAATATTTAGGTCCCGAAGTAACAAATCTTCTTTCCAGATTAAGCCCTGCAGATGCTGCTAAAATTGAAAACATTCCGGTTAATGCTGTTTTGGGAGGTAATTTTGGAAGTCCTAAAATTTCTACCGACATGAAACAAGCTACGACTCAATTAGCCAATCAGCTTATTCAACAACAAAAACAAAGACTGGTTAATCAAGGCACATCGGCACTTGGTAATTTATTAAACTCGAATACCAAACCCGGCGATACAGCCCAAACCACTACACCGGCAACAAAAGAAGAAACCAAAGCTAAAGCCGAAGAAGCCGTTAAAAATAAAGTTAAAGAAGGACTGAATAGTTTATTGAAAAAGAAAAATTAAAACTAAAAAACCCCAACAATTGTTGGGGTTTTCCTTTTGCTATTATTAATTCTAATCAACAAGTAAGCAAACAGATAATTTTATTTCGTCTTTAACTTTAACCATTCCGCCCATTTTCTTGGGAGGCGTTAAATCGAATTCATTAAAAAAAATTACGACATCTCCTTTTAATTTGTTTTTATCCAATTTTAAAGTCAGATTCTTGTAGGTTTTTTGTTTTCCAACCAATTCCATGCTTAAATCACAGTATACTTGGTTTTCCTTTTTTTTAAAATTGAGTAATTCGATTTTAATTTCCGGGTATTCTTTAGCTTTCAATGTTTTTCTGAAATCGTGATTCAGCATAAAATTGCCACAACCAAATTGTTTAACCGGAATGGTATGTGCTATTTTTGAATTGTTTTTTTTATTAAAAAACAGCGTGTCTTTGGCTTTCAAGTCATAGTTACATTCAAAACCTCCAATTGATGTAGTACCTTGCACAGTAAACTGTTTTGTACTGACCAACAAATAATCTTCGGATGATGAAAACAGCAGTCCTGTTGCAAATAATATCAAGCCAAAAACACGCATTTTATAACTAGTTTAGAAAGAAATCACAGCTTCAAAAACAAATCCGTTGAATTTACCATCGTGAAGGATATTATTGGCATTATATCCGTCATATTTTTGGTTCACATATTCAATTTTGGCTAATATGTTTTTGGTCATAAACCAACCTCCACCAAAATTGAATCGAGTTACATCTACATCTTCACCGGCTCTGGTTTCTCCGGTAACATTGTTGTATCTACCCCCTACATAAAGGTTTTCATTTTTTCCAAAACGATACAGTAATTCGGCACCAATTTGTGTAAAATCTCTTGTATCTGTTTCAGCTGTAGCTTTACCGGAAGTTTTTTCAACCAATCCAAAGAATTCTATTCCTTTATAACGAATAAATGGGTTAATCATTATAGCAGTTAATTCATTTGTAAATCCAGGAACAATTAAACCAGAAGAATAATTATCTTTTGATGTTGCTGTTGTATTTTCCATTACAAAATAGTATCTAGAACCGGCTCTATCACCACCATATAAATACGTTCTTTGAGAATGAGCTGTATGGTAAAGAGATCCTGTTAATCTAAAACGGAAATCATCGTTAATTTGTTTGTCATAACCTAATTTCAACATCGTAGATGGACTTGTTTTACCGGGATTGTTTGCTCCTTGGTTTAACTTTCCATTAGTTGCACCCACCATGGCCAACCAACCGTTTCTTTGGTAGTATACCTCAGCACCTACCTCGGTAGTAAATGCATCCATGATATAATTTCCAACAAACGGATTGTATAAAGCTAATGCATTGTCTGATCTTCTAAAGTGTGCATCACCATAGTTGTTTTCCATGTGACCAATTTTGATAGTCATATATTTCATAGTCTCGGCAAGGAATCCTTGACGGATAAAGTTTAATTTATCAATTTGGATGTAACCGCCTTTTACATAGGGCTCTGGGTGGTGACGAGAAGAAAGATACGTACGTAAGTGAAGGTTAACACCGTCATACAATTCAACATCTAAATCTAAGTTGGCTGTTGCCAAGTTGAAATTGTTTCCAATTGCAATTAACTCAGTTGTATTCACATTATTAACCAAAACCGGAGTAGCATTGTTTTCATGATCTAAAGCTTGGTATTGTAAAGCAAAGGCTCCTCCAACTTTAACGCGTACGTCTTTAAAAGTTGTTGCTGTGTCTTTAGGCGGCTCAAACATGTTGAGTCCATTCTTGTCATACGGTCTCCAGTTTGGAAGTTGTTGAGCTTGTCCTATAGTGATTGCCCCAATTAAGGCAATTGCACTGATTAAAATTGATTTCATAATGATTTGTAAATTAAGAGGTTTTTGTTATATTTATTTAAAGGTTATTTGAATGCTACGTTAAATACAAATGTTACATCGTCACCGGTTTTTACTGTACCCATTAATGCGGTTGGGGGTTTGATGCCAAAATCGGTAAGTTTGCATTTGTAACTTCCGTCAAAAGTGGTAACTCCGGCTACAGTTTTTGCGAGAACTTTAAATACTGCTGGTTTAGATACTCCTGCTATTGTAAAGGTCCCGGTAAAAGTCCATTCGCCTTCTTTTACAAGTACTGCCGATTTAAGTTCAAATTTTACGGTTTTAAATTGATCGGTTTTTAAAGCTTTGTAGGCATTTTTATCCATACCGCTTTTTCCGCTTTTTAAACTTTCTGCTTGCATTTCTACAGTAATACTTTTGATAGCCTTTAATTCTGTATTGGCTACTTCTAAAACGGCTTTACCTGAAGCGGCTGAAGAAACCATTTCCCAATCATGCAAAGATGAAGTTCCTGTTATTTTAAGTTTGGAATTGGGTTGAACGGTATAATTAGTTTGGGATTGTGCTCCTAGAGATAAAAAGAATAAACTTACAACTAAAAGGAGGTTTGGGGTAATACGACTGAGTTTCATACTAATTTAGTTTTTAAATTATGGTACAAATCTCGGTCGATTTAACGAGGATTTAAATGATAAATATCAGGGTTTAGTAAAATTTTTAGTTTTAAAATGAATAAAATTTGACAATTTAAACCGAACTATTCCTACATTAAAAGGAAATTTGAACCACATAGCCTTCAAAGGTTCGTATGTTAAAGACGGTTCCATCCTGAAACAAGAGGTATTGTCCTTTTATTCCTTTTAATTTTCCAGAAAAATGAGGTGTTTTATCTAAATTCAAACTCAATACTTTAGTAGGATATGATAGAACCGGATAATGCAATTGCGTTAAAAAAGCTTGTGTTGATAAAAAATAAGGCTGTACCTCTTGGGGTAGTAACGGATATATTTTTTTACGCTCTAACTCCAAGGATGATGATGAAACTTCATTTTTGAGCATTTTTTGCCATTGGGTTTTATCTGCATACCACTTTTTGAGTGTTACTTCGGTTATTCCGGCTAAATATCTATTTGGCACTTCTACTATTGGGATAGCTTCTGAAGCACCCTGATCTATCCAACGGGTTGGAACTTGAGATTTACGGGTAACACCCACTTTTATTTCGCTGGAAAGTGCCAGATATACAATATGAGGTTGAAGTTGTACTTTTTTTTCATACTCCAAATCTCGGTCTTCAATATCCAAATGAGCTTTACTTAGTTCAGGCTTCATAATCCAATCTCCGGCAGAGGCACTCGAATTAAAACAATCATAACAAAACCCTTGTCTGAAGATTTTTTTCTTTTTCCCGCAATTTAAACATTGGTAACCCTGAAAAGTAATTTCTATATCTTTATCCAAAAGTTGATTTACAGGCAAAAAACTAGATTCAAAAACCAAATAGTATTGAATAGGGTTTCCCATTTCGGTTTGCATTTTATTTAAAACACCTTCGTAAATCATGGCATAAAGATTAAAAAATTAAAAAAACACCAATTGTTTAAAAATTAGTACTTTTGGTGAAAGTGTAAAAATAGTTTTTGTTTGCTGTTTTTCAAATTAAAATTAACTTATTCTAATTGCGTTCCGAATGCCATTACCTATTATTAATTCAATAGCAACTTGGATTTTAAAAAAACGGATTCATCAAATTGAACTGTTTATTAAATATCCTAATGAGGTTCAGGAAGAATTGTTGTTTTCATTAGTAAAAACGGCTGAAAACACTGTACTGGGCAGGCAATATGATTTCTTTACGATAAAGAGTTATGAAACATTTGCTCAAAGAATTCCAATTTCTACTTATGAAGATTTGGAACCCATGATAGAACAAACCCGTAAAGGGATGCAAAATATTTTTTGGCCTACTTCGATAAAATGGTTTGCCAAATCGAGTGGAACCACAAATGCAAAAAGCAAATTTATACCGGTAAGTCATGAAGCTCTGGAAAACTGTCATTATAAAGCGAGTAAAGATTTATTGAGCTTGTATTTAAACAACAATGAAGATTCTCAACTTTTTGTTGGAAAAAGTCTTCGGTTGGGCGGTAGTAAAGAACTGTATCAAGACAACAATACTTTTTTTGGTGATTTATCTGCAATTCTAATTGACAACATGCCCATTTGGGCCGAATTTAGTTCAACTCCCAGCAATAGAGTTTCTTTAATGGGAGATTGGGAAATAAAACTTCAGGCTATTGTTCATGAAACTATACATGAAGATGTGACTAGTTTGGCCGGAGTTCCTTCTTGGATGCTGGTCTTATTGAATAAAGTTTTAGAACAAACCGGAAAATCAAATTTATTGGAAATTTGGCCCAATGCCGAAGTATATTTTCATGGCGGAGTAAGTTTTGAGCCTTATAGAGAGCAGTATAAAAATTTATTCCCGAAAAAAGATTTCAATTATTACGAAATATACAATGCATCTGAAGGTTTTTTTGCCATTCAGGATCAAAACAATTCTGATGAATTATTGCTGATGCTCGACTATGGGATTTTTTATGAATTTATCCCTATGGATACCTTTGGAACTGCTTCTCAAAAAATAGTTCGATTGGCAGAAGTAGAACTTTTTAAAAATTATGCCGTTGTAATAACTACCAATTCCGGTTTATGGCGTTACATGATTGGAGATACGGTTCGATTTACCTCATTAAATCCCTATCGTATAAAAGTAACGGGTAGAACCAAACATTTTATAAATGTATTTGGAGAAGAACTCATCGTTGAAAACACAGATAAGGCCCTTGCTCAAGCCTGTTTGGCTACTCAAGCCGAAGTTATTGATTATACTGTAGCTCCTGTTTTTATGAGTGGAAAAGAAAAAGGAGCTCATGAGTGGATGATTGAATTTAAAAAAGCCCCCCAGGACTATGCCGAATTTTCCCAAATCTTAGATTCTACCCTTCAATCTTTAAATTCTGATTATGAAGCGAAGAGACGCAATAACATGACTTTAAATCCGTTGATACTCAATATAGCCAGACCGCAATTGTTTTATGATTGGCTAAAAGATAAAGACAAGTTGGGAGGCCAACACAAAATTCCCCGACTATCTAATGAAAGAACTTATTTGGAGCAATTAAAATCAATGCAACTCACTTATACCCACTCATGAAAAAGATTGTTTTTGTCCTTTTTATTTTAATTGTATTTTGTTCCTGTGGTCCCAGAAGATTGGGTTGCGGCCCCAGAAGATGCGGTATTGATGTGAAAAAAGACATTTGGGACAAACAACTACCACAAAAAAATCCTGAAGTAAAAACTTCAGGATTGGTATAATTTCGACTCCTTTTTATTTAAGAAACCGCTTTTAATCTTTGTAGCATATTTTTATTCAATGCTTTTTCTGCATAAACTTTGGTAACTTCCAGTTTTGCATCTTCTGTTCCCGGCAATTCATACATGGCATCTGTTAAAATGGCTTCACATAATGAGCGTAAACCACGAGCTCCTAGTTTGTATTCCAAAGCCTTTTCTACAATATAATCTAAAGCTTCTTCGGTAATAGAAAACGCCACTCCATCCATTGCAAATAATTTTTCATATTGTTTAATTAATGCATTTTTGGGTTCGGTTAGAATAGAACGCAAGGTGGCTTTATCTAAAGGATTCATATAGGTAAGAACAGGTAATCTTCCGATAATTTCGGGAATCAATCCAAAATCTTTTATATCCTTTGGGATAATGTATTGCATCAAATTTTCTTTATCTATTTGCTCTTTATGAGATGAGGCACTAAAACCTACAGCCTGACGATTGAGACGTTTCGAAATAATGCGTTCAATACCGTCAAAGGCACCTCCGGCTATGAATAAAATATTTTGAGTATTTACTTCTATAAATTTTTGGTCGGGATGTTTCCTACCTCCTTTTGGAGGTACATTAACAACAGTACCTTCTAAAAGTTTTAAAAGAGCCTGTTGAACTCCTTCCCCCGATACATCTCTAGTAATTGAAGGATTATCGCTTTTACGAGCAATTTTGTCAATTTCATCAATAAATACGATTCCTCGCTCAGCTTTGGCTACATCATAATCGGCTACTTGCAACAAACGGGTTAAGATACTCTCTACATCTTCTCCTACATAACCGGCTTCTGTTAATACAGTAGCATCTACTATGGTAAGAGGCACATTAAGCATACGAGCTATGGTTTTGGCAACCAATGTCTTACCTGTACCGGTTTGTCCAACCATAATGATATTGCTCTTTTCAATCTCAACCTCATTGTCGTCTTGTTTTTGCATCAATCTTTTGTAATGATTGTACACAGCAACCGAAAGAACTTTTTTAGTTTCAGATTGACCAATAACATATTGATCTAGAAAAGCTCTTATTTCTTTGGGCTTTTTTAAATCTAAGTCACCTAAATTATTGGATTTGCTTTGTTTGAGTTCTTCTAATACAATTCCGTGAGCTTGATCAATACATTTGTCACATATGTGAGCATCAATTCCTGCAATCAAGAGATTGGTTTCTGGTTTTTTCCTTCCGCAAAAAGAACACTCTAATATTTCTTTCGCCATTTTTTTGGGTTATGGGTTATAGTAAAGGCTAATTGTAAAACCTGTTCCTAAAACTATTTTCTTCTTAACACTTCGTCAATCATTCCGTATTCTTTGGCTTCATCGGCAATCATCCAATAATCGCGTTCAGAATCTTTATAAACCTTTTCAAAAGATTGCCCCGAATGAGTTGCTATTATTTGATACAATTCATCTTTCAATTTGAGCATTTCTTTTAAATTGATTTCCATATCTGTGGCTACACCCTGAGCACCACCTGAAGGTTGATGAATCATCACACGTGAATGAGGTAAAGCCGAACGTTTTCCGGCTGCCCCAGCACACAAGAGTACTGCTCCCATAGAAGCAGCCATACCGGTACAAATTGTAGCTACATCCGGACGTACATACTGCATGGTATCGTAAATACCTAAACCGGCATAAACACTTCCGCCAGGCGAATTGATATAAATTTGGATATCTTTTGAAGCATCTACACTTTCTAAAAACAACAATTGAGCTTGAATGATATTGGCAACATAATCATCTACACCGGTTCCTAAAAAAATGATTCTATCCATCATTAATCTGGAAAACACGTCCAATTGCGATACATTAAGTTGACGTTCTTCAATAATATAGGGAGTCATACCACTAACAATTTTGTCGTAGTACATACTATTTACACCATGATGTTTGGTAGCAAATTTTTTAAATTCTTTTCCGAAATTCATTTTATAAAAGTGTTGATTTTGAAACAAAAAAAGCGTCAATAAAAATTGACGCTCAAAGATAGTATTATTTTTTAATACTTTTATTCTCCATACATTTCTTTAACGAACTGTTCATAAGAAACTTCTTTGCTCTTTGCTTTTATTTTTTCTTTGAATAAAGTAAGCATTTTTTCGCTCATCACTTGCTCAGACAGACGTCTTACTTCATCTTGATTTGACATAACTCGAGCTACAATTCCATCAATATCTTCCTGTGTTGGATTCAATTGTCCAAACTGTGCCATTTGCTTTTTAATCAATTCAGAAGTATAAGCCTTCAAATCATCAAATGTAATTTGCAAGTTGTTTTCGGTCATAACCTTACCTTCAATCAATTGGTAACGCAAACCTCTTTCGGAACGCTCAAATTCTTCTTGGGCTTCTTGAGCTGACAATTCTTTTTCACCGGCTGTTTGCAACCATTTTACCAAAAATTCTGCTGGTAAATCAAACTTGGTGCTTTCTAACAAAAATTCAGTTACATCGTTTAAGAATTTTTGATCGGCTTGTTGAGCAAATTGTTTTTCTGCATCTTCTTTAATTTTGGCCTTTACTTCTTCTACCGAAGAAACTACACCGGCACCAAAAAGTTTATCAAACAATTCTTGATTTAACTCAGCTTTTTCACTGGTTGTTATTCCGTTAATTTGAACATGAACCGTAATATCTAAGCCGTGTACCAAATCGTGATCTACTTTTAGATAATCCATTAACTTGTGGTCATCATCAAACAAACCTTTGGTACTCACTTCTACTACATCTCCTACTTTTTTTCCAATGAACTTTTTAGCGGTTTTTTTGTCTTTAAAAACATCTAATGTAATTGAAGTTGAATGATTGATTCCGTTTTCATCATTAGAAAAAGTCACATTCAAATCATCCCCTTCTTCAACAGTATCTTTTGCAATCAATTTCCCGTATTGCTTTTGAATACGTTCTATTTGATCGTTTAACATTTTCTCATCTGCAATAATTTTATATTGAGTAATGTTGTTTTTTGCTGCTAAATCTACTTGGAATTCCGGAGCCAAACCTAATTCAAAATCAAATTGAAAATCATCTGCATCCCAGTTGAAATCATCTGAAACTTTGGGTAATGGATTTCCTAAAATATCTAACTTCTCTTCGGTTAAATAGGTATTCAATTTTTCTTGTAAAAGTTTATTCACTTCTTCCAACAATACCGCTTTACCGTATTGTTTTTGAATTAAACTCATGGGCACAGCCCCTTTTCTGAAACCGGGAATTGAAGCATTCTTACGATAGTTATCCAGAACCTTCTGAACTTTATCTGCATAATCCTCTTTAGAAACACCCACGGTTACCACCGCATTCAGGGCATCAACATTCGTTCTTGTAATTGTCATCTTTAATTTTTTATAAACTGAAATTGGGTTGCAAAAGTATAACTTTTTTACAACCCAAACAATTTTTAATGTGCTGAATTCTACGATTTCAGAAACGACTTATCAATCTTTTTCACTTGAGGTCAAATTGTAGACTATAGATTGCAAAATCGATAATATTATACTAAACAACATTGCTGTCCAAAAAGAATTTACATTGAAGCCTCCCACAATGTTATCACATAGTAAAACCAACAAGGCATTTATGACTAAAAGAAAAAGACCTAAGGTAAAAACAGTTACCGGTAGTGTAAACAAAACTATTATAGGCTTCACAAAAATATTGAGTAAACCTAACACGATTGCCACATATACAGATGTTAAAAACGTAGCAACTTCAACTCCGGGAAGTAAATTGGCGATTAACAATACCAAAATGGCGGTTATTAATATTCTTAGAATTAAATTCATAAAACTTTCTTTAAGGATTAGGTATTCAAAAATAACGAAACTTTTTCATAAAACAAGGTGGGGTTTTCTGCATGAAGCCAATGACCCGCATTGGGAATCGTTTCAAAAACAACTTGGGGAAAATGAGAACGTATCAATTCAAAATCTGAATCTAAAACATACCTAGAAGCACCTCCTCTAATGAAGAGTGTAGCTCCCTCATAAATATCGGTTGGATTTAAAGCTTTTCCTATTTGTTCAATTTGTTCATTAAATACTTTCAAATTGAAGCGAAATGCCAACTGCCCGGGTTGCTTCCAATATAATGATTTCATCAAAAATTGACGGGTACCAAAATCAGATATGTGCGTTTTTAATTGTTCTTCAACTTCACTTCTATCCGGTTGAGATTCAAATTGAACCGCATTCAATCCGGCTAAAATATCCTGATGATGAGGCTTGTAGTATTTGGGACCAATATCTGCAATTATTAATTTGTGAACTATTTTCGGATATTTGGCTGCAAAAAACATAGCCACTTTACCTCCCATTGAGTGTCCTAATAAAGCTATGGAAGTAAGATTCTTGTTGGAACAATACTGAGCTACATCTTCAACCATCACATCATAATTAAATTCTGACGAATGAAAACTTCTTCCGTGATTTCTCATATCCAAAAGATGTACTTCAAATCCCAAAGTTGCCCACTGACTTCCCAGCGTTTTCCAATTATCTGACATCCCCAAAAAACCATGTAAAATGAGTAAGGGCTTACCGGATCCTTCTATTTTAGAATACAATTCCATGTGTAGTTAATTTAGTTCGCAAGTTACCCATTTCAAAACGGATTACCAAAAAACTAGAATCTCCGTCCTTTCCATTCAAATTTTCCAAATAAAGAGTATATACCCACTACAGAAGCAAAAACAGGATACATCAAAGAAGTTACTAACACGTGTTTTAAAGAAACCTTGTATTTGTTTTGCGAAGGCCAAGCTAAAAGCAAATCTGCAGTTATTTTTATTATTATTGCAAAAAGAAAGTAGGGCGAAATGCTAAAAAATCCGAAACAAAAAAACAAAAAAGACAAATTCCCAAAAAGAAAAAGCAAGGCACAAAATTGAGCAAAATATTGCGTGTAGGCTCTAGATTTACTTGCCCATCTCACCCTTTGAAAAAAGAGTTCACGCAAAGACTTACTGGGTTTAGTGGTAACTAAAAATTCATTTTGGGCTTCAAACCAAACTGATTTTGGACTTTCTTTCATGGCTTTTTGCAACAAAAAAACATCATCTCCACTAGCCCATTTCAAATTCCCTTCAAATCCTTTTAGATGATTAAAAAATGATTTAGAATAAGCAAAATTAGCTCCATTACACATAAAAAGTCGTTTGAACTTAAAGGAAGCTTCGGTTAAAGATTGCAAACTCAACATTTCATTCTGTTGAAAATGATCTATAAAAGTTAAAGTTGGTTTGTAAAGTACGGGGCCGCAAATCATTTGTACTTTTTCTTTTGCAATTATACGATTCATAATAGAAAGCCAATTTACGGGCACAACACAATCAGCATCGGTGGTTACAATCCATTCAAAAGAGGCTTTTTGGATGCCTTCAATTAAAGCGTCTTTTTTGGGCGAATTACTTCTTCTGACATTGGTAACAATACGACATGAAAACGGTAGTTTAGGCAATTCAAAACCATCGGTAGACGAATCATCTATCAAAATTACTTCAAATTTTGATCTGGAATAGTTCAATTTTTCAAACGAGGACAGTAGAAAAGGTAAGTTTTGAGATTCATTTCTATAGGGAACTAAAATGGTAAATGAAACAACTGCTTCAGAATATTTCAGTTCATTTTGCTTTTTTGAAATCAAATAAAAAAACAGAATCAGACAGAAAAAAAAATAAATTCCAATACAAACAAATGGTATTAAAATCATAACTTCAGCTTAGAGTTGGGCTTTAATATAAACAAACTTCCCAAAATTGTAGGTAATACCAAATTTAAGAGCCACATAATAAAAGAAACTGAAAGTACTGCCCATTCATTTATTCCTAAATTCGAAAACAACAGTACAGCTACACTTCCCTTTATTACAACATCCATTACATGAATTGTGGGTAAAACAGAAGCAAAAAAATACATGGTAAACAAAGTAATCATAGCATCTGGATATGAAATTTGAACCCCAAAAAAGAGTAGAGCCAAATAAAATTGATGCGTGAAAATTAAATACCTTATAACCGAAAATTGAATGTTTTTTAAATGCCGTTTTGAAGAAAAAAGTTGAAATTTAGTTAATAACAACTCCAAGGAGTACCCATAAATTTCTATTTTTTTATAATAAACAACAACCCCAATAAGTAAAAGCAAAAGAAACACAAACAAACCAAACACAAAGCTTGTCTGTAGGGAGAAATTCGAAAAATCAACACTAGAAGGCACAAGAATGTAATAAAACAATATGCCAAAAAAGCCAAAAAACAACGTCACCGCCATTTGAGTTGAATTACTCAAAAAATTTAAAAAAATAATTTTTTTTGCATATTTTCTATCAAAATAGAAGCATTTTGCAACGTATTCTCCAATCCTATTGGGTGTAAAAACAGAAGTAGCCAACGAACCTAAAGTTTGAGTTGCCGTTTCACTGAACGTTATTTTTCTAAAACTAGAAACCAAGTTTTTCCATTTTAAAATTTCAAAACACCAATTGAAAACAGATAATACGATCAATACAAAAAAACCATAGGTGGGAAATGAATCCGGTAAAATGAAGTTGTGATATGAACTACGTTTGTCAAACTCAACATACAAATAATACAAAGACAAACCCACAAACAATAATTTTATGAGAAGCAGCCAGAATTGTTTAGCTTTGTAAAGTTGTGGTATCATTTACACAAAGAAACAAAACTTTAACATATAACTTCAAAATTTGAGTAAAAATTTGGCAACCGAGCGTATCATCTTAGGCATAGACCCCGGAACCACCATCATGGGATTTGGTTTAATCAAAGTGGTGAACAAAAAAATGGAGTTCATCCAGTTGAACGAATTGATTTTGAGCAAATACGATGATCATTACACCAAGTTAAAAGTTATTTTTGAACGCACTATTGAGTTAATTGAAACGCATCATCCGGATGAAATTGCGATTGAAGCTCCATTCTTTGGTAAAAATGTACAATCCATGCTCAAACTCGGAAGAGCACAAGGTGTCGCGATGGCAGCCGGATTATCACGACAAATTCCGATTACCGAATACGAACCCAAAAAGATAAAAATGGCTATAACCGGAAACGGAAATGCCAGTAAAGAACAAGTGGCCAAAATGTTGCAACAATTATTAGGATTAAAAGAATTACCCAAAAATTTAGATTCTACCGATGGTTTGGCGGCGGCGGTTTGTCATTTTTTTAATTCAGGAAAAGTGATTGGCGAAAAAAGCTATTCGGGTTGGGATGCTTTTGTGAAACAGAATGAAAACAAAATTAGCAAATGAAACAATTTGTCAATGTGCCAATTGGATTGAAAATTGACTAATTGACTAATTGAAAATTGACACATTAATGAGCGGAATCTACATCCACATCCCCTTCTGCAAGCAAGCTTGTCACTATTGCGACTTCCATTTCTCTACTTCAATGAAAAAGAAAGACGAGATGGTTTTGGCTTTAGCGAAAGAAATTGCTATGCGAAAAGAGGAATTTAAAAATGAAGTGGTAGAAACCATTTATTTTGGCGGAGGAACTCCAAGTATATTAGCAATTGAAGATTTGAAATTATTGATTGATGCAGTTTATACGAATTACAATGTGGTTGAAAATCCTGAAATTACTGTTGAAGCTAATCCTGACGATTTGGATAATGAGACAATTCGTCAATTAGCCAATTCGTCAATTAATCGATTATCCATCGGCATTCAATCCTTTTTTGAAGACGATTTAAAAATGATGAATCGGGCTCATAATGCCGAAGAAGCCAAAAAGTGTTTGGAAGAAGCCACAAAATATTTCGACAACATTTCCCTCGATTTGATTTACGGCATTCCGGGAATGAGCAATGAAAAATGGATGCAAAATATTGAAACCGCGTTGTCTTTTGGCATCCCGCATATTTCGAGTTATGCGTTGACCGTTGAGCCGAAAACCGCTTTGCATTCGTTTATTCAAAAAGGAATTATTCCACCACCGGAAGACGAAGTGGCTCAAGAACATTTTGAAATTTTGGTAGAAAAACTGGAAGAAGCCGGATTCATTCACTACGAATTATCCAATTTTGGAAAGGAAAACTATTTTTCTAAAAACAATTCGAGTTATTGGCTGGGCAAAAAATACATCGGCATTGGTCCGTCGGCTCATAGTTATGATGGTAAAAAGCGGGGTTGGAATGTGTCTAATAATTCACTTTATATTAAATCTATTAAAGAAGGAAAGTTACCCATTGAAACCGAAACGTTGTCCAAAACCGATCGGTACAACGAATATGTGATGACGGGATTACGAACCATTTGGGGCATTTCATTGGATAGAATTTTAAACGAATTTGGCCAAACCTATTTGGATTACCTCAACCAACAAGCTGCCAAATATATTGAAGATCATTTGCTTTTTGTAGATGAAAACATTTTGCGAACCACGCGAAAAGGAAAGTTTTTGAGTGATGGGATTGCATCAGACTTATTTTTATTAAATTTGGAGTAAAATGGAACGCTGATTTTACGGATGCTAGCAACGCTGAATTATTCGTGAATATCCGCGTTAGAATATCCGGTAAACCCGCGTTCAACTATGCTAGCAACCATAACCCACCAAAACAAAACCTTCCAAGTAGATTTATCAAAACCTATTGATATTTCGCTACCGTTATCCAATACTGAAAACAATCCGATTGCGTGGTATATTGAAAAACCGCAGATAGAACCTGTTCGTTTTGGTTCTTGGGTGGGAAGTGTGAAAGGCGGAGCAACCACCAATTTCAACAACATTTTTTTCAATCCGCACGGACATGGCACGCACACCGAATGTTTGGGACATATTACGAAGGAATTTTTCAGCATCAATCAAACTTTGAAAACCTTTTTCTTTACAGCTCAACTGATTTCAATACAACCGGAACAAGATGGAGCCGATTTTGTGATTACAAAAAATCAAGTAGAAAAAGCGTTAGGGAATGCAATTCCGGAAGCCATTATCATTCGAACCTTACCCAATTTACAAGAAAAAAAATCCAAAAATTATTCCCATACCAATCCGCCTTATTTGCATGAAGAAGCGGCTACTTTTATTCGCGAAAGCGGTATTCAACATTTATTAATCGATTTACCGAGTGTGGACAAAGAAAAAGACGAAGGCAAATTATTAGCTCACAAAGCCTTTTGGAACATAAAAGATGTAAATGATTTAAATAACGATTCACGAAAAAATGCCACGATAACGGAATTGATTTTTGTGGATGAGAATGTGAAAGATGGTTCTTATTTATTGAATTTGCAGATTGCTTCTTTTGAAAATGATGCTTCTCCTTCTAAACCGATTCTTTTTCAAATATTATAAATTTAGATGATGAATATTGAGCAACTCTATGATTATTGTTTGTCCAAAAAAGCCGTCACCGAACACTTTCCTTTCGATGAAGATACGTTAGTGTTTAAAGTCGGAGGTAAAATGTTCTGCCTTACATCATTAAAAGATTGGGAAAACGGAACGCCTTCGTTAAATTTAAAATGCGACCCTGAAAGAGCCTTAGAACTTCGTGCGGAATATGATGCGATAACAGGTGGTTATCACATGAGTAAAGTGCATTGGAATACAGTTGCTTTTCACAGCGATGTGAATGACAAAATGATGCGGGAATTGATTAACCATTCGTATGAATTGGTTTTCAAAAGCTTGACTAAGAAAATTCAATCCGAAATTGAAAATTTAGAAAATTAGATAGTATTTTTGCCCGTGAAAATGGCAAACCTAATACTGAAAGGAAAACATGATTGAGAATTTAAAGAAAATCCTAAACGAAGATCAAGACCCAAAAGCAATCGAAAAAATTTCGGCTAAGCTTGATAATTTACTAATGTCTAATGAAGAAGTAGGCTATATTGCTGTTCAAAAAAAACCGGCTGTAACCATTTTTCCGGATAGCATTGTAGTAACCAACAAACGAATTTTACTTTGTAAACCCAAAAATCTTGGGTTATCTATGGAATTTATTGACTACGATTGGGATGATATTTCGGCTAGTTTTGTGAAAGAAGGAATTTTGGGTGCCGAATTCACTTTTACTACTAAATCCGATTTAACGCATACCGTTGATTATTTACCCAAAACGCAAGCCCGAAAATTATATACATACGCCAAAGAACAATTGGATATTCTGAAAAATAATGTTGCCAATACTTCTATTCCGAATAATGAAATTCTGACAGATGAAATTCCCATTCAACCCATAGATAAAGTTCAAGAAATTGAAGAAGTTGAAACCGAAGAAGTCACTCATTTTGCAGAAATTGTTCCGGTTGCCAACTTCTCAAATGATGTAGAACCGAAAACAGAATCCTCATCATCAAACACCTCTTCTGAAAGAAAATTGAGCGAAATGTCACAAGATGAATTGTTTGAAAAATTGCAGAACTATAAAAAACTGCTCGACAACGGATTAATCTTGCAAGGCGAATATGACGCCTTTAAGAAAGAAATATTGAGTTATATGTAATAAAAAACCCTTCCAAAGTTTACAACTTAAGAAGGGTTTAGTTTTTACTAAAGTGATTTCTTCTGCTTCTCCACAAAACCGTCGGCTTGCAGTTCTAACAATTCGATGGCTCGTTTTTTCTTGTAATCGTATAACCCTTTGTCTTCTCGAATGTCGGCATATACTTTATCGTAGATGGAAGCGTCGGTTTGTTTTTGCAATTCGCTTTGGTATTTGTTTTGGGCTAAAACATTTTTTACCGCCCACTCCCCTTCTTCTTGTTTAAAATCGTATTCGCCTCGTGGCGATAATAATTTGGCAATAATGGGTGATGTTTCAATAGCTAAGAAAAGCAACATGATGAAGAATGACGGCAACCAAGGTAATTTATCCAACGCATTGATGCGAGCCATCAAACCATCAAAACCATCGATGATGGGTTGGGTTTCGGCTACTTTTTTATCCAAATCGGCTTGCAAGGTTTTCCCTTTAGCTTCTAATTCGGCGATTTTGGCTTGATTTGTCGTTTTTAAGGCGGCTAATTCTTGCAAAGCCGCATCGTGTTTTTCGCGTTTTTCTTTGTAAACCGGACCTTTTCCAAGTTTTTTGGTTCCGGCAGTTCCTTCGGCTTCGGTGATGTAAACGGCATATAAATCGTTAACTTCTTTTTCTTTTTTCAGGATGTCTGATTTGAGACTGTCGATTTGAGCTTTGTTTTGATCTACATCGGATTGAAAATAATTGGTCACTTGTTTTTTATTATTCATTGCCATTTCGTTCTTTTCTTTCAGCAAAACGGTATTGATTTCTTTTTCAAAAATTTTGATTTCCAATGGTTTTGAAATAACAATAGCAATAATCACCGCCAATACAATTCGGGGTGAAGCTTGAATGAATTCATCCAGAAAGCTGTCTCTTTTTTTGATAGTGGAAACAATAAAACGATCAAGGTTGAAAATAAGTAAGCCCCAAACAAATCCAAAAAATACTGCAGTATAAACGTTGTCAAAAACAGTGTAAAGAGCATAACTACCGGCAATAAAAGCCATGACTGCCGTAAAGAAAACCGTTGCACCAATTCCGGCATATTTGTTTTGTTCACCGTTGGAACAACTTTCGATGATTTGCTTGTCGGCACCCGAACAAAGCAGGAAGAATTTTTTGAGCATGAGGATTGATTTTGATTGATGATGATTGATTAGTAGAGAAATAACGCTAATTGTTTCAAATTGTTGTAATTTGTTTAAAGTTTCAAGTTTCAGGTTTGCTTCGCCTGTCGCCATTTGGGCTCGTTTCAGGTTTTAGATTTCAAGTTGAAAAGTATTGATAGCACAGATTGCACCCGGGATAGCAGCGGAAAGCCCGCAGGACGTGGGTTGTGCTTTTTTGCGGGTTGGGCCGGCGACCAACGGGAGCCGAGCCCAACCCGACAAAAAACCAACCAACGGACGAGGACTTGCAGTGAATAGCCCGAATTGGGGCCATAAAAAAACCGCTTACTCTAGGGAATAAACGGTTATATAATTTTCGAATTTGCGGTTGACTTATTTACTCAACTCCACAAAATATTTGTAAAACAACGGAATGGTTTCGATTCCTTTTAAGTAATTGAAGATTCCGAAATGTTCGTTTGGCGAATGAATGGCATCGCTGTCGAGACCGAATCCCATTAGGATGGTTTTGGATTTTAATTCTTTTTCGAAGAGAGCCACAATCGGAATACTTCCGCCGGAACGCACTGGAATAGCGGGCACACCGAAGGTTTCGGTGTAGGCTTTGTTGGCCGCTTGATAACCGATGCTATCGATTGGCGTTACATACCCTTGACCGCCATGATGCGGGGTAACTTTTACTTTTACCGATTTTGGAGCGATGCTTTCGAAGTGGTTTTTGAACAATTCGGTGATTTCTTGCCAGTCTTGATTAGGCACCAATCGCATGGAAATTTTGGCGTAGGCTTTGCTGGCAATCACGGTTTTGGCACCTTCGCCAGTGTAGCCTCCCCAAATTCCGTTAACATCTAAGGTTGGTCGAATAGAGTTGCGTTCGTTGGTTACATAACCTACTTCGCCATGAATATCGGCAATATCGAGTGCTTTTTTATAGTCGTCTAAAGAAAACGGTGCTTTGGCCATTTCGGCTCTTTCCTCCAACGATAATTCTTCTACTTTATCATAAAAGCCTGGAATGGTGATGTGGTTATTTTCGTCGTGAAGTGACGCAATCATCTTGGTCAAAACATTGATTGGGTTGGCAACCGCACCTCCGTACAGACCAGAATGTAAATCGCGATTGGGTCCTGTAACTTCTACCTCAACATAACTTAAACCTCTTAAACCTGTGGTGATGGAAGGTTGTTGGTTGGAAATCATTCCCGTATCGGAAATTAGAATTACGTCGTTGGCAAGTTTTTCTTGGTTGCGTTCTACGAACCAACTAAGGCTTTTTGAGCCGACTTCTTCTTCGCCTTCGATCATGAATTTAACGTTGCAAGGCAAGCAATTGTTGGCTATCATGTACTCAAATGCTTTTACGTGCATGTACATTTGACCTTTATCATCACACGAACCACGAGCGAAAATGGCTCCCTCCGGATGAATTTCAGTACTTTTGATAACCGGTTCAAATGGTGGCGATGTCCATAAATCCATGGGGTCGGGCGGTTGCACGTCGTAATGTCCGTAAACCAAAACCGTTGGCAAATTCTTATCGATGATTTTTTCTCCGTAAACGATGGGATAACCAGGGGTTTCACAGAGTTCCACGAAGTCGCATCCCGCTTTTTCCAGACTGGCTTTTACGGCTTCGGCGGTATCAATCACATCTTGAGCATAAGCCGAATCAGCACTTACGGATGGAATTTTAAGTAAATCAATCAGTTCACTTATGAATCGTTCTTTGTTTTGTTGAACGTAATTTTTTAGGTTGTCCATTATTAAAAGTAAAAATGATAAAGTTCAAAAGTACGAAAAATTTAAGGGTAAAAAAATTCGATTAACATGAACTAAAATTCAAAATAATCTCTATATTTGCACCCACTTATTGAAACAGCTACTGTTTTATAGCCCTGCGGGTGTGGTGAAATTGGTAGACACGCCAGACTTAGGATCTGGTGCCGCAAGGTGTGTAGGTTCGAGTCCTATCACCCGCACAAAACCTCAACTAAAGTTGGGGTTTTTTTTATGCCTTTTACACAACATTTCATTTATTTATCAAACTACAACGTTTGCGAATTTCAAATACTTGAAAATTTTAAAGTTCTTTTTATAGGATTCCTAATTTTTTATATTTTAGTGTACTTGATTTTTTTGAAACACTAAAAATCCAAAAACCATGAATAGAAAATTACTCCTTTTCTACTGTATTTTTTTATGCCCTTTTTTACAAGTATCTGCCCAAAATTTCGGAACTTTTGCTTCAGCTGTTTGGCTTACAGATTGCAACACTTCCAACTTTTTTAATACTACAGGAGAAGGTGCTAATTTAATTGGTCCCCCAGCAAATGTTTTTACTAATACAAATTTTGGTGTTTTTATACAAAACTCAGGAACCTTTATTTTGCGTGGTGGTGAAGTAAAAACATTTAAAAACAGCAACGGAAACGTTTGTAGCGTACGTATGCGATATCGGATTTATCTGGCTTCGGCATCCCCTGGGGCTTTTAACACCATTGATTTCCCTTTTTTTAATGACTGCAACTCGGCTATAAACGAATTTCCATCGGGTGGACCTTGTGGAGCAGGAGATCAAAAATGGCAACGAGTTATTGCTAATGGCACTACCAATCCATACAGTCCGGTTGATTTAACGGCAAATAGTCCCGGTGATTATGTATTGGAAGTTTTTTATGAAGTTACGGGTGATTTCAACTCGGCAAGCGAATGCGATGATAACCTGATTTTAAATGCCTCCGGAAACAACTACAAAGCTTTTTTTACAGTTCGATCAAACCCTACTTTTACATTTACAAATCCTACGACCTGTAATGGTTCTGATGGTTCTATTACTATTTCAAATTTAAACCCTAATTCGGTCTACACCTTTTCTTATCGAGATGACGGAGTTCAAATAAGCCCTACGCTTATTAATACTAATTCGAGCGGCTCTTATACCTTAAACCTACTCAATTCGGGTAGCTATTCAACTTTTAATTTTGTAATAAACAATTGTTCTACAACTATCAATGGCCCTGTAGTATTAACAGATCCTATTGTAAACCCGCCATCCTCTAATGGAGACCAAGAAGTTTGTGAAACCAACCCATTTCAAACGTTAACCGCTAGTGCAACTACTTCAGACGGCTCTGCCATTGTTTGGTATGACTCCCCCATAAACGGAAATATAGTTTCCAATCCCACACTGAATTCGGTGGGAACAGTAACCTATTATGCCGAGGCTCAAAATTCAATTTTGAACTGTATCAGTGCGACTCGAACTCCAGTAACTTTAACAATCAATCCTGCTCCTGCAGCACCTAGTGGCGAGGCAACTCAATCTATATGTAGTGTAGCTACAGTAGTTTTTACTCTTTCTGATTTGGTCGTAAATGGTACCAATTTACAATGGTATGCAGATGAAAATTTAACCACACCTTTACCCTCGAATCATCCGTTAACCCATAATATTACCTATTACGTTACTCAAACTGTTTCCGGTTGTGAGAGCATTACTTATTTGGCTGTATTGGTCAACTTGAATTCGCCTATAACCCCGGTTTTTGATTTTGGTACAGAAATCACATTATGCTCTAACACCGAATTTCCAATTTTACCAACAACAGATACAAATGGAATTGTAGGCGAATGGAATCCTTCCGAAATTAGTTCTGTTCAGGGTAACACCTATGTTTTTACCCCGGTAAACAATTCTTGTGCAACTTCGTTTACTCTGAGTGTTACTTTAAATCAATTTCAAACTCCTGTATTTAATTTTGGGAATTCCATTTCAATTTGCTCCGGTGATACGCCTCCAATTTTACCAGATGAAGACAATAACGGAATAAACGGTTTTTGGAGTCCGGCTACTATTGATACTACTTCAAATGGCACCTACACCTTTATTGTAAATAACTCTGAATGTGCTGAGAATTTAGAATTAACTGTTATTGTTAACGAATTGATTGTTCCTACATTCGATTTTGGCAGTTCAATTTCGTTATGCTCTGGTGAAAATGTACCGACACTTCCCGCAATTTCAAACAATAATGTGAATGGTGTTTGGAATCCGGCCGTAATAAACAATACGCAATCCGG
>NZ_DAIOUN010000003.1:214760-281630 GCF_036759525.1 Flavobacterium sp. | reverse complement strand
CAGTTATACTTTTCAACCTTCCGATGCTTGTGCCGAAAGTTTTACGGTAAATGTTACAATTACACCTCAAGTTACACCAACCTTTTCTTTTGGCAATCAAATTGGTATTTGTTTCGGTGAAAACGCACCTATACTTCCTTCAATTTCAAACAATAATGTGAATGGCGTTTGGAATACGGCCGTAATAAACAATACCCAATCCGGCAGTTATACTTTTCAACCTTCCGATGCTTGTGCCGAAAGTTTTACGGTAAATGTTGCAGTTACCAATCCCATTACGCCTGTATTTACTCTCCCTACTTCAGTTTGTTTTAATTCTACTTCTTTTATCTTACCTACGGTATCAGAAAATGGAATCTCAGGAACCTGGAACCCCTCAAGTGTAAATACTACACAAAATACAGTTTACCAATTCACACCGCAAAACACTGCCTGTGCCAATTCGGTTTCTGTTTCAATTGCTGTGTTTCCGGAAATTTCATATCAAATTACAGATCAATGTGAAAACAATCAATTTATTTTGGGAGTTGAACTTACCAATTCCTCAAATGTGATAGTCTCTGATTTCAATTGGATGACTGAAAACGGAGTAACTGTAGGATCAAATTCATCTACTTTTAATGTTACAGAATACATTAGAAGCACACCTCAAACAGAAACATTTCCAATCATATTTAGAGTTAACGTAACCACAATAGATGGATGTAGTTTAGAGGAATCTATTCAGCTTGCCTCAATTTTCTGTGGCATTCAAAAAGGAATTTCTCCAAATGATGATGGCTCAAATGATTTCTTTGATTTAGAACATTTTGAAGTACAGAAATTAAGTATTTTTAACCGTTATGGAATCAAAGTTTATTCTAAAACAAACTACACCAATCAATGGCGAGGACAATCAGATCAGGGTGAAATTCTCCCATCCGCAACCTATTACTATGTAATTGAATTCAAAAATGGTGAAACCAAAACCGGTTGGATTTATCTCATGCAATAAATAGCCATTTTCTATAAAAACCAGAACCGATTCCGATAACGAATCGGTTCTTTTGTCTTAAAAATTAGTTAAGAGCAAAATTCAAAAATTATAAAAGTGTTATTTTAGCTCATTCAATATATTTTCAATGAAAGCAAAATCATTATCACTCATTTTACTTATGGGACTTTCAACTGCCTCCACCGGATTGGCTCAAGAAATTAAATCTACATTTAATACCAACCCATTTTTTGGGAATTACAAAAGTGACTACAATGTTCCTCCTTTTAATTTGATTAAAAACGAACATTTCAAACCTGCAATTGAGGAAGGAATCAAGCAACAAGAAGCCGAAATTAAAGTGATAACAAATAACAAAAGTATGCCTACTTTTGAAAATACCATTTTAGCTTTAGAAAATTCTGGCGATCTCTTGAGTAGAGTTTCTACAGTATTTTACAATTTGAATTCTGCCAATACTAACGAAGGCATTCAACAAATTGCAAAAGAAGTTGCTCCGCTTATATCGGCACACAATGACAATATTTATTTGAATGATGCCTTATTTGCTAAAGTGAAAAAACTTTGGAATGATAGAGCCAAATTAAAATTGAATGCGGAGCAAAATAAACTTTTAGAAAAAAATTACAAGAGTTTTGTTCGTAGTGGTGCAAACTTAAATGCAAAACAAAAGGAAGAATTAAGAAAAATCAACAGTGAACTTTCTTTGTTAACATTGAAATTTGGACAAAATATTTTAGCAGAAACGAATACTTACGAATTGGTTTTAGACAATGCAAGTCAACTAGAAGGACTTCCGGAAGATGTTATAGCTGCCGCTTCTGAAACGGCTAAATTAAAAGGAAAACCAGGCAAATGGGTATTCACCCTTTCGAACTCAAGTGTCATGCCTTTTTTGCAGTACAGTACAAACAGAAAATTAAGAGAACAAATTTGGCTTGCCTATACCAATCGATGCAACAACGGCGATAAATTTGACAACAACGCTACAGCTATAGAACTTGCAAACCTACGTGCTCAAAAAGCAAAATTATTAGGTTATGAAACTCACGCACATTACGTGCTAGAAGAAAGTATGGCAAAAACGCCTTCAAAAGTTATGGATTTCCTGAATCAACTGTGGGTACCCGCTCTTGCCAAAGCAAAAGTTGAAGAAGCCGAAATTAAAGAAATGATGGTTAAAGAAGGTATTCAAGATGCCGTAAAACCGTATGATTGGAGATATTACAGCGAAAAAATAAGAAAATCCAAATTTGACTTAGACGAACAAGAACTTCGCCCTTATTTTAGTCTTGAAGCCACAACCAATGGGGTATTTATGGTCTGTGAAAAATTGTATGGTTTAAAATTCAAACCTTTAAACAATATACCAACCTACCATCCGGATGTTACTGCTTGGGAGGTACAAGAAAAAGATGGCAAACCAATTGGTTTATTATTCATGGATTTCTTCCCCCGAGACTCCAAAAGAGGTGGAGCTTGGATGACTTCATACAGACCCCAAAAAACGGAAAATGGAAAACGAATTCCTCCTATTATTTCTATTGTATGTAACTTCTCTAAACCTACAGAGAATACACCTGCCCTATTTACTTTTGATGAAGTGACTACTTATTTTCACGAATTTGGTCATGCCTTACACGGATTACTATCTAATGTTACCTATAAAAGCTTAGCCGGAACAAGTGTTCCAAGAGACTTTGTTGAATTACCTTCACAAGTAATGGAAAATTGGGCTTCTGATCCGGAAGTTTTAAAAATGTATGCCAAACACTATAAAACCGGCGAAACCATTCCGGATGCTTTAATCCAAAAATTGGAAAATGCAGGAACTTATGGACAAGGTTTTGCTACTGTTGAATATTTAGCTTCCTCATTTTTAGATATGGATTTTCATATGCAAACCAAACCCATATCAGGAACGGCAGCAGCTTTTGAAAAAGCTTCTATGCAAAAAATTGGTTTGATTGAAGCTATTGTTCCTCGTCACAAAGCCAACTATTTCAGTCATATTTTTGCCGGAGGGTACTCTGCCGGATATTACAGTTATATTTGGTCTGGGGTTTTAGATACTGATGCTTTTGATCAATTTAAGCAAACCACACTGTTTAATAAAGAAAAAGCAAATTCTTTCAGAAAAAACATACTTGAAAAAGGAGGCACAGAAGAACCAATGGATTTGTATAAAAGATTTAGAGGTAGCGAACCAAGTATTGAACCTTTATTAAGAAAAAGAGGACTGGATACGAAAACAAAATAAAAAAAGGTGTTATTAATTCAATTAAAAAATCCCGAAAATTTGATTTTTCGGGATTTTTTTTATCCATGATATACTCTGGAAAAGAGAATCTTATTTTCATAAATTTCCAAAACTTCGGCTACTAACATTTCGTCTTCGCCTTCAACATTTCGAATGTACTCCATAAAGACCCGGTCAGAATTAGCCGTTAATGATGTAACTTTGTAGTGTAAGGTTGGCAATCTATCAAACGCGTCTTTCCACCATTCTCGCAAAGCTTCTTTACCTCTGACAAAACCTTTGGTCTCGGGCTTTCTGATTTTCAATTTTGGACTAAAATGTTGAGCCTGTTCGTCATAAAGTGACAATAATTGCTCCAAATTATGTTGATTAAAAGCGTCAAACCATTTGTATGCGATAGACAAATTTACTTCGGCACTCATTAAAATATTCTTAAATTGATGATTTCTTGTTCAGTTAAAAATCGCCAATTGCCTCGCGGTAAATTCTTTTTGGTTAATCCGGCGAAAGCCACACGATCCACCTTTAAAACATTGTACCCAAATTTCTCAAAAATAGAGCGAACCACTTTAACATTGGCCGTTCGTAATTTGATTCCTATTTCTGTTTTAGGTTGCTCTTCAATGTAACTGATTTCATCTACATAAAGTCGATGTTCATCAAAGGAAACACCACCCGCTATTTTTTCTAAATCTTCAAACTTAAGGTTTTTATCTAATGAAACTTGGTAAATCTTGGTTGACTTCTGATTTGGCAAACTGAATTTTCGAATCATATCGGTATCATTCGTAAAGAGTAACAAACCGGTTGTGTTTTTATCCATTCTGCCAATGGGTTGTAATTTGGTTGGCGTTGCATTTTTAATCAACTCATACACATTTCGCATATCGCGTTCATCATCAACAGAGGTGGTAAAATTCTTGGGTTTATTCAATAAAAGATATTCTTTTTTCTCGGGTATGATGTTTGCTCCGTCGAAATTAACCACATCACCGGGTTTCACTTTATAACCCATTTCGGTAATCACGTGACCGTTTACTTTTACATTTCCGGATTGAATATAGATGTCTGCATCACGACGTGAACAAGCTCCGGAATTGGCAATGTATTTATTCAAACGAATATCATCCGATTTTACTTTCGGTTTGGCAGGCAACGCATCGAGATTGGGTGTGACTTTTTTAGGTTTTTGCGAACGTTTCGCCATAGCCGGTTTTGGTTTATTAGAACTACTTGGCTTTCCCTTTGTATTTTTGTTGGAAGTTGATTTTCTGCTGCTTCCGTCTTTTTTGTTCATCTTTAAATTTTTTGTAAAGATACGGAATTGAAAATTGGGAACAGAAAAGGATTTCAGATTAAATATCCAGCACTTCTTTACCGTGAATTAGTACCGAAGGTTTTATTAATACAATACTAAAAACTCCAGCAACTATGATAAATTTCAAGATGTTGTGTAAAAGCAGGTAATTTTCTTTAGAAGTAGATTTCCACAACTTGGCCAAAAAGACAATTAAAATGATAAAACTGAGATAAAAATAACTGTCCATATAACCTACATCATACATTTCGATGAGAATATAAACGGGGGCAACTGTACAAACTACTAAAAACGTAATGATTTTTTTAGAAAAATTTTCACCAAAAATGACAGGTATCGTTCTGTAATTTTGAACCAAATCACCTTTGATGTTTTCTAAATCTTTAATCATTTCCCGAATCAAAATCAACAAAAACAAGAAAGAGGCATGGGCAAAAATGACATAATACTTTTCGTTGTTTAAATTTTGAAGAATGCCGTCAATTTTTTGATAATACAAAAGAATGGCAAAAAAGGGAAGAACTGCCAACAAAGCCGCTGTTACATTTCCAATAATAGGGTATTTCTTTATTTTATGTGAGTAGAACCAAATGAGAAAAATATAGGTAGAAAAAAACAAAACCGCTCTCCAAGAAACCAAAAACGCAATCAGAAATACAAAAAAATTGAGTCCGAAATACACTTGCAGTTTCGTTTTTTGTGAAACCAAACGGTCTAACATGGTTTTGTTAGGCTTGTTAATTAAATCCTTTTGACTGTCGTAAAAACTATTAATAATATAACCTGAAGCTATTGTTAAGGTAGAAGCCAATACAATGATAAACAAATTGAAATCCAACACCACATCCAATGCTCGTTTTTCGGCCAAAATAAAGATGGCCGAAAGGTATTGAGCTAAAATGATTATAGGTATATTGTATCCTCGCACCACAGAAAACAAACTGATGATTTTCATTACAATCAATTTGTTTTTTCTGGATAATGCCATAAAGGAGTTTTTAAATCAATATTAAAATTGATACACTACTTCTAATTTATAGTCTTTTAAAGAAGCTTTGGCTTTTTCTAAATCTTGAGTAAATCCTAAAATATAACCGCCTCCACCGGAACCACACAACTTTAAATAATAATCGTTGGTATCGATTCCCTTTTGCCAAACTTGGTGAAATTGTTCAGGAATCATGGGTTTAAAGTTATTCAATACGACTTTTGATAATTTTTTAGTATTAGAAAACAAAGACTTCACATCGCCTTGAAGGAAATTTTCCACACAGGCATCGGTATATTTAACAAATTGATTTTTCAACATGGTACGGAAACCTTGGTCTTTCAAATTTTCCATGAAAATGTTTACCATCGGTGCCGTTTCACCTACTATGCCTGAATCTAACAAAAACACAGCCCCTTTTCCATTGGTAGCCTGAGACGGAATACCGGTTGGTTCAATATTGTCTTTTGAATTGATTAAAATTGGTAAGCTCAAATAACTGTTTAATGGATCTAATCCGGAACTTTTCCCATGGAAAAAGGACTCCATTTGAGAAAAGATATTTTTTAATTGTAATAATTTTTCTCGGGTTAAATTCTCTAAAACCGTGATGGTGTTATTGGCATATTTATCATAAATAGCAGCCACTAAAGCTCCACTACTACCCACGCCATATCCTTGTGGAATGGAGGAGTCAAAATACATTCCTCTTTCAATATCTTGATTTAATACTTCCAGATTGAAGGTAACCAACTCCGGTTGTTCAGCTTGTAATTGTGCTAAATAAACAGCAAATCGCTTTAAACTTTCGTTGGATTTTACAGCTTCCGGAGACGGATTTTCACTCACTTTCAATGCTCCGTTGTAAAAATTATACGGAATCGAAAGTCCTTTTGAATCTTTAATAATTCCGTATTCTCCAAATAGAAGAATTTTTGAGTAAAAAAGGGGTCCTTTCATATTTAATTTATAATTGACAATTAATAATTGATAATTACTTTGACTTTGATGTGTTTATAATACTGGTCAATAATTTTAAAATCTCTATATTCTTGACTTTTATAGCATGATATTCTATTTCATTTATAAACTTAGTTTCAAACAATAAATCCAACCAATATTCAGTTTCATTTGCTTCTTTCAAAGAAATTGCCAATTTGTGAATAAAATCTGCTTTGCTCTCCGCTTGTTCTGCCTCTCTTACATTTGAACCAATTGACGTTCCTGAACGCAGTAGCTGTTTAGACAAAACAAACTCTCTTCTCTCTATTAAAACCCTATAAAGATAAACTATTTCTACTGCGAATTCAAAAGATTTTTCTTTAATAACATTTTTTTTCTCCATTTCAAGAATTGTCAATTGTCAATTATCAATTGAGTTCCATTTCCAATTTCGTCACAAATATACTGTTCGTTCTGACAATGCACAACTAATTCATTCTTAATAAATTGCAAAACTTCATCTCTAACGTTTTCGGGATACAAAACATGTACGTTTGCTCCAGCATCTAAAGTAAAACATACCGGAATGGCTGTTGCTTCTCTAAATTTCCAAATTTTATTAATGATTTCCAACGTATTGGGTTTCATCAAAATAAAATACGGCATCGATGTCATCATCATGGCATGTAAGGTTAACGCCTCACTTTCAACTAGTTTCACAAATTCAGGAACATCGCCATTGGCTAAAATAGCTTTCATTTTTGACAAATTTTGATGAGCTTGCTCAAATCTTTTTTCGGCAAAGGGATGACCATTCATCAAATCGTGGCCTAAGGTACTCGAAACTTGTTTTTCGCCTTTATCAACCAATAAAATTGTGTCTTGATAATTGTTAAAGTTTGAATGAAGTGTTGAAAATTCAACCCCAAATAAATCTGAACTGTTTTGCGTTTCCTGATGATTTCCCCAAATAACTACTTCACCTTTTACACTTCTGCAGGCACTTCCAGAACCTAAACGGGCCAGAAAGGATGATTTTTGATTAAAATAGTCTACAGACATTTCAGGATTTAAGATTTTTTCCAGGCTCATAAAATTTACAGCCAATGCTGCCATTCCGGAAGCTGAAGAAGCAATTCCTGAACTGTGAGGAAAAGTATTTTGTGTGTCAATCGTGAAATGATAGTCTTTTAAAAAAGGCAAATACACCTCGACTCGTTCCAAAAATTTTTGAATTTTCGGTCGGAACGATTCTTTTGGTTTACCTTCAAATAACAAATCGAAAGAAAAATTTTCCCCTTTTTCTATTTTGGAAAAAGATAAACTTGTAATGGTTTTGCAATTTTTCAACGTAAAACTAATAGAAGGATTGGCCGGAATTTGATTTTCCTTTTTTCCCCAATATTTCACCAGAGCAATATTACTGGGAGCCGACCATTGAAAACTACCTTTTTCAACTGTTTGTGAATACTCTTTCGGAATAAAATCTGAAGGCGTTTGCATGCAATTTATTTTTGGAGCAAAGATACAGATTTTGTGTCATGCAGACTTTTTTTGAACGTGGTTTTGTTATACTTTTGAATAAAAATTCACCATGTCAAAATCTCTCAAAATTGCGGTTGCTGTTCTAGTTTGTTTAGCGGTGGGTTATGGTGCCGGAATGGCCACACAATCCTCTATTGAAACGTGGTATCCTACGTTAATTAAACCTGTTTTTAATCCACCCAATTGGTTATTTGCTCCGGTTTGGACACTTTTGTATGTGATGATGGGCGTGAGTGCCGGATTGGTTTGGAGCAAGATGGAAATTGTTCCTGTTTTAGTTAAAAAAGCACTTTGGGTTTTTGCCATTCAATTGATTTTAAATGCGTTGTGGAGTTTTTTGTTTTTTGGCATGTGCAATCCGTTTTTGGCTTTCATTGAAATTTTGTTGCTTTGGTTACTAATTTTTGAAACCATTAAGCTTTTCAAACCAATTGACCCTTTGGCTAGTAAATTATTAATTCCGTATTTACTATGGGTTAGTTTTGCAACGCTTTTAAATGGTAGTATTTGGTGGTTGAATAGCTAGCCTCACCCCCTCCCGATAGTTAACGGGACTCTCCAAAGGAGAGCCGAGCCGAGCCGTTTAACATTCTAATTGTAAAAAATCCTTTCAAACACTCAAAACACTTTCAATCTCCAAAACCTCTCCCGATTGCAAATCACTTAAGTGAAAATTTCCAATCCGAACACGAACTAAACGTAGCGTGGGAAAACCAACCGCAGAGGTCATTTTGCGAACTTGCCTAAACTTTCCTTCGGTTAAGGTTATTGAAACCCAAGAAGTGGGTCCGTGACGCTCATCGCGTATTTTTTGTGATCGTGCAGGAAAATTTGGGTCATCAATCCTTTTGGCTTTACATTTTTTGGTTTTGTATTTGGTGCCTTTAAAGCCTATTAAAACGCCGTTTTGCAATTGCTCAACGGCTTCTTGAGTGATGATGCCATCCACTTGAGCATAGTATTCTTTTTCTACTTTTTTGCTTCGCACTACTTCGCTCATCATACCATCTGTAGTCAGAATAATCAACCCTTCCGAATCTTCATCCAAACGACCAATTGCCATGGTTCCGGGAGGAAAATCATGCAATTCTCCCAACAACTTTTTGGTTCGTTTCAGTTCATAGATAAACTGACTCAGGTAGCCGTAGGGTTTGTGGAGTAAAAAGTGGCGGTGGTTTTTCATTTTTTTGAGTGTTCAGTTGACAGTCGCAGTTTGCAGTCACTGTTTTCAAATTTCAAAAGAGAACTTTTATTTTCAAAATTGGTTTTAATTTTTCTTGTAAATAAAACTAAACCGTAATATTTGGAACTTTGCGTCTTTGCGAGAAAACAATTATCTCATGCTGAGACGCAAAGCCACTAAATTTATAATTAGCGATAAAACTGAAAATCGTATAAAGCAAAAAAGCCATTCACCAAAAGGTGAAAAGCTTTTCATTGGTCTAACTACTAAACCAGGACTCCCTTTCGGTCGTCCAAAACAACACAACTATTTTCAATGCTTTTTTGGGCAAAAAAGCACTTTGTTACCAAAGTGCTTTTAAAATTTTTCCCAATTTTAGCGGTCTGGACGGGACTCGAACCCGCGACCCCATGCGTGACAGGCATGTATTCTAACCAACTGAACTACCAAACCATCGCTTTATTGCGGTTGCAAATATACAACTGATTTCTATATCTGCAAGTATTTTTTTTACTTTTTTTTATTCAAAAGCCACAACACTAGCCAAACATTTGTTTTTCAACCAAATATGTAGTGAGTATTTTTTCAAAATTGGCACCAACATTAACCGGAACGTACTTTATTTTATTTTGAGCACACGTCATCGCTACTTTTTTGAAATAAGCATCCACATTTTTTTCATATACTTCTTTAATATTATCGGCAAATAAATTGACCGTTTCTCCCGATTCTACATCAATAAACTTTCGAGGTGCGTTATCAAAATCAAAATTTAACTCTCTTTTTTGATCTAAAACATGAAACAAAACTACTTTATGTTTGTTGTGTTTTAAATGTTGCAAAGCAGTAAACAATTTTTCTTCTTCACCGTTTTGAAACATATCCGTAAATAAAATTATCATCGAACGACGGTGCATTTTTTCGGCAATTTGATGAAGAAAAGTAACTGTTTCGGTAGGTTTAGCCACTTTAGGATTTTCCAAAAGGTCTTCTAATTTGTTTAAAATCATCCGATGGTGGCGATCACTTCCTTTTTCGGGAGCATAATATTCATAGGTGTCTGAAAAAACACTTAAGCCTACCGCATCCCGTTGCTTTTTGAGCAAATTCATTAAAACGGCAGAAGCTAAAACCGAAAAACCTATTTTACTTTCATAAAAGGGCTGTCCCGATTCCAATTGAGGAAAATGCATGGAAGAAGAATTATCGATAATCAAATGACAACGCAAATTAGTTTCTTCTTCATATCGTTTGGTGTATAAACGATCGGTTTTGGCAAATAATTTCCAATCGATGTGTTTGGTGCTTTCACCTTTGTTATACACTTTATGCTCGGCAAATTCAGCTGAAAATCCATGAAATGGCGATTTGTGCATACCGGAAATAAAGCCTTCCACCACTTGATTGGCTAATAATTCTAAATGCTTAAACCCGGAAATTATCTCTTTTTGTTGATCAATCCTCATGTCTCAAAGATAATTTGAAAATTTGAAAAGCGATTGATTTACCTCATAATTTTAACAAAAAAGGCTCAATCTTTCGACTGAACCTTAAACTAAATACATTCCAACTTATTTAGCTATTTCATTTGAAAATCAGGATGACCGCATTGCCACAAAACAAATCCGAATTGATGAGCAAAATCTTGATAGGTTACATTTTTATCCTCAGTAAAATGACCATTATCAAAATTTACTTTAAGCAAAGCAGGCTTTGTAGTAGCAGTATTCAACTGCATCATGGCAGCAAATTTTGCAGGTTGCCACGGAATCACTCTTGGGTCATTCCATCCGGCAACACACAAAACAGCAGGATATTTTTCTCCTTTTATAATATGAGCCACACCATCCATTTCATATAGTGCTTTACATTCAGTTGGATCGTTAGTTGTACCAAATTCTTTGGTGTTATTTGCTCCATTAGGTGTAAATTCCATTCGCAAAGCGTTAGAAATCCCTACATTACACACTGCTGCTGCAAATAAATCCGGTCGTTCAGTAATGGCTCTTGTTATCAATATTCCACCGGCAGAAGTACCCATACCACCCAATTTAGCAGGAGAAGTATAACCATTTTGTATAAGCCATTCACCACAACTAATAAAGTCTTTCCACGTATTGGGTTTGTTAGATTTATGTCCACCCATGTACCATTCATAGCCTTTCTCACCACCACCTCTAACGTGTGGAATAGCAATAATTACCCCTTTAGTTGCCAAAGTGTTATACATAAAATCAAACGAAGGTTTTGAACTCATTCCATAAGCCCCGTAAGCTTCCATCACACACACATTTTGGCCATTTTTTTTGATGTCTTTTTTGTATATTAGCGATAAAGGTATCATTACACCATCATGTCCTTTTACTTCTACTTCTTCCACTACTAATTCATCAAATGCTTTAGGATAATTTGATGGTTTACTGAACATACTTTGCTTAAATGTGTTTTTATCCAAATCCAAATCATAGGCTGTTGGTGCTTTATTCCAGCTTGTAATTTTGACCATTATTTCATTCTTTTTTCTATCTACAACACTTAAAGTAAAAGTACCCGATAATGGCGTTTCAATTTTCTCCACTTTTTTAGTTATCAAACTATATTTATAGAGTGAACAATTGATTCCATCACTGTAAACCACAACCAGATAATCATTGCATTTTACAAATTCTTGCAAAGTTTCTTTTCTTTCAGGCATGATTATTTCCGCATTATCCCAATCAAGGTTTTCTAATGAAGTAGAAATCAATTTAAGATTTGAAGCTTCTTTGGTAGAAACCGCAAAAACTTTTCCTTGATGAAATTCAATGGTTCCGACAAGACCATCTTTCACCTCAGATAGCACTTTCCAAGTTAAAGATTTTTTTGTTTTGCTATCGTTTAATGCGTAAAATGTTCTTAATTCATTTTGCACGGAGAATAATCCTCCAAATACATAATTTGGCATATCATCAGTTGCAAAAGCTACCGGAAAATCAGAAGCGTCAATAGGTAGTTCTGTATTTTTGGCTTTAGAGAAAAAATCTTCACTTGGTTTTGTCAAATCTATTGATTGAAACATCGTTTTGAGATTCATAAAAAGTTCGGGGCTAGTCATATCAGATGTAGCTAATTTAGGCCACAAAAATCCTGAATTATCCGGCATCCATTCACTAATTCCGTTATAATTGGGTTCAAATTTTTGCGGTAAAACCTTTTTCTTTACAACGTCAATTATTATCAAACTTCCAATTTCGGCTCCCATTTCAGCATAACCAATCCCTAGGTATTTCCCATCAAAACTAGGTTTGATTGCAGTTACTGAAAGTGTTTTTTCTGCAATAAAAGTTGTAGGATCAAACAACAGCTCTTCACTACCCTCTTTCCCTTTTCGCATGTAAATTTTTCCGACAGATTCATTGGGTAGCGTTTTTTTATAGAAATAAATGCCTCCCCTGAAATAAATATCTTTATACTTTTCTTGTTGAATTAAACTTAAATTACCCCATTCTTTTGCCAAAGCCTGAATGCCATTCACTTTGCTAAAAACTTGGTTGGTATATTCTGCCTGGTTTTTAAACCATTGTTCTACTTCAGGATTTTTCATGTCTTCTATCCAACGTAAAGGATCAGGATAAGATACCCCGTGAAAAACATCGACTTCGTTTCCCGTTTTTGTTGGTGGATAGGATTGAGAAAACAAAGTATTACTCAGCAAAGCAAATACTGTAATTATTATATTTTTTGATGAATACATGGTCTAATTTTTTATAAATTAATGTCAAATTTATAACTATTTAACATATTTACAAAATTAAATCCATTGATATAATTTGCGAAAAAAGTATAAAAAAACCCGGATTAAATCCGGGTATGAAATGTGTTTTTAAGATTGATTACAACAACGCATCAATAGCATCTGTATAATTTTTCTTTGGAGCTACACCTACTTGTCTTCCTACCACTTCTCCATTTTGGAAAACTAAAACGGTTGGAATATTTCTCACTCCGTATTTTGCGGCAAATTCTTGATTTGCATCTACATCTACTTTTCCAATGACTGCTTTTCCTTCATACTCGGTTGAAATTTCATCAATTACCGGACCTACCATTCTACAAGGGCCACACCATGCTGCCCAAAAATCTACTAAAACCGGCTTGTCTGATTTTAATACTACTTCTTCAAAAGTAGCATCTGTTATTGCTAATGCCATATGTTTTTTTATTAAAGGTTTAACTTTGTTTCAAGTTTTATGATGCAAATTTAAAAATTTAAAACTTAAAGTCGTGTTAATTGAAAATTAGTTTTGATTATAAAAGTATTGTTGGAATTGATTATCAATTCAATTTAAAATCCACCTTCATGCTTTCAAGATTACTTAACAACTCGTTAGAAATTTTAACTTTTAGCTTTCTGCTAGGCATGGCTAATTTGTTTAAAACCCTTACTTCCTCTTCGGCATCTTCTACATCTAATTCCATTTCTGTTACTAATTCACCCTCTGATTCCTCAAGATCTACCGGGGTGATCTCAAGCGGTTTTAAAGTTACTTCTTTTTTAATACGTTCTAATTCTAAAACTTCAAAAGTAACCGAATTATCCCCTTGATAAGTTTTGAAAATCTCGTGTAATCCGGTAATAAAATTCTGATGTAATTCTTTTATATCAATCAAAATCGTCAACTTTTTAGCAAATTGCGGCAAAACATCGGCCAATAATTTGGCATCTGTAAATTGAATTCTTGGATCTGATTTTTTTCCGGTTTCGCGATTCACCCAACCCTCTTTAACCAATACCTTAAAATAAACGAATTGATTTTGAATCAAAAAGTGACGATATTTCAAATATTCTTCATCGAAAATTCGGAACTCAAAACTTTCCTCATATCCCTCTAAAACAAAAGTAGCCCAACCTTTTCCGTTTTTGGCTGTTCGATGTTGAATATTGGTTACAATTCCAGCAAATGAAAGGGTTTTGTTTACATAAAGCTCCAATTGTTTGAGGGCTTCAAGTTTGGTATTGCAAAAATATTTCATTTCAAAACGAAAATCATCTAAGGGATGTCCGGATATATAAATTCCAACTACTTCTTTTTCTTTGGCCAATTTTTCCATCGTGCTCCACTCCTCACAAGGTGGTACTTGAGGCTCTGCAATTTGAACTTCACTTGCTTCTCCAAATAAACTTACCTGAGCTGAATTTTCGTTTTCCTGAAACTTTGCTCCGTATCGCATAGCCTTTTCTAAAAACGTAATAGCGTCGCCATCATGGTGGAAATATTGAGCTCTATGGGTAGATGTAAAGCAATCGAACCCTCCTGCTAGAGCTAAATTTTCAAAGGCTTTTTTATTGGCAGCACGCAAATCGATACGTTTTGCCAAATCAAAAATAGATTTGTATTTTCCATCTTTTAGCCTGTTTTGAACAATGGTTTCTACGGCTCCTGCTCCAACCCCTTTTATGGCTCCCATACCAAAGCGGATAGCCCCGTCATCATTTACCGTAAATTTATAAAACGATTCATTTACATCCGGACTTAATACTTTCATTCCCATTCGTTTGCACTCTTCCATGAAAAACGAAACCTGTTTGATATCGTTCATGTTGTTTGAAAGAACAGCTGCCATATATTCTGCCGGATAATGAGCTTTAAGGTAAGCCGTTTGATACCCAATCCAGGCGTAACATGTGGAATGCGATTTATTAAAAGCATAACTTGCAAAAGCTTCCCAATCGGTCCAAATCTTATCAAGCTTTTGAGCATCATGCCCTTTGGCCACTGCTTGATCGATAAATTTAGACTTCATTTTATCTAAGACATCTTTTTGCTTTTTACCCATCGCTTTTCGAAGCACGTCTGCATCACCTTTAGAAAATCCGGCTAGCTTTTGCGAAAGCAACATTACCTGCTCTTGGTAAACGGTGATTCCGTAGGTTTCGGCTAAGTATTCTTCGCAAGCATCTAAATCATAGGTAATTTCTTCTTCTCCATTTTTTCTTCTAACAAAAGAAGGTATATATTCAAGAGGTCCGGGACGATAGAGTGCATTCATAGCAATTAAATCCCCAAAAACGGTTGGTTTTAAATCGCGTAAGTATTTTTGCATACCTACCGATTCGTATTGAAAAATCCCCACTGTTTCTCCTCGTTGAAACAACTCATAGGTTTTAACATCATCAATTGGAAAAGCATCGGGATCTAATTCTTTACCGGTACGGTATTTTATTAGCTTAACCGTATCTTTAATTAAGGTAAGCGTTTTTAAACCCAAAAAGTCCATCTTCAACAATCCGGCACTTTCTACCACTGAGTTGTCAAATTGAGTTACATACAACTCAGAATCTTTAGCCGTTGAAACCGGAACAAAGTTGGTTATATCATCTGGAGTAATAATTACCCCACAAGCATGAATTCCGGTATTTCGCAATGACCCTTCTAAAACCTTGGCTTGCTGAATGGTTTCGCCTGCCAAATCGCCTTCATTGGCTATAGCAATTAATTCTTTAATATTGTCAAATTCATCCGAGCGAACTGCCTTTTTGACCTCCTCGATTGAATCTGATAAAAAACGAGCTAAACTCCATTTTCCGGGCATCATTCCGGGGATAAGTTTGGCTAATTTATCGGCTTCAAAAAGAGGTAAATCCAATACTCGAGCCGTGTCTCTAAGTGAGGATTTGGTAGCCATTTTACCGTAGGTAATAATCTGTGCTACCTGATTGGCACCATATTTATCAATCACATATTGCATTACTCGGCCACGACCTTCATCATCAAAATCAATATCGATATCAGGCATGGAAACCCTATCCGGGTTTAAAAAACGCTCAAAAAGCAAATCGTATTCTAACGGATCAATGTTGGTAATCCACAAACAATAAGCCACAACTGAACCAGCAGCCGAACCTCGACCCGGTCCTACAGACACATCCATATCCCGAGCTGCTTTTATAAAATCTTGAACAATCAAAAAATAACCCGGATAACCTGTATTTTCAATCGTTTTTAATTCAAAATCAAGACGTTCTTCAATTTCCGGAGTTATATTTCCATATCGCTTTTTGGCTCCTTCAAATGTAAGATGTCGCAAGTATAAATTTTCTCCTCTTTTTCCTCCATCTACTTCATCTTCGGGGACAATAAACTCATCCGGAATATCAAATTTAGGAAGTAAAACTCCCCTTGCTAAATCATAGATTTCTATTTTTTCTACAATTTCATTTGTATTAATAATGGCTTGAGGTAAATCGGCGAAGAGTTTTTTCATTTCTTCACCCGATTTAAAATAATATTCTTGATTGGGCAAACCATACCTATAACCTCGACCCCGACCTATTGGGGTTGCCTGTTTCTCTCCATCTCGTACACAAAGTAAGATATCATGGGCATTTGCGTCATTTTTATCAATGTAAAAAACATTATTTGTGGCAACAATTTTCACATTATGCTTTTGAGCCAATGCTAATAACGATGCATTTACACGATTTTCGTCTTCTTGATTGTGACGCATTAATTCAATATAGAAATCGTCTCCAAATTGACTTTTCCACCAGATTAGAGCTTCTTCCGCTTGATTTTCACCAATATTTAAAATTTTATTCGGAATTTCTCCGGACAAACTTCCTGACAAAACAATCAAATCTTCTTTATACTTTTGTATAACTTCCTTATCAATACGAGGCACATAGTAAAAGCCATCCGTATATCCAATTGAGGACATTTTGGCTAAATTATGATAGCCTCTTTTATTCTTAGCCAAAAAAACAACCTGATATCCGTTGTCTTTTCGGGTTTTGTCTTTATGGTTTTCACACACATAAAATTCACATCCCACTATAGGCTTAATTATCGTTTCTGTAGGAATTTCTCCGGCTTCTATTGCTGTTTTATTTTTGGCTTCGGCTGATTTATTGTGATAAAGAACATCTCGAACAAAGTGAAAAGCACCCATCATGTTCCCCATATCGGTCATGGCAACTGCAGGCATTTTGTTTTTTACGGCTGCTTTAACCAAATCGGCTACCGAAATTGTTGACTGTAAAACAGAAAATTGGGTGTGATTGTGAAGGTGAACAAAATCTACATCTACCAACACCTCCTGATTTTGCTTTTTATCAATAGAGGTATTGTTGTTCTGAATTTGTTGCAATTGAGCACGTATAGCCTCAGATGCAGCCTTTAAATTGATATGATTTAACCCAATAAGTTGAATTTCTTTTGGATTGTGTTCGTTGAAATTTTTGAAATAATCTGGAGAGACATCGAGTTCTTCTTTGGTGAAAATTTCTCTTTTAATTAGCTCCAAAAAACAACGTGTGGTAGCCTCAACATCGGCAGTTGCGTTATGAGCTTCTGCAAATGGTTCATTAAAAAGAAATTCATGGAGTTCAGTAAGTGTGGGCAACTTATATTTACCGCCTCTTCCTCCGGGTAACTTTAACAAATCTGCCGTAACTTCGGTACAAGTATCAAGAACAGGTAGAGCATTTAGAATCGTTTCCATTTGGAATCTGTGAAACTCACAGCCCATAATATTTAAATCAAAACCCACATTTTGGCCTACAACAAATTTAGCCTTTCCAAGAGCCGTATTGAATTTTTCGAGAACCTCATGTAATGGCACTCCTTCTCGCTCAGCTAATTCGGTAGAAATTCCATGAATTCTTTCAGCATCGTAGGGAATATTGAACCCGTTGGGCTGTACAAGATAATCCTGATGCTCGAGTAAATTCCCCATAGCATCATGCAATTGCCACGCAATTTGAACACATCTTGGCCAATTGTCAGTATCTGTTAGTGGAGCATCCCAACGTTTTGGCAAACCTGTGGTTTCGGTATCAAATATTAAAAACATGCGAAAGTGATTTGTGAATAGTACTTAGTGAATAGTCCTGAGTAACGAGTTAAAATCTATCCCTAATTCTATTTCAAAAATAGAGTTTACGACAGAGATTTTCAATTTTAGTTATTAACAAAAAAAAGACCGTACTAAAAAATACGGTCTTTTACATTATCAAAAAATACTACTAGTATCTTCCTCCACCACGGTTGTTTCCACCACCGTTATATCCGCCACCGCGATTGTTTCCTCCAAAACCACCTGAACGGTTGTTGTTGAAACTTTTTCTTTCGCCTTCCGGTCTTGGTTCCGATTTATTTACTACAATAGCACGTCCTTGAACTGTTGCACCATTTAGTTCGTCGATAGCTTTTTGACCTTCTTCGTCATTTGGCATTTCAACAAAACCGAATCCTTTACTTCTTCCCGTAAATTTATCGGTTACTACTTTAACAGAGTCTACAGCTCCATAAGCCTCGAAAGACTCTCTTAAATCTGCTTCCTCAATACTCCAAGGAAGGCTTCCTACAAAAATGTTCATAAAAAAAATATTAATTACAACAAAGGTAGACTATTAAAATGGCAAACTACTATAAATGACCTATTTATTTCAAAAAAATATTTTATAAAAAAACCACGCCTAGGCGTGGTTGGTATATTTAGGTTTAAGAAAACTAGTCTGATACTCCCGTTACAGGCACTTTATAAAAAACACCGCGGTTAAAATTAAGGATTTCACCCCCCAAAGGATTGTTTTCAATATTTATGGCATTGAAACGAAAATTCCCGGAAACGGTTCCATTCTCGGCATCAAATTCTGTAATTTCAATTTGACCGTCACCACCTATATTATTCCCGGTGTGATAAAAAAGCTCATCCGTTTCGTAAGTAAATAAAAAACTAGCATAACGAATAGTACTGTTACCCAATTGATACACGCCCAAATTAGTTGACGGAACTCTCAATGTCATTTTTTGTCTTCGAGCCGATGCCGTTAAAGTTAAAGAACCGTCTGTACCTAAAACCGCCTTAGAATCTATAGCCCGCCAAAACACATTATCTAATTTACCTTGGACCGAAGGATTATTGTATACTACATCTTCTTCACAAGAACCAAAAAGCAGCACAATAACCAATAAGGATAGTATTTTTTTCATGGGGATTGAAATTGATATATTTTAATAGAGAACAAAAATAACTTTTCTTTGAAATAAATTGACATTTAGCAGTGTTAAAAACTGAATTAAATCGGAATTCAAATAAATATTTACTTTTTTCACTCATTTGGTCACACATGTGATTTTTTTTTATAAATTTGCACCCTTAATTAACAGAGGTCGAGTACCTCACAATTTAATCATACGATTATGCCAGTAAAAATTAGATTACAAAGACACGGTAAAAAAGGAAAACCTTTTTTCTGGATTGTGGCTGCTGATTCAAGAGCCAAAAGAGATGGTAAATTCTTAGAAAAATTAGGAACTTACAATCCAAACACCAACCCAGCTACTATTGATTTAAACTTGGACAACGCTGTTCAATGGTTACACAATGGGGCTCAACCTTCTGATACTGCAAGAGCTATCTTATCGTACAAAGGAGCTTTGTTAAAGCATCACTTAGACGGAGGTGTTAGAAAAGGAGCTTTGACTCAAGAGCAGGCAGATGCTAAGTTGGCTGCTTGGTTGGAGGAAAAAGCAAACAAAGTAAATGCTAAAAAAGACGGTTTATCAAAAGAACAAGCTAAAGCTAAAGCTGAAGCTTTAAAAGCTGAAAAAGCGGCTAATGAAAAACGTATTGCTGCATTAGCTGAAGCAGAAGCTGCCAAAGTTGCAGAAGAAACTGCTGAAGAAGTTTCAGAAGAAGTAAGTGATGTTGTTGCAGAAGATGCACCGGCAACTGAAGAAACGAATGAACAAACAGAAGCTTAATTTATTGCGATAATGCGTAAAGAGGATTGTTTCTATCTTGGCAAAATCGCTAAAAAATTTAGTTTTAAGGGTGAATTGTTGGTCTACTTAGACACTGACGAACCCGAATTATATGAAAATATGGAATCAGTTTTTGTTGAAATAAACAAAAATTTGGTTCCATTTTTTATAGAAAACAGTGCTTTACATAAAAATGACTTTCTTCGTGTAAAGTTTGAAGATATTGACAACGAAGAACAAGCAGACGAAGTCTTAGGCTGCGAGCTTTATCTTCCTCTTTCATTTTTACCAAAACTAGAAGGGAATCAATTTTATTACCACGAGGTAATTGGTTTTGAAATTGAAGATAAACGTTTAGGAATTGTTGGTACTATTGTTTCTGTAAATGATTCTACTGCTCAACCTCTTTTTGAGGTTATGAATAATGGTATTGAAATGCTAATCCCTATGATTGATGCTTTTCTTATTGAAGTAGATAGAACACACAAAAAAGTGGTCATGGATTTACCCGAAGGCTTGGTGGAGATGTATCTTTAGAAGTTTTTAGTCGTACTTGACTGTCGCAGTTTACAGCAAACTGAAATCAAAATTCATCATTCAAAAACCGACAATCCCCTTGTTTCAATTCAAACAATTCTCCATTCAACAAGACCGATGTGCGATGAAAGTGGGCACTGATAGTGTTTTGTTGGGTGCTTGGTGCCCAATTGACAACCATCCTTTTTCCGTATTAGATATTGGTGCCGGAACCGGAATTTTATCTTTAATGATTGCCCAACGGAGCCATGCCGAGCAAATTGATGCACTAGAAATAGACGAAGATGCCTACGAACAATGTGTTGAAAATTTTGAAAATTCGCCTTGGGGCGATAGACTGTTTTGTTTTCACGCCGGTTTGGATGAGTTTGTGGAAGATCCGGAAGATGAGTACGATTTAATTATTTCTAATCCTCCTTTTTATTCCGAAGATTATAAAACCAAAAATTCACCACGTGATTTAGCTCGATTTCAAGACGCAATGCCTTTTGAAGATTTGGTTGAAGCCACTAACTTACTCCTTTCCGAAAACGGAATCTTTGCCGTAATCATTCCTTACAAAGAAGAAGAAAAATTCATCGGATTGTGTGCCGAAGTTGAGCTTTTTCCTGTAAAAGTAACTCGCGTAAAAGGGACTCCCAACACCGAAATTAAACGGAGTTTATTGGCTTTTAAGCGTTATGAATTGCCTGTTTTAGAGGCAGATGAACTAATTATTGAAATCAATCGTCATGATTATACTGATGCATACATCGAGTTGACAAAAGATTTTTATTTGAAGATGTAAGTTTGTTTTCTTAAAAATATAACAATCGTTCATTGATTTGTTACATTTCTTTATTTACTTTTGCAAACGTTATAGTAGTTTGACGGATTAACTGCTATTCACTAATCACTAATCACATAAAAATGAAACCAGATTTATTTCAATCACCTGATTATTATTTACTTGACGATTTGTTAACCGATGAACATAAGTTGGTGCGTGATGCCGCTCGTGCTTGGGTAAAAAGAGAAGTTTCTCCAATTATCGAAGAGTATGCTCAACGTGCAGAATTTCCCAATCAAATCATCAAAGGATTAGGTGAAATTGGTGGATTTGGTCCGTATATCCCTGAAGAATATGGCGGTGCCGGTTTAGACCAAATTTCGTATGGTTTAATCATGCAAGAAATTGAAAGAGGTGATTCTGGAGTTCGCTCTACTTCATCTGTTCAATCCTCTTTGGTGATGTATCCAATTTGGAAATTTGGTAATGAAGAGCAACGCATGAAATACTTGCCTAAATTGGCTACCGGTGAATTTATGGGTTGTTTCGGGTTAACCGAGCCGGATTACGGTTCAAACCCAAGTGGCATGGTAACCAACTTCAAAGACATGGGCGATCATTATTTGTTGAATGGAGCCAAAATGTGGATTTCCAATGCACCCTTTGCAGATATTGCAGTAGTATGGGCAAAAAATGAAGAAGGAAGAATTCACGGATTAATTGTAGAACGTGGTATGGAAGGTTTTTCTACCCCCGAAACACATAATAAATGGTCGTTAAGAGCTTCAGCTACCGGTGAATTGATTTTTGATAATGTAAAAGTGCCAAAAGAAAACTTATTACCGGGTAAATCCGGATTGGGTGCTCCAATGATGTGTTTGGATTCGGCTCGTTACGGCATTGCATGGGGAGCCATCGGTGCTGCAATGGATTGCTATGATACCGCCTTGCGTTATGCAAAAGAAAGAATCCAATTTGACAAACCCATTGCTGCATTCCAATTGCAACAAAAAAAATTAGCCGAAATGATTACTGAAATCACCAAAGCTCAATTGTTAACTTGGAGACTAGGTGTGCTTAGAAATGAAGGAAAAGCCACAACGGCTCAAATATCTATGGCCAAAAGAAACAATGTAGATATGGCTATCAATATTGCTCGTGAAGCACGTCAAATGCTTGGTGGAATGGGTATTACGGGAGAATATTCGATTATGCGTCACAGTATGAATTTAGAATCTGTAATTACCTATGAAGGTACTCACGATATTCATTTGTTGATTACAGGTGCTGATATTACTGGAATACCTGCGTTTAAATAATTAAACAATAATTAAAATCAATACAAAAAGCTTCTTCATTCGGGGAAGCTTTTTTAATTTTGTTTAAGAAATTGGAAACCGGTTGCTTTTCATTTTTCGTATCTAAACTAAAATTGCCATGAACATTGAAAACATAAATCAGAAAATTAATTCCCAACGCGAACAGCTTTTAAAACATTCCTTATACCAAAATATTCGAACGATTGAAGATTTAAGACAATTTCAAGAATACCATGTATATGCGGTTTGGGATTTTATGTCGTTGTTAAAAGCTCTTCAAATCAAATTAACTTGTGCCACAACGCCTTGGTTACCGGTTGGAAATCCGGAAACCCGCTATTTAATCAATGAAATTGTTTTGGCAGAAGAAACCGATTTGACCTTAGACGGAAGAAGGCAAAGTCACTATGAAATGTATATCGAAGCAATGGAAGCTTGCGGAGCTGATACTCTATCGATTCAATCGTTTTTAGAAAATGTGATTGCAACCCAAAACATATTTGTATCAATCAAAAAAAGCAATTTACATCCCAATGTAAAAGAATTTCTCAACTTTACATTTCAAGTAATTGAACAAGGAAAACCTCATGAAATTGCTGCAGCATTTACTTTTGGGAGAGAAGACTTAATTCCGGATATGTTTACGGCCATTTTGAAAAATTTTCAGGCTAATTTTCCGGAAACCGATTTGTCTAAATTGATTTACTATTTTGAAAGACATATTGAATTAGATGGAGATGAACACGGCCCAATGGCCATGCAAATGATTGAAGAATTATGTGGTGATTCTGCTCAAAAATGGGAAGAAGTGGAAGCCATTTCCATACAAGCTCTTGAAAAAAGAATCGGACTATGGGATGCAATAGCCGAAAAAATTACTACTAAAGAAATGTGTATCTAATTTGCAACCCTAACAGACCATGAAAGCAAGATTTTTAGTAATAATAATTGTTTTGATGGTATTTGTACAATGTTCATCTGACGACAATTCAAAAAAAGATGCAAAGGCTATTAGATTAAGATATCTGGCACTAGGAGACAGTTATACCAAAGGACAAGGGGTATGCAATTCATGCCGTTTCCCGGAACAATTAAAAGATAGTTTAACGCAAAACTTTCGTCCTTTTGATATTTTTACTTCAACGTTAATTGCAGAAACCGGTTGGACAACTACACAATTGAAAACTGCAATCGCTTCAAGAAATCAAAATTTAAAATATGATTTTGTTACCTTATTGATTGGAGTAAACAACCAGTACCAAAACCTCCCATTTTCTACATATGAAACCGAATTTCCTCAACTTATTGAAGAGGCTATCTTAGCTGTAGATGGGAATCGAAATCGTGTTTTTGTTCTTTCTATACCAGACTATGCCTACACACCTTTTGGGCAAGGAAACTCAAACTCTCCCCAAATTTCAACTGAAATTGACCAATACAATGCCTTCACACAAAACTATTGTGAAAGCAACAACATTCAATTCCTAGACATCACTTCTTTGAGTCGAACGGGTTTGACTAATCCTGAACTAATTGCATCAGATGGCTTACATCTTTCAACGCAAGCTTACAGCAGAATTACGTCTCTAATTTTACCCTATGTTAAAAACCTAATAGATTGATTTAAAAAAATATAACATTTCTTTGTCATTTTTTTAAAAATACATACCTTTCACCCCTAATTTAAACCACTCCTCATTGTAGAGGAAATTTTTTATAATAAACTAACCTTATGAAAATCATTACTTTAAAATTTTTGCCTTACTTGGCAATTTTAATGCCCTTTCTATTATTTGCCCAAGGCAAATCAACAGAAGGTAGAAAAGTTTTTGGAAAAACAATCCAAAGCGTAAACCCAGTAACAGGTCATGTTAGATGTGCCAGTACCGAATATGAAGCCTATTTGCAAGAAAAACATCCGGATAGAGCTAATACGGAAGCATTTGAGAATTGGATTGCACCAAAAATTCAAGAGATCAAACGACAAAGAGAACAAGGACGCAATGTAAATAATGTAATTACTATACCCGTTGTAGTTCACGTTATCCACAGTGGTCAGGCAGTAGGCACCGGTAGAAATATTTCTGACACCCGTGTTCAATCTCAAATTACAGTACTAAATCAAGATTTTAGACGTATGATGGGAACACCGGGATTCAACTCTGATCCAGTTGGAGCTGATGTGGAAATTGAATTTTGTTTAGCCAGAACAAATCCGGATGGTGGAGTTACTACCGGTATTAACCGTGTAAATTTAGGAGGTACTATATGGGGATACAACAATGTTGAAACCCTATTGAAACCCCAAACACAATGGGACCCAAATCGATATTTTAATATTTGGGTATGTGAATTTGGTGGAGATTTGGATGGCGTTTTAGGTTTTGCTCAATTTCCTGATGCCTCTGGACTTGGTGGAATTAATGCTATAGGTGGTCCTGCTCAAACGGATGGAGTAATTATCGACTGGAGATGTTTTGGTACTTCAACTCTTGCACCAGGTTCTTACTTTACTGACCTTGACAAAGGAAGAACTACAACACATGAAATTGGCCATTGTTTTGGATTGCGTCATATTTGGGGAGATAACAGCAGCTGTACAGTTAATGCTACAGACAGTTTCCAAGATTATTGTCCGGATACCCCTGCAGCCAGTACAGAACATTATTTTTGTCAAATAGGTTCAGACTCTTGCCCGTCTGCTCCAGGACTTGACATGGTAAACAACTATATGGATTACAGTGACGACTACTGTATGAATATCTTTACCCAAGATCAAAAAACAAGAATGAGAGCGGTAGCTTTAAATTCACCCCGAAGAGTAGGGTTAAATGCAAATGTATGTAATGTGGGTCAATCTTACCAGTTTAACGGAAGATTAAGAGTAAACAGCTTGAATTTATTGAGTTGTTCAACAATTTTCACCCCTTCTTTAACCTTAACTAATACAGGAACGGTAACGATGACTTCAGCAGTTATCACTTACAATATTAATGGCGGAACCAATCAAACTTACAATTGGAGTGGCTCTTTGGCTGTAAACGGAACTGCTAATTTTTCATTACCAAATTTAACTGCGGCTTCAGGAGACAATGTATTCAATATTTCAATTACTTCTATAAATGGGAATCCAGACCAATATAGCCCAAATGATGCTTCCTCTATTGCTTTCAAAACAACTTCAAATTTTGTGGCAACTCAAATTACAATACAATTACAAAGAGACCGATATGGAAGTGAAACTACATGGAACCTTACCAACCTTACTACCGGAGCTATTGTAGCTTCTGGTGGCCCTTATTCTAATTCGGGTTCGTTGCCTGCACTCATAACACAAAATGTAACTGCAGGAACCAATACATGTTATGCATTTACTATCAATGATACTGAAGGAGACGGAATTTGTTGTGATTGGGGTCTTGGTTATTACAGATTATTAACCAACTCCGGACAAATCATTGCTGAAGGTGGAGAATTTGGAACAACTGAAACTGTAACCTTCAGTACAAATCTACTAAGTGTAGGTTCTAACGAGGCGTTTGGAACCGTGGTGTTATATCCTAACCCAACTTCAGGTCTATTGAATGTTCATATTTCAAATCAAATCGAAACTCCAACAACCTACACCGTGTATAACATGTTAGGTCAAGTTATTTCGACTAAAAAAATAACTTCAACTGAAATTTCATTAGATACTTCTAATTTCTCAAATGGAGTTTATTTTATAAAACTTTCAAACGATAATTACTCTAAAACTTTAGAGTTCATCAAAAATTAAAACTTTAAGTTATAGAACTAAAAAAGCGGAAACAAATGTTTCCGCTTTTTTTATAGATTTTTTTTAAATTATTTATTGTTCTGGTGCTATCTCAATCTCTAGACCTTCAATTTCAGGCGTAATAGGAATTTGACAACCTAAACGGGAATTTTCTTTTACGTGATAGGCTTCCCATAACATGGCTTCTTCATCCGGATTTCGTTCTAGTGAAATAACGTCATTCAACACATAACATTGACATGAAGCACACATGGCCATGCCACCACACACCCCAACGGTACCTTCTTCAGCTAGTTCATACGCACGAATGAGTTCCATGATGTTCATGTTCATATCGGTCGGGGCTTGCACTTCGTGTATTACCCCGTTTCGATCAGTGATTTTGATGGTGATGTCTTGTGACATAGTTTTTTGTTTCAGGTTTCAAGTTTCAGGTTTACAATCAACTTGAAACCTGAAACTTGAACAAAAATAATTTATTCTATCGATTTAACAACTGCTTTTTCGGCTTCCTTTCTTGTACCGTCAAAACCATCTACACCGGAAACGGTGGTGTATTTCAACACATATTTTTTTCCGGGATTTAATCGATTGTACACACTTTGACACATTAAAGTAGCTTCGTGAAAACCGCATAAAATGAGCTTTAATTTTCCGGGATAAATATTTACATCGCCAATGGCATAAATTCCTTCGATATTCGTTTGATAATCTAAAGCATTATTCACCTTGATGGCATTTTTTTCGATTTCCAATCCCCAATTGGCGATTGCTCCTAGTTTTGGAGTTAAACCAAAAAGCGGAATAAAATAATCGGTTTCTACATTCATGCGTGCTCCATTGATTTCTATGTCAACCGATTCAATGCGTTCTGAGCCTTTGAATCCAATTACTTCGGCGGGAGTAATCAATTTTATTTTTCCAGCATTTTTTAATTCTTGTACTTTTTCAACCGAATCTAATGCTCCACGGAATTCGTTTCTGCGATGTACTAAGGTTACTTCCGAGGCAACATCAGAAAGAAAAATACTCCAATCTAAAGCTGAATCTCCTCCACCGGAAATTACGATTTTCTTACCACGATATTTTTCAGGATCTTTTACAAAATAGTCAACTCCTCGATCTTCTAATTCGTAGAATTCAAGATCTTTAAGAATAGGCTTTCTGGGTTCAAACGTCCCCAAACCTCCGGCAATAGCAATGGCTTTAGCTTGATGTTGTGTTCCTTTGTTGGTAGTCACAATAAAACTACCATCCTCTTGTTTGTCAATGGTTTCTGCAGTTTCCCCCAAAGTAAATCCTGGTTGAAATTGTTTGATTTGTTCCATCAAATTGTTAACCAAATCACCCGCCAACACTTCAGGATAACCCGGTATGTCGTAGATTGGTTTTTTAGGATATAATTCGGCTAATTGTCCTCCAGGTTGCGGAAGAGCATCTATGATATGACATTTCAACTTTAATAATCCGGCTTCAAAAACAGCGAAAAGTCCGGTAGGCCCGGCTCCAATTATGAGTATATCGGTTTGTATCATTCTTTTAAGTTGCTGAGTTGCTAAGATTCTGAGTTGCTGAGAATCTGAGGAACTGAGTTTTTAGGTTTTACGTTGCGAAAATAGTTGTTCTTTTTTCTTTTGTATATGATATTTGTCAGTTGGCACGATTTGCGTGAGGGATAGCAGCGGAAAGCCCGGAGCACAAAAAAGCTAGTTTTTTCTTGGGCTCAATAAGCGACCAACGGAAGCTCTTTTGAGACCTTAAAAAATTGGTTTTTTGGGCGAGGACTTGCAGCGAATAGCCCGTTCACGCCGAAAAAATTTAAGCTACGTTCTCAACCGTTTCAATTTGAGGAACGTATTTTTTGATAGTGGTTTCTACACCGGCTTTCAAAGTCATTTGATTGACACTACAGGCTACGCAAGCTCCTTCAAGACGTACTTTAACGTGTTTGTCTTCGATGATATCAACCAATGAAATATTTCCTCCGTCTGATTCGAGAAAGGGTCGAATTTCATTCAACGCATTTTCTATTCCGATTTTGATTTCTTCTTTTGTCATTATTTTTTCCCTTTTACAGCTGAACAGCCAGCCATGGTGGTTATTTTTATTGCTTCGGTTGGTGGTAAAGTTTCGTTTCGTTCGACTACTTCTTGAACAACGTTACGGGCAATTTCTTCGAAAGCCGTTTCTAACGGAGTAGCTATTTGCAAGGCAGCAGGACGACCGTAATCACCTGCTTCACGGATGCTTTGCACAAGTGGAATCTCACCTAAAACGGGCACTTGCAAATCTTCGGCTAGGTTTTTGGCACCTTCTTTTCCAAAGATATAATATTTGTTGTTTGGTAGTTCTTCCGGTGTGAAATAGGCCATGTTTTCAATAATTCCTAAAACCGGAACACTGATAGCATCTGACTTGAACATGGAAACTCCCTTTTTAGCATCGGCCAACGCTACGGCTTGAGGCGTGCTCACGACAACAGCACCGGTAATAGGAAGCGATTGCATGATAGAAAGGTGAATATCGCCGGTTCCGGGAGGTAAATCGATTAATAGAAAGTCGAGTTGACCCCAATCGGCATCAAAAATCATTTGGTTTAAAGCTTTGGCAGCCATAGGACCACGCCAGATAACCGCTTGGTCGGGTTTGGTGAAAAATCCGATGGAGAGAATTTTTACTTCGTAACTTTCTACGGGTTTCATTTTTGATTTTCCATCTACCTCAACCGATATGGGTTTGGCGTTTTCCACATCAAACATGATGGGCATAGATGGACCGTAAATGTCTGCATCAAGCACCCCAACATTGAATCCCATTTTGGCTAACGTTACGGCTAAATTGGCGGTTACGGTTGATTTTCCAACACCTCCTTTTCCGGATGCCACTGCAACGATATTGCTGATTCCGGGAATGGGTTTTCCTTTGATTAAGTTAGGATTTTCCGGTTTTTCTGGAGCTTCTACTTTGATGTTTACTTTTACTTTGGCTTTTTCATACACCAAATCATGAATGGTTTTGATGATGTCTACCTCTGCTCTTTTTTTGATGTGCAATGCCGGTGTTGACAAAAGTAAATCTACCACCACTTCATCGCCAAAAGTGAGTACATTTTGTACAGCCCCGCTTTCCACCATATTTTTTCCTTCACCAGCTACAGAAATAGTTTCTAAAGCTTTGAGTATTTCTTTTCTGTCGAGTTTCATAATTTACCACACCCCAAAATTTGGGCATTTTTGAGTTAATAAAAATCAGTTTATTTAAACTGAATTTAGATTGCAAAGATAATACGAAAAACAGAGAAACAGTAGTTAAAGAATTGAAAATGTTTATGGAGGGATAGTGTTTTTAGTTCGCAGTGTTCAGTCACAGTTCACAGTCACAATAATCAGTTGCAGTATTCAGTCTCGGTTTACTGTATTTATAATTATCAGTTTAATTTCTTGATATAGTGTTGTATTTTTGAAATTATTTGTAAATTTTGTAAAAATTAGGAAATAATTACAAATAAAACTGTAATTTTGTTTTTGTAAATTTTTAAAAAATTAGGAAATAATGATAGAAAAAGCTCCACATTTTGAATTTAGTGACAAAATCAATGCTGTGAAATTACTTGACACATTAATAATGTTGGAGTTTCCAGACTTTAATAAAATTGAATCTGAATATCCGTATTGGGACAAAATAAAGTACATTAAAAAACCTGACCATTATGAAATTGAACAAAATGAATTTACCAGAAAACTTTGGATTGCTACAAAAACAATGCGGCATTTGAAAAACACGAAAGTTTACTTTGGAAATTTTAAAAAAAATATTTCAATTCGATTTAAATTTAATGTGAATGAATATTTACAACAAAAACTTCACTATTTAGATTTCAACTTTGGGGCTGGAATTCAAAAAGAACAACTGCTTTCTGATTTAGATAAACATAAATATCTTTCTAATGCTTTGATGGAAGAAAGTATTTTTTCATCAATGATTGAAGGAGCAACTACCACAAGAATTAAAGCCAAAGAAATGCTTCGAAAAGGAAGAAAACCTTCCAACAAATCGGAACAAATGATTTTGAATAATTACAAGACAATTCAATATATAAGCGAACAAAAAGAGAATGATTTAACTATTGAAAAACTATTTGAAATTCATAAACTAGTTACCGAAAACACGTTAGAGAAAAAAAATATTGGCAAATTCAGAATTTCAAACGATGTGATGGTTATGAATCAAATCACTGGAGAAATTGTTCATACACCTCCATCTTACGAAGAACTCGATGAACTGATGAAATCATTTTGTGATTTTTTCAACAATAATCCAAAGGAAAGATTTATTCATCCAATTGTAAAAGCATCCATTCTTCATTTTCTAATTGGTTTTATTCATCCATTTGTTGATGGCAACGGAAGAACAGCACGAGCACTTTTCTATTGGTATTTATTGAAAAATGGTTATTGGTTGACTGAATATTTATCTATTTCCAGAGTAATATTAAAAACGAAAACACATTATGAAAAAGCATATATTTATACTGAAATTGATGATATGGATGTTTCGTATTTTATTCATTATCAAGTAAAAGTTTTAACCCAAGCCTTTGAAGATTTAAAAAGTTATATCGCAAAAAAGAAAAAAGAAGAAAATAAACTTTCAAAATTTTTAAAGCTTCCCAATATAAATGAAAGACAAGCACAAATTTTATTTTGGTTAGAAGAAGATGAAAATCGCTTTTTTACGGTAAAAGAAATTGAAAATATATTCAAAATTACAAATCAAACCGCAAGAACAGACATAGAAGAATTGGTTGAAAAGAATTATTTAAAGAAAGTAAGTATCAACAAAAAATCTTTTAATTATTGGAAAGGAGAAAAATTTAAATCAACATTTATGTAATTATTTGTAAATTTTTGAAAAATTAGGAAATAATTACAAATTTACCTTTGGCTCCCAAAAAACCTTCTCAAAATCTACAATTTGATTATCAACCACTTCAATTCCTTCACTTTCTAGCAATTGCTGCATCAAATTTGTGCCTTGAAAATGATGTTTTCCGGAAAGTATTCCTTTTCGATTGACCACTCGGTGAGCCGGAACGTCATCTCTGTTATGTGAAGCATTCATCGCCCAACCTACCATTCGGGCAGAGCGAGCGGTCCCTAATGCTTTAGCAATAGCACCGTAAGAAGTTACCTTTCCGTACGGAATTTGTCTAGCGATGGCATACACTTTTTCAAAGAAATTATCTTCCATCTCAAAATATTATCGTGTGAAAATTTTAAATAAGGTAATCAAAGCCACAAAACCGGTTAAGGAACCAATAATATAATTGATGTTTCTGGACAAAAATGTATCTTTCTTTTCTTTCGATTTAAAAAAAGAAATATACCCAAAAAATACTAAGAAAGCGGCAATAGCTGTGGCTATAGAAAAAGTATAAATAAAAAAGGTATCAAATTCAAAATACCCATACGAGCCTAACGTTATACTGATAAAAACATAATACGGAACCGGAAATAAATTGAGCGAAGACAACAACATTCCCAAAAAGAAACGACTGGATTTACTTCGCATTTTAATTTCTTCTTTCTTTTTGTTGGTTTTGGGTTTTTGGGCTATCCAAAGAAAATATAATGTTAAAACGGTAAAAATCACCAACCCTATTTCTTGTAAAACAGCACTAATATCGGCTCTTCGATCTATAAAACGAGCAAATAAAACAGCTATTAACGTTTGAAAAAAAACTATAATTGAAGCTCCAAACGCAAACCACAGAGCTCGGTTTCTTCCGTCACGCATACTCACTTTGGCGGCAGTCATGTTGAGCAATCCGGGTGGAGTTGTTCCGATGGCTGCAGCTGAAAGGCCGAGAAGGATGGGAAGGGTGAAGTTCATTTTTATGGTAATGGGTAAAAGGTAATAGGTAATGGGTTGTTTACTTTATCTTAAATTGTATATATGTTATTGCTTTGTTAATTTCTAAATATTGCTTTTCGTAAAATGTTTGAATGGCTGTCACCACTTCCGGCGAACCTTCATTTCGATACACATTATGGTTGGCATATATGACTTCGTGACCTTCTCCGTGCAACAATCCGAGCGTATAACCGTGCATGAATTCGCTATCCGTTTTCAAGTGAATGATTCCGTCTTTTTTCAATACTTTTTTGTAGCGTTGTAAAAATTGGGTATTGGTCATTCGGTGTTTGGTTCGTTTGTATTTGATTTGCGGATCCGGAAAGGTTATCCAAATTTCATCTACTTCATTTTCGGCAAAACAATATTCGATTAATTCAATTTGTGTGCGAAGAAAGCCTACATTGTTCAAACCGGTTTCAACAGCCGTTTTGGCACCACGCCAAAATCGGGCTCCTTTGATATCGATTCCAATAAAATTTTTGTTTGGGTAACGTTCGGCTAAACCCACCGAATATTCGCCTTTACCACAACCTAATTCTAAAACAATTGGATTATCGTTTTTAAAAAAATCTTTATTCCAATTTCCTTTCCATTTGAAATCGCCCGAAACGACTTCTTCACGGGTTGGTTCAATCACATTTTGAAAGGTTTCGTTTTCTTTAAAACGTTTTAATTTATTCTTGCTTCCCACTTAATTTAATTTTTTGGTAAAATTAGGGAAATATACCCAATCAAAAATAATACTACTTTTACAGTTATTAAATGAGTTATTAAGACTTGGAAACGCTCAAACCTAAAATATTAGTGGCACCCTTAAATTGGGGTTTAGGTCATGCTACACGATGCATTCCCATAATCAAGGCATTGCTCGAAAACAACTTTGAACCGGTTATAGCTTCTGATGGGGTGGCTTTACACATTTTACAAAAAGAATTTCCGGAATTAATTTTTTTGGAATTACCCTCCTATCAAATTGAATATGCCAAAAAAGGGGCTTTTTTTAAATGGAAACTGATTAAAAACAGTCCAAAAATGATGGAAGCCATTTATTTGGAACGAAAAATGGTAAAAAAATGGGTGAAAGAATATGGTTTAGCCGGCATTATTTCTGATAACCGATTGGGAATTTATTCTAAAAAAGTACCTTCTGTTTTTATTACCCATCAATTGAATGTATTAACCGGAAATACGAGTTGGATTACCAGTAAACTACATCAATACATCATAAAAAAATATGATGAATGTTGGGTTCCGGATGTACCCGAAATTCCAAATCTTACCGGGAAATTAGGGCATTTGAAAAATCCGCATTTCAAAATCAATTACATTGGGCCGTTAAGCCGACTAAATAAAAAAGAAGTACCCAAAAAATACGATTTAATGGTCATCCTTTCAGGTCCAGAACCGCAACGAACGATGCTGGAAGTACATTTAAAAGAGGAAATTAAACGCTATAAAGGCGAAGTTGTTTTTGTGTGTGGTGTAATTGAACCCGAACAAAAATTGGAACAAATTGACCATATAACTTTTTATAATTTTATGACTTCTGCTCAATTAGAACAAACGTTTAACGAAAGTGAATTGGTGCTTTGTCGTTCCGGATATACTACGGTTATGGATTTGGCCAAATTGGGCAAAAAATGTTTTTTTATTCCTACACCTGGACAATTTGAGCAAGAATATTTGGCTAAAAAATACAAACGAGACGGGTTAATCCCTTATGCTAAACAAGAAAAATTTGTTATAGAAAATTTGTATGAAGTAGACTTATACAAAGGTTTACATCACTTTAAAACGGAAATAAATTGGAAACAATTGTTTTTGCTTTTCGACAAAAGTATCAAACAATCAATTGTCTGATGTTTATACCATCGGGCAATCTTCCCACGTTTTGCAATTTAATTCCGGCCAATTTTTGAGCAATCGTAATACTTTCAACTAAAGACCTTTGGTGAAGTTGAGCGTAAAGAAAACCGGTCCAAAACGCATCTCCGGCACCGGTGGCGTCTTTAATTTCTTTGACCGGCAAAGCATCTTGAAAAATAAGTCCTTTTTCTTTGTCCGATAAAACGACTCCTTTTTTCCCTTTGGTTAAACAAATGGTTTGAGCTCCCATAGCATGAAAAAAATCAAAAATATAGTCTTCCGATTTCATTGCGGCAAACAATCGATAACAATCGTCTTCACTGATTTTCACTAATGGATCTGTGGCTAAATAACCTTTGATTATATCAATAGCTTCCGGTCGGTTGGGCCAAATTCGTTCAGAAAAATTCAAATCAATGCTCAATTTTAATCCTAATTCTTTGGCACGTTCAGCACGTTCTAAAATGGTTTCCCTGGCTGGATTTCTGCTTAAAGCAAAGCAAGTAGTATGAAAAATTTTGGCTGACAAAAGCAACTCATCCGAAATTTGGGAAGGATAAATTTCGCAATCTGCTTCTCTGTAGGGAATAAAATCGGGAGTTTCAGTAGATTTTGAAACAAAAATAACCGAAGTTGGTTTATCTTCCGATTTGAAAACACAGTCCGTTTGGACGCCGTTTGCTTTCAATTTTCTGATGATATAATCGCCTAAACCATCTTGTCCACAAGTAGCCACAAGCACCGCATTCAATCCTAAACGCGAGGCATTTACCGCCACATTGGTGGGTGAGCCTCCCAAAAAACGGTGGTAATCTTTGGTTCGGTTTATCGAAGTATTTATTTCATGACCAATAAAATCAATTAAAACCTCTCCCACTGAAAGTATGTCAATCTTTTTTTCCACTTTAAAATATTAATTTGAAATTTTCTTCCATTGTTTTTTCTACCAAAATAGTTGCGGCAGCACTCCAAGCACAAAAACGAACGCCATTGGGCTCTCCTGTTTTGGAATTAAAATTTTCGTAAAACCCAAAATCTGATAGTGCATTTGCTTGGTTTAACGCACTCAATATATTTTCACATTCTTGATTTAATCCCAAATGGTGTAAGGCTAACCCATAAAAACCATTCACCATGGGCCAACTCCCGCCATTATGAAATTCATACGGTTGGTTTCTAAATTCATATTTACAGTTACTTTTTAAAATATTCCATTCCCAATCGGTATGTTGTATGGGCGGCCAAAAAGCAGGCACCAATTGCAAGGGTAAGTTTCCTTTGATTTTTTCTGCATAACACATTGTTGTTTTTTGAAAATCAGGATTACCTACTTTCAATAAAACAGCCAATGCATGTGCAAAAGCATCAAAATACATTTTGTATCCGGCGGGTGAAAAAGAGCAAGGCATAAACTCCCTTATTTGTGCTTCTTGATATGCTTTTGGATGCACTTTTTCACTTTTTGAATTAGGTAAAAAATTATGTTCTATTTTTTCACTAATCGAATTTATTTTGAGTGTTATTTCTTCACTTTGAACAAAATGATTGTAGCTTTTTAAAGCCCAAATTCGCAATAACTGATCGTATAAAACATAGCCTTCTGTGATGTATTCATCGGCCCAATTCCCTGAAATGGGAACATACATCAAATGATTGTTATTGAATTCCCAACAATCTAAAAGATGAATGGCTTTTTCAATTTGTTTGGAATATGATTTTACTATTTCACTATCATTTTTGTAATGTGCCAATTGGCAAACGCCAATGATAAACCACGTAACCGCATCAACTCTTCCGGCTAATCCACCATAACTCACCTCAGTTCCTTTTTCGGAAAAATAAACATTGGATGGAATTGTTCCGTTTGCATGTTGATGAGCGGCTAATGTTTGAAGGGTTTTTTGAAATGTAGCGATTAATTCTTCATCGTTAGAAGCCAAAGCTGCTAATCCACAAATGACGCCATCACGTGCCCAAACACGTTTGTAATTGGACACATCATTAGCTGAAGCTTCAAATCCCTGAGGAGAGGAAACTTTGTGTAATAATTCTATTGCTTTATGGTATACAAATGAACTCATGAAATTAATTCGTTTTTGTTTTTCACTTTAATTAAAAGCGTTAAAACTCCACCAATAATCAAAAATATTCCTGCTAAACGAATCACATTCACCGGATTTTGACCGAGCCAATCATAAACAAAAAACTGCATGGAGACAACTTGTATAGCCATTGGAATAACTATAAACATGTTAAAAATCCCCATGTAAACACCCGTTTTTTCTTTAGGAATAGAACCGGCTAAAAGTTGATATGGCATAGCCAACATAGAAGCCCAAGCAATACCCAGACCAACAGGATAAAGAAATAATGTGGTGATTGCGATTGATTCTCCAAACGGATTATACAAATGAAACAATAAAGTAGTATCATTCAAATAGGGAATAGAAAACACGCCTATGCCTCCTAAATTTAAAGCCAAAAAATGAACGCCTTTTGCACCGATTTTTAAAGCTAATGGCACTAATGCAAAAGCCACTACAAAGCAAATGATATTATAGGTTCCGTTTAAACTTCCGGTTAACAATTGAGCTTTAGAAAAACCTTCACTAGCTTGGTCTGTTGTATTGTATAAGGATATCGATAACGTAGAAGTGATATATTGCCAATAACAAAACATGGCATACCAGGTAAAAAATTTTACCGGAATTAACTGTTTCATGGTCAACGGCATATTAATAAACGCTTCTTTTATCTCGGTAAACGTTCGTTGAACCACCGGTGTTTTTTTCTTTTCTAAAAGTTCGTTTAGTTCTTCGGGTGTAGGCGGAATTTCTTTAGTGGTAAATACGGATATTAAAATCGTGACTACCGAAGCAAAAGCTCCAATAAAAAAGGCCCAGTAGGTATAGGTTGGAATTCCATTTTCAAATTTATCGGTAATCGCTAAAATTCCTAATGAAACCAATATAGCCGGAGTAAAATTAGCCAAAGTAATTCCTAAACCGGTGAAAAAACTCTGCATTAAAAACCCGATAGAATGTTGTTCTTTGGGTAATCTATCTGCCACAAAAGCCCGATAGGGTTCCATAGCAATATTATTGGCCGCATCTAAAATCCATAACAAACTGGCGGCCATAAAAATAGTAGTTGAAAAAGGCATTACTACAAGTGCTAAACTGGCAATTAAAGCCCCTATCAAAAAGAAAGGTTTTCTTCTACCGAATTTAGGCGACCAGGTTCCATCACTAATGGCACCAATAATAGGTTGAACCAAAAGTCCCGTTACGGGTCCTGCCAGCCAAAGCATGGGTAAACTGGCTTCGTCGGCACCTAAAAATTTATAGATCGCACTCATGTTACTTTGTTGCAACCCAAAACTGAATTGAATACCGAAAAAACCGAAATTCATATTCCAGATTTGCCAAAAGTTCATTTTACCTTTTTGTATCATGCTAGTGTTTTTATTCTATTAATTTTTTTAAAAAAGAGCTAAAATCAATTTCGTTTGTAAAAACCAATCCGTTTTTATCTACCACAGGTAAATTTAAGTTTGCAGTGCTAATATTATTTTGGCGGAGTTTTGAGAGCATTTCTTTTAAAGCTTTTTCATCTTTATCAATATCGAAATAAATAAACTTCAACTGATGTTCTTCTGCATATTTTTTGGTATCTACACAATAATGACAGGTGTCGCTGCCATAAATTATAATAACCTCTTTTTGATTCTGAACTTTATTATTTTGAGAAAAAGCTAAACTTGTTACTATCAAAAAAAGAAAGACAAAAAAACTTTGATTTAGGGGACTCATTTTTAATTTCATAGATAAAAAATCTCAATATAAATTTACATTTATTTGTAAAGTTCCCCAATCCGAATAGGATCAAGGAACTTTTCTCTAAAACAAATAAATAGGAAACTAAGGTAACTCTTAAAATCTGTAAGATAATGTTAATGAAGTTGTTCTTCCATTGATTGAACGTGCTCTAACAATATTATCTGAATTTTCAACAATACTTCCTTCTTCTACTTCTGTAATTCCAATGGTATTGAAAATGTTATTTATGTTCAAGGAAGCCGTTAATCCTTTGGTAAGCTCTACGTTTACAAACGGATTGAAGTACACATATCCCGGCATAATTAATTCATTATTATCTTGTGCAAAAGATTTTGTGGTTCCAATAAAGGAAAGCCCAACATTATGTTTTCCATCTGCACCAAACTTATAAGCGGCTACAGCATTGTAAATAAAATCAGCTTGGCGTCTTGGCGTGTTGCCTTCAACAAGAGGATTGATAACATCTTTAGAAATTTCAGCTTTTGTCCAAGTTACACTTCCATTAAAATTGAATTTATTTACAGTATAACTTCCTTCTAACTCTAAACCATAAGCTGTATATTCTCTCTGAATTTGACGAATTCCGGCAGGAGCAAAATCCCAATTTTGTTCAGAAGTCAAAGCATAAAAACCGGTTGCATAAAAAGTATGGTTTGTACCTCTTCTTTTATACCCAATTTCTGCTTGATTTACCATATCGGCACTTAACCCGGAAACGGCAGCACCCGAAGGCAAAATATTGGCTCCAAACAATAATCTATCCGCATTGGCTCTACCTCCACGACTGTATCGTGCGAAAAGAGATTGATTTTCGGCCAACATATAATTACCCCCGATAGAATAAGAAACGTAATCAAAATCGTAATTCACAGGTAAACGATTGGCATTATCTATAACTGAAACACTCGTTTCGGGTCCTTCGATTGAGCCATTATTATCAACATCTAAGTTAGCAGATTGGGTAGCACCTGCATAGGTACCTCTTACTTTTCCGCTGTCAAAACGTAAACTAACATCTACATTTACTTTATCGTTAATTTTGTATTGACCGGCAACATAAGGAGCTGTAATGTCGTAATTGGTATCATAGTTTCGGGTACAGCAATTCCCCCAGAAAGGAACTCCGTAAGCATACAATCCGTTTACTGAATTAGAACCTGCATTCAACAAAGCGGCATTATCCCCTTTTACTTCCATTAAATAGGAATTCCATAACCAAGACATCGAAAGGGTTTGAAAGGCCTTATAATATCCTAATGTTAAATCGAAATCTCCAAACTTTTTAGATAATTTTAAATCATTCGTGAAATTATTGAAGTTGTTGATTTCGGTATCAAAGGTGTGAATTCTCATCACTAAATCATTTCCGTTCACGTTTGTACCGGCTTGGGCACCGTTTGCATAGGTTAAATTTGGCACACCAAATTCTGTTGCAAAAGCAGAAGCTGTTTGAACTTGTGCAGGAAAAGGAGAAACAAATCGTCCTCTGTGGAAATTTTGTCTGAATCGATCCTCAATTTTCCAACCGTTTCCAATATCAAAAGAAAGTTCACCACCAAACGAAGTAGCTATTGGACGCATACCATCAGCCATATTACTTCTTCTTCTTTGTCCGTCTTGACCCACAGTTAAGTTATCTAGAAACAAAGCACTGTGTTGGGTATCTGATAAAATATCAAAATTAGGTAATGAACTCCAATTTGGGTTTGCATTTGTTCCACTAACTCTAACCGGCATTGGCAAATAACCAATGGCTCTATCATTTAAATGTTTGAAATACAAACGAACAAAACCGTTTTCAAATTCTTTGGTTATGTTTGCTTTTAACTGACCTCCAAGATTTGCAGTATATCCGGCATTTCTTGGGCCTTCCCCTTGACGATAAAAACCACCAACGTGGAAGAATAATCCATTTCCAATGGGAGAACCATATTCAAAATCGGTACGGTAATTATCAAAGTCGACACCAAAAGACTGCATCAAAGAACCGCCTTCAGTCTTACCGTTTTTACTAATGAAGTTAATAATACCGGCAGGAGAATTACTAGCTAAGGTGGACGCAGAACCTCCTCGAATGGCTTCTATTCTTGAGATAGTTTGGTCGGCACGAACAAAAATATCGGCATTTCCAAAAGCTACATCACCAAATTGCATTACCGGTAATCCATCTTCATGAATTTGAAGAAATTTAGCTCCACCTGATGCTACTGGAATACCTCTAATGGTGATATTGGCATTCCCTTCACCTCCTGTTGATTCTGATTTAATACCCGGTATTGAACGGAAAATCTCCGCTGTTGCTCTAGGAGCTGCTTGTTCAATTTGAGTGGTTGATACCGAACTGATTGACACACTCGATTGAAGTTTTGACCTCGGATTGATTACCCCTGTAACAACTACATCATCCAGTTGTGTGGCATCTTCAACTAAAATGACTTCTATTTTGGTTGAACCATTTACTGTTACAACCTGTTTTTTTGTTTTGTAGCCTATAAATGACGCTACTAATGTAAGGCTTCCATTTTCTAAATTTGAAAGTTGGAAAACCCCATCCATATCAGATGAAGTTCCCTTTGATGTTCCTTCTACCACAATATTTACACCCGGTAAAACATTGCCGGTATTGTCTTTTACAATACCATTGATGGATCCGGATTGAGCTAAAATGGGAAACGAACAAAAACAAAGAAAAAGAAAAGCAACTTTTTGAAATAGTAATTTTGTTTTCATTTTGTTTTGATTAGTTAATAAAATTAAGTGATATTTTTTACGAATCTATTTTTTATATTATTAATTAATTAAACATTTAGTATCGAAAACGTTTTCGAAATTACCGAAAACGTTTTCGATACTTTATATTGTATTTTTTTCCATATTTGTAACATGAAAGAAAAGGAGACTACATTAAAGGTAATAGCTGAGAAATTAAATATTTCTATTACCACGGTTTCAAAAGCTTTAAAAAACTATTCTGATGTGAGCCCTAAAACACGCGAGCGTGTTTTGGAATTGGCTAAACAACTGCAATACACACCCAATTCTTTTGCGGTAAATCTGCGAACCAAAGAATCCAAAACAATCGGATTGATTATACCTGAGGTAGTTCATCATTTTTTTTCGAGTGTTATAAACGGAATCATTGCAGAGGCTGAAAAAAATGAATATTTAGTTATTATTCTTCAATCAAATGAATCGTTAGAATTAGAAAAAAAGCAAGTTCAACTGTTGATTAATAAAAGAGTAGACGGAATCATAATGTCTTTATCTAACGAATCAAATGATGATGACCATATACGAGAAATTATTCATCGCAACATTCCGTTTGTGATGTTTGATAAGATATCGAAAATTATTCCGTGTTCCAAAGTGATTATTGATGACCAAAAAGCGGCATCAGCTGCAGTTGAACATTTGATTTCTGTAGGATGCAGAAAAATAGCCCATATACGTGGCCCGGTGAATCCACAAAATGCCATAGACCGTTTTTTGGGATATAAAAAAGCGTTGGAAAAGAACCAAATCCCATTTGATAAAAATTTGGTTTACACTTGTGTTCGCGTATCATTTGAAGAAGGGTACGCATTTGCAAAAGAAATTTGTGAAAATCACCCCGATGTTGATGGTATTTTTGTCATAACAGATTTGGTAGCTGTGGGAGTTTTGGCCTATTTAAACGAAAAAAACATTAAAGTGCCGCAACAGATTGCTGTAATAGGTTTTAGCAATTGGTTTATGTCACAAGTTATTCAACCCAAGTTAAGTACAATTGACCAACCCAGTTATGAAATGGGAGTAAGTGCATTTAATTTGTTAGTAAAAGAAATAAAAGCGGTAAAAGAAGATCAGCCCAAAGTAATTGAAAAAATTGTTTTAGACACAGAAGTGATTGTAAGAGAATCTACTCGTAAATAAATTATTTCTGCTTTTCGAGCGTAAATGAAAATTCTGAGCCCAAACCAAACTGGCTTTCTACATAAATTTTCTCGTTATGCCCTTCTATAATATGTTTTACAATAGCCAAACCTAAACCGGAACCGCCTTCGGAACGGGCACCGCTTTTATCTACGCGATAAAAACGTTCAAAAAGACGAGGAATGTGTTGTTTTTGAATTCCTTCTCCATTATCTGTAATGCGAACAATAATTTTGTTTTTGATTAAATTCTCTATACTTACTTCGGTAGTTCCATCAACCTTACCATATTTTATGGAATTCATAACCAAATTGGTTACAACTTGTTGAATCTTTTCCCTATCGGCATAAACCCAAATGGGTTGGTTGTATTTCATGTCAAATGTTAGCGTAATGTTCTTTTTATTTGCTCTCATTTCGAGTAAATCAAAAACATTTTTAACCAATTCAACAATATCAAAATTAGAATATTCTAAATTCAAATCACCGGTTTCCAATTTGGTAATCATATCCAAATCTTTAACGATGTAAATTAATCGTTCCACTCCTTTTTCGGCTCTTTCAAGGTATTTTTTACGAAGCGTTTTATCGCTCATGGCTCCATCCAAAAGTGTTGAAATATAACCTTGAACAGTAAACAATGGTGTTTTTAACTCGTGCGATACATTTCCTAAAAACTCTCTACGGTATTCTTCACGAACTTTTAAAGTTTCTATTTCCAATTTTTTATCGGTGGCAAATTTTTTCACTTCTTTGGTAAGAGTCGCCATATCTGTAGTTATAGGCTGACTTCTTAATGTGGTTGAATCCAAAAGAGATACATCGTCATAGATTTTTTTTACTCTACGATAAATGAAACGCTCAACACGGTATTGAATCACAAAAAAACAAAACAGAAAAACAGAAAAACCAAAAAGCAATATAAAAAACCCATTGATTTGGTAAAACAAATAAGTAAGAATAAATAAAAACCCCATTGAAAACAGGGAAACATAAAGTGCCGATTTAAGGGCAAATTTGTATGTTTTTTTAAATTTTAAAGCCATTGAAAACAGCCAGAGGCGATATAAGTTTCAAAGATACATTATTTTCAAATGAAGTATTCTATCTTAAACTTCTAATTTGTATCCCACACCTTTTATAGTTTTGAAAACATCGTCTCCAATTTTTTCTCTGAGTTTTCTTATGTGTACATCTATAGTACGGCCTCCAACAACCACTTCATTACCCCATACTTTATCTAAAATTTCCTCTCTTTTAAAAACTTTTCCGGGTTTGGAAGCCAAGAGATAAAACAATTCAAATTCTTTTCTTGGCAATACAATTTCGGTTCCGTTTTGAACAATTTTATATTCTTCTCGGTTTACTTCTATCCCGCCAACGTTTAAAACATCTCCCTGAACTTCTTCTTCTTTTAGGCGTCTGAGTAAAGCTTTTACTTTACTAACCAAAACCTTAGGTTTTATAGGCTTGGAGATGTAATCATCAGCTCCGGCTTCAAAACCGGCAACTTGTGAATAATCCTCACTTCTAGCAGTCAAAAAAGTTATTATAACATTGGTTAACTCCGGTATTCTTCTAATATGCTCACAAGCTTCCATACCATCCATTTCAGGCATCATTACATCCATTATAATCAAATGTGGGATTTCTTTTTTGGCTTTGCTTACGGCTTCTTTACCATTTGTAGCCGTGATAACTTGATACCCCTCTTGTGACAAATTATAACCTACAATTTCAAGTATATCTTGCTCATCATCAACCAGTAAGATTTTAATGTCCTTCTTTTTCATAAACAGATTTAATGTGTTATTGGGTTGTAAAGGTAAAGATAATACAAAATGTTTTACGGTGTTAACGATTATTTAATGTTGTAACATTTTCATAACATATTTAATACAGAAAGGTAACATGTCACTAACTGCTTCTTTACATGTTAAATCTTTCTTTGCAACGAAATTTAAACACAACACAGCATGAAACATTTTTTGGTTTTTATGACATTGCTCACTGTTACGATTTCTTTTGCACAAAAAGGAACTGTATCGGGTACAATTACAGATAAAGACATGAATAACGAACCCCTTCCTTTTGCCAATGTTATGATTAAAGGCACCTCAATTGGTACTACTACCAGTGAGAAAGGAACCTATTCTTTACAAGTTGATCCGGGAAACTACACTTTGGTTTTGAGCTTTTTGGGCTATCAAACCGTAGAAATTCCCATAACTATTAAATCGGGTCAAACTGTTACCATAAACCGTGCTTTGACCAGCGGAGAAGGCGTAATGTTACAAGATGTAGTTGTTGCTACTAGTGTGAGAAGAAACACCGAAGTTGCCTTAATGACCGAAATGAAAGAAGCCAAACAAGTAGTAAGTGCTATTTCGGCAGAACAAATGAGTAAAGGAACAGATGGTAATGCCGCCGAAGCCGTTCAACGTGTACCTGGTGTAACCATTGTAGATGGAAAATTTGTTATGATTCGAGGTCTAAGCGAAAGATATAACAACGTTTTAATTAATAACTCTATAGCTCCCAGTACAGAAGTAGATAAAAGAACCTTTTCTTTTGATTTAATTCCTACCGATGCTATAGATAAAATTGTAATTTACAAAACCGCATCGGCAGATAAACCCGGTGATTTTTCCGGAGGTGTAATTTCAATTACTACCTCAGAAAACAGTGCAGAATTTACCAAACTTGGCTTTAGTTTAGGCTATCGAGCCAACACTACTTTTGAAGACTACTTTCAAAGTGAAGGTTCTGAAACCGATTTCTTAGGTTTTGACCTTACCTACAGAGCCCTTCCAAGAGGATTTCCCAGTAAAACACAAATTAACGATTTACCCGGAGTTAATGCGGCTGCCTCACAACGATTGAAAAACAATTTTAATCCAAACCGATCTTCGGCTATGTTTGATAATGGAATCGGATTTAGCTTAGGTAGAAACATTAAATTTGAAAACGGAATGAAACTTACCACTGTTAGTGCTTTAAGTTATTCTGAGGGTTATCAATATTACCAAAGAAGGTTTACCCGTTACACTTCATTAAACGAGGGTGAAACAAGACCTCCCGTTTGGTTTGACTACCGAGATGACACCTATAAAAAAGAAAATAGAATTACTGTATTATCCAACTGGATTTGGAAAATCAATTCAAACAATACTTTAAAATTTAAAAACCTTTTCAATCAAATTGGTGAAAATGAAACCATTTTGAGAAACGGTAGCAACTTTTTACAAAGAGGAGAAGATCTATTTAAAAATTATCTTTTGGGTTACAAAGCCCGTTCTATTTACATAGGTCAATTTGAAGGTGAACACAAATTAAACAGTACCAACAAAATAGATTGGACCATTGGTGGAAATTATATTTTTGAATCTGAACCGGATTTAAGAAGATTCCGAACCATTCAGCCTGCAGATAGTCCCAATGCTCCATTTGAAATGATTGATCCCGCTTCTTCAAACTTATTTGATACCGGTAGATACTTTGGATTCTTAAGCGAATATTCTTTAAACAATTCATTCAACTATACTCATACTATTGAAAGAATTAAAAATGACGAAGAGATTGGAAGTATTGTACTCAAAACCGGATATTTAACCGATTACAGACAACGTAATTTTGATGCCCGATACTTCTCTTATTTATTACCGGGTTATGTTGTTGAAAACCGAAATGAATTAAAACAACTACCCTTAACAGAAATTTTTAATTCTGTAAACGTAAATCCAAATAACGGATGGGTTTTTAACGAAGGAACTCGAGCAATTGATTCTTATGATTCCAGTAACTTTTTATTGGCCGGCTATGCATTTGCAGAAGTTCCGGTGTACAAATTCAACTTTACTGGGGGATTACGTGTAGAACATAACATCCTGAAGTTAAATTCCAGCAATGAAACGGAGCCCATAGCCATAGAAAATCCGGTTACAAGTGTTTTACCATCTTTGAATGTGACCTACAATTTGAGTGAACGTTCTATCTTGAGATTGGCCTACGCCAAAACAGTTAATCGTCCAGAATTTAGAGAAATTGCTCCCTTTGTTTTTTACGATTTTGAAAACGAAGCCGGCCGTAGAGGTAGCGAAAACTTAAAAACCGCAGCAATAGATAATTTGGATTTTAGATACGAATTTTACCCTACCAAAGGTGAAACTATGAGCTTAGGTGCCTTTTACAAAAAATTTAAAAACCCTATAGAAAACGTAACCGAAATTACTACAGAACAACCGCAATTTAAGTATGCAAATGCAGATAACGCTTTTAGTTACGGTTTGGAATTGGAATTGAGAAAATCGTTCAAAGAAGTTTCTTCAATCCCATTTATTCAAAGACTTTCTACCAATATAAATGCATCTTATATCGTTTCAGAAGTTGACTTAGGTTCTGATGTTACCTCCCAAGCACAAAAAAGAGAATTGCAAGGACAATCGCCTTACATTATTAATGCCGCTTTGGGTTATGAAGATGAAAAAGGTTTTGGTGTCAATGTCATTTACAACCGATTTGGAAATCGTATTTTCTCGGTAGGAGATAATATCTTCCCAACTATTTATGAACTTTCTCGTGACAACATTGATTTGACTTTCTCTAAGAAAATTCAAAAAACCACTTTCAAAATTGGTATCCAAGATTTATTAAATGCAAAATATCAATTTTTTGAAGATTCAAACCGTGACGAAAAAATTGAAAAAAGAATAGATAATCCTACTTCAGTTTTCAGACGCGGTACTCTATTTACCTTTAATGTAACGTACTCTTTTTAAAAAAACTAAACAATAACACAATTAAAATTAAACGAATAATCATGAAAAACAATCTTATTAAATTATCTAGCTTGGTATTCTCATTATTGATTATCACTGCTTGTAGCTATGACGACGTACCCCCTATTACCATTATAGTAGAAAATGGAGGTGGCAACCAACCCGGAGTTGAATATGTAGAACTTATAGGAAACTTATCTACTCAAACTTTAACCAAAAACAACAAATATTTATTAAAAGGTCAAGTTTTTGTTAGAGAAAATCAAGTTTTAACTATTGAACCCGGAACATTAATTTTTGGTGACAAAGGAACCAAAGGTACCTTAATTATTGATAGAGGTGGGAAAATTATTGCAGACGGTACAGCAAATGAACCCATTGTATTTACATCGGCACTTCCGGTAGGTTCTAGAGACCGAGGTGATTGGGGTGGATTGGTTATTCTTGGAAAAGCACCAGTTAACCAAGCCGATCCGGTAATCGAAGGAGTAACTCCAACTGTTGTTTTTGGTGGAACAGACACAAATGACAACTCGGGAATTTTGAGATACGTACGTGTAGAATTTGCCGGAATTGAATTAACCCCTAACAACGAAACCAACTCAATCACATTGGGTGGTGTTGGAAGCGGAACTATTATGGATTACTGCCAAGTTTCATGGGGTGGTGACGATGGATTTGAATGGTTTGGTGGTTCTGTGAATTCCAAGTATCTTATTGCTTTTGGAATGTGGGACGATTGCTTTGACGTAGATTATGGTTTCACCGGAAAAGTTCAATTTGGTATGTCTATTCGTTATGGAAGTTATGCCGATCAATCCGGTTCTAATATATTTGAAACAGATAACGGTCCGAATGACAATTTGACTACACTTTTAACAACCGGAGTATTTTCAAACATTACCGGAATCGGGCCAAGATTAACAAACAGCCAGTCTATTAACGGGAATTACCAACACGCTTTGGATTTAAGAAGAAGAACCGCATTAACTATTGCCAATTCAGTATTTGTTGGTATGCCAAGAGGATTGAGAATGAATCAACAATCGGTTTATGACAACTATAACAACGGAACAGGAGTTTTATTGAATAACGTAATGGTTGCACCTGCAACAACTTTTTCAATAGGTTCTGGAATGACTGCTACAGCCTCTAATGTAGAAACTTTGTGGAACGCCACAAACGAAACCATTACCAATACTGATTTTGCAGCTGTGTATGGTCAATTAGGATTAAATCAAAATATTTTCTTTGGCACAAACACCAGTACCGGATATACTCAAAATCCTACTTTTACAGTTACATCAGGTTCTCTTACAACAGGAGCATCCTTTTCTCACCCCAAATTATCCGATCCATTCTTTACACCAACAACCTACAGAGGTGCTTTTGGTTCTACAGACTGGACAGACAGTTGGTCTGAATTCAACCCGATTATGAAAGCTTATTAATTATTTTTTATAATTTTACAACAAAGAGCTTGATCTTTTGATTAAGCTCTTTTTTTACAATTTTTAATTATGAAATCTATTTTTTCGTTTTTCGTTTTTTTGATTCTATTTTCGTGTTCAAAGTCATCAGAAATGGAACCGCAAACTTATCTCAACAAGCAAGAGATTGAGGATTTTAAATATTCCGTTTCAAGATATGTGGGTAAATTGGCCAAAAAAGCCACTCATGAAACCAAATTTGAAAAACGGTTTGACAGTGAATACCAAAATCAAGCCCAAAATATGGAATTGATTTTTTACTACATCAATCCTAAAACAGAAGAGCACTTTTTTGCCCTTTCTAAAATAGCCCCAAGTTTGAAATTAAAAAAAACGGCTACAGTAGGAAAATTAAAAAAAGACAGTCAAGGTGCAATTATTCAGTATGAAGAAATATTCAGAACTTGGAAAATGGAAGAACCGGAATTACTAGAAAAAACCAAACTCTTGTTTGCAAAATCCATAAAAGGCGAAGATTTAACAAAATACTACACTCAAAACTCTCAGCCAGAATTCTATATAGAATTTCCAGACGAATTCACTTATTTTGATACAAAAAAAAGGAAATGGGTGACCCAAAATGAATTATCTATCGAATAAACTTACTTATAAATCTAAAATTTGGTATACTATTTGAAATATTTTTTATACTTTTACAAAACCAAATCGGACTAATGAAGAAAAATTACTTTTATATTATACTCTTAGCGGTTTCCTTTTCCTTCTTGACAGCATCATCGCAAGAAGTGAAAAGCAGTTCGCAACCGCAAAAATCTCAGGAGAATTCTATAGAGGGTCTTTCTTTTTATCCCAATCCAGTTAGTAACGGAAAAGTGTATATTACCTCCAAATTGGGCCTTGATAAAGAAATTGTTATTTTTGACATATTAGGAAAAGTTGTTTTACAAACGAACCTAACCTCCAAAGAATTGAATGTTTCTTCATTGTCTCCCGGAATCTATATGATTCGCATAAAAGAAGGAGAAACAACTGCTACCCGAAAACTGATTATTAAATAGTTAGCTTTTCTATTCTTATCTTAATTTTACATTTTTTTAATAAGCTTCGCTTTTATAACTTATTTATTGTTCCTATCTTTGTACAATAAATTTTATAAAAATGAGAAAACTTTACACTTTATTACTTTTGACTGTATCAAGTTTGGCTATGGCTCAAACTTTTTATTCAGAAAATGTTGGGGTTCCAACAGGAACTACTTTAATTCCAGCTTATGTTGCCGGAACAGCACCCGCCACATTTCAAAACAGCTCACCCATACTTTACTCTGGTACTGCTGACGTAAGAGCAACTACTGTATCAACAGGATACACAGGTGCTTCAGGCGGAGGTAATGTTTTTATAACAAATAATACTGATCGTTTCTTTTTAATTGAGGGAATTAATACCTCTGCATACAACAGTGCAAACTTAGAATTATCTTTTGGTCACTATAAAAGTACCGCTGGGGCTACTACAGAATTGGCTGTTGAAGTTAGTACAAATGGAACCGATTATACTCCTCTTACCTATACCCGTAGTGGTGGAGCTACTTGGGCTCTTGTAACAATTGGTGGTGGTCAGATTCCTTCAACAACAAACTTAAGAATTCGTTTCAGTCAAACCAGTTCAACTATCCAGTTCCGTTTGGATGATATTGCTCTTTCAAACGTTTCCGCTAGTTGCACACTAGAATTGGGCACATTAACTGCTTTATGTGATGCATCAACTCTTGCTTTAGACCCTTATACTGTTTCTATTCCTTTTACTGGAGGTGGTAATGCAACATATACCGTGTCTACAACTGCAGGAACTGTAGGAGGTAATAATCCATCTACTTCAGCAAATGGCACCATAACGATAAGTGGTGTGACAGAAAATACAAACATAACAGTTACGATTACTGGTGGAACTTGCAACCTTTCAAGAAATATAACATCACCTGCTTGTAAACCGGTTAATACACTTCCTTATGTAGAAAGTTTTGATTACGCTGTAGGTAGTGCTCTTGGTGCTCAACAAAGATGGACAAACTTAAATTCGGGTGATGAAGTAACAACAGTTAGTGGAAGTTTGACCTATCCTGGTGTTCCAACAGCAGGAAACTCAGTTTCATTCTCAGGAGCAGGAATTGATCCACACACTCCTTTTACAACGGTTTCTACAGGCACATTATTTGCTGCTATGTTGTTTAACGTAACAGATATGACTAACGTTACTACAGAAGGTGCATCTACTTATTTTGCTTCTTTAACTGAAGAAACAAGAACTAATTTCAGAGCTAGATTATTTGTGCGTAAAGCCGATACTCAATACCAAATTGGTTTTGACAATGCTAGCACTACTACAAACTACGACCCAACTCTTAGAAATGTAGGTGATGTGGTATTGGTAATTATGGGTTATGACTTTGGAACTAACCTATTAAAATGTTGGATTAATCCAAACTTGAGTACATTTAACGCTTCAACTCCAGCCACTTTAACTAGTACACCAGCTGAAGGACCTGCAACTACAATTGCTAATCTTGGTGGTTTTATTTTAAGACAAGATGGTGGTGCGAACACCCCAACTATCCAATTTGATGAATTAAGAATCAGCACTACTTTAGAACAATTGCTTTCTGTTCGTTCTAATGAAATTGCCGGATTACAAGTTTATCCAAACCCGGTATCTAATGGTGTATTGTATATCAATACTGAATTAAACACTACTAAATCGGTTCAAATATTTGACCTTTTAGGCAAACAAGTTCTTGCTACTACTACAGAAACAAATGCTGTAAATGTATCTGCTCTTACTAAAGGTTTATATATTGTTAAAATCACTGAAGAAGGAAAAACAGCAACACGTAAAATCGTTGTTGAGTAACAATTTTTATAAATATTTTAAAAGCATCAACGAAAGTTGGTGCTTTTTTTATTATTACTTTTGCATCCATGAATCCCTGTCCCGATATATTTTTTATACGAAGTCAGAAAGAATTTGAGAAAATCGCACTCAAAGTTTTTCGGCATCAGTTTGACAACAATATAGTATATCAGGATTTTTGTACGTTATTAAAAAAAGACAAATCGAATGTAAAAACCATCACTGATATTCCGTTTTTACCGATTCAGTTCTTTAAAAGTCATGAAATTGTAAGTTCAACAAACCCGATTCAGAAAACGTTTAGCAGTAGCGGGACAACCGGAAGTATAACCAGTAAACATTTGGTTACCGATACTACATTATACGAACAAAGCTTCCGTAATGCTTTTTCTCAATTCTATGGCAACATAGAAGATTATGTGATTTTGGCCTTACTCCCCTCCTATTTAGAACGAGAGGGTTCTTCATTAATCTATATGGTCAACGATTTGATTGAAGGTTCCAATCATCCGGAGAGTGGTTTTTATTTGAACAATTATGATGAGTTAATTCAGAAACTTATTAAACTAGACTCATCCGGTAAGAATGTACTTTTAATTGGTGTAACGTATGCTCTTTTGGATATGGTTGAAAAACAATCTTTTCAATTGAAAAATACCATTGTAATGGAAACCGGAGGCATGAAGGGTAAACGAAAAGAAATCATCCGAGAAGAGTTACATGGTATTTTATGTAAGGGATTTGGTGTGCCCAGTATTCATTCCGAATATGGCATGACCGAATTGTTATCGCAAGCCTATTCACTAGGAAAAGGCATTTTTGAATGTCCACCTTGGATGTCCATACTCATTCGAGATACCGAAGATGCAATGACGTATGTGGAGGATGGAAAAACTGGCGGTATCAACGTGATAGATTTAGCCAATATCAATTCTTGCTCGTTTATTGCAACGCAAGATTTAGGCAAAAAATATCCCAACCATTCGTTTGAAGTGTTGGGACGTTTTGATGCGAGTGATATTCGAGGGTGTAACTTGATGGTGATTTAAAGTTATTTCAAGTTTGCTTCGCCAGTCGCCCTTTGGGCTCGTTTCAAGTTTAGCTTTGCTCTATTCGGCTTCGTCTCGAGTCAAGTTAAACCGCTCGTAAAATAAAATAGGTTTTTTTTCCGCGTTGCAGCAATACAAATTCATCATTGATTAAATCATGGGCAGAAAGCGAAAATTCTTCTGTTACTTTTTCTCGGTTTACCGAAATGGAATTTTCCTTCAAAGCTCTTCTCGCTTCACCATTGGAAGACATAAAACCGGATTTACCGGCCAAGGCATCCACAATGCTTATTCCGTTTTTTAATTCTTCTTTTGAAATTTCCGCTTGAGTAATTCCGTCAAAAACATCTAAAAAGGTTTTCGAATCCAATCCTTTTAAATCTTCTGAAGTAGAATTTCCAAACAAAATTGAAGACGCTTTTACTGCTTTTTCAAATTCTTCTCTTGAATGTACAAATACAGTGATTTCTTCTGCCAATTTCTTTTGCAGCAAACGCAAATGCGGTTCTTGTCTATGCTTTTCAATCAATTCTTCAATTGTTGCTTTATCTAAAAAGGTGAAGATTTTGATGTATTTTTCCGCATCTTCGTCAGAAGAATTAAACCAAAATTGGTAGAACTTATAGGGCGATGTTTTATCTGCAGTTAACCAAACATTTCCACCTTCCGATTTTCCAAATTTAGAACCATCGGCTTTGGTAATTAAAGGCGTTGTTAAAGCAAAAGCTTTTGCACCTTCATCATCGGTATTTACATTCAATCGACGTACCAATTCTGTTCCGGTGGTAATATTTCCCCATTGATCAGAACCGCCCATTTGCAATTTACAACCGTAATGTTTGTGCAAATGATAAAAATCGTAGCCTTGAATTAATTGGTAAGTAAACTCGGTAAACGACATCCCTTCGCCTTCACCGGAAAAACGTTTCTTTACCGAATCTTTAGCCATCATATAATTAACAGTGATTCTTTTTCCCACATCTCGAGCAAAATCGATAAATGAAAAGTCTTTCATCCAATCGTAATTGTTTACTAGAATTGGAGCATTTGCTTCTGTAGAATTAAAATCTAAAAAACGTGACAAAACGCCTTTAATTCCTTCTACATTTTTGTTTAAAGTAGCTTCGTCTAATAAGTTTCGCTCATCCGATTTTCCGGAAGGGTCGCCAATCATACCGGTAGCACCACCCACTAAAGCAATTGGTCGGTGACCAAAATTTTTCAAATGTACCAATAAGATGATTTGCACCATACTTCCAATGTGTAAGGAGTCGGCTGTTGGGTCAAATCCAATATAAGCAGTGGTAGATTCTTTCAACAATTGTTCTTCTGTTCCGGGCATCATATCGTGAAACAAACCTCTCCAACGTAATTCTTCAACTAAATTTTTCATGCTGTTATTTTTGGCAAAGATAGTTTTAATTCGATAATTTGAAAATGTGGTCAAGAAACATTTATCTTTGTTTTTATGAATTTAGTTACAGGCGGAACAGGATTGGTTGGAGCTCATTTATTACTTCATTTGCTTCAAAATGGAGAAAAGGTGAAAGCTTTGTTTCGTTCAGAAAAAAGTATCCTTAAAACTCGCAAATTCTTCAAAAATTGCAACCAAGACGCCTTGTTTTTTCAAATTGATTGGGTTCAAGGAACCGTAAATGACATTCCTTCACTTGAAATAGCCTATCAAAACATTGAAAAAGTGTACCATTGTGCGGCATTGATTTCTTTTGATGCTTCTGATGAAGATGCTTTGCGAAAAACCAATATTGAAGGTACTGCCAACATGGTAAACTGTGCTCTTGCTTTTGGCATAAAGAAATTTTGCTATGTAAGTTCGATAGCCGCTTTAGGCGATTTGGCAGAATATGAAACGATTATAAATGAAGATACCGAATGGAATCCTGAAAAACCACACAGTGATTATGCTATTTCAAAATATGGAGCAGAAATGGAAATTTGGCGTGCACAACAGGAGGGTTTAGATTGTGTAGTGGTAAATCCGGGTGTGATTTTGGGTGCTGATTTTTGGGATAGCGAAAGTGCTAAAATAATCAAAGGGATACACAAAGGTCTACCGTTTTACACCCAAGGTTGGAGCGGATTTGTTTCTGTAAAAGATGTTGTAATGTGTATGCATTTATTGATGCAAAGTTCTATTTCCGGCGAGCGATTTTGTTTAATCTCAGAAAACATGAGCTTTAAAGAATTCATTGCAATGGGAGCAAAAGTTTTAAAATCTAGAAATCCCAAATGGTATGCACCGCAATGGCTCACCGCGATTGGATGGAGATTGGATTGGCTATTTTGTACTTTATTTTTCCAAAAGAGAACTTTTTCTAGAGCTTTAGCACAATCTCTTCATACGGAAACTCAATATAGTAATACCAAAATAAAAGCTGCCCTTGGTTTCGAATTCATCCCCATATCTCATACCCTTGAAGAAGTAGGAAATGCTTATCTTACTTCTCTGAAGTAAGGATTTTTTTGGGGTTTACCAATGAATCTTTTGATTTGACTAAAGGTTTCTCAAACCGACTGTTTTCTTTTTGCAATAAGCTATCTGCCTCGATTTTTTTATCTTGAATCATTTGCTCAACTTCGCTATACATCTTGCGGTATTTTTTCAAATTTGAAGCGTAATAAGCATTGCTTTGGGCAAATTGCAAACTGTCTATTTTGTATTTCTTGTAAATGTAAGTATAGGGATCAATCTGGTTGTTTTCTAACAATACCGGATTACTGGATTTAATGGCCTCCAACACGCTTAAATCGTAAATAATTTCAATCATTTGGTCTTCCTGAATTAAATTTTCAGGTTTTTCAATGTATTTAGAATCACAAGAAATCAATCCAAAAAGAAATACGAAAAGGCAAACTTTATTTTTCATTTTTTTATCTTTCAAAAAGTAATCTTTTACCCGCTTTAATCTCATTTACCTTTCCATTTTGATAAACCAATTGTCCGTTTACAAAAGTATGAGTTACTCTCGATTTAAAGTTTGTTCCTTCAAAAGGAGACCATTTGCATTGATACAAAATATTTTCCTTTTTAACAGTCCATGGCATAGCCGGATTGACCAAAACTAAATCGGCGTAATAACCTTCTCTTATAAATCCACGTTTTTCAATTTTGAATAATTTAGCCGGATTATGAGCCATTTTATCCACGATTTTCTCAATCGAAATTTTCCCTTGATGATGAGCTTCAAACATGGCAACAACAGCATGTTGCACTAATGGACCTCCAGAAGGTGCTTTTGTATAAACTTGTTTCTTTTCTTCTAGAGTATGAGGTGCATGATCGGTAGCGATAACATCAATACGGTCATCCAACAAAGCTTTCCATAAAGCCTCACGATCTGCTGCCGATTTTACAGCCGGATTCCATTTGATGAAATTTCCTTTTGTTTCATAATCTGCATCTGAAAACCACAAATGATGAATACAAACTTCTGCAGTAATTTGTTTTTCTTCTAACGGAATTTTGTTGGTAAATAAATCTAACTCTTTGGCAGTAGAAATATGAAATACATGCAATCTTGCACCTGTTCTTTTAGCTAAATCTATCACTTTTACAGTAGATTTATAACAGGCTTCTACACTTCTAATTTCAGGATGAAATTTAACTGGAATGTCGTCTCCATAGATTTCTTTGAATTTTTCCAGGTTCCCTTTTACAGTACCTTCATCTTCACTATGAACAGCTATTAATAACTTTGTAGAGGAGAATATTTTTTCTAGAGAATCCGAACTATCAACCAGCATGTCTCCGGTTGAAGAACCTAAGAACAATTTTAATCCGGCAACATTTCGAGGATTAGTTTTTAATATCTCTTCCAAATTATCATTCGTGCCTCCCATCATAAATGAATAATTGGCATAAGACGATTGTGAGGCAATTGCGTACTTATCTTCCAGCAGCTCTTGAGTAACCGCATTAGGAACTGTATTGGGTTGCTCAATAAAAGAGGTAATACCCCCGGCAATTGCCGCTTTTGATTCGGAAGCAATGGTTCCTTTGTGAGTAAGTCCCGGCTCTCTAAAATGAACTTGGTCATCTATTGCTCCGGGCAATAAATAACTACCTTCGGCATCAATAACCTGAACTTCTGGTTTGGCACTTATACTTGAGGCAATTTCGGCAATTAATTCATTTTCAATTAATACATCACCCTCAAAAATCTTCCCTTCATTTACAATTCTGGCATTTTTGATTAAAATTCGTTTCATGTGAAAAAATTACAACCTATTAAACAATCTTTTAATTCTTAAAGATATTACGCCAAAAACGGCTTCTTTAATTATAGCATTACTCATTTTGGATTCGCCTTTGGTTCTATCGGTGAAAATAATAGGAACCTCAACAATTTTAAATCCTTTGCAATACGTTCTGTATTTCATTTCAATTTGGAAAGCATAACCTACAAATTTTATTTTAGACAAATTTATAGATTCCAAAACTTCCCGTTTGTAACAAATAAATCCTGCAGTAGCATCGTGAATTTTCATTCCGGTTATAAACTTTACATAAATAGAAGCAAAATAAGATAACAAAACCCTGCTTAAAGGCCAATTAACTACATTAACCCCTTTGCTGTATCTTGATCCTATAGCCATGTAAGCACCCTCTTGAGCACACGCATTGTAAAGTTTTATCAAATCTTGAGGGTTATGAGAAAAATCGGCATCCATTTCAAAGAGGTAATTATACCCTTTGCTTAATCCCCATTTAAATCCGTGAACATAGGCTGTGCCTAAACCCGATTTGCTTTTTCTGTTTTCCAAAAACAAGCTGTCGGGAAATTCGTGCTGTAACTCTTCTACCTTGAGATAGGTTTTGTCCGGTGAATTATCATCAACCACCAAAATATGAAAAGGCGTATCCAAACTGAATACGGCTCTTATTATGGCTTCAATATTTTCTATTTCATTGTAAGTAGGAATTACAACTAATCCGTGATTCATAAAAAAACAATTTCACAACAAAAGTAAACTTTTTATAAATGTTGCATCATAATAAAATTATAATATACACGAATCTATAAAAATTGGTACTTTTACATCGCGATTATGGATTACATTTTAGAACCCAGAATAATAGAAAGTAAAGATTGGGCAACAGTATTGTTTGTTCTATGTTTGGTATTGGTTGTTGTAACCAAAACTTTTTTTGAAGCTCGCTTTAGTGAATTCATCCGATTAATTGCTACCGATAAGTATATAAAAATTTACAAAGATCCTTCTCACATTATGAGTTGGTTTACCATTTCACTTTTTGTAGTTCAATTGATATCTTTTAGTTTTTTTATATTGATTCTTTTAGATTTCGTAGGCTTGGGATCAAAAACGGATGGAATTAAATTCATCCAAATCATAACTTTACTAGGTGTATTTGTTCTTTCTAAATATCTTATAGAGAAAATAATTGCCACATCATTTAACATTGAAGATTTTACAGAGCAATTCAACCTTCAAAAAGTAAGTTACAGAACGCTTTTAGGATTAATATTGTTACCCATTAATGTTTTACTTTATTACAATTCCTTTTCTTCAGAAATATTACTCTATGGAATTTTAGCTTTTGTACTGATTTTTAACGGATTTACTTATCTCTTGTCATTAAAATCGTATCAAAATTTACTATTTAGTAAGTTGTTTTATTTTATTTTGTATCTTTGTGCCCTTGAAATAGCACCCTATTTCTTTATGTATTATTGGTTTACCAAACGATAGTGTTTACAACAATTCCGATATGAAAGTGAAAACAATTTTGGTGTCGCAACCAGAACCAAAAGTAGAAAATTCTCCATACTTTGAGCTCGTTCAGAAGCATAAAGTAAAAATCGATTTCAGACCCTTTATTCATGTCGAAGGTGTTCCCGTTAAAGAAATAAGATCTCAAAAGATAGATTTAAATCATTTTACCGCCATTATACTTACCAGTAAAAATGCGGTAGATCACTTTTTTAGAGTGGCTGAAGAAATGCGTTACAAAGTACCTGAAGATCTTAAATATTTTTGTCAATCTGAAGCGGTAGCTTATTATTTACAGAAATATGTGGTTTATCGAAAACGAAAAATATATGTGGGTCAAAAAGATTTTGTAGATCTTTCTCCTTTGATAAAAAAATACAAAGACGAAAAATTTTTATTGCCTGCTTCAGACCAACTAAACTTTGATGTTCCGCAAACTTTAAACAATTTAAAAGTAGATTGGACTCAAGGAATATTTTACCGAACAGTAATGAGCGATTTGTCAGATTTGGCAGATGTATATTATGACGTACTCGCATTTTTCAGTCCAACCGGAATTAAATCCTTGTTTAAGAATTTCCCAGATTTTCAACAAAACAACACCCGAATAGCTGTTTTTGGTAGTACTACTCAAAAAGAAGCTTTAGAGCACGGACTACGTGTAGACATCATGGCTCCTTCGCCGGAGGCTCCATCTATGACAATGGCCTTGGAAAAATATATTGCCAAAAATAACAAAGACAAATAATTTTTGAATTTTACAAAATAAAAAAGAGTCCCTCAAAAACGTGGGACTCTTTTCGTTTGGTTAGTTAGTATAAAAATTACAATTGAGGTCCGGATTTTACTAAATTCTGACCTTCTTCATTATCTGTATATTGAACGAAATTTTTAACAAACAAGCCCGCCAAATTAGTAGCTTTTGCTGTCCATTCTTCCGGATTAGAATAGGTATTTCTAGGATCTAATATCTCGGAAGCCACATCATGTAAAGCTGTAGGCACTTCAAAATTAAAAATAGGAATAATTTGAGTTTCGGCTTTTTCGATTGATCCGTCTAAAATAGCATCTATTATTGCTCTTGTATCTTTGATTGAAATACGCTTCCCGGTTCCATTCCAGCCCGTGTTTACCATATAGGCCGTTGCGTTATGTTGCTCCATCTTTTTCACCAATTCCTCACCATATTTGGTTGGATGTAAAGACAAAAAGGCTTTACCAAAACAAGCTGAGAACGTAGGTTGAGGCTCTGTAACACCCCTTTCTGTTCCGGCTAATTTAGCTGTAAATCCGGATAGAAAATAATATTTTGTTTGCTCTGGAGTTAGTTTTGAAACCGGTGGCATAACTCCAAAAGCATCTGCAGTCAAGAAAATTACTTTGGTAGCATGACCTGCCTTTGAAACCGGTTTCACAATATTTTGAATGTGATAGATAGGATAGGAAACACGTGTGTTTTGAGTAACAGAGCCATCTTTAAAATCAATTTTTCCTTGGGCGTCTAGGGTTACATTTTCCAACAAGGCGTCTCTTTTGATAGCCCCATAAATATCCGGTTCGTTTTCTTTACTTAAATCTATCGTTTTTGCATAACATCCGCCTTCAAAATTGAAAACGCCTTCGTCATCCCAGCCGTGTTCATCATCACCAATTAATTCACGCTTGGGATCGGTTGATAAAGTGGTTTTTCCTGTTCCGGACAAGCCAAAGAAAACAGCTACTTCTCCATCCTTCCCTTTGTTTGCCGAGCAGTGCATAGAAGCAATTCCTTGCAGGGGCAAGTAGTAGTTCATCATTGAAAAAAGTCCTTTTTTCATCTCTCCACCATACCATGTACCGCCTATGATTTGTACTTTTTCGGTTAAATTAAAAGCAATATAAACCTCTGAATTTAATCCGTGTGCGGCAAAGTCTTTGAAAGAAGTTTTGGAGCCATTCATAACCACAAAATCGGGTTCTCCAAAGTTTTCTAATTCTTGTTCTGTTGGACGAATAAACATGTTCTTTACAAAATGAGCTTGCCAAGCTACTTCCATAATAAAACGCACTTTCAAACGTGTATTCTCATTGGCCCCACAAAACGCATCAACCACAAATAATCTTTTTCCGGAAAGTTGACTTACTGTTGTATCCTTTAAAGCGTTCCAAGTAGTTTGTGAAATCGGCTTGTTGTCATTAGGTGCTTTAGGAGAATTCCACCAAATGGTTTCTCTTGTCACATCATCTTCTACAATATACTTGTCTTTGGGAGATCTTCCGGTAAACTCACCCGTCATGACATTAACAGCTCCCAGCTCTGATAGCTGCCCTTTTTCGTATCCTTCCAAATGAGAACTCAGTTCTTCATTATACAAAAATTCAAAAGAGGGATTGTATATAATTTCTTGGGTATTTTTGATTCCGTATTTTTCTAACGAAATCGTTTTCGTAAATGGGGTGTAAGTCTCCATAAATTTACCGTTTAGTTGTGTTTTAATATTTGGCAAAAGTAAAAATTAATTCTGAATCATTGCCGTTTTAAAATATTTTTATCTTTTTTGTTTAAAAAAATTTAAAAACAAAAGAAACCAAGACCCAATTAATAAGAATCCTCCAATAGGAGTTACAGGTCCTAAGAACGAAAAATCAATGCCAATTACCTGAGAAAGTGCCAACAAGTAAATAGACCCCGAAAACAGAACAACTCCCAAAATAACACCCCAAGAAATATACTTTTGTGCGGCTTCAGAAATTCCTGCATATTTACCTATAAAAAGTAAAAAAAGTGCGTGATACATTTGATAACGAATCCCTACTTCAAAACTTTGCAATTGAGACTCGGTTAAAACCGATTTTAAAGCATGTGCCCCAAAAGCTCCAAAAATTATAGAAGTTAAACCCAGGAAGAGTCCTATTAATACAATCTTATCTTTCATTTTTTGTATTTAAAAAAACAAAGCTACAGATTTAATTACAAATCATCAATCGAATTAACACAGTTAAATTTGTTAGAAATATAACATTTCATTACTTTCGTGTGATTTTTTAATATTCTTATGAGAACGATTCTAATTTTTGGAGCCGGTAGATCGGCATCGTCATTAATTCAATATCTTTTAAACAAATCTACTGCTGAAAATTTGCATTTGGTTATTGCCGATCTATCTTTAGAATTAGCTCAAAAAAAGACCCAAAATCATCCCAATGCTACAGCCATTCAGTTGGACATAGCAAACGTAGAAAATCGTCAGAAGGAAATTCAAAAAGCTTCGATAGTAATCTCAATGCTACCGGCTCATCTTCATATTGAAATTGCTTTAGATTGTATTGCTTTTCAAAAACATCTGGTTACAGCCTCCTATATAAGCCCAAAAATGCAAGAACTCAACGATCTTGCTATCGAAAACGGACTCATTTTTATGAATGAAATTGGGTTAGACCCAGGCATTGATCACATGAGTGCCATGAAAGTAATTGATGAAATAAGAGAAAAAGGGGGAAAAATGATTCAATTTGAGTCGTTTTGCGGTGGATTGGTGGCTCCGGAAAGCGATACCAATTTGTGGAATTATAAATTTTCATGGAACCCGAGAAATGTAGTATTAGCGGGACAAGGTGGTGTATCAAAATTTATACAAGAAGGCAAATACAAATACATTCCCTACAACAAACTTTTCCGTAGAACCGAATTCTTAGAAGTTGAAGGCTATGGTCGCTTTGAAGGATATGCCAATCGCGACTCTCTAAAATACAGAAGTATTTATGGTCTAGATGCTATTCAAACCATGTATCGTGGCACCCTTAGAAGAGTGGGGTATTCAAAAGCTTGGGATATGCTGGTACAATTAGGAATGACAGATGACAGTTATACTATGGAAAACTCGGAAGACATGTCTTACCGCGACTTTACCAATTCATTCTTAGCCTATCACCCAACAGATTCTGTTGAGTTAAAACTCAGACACTACCTTAAAATAGACCAAGACGATGTCATTTGGGATAAATTTGTAGAATTGGATTTATTCAATGCTTCAAAAAAAGTTGGGATTGCCAATGCCAGTCCGGCTCAAATACTTGAAAAAATTCTAGCCGAAAAATGGGCTCTTCAACCGGAAGATAAAGATATGATTGTCATGTATCACAAATTTGGCTACGAAATTAACGGTGAGAAGAAACAAATTGACAGTACTATGGTTTGTATTGGTGAAGATCAAACCTACACCGCAATGGCAAAAACAGTGGGTCTTCCCCTGGCTATGGCAACTTTACATATACTAAATGGAACTATTACAACACCAGGCGTACAACTACCTATTCAAAAAGAGGTTTACCAACCCATTCTTAAAGAATTGGAAAGTTTTGGCGTAGTATTTCATGAGAAAAACGTTCCTTATATGGGTTACAACCCCAACAACGTAGGTAGTTAATTTTATTTTGAAGCATCCTTGTGTTTGTTGATTTCGTCTTGAAGTTGACGCCCTAATTTTTGTTCTTTTTCTAAGGCTTTTTGCTTATAGGAATCAAATTCTGATTCCAATTTGGTATAATTTTCTACCGCATCGTTTGAGATGCGTTTGGCACTAGAAAACCTAAAAATGTAAACCGTTAAAAGCACTACTAAAATTAAAACTAAACTCCACATCAAAAGAGAATAATTAGATTTTGAAATGGGTTTTCCCAGAAACGAAATAGAATCTTGAGCTAAAAGTAGTTTTTGAAGTTCTTCCGATTTTACCTTTAATGAATCTTTGATTTGCATTGTCAATTGAGTCTGAATTTGCAACTCTTTCTGAATGTCCTCTATTTTTATTTTGAGACTTGCAACCGAATCTAAACTACTCCTCTTCAACATCTCCAATTCATCCCTTTTTACTACTTTATATTCCTGAAAATTATTAGAATTTTGAAAAACGGCATCAAATTGGTTGGAAAGTCTTTCTTGTGCCGATGCTTTATAAATTTCTGCTTGAGGAACACACATCAAGAAAAACAGAAAAAGGACAAATGTAAATTTCATAATTCGATTGATTTAGTTGATTGATTGAAAAAGAGTCTGTAAACAAATTTAATTTTTTAATTGGTAGATTCCTAAAAAATAGAAAGATTAACACTCCTTAACCATATCGTTTCTTACATATCAAAAGCAAAAACTAAAAAAATATTACAAATTACACTAATTTTTTTATTTTTGATATAAAAATAAAAGCATGAAAATCAATTCACTTCAAATTGAAATAGATGGTATAGACAAAGAAATTCTCCGATATTTAATGGAAGACGCCCGAAAACCCGTATTGCAAATTGCACATAAAATAGGAATTTCGGGAGCTGCTATACACCAACGATTGAAAAAACTAGAAGAAGCCCAAGTAATATCGGGATCTAAATTTATTATCAATCCAAAAGTTTTAGGTTATAAAACCATGGCTTTTATTGGGATATATCTGGAAAAAGCGTCAAGTAATTCGGAAGCCGTAAGAGAATTAAAAAAAATACCGGAAGTTTTAGAATGTCATTACACTACCGGAAATTGGAGTATTCTCATTAAAATTATTTGTAGAGATAACGAACATTTGATGCAACTACTCAACAAAAAAATTCAACCTATTGATGGTGTTTCCAGAACTGAAACTTTTATTTCATTGGAACAACAGATTGAAAGACAAATTCAGTTGTAGTTTCAGGTTTCAAGTTTAGATTAATTTTTTGACCTTCTTTCAAACTACTTCTCTTTTAAACAAAAAAATCCGTCACTTTCGTAACGGATTCTATTTTTTTATTTCTAATTAGTCTCGGGACCCAAACACTTGAAGAGCCCAGTACAACAACGAAGCCAAAGCTCCAATAGCAGCTACCAAATAGGTTCTGGCGGCCCATTTAAGGGAATCTTCTGCTCCGGCATATTCTTGTTGCCCTACCATATTGGCTTTTTTTAACCAAGCTAATGCTCTGTTACTTGCATCATACTCAACAGGCAAAGTAATAAAACTAAATGTAGTGGCCAGAGCCATTAAAATTAAACCGGCTACAGCAATATAAAATCCTAACGCACTGCCGGAAGCTGCTCCTAATATCAAACCTCCAATTACTAACCATTGAGACATTCCGGATGAAACACTAACAACAGGAACCAATTTGGAACGCATGGTTAACCACTCATAGGCTGTAGCATGTTGAACCGCGTGACCTACCTCATGAGCAGCAACAGCGGCAGCCGCCGCATTACGTTGATTGTAAACCGCCTCGCTTAAATTAACCGTTTTATCTACCGGATTGTAGTGATCTGTTAATCGTCCCGGAGTCGAAATAACTTTTACGTCATAAATTCCGTGATCTTCAAGCATGCGTTGAGCAATTTCTGCACCGCTCATCCCGTTTCGCAATTGCACTTTCGAATAAAAGTCAAATTTTCGCTTCAATTGATTGCTTACCAACCAACTTACTAATGCGATAACTCCAATTAAAATATAATATCCAATCATTTTTTCTATTTTTTATAAATATACCTAAAAAGTATCAAATTGTGAGCCAAAATTAGGAAATGCCAATTTGACATAATCTCTAGAACACAAGTCCAAACACCAAACGGTTATTTCCGTTTTCATTGATGTTGTTTATTACAGACCCGAAATCTGATTTGTATCTGCCTCTGGTTAAAGCAAATTCATATCCGGCATTGAGTCGAATTGGAAAAGATTTACGGAATAGGTAGACAGAAACCGATGGACCGGCATAAAACATTTGATTTCTAATACTAATATGACCGCTATTGGTTTCGGGATTGAGATTATTTAAATCTATTGTGTTGCTTTTAGAATATATATCAATGTCATTTCCGGTAAAGGCTAAAGACAATCCGGTTGTAAAGGCAAACTTTTCTTGGTTGACCACGTTATAATGTACTCTAGCTCGTGTATCGAAACCGCGTTGTAAAACCTCGACACTATTTTTATCCGGATTGGCATAGATAAATCCAAATTCCAAATCGCCCGACATTTTTTCTCCAAAAAATTCAAAACCCAACATAAAAGCAGGAAGTGTTTCATTAAGTTCGGTTAGGTTTTGACTTTTTAGTTTTTGGTTTAAATTAAATGAATTGTTGGCTAAAACCGAAAATCCGAGCCTCATATTGACTACTACTTTTGAGGAACAAACTGTGTCTTTTGGCTGAGTTTCTTCTTGAGCTGAAACCTTTATAAAAGACAAAACAACTAATGCAAGTACTATTTTTTTCATGTTTTGATGTTTTTAAGTTTTAAATTTAATAGGAATCTTTTGCTTTGTAGAATATTTTAGGAAATTATTATAATTTGTATCAAAAAAAATGCCACAAATCGAACCTAAATTCCATTTGTGGCATTCATTTTAAAGACTGGACTATCCCACCAAGTTAATAATCTTCCCAGGTACAATAATCACCTTATTGGGCGTTCTGCCTTGCAATTGAGCTTGCGTTCGCTCGTCTGCCATGACGATTTCTTCAATTTGTGCAGCGGTTAAATCCAACGGTAATTTGATGGTAAATCGCATTTTCCCGTTGAACGAAACCGGATATTCTTTTTCGGATTCTATCAAATATTTCTCTTCAAAAATAGGGAACGCAACGGTTGAAATTGAGCCTTCGTGACCCAATTGACTCCACAATTCTTCAGCAATGTGCGGTGCATATGGCGAAACCAAAATAGCCAACGGTTCTAAAATTTTTCGGTGGTTGCATTTCAACTGAGCCAATTCGTTTACACAAATCATAAACTGCGAAACCGAAGTATTGAACGAGAAATTCTCGATGTCTTCTGTTACTTTTTTGATGGTTTTGTGTAACGATTTGTACATTTCAGCCGTTGGCTCATCGTTGGTGACAATCAAACCGTTATCGTCAAAATACAATCGCCATAATTTTTTTAGGAAACCGGAAACTCCGGTAATTCCGGCGGTATTCCATGGTTTGGCTTGCTCTAACGGCCCGAGGAACATTTCATATAAACGCAAGGTATCGGCACCGTATTGATTGCAAATATCGTCGGGGTTAACGACGTTGTATTTGGATTTGGACATTTTTTCGACTTCGCGAATAACAGTAATGTCATTTGTTTGAATAACTTCATTCCCATCGAAATATGATGCGTCATAAATTAATTTATATCTTTCATCTTGAGATAATTCAATTAAATTAATCTCATTTTTTAAATTCACGTAGTTAACATCTATGGCAGATTTATAACATACAAATCTTCTTTCTAAACCTTTTAATCTATCATTGAAATTCTCAAATGAAGATAATCTTTCATCTAAAAACTTAAATAATTTTTCTGGTAAAATATTTATTGGGCCACCATTTATGAACTTTTTATAAGTTTCATAATCTAACAAAACTTGTTCAAATGCGTTTTCTTCACCAATTTTTGTTTGCAAAACAAAAACAAAAGCACTTTCCCCCAAAATCATCCCCTGATTAATCAATTTTTTAAAGGGTTCTTCGGGTGTAATGAAGCCGCGGTCTTTTAGGAATTTATTCCAAAAACGGGAGTACAATAAATGGCCGGTGGCGTGTTCGCTACCCCCAATGTATAAATCTACATTTTCCCAATAGTTTAAGGCCTCTTGGCTGGCAAATTCGTTTTCGTTATGAGCATCCATGTAACGCATCCAATACCAGGATGAACCTGCCCAACCCGGCATCGTATTCAATTCCAACGGAAAAACTTTTACATTATCTATCAACTGACAACTGACAACCGACAACTTTTCAACATCCCAAGCCCAATGCGTAGCATTTCCTAACGGCGGTTGTCCGTCTTCCGTTGGTAAATACTTCTCTACTTCTGGTAAAATGATAGGAAGATGTTTTGCATCAATCATTTGTGGTAAACCATTCACATAATAAACCGGAAACGGTTCGCCCCAATAGCGTTGGCGAGAGAAAACCGCATCACGCAAACGGTAATTGGTTTTTCCTTTACCTTGACCAATTTTTTCTAAGGCTTCGATGGCTTTTTTAGTTCCTTCTTTATAATCCAATCCGTTTAAGAAATCGGAGTT
>NZ_DAIOUN010000003.1:211328-214660 GCF_036759525.1 Flavobacterium sp. | reverse complement strand
GCTCCGACTGATTTCCCAATCCAATTTCTTTGTGATTCTTTGATAGATTCACTCCAATCAATCGTATCCAAACCTTGCAACAAACGCTCAGCATACGCAGAAATTCGCATACTCCATTGCGTCATTTTTTTACGAATTACGGGATGACCACCGCGTTCAGAAACACCGTTCACAATTTCATCGTTTGCTAAAACAGTTCCTAAAGCGGGACACCAGTTTACTTCGGTTTCGGCCAAATAGGTTAAGCGATACTGTAAAAGAATTTCTTGTTGTTTTTCGGTTGAAAAGGAATTCCATTCAGCCGCTGTAAACAGTTCGACTCCATCATCACAAACCAAATCTACATTGGCATTTCCTTCGGCTTCAAAAACTTTTACCAATTCAGAAATTGGAAATGCTTTATCTGCTTTTTTGCAATAATACGATTCAAATAATTGAATAAAAACCCATTGGGTCCATTTGTAATAATCGGGATTAGAGGTACGAACTTCTCTACTCCAGTCGAATGAAAAACCGATTTTATCTAATTGTTCCCGGTAACGAGCGATATTCTCTTTGGTTGTTTTTTCCGGATGTTGTCCGGTTTGAATGGCATATTGTTCCGCTGGCAGTCCGAACGAGTCATAGCCTTGCGGATGCAACACATTAAACCCTTTATGTCTTTTGTAACGAGCCACGATGTCTGAAGCAATATAGCCTAGCGGATGCCCCACGTGCAATCCGGCTCCGGATGGATACGGAAACATATCCAACACATAATATTTTGGTTTATCGGAATTATTTTGAGCAGCAAAAGTTTGGTTTTTGGCCCAATATTCTTGCCACTTGGCTTCAATTTGTTCGTGAAAGTATTTCATATTTTAGGTGCTGAGGAACTGAGTTTCTGAGTTGCTAAGGTTTTTTAAACGGCAAATTTACGTTTATTGTACTAAACTCAAAACTTTAGCCGTTATAAACTGTGGTTTAACCAATTTCTTTTTTAATTTTACGGCTTAAACTATTTTTTATGGCATCATCTTACGAAAAGTATCAAAAAAGACGACTCATTTCATCCTATTTTTCAGTAGTATTAAGTGTTTTTTTAGTGCTTTTTTTGTTGGGTTTATTGAGTTTATTTGTAATTAATTCCAAAAAACTTTCCGATGATTTCAAGGAAGAAATTCCAATGTCGGTTTATTTTAAAGATGCGGCCAGCGATAGTATTTTGAAAGCTTTTGGCGAAAAACTGAAAGCTTCAGCCTTTGTAAAAACCGATACTTTTGTATCCAAAGAAACGGCCGCTTCTAAACATAAAGATATTATAGGCGAAGATTTTATGCAGTTTTTGGGTTTTAATCCGTTGCAAAATTCATATGATATTCATCTCAAAGCTGACTACGTTCAAGTTGATAGCATCAAAAAAATTGAACAGGATTTCAAGCAGAATAAAATGATTTCTGACATCGTTTACGACAAACATTTGGTGGATTTAGTCAACGACAATGTCAAAAAAATAACGTTTTGGATGCTGGTTATCACGGGGTTTTTAGCCTTAATAGCCGTTTTATTGATAAATAGCTCCATGCGATTATCTATTTATTCCAACCGATTTATTATTAAAACCATGCAAATGGTAGGTGCAACCAAATCGTTTATTCGCAAACCTTTTATTATGCGAAGCATTAAACTAGGAATTGTAGGTGCTTTATTAGCCATAATGGGCATTGTGGGTGTATTATTTTACATCGATAGTAATTTTCCTAAATTGGGAATTTTAGAAAACCAATTGATGATAGGTGTCGTTTTATTGGGCGTATTGGTATTGGGAATCTTAATTTCCTGGTTCAGTACTTTCTTTGCTACTCAAAAATTCTTGAACCTTAGAACAGACGATTTATACTAAAAATATGAGCAACAAAAACGAACAAAAACAGGAATTTCTTTTTGAAAAAGTAAATTATAAAATTCTATTAATTGGTATTGCCATTATTACCTTGGGTTTTATTTTGATGAGTGGTGGCGGTAGTGATGACCCAAAAGTTTTTAGCGAAGCGATTTTTGATTTTAGAAGAATTCGATTGGCACCAACAGTTGTGCTAGCCGGATTTGGCGTAGTGATTTATGCTATTTTGAAAAACCCTAAAAAGGATTAACAGATTTTCAGATTATTATATTTTTGGATAATCTATTAATCGATTCCGATAGCTATCGGAACTAAAAATCTAACTATCTACTTCCAATGGATTTATTACACGCAATACTTATAGCCATAATTGAAGGTTTAACCGAATATCTTCCGGTTTCTTCAACGGCTCACATGATTTTCACGAGTTCCTTTTTTGGGATTCAGGAAGATGACTTTGTCAAATTATTTCAAGTTTCCATTCAATTTGGAGCTATTTTAGCTGTTGTCTTTTTGTATTGGCGAAAATTTTTCAACTTCTCTAAATTTAATTTTTATATCAAATTGGCCGCAGCAGTGATTCCGGCATTGGTTTTAGGAAAATTATTTGATGATAAGATTGATGCGGTTTTAGGAAATCCAATTCCCATTGCGATAGTTTTAATTTTAGGAGGTATCGTTTTACTTTTTATTGACAAAAGATTTCAAAACCCAACAGTTGTAACTGAAGAAGAAATTACCCTCAAGAAAGCGGTAACTATTGGCTTCTGGCAATGTTTGGCTATGATGCCCGGAACCAGTAGAAGTGCTGCTTCAATTATTGGTGGCATGCAACAAGGTTTAACGCGTGCTGTGGCAGCTGAGTTTTCTTTTTTCTTAGCTGTCCCAACTATGTTGGCCGTAACCGTTTATTCCTTATTCTTAAAAACCTACGAAGTAAGTCAGCTCAAAGGATACGAACTTCTTTTAGAAGGCCATAATTTCAAATTCTTTTTAATCGGAAACGCTATTGCTTTTGTGGTAGCCGTTTTGGCTATCAAATTGTTTATTGAAGTCATCAAAAAATACGGATTTAAACCGTGGGGTTACTATCGTATTATAGTTGGAGTGCTTTTATTGATTTATTTTTCTGTAAACTAATGACAACTGAAGAAATTCTGGAAGGACAAGTACTTTTGATAGACAAACCCTTGAGATGGTCGTCTTTTCAGGCGGTAAACAAACTCAAGTACGCTTTGATTCGGCATTTGGGACTTTCAAAAAAATTTAAAATTGGTCATGCCGGTACACTAGATCCGTTGGCTACAGGTTTGTTAATCGTTTGTACCGGAAAATTCACCAAACGCATCACCGAAATTCAAGGACAAGCCAAAGAATATACCGGAACATTTCTTTTAGGTGCTACTACTCCATCCTATGATTTAGAAACGGAAATCGATGAAAATTTTTC
>NZ_DAIOUN010000003.1:202625-211228 GCF_036759525.1 Flavobacterium sp. | reverse complement strand
TAGGTGCTACTACTCCATCCTATGATTTAGAAACGGAAATCGATGAAAATTTTTCTATTGATCATATTAATGAATCATTGATAAATCAAATTTTACCGCAATTTATTGGCGAAATTGACCAAAAACCACCCGTTTTTTCGGCCATCAAAAAAGATGGAATTCGTATGTATGAACACGCTCGTGCCGGAGCAGAAGTTGAAATGCAAAGCCGAAAAACCACCATTCATGAGTTTGAAATTACCAGAATAGCTCTTCCTGAAGTTGATTTTAGAGTCGTTTGTAGCAAAGGAACGTACATTCGTTCTTTAGCAAATGATTTCGGAAAAGCACTAAATTCCGGTGCTCATTTAACAGTTTTACGACGCACAAAAATTGGCGATTATTCAGTTGAAAATGCAGTTTTGCCAGAAAATTTTGAGAATAAAATCAAAGGAAATGACTAAGCACATACTATTTTTTCTACTTTACAGTTGTCTTGTTTTTCCACAAAAAACCACTTTGAGAAGTGGCGATTTATTGTTTCAAAAAATGAATTGTGGCGAATTGTGTGATGCCATTCATGCCGTAACCGAAGGTTATCAAGGCAATGATTTTAGTCATTTAGGTTTAGTTGTTATCGAAAATGATTCTATTTTCATCATTGAAGCAGCCGGAAATGCCGTTCGGAAAGTGACGTTGGAACAGTTTTCAAAAAACACACAAACCACGATGTTTATTGGAAGAGTAAAATCAAAATATCAAAAACTGATTCCGCAAGTGATTTCATTTGCCAAACAGCAAATCGGAATTCCGTATGACGATGATTATTTATACGATAATGGAAAATATTATTGTTCCGAATTGATCTATGATGCTTTTTTGAAGGCTTACGGAAAACCCTTTTTTGAATTGCAACCCATGACCTTCAAACAACCGGAATCGAAAGCGTTTTTTCCAGCTTGGGTTGAATATTATCAAAATATAAAAGTAGAAATTCCTGAAGGTGAACTGGGTTGCAATCCGGGCGGAATTTCCACTTCTGATAAAATTAAAATTGTGGGAAAGTTAAACTAGTTGCTTTTCAACTTTTTCAACCAAAGCCATAATTTCATTTTGCGTACTTATGCCTTTATCATGCAAATACCATTTTTGCAATTCGGTTTTGGCCGTTTCATCTACAACGCCGTGTTGAGCTTTATAGTCTAAAATTAAATTTTTAGCACCTTCGGGTCGTGGTCCCCAATCGCTTAAAACGGTTAAGGTTTCGGCATCCAAAATCAATAATTTCGGAATGGCTTTCCCGCCATTGGTCAAAAACTGATTCATCAATGCTTCGTTTTCATCGCGTAATACAATTCTAAAATCAATTTTTTCTGAAAGTTCTGCCATTTTGTGGATAATGGGTACCAATTGAGCGGCATCACCACACCATCCTTCAGAAATCACCAACCAAATGTAATGGGATTGTAAATTTTGTAATGATTGTGTAACTTCATTCGTTATTTGAATCGTTTTCTCCAAACGATTCATACGAACTTCATTCAGTTCACTATATTTAGTTAAGGCATCAGATTGCTCACTCCCGGTAGATTTGCCCTCTTTCAATAAATCAGAAACCAATGCTCTATATTGCGTGTAGGATAAACTTTTTTCAATACTTTCTAATACAATGTCATACATAATGAGAAAATTTAAAGCACAAAAGTAGTATATATTTTAATTAAACTCTGTAACCTACATTACACTAAATCAAAAAATACCGTATTTTTGGGAATCAAACATCCTAAAATGAATAGACAGGGAAAACAAATTGGCTTAGTACTTTCGGGGGGTGGCTCCAAAGGCTTGGCTCATGCCGGTGTATTGCAATTTTTGGAAGAAAAAGACATTCGCCCATCTCAAATTGCCGGCACAAGTGCCGGATCAATTGTTGCCGCACTATATAGCTTTGGAAAAACTCCCGAAGAAATACTGGCTTTTTTCCAATCCATTTACTTTTTCCATTGGAAACATTTCACCTTTTCAAAAGCCGGAATTATTGACAGTGACTCATTTAAAAAATATTTTACCGATATTTTTGGCAATTGTACCCTAGGTGAATTAGACATTCCCATTCATATCACAGCTACCGATTTGGTCAAAGGAAAAATCAAAATTTTTGATTCGAATACGAAAATAACAGATGCCGTTTTGGCATCAAGTGCTTTTCCCGGAATTATTTCTCCCTATCAAATTGAAAACAATCTCTACAGTGACGGAGGAATCTTGAATCATTTCCCTACCGATATTTTACAAGGGCGATGCGAAATTATCATAGGCGTATATGTGAGCCCAATTCAAAAAATTGAAGCTAAAGATTTGAATTCTATTAAAGCGGTAACTTCAAGAGCATTTGATTTGCTTACAGCCAATACTACTTTACAAAAATTTACCCTTTGCGATTGGGTTATAGAACCCGAAGATTTATCCAATTACAGCACTTTTGAAACCAACAAAACCAAAATGCAAACTATTTTTGAATTAGGTTACGATGCTGCAAAAACAGCATACCAAGATTATAAATCATTATTTTAATTGAATTTTGCCTCAATCAAAGAAGCTATAAAATCAATATTTATTTATATTTGCACCACAAAAAACAACACATGAAATACAAAAGAATTCTTCTAAAACTTAGTGGTGAAGCTTTGATGGGCGAAAGACAATATGGAATTGACCCCAAAAGATTGGCAGAATATGCTCAAGAAATTAAACAAATTCACGACAAAGGAGTAGAAATAGCCATCGTAATTGGTGGTGGAAATATATTTAGAGGTGTTGCCGGAGCCAGTAATGGTATGGACCGAGTACAAGGCGATTATATGGGTATGTTGGCCACCGTAATTAACGGAATGGCGTTGCAAGGTGCTTTGGAAGAAGCCGGAATGTTAACCCGATTGCAAACCGCTTTAAAAATTGAAGCCATTGCCGAACCCTACATCAAAAGAAGAGCCGTTCGCCATTTGGAAAAAGGAAGAATCGTTATTTTTGGAGCCGGAACCGGAAACCCTTATTTCACAACAGATACGGCCGCTGTTTTAAGGGGCGTTGAAATTGGTGCGGATGTCATATTGAAAGGAACCCGAGTTGATGGTGTGTACAACGCCGACCCTGAAAAAAATAAAGATGCTGTAAAATTTGATTATATTTCTTTTGAAGATGTTTTAAGCAAAGGACTAAATGTCATGGATACCACTGCTTTTACATTAAGTCAAGAAAACAAATTACCCATTATTGTTTTTGACATGAACAAAGAAGGTAATCTATTAAAAGTATGTAATGGAGAACCTATTGGAACAACCGTTACCATTTAAATTGATAATAAAAATTCAAGACAAAAAATAAAGTTATGACGGAAGAAATTGAATTCATAATTGATACTGCAAAAGAACACATGAACGGTTCTATTGCCCACTTGGAAAAAGAATTTTTAAATATTCGTGCCGGAAAAGCTTCACCTCAAATGTTGGGTGGTGTTTTTGTAGATTATTACGGCTCTCAAACACCACTTTCTCAGGTAGCCAATATCAATGTGCCCGATGCTCGAACCATCACGGTTACACCATGGGAAAAAAGCATGTTACATCCTATTGAAAAAGCCATTATGATTGCCAATTTGGGCTTTAACCCTATGAATAATGGTGACAACATCATCATTTCGGTACCTCCTTTGACAGAAGAACGCCGTAGAGATTTGGTAAAACAAGCCAAAGCGGAAGCAGAAGATGCAAAAATCGGGATTAGAAATGCCAGAAAAGATGCCAATACCGATATTAAAAAAGAAGAAAAAAATGGAACTTCTGAGGACATTTGCAAAACTGCAGAAGAAACCATTCAGAAACTAACAGATTCATACATCAAAAAAATTGATGAAATTTTGGCCATCAAAGAAGCTGAAATCATGAAAGTTTAAATAGAGAATCCACTTTAAAAGTGGATTTTTTATTTAAATCAAGTACTTTTGTAATTCGATTTTACTTTTTATGAGATATGCTGTCTTTTTGTGGTTTTTACTTGTGATGAATAGTCACGCTCAATACCATATAAATGGCATAGTAAAAAATCATTCAAACGGCAAGGGACTTCCTTTTGTGTCCATTGAAACCAGTGATAAAAAAACCGTAATCTCAGACGTTAACGGTAAATTTTTGATAGAGATATCCAAACCAAACACCACTTTAACAGCCCGGTATATTGGTTTTGAAACCCAAACTATTCCCGTTTCCTCAGAAGATTATGTCACGTTGGAACTTCTACCTTTGACAACATTTGACAAAGATTCTTTTTGGACATCAAATGAAAGTGAGGCTCAAAAAATGATTCAAAATGCTATTGCTCTTGAAGCAGAGAACAATCCACAAAAAAAATTAGATTTTTTTGAATTCAAAATTTACGACAAAATCTTAGTAACGGCAATACCGGATTCCATTCCTTTATTTCCTGAAACTCAAAATTTGGCAACTCAAAAAGTAGATTCCACTTTCTACAAATTCAAAAAAATGATGGAAAAACAGCACTTATTTATTGCTGAAAAAACATCTCTTTTGCAACACCAAAATCAGAAAACCAAAGAAACTGTTCTCGGAACCCAAATGTCGGGGTTTAAAAATCCGATTTATGAAATCATTGGATTTACGGTACAATCATATTTTATATACGACACACGATTTGAATTATTTGAAACCAAATATGTTAATCCGGTTTCTAAAGAAGGATTGAAAGATTACCATTATAAAATTTTAGATACTGTTAATTTACAAAACAGAAATTGCGTTCGTATTTACTTTAAGAATAAAAAGAAAATAAATCGTAAAGGTCTTGAAGGAATTATCTATTTGGATGCAGAAAATTTCGGGATTGCAAAAGCCAATTTTAGAATTCGAAGTCTTTTAGATATTACCACAAATCACGAATTTACATTTTTAAAAAACGAGAACATTTGGTTTCCGGCTTCCAATGAATTTAAAATTATAAAAGGCAAGAATGAAGATGATATAAAAATTTTAGGTGGAACTATATACTTTGAAGGCGAGTATGAAGAATTAGGATCAAAGAAAGGAAGCGACCCAACAGATTATGTTTATTTGTACTCTAAATCTCATATCTATGATGTAAAAACCAATTCTAAATTTGATATAAAAAGGAAATGGATTGGAATAGAAATCAATGAAAGTGCAACCACAAAAAACGAAACTTTTTGGACACAAAATCGAAAAGAAAAACTAGATGAAAGAGGCATAAACACCTACAAAGCCTTAGATAGCATGGCTTTTAAAAAAGGTTTAGAGTCAAAAATTTTCTTTGGAAGAAAAATAATCAACGGCTATTTTCCAGTGTCTTTTTTTGATATTGATTTGAGATATCTATTGAGTTACAATAATTTTGAGGGGTTTCGAGTTGGAATTGGTGGTATTACAAACGAAAAATTTTCAAAAAAATACCGCATAAACGGCTATACGGCCTATGGTATTAAAGACGAAACTTTTAAATACCAAATAGGCAATGCATTTCGAATAGGAAAAACATCAAATTCCTGGATAGGTTTGCAATACACCGATGATGTTCGAGAAATTGGAAGTACCAATTTTTTAATTGACAAAAGAGTTTTTAAAATTTACGACCCACGCCCCATCAACGTAAGTACATTTTACAATCACAAAACCTGGAGTTCATATATAGAAACCAAAATTATCCCAAAAACCGAAAGTATTTGGCATCTCAATCATTCCAGAATTGAACCGCTTTTTGATTATACCTTTTTTACAAACAACACATTTTACAATCGATACGACATGACAACGGCTTCCCTTTCATTGCAATGGAATCCGTTTAGTACTTTTATGCAAACTCCCAATGGAAAAATTGAAATTGACAAAAAGTTCCCCAAATTCACTTTCCAATTTACACAAAGTTTACCTGAATTTTTAAACAACGATTTTACCTTTAGCAAATTAGACCTTCGAGTGGAATATGAAAAGAAATTTATAAACGGGCAAAAATCGACTTTCTTGGTTCAGGGTGGGTTAACATTTGGTGAGATCCCTTTAACTCATCTCTACAACAACTCTCCCAATAATTTAGACCGTGATAATTTACTTCAAAGAATCACGGTGGCCGGAAAAAACAGCTTTGAAACCATGCTTTTTAATGAATTTTTCTCAAGCCGATTTGTAATGCTACATCTCAAACATGGATTTAAACGAATAACTCTTTTCAAAAAAGTAAAACCATCATTGGTTTTAGTAAGCCGAATGGCTTGGGGCGACATGGAAAACCCGGAACAACACCTTGGGTTAAACTACAAAACCCTCAACGATGGCTATTTTGAGTCTGGAATTGAATTGAATCAAATTTACAAAGGATTCGGACTTGCCGGATTTTACAGATACGGTCCAAATCAGTTTGCTCGCTTGGAAGACAACATAGCGATTAAACTTACTTTTTCTCTGGACTTAGGATTCTAATTTTGGATTAGGTTTTTAATATAAATCCCTATTAATATCCGCATTTTCAGTAAGATTTACTTACCTTTGCAAACTCTAAATTTAACTTATGGCTAAATGGTTTAGCGTGGGCTTTTGGGAAGCGATAGCCCGAATTATTTTACGAAACAGAATAACCATTCTTTCAATCATTCTCCTTTTTACCATTTTCCTTGCTTTGCAATGGAAAAATATGAGATTTACCTATACCGAAGCCAATTTACTTCCGGACCACCATCAAATAAACCAAGAATACAACTTGTTCTTAGATAAATTTGGCGAAGAAGGAAATCTGATTGTTATTGGCATTCAAGATTCTACTTTTTTCACCCCAAACCAATTTGCCCAGTGGGTTAAACTACATGAAAATTTAAAAAAAGCCAAAGAAGTAGAGCTTGTAATATCGGTAGAAGAATTACGAAAACTTCAAAAAAACGAAAGCAAGGAGGAGTTTGAATTGGTTCCTTTTATAGATAAAAACCAAATAAAAAAGGGAAAATACCTTTCTGAACGCGAAAAAGAACTATATGAAGAACTTCCATTTTATGAAAATTTAATTTTCAATAAAAAAACACAAACCCTTCGATCTGCAATATATTTAGACAAAAAAATTGTCAACACCAGTATCCGCAAAACATTTGTAGAAGAAACATTAATTCCGGAAATAGAAGCTTTTGAAAAGAAAACCGGAATTGATTTAAAAGTTTCCGGAATGCCTTACATTCGGACGCTTAACTCTCAAAATATTGTAGACGAAATTGGGGTTTTTATTGGTGCTGCTTTGTTAGTAACCTCATTGATTTTCTTCTTTTTCTTCCGAAGTTTTAGAGCCACTTTTATTTCTATGTGTGTGGTTATCATTGGGGTAATGTGGGCCTTCGGTACACTTGGCCTTTTGGGATTTGAAATTACGGTTTTAACTGCAATTATTCCGCCTCTTATCATTGTGATAGGCATTCCTAATTGTATTTTTTTAATTAACAAATACCAACAAGAAGTCAAAAACCATGGCAATCAAGCCAAATCTTTACAACGTGTAATTTCCAAAGTAGGTAATGCTACTTTAATGACCAATTTAACTACAGCTGCCGGTTTTGCAACTTTTATCGTAACAGATAGCGAACTTTTAACGGAGTTTGGTATTGTAGCATCACTAAACATTGTACTTCTTTTCATTTTATGTTTATTGGTAATTCCAATTATCTACAGTTTTATGCCTCTTCCTAAAGACAAGCATTTGCAACACTTAAATAAAGTTTACACAAAATCATTTGTAAATTGGATAGAAAAAACGGTTCGCCATAAAAACATTTCTATTTATGCCACATCTATTACTCTTTTAGTACTGAGTATTATTGGCATTTATCAAATTCGTATTTCGGGTAGTTTAATTGAAGATATGCCCAAAAAAGCAGGGTTTTTTAAAGATATTTTATTTTTTGAAAAAGAATTTGACGGTGTGATGCCATTGGAAATAATGATTGATACCAAACGTAAAAAAGGAGTTATGAAACTCTCCACTTTAAAAAAAATAGATGAACTGCAAGAAGTTATTTCAGAAATCCCGGAATTGTCCAAACCTATGTCGGTTGTAAATGTTGTCAAATATTCCAAACAAGCCTATTACAACCACAATCCGGACTATTACGAATTACCTACGGCACAGGAGCAAAGTTTTATTTTAACCTATGCCAAAAACACCACAAAAGATTCGGAACAAAATTTCATGAAAAGTTATGTTGATTCTACTGGCCAATATGCCCGAATTACAACTTTTATGAAAGACATTGGAACCGATAAAATGGAAAAAATTGAAGAAAAACTTTGGGAGAAAATCAATAAAGTTTTTCCGCCTGAAAACTACACCGTAACACTCACAGGAAAAGCCCTCTTATTTCAAAAAGGAACTAATTATTTGGTAGACAATTTGGTAATGTCATTACTATTTGCCATTGTTCTTATTTCTCTTTTTATGGCCTATTTATTCCGGTCTTTTAAAATGATTATTATTTCGTTAATTCCAAACTTACTTCCTTTAATCATTACTGCAGGATTGATGGGATATTTAGGTGTACCCATTAAACCCTCAACCATATTGGTATT
>NZ_DAIOUN010000003.1:86707-202525 GCF_036759525.1 Flavobacterium sp. | reverse complement strand
GTTGACTTCGAAAATACACCAGAAGAGATTTTAAAAAGAATAACTACCGGTGCGGCACTTGCTATTACCGGAATATTAACTGAAAGTAAAGGAGCCGGACAAAAGGTTGAGATTCAAGTATTAAAATTAGATATTTTAGGAGATTCAGATGCCGAAAAATATCCGATGCAACCCAAAAAACACTCCCTTGAGTTTCTTAGAGAAAATGCTCATTTAAGAATTCGAACCAATGCTTTTGGAGCTATCATGCGAGTTCGTTCTACATTGGCATTTGCCGTACATCAATATTTTCAAGAAAAAGGCTTTTTCTATGTAAATACCCCCATCATTACCGGAAGTGATGCCGAAGGAGCCGGTGAAATGTTTAAAGTTACAGCATTACCATTTGACAATACTCCCCGAACCGAGGAAGGAAAAATAAATTACAAAGAAGATTTTTTTGGAAAAGAAACAAATCTAACCGTTTCCGGTCAATTAGAAGCCGAAACGTATGCCATGGCATTAGGACAAGTTTACACATTTGGACCTACATTTAGAGCCGAAAACTCTAATACTTCACGCCATTTGGCTGAATTTTGGATGATTGAACCGGAAGTAGCTTTTAATGATTTAGCTGCCAATATGGATTTGGCTGAAGATTTTATTAAATACGTCATCAAATACACCTTAAATAAACACCAAGACGATTTAAAATTTTTGGAACAACGCTTGCTTGATGAAGAAAAAAACAAACCTCAGGCAGAACGCAGTGAAATGACTCTCCTTGAAAAATTAAATTTTGTTTTAGAAAATAATTTCAAGAGAGTTTCATATACAGAAGCCATTGAAATTTTACGGGATTCAACACCTAATAAAAAGAAAAAGTTTCAATATTTAATTGACGAATGGGGAGCCGATTTGCAAAGTGAGCACGAACGCTTTTTGGTTGAAAAACATTTCAAATGTCCGGTAATTTTGTTTGATTATCCCGCCAAAATAAAAGCTTTCTATATGCGTTTAAATGAAGACGGAAAAACCGTAAGAGCTATGGATATTTTATTCCCGGGAATTGGTGAAATTGTGGGTGGGTCTCAACGTGAAGAACGTCATGAGGTTTTGATTGAAAAAATGAAAGCTTTAGGAATAGACGAAAAAGAACTTTGGTGGTATTTGGACACGAGAAGATTTGGAACAGCGGTTCACTCCGGATTTGGACTCGGATTTGAACGTTTGGTGCTGTTTGTAACCGGAATGACCAATATTCGAGATGTTATTCCGTTTCCAAGAACTCCTCAAAATGCAGAATTCTAAATTTGTTTCAAGTTTAAAGATTCGAGTTATTGAAGTTTCGGCAACTTGAAACTAAAAACCTTAAACTTTTAAACCAATTTTTATAATGTTAAAACAAAATCTACAATTTAAATTATCTCAAAAATTATCTCCTCAACAAATTCAGTTGATGAAACTTATTCAATTGCCTACACAAGCCTTTGAACAACGTTTGAAAGAGGAAATGAATGAAAATCCCGCATTAGAAGGCGGGAAAGAGGAGGATAATTATGAAGAAGATTTTGGCAAAGACGAGTTTGATGATTACGAAGATGATGATTACGAACACATTGATGCGGAAGACATTAACATTGATGAATACTTAAGCAACGACGAAACACCGGATTACAAACTTCAATCCAATAACTACAGTGATGATGATGAAGATCGAGAGGTTCCCTTTGCTGCACCTGTTACCTTTCATCAAGATTTAATCAATCAACTGAACACATTTATTCTTTCGGATGAAGAAAGAGAAATTGCCGAATTTTTAGTTGGTAGTATTGATGACATGGGTTACATCAGACGTTCTGTATCAGATATCGTTGATGATTTAGCTTTTACGCAAGGTATTTATACCGATGAATCAAGTGTAGAAAAGATTTTACATATCGTTCACGAACTTGAACCTTCGGGAGTTGGTGCACGAGATTTACAAGAATGTTTGCTTTTGCAACTCAAACACAAAACACCAACAGAATCTGTAGAATTGGCCCTAGATATAATTGCCAATCAATTTGAGCAATTTACAAAAAAACATTACGAGAAACTTTTACAAAAATATGGGGTTTCCCAAGAACAGCTTAAAAAAGCAATTGAAGAAATTGAAAAACTAAATCCTAAACCCGGTGGTGCTTTCACTGGAAACAGTAAAGTTGTAGAACATGTTGTCCCCGATTTTACCATTCGTATTGTAGAGGGTGAATTGGAGCTGTCTTTAAATGGAAGAAATGCACCGGAACTTCACGTTTCTAAGGATTACCAAGATATGTTGCAAACCTACAAGGATTCTAAAGATAAATCGAATGCCCAAAAAGATGCCGTACAGTTTATCAAACAAAAGCTCGATTCAGCCAAATGGTTTATAGATGCAATTAGGCAGCGTCAGGAAACCTTATTTGTAACCATGAATGCTATTATGCATTACCAAAGAGATTATTTTTTAGAAGGTGACGAAACACGACTAAAACCGATGATATTAAAAGACATTGCCGATATGATTGGTCTTGATATATCTACTGTTTCTAGAGTAGCCAACAGTAAATATGTGGAAACACCTTACGGAACAAAACTCATCAAAGAATTTTTTTCTGAAGCAATGAAAAACGATCAAGGCGAAGATGTATCTACAATTGAAATAAAAAAAATACTTCAAAATGTAATTGAAGAAGAAGATAAAAGAAAACCTTTACCAGACGATCAATTAGCCGAAATTTTAAAAGAAAAAGGATATCCTATAGCTCGAAGAACCGTAGCAAAATACAGAGAACAATTGGATATCCCGGTAGCTAGAATGCGTAAAAAAATATAACCAATTCGTATTGGAAACCCTATAATAACCCAAAAAAGTTGAAAAAAATACTTCCGCTTTTTTCCTATATTTTTCATCCGCTATTTATATCCTTATATGCGGCCGTATTCTATTTTTGGAGCTTTCAAGATTTTTATAATGCAACCGAAATATATGTTACTCTTATTCAAGTTACTATACTAACCTTATTAATTCCCATTTCTTTATTTTATCTTCTGATTACTTTGGGCAAAGTTGATTCGTTTATGATTCCTAATTTGCAACAGAGAAGAATCCCCTTATTGGTTAATTGTATCTTACTGTATCTTCTAACTGAAAAATCTATTACTTTGGATAGAGCTCCCGAATTATTTTATTTCTACTTTGGAGCTTTATTAAGTACGCTATTAGCTTTTATAGGATTATTGCTTAAGAAAAAAATAAGTTTGCATATGATTGGTATAAGTGCACTTAGTGTTTTTCTGTTCTTTTTAAGCTTATTAAGTCAAAACTTAGGAATTGAAATTGTGGCCTTCTTTTTAGCTTCGATAGGATTTGTGGCTTCGTCCAGATTGTCTATGCGTGCTCACTCTATTTCTGAATTGATTTGGGGATTCCTTGCCGGGGTTTTACCTCAAATCGCTCTGTTTTTTTGGCAATTATAGAATGTAAAATTGTAGACCCAAATGGAGTACAGACAACTCAAGTCTTTTTTCATTTAACTGAACCGAATTTTTAAACAACGGATTTAAACCGTAATAGGCATAAAAATTCCAAGTGTTATACCCTGTTGCTAAATATACCCCATATTGAAAAGAATTAAAATCCGAATTGTTTCTAATTTTCGTATTTCCTCCATTGGATACAAAACGGGAAGTGCTGGTAAGAAGGTAGCCCAATTTAACTCCGGTGTACAACCTAAAAAAACGATGACTATCAGGTGTTGAAGTTCGCCACCTTAACTCAATTGGAAGTTCAACTAAAAGTTGGGAAAAATTGTTTTTATCAAAAGAAATGTCATTAGGGATTAATTCATAATTAGTTTGCCCATTGATTTCTTGAATTAATAAATTTTGATGGTACGTTTGATACGAAATCCCCAATCCTGGAGCAATAGCGAAAGTTCTATTTGCATTTATAGGCATATCTCGTAAAAATCCAAAAGTTATTCCCGAAGAAAAAGAATTTGGAGATAACCCACTCGGTTTATTTTGCAATATATTGTAGCTAATACCCACATAAAATTGATCTTCACGGTATAAAGTATCGCGTTCCTTTTTATAATATAAAGAATCTTGAGCCAAAAGTGCTGATGAAAAAACAAGAAACAATAACAGGATTCTCATAGAAGTTCAATTAAAACATAAAATTACAAAAAAAGCCACGCAATGCGTGGCTTTGTGTATTTAAATTGACATATTAATCTACGACACTACCTTTGGTTGTCGTATAGTTAATTTTTAAAGCATCAATTTTTCTAAGCTCTTGTTTAATTTCGCCTACAAGACCCATTTTCACTTCTTTATCAACCTTTAGTGAAGTAGTTAATACTTTCTCTAATTCAGGATTACGGGCAGCTCTTTCTGCTAATACAAAGTTTCTAATTTCAGAAACATCAGAAAGTCTGTCGTTTAACTGTATACGAGCCCCTTCACCATACTTACTGCGGTATCTTTCGTGCGGTTTTCCGGCAAAAATAAACATAACCCTATCTTTCTTTTCCAATTTGGTCACCTGGTCTGCTTTGGGTAAAGAGTTTTGAATTAACAAGTCATTATCTCTTAAAACAGTAGCCACCATGAAAAAGAATAAAAGCATAAATACAATATCCGGTAAGGATGCTGTAGAAATCGCTGGTACATCACCACCTTTTTTCTTTTTAAATTTAGACATTTTTTTTTGGTTTAGGGTTAATTACGTTTAGGTTCAGCTTCTGATAACTTTTGTGGAAACAAAGTTTGAATATCTTTAATCAAAGGCTCAATTCTAGCACGTTGAGCTTCTTTAGTTTTTGGATCGTCAAACATAGCTTCAAGTTCTCTAAAAGTTTTTCCGTATCGAGCCAAACACTCTCTATCTCTAAGAAAATAATAAGCTGCTACTAATTCGTTTTGAACAGCTACATACGCCTCATAAGAAGTCTCTGCGTCATTTTGAAGAGAGATAATGGCTTTGTCCGGATTGTCAGACGAAGCAACATCACGAGCTCCTTTACAATAAGTACAGGAACCATCTCCACCATTATCCAAGAAATCTATTGCTGCTTGACGTAACTCTCTTAAATCCATCAATTTGTCTTCAACCAATAGCTGGTCATTACGATTAATCAAAACCGTAAAAATATTTTTTTCTTTAACCGGCGGTGGTTCTTGGTTAGTCTCATCTATAGGAGGTAACTTTCTACTAATACCTTGATCGGTTTGAATAGTTGTAGTCACCAAAAAGAAAATCAAGAGCAAAAAGGCAATATCAGCCATCGACCCCGCATTAACTTCTGGCGGTGCATCTCTGTGTTTTCTAGCCATTTTTTATTTTTTTATTCGATTATATCCTGTAAATAACATTAATGATATAGCAATCAACGCTAAAATATAAAATGCATTTAAACCTGTACTCACCATTTTAGAGGCAAATGAGGAAACCTCACCTCCATCCTTTAATGGTACAGGAGTACCGTCTGCTAATATAAAAGCAACTAAAATTACACCTAGAAAAGCACCAACACTAATTAGAGTTTTCTTAAGGTCTTTTGATGCTAAATTTTTTAATGTATATACTACTACCAATAAAATTGCTATAAAAAGTGTTAAATAGGCAACATATATAAAAGGACCAATCATACCACCTTCGGGTGTATCTGAAGCCATTATAGTTGCCAGAAACACAATAGAAATTATACTTAGGATAATAACTATTAATCTGGATAACTTATTTAAGTTCATACTAAGAGTTATTAAAAATTATTTTTTGTTTTTGTAATCTACAAGAATATCTACCAAGCTGATAGAAGCATCTTCCATATCGTTTACAATAGAGTCAATTTTTGCAATAATATAGTTATAAAAAACTTGTAGAACCATTGCTACAATAAGACCGAATACTGTAGTTAATAACGCTACTTTAATACCACCGGCAACCAAAGAAGCATCCATGTTACCCGCTGCTTCAATTTTATCAAAAGCCTGAATCATCCCGATTACAGTACCCATGAATCCTAACATTGGAGCAAGAGCGATAAACAATGAAATCCAAGAAACATTTTTCTCTAATTGACCCATTTGAACACCACCGTAAGATACAACTGCTTTTTCTGCAGATTCTACACCATGATCAATACGATCCAAACCTTGGTAGAAAATTGAAGCTACAGGACCGGCTGTGTTTCTACAAACTTCTTTAGCAGCATTTACACCACCTGATTGTAAAGCATCCTCAACATTTTTAATTAATTTTTTAGAATTGGTAGTAGAAAGATTTAGGTAAATGATTCTTTCAATGGCGATAGCCAAACCTAAAATCAAACACAACAATACAATTCCCATAAAACCAGGACCCCCTTGAATAAATCTTTCTTTTAATTCTTGAGTAAAAGAACGCTCAACGGCTGCAGTTTCATCATCCCCGGCTACAACTGTAGCTTCTTCTGATGTAGCTTCTGCCTGAGCTTCAACGGCTGGTTCTGCTGTTTGTGTAGAGTCTTGAGCTTGAATAGTACCAAACGTCATAAGACCTGTGATTGCTAAAATAGAAAATAATCTTTTCATTGCTTTTGTTCTTAATTTTAATTAGTTAATCAGGTTAAAGGTATAAATTTATTTTTAAAAATACACAATATTAAAATGAGCGGAGAGAAAGGGATTCGAACCCTTGATACCCTTTTGGAGTATACACACTTTCCAGGCGTGCTCCTTCGACCACTCGGACACCTCTCCAGCATTCTATCGAATGTATTTCAAGAGTGCCAAATAACAAAAAAAAACTCACTTGAAAAAATTTAATTTGTTATTTTTATGACAATTCTCCACGCAAAGAAGTTTCAAAAATGGTTTTGAACACTTTAGGTGAAATTTTTTGTCCCAGCAGATACATTAATTTGGCTATCGCAGCCTCTGTTGTTATGTCTTTCCCTGAGATTACTCCTATTTTTTTTAGAGTTGTACTGGTCTCATATTGCCCCATATTAACACTTCCCCCAGAACATTGCGTTACATTTATAACGTAAATTCCACTTTTTATTGCCTTTTTAAGTGCATTTATAAACCAAAGCTCTGTGGGAGCATTGCCCGAACCATAGGTTTCTAAGATTATCCCTTTCAAATTGGGTATACTTAACCAAGCTGTCAATATAGACTCATTCAAACCGGGAAACATTTTCAAAATGGCCACATCTGAGCTTAATTCTTTATGTACTTGTAATTTTTTGGCCACCCTAACAGCACTTAATGCTTCCGAATTTACTTTCAAATGCACCCCAGACTCGGCTAGTGGTGGAAAATTGGGAGAAGAAAACGCATTAAAATGTTCGGCATTTATCTTTGTTGTTCGGTTACCCCTATACAATTTGTATTCAAAATACAGACAAACTTCTCTAAAAACCGGTTTCCCTTTTTGTTGTAAAGAGGCTATTTGTATCGCGGTAATCAAATTCTCTTTGGCATCGGTACGCAAATCTCCTATTGGTAATTGCGATCCTGTAAGTACAATAGGCTTATTCAAATTTTCAAACATAAAACTCAAAGCCGATGCCGAATATGACATAGTATCCGAACCGTGTAAAATTACAAAACCATCAAAGTTGGAATAATTTTGCTCAATTATTTCAGCCATTTCTACCCACCTTTCGGGATTCATATTTGAAGAATCAATTGGTTTTTCAAACGAAAGTGTATCTATACTACAATCCAATTGTTTTAACTCGGGAATGCGTTGTAATAGCTTTTTGAAATTAAACGCTTTAAGTGCACCGGTTTCGAAATCTTTCATCATACCAATGGTACCTCCGGTGTAAAGCAACAATATTTTAGGGTTATTATGCATTCCCATATTTCAATTTATTAACTACCGGATTGGCATACATAGCCAAAAAACTTTCTACCATAGTTGCATTTGTCACATCTATTTTTAGTTCCAATCTTCTTTCAAAAAGTTGCTTTTCATTTTCGGTATACTCCGAAGAAAATTGGTTAGTTTGATTTAAAATATCAAAAGCTATGTAATTGGTTGGCCAAAGTTTATAAGAATTCAAAATAGAATCGTCTATAGCTTGAGCCAAACATTGAATTTGTTTATTCGAATTGTCTTCTTTTGCTTTTATGGCTTCAATTTCAGTATCCAAAACCGAACCTACATGTATATGTATTCTCTTTTTTTGTCCCATTATACCACTCAAAAGCGTAATAAAGTCTTCGTTTTTTTCTTTAATATACACCTCATTGTTTGCTTCGGCCATTAACTGCGGCATTTTTAGTGCATCTGTTGGGTCATATTCATAGGAAATAGAAACCGGAACAATTTTTATTTTCTTAAAATAATCCATTACCTGCGTCTCATCAGAACCCATGGCCAACATTTTTAAAACGCCTTGATGAGTTGCATCATTTCCGTCTTTCGTTCTTCCTTCGCGTTGGGCAATCCATACCGAGCGATTTTCCCTCAAAAGCAACTGAGCAATGTATTCGGCCATAAGTTTAGAGCTTTGCAACAACTCTCTTGGAGGCAAACCCCTTTGTACCAAAAAATTTCGATTGAGTTTGGACAATTTCAATAAAAAATCTTTTTTTACCAAATTATCTCCAATTGCCGAAGCGGTCATGACAAATCCGTGATCAAACAAGGAAACATTAAGTAATGAAGTATCCAAAATAATATCGCGATGATTGGATATAAACAGATAGGAAGTGTTTTTTTCTAATTTTTCAAAACCGGAAGTAGTTAACCCTTCTGAACTGCGTTGAAGTACTTTTTGAACCGATTGGTAAATGAAATTAACTTGAAAATCTCTAATGGAATGGGTTTTTAACAACTGCTCTACCCAAGTCGACTCTTCCATTTCCGGAAAAGTGAAATGCATTAAAGCTTTCATCATGGGATGATGAATCACCGATTTTATTCCGTCGTTAACTTCACTATCATAAAAAGGCCTTATGGCATCAAATTTTGACATCTATCTGTTATTTTAGATACACAAATGAACAAAAATTTTATGAATACTCAAGAGAAAATTGGTTTAAATGCCAAATACCTCTATTGAGTTTTCTGTGGTAATTCGTGCAATTTCCTCAACAGGTAATTGATACAACTGACCTAATTTATGGGCTATTATTTCCAAATAACTACTTTCATTTCGTTTTCCGCGATAGGGCACTGGAGCCAAATAGGGTGAATCGGTTTCCAGAACCAAATGCTTAAGGTCAATTTGATTTAAAAACCCATCAATTTGACCCTTCTTAAACGTAGAAACACCCCCGATACCTAACTTCATTTGATAGGAAATCGCTCGTTGGGCTTGATTGTAATCGCCGGTAAAACAATGAAATATTCCTCTTAGATGCTTGTCCTTTTCTGATTCCAAAACATCAAAAATCTCATCAAAAGAATCTCTGCAATGTATTACTATAGGTAATAGGTATTTTTTAGCCAATTGAATTTGATGTTTAAAAGCTTTCTTTTGGATTTCTAATGTGGATTTATCCCAATATAGGTCGATTCCAATTTCACCAACTGCCGCAAACTTACGCTGGGCTAGTTCATTTTCTACATGACGAAGTTCTTCTACATAATTTTCTTTTACATAACACGGATGAAGCCCCATCATCAAGTGAACTTGATTGGGGTAATTGTTTTCCAATTCATACATAGCTTGTGTACAAGAAGAATCTATAGCCGGTACAAAAAAACGAGTAACCCCTTTTGAAAAAGCTCTTTGCATCATCTCATCACGATCTGCATTAAACTCATCGGCATACAAATGGGTATGGGTATCTGTCAAAATCATGAGACAAAAGTAAAAAAAGAAAAGGTGTGTTTTCTAATGTTTCAAAGCAAAAAAATAAGCTTACTTTTGATACTCAAAAAAAACATGAAAAACTTACACGAAATATTAAAAAAATCCGGTTATAAAAAAATTCCTTTTAAAGTATCCAAAACACAACATCTTCTACTAAAGGCTAGTATTAACGGAATAAAAGGAAACTTTATCTTAGATACCGGTGCTTCAAACAGTTGTATTGGATTTGAAAATGTAGCCTATTTTAATGTAAAAGCCAAAGCCACCAATACCAAAGCTGCAGGTGCCGGTGCAACAGGAATGGACACACTAATTGGTAAAAACAACCATTTAAAACTAGGTCGGTGGGAATCTGATAAACTGCATTTGGTAATTTTTGATTTATCTCATGTAAATGAAGCCTTGACCCAATACAAAGCCAAACCGGTTCATGGAATTATAGGTGCTGATGTATTACTACAAGGAAAAGCCATCATTGATTATTACAATCATTATTTGTATTTGTTGAAATAATGGGAAAGTTGTATTGCAATTTCAATTTTGGCACTATATTTGAAAAAATTTTGAAACCCACTATTTTTTAACTAAATACAAAACAAAAAATGAAAAGAAACACTACTTTATTAGCATTTATGCTTTTGTTGTCCAGCTTGTCATTTGCACAAGTACAACCATTTGGACATTTAACTATTTTCTCTGAAGATGGAGATAAGTTTTTTCTGATTTTAAACGGCGAACGCATTAATGATGAGCCCCAAACGAATTTGAGAGTTGAAGAATTGGTTCAACCTTATTACAATGCAAAAATCATTTTTGAGGACAACACCAGAGCTGAGATTTCAAAAAATTTCCTTCAAATTGCAGATGCTGACGGTATTTTTATGGATGTAACCTACAAAATCAGAAGAGATAAAAACAATCCCAAAAAAATGAAGATGAACTTTTTCTCTATGATTCCGGTGGTAGATGGTTTTATTCCACCTGCCAATGTTCATGTGAGAAGATGGGGTCAGCCTGCACCTCCACCGCAAGTTGTGGTACAACAAACCGTTCCTACTGCTGTTGTGCAACAAACTACTACTACCACTACTACTACCGGAGGTGTTAATGCCGGAGTAAATATTGGCGGAGTTGGTGTTAATATTTCAATTAATGAACCGGTAATTACGGGAAGTACTACTATTACAGAAACAACCACTGTTACTACCGGTGGAACAGTAGTTGCTCAACCCAGACAGCCTAGAGAAGTAGTTGTAGTAGACAACAACCCAAGTTGTGTAAATAGAAGACCTATGAATCCTAATGATTTTAATGCAGCTTTACAAACGATTCGAAATCAAGGATTTGACGAATCCAGACTAAAAACCGCACAACAAGTGGCTCAAAACAATTGTTTGAATACCAATCAAATCATTGAAATTTGTAAAATATTCGGATTTGAAGAAACCAAATTAAGCTTTGCCAAATTTGCTTTTGATTCGTGTGTTGAGCCTAGAAACTATTTTAAATTGAATGATATTTTCTCATTCTCTTCCAGTGCAGATGAATTGAATGATTACATTTCAAGAAAATAACGTTTTTTTAAACCAAAATAAAAACCCCAAATCTTAGTATGATTTGGGGTTTTTTTATTGGGTTTGTTAATGTTATTGTTTTATAATCTTTATGGTTTTCGAATCGTTCATGGTATAAACTTTTACAATATAAGTGCCCGATGTTAAAGCAGCTACATCTATTGAAGTTTCATTTGCTTGGATAGGGATAGATTTTGAAATTACAATTTGTCCTAACACATTGTATATTGTTACTGAAGAAATCCCAGGTTCAAATGAAAGGTTTACAATATCGTTTACCGGATTGGGATAAAGCTTCAAATTTTTTATGGAAAATGATTCTGCAGTTAGAAATTGGGTTGTAAACGAACCTCCAGAGACCCAATCCGTTTGGGTGTTTCCACAAATAGATTTTACCCAAAAATAATAAGTAGTATTGGGTGTTAAATTATTTAAAACCGCAAAAGTATCTATTGTGGTTCCTGTAATTGCATTGGCAGAAAACGGATCATTGACAGTGCTGTAGGCATACATATACCCGTTACTTGGTTCAGGGGTTGGAGCAACCCAGGCAATATTTACCACTGTTGCCGATTCTGGATCAGTAAATAACTGTGTTGGAACGTTACACTCTGAAGCCGTTGTAAACGAACCACCATATGCCCAATCACTTTGACTTGTCACACAATTTGAAGCTACCCACCAATAATAGGTTGTATTGGGTAATAAATCAGTTAAGTCTGCAGAGGTAGAAAATGTGCTACCATCCATACCGCCAATAGTTGGATTCGTATTGTAAACAAACAAATAACCCCCGTTTGGTGCAGATGTAGAGGGTATCCAGCTAATTACAGCAGATGTAGAGGATAAAACTTCGCTTCCAAATTGAGTTGGAGTATTACAAGAAGTACTGTTTTCGCATTTAATAGAACGTATGCGATTGGTATTTTGTGAACCACAATTGGAATTAGTATGAAAAAAATACCTTACTACTCCGGTTGTAGTAGTTGAGTTCCAAACTAAGGGCGTAATTCCACTGGCTAAAACGGTTGTTCCTGACGCATTGGTAATGGTTATATAGTCTGTAGGAACAGAACTCGTAAAAGTATATTGTTTGTTTGAAAGCACATTAACATTACTGTATTCTCCGGCCCATGCTAATGAAGTAATTTGTTCAAAATTACCTGAACATGTAGGCGTAAATGTCGTATCTGGATACAATCCAAAGTTGGCCCCATTACAACTTAAAGCAGCGTTAGTAGTAAAACTACCACCGGAAACCCAAGCACTATATAATCCATTACAATTGGATCTTACCCAATAATAATAGGTCGTAGAAGCCAACAATCCGTTTGCATATCCCAAAAGATTTGCTAAACTAGTATAGGTGGGATTGGTTGTTGATAAAGGTGATGTGTTATTTGTACTTACGTAAATATCGTAAGAATTGGCAACAGGTGAAGGTGCGTTCCAAAATAATCTACATGAGTTTGAAGTTATATTAGAAACCGTTAAATTGGATGGCAAGCCACAATTGGCTGTAATAGTACATTGCATATATTTAATTCTATTCGTGTTTTGCGAACCACAATTAGAATTGGTATGTAAGTAATATCGAATTATTCCTGAGGTTGAACCCGAAGACCAACTCAAAGGTGTTAATCCACTGGCTAAAATACTATTGGAATCGTTAGTAATTGTTATAAAATCATTGGTATTGGAGCTTGAAAAAGTATACTGTTGATTTGCAGTTATACTAACATTTGAATATTCGCCGGCCCAAGCCGTTGAAGTAATGGTTTCAATCGAACCCGAACAAACCGGAGTAAAAGTAGCCGCAGGGAAAAGTCCGTAAGTTGCTGCATTACAGCCAGACAAACCATTAGTTACAAAATTAAGCACTAAAGACCAATTGCTCTTCTGAGCACCACAATTTGAACGAACCCAGCAATAATAGGAAGTTGCAGGTATTAAACCACCTGCTATGTTTACATTTGTTGAAGTCGACACATAGGTTGGTGTAGTATTTGCATTGGGAGTTGTATTGTTTGTAGACAAATACACTTCATAACCTGAGCTAGGTGCGGGCAAAGGTGCAGACCACCCAATTATACAAGAAGTAGTTCCCAAGTTGTAAACGGTTGTATTGGTTGGAGTATTACACGATGTAGTACTTTGAAGTGTATGAAAAAATCCTCCAAAAACCCATTGGGATTGCTCTTCACCACATACAGAAGCTATCCACCAATAGTAATCTGTATCCGGATTTAAATTGTCTAATGACAATGAAGTTGTAAAAGTAGCATCTTGAATTCCTCCAAATTGATTGACCGTATTGTAGCGAATTACATAACTATCAGGTGCAGGAACCGCAGGAATCCAATTGAGTGTTGCGGTTGTAGAGGCTACATTCTCACTCCAAAACTGTGTAGGAGCGTTACATCCAGATGCTGAATATGTGGTAAACGAACCCCCCGAAACCCAATTAGTTTGAGTATTTCCGCAATTTGATTTTACCCAAAAATAATACGTGGTACTAGGTGTTAAATTATTTAAAACTGCAAAAGTTTCCGTTGTAGTTCCTGTTATTGCATTGGCAGAAAATGGGTCGTTAACCGTACTGTAACTGTACACATATCCATTACTCGGAACGGGTGTTGGGGCTAACCAAGCAATATTTACAGTTGTTGGTGATTCTGGATCGAAGAACAACTGCATTGGTTCATTGCAACCTGAAGCAGGAGCCGTTGTAAACGAACCCCCAGAAGCCCAATTGGATTGCGTAGATCCACAATTAGATTTTACCCAAAAATAATAAGTGGTATTGGGTGATAAATTAGTTAAAACAGCAAAGGTATTTGTCGTGTTTCCTGTGATTGCATTGGCAGAAAACGGATCGTTCACAGTACTGTAACAATACACATAACCATTGCTTGGTGCTGGCGTTGGGGCTGACCATGCAATATTTACAGTTGTTGCCGATTCAGGATCGAAGAATAAACCTGAAGGCAATCCACAAATTACAGGAGTTGTACATCGAATCGATTTGATCCTATTAGTATTTTGGGTTCCACAATTAGAATTCGTATTCAAATGGTATCTAATTACTCCGGAGTTTGTGCCAGACAACCATGTTAATGGTGTCAAACCACTAGCTAAAACAGCTGTTCCTGTGGCATTAGTAATTGTAACAAAATCAGTGGAAACTGAACTCGTAAATGTATATTGTTTATTTGACACCACTTTCACATTAGAATATTCTCCAGCATAAGCATTTGTAACAATTTGTTCTGTACTTCCAGTACAAGCTGGAGTAAAAGTGGCATCAGGATATAATCCATAAATGGCACCATTGCAAATTAATGCCGGTGGTGTAGTAAAACTACCTCCAGAAATCCAAGCTCCTATTGTGGCTCCACAGTTAGAACGTATCCAATAGTAATAGGTAGTACCCGCTGCAAGATTTAAAGATAGCGAAGTAGTTAAATTTGTTGTACTGAATAAAGTAGGAGTAGAATTTGCATTGGGTGCGGTGTTGGTTGTAACGATATAAATATCATAATTGGAAGAAGGCACTGGTGATGCTGCAGTCCAAGTTAATTTACAAGAATTGGATGTTATATTAGAAACAACCAGATTTGAAGGAGGTGTGCAGTTTGATGCATCTGCACAACGAACATAACGAAGCCTATTCACTTGCTCACTAATACAACTAGAATTAGAATGCATGTAATAACGGACAACCCCTGTAATGTTCCCGGAATCCCATATAACAGGTTGTATACCGCTAGCATAGGTGACCGTTCCTGTTGCATTTGTAATTGTGACAAAATCCGTTGTCACTGAGCTCGAAAACGAATATTGTTTGTTGGCAATTACATTCACATTGCTGTATTCACCTGTCCAACTTTGGTTGGTTATTGTTTCATAGTTTCCACTACAATTTGGTGTAAAGGTAGTATTGGGAAACAATCCATTTACTGCAGAAGTACATTGGGCAACTGCATCAGGAATGAAGTACAATAATGCCAAAAGGCAAAATAAAGTAATTCTTTTTTTCATTTGTTTATTATTAATTGATTGATTTTGAATATTTATTTTAATTGCAAATCAAATCCCAAACTCCAAAATGATGGAGTTTGGGATTTTTAAGAAGTAAAACTAAAATTATCTTTTAATCATTTTTTTATTAAAGGTTTGACCTTCTGGTGTAGTTATTTTTAGTATATAGGTTCCTTTAGCCAATCCTTCAATATTTACCTCATTATTTGATATAGAAGCCGCTATTTGTCTTCCATTCAAATCAACTATTGTTATACTTTCTATGTCTTTATTAAAACGAATAACTGAAGTTGCCGGATTGGGAATAAAATAATAATTGTCTGCCATTTCATGAGGATTTACACTCAAAACGGATTCAATGTAAATTACATTCGTAAAGATTGGTCCCCAAACTCCTTGGCTGTCTTTGATACGAACACAGAATTTATGTAATCCGATTGGATTTACAATTGGAATAGCATCACCGATAAAATTTTCAAAAGAAGCATTAAAATTCCCGTCAAAAGCCAAAAGTGGTGTAGCACTTCCTTCTCCTGGATCGACATCCCAGAAATACTCTGCTTGGGTAAGACTTACAGGCAATGGAGTAGTAGTGCTTTCAACAGTAATAGTATTAGTAAATACTGGTCCCCAAACTCCTTGGTTGTCTTTCACACGGATGGAGAAATTATGCAGTCCAACGCTAGGTGCTCCTAAACCTGCAACAGCTACCTTTTCTAATGCACTGTTAAAATTGCCATCTACAGCTTGAAGCGGTGTTGCACTTCCTTCACCCGGATCGGTATCCCAGAAGTATTCTGCTTGCGTAAGTGTCATAGGGTTTGGAGTAGTAGTAGACTCCACAATTATGATATTAGTAAAAACGGGGCTCCAAACTCCTTGATTGTCTTTTACTCTTACACTAAACTTGTGTAAACCAACACTGGGAGCATTTAATCCACTCACCGCTATTTTCTCAAAAATGCTATTAAAATTTCCATCTACTGCGGTAATGGCGGTTCCGTTTCCTTCACCTGGATCGGTATCCCAAAAATATTCGGCTTGGCTTAACGATGACAATTGGGCAGAAGATAAGCTCATTGTCATAACAGCCAATAGACTATACATATATTTTTTCATCTTAGACTCAGGTATTATATTATTTAGAATAACCCGAACCCGTTGCATTCATCTCTGTAGTACCGGTATAAATCCTTCTTGGTGTTTTAAGGTAGTTCACTTGCGGTTTGTTTCCAACATTTGTTGGCCAATAGTTTGCCCAAGAATCAGAGCCACCAAAGTTACCACGATCATTTCTGCTTAAGTCAATATCAGCAAAATCATCTTCTGGGCTTCCTGTATTTGGAGCTAATCCATTTACAGTATAAGTGGTAGTATTTAATGAAATTGAGGCAGTAATGTTGTTGCCTGAATTAGTAATAGTAGGCATTGTAACCGAATAATTAGATATGTTGTAATACACATAACAGCTCACGCCACTTGCAGTTACTGGATAGAATGTACCAAAAGTTGGTCCTACATAATAAAAGACATTGTTTAATATTGAAATAAGACCCGTAAATCCTGCAGGTGAGCTTACTTGAATACTATTATTAGCATTCGAAGTATTTGTAGAAGAAATCACATTATTAATAATTTCATTGGTACTATTACTTTTCACGGCACTAATCGTTACAATACCAGTTCCGGCAAAATTATTCAATATCCTAAAATTGTAATTCTTTTGATTCATACTAATTGCAGTACCATTTGCTGAAAAAGCATTAGCAATTATTTCGATATCATCTGTAGAAGGATTAGTATCAATTGTTGGTGTGTTGATTGTAACAGAAGTTATTTTATTTCCGGTAATTCTTCCATGAGTCATTGTTATCGCTGTACCAATACATCCAGACATATTTAAAGTGGTATTAGCTACACCTGCATTTACACCTGCAGTTGTCGAATTAAACACATTAAGTGTGGTTCTTCCTCCGGTTGTATCTCCTGAAACGGTTATAGCATTAGTTCCAGATATTTGTAAATTGTTAATTGTTACAACTCTTCCTGCAGCTGGTGTAACGGTTATTGTTCCTTGCAAAATATATTTTGAGAAATTGATTTCAGAGACAAATGATAATGATTTGTCAATTGTCAAATTTTCAATAAAAGGAAGACTTCCTGCCTTTGGTCTAATGATTATACGATCGCCATCATTAGCCGCTGTTATAGCTGCACTAATTGTCGAGTAAGAACCACCAGCACCTAAATCTCTCACATATAAATCGGCAGCTGAAGCCATTGAGGTAAATAAACTTGCAATTGCAATAAAAAGTAATTGTTTTTTCATTGTTTTTTGATTTGATTAAATTCTCACCAAATCTATGAGATATGAAGTGTCAGACCAATTAGTGTATTGGACTATTTATAAATAATCAGAAGATTTAACTAGCGTTATTTGCTTGAATAATAACTACTTAATTTGTATTTTCTAGTTTTTCTATGTAATAATTTGGAGAAAGTCCGGTTTGTTTTTTAAAAACACGAACAAAGGTATTAGCGTCTTTATAACCCACCTCTTCAGCAATGGCTTGCAGTGTATATTTTCGAAAATGAGGAACATCAATGAGTTTTTGGAGAACGTATTGTATTCTTAATTCCTGTGTGTACTCTGAAAAGGTTTTTTGCATTACCTGATTGAAATACTGTGATAAATAAGCTGTATTTGTATTGAGTTTTTTGGCAACAAAATTCAATTTGAAGTTTGGATCCAAGAAGAGTTCTTTTTGTTCTAATTTTTTTAACCCTAAGGCCAACTTCTCTACAAATTCAGCGTCTCTAATTTGCTTGGAATGAACATCCATTTTAGCTATGGGTAGGTTTTGATTTCGATTGGATTTTGAATCTTTCAAATCTTGAATGATTTTCAAAAATCGATAATGCTTTTCCTTTTGATTTTTGTAATAGTAATAAAAACTAAGGGCTAAAAAAGTCAATACCATTAAAACACCAAAGAGAAATATTTTAAAATAATTCTTCGTCGCGATGATTTGGTTGGATTCTTCCTTGATTTTTTTTAAATCATAGTTATGTAAAAAATTCAAGGATTTGTTTTTAATAGTTTCTATCGATTGAATCAATTCTAAGCTTTTTTGTGCGAATACATAGGCCTTTTTAGTGTCGTTTTGTCTACTGTATGCTTGGGCCATAATATTGTAAGCCATGAGTAAATTTTCTTTTGAAACCTTTGTAATTTGGTAATTCTCTACATATTTTTTTGAATAAATTAGTGCCGAATCCATCTGATTCAAATGGAAATAACAATCAGCCATTCCTAAATCAAATAGCTGAACAGTTCTTATATTATCCTGAATTATCGGAAATTTTGTTCTACTCTTGTATAAGTGCAACGATTTAACATAATTTCCCTGTAAGGCAGCACTTTTTGCCAAACGCATATTTAGTAGTGCTTGAGTATATTCGGGATAAAAATTATCTTGTAACAACATTTTTGCTGCCGTATTGAAATAATAGTTTGCCGAATCTAAACAAGTGCTTTTTCGTGATTGGAGGAAATACATTTGATAAGCCTCTCCAATTATATTGTATTTATCAGCAAAAAGCTTTTTGTTCATTGCTTTTTTCTCACCAACACCCAATTTTAAATGTGGAGATGTCTTCAACTCTTTTTTTAATAATGTAATTCCATCTGCATAATCACCCATTGCCACTTTTATCAATCCATATTGCTCATTAAAAGGAGTATTCGGTACACTTTCTTTATATTTATCAAGGTAATATAAGGCCAAGTCATACTCTCCCAAATTTTTATGGATGTAAAAAAGTTTATTTACACACATTCCAATCAAATCATGATAAACTTTACTTGATTTGGAATATTTACTCTCTAAAATGTTTTCAATAAGTGCAATCAGAAGTTGTTTTGAATGCGTAAACTCAGACTTATTATAAAAATAATTTGCCACGTAATACTGTCCAAAAAAACCAAACAATTCGTTTTTAGATGTACTGATTTGCAGAGCTTCTTTGTAGGCTTGATCCGGATTTGAAATGAGTAACTCTTGAATAGTCCGGGTTTTTAAGATTTCAGACTCACTTAAATCTTGAGAAAATGCCGAAAAAAAAGAAAATAATATTAAAAAAAAGGTAAACTGGTGCATCTTGAAAAAAGGGTAAGCTCTTTTTGAAAATTTTGTGTGCTAAAGTAAAGAATAAATCCAATGGTAATACAAAATTGTTATAAAGAGTAATTCAAATTTACATCTCTTTTGTAAACACATTGTAACATACAAAAAATCCCACTCAAATGAGTGGGATAGTATAAAAATGTGGATTTAAATTTTACAATTCTAAAGCCTTCTTTGCATTTCCGCCCATCAAAATTTCTACCGGGTTTTCTAAGGCTTCTTTTACCGCTACCAAGAACCCAACAGACTCACGTCCGTCAATAATTCTGTGATCGTAAGATAAAGCTACATACATTACCGGAGCAATCACAATTTGACCATTTCTAACGATTGCTCTTTCTACTACATTGTGCATTCCTAGAATTCCGGATTGTGGTGGATTGATAATTGGAGTAGACAACATACTTCCGAAAACGCCACCATTAGATATAGTGAATGTTCCACCTGTCATTTCATCAACTGTAATTTGTCCGTCACGAGCACGCAAAGCCAATCGTTTGATTTCTGCCTCTACACCCCTAAACGACAACGTTTCTGCATTTCGCATTACCGGAACCATCAATCCTTTTGGACCGGATACGGCAACAGAAATGTCACAAAAATCATACGAAATTTTTTCTTGACCGTCTATCATTGAATTTACATCCGGATACAATTGTAAAGCTCTAGTAACCGCTTTGGTGAAGAAAGACATAAAGCCCAAACCTAAACCGTGTTTTGCCTTGAATTCTTCTTTATATTGATCACGTAAAGCGTAAATATTTGTCATATCCACCTCATTGAACGTGGTTAACATTGCCGTTTCATTTTTGGCCGAAACCAATCGTTCTGCTACTTTACGACGCAACATCGATAATTTAGTTCTTTCTGAACCACGGTTTCCACCGGTTGGTGTTCCCATAGAAGGAACAGCATTCATAGCATCTTCTTTGGTAATTCTTCCTCCTTTTCCAGTGCCAACAATATCAGATGGTTGGATGTTTTTTTCGTCTAAAATTTTACGAGCCGCAGGAGAAGGAGCTTGTGCAGCATACGTTTTTTCAGGAGCTGGAGCTGCTTTCGGTGCTTCGACTTTCTTTTCCTCTACTTTTGGTGCTTCTACTTTAACTTCTACTTTTGGTGCATCTCCACTTGGTTTTGCAGCAGAGGTATCAATCAAACAAACAACTGCTCCAACGGCAACAGCATCGCCTTCTTCTGCTTTAAGTGTAATGATTCCACTGGCTTCTGCGGGTAGTTCTAGGGTAGCTTTGTCAGAATCAACCTCAGCAATAGCTTGGTCTTTTTCAACATAATCGCCATTTTTTACTAACCAAGTTGCAATTTCAACTTCTTTTATTGATTCTCCCGGAGAGGGAACTTTCATTTCTAAAATCATGTCTAATAGTGGTTTAAAAGTTTCAGGTTTCAAGTATCAGGTTTTTTTCAACTTGAAACCTGAAACTTGAAACATTTTTTTTATCTAAATAAATTCTTATCAAATACCATACGTATTGCATCTGCATGACGTCTTCTATCACGAGTATGACTACCGGCAGCGGGAGCCGCATAGGCTTTTAACGAAGCCAATCGCCAAGGCACCAAGTCAAAATTCATCAACATAAAGCTGTAAGCTCCCATGTTTTTGGGTTCTTCTTGTGCCCAAACATAATCATCTGCATTCGGATACGAAGCAATAATTGCTTTTAATTGTTCAACCGGTAAAGGGAACAATTGCTCAATTCGAACCAAAGCTACATCATTTCTACCTAAGTTTTCTCTTTCGGCTAAAATATCATAATAGAATTTTCCGGTACAGAAAACTACCGTTTTTACTTTTTTCTTATCTACTGAATGGTCGTCAATGGTTTCCTGAAACTGTCCGTTGTACAATTCTTCTCTGGTTGATACACATAGCGGATGACGCAACAAACTTTTGGGTGAAAAGACAACTAATGGTTTTCTGAACTTCGTTTTCATTTGTCTTCTTAGCAAATGGAAGAAGTTGGCAGGCGTTGTACAATCAGCTACGTACATATTATGACGGGCACAAAGTTGTAAATAACGCTCCATTCTGGCAGAAGAATGTTCTGCTCCCTGACCTTCATAACCGTGAGGTAACAACATAACGATACCATTTTGGTTATTCCATTTATCTTCTCCACACGAAATATATTGGTCAATCATAATTTGGGCCCCGTTAGAGAAATCTCCAAACTGAGCTTCCCAAATGGTTAACGCATTCGGATTGGCCAAAGCATAACCATAATCAAATCCTAATACACCATATTCCGAAAGGAATGAATTGAACACGTTGAATTTTCCTTTTTTATCTTTCAGCGTATTCAACAATACTACTTCTTCTTCACTGTCTTCTACTTTTACCACGGCATGACGATGAGAGAAAGTACCTCTTTCTACATCTTGACCGGACAAACGCACATCATAACCTTCGGTCAACAATGTTCCGTAAGCCAATGCTTCTGCAGTTCCCCAATCTATAGTGTCGTTTTCATACATTGTTTTCCGATCGGAAACAATCTTGGTAATTTTATTGATAAACTTTTTATCTGATGGCAATGTTGAAATGGTGTCCAAAATGGCGTCCAATTTCTTTTTATCGTATTTGGTATCTACTTTTTTCAACATTTCATCATCTGAAACCTGAACAAAACCATCCCATTCATCTTGCATAAAAGGCTTAATGATGGTTAAATCTTTTTTACGAGAAGCTTGCAAATTTTCGTCTAATTTGGCTTTGTATTCATTTTCAATTTGAGTAATGTAAGCTGCATCTACAATACCATCTGAAATCAATTTTTCAGCATAAATATCTCTTGGGTTCTTGTGACGTGCAATAATTTTGTACAAAACCGGCTGTGTAAAACGAGGCTCATCCCCTTCGTTATGACCGTATTTTCTATATCCTAATAGATCAATAAATACATCGCGACCAAAAGTCATTCTGAAATCCAAAGCAAATAGCATGGCGTGAACCACTGCTTCGCTATTATCAGCATTAACATGAAGAACCGGCGACAATGTTACTTTGGCAATATCGGTACAATAGGTAGACGAACGAGCATCTAAATAATTGGTTGTAAAACCAACTTGGTTATTGATGACAATGTGAATGGTTCCCCCGGTTTTGTAACCGTCTAGTTGTGACATTTGAATGATTTCATACACAATACCTTGTCCGGCAACTGCTGCATCACCATGAACGGCAATTGGAAGTACTTTGGAAAAATCTTCCGGGAAATATTTATCTTGTTTGGCTCTGGCAATTCCTTCAATTACGGCACCAACGGTTTCCAAATGCGAAGGATTGGGAGCTAAATTGATATTGATTTTTTTACCGGAACTTGTTTTTCTTTCTGAAGTTAAGCCCAAATGGTATTTTACGTCACCGTCAAAATATTCTTTATCGTAATCTTTTCCATCAAATTCTGAGAAAATATCTTGTGTAGGTTTACCAAAAATATTGGCAAGTGTATTTAAACGGCCGCGGTGTGCCATTCCCATTACAAAATGTTCTACTCCTTTTTCGGCAGCCGATTCAATCACGGCATCTAAAGCCGGAATCAAACTCTCTCCTCCTTCTAAAGAAAAACGTTTTTGACCCACATATTTGGTATGAAGAAAGTTTTCAAAAGAAACCGCCTCATTCAATTTGCCAAGTATATGTTTTTTCTGGTCTGCCGTAAAATTAGGCTGATTGTCATTGGCATTGATGCGTTCTTGTACCCAATTCACAAAAATCGGGTTTTCCATGTGCATATACTCAATTCCAATATGTTGGCAATACATATTTTGAAGATGTGTCAAAATTTGACGTAAAGTAGTAGGTTGTTTCCCAATTACTTTAGCCGCATCAAAAACAGTATCTAGATCTGCATTTGATAACCCAAAATTTTCAATTTCTAAATTCGGGGTATAAGTTCTTCTTTCTCGAACCGGATTGGTTTTGGTAAATAAATGCCCTCGGGTTCTATATCCGTCAATCAATCTGAGAACATTGAATTCTTTTTGTAGTTTATCTGAAACCAAGCTGCAATCTTGGTTGTTTGCCGAAAAATCGGCCAATTGAGTAACAGGGTCAACATCTGAAGCCGACTCTAATCCAAAATCAAAACCTTGAAAAAAGGCTCTCCAACTCGGTTCTACCGAATCGGGATTTTGGGTATATTGATCATATAAATCGGCAAAAAATTGGGTGTGTGCTGCGTTTAAAAAGGAAAACCTATCCATAATTAGTAGTAATAAACCTTATTTGTTAAAAATAGTTTTGCAAAAGTACAATAAATGGTATAATCTTTCATTTATTTTTACATACTTTTATGTTTTAAATTGCTAAAAAGATATAGATATGAAAATTGCCCTTAAAACCCCTTTTTTTCTATTGATTTCCATCTTTTTATATTCTTCTCAAATAGCTCAAAGTCAGAATCTTAATACCCCTGTTCAGAGTACACCCAGTCCATTTTGGTCTAAAGTTAGATTTGGTGGTGGTATGGGGCTGGCTTTTGGAGGTAATTTTACCGATATTACACTGGCTCCGGGAGCTATTTATGACTTCAATTCTTATGTAAGTTTGGGATTTGGTTTACAAGGGAGCTATATCAGACAAAAAAATGCTTTTGAAACCTATCTCTATGGTGCCAATACCCTACTATTAATTAACCCAATTCCGGAACTTCAATTGTCTACTGAAGTTGAACAACTTCGAGTAAACACTTCATACAGCAACTTGGGCTTTTCCGAAAATTTTTGGAATACAGCCTTATTTTTTGGAATAGGCTATGTGAATGAAAACGTTACGATTGGCATTCGCTATAATGTGTTGCATAAAGCAGAACGCAATGTGTATTCGGAAGCATGGATGCCGTTTGTTAGAGTTTATTTCTAAACCAAACTTTCTGCCATTCTCGTTTTAAAATTAAAAAAGCCACTTCAGCCGCTAATTCGGAAATATCATCGCCATTGAGTTTTTTGACTTCTTCTTCAGAAACATCAATGATATATAGCAAATTCAAATATTCTGCAAATTTGTATTGAATGAGTCGGTATATTTTTTCATGCAATTGAATTTTCAATTCGTTTGGTGAAGTGCTTAGCGGAAAATCTACCGGCTCATTGGCAAAATTGAAATCTTTATTGAGCTGTTCAATAAGTTTGGAGTACAAATTTTCTTTTTCAGCTTCAGTTAAAAGATGGTCGGTTGATAATGGAATGGGATACATTTGATTAACGATTGAAGAATTTTGATTGCTGATTTTTGATTTTTTGAGAGATTTGCAAATAAAAGATGTGATGAAATTTAATTTTTCAAATTTCTGAGGTGTATAATTGTATTTTTTTGAACACAGACTAAAGAAATGGATAAAATTTAATTTACAAAAATTATATTTTTCATTTCTTAAAATATAAAATCAGTATTCTTTAAATGTAATAAAAAAAACTGAGACTGCGACTGAAAACTATACCTCTCGCTTCATCAACTTCTCTCCAAACGCTCTCAAAACCATTTTCTTGTCATCGCCAATTTGCATTTGATCCAATGTTGAAAAGGCTTTCAAAGTAAATTCTTCAATCGCATTCTGGGTCGCTTTGGAAGCTCCGGTTTGGTTGAAAAAATCTTTAACCGATTCAATTTTTTCAGTATTGTCATTGGGTTGAATGGAATATAAATGCAACAATTGCTCTCGTTCTTCTGCCTTTGCAAATTGCATCGCTTTGAGGTAAAGATACGTTTTTTTATTTTCTATAATATCGCCACCTACTTGCTTGCCAAAGGTTTCCGGATTGCCAAAACAATCTAAATAGTCATCTTGTAATTGGAAAGCTATTCCCAAATTCAATCCGAAATCATAAATTAAATTGGCATTTTCCTCGGTTGTTTCGGCAATTATGGCTCCCATTTTCATAGCTGCACCAACCAAAACAGCCGTTTTATATTGTATCATTTTGAGGTATTCCGAAATCGTAACATCATCGCGTGTTTCAAAATCAACGTCATATTGTTGACCTTCACAAACTTCCAAAGCTGTTTTGCTGAACAATTTGGCCAAAGCTCTAAAAGTTGAAGGGTCATAATTTTCAAAAAATTGATAGGCTAAAATCAACATGGCATCACCAGACAAAATTCCGGTGTTGAGATTCCACTTTTCATGCACCGTTTCTTTTCCTCTTCGCAAAGGAGCATCATCCATAATATCGTCATGTACCAACGAAAAATTATGAAAAACCTCAACAGCTGTGGCTGCTGCAAGTGCTTTTTTGAAATCTACATCAAAAACTTCTGTTGCCATTAAAGTTAAAATCGGACGCATTCGCTTTCCACCCAGATTCATAATGTAATCTATAGGTTCATAGAGGTTTTTTGGTTCTCTCAAAAAATTTTGCTCTTTTAAATACTGCAAAAAACATTCTTGATACGTTGCAATGGAATGCATAAGATGGGTTTTAAATAATAAAGCACAAAGAAAATCAAAAAAAGCGTAACCCCGAAATATATCCGAAATGACAAAACCAAAACAAATGTTAAATAAATGCAAATACTTTGGAAACTATTTTGGTGTTAAAAGTTTCCGTTATACATTTGCCCGAAATTTAGTAGTAAAAATCTACTGTAATTATAAAAGCATGCAAGAACAAATCATAGAGAAAGCAACTGAAATGTATTTAACACTGGGTTTTAAAAGTGTTACTATGGATGACATTGCTAATGAAATGGGGATTTCCAAGAAGACAATTTACCAACATTTTACCAATAAAAACGATTTGGTTGAAGCGGTGACCCTGAATATGTTTGAAACCATTTCGTGTGGTATAGACCAAATTTGTCAACCCGAAAAAAATGCCATTGAAGAATTATTTGAAATTAAAGATTTTGTATTACACAAATTAAAAGACGAAAAAGCCTCACCTATTTTTCAATTGCAGAAGTATTTCCCTAAGATTTACAAAACACTACATGGAAAAGAATACTGTAAAATGAAGGAATGTGTAGTAACCAATTTAAAAAAAGGAGTTGCATCCGGATTGTACCGTCCGGAAATAGACATTGAATTTATAAGTTTAATATATTATTCCTGTGTTCATGCCCTTAAAGACAAAACTGTTTTTTCAAGTGAAAATTACAACTTTCGTATGCTGGAGGAACTTTACCTGGACTACCACTTGAGAGCCATTGTAACCGAAAAAGGATTGCATATTTTAGAAAAATTAACTCGAAATCAAATTAATCATCAATCATAACAAAATGCAAAAATCAATCTTAATCTTTCTCTTGGCTTGCCTGTTTATGCAAGCACAAGAAACTCCAAAAAAATACTCGCTTTCTTTGGAACAAGCTATTGAACACGCTCTTCAATACAACTATTCTGCAAAAAACTCGGGCTTAGACATTGAAGCCGCCAAAAAGAAAAAATGGGAAACTACCGCAACCGGATTGCCACAAATAAATGCGGGATTGGATTACCAAAACAATTTTGAACTTCAAAAATCTTTAATCCCGGCAGAATTTTTTGGAGGTCAACCCGGAGAATTTGCCGAAGTTGCTTTTGGAACCAAACACACTATGCTGGCTCGTTCAACGCTGAGTCAACTTATTTTCGACGGTTCTTATATTGTAGCTCTCCAAGCTTCAAAAACCTATTTAAGTTTTTACGAAAATTCGAAAAAGAAAACCGACTTGGAAGTGCGTGAAATGATAATTAACTCTTATGGCAGTGTTCTACTAGCAGAAGAAAACACCCTTATTTTAGAAAAAAACAAAGCTACTTTAGAAAAAACCCTTTTTGATACCGAACAAACTTTTGCCAATGGTTTGATTGAAGAGGAAAATGTAGAGCAATTAAAAATAACACTGGCAAGTATCAAAAGTAGTTTAAACTATACCCGAAGATTAAAAGAAATTGCCTATAAAATGCTCAAAATTAATCTAGGGATGGAACTGGAAGACCAACTTATCTTGAGTGACAAACTGGAAGACCTAACCGATGCTAACTTGGCAACTGCTTTGACCGGAACGCAATTTGAAATTCAAAACAATATTGATTATAAATTGTCTAGCATTTTTGTAGAACAAAGAAACTTGGAAATGAAATTGGAAAAAAGCAAATATTTACCATCTCTTTCTGCCAATGTTAATTTTGGGTACAATGCTTTTGGCGATCAATTTCAATTTTTTACTCCCAATCAAAGATGGTTAAACTACTCCAACTTAGGTATTAGTTTGAATGTCCCCATTTTTAGCAGTTTTGGAAAAACAGCCAAAGTTCAACAAGCTAAAATTGCTCTGGAACAAGCTAAAAACCAACAAAAAGAGACGGAACAAAAATTAAAATTACAATACCAAAATGCCAAAAGTGATTACGAATTTAGCATAGAACAATATTTGAGTAATAAAGAAAATTTGAATTTAGCAGAACGCATTGAACGCAAACAAAAAATTAAGTTCACCGAAGGTCTCTCTTCAAGTTTCGATTTTACAGATGCTCAACGTCAATTGTACACTGCTCAACAAAATTATTTACAATCTATGGTTGATGTTATCAATAAAAAAGCAGCCTTAGAAAAAGCTATAGGACAAACCAAATAAATCAATCAAAATCAATCTCTACTTTATGAAAAAAATAATTAACTTAGGTATACTAGCTTTAGTATTAATTTCTTGCTCCGGCGGAAATAAAGATATCAATGTAGACGAAGTCATAAAATCTAAAGACTTAAAAAACATAAAAGCATCACGTGAATTGGTTCACAAAGAATATGAAAAATGGGTAGCCGATTTGGCCAAATTGGACAAAGCCATAGCCGAATTGGACCCGAACAAAAAAAATCCTTTAGTTAAAACTTTAACTTTAAAAGATACTTTGTTTACCCATTATATCGAAATTCAAGGAAATGTAGATACCAAAGAAAACATTGTGATAAGTCCGGAATTCTCAGGAATCCTTACTCAAGTTTTTGTTAAAGCCGGTCAAAAGGTATCAAAAGGTCAAGTTTTAGCCCGTATAGACGATGGCGGATTAAGTTCCTCTTTGGCTCAAGCCGAAACGCAATTGGCATTAGCTAAAACCACTTTTGAACGTCAAAAAAATCTTTGGGATCAAAAAATAGGTTCTGAAATTCAGTTTTTACAAGCTAAAACATCTCTGGAGAGTCAACAAAAAGCAGTAGCACAAATCAAATCGCAATTAAACAAAACCAACGTGGTTGCTCCGTTCTCCGGAACCATTGATGAAGTAATGACCGAACGCGGAAAAGTGGTAGCTCCCGGTATGAACTTATTTAGAATTGTGAATTTAAGTAATATGTATGTTACCGCTAATGTTCCCGAAAACTACATCCCACAATTAAAATTAGGAGCCAATGTAGAAGTGTTTTTAAATGCTTTGGGTAAATCGTATCAAGGAAAAGTACGTCAGGTGGGTAATTACATCAACCCAAATAACCGAACATTCAGCATTGAAATTGCTCTTCCAAATCCGGATAATTTGTTACGCCCCAACCAAGTAGCTGTATTGAAAATTGAAGATTACAAAAACCCGAAAGCTATTTTAATCCCCGAAAACATAGTACAAGAAACAGCCGATGGTAGCAAAGTAATCTATACAACCGGCAACATAGGAAAAGACAACACCACAAAAGTTACCCAAAAGAAAATCGAATTAGGTTACACCTCTGGGGCTTATGTAGAAGTAAAATCCGGATTGGGTGTTGGCGAAACTCTGGTAACAGAGGGTGCTAAATCCTTAAAAGACGGAATCACCGTTGAAGTAATTCAATAATCAAACTCATAATCAAATCTCCAATGAGTAACAAGATACAAAAAGAATTTGCCATTTCAACTTGGGCAATTAACAATAAAATGACGGTTTATGTCATTACTGCCATTCTTCTAATTGGCGGTTTGATCTCCTATTATTCAATGCCGAGAGAAAGTTTCCCGGAAATCATTGAAACCAAAATTTATGTAAGTTCCATCAATCCCGGAAACTCCGCAGAAGATGTAGAAAAATTGATAACCAAACCCTTGGAGGAAGAATTCAATAATATTTCGGGGGTTACCAAAATTACCTCAAATACCCTTGAGGATTATTCGATGATTTTGGTAGAATTTGACGAAGACATTTCGGTTGAAGATGCCAAACAAAAGGTCAAAGATAAAGTAGACCGAGTTAAATCGGATACCGAATGGCCAACGCTTGACGGGGGTGGAAAAGTGGAACCCAATGTTTTTGATTTAAATATTGCCGAAGAAGTTCCAATTTTAAACATCAATTTAACCGGAGATTTTACTTCCGAGAAACTAAAAGAATTCGCCGAATATTTAGAAGAACGCATTGAGCGATTACCTCAAATTAAAGAGGCCGCCATTCGGGGTGCCGAGGATAAAGAAGTAGAAATTGCAGTGGATATGTATAAAATGTCTGCCGCTCAAGTAAGTTTTGACGACATCATAAATAATGTTCGATTTGAAAACAAAACCGTTTCCGGTGGTAGTGTTTCAAACAATGGTGTCAAAAAGAATATTCGCGTAATTGGTGAAATCAAAAAGCCATCCGACCTAGAAAATATTATCGTTAAACATCAAAACGGAAATGTGTATTTGCGAGATATTGCCACTATCACATTCAAAGAAAAAGAGCGAACCACTTATGCTCGTGATTATGGCAAACCGGTTGTTATGCTAGATATCAAAAAGCGTAGCGGAAAAAACATGGTGGAAGCGGTTGAGGGTGTAAAAGAAATTATTGAAAAAGCTCAAGAAAATTATTTGCCGGAAGGATTAACCATTTCCTATGCCAATGATCAATCGGAAAGAACTATAGCTCAAGTAGACGACTTGGTAAACAACATCATTTTTGGGGTCATTCTGGTTATTGGCGTATTAATGTTCTTTTTAGGATTTAGAAACGCTCTTTTTGTCGGATTTGCCATTCCACTATCGATGTTTATGTCGTATATGATTTTGGCTTCTTTTGGTATTACTTTAAATACGATGGTGCTTTTTGCCCTTGTAATGGGACTGGGAATGTTGGTGGATAACGGAATTGTGGTGGTAGAAAATGTTTACACCTTGATGAGTGAAGGAAAATCCAGAAAACAAGCTGCTATAGAGGGAATTGGCGAAATTGCATGGCCTATTATAGCCTCGACCGCAACAACTCTTGCCGCCTTTTTCCCGCTCGGATTGTGGCCCGGAACGATGGGTAAATTTATGATTTACTTCCCCATGACACTCTCGGTGGTACTTTTCTCATCTCTTTTTGTTGCGTTGATTATCAATGCGATGTTGACATCCGATTTCATGAAATTAAAGGAAGAAGAACTATCTAAAAAAGCACTTGTTAAACTTAGCAGTTTTGTAGGTGGAATTGGATTAGCAGTACTGATTATGGGCTTTATTACAAAATCAGGCGGTTTGAGAGGTTTAGGAAATTTGATGTTGTTCTTTGCCATCATGCTTTGGATTTATAAATACTATTTGGTTGGAGCTCAAGATTTCTTCCAACGCATCATATTGGTATGGATGGAAAATAAATACCGTAACTTTTTACAATTTGCTTTAAGCGGAAAGAAACCTTTAGTCTTTTTCTTCGGAACTTTCGGATTATTGATTCTGTCTTTTGTTGCGGTGGGAATTGCCAAACCCAATGTGCTTTTCTTCCCGGAAAACCAACCCAATCAAATCATGGTGTATATCGAATTTCCGGAAGGAACCGATATTAAAAAGACCAATGCGTTTGTAAAACAAATTGAAGAAAAAGTATATGCCATTGCCAACAAATATGTAGAAGATGGTGAAAATTATATGGTAGAAAGTGCCATTGGTCAAGTGGGTAATGGTTCCGGAAATCCGCAAACCGACGGCGGTTCTCAAAACGACATGCCGCATCGGGGGAAAGTAACCTTAACTATGCGGGAATTCAAATACCGAAAAGGCAAGAACAGTCTAGAAGTAATGGAAGAAATCCGGTCGGCCGTTCAAGGTTATGCGGGAGTTTCGGTTATTGTTGAAAAAGAACAAAACGGCCCGCCGGCGGGTTATCCGGTAAATATTGAAATTTCGGGTGAAGATTACAACGCCATGTTGTTGGAAGCTCAAAAAATGAAAGATTTTATCGATTCGAAAAACATAGCCGGAATTGAAGAATTGAAAATCGATGTCAACAAAGCTAAACCGGGCGTTGATGTAAAAGTAGATTTAGACAAAGCCGGACAATTGGGAATTACTTCCGGTCAAGTGGGACAAACTTTGCGACGAGCCATTTTTGGTGAAAAAATCTCTACCTACAAAGATGGAAAAGATGATTTTGAAATCAACGTGCGTTTGCCAGAAGCACAACGCAACGATAACAATTTGATTTACAATCAACCCATCACGTTTAGAGATCAAGCCACCGGAAAATTGGTTCAAGTGCCTATTTCTGCCATTACAAACAGTGAAGACTCTTCTACGTTCAACACCATAAAACGTAAAAATCTGAAACGGGTCATTACGGTTTATTCTAATGTAGTGACCGGTTATAACGGTAATGAAATTGTAGAAAAAATCAAAAAAGAACTGGAAGATTATAAAATAAACGATTCCATTCAATTCTCATTTACCGGTGAGCAAGAAGAACAATCTAAAAATATGGGATTCTTAGTGAATGCTTTGTTGATTGCATTGGGCGGAATTATTTTAATCTTAGTGGCTCAATTTAACTCGGTATCCAAACCGATTATCATCATGGTTTCGGTATTGTTGAGTTTTGGTGGCGTGTTTTTTGGTATGGCCTTTTTGGGAGATGATTTTGTAATTATCATGACCATGATGGGTATTATTTCCCTAGCGGGAATTGTAGTAAACAATGCCATCGTATTGATAGACTACACCCAATTGCTAATTGATAGAAAATTGCATGAAAAAGGATTAGACGAAAAAGGTTTATTATCCAAAGCAGAATATTTAGATGTAATTGTAGAAGGTGGTCGCTCGCGTTTAAGACCGGTTTTGCTAACTGCCATTACCACAGTTTTAGGTTTAATTCCTCTGGCTATTGGATTGAATATTGATTTCTTTGGTTTATTTATAAATTACAATCCTAATATTTATATGGGAGGTGACAACGTTATCTTCTGGGGACCCTTAGCCAAAACGGTTATCTACGGATTAATTTTTGCTACATTCCTTACGTTGGTAATTGTACCGGTGATGTTCTTTTTACTTCACAAAGGGAAAATCAAAGTGAAAAAGAAAAAGAAGAAAAAACTATCCCTCAATACAGAAACAAATTAATTCCAAAAACCACGTGAAAGCGTGGTTTTTTATATCTTGCACTCAAAAACCATGAAAATTCACAACTTTATTTTTTTTACCCTATTCATTTTTGCTGTCGGATGTCAAAAAGATTCTGCCTTTCAAGAAGTAAAAATTAACAATCAATATGCTTTAAGCTTACCCAAATCTCTATCTCCAGTAGATTACCTTCATGAAGATGCTTCGTTGCAATACCAAAATTTATTTACCGAATTTTATACTATTGTTATTGATGAACCTTCAAAAGAATTTGATAAGATGATAGCAGAGGATTACAGTTTGGCCGAATATTATACCCCTAATTTAATGGGATATGCCAATCTTTTAAAAGACAATTTGGATGCCGGAATAGAAAATGCTGTTTTCTCCGAATTAAAAAAAACAACACTAAACGGTAATGAAGCTCTACTTCTTGATGTGGAAGGCACCGTGGAAGGCTCGGAAATCTATTATCAATTTGCTTTTATCAAAGGACGCAGCACTTATTATCAAATTGTGAATTGGACCGAATTAAAGCGAAAAGAAAACCATGCCTCTGATATGGAAAAAATTATAGCTTCTTTTAGAGAGTTGCATAAAAAAAAGAAAACCAATTAAAAAAGGCTGTCTAAACAGACAGCCTTTTATACTTTTTTACTTGGTATTATTTATTTTGAACCACAGCTTCTTGTGACCATTTTCGAACTTGAGCTATTTTGCTTTGAGAATAATCTACCTCTGTCAAATCGCCTCCGGTCCAAAAAAACCATTTCCCAACACGAACACCATTGTCATATTGTCCCATAGAAACTTTTTTTCCGTTTACATCATAAGATACCCACTGTCCGTGAACTTTTCCATCTTTGTAATAACCTTCTTGTTGCACTTGACCATTGTCATGGTAAAAAGTAGATTTCACCATTTGATCAACCACTTCATGTTTCACATTATTTTCTTGAGCCAATACAACTCCCGAAACTACTAGCATTGCTGCGATTAATAACTTTTTCATATTCTCTATTTTTTAAGTAGGTTAACAATTACATTACAAATATAAACATTTATTTACATTAAATACATAATTTGGTAACAATTTGGTAACATTAGAGAAAAACTTAACATTGGAGAAAAAGCACAAAACAAAAAAACAATGCTAAAGCATTGTTTTTTAAATACTTACATAAGAAAAATCATTTTAACAAAGCATCCAATTTTTTTCTTAAATCCGGATTTGAAGGTCTAGACGCATCTGCTTCCAGTACATTTCCAGACGGATCAATCAAAATAAACCTCGGAATACCTTGAATACCATAATCTTTTACAAATTGGGAATTCCAATCGTTATCGGCAAAAAGTTGTACACCGCCTAGTTCTTTTTGATTCACCATATTTTTCCATTTCTCATAATCTTTTTTAGCATCAATAGAAATACTGATAAACACCACATTCTTGTCATGATAGTCCGCTTCTACTTTTTTCAAATGCGGAATTTCAGCCAAGCAAGGGCCGCACCAAGTTGCCCAAACATCTATATAAACGTACTTTCCTTTATAATCTGACAATGAACTCGTACCGCCTTTGTGGTTTTCATAGCTAAATGCGGGAGAAGGTTTTCCAACCATTTTTTTGGCTGCCATAGCACTCGCACGCATTTGTTTGATCATTCCATATTCTTGATTGGCTCTTTTGGTCATTACCGTTCTAAAGTTCTCATCTAATTGAGCTTCATTGAAAAGTTTGGCATCACTGGCTTTTTTGGCTTCAAATGCTTTCTCAAAAGCGGCTTCGTCATCAACCGTAAAATGTAGTAGTTCAAATTGTTCATCGTCTAATGCTTTTTTTGCCAAAACATTATTTTCTAACGAACCGTTACCTTGGTATGAAATCGACTCGTCAAACTCTTTGGCATTTAAAGTCATTACTAAATCATATCCGTTTTTCAAATACAATTGGGTGTATTCACTTCCGTCAAAAAACTGATAAAATCCGGTTGCCACCTCAAAAGTATCTGTAAAAATTCCTTTTTGATTTATCGCAATTTTTTTTACAAACTTCTGAGGACCGCGAAGGGTAATTGTATCACTTACCCGATTGTCAATTTTTGCGGTAAAAGTCATTTGAGCCAAAGAACTCAACGACATAAAAATTATGGAAAGAGAAATTCCAATGAATTGGTACTTATTTTTCATCATGTATCATTTAAGTAAATCAAATATACTTGTTTTTTTTCAAAATTCTGACAATCTCTATTTCTTACGAGCATTTGTTTCATAACACCTGTTAAAATGAACCAAAAATGATATAAAAAAAGTCTCACCCCTACACTATCCCTACATTATCCCTTTACTATCCCTACATTATCCCTACACTAAGACCTGTCCTAAAATAACTATACAGATTAATAAATAAATCCTATTGCAGTTATACAACTATAATTTTAATCCTACTCTCACTTTTACGGTTGTCTGTTGACTGTTAATGCGGATTGTCAAAAATCATTTATTTTGCACCCATCACCTTTTACCTCAAAAAATAAAATTTCTTCAAACAAAATACTACTTTTGCAACTCAAAAAATATCGAATTAAGATGTATAGAAGTCATACTTGTGGGGAATTGAATCTTTCTCATGTCAATAGTGAGGTTACCTTAGCCGGTTGGGTGCAAAAATCACGTGATAAAGGATTTATGAATTGGGTAGATTTACGCGATCGTTACGGCATTACACAATTGATTTTTGATGAAAGTAGAACTGAAAAATCGGTTTTTGAAGCTTCTAAAACTCTGGGTCGCGAATTCGTGATTCAAGTAAAAGGAACCGTTATTGAACGTGAAGCCAAAAACAAAAATATTCCCACCGGAGACATTGAAATTTTGGTTTCAGAATTGACGATTTTGAATGCCGCTCAACTCCCACCATTCACTATAGAAGACGAAACCGATGGCGGTGAAGACATTCGCATGAAATACCGTTACTTGGATATCCGAAGAAATCCGGTGAAAAACTCGTTGCTTTTCCGTCATAAGGTTTCGATGGAAGTACGTAATTATTTGTCTCAACAAGGCTTTTGCGAAATTGAAACTCCGTATTTGATAAAATCTACTCCCGAAGGAGCTCGTGATTTTGTTGTGCCAAGTAGAATGAACGAAGGCCAATTTTATGCCTTACCGCAATCGCCACAAACCTTCAAACAATTGTTGATGGTGGGCGGCATGGATAAATATTTTCAAATTGTAAAATGTTTTAGAGACGAAGATTTGCGTGCCGACCGTCAACCGGAATTCACCCAAATCGATTGCGAAATGGCGTTTGTGGAACAAGAAGACATTTTGAATGTATTTGAAGGCCTAACCCGTCATTTATTAAAAGAAATCAAAGGCGTTGAAGTAGATAAATTCCCAAGAATTACCTACGATTATGCCATGAAAACGTATGGTAACGACAAACCGGACATTCGTTTTGACATGAAATTTGGGGAGTTAAATGCCGTAGCTCAGCACAAAGATTTTCCGGTTTTTAATGCCGCCGAATTGGTAGTTGGTATTGCCGTTCCCGGTTGTGCATCGTATTCCCGAAAAGAAATTGATGCATTGATTGATTGGATCAAACGTCCGCAAATAGGGGCTACCGGAATGGTATACGTGAAATATGAATTAGACGGAAGTCTCAAATCGTCTGTAGATAAATTTTATGACGAAGCCGATTTGAAAAAATGGGCTGAAATTACCAACGCCAAACCGGGGGATTTAATTTTAATTCTTTCCGGAAAAGCGGATAAAACCCGAACCCAATTATCGGCACTTCGTATGGAATTGGCCACTCGTTTAGGCTTGCGAAAACCAGACGAATTTGCTCCTCTTTGGGTTGTTGATTTCCCATTATTAGAATGGGACGAAGACTCGCAACGCTACCATGCGATGCACCATCCGTTCACTTCACCCAAACCGGAAGACATGCAACTCATTGAAACCGATCCCGGAAAAGTGCGTGCCAATGCCTATGATATGGTGTTAAACGGAAACGAAATTGGTGGTGGTTCCATTCGTATTCACGACCGTGATTTGCAAAGCCGCATGTTCTCCTTATTAGGATTCACCCCGGAACAAGCCGAAAACCAATTCGGATTCTTAATGAATGCCTTCCAATTTGGTGCACCGCCACACGGAGGTTTGGCCTTTGGACTTGATCGTTTGGTAGCCATTTTAGGCGGACAAGAAACCATTCGCGATTTTATTGCATTCCCCAAAAACAATAGCGGTCGCGATGTGATGATTGATGCACCGTCTGCTATTGATGAAGCACAATTGAACGAATTGCATATTAAATTAGACCTAAAATAAAACCATTTAACCACATAGAAACCTAGTTTTAACGAGTCTATAAACCATAGATCAATACTTGATTTCGCATAGCTATGTTTTACTACTTAGAGTAAAACGACCCTCTAACTATTTCATTCTATGTTTCTATGTGGTTTTTGTTACTAAATTTATCACAAACAAAATAAACCATGAAAAACGTCCTTCGCCTACTCTTTTTCGCTGCATTAGCCTTTGTTGCCTATGGCTATTTTATTAAAAACACTCGAGGAACCGAAGGGGATAAATGGGTTGGAATAGGCGTTTTAATTATAGCCTTGGTTTGGATGCCGCTTTTTTTGTGGCATCGTTATAAAAACAAGAAATTAACCGACTTCGTTTTAAAAAACAACAACAAAACCACCGAAAATACTGAAAATCAATAATTTTCACAAAAAAGTAACCTTGTTTTAACATTTGTAATCATTTAAAGACTACCTTTGGCAATTATTAATTATTTTTTGATTACACAATGCGTACAGGTAAAGTAAAATTTTTCAATGAGTCTAAAGGTTACGGATTCATCACAGATGAAGAAACTGGAAAAGACATCTTCGTTCACGCAACCGGAATTAAAGCTGAAGAGCTTAAAGAAGGTGACCGTGTTTCTTACGAAGAAGAAGAAGGAAGAAAAGGTAAAGTAGCAGCTCAAGTAGCTGTGATCGAATAATAGATATTATTTAGATTACCGAATGAATGGTTAACGTCTCGAGCAATCGGGACGTTTTTTTATTAGTAAAAACACAGATCCGTTTGTCGCATACCCGTTAAAAAAATGGGAATACTTATAAAAAATTATTGGGGCGTGCCCCCAAGGGTCGTGCTTTCGCCACTCGCTTTTGGGTTTCCTCCCTTCGGGCTGCAACCCAAAGAGCTCAAACAATGGCTCAATCACTCACGCAGTCTGTGCTTCAATACAAAAATGTGCTAACTTTGTAATACTCTATTTTTTTATAAAGTCTCTACTCCCATGAACCACCACTTTCGAAAAGCCACTCCCGCTGATGCCCCACACATCTGGACCATTCTACAAAATGCTATTCTTCGCAGAAAAGCCGATGGTAGCAATCAATGGCAAGACGGTTATCCCAACCCGGAAATCGTTGCACAAGATATTGAAAAAGGAATTGGTTATGTGCTAACCGATAACGAAACAATTGTGGGTTACAGTGCCGTGTTAATCAATGACGAACCCGAATACGATAACTTGCAAGGCGAATGGTTAACCCACGGTGATTTTGTCGTTTTTCATCGGGTAGCCATTGCCGAAGGCTATACGGGTCAAAATTTGTCTAAAAAAATCATTGACTTTATTGAAGCTTTTGCCTTGGCTAATAACATTCACAGCTTGAAAGCCGACACCAACCACGATAATTTTGCCATGATGAAAATCTTTGAAAAAGCCGGATTTGTGTTTTGTGGCATTGTGCATTTTAGAGGTAGTCCGAGACGGGCGTATGAAAAGGTGTTGTGAGTTGTCGGTTGTCGGTTGTCGGTTGGTGGTTGGTGGTTGTGACTGCGACTGAAAACTCCTTACTCCTTACTCCTTACTCCGATTTCTTATCAACATTAACATTCGTTCGTTTCCAAAAAAAAGAACAATCTCCTACCTTTATACCATGTATGCATTAGTAGATTGTAATAACTTTTATGTTTCCTGCGAGCGGGTGTTTCAACCGCAACTCAACGGAAAACCGGTAGTCGTATTGTCCAACAACGACGGATGCATCATTTCCCGTAGCGATGAAGCCAAAGCACTGGGTATTGCAATGGGAGCCCCTGAGTTTCAAATGCGACAGGTGTTGAAACAACACAACGTTACGGTTTTCTCCTCCAATTATGCGTTGTATGGCGACATGAGCAGTCGCGTGATGGCCGTTTTAGGACAATTTACTCCAAACATAGAAGTATACAGTATCGACGAAGCTTTTCTCAACTTTGACGGCATGACCCTACCGGATTACCAGCAATACGGTTTGGAAATGAAAAGGCGAACGTTGAAATGGTTGAGTATTCCCGTTTCTGTAGGCTTTGCTCCTACCAAAGCCTTGGCCAAAGTAGCCAATAAAATTGCCCGTAAATTTCCGAAAGAAACCTTGGGCAGTTATGTAATGGATACGGAAGAAAAACGCATTAAAGGCTTAAAATGGACTAAAATTGAAGACGTTTGGGGCATCGGTTTTCGGTTGACCAAAAAAATGAAGGCTCAAAATATTCATACCGCTTATGATTTTACACTACCACAACACGAAGCTTTTATTAAAAAAGAAATGGGTGTGGTAGGCAATCGCTTGCGTTTGGAATTATTGGGCCAATCGGTATTGGAATTAGAAGAACCGAAAGACAAGAAAAATATTGCCGTAACCCGCAGTTTTGACGGCACGATTTCCTCTTTTGACGAGATGAAAGAACGCGTTTCTACTTTTGCTACCGTTTGTGCAGAAAAGCTTCGCAAGCAACAATCGTGTTGTTACGGCGTCATTTTATACCTCAGAAAAGACAAGCACAAAGTAGAACGCGAACGGTATAACTTTTACCGCATGGAAACCCTGCCGTTTGCCAGTAACTCTTCTATCACGATAAGCAATTTGGCCATAAAAATGTTGAAAGAGCTGTTTGAAGAAGGCGAAATTTATAAAAAAGCAGGGATTATTGTGACACAAATTATTCCGCAAGACCAAAAGCAATTTCACTTGTTTGAAGAAGAAAATCCGAAGCACCAAAAAATCATGGAAGTGATGGATGCTTTTCACCTGAAAACCGGCGAACGAAAAATTCGATTGGGCAATCAAGATTTGCAACGCACCTGGAAGATGCGTCAAAACTTGCTTTCACCAAAATATACAACGGATATTCGGGATGTGTTTAGGGTGAAGGTGGGTTAATGTGGCAATTCGGCAATTCGGGAATGTGTCAATTCGGGAATGTGTCAATTTGAAAATTTGAAAATTAGTGTATGACAAAAACGAAACTTACCTTTTTTATACCGGATTTAGACAATCCCATCGAACTTCCGTTTATTAAAGCGGGGATTAAGGCCGGATTTCCTTCGCCGGCGGCCGATTTTGATGAAAGTAAAATCAGTTTGGACGCCGTGTTGGTGAAGCATCGGGAAACCACTTTTTATGCCAAAGCTTCCGGTACCTCTATGATTGGAGCAGGCATTGACGATGGCGACATTATGGTCATTGACCGCAGTTTGGAACCCAAAAACAATAAAATTGCTGTTTGCTTTTTAGATGGAGAATTTACCGTAAAACGCATTAAAGTAACCCAAGAAGAAGTCTATTTAATGCCTGAAAACAAACTCTTTGAACCCATCAAAATCACGGAAGAAAACCAATTGATTATTTGGGGGATTGTGACATATGTGATTAAGAAAGTGTATTAAATATAGGAATTACTTATGTAAACCCTAAAACGCCCTTAAAATTCGGTAATACCGGGTAAGGAGAGTTCTAGGGTTGCGAATCTTTTATAGGAAATTTATTCTGAAAACATTGTTGAGGAGGAGTTTTAGAAAACAAAAAAACCTCCCATTTCTGAGAGGTTTTGTACCCGGAGTGGGAATCGAACCCACACTCCTAAGAACACGAGTTTGAGTCGTGCGCGTCTACCAATTCCGCCATCCGGGCATGGATACTTATTTGTGGGTGCAAATGTAAATAATTTTTTGACATATTTTCAAGAAAAATGTGGAAAAATTGCTTTAGAAGTTGATTTTTATTTCTAAATTTGCACCTCGTTTCGGCAACACACAACTAACTAACTACAACCGAGACGTTTACACTTTGCTTGTTTGGACTACAGTCCAAGCCAAAAAAGGGATAAGCGTATCGGCCTAAAACAACCGATTAAAATGTCACACCACGAACCCGAAGCAAAAATTTTTGCTTGTTCAAAAAGTGTCTACTTAGCAGAAAAAATAGCTCAAAACTATGGAATTCCGCTAGGTAAAGTAACGTTCTCTGAATATAGTGACGGTGAGTTTCAACCGTCTTTTGAAGAATCCATTCGCGGTTTGCGGGTGTTCATCGTGTGCTCCACTTTTCCCAGTGCAGACAACTTGATGGAACTTTTACTCATGATAGATGCAGCCAAAAGAGCCTCAGCACGACACATCACACCTGTAATCCCCTATTTTGGATGGGCTCGACAAGACCGAAAAGACAAACCAAGAGTGCCCATAGGAGCTAAACTCGTTGCCAAACTACTGGAAACGGCCGGAGCAACCCGAATCATGACCATGGATTTACACGCCGATCAGATTCAAGGTTTCTTCGAGAAACCGGTAGACCATTTGTTTGCTTCTACCATATTCTTGCCCTATTTAAGAAGCTTGAACTTGGAAAACTTGACCATTGCTTCTCCGGATATGGGGGGATCCAAAAGAGCCTATGCCTATTCTAAATTTTTAGAATCGGATGTTGTAATTTGTTACAAACAACGCAAAATGGCCAATGTTATTGACACCATGGAACTCATTGGGGAAGTAAAAGGAAGAAACGTCGTTTTAGTGGATGACATGATTGATACCGGTGGAACTTTAGCAAAGGCCGCCGATTTAATGATAGAAAAAGGAGCTCTTAGCGTTCGAGCCATTTGTACACACGCCATTTTATCCGGTGATGCGTACGAAAAAATCGAAAAGTCTAAACTGAGCGAATTAATAGTAACCGATTCTATTCCGTTAAAGAAAGAATCCAACAAAATCAGAGTGGTGAGTTGTGCACCGCTTTTTGCTGAAGTTATGCACATGGTGCAACACAACAATTCCATTAGTGGAAAATTTTTGATGTAGATTTTTGAATGGTGATGGGAAATTGGTGAAAGGTAATAGGTTAAAGCTAATAGGTTTTAGAACTTACAAAACAGAAATCAGATTGCCAACAACCGACAACAGAAAACGAATTTTTATTTATTAATTATATATATTTTACAATGAAATCGATTACGATTAAAGGATCAGAAAGAGAAAGCGTAGGCAAAAAAGCAACAAAAGCCTTACGTGATGCTGGAATGGTTCCTTGCGTTATTTACGGAGGAGATCAACCAGTTCATTTTGCAGCAGAAGAAAAAGCGTTCAAAGGCTTGGTTTACACTCCAAACGCACACACTGTTGTAATTGAATTAGAAAACGGTAAAAAAGCTGATGTTATCTTACAAGACATCCAGTTTGACCCCGTTTCAGATAAAATTTTACACATTGACTTCTATCAGTTGAAAGACGATAAAGAAATCATGATGGAAATTCCGGTAAAAATTACAGGAACTTCTCCAGGTGTATTGGGTGGTGGTGTTTTACGTTTAAACCAACGTCGTTTGAAAGTAAAAGCTCTTCCTAAAAACCTTCCGGATTTTGTAGAAGCTAATATTTCTGAACTTCAAATGGGTAACAAATTGTATGTTACCAAAATTGAAACTAACAATTTCAAATTGATGCACCCAGACAATACGGTTGTAGCTCAAGTAAGAATTTCTCGTGCAGCTATGAAAGCGGCTCAAGAAGCTGCCAAAGCAGAAAAAGGAGCAAAAAAGAAAAAATAATTTTATTTTCTTTATACCCAAAAGCATCGGTTTTCGCCGGTGCTTTTTTTTTATTTTTACTGCCATTCACTACTAAACCAAGACTGAACACTTTGACGTTGAGATCCTTCCTTCGTCAGGATGACAAGATTGGCGGATACTGAGACTGAAAACTGCCTCCTTTTTCAAGAACCTATTCCTGCTGTTCCCTTCAAGCGGGTTTGCCTCAACCGTTTTTTCTAAACCACCCCAAGAGCTTCTAAAGTCGCTTTGGGCTGTCAAGAAAAAAAGGGTTTAGGCTGCACCAGGCTTTCCGTTACCATCAGGGGTAAAACGCTCTCCAAATCAAAATCGGGTAAAATGAGAAACTTTCGTACTTTTGCCAAATGCTAAAATGGATAACCGCTCTTTTTAAAAATCAAAAAACAGCCCTACCACCGGATATGAAAAAATTTCTTATCGTCGGACTCGGAAATATCGGAGCCGAATATGTCAATACCCGTCATAACATTGGGTTTAAAATACTTGATCACTTGGCTAAAAAAGAAAATTTCAGTTTTCAAACTGCCAAATTAGGTGACATTGCCGAATATAAAATTAAAGGCCGAACCCTAATTTTACTAAAACCCAACACCTATATGAATCTTAGCGGGAAAGCCGTAAAATATTGGATGGAAAAAGAAAACATCGAAAAAGACAATATTTTAATTATCACAGACGACTTAAACCTGAGTTTTGGTACCCTTCGCATTAAAAGTAAAGGTAGTGACGGAGGACATAATGGCTTAAAAAACATTCAAAGCCTTTTGAACACCACCGAATACCCACGCTTTCGATTTGGAATAAGCGACCAATTTAAAAAAGGTCAACAGGTAGATTATGTTCTCGGAGTTTGGAATGAAGAAGAAAAAAAACAACTTCCGGAACGATTAGACACCGCCTGCGAAATTATTCAATCTTTTGCCCTAGCCGGATTGAGCAATACCATGAACACATTTAATGGAAAATAAAAAAAACCTTTCTTTCGAAAGGTTTTTTGGTTTTTAAATTGGTTTAAAATTATTCTACTATAATTCGTTTTACTGTTTTAGCTCCCGAATCTGTAATACTTAAAAGATAAACCCCAGATTGAACTCTGGAAAGTTGAACCGGATGTAAAATAGTTCCGGTATTTTCAACCGTTTCGGTATATACTTTTCTACCTTGAATATCAAAAACTTCAAGCAGTACCGGCTCTACAGAAGCCGAATCGTAACTAACTGTAAAAGTACCTGTATTGGGATTTGGATAAACCACTAAATTCTGTATAACTGCATCTGCAACAGATAATGGAGCTTGAGTACTACACAAGTTTAAACTCCATGAATTGATGGCCCCACCATCTAAATTAAACACATCCAAAACACGTAAAGTCCAGGTTCCTTGTGCATTTTCACCATTGAAAGCCGATAAAGGCTGAACCGGACGAACCGTTCCGGAAATTGCCGGATTGGTTGCACAAACTACGGCAGAACCCGAATCGTCAAATGTGGCAGTAATATTTTGACGGTTTGAACTGGTACAAGGATTGGAAACCAATTGTACTTCGGTTCCCGAAGGACTTATTAATGTTATAATCATATCGTTTACCCAAGTATGCGTAATATTTACGGTTACATTCACATCAGATAAAACCGTTGATGTAGGTACATTTAATACAGAACTTACGGTAACATTGGCTGTTGTGGGAATAGCAATAGGCACATTGGTCGAATTAAAATTTGAACAAATGACTTGCCCTGTAGCGAAAGTAAACGTTGTTGAAAACGCCCCCATACAAGCCGCATTTTTGGGCATTACTCGCCAAAAATAATTGGTTACTTCTGCCAAATTACTTGCCGTATAACTTGCTCCAGAAACTGTTGCAGAAGCGACAATATTTGAAAACGAACTGTCTGTAGCTATTTGAATATCGTATAAAGTAGCATTGGGTAAGGCATTCCAAGTTAACGTCAAATTGGTAGACTGACCCACCGCATTGGTAACCGGAGTTACAAAACTGATTGGAGCAAAATTGGAATCAAATAATTGCAAGTAAAAAGGAATATTTTTTACCGTAGCCCCCGAAGTTGCCACCACCGTTATGGGATAAAATCCAGTTGGAGTAGAACCTGTACTGGTAACCGTCATGGTAACCGTACCGTTTGCAGAAAGCGTCTGCGGTGAAAACGCCACGGTTGTACCCGCCGGAGCTCCTGTAGCTGTAAAACTTACCGCATCTGAGAATCCCGCATACGCCACATAAGGAAATGTATAGGTTACCACATTACCAGTACAAGATGCTTTATTTTGCTCACCGGCTACCCCGTTAAAAGCTACGGCAAAAGTTGATGCCGGAGCCGAAATAGTAAAATTGGCATTCGAAATATCATAAAACACATGCTGATTCCCTTTTACCATAATTCGGTTATTAGCTCCCGGTAAATTGGGTACAGTTATCGTTTCGGAACCGTCATTGGGAACCTGACTTGCCAAAAGATGTGGATAACTCAACCCTCCATTGGTAGATAAAAATATGTCTACATAAGGAGCGTTTACTCCATTGGCCGTTGTACCTGCTACATCCCAAGTAACACTTTGATTGGTACCCGCTTGCCAAGTTAAAGCTGTATTTGGTGAAGTTACCAAAAAGGGTCCAGCAGCAGTAGTAACCGTAATTTGCATCGCATCAGAACCGGTTTGACCGCCATTGAGGACATTATCCCTGGCTGTTAAAACAAAATTCATCGTGCGATCTACACTACTTAACGATTCTACAGCAATCTCGGATCCTTGAGTTGTGGATTGATTGGCAATCACACTTTGCAATCTTGGAAAATAGCGACTGGGAGAAAGGGTTGGATTGTAAGATCTAAAGTTAGGTCCGTCGGTTTTAGTAGCAAAAGCACCACTACTGGCTCCCGTAGAAGCTGTAGCGGTATCGTTTTGTTCCCAACAATAAGTCATAGGATTACCGTTGGGGTCTACCGCACTACCGGTTAATACAAATGGCGTTGAAGCCGGAATGATATAATCCGGACCGGCATTAACCACCGGAGCTCCATTGGCCAAAGGAATACGAGTGGGACACGTTTTGGTCTCCATGTTATCTTGTACTTGCTTGATACTGGCATAAATGAAATAATCATCCGAATTGGGTTGAACATCTCTGGTAGTAATTCCGGCATATCCCATAATCGTTGAGCCACTACCGGGTTCAACATTTACACCGGAACCTTCTAAACTGTGTGAAAAGGTATGATTGGCTCCAAATTGATGGCCAAACTCGTGAGCTACATAATCTATATCAAAAGTATCTCCAACGGGTATGGCATTGGCCGGAGAGGTGTAGGCTCTTCCTTTTGAACCATTAACACACACGCAACCAATACAACCGGCACTTCCTCCTCCTCCAGAGCCCCCAAATAAGTGACCCACATCATAATTGGCTTCACCTATAACATTGGTTAGTGTAGTTTGCAATTGGTTACTCCAACTTCCCATAGTAGTATAAGGGTCGGTAGCCGGATTGGTGTATACTATGGTAGCATTATTGGCAATTAAATTCATTCGGATAGCAAAATCACGCTCAAAAACACCGTTTACTCTTGTCATTGTAGCATTCATACCTGCTAATGCCGCATTTACAGTTCCTCCAAAATATTGAGCATACTCGCCATTACATGACAATGCCAAACGGAAAATCAACAATTCACCCGAACTGGACTGAGTACCCAAACTTTCTCTATTGGCATTAAGCTCAAGTGTCATTTTGTGATCTACAGTAGCACAGGTAAAAGGCAATTTCCCTTTGGTTCGGGAAGATACATACAACGCATAAACGGTTCCGTCTGTAGTGTATGGCTCCATAAACTCAGTGCGACTACCGGCTCGAAACGTCATCGTTTGAATTCCTCTTGGGTCTAAACTTATGCGGATTTGAGCTGTTGGATCGTCTAATCCTACTCCAATATAAGAACGGATTTCAGGAAATTGAGCTTGTAATTCAGGTTCAAAGTTTGATGCTTCATGCACTTCAAAACGCTCCATTGTTCCGGATAACGAAGGCATCAGAACTACAACTCCTTTTTGTTTGGAAAAACGATCTGACGCGGTACGCAAATAATTTGAAAACGCCTCTTTTTGTAAAGAATAAACCTGAAAATCATCCGGAAAGTTTTCACGTTGCACCGCTACGGTGCGTTCATCTGAATTTTTGCGACTATAAGAGCTCCAATAATCTTGGGTTTGTGCATACCCTAAAACAACAGGGAATAAGGCTAATAGGATAAGTAATTTTTTAAACATGATAGTGATAAATTTGTTGGATTGTCAAATATATACTTTTTCTGTTTTTTTTGAAAAAAAATAACTGTATTTTCAATAAAAATTGAAAAAATGTTAAAAATAAACTCAAATCAACCCAAAAAAGAAAAGACTTCTTAAAGAAGTCTTTTCAAAAATAATGCGTGATTTTATATTATTGAATTACAATTCGTCTTACCTCTTTACGTTCACCCGAAGTTACGCTCACCACATAAACTCCCGATTCAATTACTCCGGATTGGATGGGCTGCTCAAATACTGTAGTGCTTTCGTATTTTCTTTCAAAAACCAAACGCCCTCGCATATCATACATAGCCACGGCAACGGGATCTGAAGAAGGGTTGGAAAACTGAAGGGTAAACTCTCCTTGGTTGGGATTGGGGTATACCGTCAGATCCGCAATTCCAAAGTTTGATGTTGCTAATGTAATCTGTTGTGTACAAATTTGCAAGGTTATGGAATTCACGGTCCCGGTATCTCCATTTGCATTATCATTGAATCCAAAAACCCAATTTCCGGCCGAATTTTGTCCGTTGTATGCACTCAAAGCCTGAAAAGGAGCATAGGTACCTTGTGTAGGTGTCGCACATACAATTGCTCCGGCAGCATCATCAAATGTAACATTTAAGTTATCGTTATTACCACATTGTCTGTTAAACAAATCAACTTGCGTACCTCCGGGACTCAACATTGCGATTCTCAAATCGGCCAGCCAAGTATGGGTTAAATTAATTCCTACATTTACATCGGTAATGGTTACCCCTGCGGGAACATTTATAGTACGAGTTAGAAAGGTTGTGGTATTGTCCGGAATGGCAAAAGGCGTATTGAAGGTATAGTTTGTACACGAATTTACCACTGTAAATCCAATAGCAAACGGAGCACTATTTACCGCATAATAAATATTTCCGGTTGGTTTTATCATAATTCTACAAAAAGGTGCTGCAACATTGGGCACTGTAATGGTTTGATTGCCATCATTGGGCGTGTTGGCTGCTAAAACAGTTCCAAAAGTTTGACCTCCATCTGTAGAAAGTAGAATATCTACATTGGCAGAACCCACCAAAGCCGTAGTTCCGTTTACCGCCCAAGTGATGGTTTGGGTTGTACCCTGATTCCAAGAAATCCCTGCCGTATTTTGTGAAGTTACTTCAAAAGGCCCTACAGAAGCATTAACCGTAATGGCAGCCGCAGCGGTAGCCGTTTGACCTCCATTGGGTCTGTTATCCCGTGCAGTTAATGTGAAATTCAAAGTTCTTCCAACGGTTGATACCGATTCCCAATTGGTACTTAATGCATTGTTTAACACATTTGTCAACGAGGGCATGTATCGCACCGGGGTACTGGTTGGAGTAACCGATCGGAAATTGGGACCCACCAATTTTGTTGGAAAACAAAAACTGTTTTCGGCAGTTACACTGGAATTGGCATTGTCATTTTGCTCCCAAGTAAAAGTTGCTCCTGAATTATTGGTAGGATTGGTCCCTGTCAAAATAAAAGCGGTTCCGCGAGGGATCGTCCAATTTCCACCGCCCGTAATTGATAGCGTAGGATTGGACAAATTAGTGGTTACGGGGCACGATTTACTCAACAAATTGGTTTGTACTTGCAAGATACTGCGATAGGTAAAATAAGCATCGCTATTGTTTTGCATGTCATAGGTTCCGGTAACTCCGGCATAGGCCATGATGGTAGAACCGCTTCCGGGTTCTACATTCACTCCAGCACCTTCTACAGCATGAGAAAATGTATGCGTGGCACCCAGTTGATGTCCCATTTCGTGTGCCACAAAATCAATATCAAACGAATCGCCACCGGGCACTCCATTAGAAGGTGATGTATAGGCACTTCCTTTGTTTTTATCCAATAAACTTGGGGTATCGTCTACACAAACACAACCAATACAACCGGCGTTTCCACCACCGCCTGAAGCTCCAAACAAATGTCCGATATCGTAAGCAGCATTTCCTAATACTGAGGTCAATGTATTTTGTACTTGAAGATTCCATCCGTTTGTATTATTGGTATTGGCATTACTTGTACCGGTAGCAGCATCTGAGTAGGGATCGGTAGCCGGATTCAAATAGATAACCAAATTATTGGTAGCAATGAGCAATAATTTTACAGCAAAATCACGTTCAAAAACCCCATTAACGCGAGTCATGGTAGCATTCATTCCTCCCAATGCACCGGCAACGGTTCCTCCGTAATATTGAGCATACTCTCCGGTACATGAAATAGCCAAACGCATAGTTTTGTAAAGTCCATTAGAAGCCTGAATGGCATTTAATTCCTCCGAGCTGGGTAAACGTTGAGCCATAGCCTGGTCTTCGGGTGTAAAACAGGTAAACGGTAGTTTTCCTTTGCTTCGATTGGATTCGAAAATAGCATAAACTCCTCCATCAGCACCATAGGGCTCCATAAACTCGGTTTTGCTTCCGGCTCTAAACACCATGGTTTGTATACCTGTAGGGTCTATACTCATTCGCAATTGTGCCGTTGGATCGTCAATTCCGATTCCAATGTAGGAACGAATTTCGGGATATTGAGCTTGCAATTCGGGTTCAAAATTGGAGGCCTCAAAAAGCGTAAACTGCTCAAAATTCCCTTTGGCATTAGGCATCGTAATTACAATTCCGGCTTCTCCCGAAAAGCGATCGGCAGCAGCGGAAATTTGTTGTTTAAATGCCTCTTTATTTAATTCAAATAACAAAAAGGATTCCGGAAAATTTGAGCGTTGTGCCGTTTTGGCTACATCTGAAACCGATTGGGTAGTCGATTTCCAATGGTTTGTCTTTTGAGCCAATGCAAGGGTGCTCAAAAACAACAAACTCACAAAAAAAGAGTATTTTTTCTTCATCTTTGATAGTTTCGATTAGTTGTCAACAAATATACGGTATTGATACTAAATTGGTTTATTTTTTAACTACTTCTCCATAAAAAAATCAAAATTATATGGAATATTCTTATTTCTTTTTAAACTTCATCTCTCGTATTTTATTTATAAATTTGTAAAAAAAAATCTTGAATACCTATACTTCTATTTATCGATACCATTCGGCACAAAAAACCGTTGTTACTTTGGGTACTTTTGACGGTGTTCATAAGGGTCATCAAAAAATCATTGAAAGATTAGTCCAAAGTGCTGAACAATGTTCGTGTGAAAGCTTGGTACTCACTTTTTTTCCGCATCCGCGAATGGTTTTGCAAGACCAAAATGAAATCAAATTACTTTCTACTATAGACGAACGCATCCAAAAACTAGAGGCTCTTGGGATAGACCATGTGGTGGTTCATCCGTTTGATCAGGAATTTTCGCGTTTAACTGCCGAAGAATTTGTAGAGAAGGTATTAGTTCAACATTTCAACATTCAAAAAATCATCATTGGTCACGACCACCGTTTTGGGAGAAACCGAACCGCCAATATTGACGACTTAAAAGTTTTTGGAGAAAAGTTTGGTTTTGAGGTAGAAGAAATATCGGCACAAGAAATCAATACCGTATCGGTAAGTTCTACCAAAATCAGAACCGCTTTGCATGAGGGAAATATTGAAACCGCAAATGCTTACTTGGGGTACCCCTATACCCTAAACGGAATTGTAATTACCGGTAAAGGATTGGGTAAAACCCTTCGTTTTCCTACCGCCAACCTCAAACTGGATGCCGATTACAAACTTATCCCACAAAACGGAGTGTACATCGTACAGTGTTTATTGGATGGTCAAATGCTCCACGGCATGATGAATATTGGCATAAACCCAACAGTAGATGGAACTCAGCAATCTATTGAAGTGCATTTCTTAGATTTTAACGCATCGTTGTACCATAAAAACTTAACCCTTCAAATTTTACATCGCATTCGGGATGAAATTAAATTTGACTCGGTTTCCGAGCTTCAAAAACAATTGGAGTTGGACCAACAAACTACACTTGCTTTTTTTGAAAACCAACCCTAATGCAAAAAGCCTTTCAGCCCATAGACAACGCTCCTTTAATTTGGTTTCGGATAGCCTTGGGTTTTCTGATTGCAGCCGAATGTTGGGGTGCTTTGGCAACCGGTTGGGTTAGGCATAATTTGGTAGAACCTAAAATTTTTTTACCCCATATCGGTTTTGAGTGGCTCGAACCTTTGGCAGGCCCCTTGATGTATGGGTATTTTGTTTTAATGGGATGTTTGGGCATTGCCATTATGCTGGGTTACCACTACAAAGTGAGCATTTGGTCGTTTACGATTCTTTGGTTTGGTGCTTTTATCATGCAAAAAACATCCTACAACAACCATTACTATTTGCTTTGGATTATAACGTTACTCATGGGTTTTCTTCCGGCCAACCGGTATGCTTCGCTTGATGTTACTTTCAAGAGACAATCTGAGCAACTTTACATGCCGCGGTGGAATGCTTGGATACTGATGTTTCAAATGGCTATCGTGTATTTTTTTGCAACGGCTTCCAAGTTTTATCCCGATTGGCTCAACGGTACTTTTACCGGAAATTTATTTGCCGATTTAAAAGATTTCCCGGTCTTGGGTTCCCTGTTTGTAAAAAGAGAATTCCACTTGTTTATTGCCTATGCCGGAATCCTTTTTGATGCCTTGGTTATCCCGGCATTTTTATTTCGAAAAACCCGAAACTGGGCTTTACTGGCCAGTTTAATTTTTCATCTCTTCAATGCCATTACGTTACAAATTGGGATTTTCCCCTTTTTTGCTCTCAGTTTTGTGGTCTTTTTCTATCCTCCCGAAACCCTGCGTAAATTCTTTTTTAAAAAGAAACCCGCCTTCCATTTGGAGGCTATACCGCCGGCTCGTCCCAGCCGTTTACTGATTGCGTTTTTTATTTTCTTTTTTGCTCTTCAAATAGCTTTACCCTTACGCCATTGGTTTATTCCCGGTGATGTTTTATGGACCGAAGAAGGTCATAGGTTGAGTTGGCGAATGATGCTTCGTGAGAAAAAAGGCATAACCCATTTTCGGGTTGTTGATGCTCAAACGCAAGAAGCACTCGATTTTCCTATTGCCCAATACGCTACCCCTAAACAACTGGTTTTTGTTACTTCAAAACCCGATGGTATATGGCAAATGGCCCAATACATCAAAACGCATTTTGCCCAAAAAGGCAAACCCGTTCACGTTTATGTTGACTCTTTTGTTTCGGTAAACCGAAAAAATTACCAACGTTTTATTGACCCTCATACCGACTTAGCCGCGGTACCCTGGAACTACTTTACGGCTAATCCGTGGATACTTCCTTACGATTCGGAATTGGAAAAACGACCCCTTTCCCGTTAGTATTGTTGATTACTTTTTTTAAATCTCCCAAAGGTTTGGTAAAAATCCTCAAACAAAATGAGTATTTTTGACTCAAATTTTTAGGACGAATGAGCACAAGACACAATTGGACCCAAGACGAAATTATTGCCCTTTACCATACGCCTATGATGGATTTACTCTATCAGGCTGCAACCGTACACCGCCAACACCACGACCCCAATGTGGTTCAGGTTTCTACTTTATTATCTATCAAAACCGGAGGTTGCCCCGAAGATTGTGGTTATTGCCCTCAAGCGGCACGTTACCACACCCATTTAGAAGGCAACGACCTCATGAGCGTACAGCAAGTAAAAGCACAGGCTCTGAGAGCCAAATCGAGTGGTTCTTCACGCGTGTGCATGGGAGCCGCTTGGCGAAATGTAAAAGACGGACCCGAATTTGATCAAGTACTCGAAATGGTTCGAACCATTAACAAACTTGACATGGAGGTTTGTTGTACTTTGGGAATGCTAACCGAAAACCAAGCCAAACGATTAGCCGAAGCCGGATTGTATGCTTACAACCATAACTTAGACACGTCGGAAGATTATTATAAAGAAGTAATTTCCACTCGCGGTTTTGAAGACCGTCTGAAAACCATCGAAAATGTTCGAAAAACCAATGTTACCGTGTGTAGCGGAGGTATTATCGGGATGGGTGAAACGGTAGCCGATAGGGCCGGAATGTTGGTAGCTTTGGCTACTTTGAACCCCCAACCGGAGTCGGTGCCCATTAATGCATTGGTAGCGGTAGAAGGCACGCCATTAGAAGATCAAAAACCGGTTGAAATTTGGGAAATGATTCGAATGGTTGCTACAACCCGAATTGTAATGCCCGAAACCCAAGTGCGATTGTCTGCCGGAAGAACCGAAATGTCACGCGAAGGTCAAGCTTTGTGTTTCTTGGCGGGAGCCAATTCTATTTTTGCCGGAGATAAATTGCTTACCACACCCAATCCGGATGTTAACGAAGACCTGAAAATGTTTGAACTTTTGGGCTTACAACCGCAAAAACCGTTCATTAAAATCATGCAACCGCAAACGGTAGAAGCCAAAGACTCGCAATACCAACCTTTAGGTGAAAAACCCAAATGGTCGCGTCCGGGTCATGTTATTGAACGCAACGAAAAAGCATCACTTAAAAACAAATAATTTCAAATCCTTTCCTTGTGAAAGGATTTTTTTTATTTAAAATTACGGCTGATTTAAAAAAATTGAGCCTTTTTAATTTAATTTTGGCATAACAATTGGTTAACGTATGACCAAGCTTTAGTACATTTGTTTAAACATTCAATCTCAAAAAAACGAAAAACTGACTTTTAATTTGTTTGTGTATGTCGCTACGATTGACCGAAATAGAACGTGTAAAAACCCTATCTAAAGCGGATTTTATTACAAATTACGTTCAAAAACAAAAGCCTGTTGTAATCGAACAACTCACTTCTGATTGGCCGGCTTACGAAAAATGGAATCTTCACTACATTAAAGAAATTGCCGGAGAAAAGACGGTTCCGCTTTATGATGACCGTCCGGTTTCCTATAAAGACGGCTTTAACGAAGCTCATGCTCAAATGAAAATGGCCGATTATGTAGATTTACTTTTGCGTGAACCTACCAATTATCGAATTTTTCTTTACAATTTGATGAGCGAAGTTCCGATTTTGAAAAACGATTTCAAATGGCCTGATATCGGATTGCGATTGGTGAAACAATTGCCCATGTTGTTCTTTGGGGGCGAAAACTCTCGGGTTTTTATGCATTACGACATTGATTACTCCAACATCTTGCATTTTCATTTTCACGGAAAAAAACGTTGTGTGCTTTTTGCTCCCGATCAAACTCCGTATTTGTACAAAGTGCCGCATGCGTTGATTTCGAGAGAAGATATTGATTTTGACCAACCCGATTTTGAAAAATGGCCGGCATTGGCTCAGGCTCAAGGTTTGGTAGCCGAACTGAACCACGGTGAAATGTTGTATATGCCCGAAGGCTATTGGCACTACATGAAATACATTACTCCCGGATTTTCTATGAGTTTACGGGCATTCCCCAGACGCATTCCCCATTTGGCGAAAGCCGCTTATAACGTATTTATCATGCGGTATTTTGACAATATGATGCGTAAATGGAAAGGTCAGAAATGGATTGACTACAAGAACAACGAAGCCGTTCGCCGTACGCATTTGCATTTGAAAAAAGCATAAAAAAACCGGTGAGTAGTTTACCTAACTCACCGGAATTCTCGTATTTAGTTGATTGGATACGACTTTAAGTACTGTAATTACAGCACTAATTTTCGGGTGACCTCGACTCCATTTTGCAACGTTACTTTTACCAGTACCGCTTGAGTCGTTCTGTCGAACACCGGAGAAACAAAGTTGCGACTATTATTTGACTTTTCCAAATAAATTATTCTTCCCAACATATCATATACCGCAACTTGTGCTATATCTTCTTCTGAGGAACGAATAGACAATTGGTGATCTTTTACTGCAAATACAACCGAACTATCCCATAAACTCGGATTGTCTAGCCCTAAAGTTTGATTGACATATTTCAAGACAAATCGCGAATTGAAAGTTCCTACCGCCGTTGTAAAACTCACCGGAGCTTCTTTCAAATTGTAAACCATACCCGTTGTAAGGTCTTCCAAATAAACCGGAACTTCCGATAAAATACCTTCGGTTTGGTGCAAAGCAATGGTAAACGTACCGGCCACATTGGTGTGGTAACCCAAAGGCACAACATCTTCGGTAGTAAATGGAGCTCTACCCTGAATGCGATAGGTCAATTGGTCTATCAAAGAATAAAAATGAACGGCATTGGTTCGGCTGGTGTGAATTCCGTCGTAACCCAAGTCGATACCATTGGTCGCATTTTCAAAATAACCAATCAATTGCTGACTGAAAAATCCGTTTTCGTGGGTTAAATTCAACCACAAACGGTCTTTCACGGCTTGAGGTGCATTTTGTACCGTTGGTGCCGTACGGTAAAAATTGGTGTTGTTGTAGGTGCCCGTTCCTCGCATGGAGTTATCAAAATAAACGGTTCCGTTTTGTTGAGCTTCTACCATAAAACCTTGTCCGGAAGCAATAAATCCGTTGGGTCCTGTTCCGGCCGGACAATTGGCACACGCATAAGACGTAGCTACCCCTCCGGTTAAATTGTACATCGCATAGTCGTTGGTGGTATGATTGGACACAAACGCCCCCGGATTGGCTGTACTGATTTCGGTATTGTGGGTCCAGAAATACAAACTTCCGGAAATTAAAGGCAAGTTTCGCAAGATAAAATCATCCGCAGAAACCGGCGAAGGATACGGATTACCCACCAAGTTGTAATCGTCATTGGCATCGGCATCATTGCCGCTTAAAGCAATGGTCATAGGAACCTCGCCGTTATTAAACTTATTGGCATTGCCCACCCCTCTAAACGTTACTGTTGCTGTTCTGGGGAAAGTACCCGATGTAGAAGCCATCACGGCATAGCCTTTTCCGGGAACCAAAGGTGTGGTAGCCGTAATATTTTGCCAGGCCCAAGGAGCATAATCGTCAAAAGTATCGGGAACGTTGGCCAAAATAGTACCACTGCTGTTTATGGTAAGCAAATCGATGAAATTGGCTGTTGCAAATTGAAATGCATAATCCCAACGCCATCCCGGGAAATTCGGATTCAAAGTAGCGTTGCTCAAAGGCGACGACCAATACACGTAATCGTAGCGTTTGAAAGGCGTAGTTTGACGTTCCATTTCCATGGTTCCGTTGTTGGTTACTACACCGTCATTTTCAACCATAACCAAAGAACCGTCGTCTAAAACGCGAACTAAAGCTCCGGTTTCGGTGGTTAAATGGTACTGAATGGTCACGTATTGATTGGCCGAAATGGTCAATGTTTTATTTTGAGCTACGGTAACGGTACACGCGGTAAAGCTGCCGTCGGTAGCGGTATTGTAATCTTCGGTCAAAACGACTACAGTATTGGCATCCGGAATTCCATTGGTCCAGTTGTCGCCATCCCATGCGGTTTGCAAAGGCTCGGCTAATGTAATGGCCTGACTGGCTTTGTAGCACAAACTGTCGTTTTCACGCACTTGGCAGTAGTATTGGTAACCGTTCAATCCGGTGGTATTGGTTACGGTAAGTATCGGACTTTGAGTTCCCGAATAAATTGCCGAATCGGAAATGGCTGTCCAGGTAGTTCCACCCGGAGCCACAGCAAACCATTGGTAAACCAAACCATCGCCCCCTACAAAACCTTCTTCTGCCGTAACATCAATTACGGTTTCAATACAGGATTGGGTAATTTGCGGTTCTTGGGTAATTACCGGTGGATTTCCGGCTAAGAAACTGTACACGCCAATGTCGGAATAATCGTTTGAACTACAAGACTCCGAACCCGATCCCGGCCAATCGATGATATTCCAATCGGCAAAACTGAACGTAGGTGAAGGCACCGTAGCCGTATTCAAACGTCTGAAATCAACACCGCGACCGTCTAAATTTAAAGATGTAGCCCACGATTGGTTTAAATACACGCCCCAAGAATCGATGAGCGTGCCACTTTGAACCAAACGAATATGGTCGTGTCCTAGCGTATTATCGGTTCCGGAGAAGAAATTGATTCCGGATACGGCACTCGTTTGATTGGCCAAAGTCCCATCGCCACCCGCAACACCACAAGATAAACCTACACTGGTACGTACCACATGCGTTGCATTGTTGGCTAAAGTTCCCGATAGGTTAATCGTTCCCGAAACGGTGGCACTTCCGTTATTGTAAAACAAAACTTGGTATCCGGTTAAATTAACCGCTGCACCCGTTCCGTTGTAAATCTCTACATACGTTAAATCGCCATAGGTGGCATCTGTTACTTGGCTAATAAACAAATTGGAAACCGTGTTTCCGCCTTCGCAAGAATTGGTTACTTCGTCAATCAAGGTAAACGGTGAAGGATAATTACAACCTGAAGGAGTTGTCAGAGCTACATTTCCGGTAATGGCACCGGCCGGAATTGTTACCACCCATTGGGTAGCCGAAACCGCTGTGATGGTGGTAGCCGGAACGCCCCCAAAAGTGACCGTACTTCCGGTTAATGGCGAAGCTGCTGTAAGCGTTACTTGCGTTCCTACCGGACCGCTTAAAGGCGAAACTGTGTAAGACAAAGTCGGACAAGCTCCGGTTCCTTTGATGCGAAATTCGTAAGTTCCTTCGTCGGCATCGTCATTGGCTATGGTTACAATAGCGGTGCGAACGCCCGGAGCCGAAGGAGAAAACGTAATTTGAAAGGTCGTGTCGGTTCCTCCATTGATAAGATTACTCGGCACCACGGTTACTGCAAAATCAGAGGCATGGTCGCCGCTTAACGCCACATAAGGAGCAATTCCTGTAAGGTTAAGCGGGGCATTACCTGTATTGGCAATCACATAATCTTTGGTTTGTGATGCACCAATAGCGATAGTGGCAAAAAGGGTGTTGTTTAACCCGAAGGGATCGTTAATCCCGGTAGCACCGGAAACAATTGATGTTCCGCCTCCGGTGATATTGATTTCCGGAACGGCAACGGTAGCACACGAAAACGTGAGCGGAGTACCGCTGGTTCGGTAATTTAAATTGTCTATAAGTACTGTACTTCCTCCAAAGGGAATTAAAGTAAAAAAGTAGGTTGTTCCCGGTGTCAATCCGGTTACGTTATAAGAGGTATCGTTGTTGGTGATATAGGTTACTACCGTAGATGTTCCGTTGGTTGTTCCGGGTGTATAATAGGTGGCATCGGTAACCGTATAGGTAGGAGCTGCTCCGGCACGCATCAAAATGAGGTAACCGGTACAGTTGGCAATTGAAGTTCGAATAGGGAAATTGATGGTTACATCGTTGAGCATAGGCATACCACACGTTCCCGAAGCGGGATGAGCACCCGGCTCGGAAGCCAGCGTGTAGCGGGTGAGTGCAGCCGGACTTACGGTATTGTAACAATTGGGCGAATTATAGGCATACACGGTAATAACATAGGGATTTCCAACGGCCAATCCGGTTACGGTGACACTGTTTCCGGTGCCGCGGTACACCACGCGGTTGTTTGAACCCAAATCGGTGGCTAGATTGTAGGCCGCATTTCCGGTATAATCTACGCCATCGGTGGGAGCTACAGCTGCCGAGGCTAGCGGACGCACCACTACCACCGCACCCGATGCCAAGGTCGCATTGGTCCAGTTGAACGTTAAAGATGTAGTGGTAGAAGCCGTTACGGTTATACCCGAAGCCTGATTTACCGGATCAAAACACGAACCCGATAAGGTAGCATTTACGGTTACATCGTCTATGGTTAAATGATGGTCGTTTCCTGTATCATTTTTATCTGTCCAACGCAACATGATTTCTTCACCGGCCGGAATGGTAACCACAATAGTAGCGGTGATATTGGCTACGCGATTAGCGGCAGCATTTCCATCTAAACTTGCTCCCACACCATCAAATGTAGGGCTTACAAACTCTAAGCTAGGAACGTCAGTCCATGTCCCTGTACTCAAACTCGTCATTGTTGCTCCTGTCTGATATTGAAAGGTTAACTTTTGTGAAACTGTAACATTTTCTTTTCTCCATTGTTCACCAGTAAAAGTCACAGTGACTGCTACGATATCGGTACCGGTATCGTTTCGCAAACGCCATCCTAAATAGGCTTCACCAGATGGTGTATTTCCAAAAAAAGCATTAGAAGCTGAAAATCCTAATGATCTATCTGAATTTAAATTAGTTCCATATGAATACAAAGCAGCTGCAGTTGTTGTACCTGTATTTGCATTGCAAGTTGTAATAGCCGAATTATTAAACGTTTGAGCATACCATCCGGATAGCGTAGAATTGTTTGACCAAGTACCTGTTCCAGTATTAACTAGTGTATTAAAATTCTGAGTGTAATTGGTAGCTCCGGCAGTTATGGAGAATTGAGCTACCGCAGAGGCAGCTGTGCATAATAGGGCGAGTAATGCAATCTTTATTTTCATTGTTTTTACAAAATCTGTTTTTGGAAACGAATTCAATAAAGATTTGGGGCGGACAAATGTAGAGCTAATTTACAGAATTTCAATAGATTTGTAGCATTAATTTTTAAACAATTTTACATTACCAAATCTTTAAATTGTTCATAACCAATGCTATCCCACGCCGAAATTGTTGCCAAACTCGAATATTTTTGTGTTTACCAAGAGCGTTGCCACGCCGAAGTGGTGCAAAAACTCTACCAATTGCAGGTGCCTTCGGGTGAACACGATGCCGTTTTGGTGCATTTGATTACGCGAAATTTCTTAAACGAAGAGCGTTTTGCCAAGGTATTTGCTCAGAGTAAATTTCACCAAAAAAAGTGGGGCAAAAAACGCATTGCCCAAGAGTTGCAGCAGCGGCAAATTGGGACCTACCTCATAGAGCATGCTTTGAAAGATTTGGACACTACCGAATACGACACCACTTTTGAGCAATTGAGTCTCAAAATCTGGGAACAACTGCACCGCGAATCGCCTTTGAAAAAGAAAACCAAATTTTGCAACCACTTGCTTCGCAAAGGTTGGGAGGCTTCGCAGGTATATGCCCGTTATCAGGAACTGGAGCGGGAATCTGAATAACATTTTCTTTTTTTTGACTTTCCGTTTTTTAGCTTAGGAAGACTGCTTTTCCGGAAGGCGTTGGGCGAAGCTTTGTTTTTTTTAAAAGATTTAAAAAAAAGAAATCCAAAGAGGTTTGAGCTTCGTATATAGAAAGAATCCAAAACTCTTTTTAAAATGAATATTCGTACAGAACTACTTAATTATTGCATTTTATCGTATTTTTTATGCATTTTATCGATTTTTTATTTGGTAGATTGTTTTTTAAATTATAGGTTTGCGACCTCAAAATAAATTTAAAAAAAGTAAAAAATAGGTCTTTTACAACTTTGCACATGCGGTTGTAGGAATGAAGCGAAACTTTTTTTGAAATGGGTCTACAAATCCGAAAGAACCTTTCTAATTATTCAGAAAACGGAACGTTTAGAAAAGCATAAGAAAAATAAAATTTAAAACTGTAAATCAGTGTTTTAGCTAATTTATTGCTGAAAATTCAAAAAAGAAGTCAAAAAATGAAAATAATCAACAAAAAAGTCGATTTTACTAAAAATATTCAACAAAACCCGACGAACTACATCTTTAGTTGCTATATTGTTGATAAACCGGTCGATAAAGTGCATTTTTTGCCGTTTGAATGGAATAAAAATTGCATTTCATCGACGAAATGCGTAGTTGAACAATTTTTTTCCCTAAAACTTGGCACTCAGAGTACTTTTACAACACCAAATTTAACCCCGAGGTTTTTAATTAGCAATAAGTAAGAACTTAAACCGAAAAAAATATGCGTACAAAATTACTCATCGTAGTTACCTTGATTCTATCATGGGCTACACAAGCACAAGTTACCGGAGATTACCGTTCTAGAGGGAATACAAATATTGTTTCTACTTCAGGTTGGGACAGATATAATGGAAGTGCTTGGGTTCAAACTAACATTCATCCATTTCATGCAGATGCTGTTTTAACTTCTGCCAATACTATTAACATCAATCATACGGTTAGATGTAATGGTGTACCCGGGAATTTAGCTCCGGCACGAATTGTTATAAACGGTACTTTAAACGTAGACCCGGGAACTACCGTAAACCCATTATTTAGCATATCCAACACATTAAACACCGGGAGTATTACTATTAATAACAATGGAAGATTGTTTTTAGCTAATGGGAAACGATTGAACGTTTTTGGTGATGTGGTGGTAAATACTGGAGGTACAGCCGAATTTAACCCCGGCGATGATTCGGTATTAACCGTATATGGTAATTATACAAATAACGGTACAACCAATTTCTGGAAAGCCGAAGTGTTTATCTTAGGTAATTTGATGTCAAACACCAGTTCTACTGTTCAAAACAACGGGAACATTTTTGTAGGAGGAAATATCATTGGAGTATTTATTGTGAGCGGTAACGGTTCTCAATTTTACTACCAAGACCCTAATGCTATAGTAGACATCGATATTGTACAAGGAAACCAAAACCCAACGATTGCTTTAGGTTTGCCTCCGGGATACCCTGCCAATTTTACTCAAATTTACTCAGAAGTTTTTGGCGATTGTTCGTCATCCAGCTATTTGATTACCGAGTGGAACGGAAGTTCTTGGAATGGGGGTACGCCAACTTTGGCTAAATCGGTTGTAATTAACGGGAATTACAATGGTCCAAGTTTTAGTGCATGTAATGTAAAAGTAAATGCCGGTTTTTCTTTAACTGTAAAAAATGGAAATCACATTAATGTACGTCATGATATCAACAACCTAGGAACTATCGTATTGGAAAACGGTGGAAGTTTGGTTCAAATTGCTGCAGACGGAACTTTTAGCGGAAACCCAATCACGTCACAACGCATTACACGCCCCATGAGAGGATTGGATTATGTGTATTTTGGTTCGCCTATGCAAGGAAATGTTATGGCAAACATTCCTTCACAGTTTGACCGCAAATACCGTTTCAATGCTACCGGAGCGATGAATGGAGCCTGGGTAGCGATCTCAACTGCTACACCTGAAGTAGGAAGAGGATTTATTGCTCGAGTTAGAAATTCGGCACCTTTTAATACCACTAACACTCCTATAACTGTAAACTTTAATGGAATTCCGAATAACGGAACCATCAATGTACCTGTTACACCGTTTGGCGGAACTGCCAACGTAACCGGAAATACCGTTTTATTGGCTAATCCTTACCCGAGTGCTATAGATGCTTCTCGTTTTGTGAGAAACGCCAGCAACATCAATGTAAAAGTAGGAACCTTATATTTCTGGACTGCCAATACGTTGTATTTAGGAACCGGATCTTACAACCAAACCGATTATGCGTCTTGGAATTTAACCGGAGGAACCACTACAGGCACCGGAACATTAGCTCCAAACGGTAAAATTGTATCGGGACAAGGTTTCTTTGCTCAAGTGTTTCAAAGCGGAAATGTACAGTTTGACAACTCTATGCGTGTGTTAGACCAAGCAACGGCTAGTAGCATTTTCTTCCGTACTTCTGCTACAGAAAACAATCAAGTAGAAAGTGCACCTACTACAACTGTAGATCGTTTTTGGTTGAACTTAACCAGCGAAGCCGGATCTTTCCGTCAAATGTTGGTAGGTTATATAGACGGTGCCACCAATGAATACGAGAGCAACTACGACGGAACCAGTTTTTCTAGCAACAGTACCGATATTTACACTATCGTTGGAGATAAAAATTTGACCATCCAAGGAAGAGCTTTACCTTTTGCCGATCAAGATGTATTGCCTTTGGGTATCAAAATCGGGACAGCCGGTACATACACGATTACTTTAGACCAAGTTGAAGGTTTATTTGCCGGAAATCAAGCCATTTATGTGTACGATCACTTAACCCAAACGTACCACAACTTAAAAGAAAGTGCTTATACTTTTACTGCTGCTGCAGGAGTTAACAATTCGCGTTTAGAATTGCGTTTTGCAAACCAAACCTTGAGTATAGACAATCCGGTAGTTGATGCAGAAAGTGTAATTATCTTTGGAAAAGACAAATCGGTTTCGGTATATTCGGGAATGGCTTCTGTTCAAGCTATCGAAGTGTATGACATATTAGGAAAAAGATTGTTTGCTTCACAAGATATCGCTTCGCAAAACTATGTGAGCCCTGCATTGCATGTATCTCATTCGGTTTTGATTGTAAAAGTAACTTTAGACAACGACCAAACGTTTACCAAAAAAGTAATTTTAAACTAAGCGTTTTACTATAAACTAAAAAAAGCCACTGCAAACAGTGGCTTTTTTTATGTTTAAAAACTTGTTACGGATTTTTAGAAACCAATACACTTACGGCATTTCCGCCAAATCCAACGGCATTGATTAAAACGTTTTGAATGGGTTTGGAAAGTTGGGCTTGCGGCAAAAAAGGAACCGGTATAAACGATTGGGTTTCCAATACAAGCAACGCCATTTCAAGACTAAATAATCCTGAAGCTCCAAAGGTGTGACCTATTTTCCATTTGTTGGTTGTTAGAGCCGGAAGATTTGCACCAAATACTTTTTGAATGGCTCTGAATTCGCTAGCATCCCCTTTAAGTGTTCCCGGTGTGTGCGTTACCACAACATCTACTGCTTCGGGAGGTAATGACCCCAAAGCCATACGCATGGATTTTTGAAAACAATCGGCTTCGGCAGAAATGGAACTGTTGTGTTCTAAAATTTCGGTAGCATACCCCAAACCGGTAAGATAAGCGAGAGCATTATTCCGGATTCCTTTTTCCAGAACAACGGCTACGGCTCCTTCGCCTAAAACCATAGTATTTGCTGTTTTATGTAAATCGAGACTCAAGCAAGGATAAACCGAATCTGCGGGCAATTGCGACGGAATTTTCATAGCCTTCATTTGAGCCATAGTAAATGCCGTTAAAGGAGCTTCACTTCCTCCCACCAAAAAAGCTTCGGCCATGCCCGCACGCATCCAAGCCACACCGTTAAGCAGGGCATGCAATGAGGTAGAACAGGTTATGGAGTGCGATAAAGCCGGCCCTTGAATTTGCAAATCGTGTGCCACCCAACTCGAAATATTCCCTAAAGTGGTAGTAGGCGATGTGAGTGTAGGGGCCAATCCGGTTGCTAAAAATTCTTGGTGGTACTTTTCAAAAAGCTGGGTGGCTCCTCGAGATGAACCAAAGTTTACTCCTAAGTTTACTCCCGCTAAACCTCCGGCATTGTAAACCGCTTTACGAGCGGCAGCCAATGCATACAGAACCGAAGGATCCAATTTTCGGTAGGCCGATTGCGACTGCATAACCCTTTCTACCTCTTCCCGAGCCGAAAGAGCTAAAGGAGCAGCCCAATGGGTTTTCCCTTCAAGGGTAACCTGTTGAATCGCAGTTTGAGGTTGAGCATAAGCCTGTTTGACTTCGGAAAACGAATTTCCCAAAGGCGATACAGAAGCTACGGCAGTTATGGCAATTGGTGTGACCACAGAATTGAATTAGAAATAAAAGCAAAATTACAGTATCTGAAGCCCTTTTTCAATGGTTTGGTAAATTATTTCCAATTGGCTATCCGAAGTAACATAAGGAGGCATGATATAGACTGTATTTCCTACGGGACGTAAAATGATTCCGTTTTCGATAAAAAAGGCATACCATTTATTTCGGAATGAGCCGTAATAACTGGTGGTTTCATCTGTTTTGATTTCAAAAGCCAAAATGGTTCCTAAAACCCGAACGTTTTGAACTTGGGGATACCGTTTCAACTTTTCTGCAAACGCATGATGGTTTTGGTTAAGGCGTTGGATGTGATTTTGATACTCGGGAGAGAGCAGCAAATCGATAGCCGCCAGGGCCGCTGCACATCCGGTTGGATTTCCGGTAAAGGTATGTCCGTGAAACAAAGCTTTATTGACATCGTCAGACAAAAACCCATCAAAAATGTCTTGTGAAAAAGTAGTAACGGCCATAGGAATAGTTCCGCCCGTTAAGGCTTTAGACAGGCACATCATATCGGGTTTTTGGGTAAGATAATCAGAGGCAAATGTTTTTCCGGTTTTCCCAAATCCGGTCATTACTTCATCGGCTATGGTAAAAACGCCGTATTTGCGACACAATTCAATTAAAGCATCCAACTGATGGGCTTCGTACATAACCATACCGGCCGCCCCTTGAACCAGAGGTTCAAAAATAAAAGCCGCACACGACTGGTTTTGCAATAACTTTTCCATTACTCCCAAGCTGTCGTTTTGGGGCGTGGGAACCGGTATCCGAATCACCTCCAACAACGAACCTTGAAAAGCTTCGGTAAAAAAAGTGATTCCACTGGCAGCCATAGCTCCAAATGTATCACCGTGAAAAGCATTGTCAAACGCTATAATTTGGGTGCGTTTTTCCCCTTTGTTGTAAAAAAACTGAAGTGCGGCTTTCAGAGCCACTTCAACCGCAGTAGAGCCGTTATCCGAAAAAAAGAGTTTTTTTTGATTATCGGGCAATAAGGCGAGTAACTTTTCGGCCAAATCAACCGCGGGTTTGTGCGTAAATCCGCCAAACAAAACGTGTTCTAATGTGGTTAATTGGTTGAAAATAGCTTGAGCAATAACCGGATTGGAATGGCCAAAAGGATTGACCCACCAACTGGAAATCGCGTCTAAATACATCTTCCCGTTTTCATCCCACAAACAAACGCCTTCTCCTTTGACAATAGCCGGTAACAATCCGGTAGTTTGGTGTTGGGTATACGGATGCCAATTGTATAACTGATCTTTTTGCGAAAGGTTCATGTTGGATTTAAGCTAAAGTTAAAAGTTTTTCTCTGAACTTATCGGCATAATAGGCAATTACATTGGAGTCAAAATAGGGCTCATCGTCTATTCTTCCCAGCATCTGAACTCCGGTTTTGGTTAAAATAACCGATTCGGTAGCCGGATTTTCGTTGCCTGAGAAAAGAATACCGGAAACTTTAATTTTTCTTTGGGCCAAAGCTTCAAAAGTAAGCAACGTATGATTGATGCTCCCCAAGTAATGCCGGGAAACCACAATAACTTTGTAGGCGGGTTGGATTAAACTGGCAATGGTATCTGTATCGTTTAACGGAACCAAAAGACCGCCGGCACCTTCAATAACCAGGTGATTGGCTGTTTGAGGTTCTTTAATCTGATGGATATCCAGATGAATCCCATCCACTTGAGCTGCATAATGCGGACTTGCCGGAGTGTGCAACGCATAGCTGTTGGGCCAAATTTGCGTTTGGGTATTTCGGATTAATTGTTTGATTTTATGACTGTCGGAATTATCCAAGTCACCGGCTTGTATGGGCTTCCAGTAATCAGCCTCTAAAGCTTCGGTAACGATAGCCGAAGCTATAGTTTTGCCTACATCTGTACCGATTCCGGTTATAAATAATTTCATAGCATGAATTTAACGGCAAAGGTCGCAAACAATCGGCAAAATTCATAAGGAATTTTAGAAATTAAAGTTTAGAACTACCGGGATAGTAACACTAAAGCCTCTTTGATTTGATTTTCAGTATTAAAACTGTGCAAACAAAATCGCAAACGTTCTTGACCTTCGGGGACGGTAGGGTACAAAATAGGTTTCACGTCAAATCCGTTTTCCGATAGCCTACGGGATGCGGCTTTAACATTGGAATTCCCCGGAAAAACAATGGATTGAATACTGGAATTGGAATCTATTCGTTGAAGTGATTTTGGAAAATTTTCTTTAAAGCATAGAATGTTTTTAAAAAGTTGGTCTCTTTCATTCTGGGCATTTTGCATGAATTTATACCCTATTAAAATAGAAGCCACTGCATGTGGAGCCAATCCGGTTGTATAAATAAAGCTTCGGGCAAAATTCACCAAATACGATTGTAAGGCTTGACTTCCTAAGATAGCCGCTCCATGGCAACCCAAAGCTTTGCCAAAAGTTACGATTCGGGCAAAAACCAAGTCTTGTAAATTCAAATGTTGTATCAAACCTTCCCCATTTTGACCAAAAACTCCCAATGCATGAGCTTCATCTACAACAAAAAAGGCCTTGTGTTTTTGAATCAGACGCGACATTTCTGTTAGATTGGGTGTATCGCCATCCATAGAAAAAACGGTTTCGGTAACTACATAAACGGTAGATCCCGGAGAAGCTGACTCTTTTTGCAACAGTTTTTCGAGGTCCTTTAAATCGTTGTGTTTGAATTTATACGACTTGGCTCTACTCATTTGAATTCCATCACGTATGGAGGCATGGCAAAATTCGTCATAAAGAACTACATCATTGCGTTGCAGTACCGAACTAAAAAATCCGATATTGGCATCGTATCCCGAATTAAAAATGAGAGCTGCTTCGGCTTGATGAAATTGAGCTAAAAAGGTTTCGGTTTCGGTGTAAAGAGCATGGTTTCCCGTGAGCAATCTCGATCCGGTAGCCCCATTGTATTTCTTTTGTTGAGTGAGCAATACTTGGTGGACTTCGTGAAAAAGGAGTTCGTTTTGAGCCAAACCCAAATAATCGTTGGATGAAAAATCGATATTTTGTGGAGGAGATGGCAAGATTCGGAGGGCATTATTTTGCTCTCTTTGCTGTAATTTTTGAACTAAATTATTGGGTAATCGAACCATTTACCAAAGATAATCAAGAAAATAAGGAATAAAAAAAATAGGTCGTTGGATTTTTGTAAAGCCCGGAAATTATCCTTGTAAAAAGCGACAAAAATAGAGGCCTATTGCCAAAAATAAAAAAAGTCACACATTGCTGTATGACTTTTTTATTTTTAGAATACAAGTAATTAGTCGGCTAAAACAATTACTTTGTTGTCTTTCATTTCTATGGTTCCCGAAGCAATTTCCAAAGTATAATTTTGGTCGTTAAGCTTGGTAAATTTTCCGGCTACTTCCTTGTTGATTTTAAAATGGGGAGCTGTAATTTTCACAGTTCCTTGTTTTAAAATAGAAACAATAGGGGCGTGATTATTTAAAATTTGGAAAGAACCGTCCATACCGGGTAAGGTAACGGCTGTAATTTCGCCTTTAAATAAAGTGGCTTCCGGAGATACTATTTCTAAAATCATAATTTAATTAATTACGAATTTGAAATTACGAATTACGAAATTTAAAAATTCGTAATTTGTAATTCATAATTCTATTAGGCTTCTGCTAACATTTTTTGACCGGCTTCGATGGCATCTTCGATAGTTCCTTTCAAGTTGAAAGCAGCTTCGGGAAGATGATCCAATTCTCCATCCATAATCATGTTGAATCCTTTGATGGTTTCTTTAATGTCAACCAATACTCCAGGGATACCAGTAAATTGCTCGGCTACGTGGAACGGCTGAGACAAGAAACGTTGTACACGACGAGCACGAGATACGGCCAATTTATCTTCTTCAGACAATTCTTCCATACCTAAGATGGCGATAATATCTTGAAGTTGTTTGTATTTTTGTAAAATTTCTTTAACGCGTTGAGCACACTCGTAATGTTCTTTACCTAAAATTTCAGGTGTTAAGATACGTGAAGTAGAATCTAATGGGTCTACAGCAGGGTAAATTCCTAACTCGGCAATTTTACGAGACAATACGGTTGTAGCATCTAAGTGGGCAAAAGTTGTAGCCGGTGCAGGGTCGGTTAAGTCATCCGCAGGAACGTAAACCGCTTGTACCGATGTAATAGATCCTTTTTTGGTTGATGTAATACGCTCTTGCATAGCTCCCATTTCGGTTGCTAAAGTAGGTTGGTAACCTACCGCAGAAGGCATACGACCTAAAAGAGCCGAAACCTCAGAACCTGCTTGTGTAAACCGGAAAATGTTGTCTACGAAGAAAAGAACGTCTTTTCCTTGGTCAGAACCGGCACCATCACGGAAATATTCGGCAATTGAAAGACCGGATAAAGCTACACGTGCACGTGCTCCCGGTGGCTCGTTCATTTGACCAAATACGAAAGTAGCTTTAGACTCACGCATTCCCATTTTATCTACTTTGGATAAATCCCATCCTCCATTTTCCATAGAGTGCATGAAATCTTCACCGTATTTTATAATTCCAGACTCCAACATCTCACGAAGTAAGTCATTTCCTTCACGTGTTCTTTCACCTACTCCAGCGAATACAGAAAGACCCCCGTGACCTTTTGCAATATTGTTGATTAATTCCTGAATCAAAACGGTTTTACCTACACCGGCACCTCCGAACAAACCAATTTTTCCACCTTTTGCGTAAGGCTCAATAAGGTCGATTACTTTAATTCCGGTAAATAAAACTTCGGTAGAAGTTGATAATTGGTCAAAACTTGGAGCTGATCTGTGAATAGAAATACCATTATTTCCATCTTTAGGTAAATCTCCTAAACCATCAATAGCATCGCCAATTACATTGAAAAGTCTTCCGTATACATCCGCTCCAATTGGCATTTGGATAGGAGCTCCGGTAGCCAAAACATCTGTACCTCTGCTCAAACCATCTGTGGAATCCATCGAAATGGTTCTAACTGTATCCTCACCAATGTGAGACTGTACTTCCAATACTAATTTTGTCCCATCTTTTTTGGTGATTTCCAAAGAATCATAAATTTTGGGTAATTCTGCAATTTTAGAATCGAACACTACGTCTACAACCGGTCCGATGATTTGGGCAACTTTTCCTATTACTTTTGACATTGCTTATGTATTTATTTAATAGCTATTTATGTTTGTTTCAAACACGTCTTTTTTCAGAGTGCAAAGATAATTTTTAAAAATATAAAATCAATACTAAAACGATGTTTTTTTTAGCTTTTTTTGAAGTATTGAAAGTGAAGCTGCAAATGCCCTAATAAAAATGTAGGAAAATAAAAAAACCACCCCAAATTGAGGTGGTTTATGTAATCTATTTTTGAACTTATTACAAAGCCGCAGGATATAAATTGTTGTAATTTCCAATATTTACCGGCGGTAAATTTGAGCCGTAAGTGGCATTAATGGCTTCAATAAATTTATTAGCCATAAAAGCGTACCCTCTGCTGGTTGGGTGAACCCCATCTAAAGAAAAGGCATTTCCAAAAACTAAAGCCCCCGTTAAAGTAAAGCCATTGCTTTGAATTCCGGTTGTAGCAATAGTATTTAATAAAGCATTGGCATCAACAAAAGCCAAATTCTTAGAAGCGGCAATTGCAGCAATAGTATTGTTATAAGCTGTTGTCGCATTGGCCACCATAGTTTGCTCTTGCGGCGTTAATACCCAACGGTCAGCCATTGGATAAGTTACACCGTTTAAGTTGATTAGTGGAGAAGGCGAAGCCGAATTTGGCGTACCAATTACAGTAGATGCCGGCAATACTACTAAGTCGTTTGGAGTAGATTGTCTTGCTTTACCAAAGACCATTCCGAATGCGGTAGCCGTTGGCAACCCTAAAATAGGAGTTAACGCACCGGTAATTTGAGCAGAACGATCGGCAGCATCTTCATCGTAAATTAAAATAGGATTAGCCGCTGTAGCCGATAACAACTTCACCCGATCAGGCTCGCCAAAAGCGGTGAATACTTGATTTAACGGACCATACAATTGAGCATTAAGTGTAGCAATATTTGTGGCTCCTCCAAGTGCAGTTGGGGTTAAAGGTGCCGTTGGAACGGTTTTAAAATACGGGATAGTAGTTACATTGGGAATATTAGCCAAAACACCACCCGCTCCATTTGCAGTAAGTTGATTTACCAAATTACTGTAAACAGAAGCAAAAACAGTTGGGTCGGTTATATCGTTTGGCCCGTATGTAGCCGGATTTAAATTCCCGGTTTGATTTACTCCGTCGCCTCCGCTAGTTGCAAAAGACAACACATCGTTGTTTCCTATCCACAAAGAAAAGAATGTTGGATTTTGGGCTACGGCATCGTCAATAATTTTAGCCGTTGGGCTAGATGCAAATCTTCCATAATATACATTCAAAGCACCATACCCGGCAAGATTTAAGTGGAAACTTTTAGCTCCGGGCACACCCATATTGTTAAAAGGCCCTGTAAGTACTGTAGTAGCACTTGTAGAAGGAGTTCCCGGTAAACGTTGTGGCCCGGAACCATTAAAAAACAAGCGATTTTCAACTACTTGTGTACTTCCCACTACCATTCCACCTAGATTATCAGCCATGTAGGGTGTGGTAAAAGTACCTCCTCCGGCTAACGAAAATTGCTGAGCTAAAATATTGGGATAGGCATTTTCTTGACCCTTAATAAAAAGAGCCCCATCTGTATAACCGGCTGTCAAGGAGTTACCAACCGCAACAAACTTAGAAAAATCGGCTGTCCCTGAGGTATAAACTACTTGATTATCGGTTAAATCATCATCATTGTTACATGCTATGAAAGTTAATGAAACTAAACAAAGCCATTTTATATTTTTAATCATATTCTTAGAAATTTTCGTTTAAAATTAAGGATTAACTGTCCAAGAAATCAAATATTGTTGTCCAATTCTACCGGCACCAATAACTTGAAGGTAGTCGTTACCAAATAAGTTAGAAGCACTAATTTTGATAGAAGATTTCAAACTTGGAATAGCATAAGAAGCTTGTGCGTCAAATACCGTAACTTCCGGAATCATACCGTCTGCAAAAGAGGATTGCCATAAGTATTCACTGCTCCATCTGGCATTCAAATTAAATCCAAAATTTTTGAACAAGTTTGTATTTCCTAAAGAAGCTTTAACTCTGTGTTTTGGTGTATTAAATCCGGCAATGAATGTTGGGTCTTTAGCTTGATCAAATTCAAACTGAGCGTGGTTGTAATTAACTCCAAACTCGAAATCTTTGTAGATTTTTTTACTTAAACCTACACCAAATCCAAGAGAGTTGATATCTGTACTTGAGTTTGAATATACTTGGTATACTCTACGATCTCCAAAAGCAAGTGCGGCATGAGAAGCAGCATTAGCCGGATTTGAAGGATCTGTACCCACAGTACCATAATAAGGTGTGATAACTCTTGATGTACTCATGAAATCATTGTACATATTGTAGTAAGCATTAAGGTCTATGGCTAAACCGTTTTCAAGAACCGATTTGTAACCTACTTCAAAAGCCTTTACAAACTCCGGTTTAACCAATCCAATGCGAGCCACTTCTAACAATTGAGAAGCATCTTGAATAGATTGACCGGCTTGCAATGCCGCTCCAAAGGCTTGTACCGATGGAATGGTGTATGAGTTTTGGTATGCATTCAAACCGTTAAGAGTAGCTGTAGCTCCAACGCCTGGCAAAGCCTGACCCGAAGTACTCACATTTAAGGTTTCAGAAAAACGAGTCAAGTTATCCGGTGCTGAACCAATCAAAGCAAACGGACCTAAATCCAATCCGATGTACTGATCTTGTGTAGTTGGGTTGCGGAAACCGGTTTGGAAAGAAGCTCTAAAGTTGTGGTTTTTACGCTCCCCGGCTGAATAAACAAAAGAAACACGTGGCGAAAATTGACCGTCAAAATTTTGAGATTTGTCATAACGGATAGACCCTGTAAATTTCAAACGATCTTCCATGAATTTTTTCTGAAGTTGCATGTAGGCACCGTATTCATCGTAACGAATAGGTCCGTCAAAATCGGTAAAAATGGTTCCATCTGAATTCATTTCATATTGTCTGAAAGAACCTCCTAATTGAATTTCGGCAAATTTTATTAATTCTTTGAAATTGTAATTTACATCGGAATGGTAAATTTTAGAATTGTCTTTAAACTTAGCTCCGGTTCTTAAATCCGGATCTAAAATTACGCTAGATAAAGCGGTTTGAAATTCTGGAGAACCCGGTAAAAATCTACCCGTATCTGCAGTTTGTCTTGCAATAGCATGAGAAGCTTCGGCGGATTGACCGGCTAAAGTAGATTGAATGAATGCTCCGGCATATTGACCAAACCACGTAGCATCGTCTTTCCATGCTCGGTTTACGTTCCAAGCTGCAAAACGCATATCATAAGAATCCCCAGCATTTTCTGTTGTTAAATAAGCTCTAACAAAGAAATTTCGGTTTCTGAATTCAACTTTACTTTGTTGCATGATAAAATTTTCCAAACGGTATCTGTTAGCACCTTGGTAAATGGTATTACCTAAACCTACTTTGTGTTGCAATACAATTTCGAAATCATTTTTCCAAGGACGTAAGTGCAAAGAAAGATCCGTTTTTACACTTTCTATTGAATTATCATTTAAGTCTTGCTCGGCGTAACCGGTACGACTCACATTGTAATTAGGCAACAAATTCACTGCAGCACCCGGGATTAAACCCAAATTGGCCAATGATCTACCCACATCTTTGATATTTGTAGAAACTTCATCACCATAAATATTTAATCCATCATAGTTTGGATTTACTCCAAAACCTGAATTATTAACCGCCAAATCTCTACGGTCACCGGCCACCCACTCGGTAGCTCTTAAGAAATTGATATTCCATTTAGCCGCTAATACGTCTGAGAATTTGTGAGCTGCACGAAATCCAACATCCCAATATTCATTGGTACCGGCTATTTCGTGATTGGTGAAACCGCCTTTTACATAGGCACTAATCCCTTGAAAATCGAATGGATTTTTACTGTTCATGAATAAAATTCCATTGAAAGCATTTGCCCCATAAAGTGCAGAAGAGGCTCCGGGTAGTAATTCAACACTATGAACATCAATGTCTGATAATCCGATTAAGTTACCTAACACAAAGTTCAATGCCGGAGAGGAGTTGTCCATACCATCCACCAACTGCATGAAACGTGTATTGGCAACCGTTGCAAAACCTCTGGTGTTGATCGATTTGAAAGAAAGACTACTGGTGTTGAAATGCACCTCTTTTAAGTTTTCTAAACCGTCATAAAAAGAGGCTGAAGAGGTGTTTTTTACTTCCTTAATCCCCATTCTTTCCACCGTTACGGGAGACTCTAAAATACGTTCCGGAGTTCGAGAAGCAGAAACAACAATTTCATTCAATTTTGTTTCTTCTTCGTTCAACACCGCATTAACCTTTTGAGTTGCCGATTTAATTTCAACTTTTTGAGTTGAAAATCCAATAGACGAAATTTCAATAGTGAACGGAGGTTTCTTTTGAGTTGTAAGGGTAAAATTACCATCAAAATCAGACACTGTACCAATCGCCTCACCCGAGATTTTAATATTCGCACCGGGAATGGGTTGCTTGGTGTTGTCTACCACAGTACCTGATATTGTTGTTTGAGCCATAGAAACAGCACAAAAGAACAATGTCATAATAAATGAATACACTTTCATAAAGTTAGAGTTTTTGTTAGTTTACGATACCAAAGTACAAATATTTTTCATATCTATAAAAAAAGTGAACAATTTTGTGCTAATTATCATTTTTATAATTGCATTTTTCAATTATTCTCAATGGTTTTTATTGAAGATTTGACAAGATTTTAATAAAATGTCAATTTTTTTGTATGCATTCATATAAAAAAATAAACTTTCATTTGTTTTTTGGCAACTTTTATGAAAAAATAAAAAAAATAAAAAAAGCAAACCGATTAGGTTTGCTTTAAAGTCGTTATGATTTAAAAAATTATTCTACAGTAACCGATTTGGCTAAATTACGGGGTTGGTCTACATTACAACCACGCATCACAGCAATGTGATACGACAATAATTGAAGTGGAATGGTAGTTAAAAGCGGAGATAAAGCATCGGAAGTTTCGGGAATTTCGATAACATGGTCTGCCAATTCTTTAACCTGAACATCTCCTTTGGTTACAACGGCGATAATTTTTCCGCTTCTGGATTTGATTTCCTGAATATTACTTACCACTTTATCGTAATGACCCATTTTGGGCGCAATTACCACTACAGGCATAGACTCGTCTATGAGAGCAATTGGACCGTGTTTCATTTCGGCTGCCGGATAACCTTCGGCGTGGATATAAGAAATTTCCTTTAACTTTAAAGCTCCTTCTAAAGCTACCGGGAAATTATACCCTCTACCTAAGTACAAACAATTAGAAGAATCCTTATAAATTTGAGCAATTTCTTTCGCAATATCATTTGTTTCAAGTGCTTCTGCTACTTTTTCCGGTATCATTTCCAACTCTAATAAGTATCGGTGGTAATCGGAATTGGACATAGTCCCTTTGGCTTTTGCCAAACGCAAAGCCATTAAGGTGAGCACTGTAATTTGTGTGGTAAAGGCTTTAGTTGAGGCCACCCCAATTTCGGGTCCGGCATGAGTGTAGGCTCCGGCATGAGTTTCTCTGGATATAGAGGACCCAACTACGTTGCAAACTCCAAAGACAAAAGCTCCGTTTTCTTTGGCTAATTTTATTGCAGCTAAGGTATCTGCCGTTTCACCTGATTGAGAAATAGCAATTACAATATCATTAGAATGAATAATGGGATTACGGTAACGGAATTCTGAGGCATATTCAACCTCAACCGGAATGCGAGCAAACTCTTCAAAAATATACTCGGCTACCAATCCGGCATGCCAAGACGTACCGCAGGCTACAATTAAGATACGTTGGGCATTGACAAATTTTTCCAAATTGTCTTCTACCCCAGCCATTTGGATTATCCCTTTATTAGAAAGTAATCTTCCGCGATAGGTATCCTTTATTACATTGGGCTGTTCGTAAATTTCTTTGAGCATGAAATGGTCGTATCCCCCTTTTTCTATTTGCTCTAAATTCATTTTCAATTCTTGCACGTAGGGATCTACTAGAGCATCGTCTTTGATTTTACGAACTTTGATAGGCTTGTGCAATCTAACAATAGCCATTTCTTCATCTTCTAAATAAATGGCGTTTGTAGTATACTCAATAAACGGAGAGGCATCTGAGGCTATAAAAAATTCGCCATCTCCTATTCCGATAGCCAAAGGACTACCCAAACGAGCTACAACAATTTCATCGGGTTTGTTCTTGTCGAACACGGCAATAGCATAAGCTCCAACCACTTGATTGAGTGCAATTTGAACCGCTTTGCCTAACTTTATATTTTCGTTTTTTTGAACGTCTTCTATGAGATTAACCAATACTTCTGTATCGGTATCCGAATGAAACACATACCCTCTTTTAATTAACTCTTTCTTTAGAGGTTCGTAATTTTCAATAATTCCGTTGTGAATTATAGCTAAGTTTCCAGAATTTGACAAATGGGGATGTGAGTTGACATCATTAGGAACTCCGTGAGTTGCCCATCGGGTATGACCCATTCCTATAGTGCCAAAGAAATTATTATCTTTTGAAGACACTTCTTCCAAATCGGTAACCTTACCTTTTGTTTTTGAAATTTTGAGATTTTTACCGTCATGTAACATGATTCCGGCACTGTCATACCCACGGTATTCCAGTCTTTTTAACCCTTTTATAACTATTGAATAGGCGTCTTGTTTACCTATATATCCTACTATTCCACACATAATAAATGAGATTTAATCCGGTTTGGTATAATAAATTTCCAAACGCAATCTTTTGTCCAAAGGTATAGAAGATTTGCTTCCAAACAAAACAGTACCTAAAGGATTCATTACTGAGGCAGTAGGAACTCTTTTAATAAAACTACTCCCCGGATTTTTTTTGCTGTAATTGGCAACCGTACCAATAGCTTCAGTTGTAACAAGACCTAATCTAACATTGGTAGAATCCGGATTACGCAATAGGTTTGAAATATGATTGGTAATTTTAAATTTGTAGGTTACGCCCCTATTGTTTTGCTTAACGATTATTCCACCATAAACCCGTTTTCCTAACTTTGGTTTGGCTGTATTGGTCGTTTGGTCTGCGGTATAATCTATTAACGGTCTATTGTTGTTTAAATCATACAAATACAAACGATTGGGCTCCGGATTAGTTCCCAAAGCATCACGATCTATGGTAAAAGTCAAGTTGGCCTCATTAATCAACCAACCCTTAGCTCTGTAAGCTTCGAGTTCAGCCGAAAGCCCGTTGGCATCTCTGCCAAAAAGCTCAATAACGGCCATAGAGCCCGGACCTCCATTTACATAAAGACGATCGTCGCCTGTAGTTTCTGAAGCTCCCGCTAAAGCATTGGCATAGTCTGTATTTCTATTTTGGTCAACCAAACTCACGGTGTTACCACTCAAATTAAGCTCTAGAGTTTTGGTTACCCTGTCCGGATTGGTCTGATTTTCAACGGCTTTATCTTCTTTATATTTGATAGTTATCTTACCATTGGCAAAATTCAACATAGCCAGACTACTGCCGTTTGGTGCAGAAGCGGCTTGTTCTACTTTGAAATAAAGACCTCTGAAATAATTTTTAAATACGTTGTTGTTGGCTAACTGCCCTTGAGCCGAACCTTCTATAATTTTCTTTTGAAAAAATGTTGAATTGAGTTTCAAATAGATACCGGGAGCCAATTTGGTTGTTGTTTCGTCTCCGGCATCATTGGTAGAAACCACTGAAATCTCGGTAGCATCAAAAAAGAACTCGTCATTTTGAGCCGTATTGGTGCTATTATTTAATCTTTCTCCATTGGCCACCGAACTTCCGTCGGCTGCTGCACCTCTTTTGTTATTTTCAAAATCTAAAACCTGATCTGTGTAGTATTTTTGAGCATTTACCGAACCTGTTTCCGGATCAAAATCTCGCAATAAAAATCCGTTCTCATACACACTAAGCTTCAATTTGGAATTTCCATAAATGGAATCCAATGTATACGAGGTAACTTCGTTTGTAGTTGTCCCTTTTACACTGAAATAGGGAATATACAACACTACATCTTCTACCAAAGGAGGTTGAGTAATGGTAGTAAAGGTAGGAATAGCTGTAGGCAAAGACAGTTGGGTAACAAAATGAGCGGTATATTTTCCAAAAGTGGTATTGTGGTAAATCCCTAGTGGGTTCACCGGAAGGTTATTGGATTGAACCGAACTGATATCGTGATTGTAAGCCAAAACAGTAGCCTCGTGGTCCGGTGTGCCAAAGGTGTAATGTCCGTCTCCAATAATATTTGCACCAATTGAATTAAAATCTTTGTCGCAAGAGACAAAAAGGGTTAAACCCAATGCAACTAAAACAAGGTGTATTCTTTTGTGTAAAGTCATGTGATAATCTAATTTATAGCAGAGTCTTTTTATAGAAATTCGTGTAATGAAGGGAATACTCTTCTTTTGGGATGAAAGGTAAAAAAGGTTTTCCGGATGATTCTATAAATTTTGTTAAACTTGAAGACACTTTATCTGAAGCAATTATTACACCATCTGAATGCTTTACAGCCGACATGATGAGGTTTTCATAATTAGGCACTTCCAGTTCAGAAACAGCCTCTTGCGGCACACCGTCAAATTTAACTTTAGACAATAATTCTGAATCTAAATTTCCATCGAAAGATTGTGCATAAACCGAAGTTATAATTTTAGTTTCCGAGAATAAGGCTTCGTCTTTGTAATAGTGTTTCATGTAAATAGGCAACAAAGAAGCCAACCAGCCATGAACGTGTATAATATCGGGAACCCAATTTAATTTTTTTACGGTTTCTACAACCCCTTTGGCAAAAAATATTGCTCGTTCATCATTGTCTGGATAAAGTGTTCCGTCTTCGTCTGTAAAGGTAGCTTTACGTTTGAAGTACTCATCGTTATCAATAAAATAAACTTGAATTCTTTCTTTGGGTATAGAAGCCACTTTAATAATCAAAGGCATATCCAAATCATTCACCACCAAGTTCATTCCCGAAAGCCGAATTACCTCATGCAATTGATGTCTTCTCTCATTAATATTCCCGTATCTTGGCATAAAAATTCGAATCTGCCCTCCTTGATCATTAATCATTTTCGGAACATCATACGACATAATTGAAACTTCATTTTCTGCTAAATAAGGTACTACCTCAGATGATACGTACAATATCCTCTTATCCTCCATATTGATTCGAACTTTATCTTTTAATTTATAAAAACAGGCAAAATTACAAAATATTATGCAGATATTTAAGTAAAATAGTAAGTTTGCACCTTAAACCAAGAAAAAGATATGCTCATTTTCAAGAAACAAAGCACGCTAAAGGAGCATTTAATGCCCATTTGGGACACCCGAAAAACGATAGGTTTTGTTCCTACCATGGGGGCTTTACACGAGGGACATCTGTCGCTATTGGCTCAATCTGTTTTGGAGAATGAAATTACAATAATCAGCATTTTCGTAAATCCCACTCAATTTAACAACCCGGAGGATTTAAAAAATTACCCGCGTACTTGGGAAAGGGATATAAAAAAAGTGGAGTCTGTCAATTCTCAAATTTTAATTTATGCTCCCGAGGTAGATGATATTTACGGAAGTGAAACCAAATCGGAATCGTTTTCTTTTGATGGTTTGGAACATGAAATGGAGGGAAAATTCAGACCCGGACATTTTGATGGAGTTGGCACCATTGTAAGTCGCCTATTTGAAATTATAAAGCCTACCAAAGCCTATTTTGGTGAAAAAGATTTTCAACAACTTCAAATTGTGAAAAAACTGGTAGAGAAGCAAAAATATCCCATTCAAATCATAGGATGTCCTATTTTTAGAGAATCAAACGGATTGGCAATGAGTTCACGGAATGAGAGATTGACCTCAACAGAGAGAAGTGATGCTGCACTCCTTTTTAAAACCCTTCAAAACGCAAAACAATTATTTGCCCAAAAAAGCATAACTGAAGTACGTAAGTTTGTACATCAAACTTTCTCCAACCATCCAACGTTCACTTTAGATTATTTTGAAATCGCAAGAGAAGACACGTTAAAAACCTCAAAACGTAAACACAAAAACGTCAAATACAGAGCTTTCATTGCTGTTTTTGTCAACAACATTAGATTAATTGACACCATTTCATTAAATTAATTACCTTTGTGCCATGCAAGTTCAAGTTGTTAAATCCAAGATTCACCGCGTAAAGGTGACTGGAGCAGATTTAAATTACATAGGAAGTATTACCATTGATGAAGCATTAATGGAAGCTTCAAACTTAATTGAAGGTGAAAAAGTGTCTATTGTTAATATCAACAATGGAGAACGTTTGGAGACTTATGTTATCAAAGGAAATCGCAATAGCGGTGAAATTACTCTAAATGGCCCCGCAGCACGCAAGGTTCAAAAAGGGGATATTATCATCATTATTTCATACGGAATTATGGATTTTGAAGAGGCTAAATCCTTCAAACCTTCATTGGTATTCCCGAATGAAACAGACAATTCTTTAACTTAAATCGAGAATTGAAAGCAAAAATTGGCAAATGGCTTTCCATTTTGTTGCCCATTGTTTTGGGATTGGGTTTGGTTTTATACACCTACTTTAAATTTACCCCAGAACAATTAGAGGAAATCAAAATTCAGTTTCAAAATGCCAATTATATTTACATCTACATTTCATTACTCATTAGTGCTATAAGTCTTTGGTCTCGCGGATACCGCTGGAAGTATTCGTTGGCTCATTTGGGTTATACTCCCAAAATTTCCACCAACGTAATGGCTGTGTGCATTGGGTACTTTGTCAATATGTCGGTTCCCCGGTCTGGCGAAGTTTCTCGTGCTCTTCTCCTCAAAAAATACGAAGATGTTCCTTTTGATAAAGCCTTTGGAACTATTATAGCAGAACGCATAGTTGACTCCATTTTTCTACTTTCGTTCATAATTCTGGCCTTCTTTTTGGAATTTGACGTGCTTCAACAATTTGTTTTAGATAAAGTTTCCTTACAAACCCTTTCTCTTATTGGTATTCTTGGAATTTTAGGACTAATATTGAGTTTTTACATTTTGAAGTATTCAAAATTTCGTTGGGTTATCCTTTTCAAAGAAAAAATAGCAGGACTCTTAGACGGCGTATTGAGTATCTGGAATATGGAAAACAAATGGGCTTTTATAGTACACTCATTTTTAATTTGGGCGTGTTATTTCTTCATGTTTTATATTACTATTTTTGCTTTACCGGAAACCAGCAACCTTGCTTTGAGTACGGTAATCATTGCCTTTATTGTGGGAGGCCTTGCCATTACCCTAACCAATTCGGGATTTGGAGCCTATCCTTTCTTAATGTCTGAAATTCTTCTCTTGTATCAAATCCCTGAAACCGCAGGAACCGCGTTTGGATGGATGGTTTGGACATCACAAACCCTAATGGTTGTTATTTTGGGTACACTCTCATTTTTATTGCTGCCAATTTTAAACAAAAACAAATAAATTAGTATATTGCTACACATTGCAACTGCTAGACTTTGGACTAATTTTAAAATAGGCACATGATGAAAATTTACTTAAAACTCGTTTTGGCTTTTCTTGCCCTAAATTTATATGCTCAACCGCAAACTGAAGTTTTCTCTTCAAAAAAATTAGGCGTAGACCGCGAATTTTATGTGAAACTTCCCGCTTCTTATGGCAAAGACAAAAACCAAAAATTCCCTTTAATGATTATTTTAGACGGCGAATATTTGTTTGAACCCATTCAAGGGGCTCTCAAATTTGGCAATTATTGGGATGATTTGCCTGAAGTTATTATAGTTGGAATCAATCAAAACAAAAACGAAGAACGCTATGCGGATAGTGAATATGATGAAGAAAACGGTGTGCCTCATGAAACCGGTGCCGCTTTTTTTGAGTTTTTAGGAACCGAATTGGTCCCCTATTTGGAAAAAAATTACCGTATAGCTCCTTTCAAAATAGTTGTAGGTCATGACACTACGGCCGGTTTTGCCAATTTTTATCTCTACAAAGACAATCCTTTATTTGACGCCTACATCATTTTGAGTCCGGAATTGGCACCCGATATGGAAACACGAATTGCCGATCGTCTCAATACTATTCCAAAAAATATTTACTACTATTTGGCCACTGCAGATGGAGATTTGAAAAAAATGCAAGATCGAATAAATGCTTTAGATGCCAATATTAAGAATATAAAAAAAGAAAGTTTATCGTATAAATTTGATTCTTTTATAGGTGCCTCGCATTATTCCTTGGTATTACATGCTATACCCAATGCTTTGTATCATTTTTTCTCGGTGTACCAACCTATTACAACGACCGAATTTAATGAGAAAATTGTAAAATTAGAGTACGGCTATGTAGAATATTTATCGAAGAAATACGAAACTTTGGAAAAATCATTAACTATTAAAATGCCTATTCGTTTGAATGATTTCAAAGCTATTGAAGCGGCAATTTTAAAAAACAAAGCCTACAATGAGTTTGACGAACTCTCTATTTTAGCTCGTAAACATTATCCGAAATCCATGTTGGCCGACTACCATTTAGCTTTAATGTATGAGAAGAAAGAAGATTTTAAAAGAGCTCAAAAATATTACATCAGTGCTTTCCAAAAAGAACCTATTGGTGACTTAAATAAAGACATGATGTTTGACAAATCGGAAGAAATGAAACAACAAATGAAGTAATGGCAAAAATCAAAACTTCTTTCTTTTGTCAAAATTGCGGTACCCAATATTCCAAATGGCAAGGCCAATGTCATGCTTGCAACGAATGGAATACTATTGTGGAAGAAGTGATTCAAAAAGAAGAAAAAACGGCTTGGAAACCCACCTCTGAAATAAAAAAAGCTCCCAAACCCCTACGAATTAAAGATATTGATTCGACTCAAGAAATTCGTTTGGATACTTCCGATGGCGAATTAAATCGAGTGCTAGGTGGCGGATTAGTACCCGGTTCTTTAACGCTTTTAGGTGGTGAACCCGGTATTGGAAAAAGTACGCTTTTGTTGCAAATTGCTTTAAAATTACCTTATAAAACTCTATATGTTTCCGGTGAAGAAAGCCAAAAACAAATAAAAATGCGTGCCGAACGGATTGAAAACAGATATGAAAACTGCTTCATTCTCACCGAAACCAAAACGCAAAACATCTTCAAACAAATTCAAGAAATGGAACCGGAGATTGTAATCATCGATTCCATTCAAACCTTACACACCGATTATATCGAATCGACTGCCGGAAGTATTTCGCAAATTCGCGAATGTACCGCAGAACTTATCAAATTTGCCAAAGAAACCAATGTACCTGTTTTGTTGATTGGACATATTACGAAAGACGGAACCATTGCCGGACCCAAAATTCTGGAACACATGGTGGATACCGTTTTGCAATTTGAAGGTGATCGCAATCATGTTTACCGAATCCTGCGTTCGCTTAAAAACCGTTTTGGTTCAACGGCAGAAATTGGCATTTATGAAATGCAAGGTTCGGGTTTGCGAGAAGTAGCCAATCCATCAGAAATATTAATATCGCATAAAGACGAAGAACTTTCCGGAACGGCAATTGCTTCCACTTTAGAAGGCATGCGACCCTTGATGATAGAAATTCAAGCTTTAGTCAGCACCGCCGTTTACGGAACACCACAACGCAGCACGACGGGTTACAATGCGAAACGATTGAATATGATTTTGGCGGTTTTAGAAAAACGTGCCGGTTTCCGTTTGGGAGCCAAAGACGTTTTTTTAAATGTTACGGGTGGCATTTCGGTGGATGATCCGGCTATTGATTTGGCCGTAGTGGCTGCCATTCTATCCTCCAACGAAGATATTCCGGTTGGGAAAGATTTTTGTTTTGCCGGAGAAGTTGGTTTGGCAGGCGAAATTCGTCCTGTAAACCGTGTAGAGCAACGCATATTGGAAGCCGAAAAATTAGGTTTTTCGACGATTTTTGTTTCGAAATACAATAAAATTTCGCTGAAAGAAACCCTGATTCAAGTGAAATTAGTAGCAAAGATTGAGGATGTAGTGGGGGAATTGTTTGGGTAAACTACTTGAATTTTTTCAAAAAGTCCTCTTTATAACCTCCCGAAATTTCAATCTCCGTTTCATCAAAAAGAGTGACATAACCGCCTAACGATTTGTGATACGATTTCACAAAATTCAAATTGATGATGTGCGATTTATGTACACGCATAAACGGAAATTCCAACAACTCATCAAAATGTTTTAAAAAACGGCAGACCATTTTTTTGGTTCCGTCGGCCAAATGAATATCGGTAAAGTTGCCATTGCCTCGCAAACGAACAATTTCTTGCATTTTCACCACTTCAAAACCTTCTACAGTAGGTAAAATAACTTGTTGCTTCTCGATTTTGGGTTCGCGGAAGTTTTGTACAATGATTTGATTTCGATTGAATAATTCCTGCTTCATCAATTGTTGTTGCACTTTGTTTACGGCCAAAATCAATTCTTCAATGCTGATGGGTTTTAGCAAATAATACGCGGCACTTTGGTTTAATGCTTTCAACGAATATTCGGAAAAAGCGGTAACAAAAATGGTTTCAAAATGCAAATCTTTACATCCCTCCAACACATCAAACGCATTACCAAAAGGCATTTCTACATCCAAAAAAACCAATTGCGGTTGCAGTTCGTGCAACAACGGAATCGCTTCTCGACTGTTTTGTGCTTCGCCAATGATTTCAATTTGCGGACAATATTTTGCCAAGTAGTTTTTCAACGCTTCGCGAGCCGCCGATTCATCTTCGACAATGACACTTTTTATTTTTTGAAAATCGTTCATGCTCCTTTAGTGGTTTTAGAAAAATAAAGTGTGACTACCGTTCCGTTTCCATCGGTTCCTGAAGAAATGGAATAGGAAATTTGTTGCTGATATAAATCGTTCAACAAATTAATCCGTTCTTCTACATTGTTCAAGCCTCTCGATTCGTGCACTTTTTGGTTTTGGGTTTTCAACTCTTTGCTTTTTTCAACACCAATTCCGTCATCTTCAATCAAAACTTTAATCAACTGATTGTCTTCTGTAAAAGTCACTTTCAATTTTCCTTTGGTTTCTCGGTAACGCAAACCGTGCCAAATGGCGTTTTCCAAATGGGGCTGAATCAACATATTTGGAACCCAAATCGCATCGGCATCCAACTTTTCATCTATTGCCATTTCATAGTTAAATTTGTCCTGAAAACGCAAATGTTCCAAATCCAAATACTTCTTAATTTGCTCTAATTCATTGGTTAACGTGATAAAATCTTTATTCGATGTTTCCATCATATTTCGCATCAAATTGGAATACGAAGTCAAATATTTATTGGCTTCCAACTCATTGTTTTGTGCAATAAACTGATTCACGCTATTCAAACTATTGAAAATGAAATGCGGATTCATCTCTCTTCGCAACGATTGCAACGCAATTTTTTTGTTTTTGGTTTTGATAGAAAACAACGCTTTTGCAATTAATCCCAATAAAATTAACATCAAAATCACGGAGCCAATCAAGACATAATTGAATTTATTTTTCTTCGTAATCAACTCATCTTTCAACGCACGTTCTTTCTCCAGCTGTTTGATTTTTTCTTCCGTTACTTGAAAAATTTTTGCGTCTACAAGTGAGCTATCCGCTTGAATCATACGATCAAAATCATTCAAAAATTGGTCATACAATTCAATCGCTTTGGCTTGATTGCCTTTTTCTCGATAATAATCCGAGAGAGCGAGCATCGCTTTTTTGGCATCCAATGTGCGTCCGTTTTTTAACGCCAGATTATAGGTTTCTTTTAATAATCGTATGGCCTCGTCTTGGTTTTCATTTTTAAAATACAAATTGGCCAACGTTTGCTGTTGTTCAATTTGTTGCGAAACACTTCCTATTTTTTCCGCTTCCGAAATGGTGTTTTTGGTAATTTCAATCGCTTTATCCAAGTTGTTTTCCGAAGCATAGACTTTCGAAATCTCACTTTTTATTTTCAGAACTTCTTCCGGTTTATCTTTGGAAACAGCAATGGCTTTTTCATAATTTTCAATAGCCCTTCCTTTGTTTTCCGATTTTAAATCGACTACCGCTTTTTGTTTGTAAGCTTCGGCTGCCTCTTCCTTTTTACCTTCCTTTTCTAAAATTTTAATGTTTGAATCCAAATAATCGGCTTGCACTTTCGGACTTGTGTTTTGCAATCTACTTGCGTCATTCAAGTTCATTCGTGAATATCCCACATCTACCGCTTCTTCACTTGCCGATTGGTAGTTTTTGATGGCGTCCGGAACTTTATTTTGTTTTTCTTGAACTTGAGCAATAAACCGAATAGTACTGGCTATTTTATCTTTGTTTTTTTGTTTTTGATAAATTGGCAATGCTCTTTTTAGATAGTCTTCCGCCTTAGCGAAATCTCCTTTTTTATCTAAAATTTGGGCAAGTTCTACATATTTATCCGCTGTACTTTCCGGATTACTTTTAGACAATGTTTGCTCCACTTCCTTGGCTTTTTTGCTCACAGAAGATTTATTCACTTTGGTTTTGATGCTGTCTTGAGCCATCATGACCAAAGGAAAAAACATGGCTAGTAGTACTATTTTAAATCGGATAACCATCTCATTTGTATTACAGTGTAAAGTACGAAAATTAATTTGGGTTTAAAAAACGATTTCACCAAGTGAGAAATGGTTTTCACCAAGTGGTCTAAAGTTGAACAACCTTAGAAATTAATTTTATCCAAAATTTAAAACCACAATCTTATGAAAAAATTAGTTTTCTCCCTTACTTTACTCACTTCGATGGTGATGTTTAGTTGCGAAAAGAAAATCAATACGGTTACTATTGATGCCAACACAAGCGGAAAAACCATTCAAAATCCGGAAGAGACCACTGCCAAAGGAACCATTCAAGTAGCTTTACTGTTAGATACGTCCAACAGCATGGACGGACTGATTGAACAAGCCAAATCCCGTTTGTGGAATATTGTAAATACCTTAACCACATTGAAATTTGAGGGTAAAACCCCCGATATTGAAATTGCATTGTATGAATACGGCAACAGTGGTCTAAGCCTGGAATCAAATTACATCCGTCAAGTAATTCCTTTAAGTACAGACCTGGATTTGATTTCAGAAAAACTTTTTGCTTTGCGAACCAATGGGGGTAACGAATATTGCGGAGCAGTAATTCAAGATGCTACTCAAAAACTCACTTGGAAAGACGGACTAGAAAACATGAAACTCATTTACATTGCCGGAAATGAACCGTTTACACAAGGTAGCATAAACTACAAAGAAGCCATTTCTGATGCGTTGAAAAAAGGCATTTATATCAACACCATTCATTGTGGTGGTTATGAAGAAGGCATTCGTGGCTTTTGGAAAGACGGAGCCGATGTGGGACAAGGCAAATATTTTAACATTGATTCTAATGCCAAAGTTCGCTATATCGTGACGCCCTATGACGACCAGATTTCGCAATGCAATGTGCGGTTAAACAAAACGTATATAGGTTACGGTTCTATGGGCACCGAGAAAAAAAGGGCTCAAGAGGTGCAAGATGCCAATGCTCAATCCATTTCGGGAGCCAATTATACCGAACGAGCCGTGAGTAAATCTAAAGCCGTGTATAAAAATGAAAGTTGGGATTTGGTAGACAAAGCAAAAACTGACAGCAAAGCTTTAGAGAATTTAAAAAACGAAGAGCTCCCGGCTGAATTAAAGAACAAATCGAAAGAAGAAATTAAAACCATTATTGCTCAAAAAACTAAAGAGCGTGAAACCATTCAAAAAGAAATGGATGAACTGTCCAAAAAACGCCAAGCTTTTATAGACGAAGAGTCCAAAAAAACCAAGTCACAAGACGATTTGGGTAATGCCATAACAACTTCTATCTATAGTTTTGCCAAAGCCAAAGGATATGTTGTAGTAAACTAATGGTGTAAATATGTCATAAAACCGTCTCGAAGCGATTTGAGACGGTTTTTTTAGTTAAGGTTTTTAAATTAAAATACCCTCACATATTTTACTGATGTCCTTGTAATCATTTAATCATTTTGAAAACTCTATTACTTTTATTGTTATTATCTGTAATGCTTAAAAAATATACCCCAGTAGACAAATGCTCTAAATTATCTAACTTTATAGTTTTACCGTTAGAAACTATGGTATAGTTTTTTATTTGAGATCCAATAGAATTATATACTTCAATATTCAAATCTTCAATTTCATTTGACAAATTGATATAAATTTCATTAATAAATGGATTAGGATAAACCGTCGTTGTACTAATTTTATCTTTCTCTAAATCGAGATTTTCAATATTTACTATTATTGAATTATATTCTGATTCACCACATGCATTAACTCTTTTTGCTCTTAAGACATGCTGTCCCTCCTCAGTCCAATTTATAGTTGCTGTATAGAATGATGTGTTTGGCTGAGTAATTAAAACTCCCCCTGATAATAACTCCCAAGTAGTTTCAGAAAAAAAATCAACTGGTATAAAATAATCTTCTGTGCTTTCTACAACAGGATTTCTATTGCCAAAAATAATTGGTATTTTAGGGGTGTACGAAATCAATCTTTCTATTTTTAGGTGGTCCTTACTGTATAAAATCAATTCATTATCCATTTCATTGTACAGCCAGTTTTTACCACAAATTTGACAAAATTTTTCTTGCCATGATTGACCTTGATTATTTGTTGTGATGAGATAAGGAAAGAAATCTGAAACATGCAGAACCCAATTATTATCATCTAAAATCATTAGTTCATTTTCATTTATGTAAACGCTTCCATTTGGGTGAGTAAAAGGAAATACTGAATATGTATTTTCATTAAGATCGATTTTAAAATAACTATTTCCTCCTGTTGAAACTATTGCAAAGTCACTCCCAAAAAATGTATTTATAGCAAAAGCCCCAAGATCAACGCCGTTATTATCAGGAATATTAACAATTTGAGTCCATGTTTGTCCTGAATCTAAAGACTTATATAAAAAGTAATCATATTCCGTGGGCCAATTGTCCATTTGACCCCAAGCATATATTTCTTCAAGAGATTTAAATTTATAATTATAAAATGTCCCGTTATTATGAATTGGCAGATTAAAGGGTGTCCACGTCTGACCCTTATTTATGGAATAGTAATATAATAAACTTCCGTAATCATAAAAGATAAATGTTGTTTCATCTAAGCTACTTATAGACTGATAATCTGGCTGAGCATTATCCGGAATTACAACTATGCTTTCTGACCAAGTTAAACCATAATCAAATGATTCAACGAGTTTTAATCCTTCCTGAGGGTTAATCCCGTTAACCTGAGTTAAATATGATATATAAGAGTCTTCTACATATAAGATTTTTCCTGTTTTTGTTTGTTCTTCAGCTATTTGACTCCAAGAATTACCATTATCAAATGAAATGTGTACAAATAAACCAAACGAATCCCAATCATAACTTTTAAAATTATCTACAATACTTGCTGTGAGTATATTAGGATTATTTCTCATTATTGTTAAACCATTATTTGAAACACCCTCTAAACTTTTAGCATTGAATGAATCTAAAGTTTGATAACTAATCCCTGAATTAATTGTTTTAACAATTTTTCTACCGTAATCGCCTCTATAAAAGCCACCGCCTACCAATACGGCCTTATTGTCTTCATAAAAGCAAATATCATTTAAAAACCCTAAATCTTCTTCCAAATCAGTATGTGTAATAGTATTACTAACTACATCAAATTTAACTAGTTTAGAAGTGCTAAAATCTCCATTTTTAATTTGTGCGTATAAGTAATTGTTTCGAATTTCAAATTCACCTGTTGCCAAACAATAACTATTTTCCGTTAAACAATCAAATTCACTTACATAAATCCAATCATCTCCAAAATTATTTGATTTGTATAATTGTGCTGAACTTGCAAAATCATCGAGAGTCATATAAACTTCGTTATCAATACTTTTAATATTGATTATAATTCCATCATTTTGAGGATATTGTATTTGTACCCAATTTATTCCTCCATTAGTTGTTTTAAATAAACTATTCCTTTTCCATAAAAAACCTATGCTTTCATTTATAAAATGTATTTTACAAATTTTTATTTCATTTGAACCAAAGTTCAAATTACTAAAAGTTAAAGATGTCTGAACATTTATCCAAGTATTTCCGCCATCTGTAGTCTTGTAAAATAATAAATTTGTTTCACCAAAATTAAACCCAACTAAAAATCCAGTTGTGTTGCTAATAAAATCTACTGAAGTTAAACTCTCTCTGCCATCATATTCAACACTTCTTTCTTGCCATGTTACTCCCTTATCATTTGTCAGAAGAATATGTCCGTTAAAACCAACTATTATTGCAGAATTATTATCAATAATCTTGGTATCCAATAGAGGAAAGTTAAATATCGTTCTGAAATCTGGTAATCTATAATCTGACCAAGTATTTCCTCCATCTTGAGTCATCATTAGTTTAGCTCCACCAATTCCGTAACCAAAATTATCATCCCAAAAATTTACTTTTTCAATACTTTGTGAAATAATTTCTGAATAATTACCGCATTGACTATGAGAAAAGTTTACTGATAAAAAAACTACTAAAAAAACAAAATTTTTGATTTTCATAAATAAAATACAATAGAAATTTATAAATAATGCCTTCATTGAACAAATTATGTTTGTGTTATAATAATTAATATTTTGTAAAATACTGTTGTAAAATTAAAAAAATTTTCTTACATTTTATATTATAATATTATATATTGATTTTTCTAACTCAGTATATGAAATCTTTGACCCCCATAGTTGTCTTTTTTGGGTCTATTTTAGTACGAAGAAAATAGTTTTCGAATAGTAGGTCGATATTCACAAAATAAACAGAAAAACATTTTCTAAAAAACACTTAAATCTTGCATGATGTAACAACTAATGCTAACCCATTCTTAATTAACACTATTTATATTTTTTTACTAACTTTACTCATCCAAAACCAAAATACCATGAAAAAACTTTTACTCCTAAGTATTCTCACATTTTCCTTTGCTTCTTTTGCTCAAACCATCGGGTTACAAACCTTTGCGTCGGGTTTTTCGAGTCCGGTAGCGATAGTCAATGCCGGGGATTCTCGTTTGTTTGTGGTGCAACGTGGCGGTGCGATTCGAATATTAAATTCGAATGGAAGTATTAATGCAACCAACTTTTTAACTTTGACAACTTCCACCATTGTATTTGGTGGTGAAAGAGGTTTGCTGGGTTTGGCTTTTCACCCCAATTATGCTACAAATGGTTATTTTTATGTAAATTATACTCGTGCCAGCGATGGAGCTACCGTCATTGCTCGATACAGCGTAAGTGCCAATCCCGATGTGGCTGATGCCAACAGCGGATTGGTTTTATTGACTATTGCTCAGCCTTTTAGCAATCATAATGGTGGATCTTTAGCTTTTGGCCCTGATGGCTATTTGTATATTGGAATGGGAGATGGCGGTAGTGGTGGTGATCCTAGTAATTACGGTCAAAACATTAATTCGTTATTAGGTAAAATGTTGCGAATAGATGTAGATGGCGGATCACCTTATGCCATTCCGGCCGGAAATCCTTTTGCCGGAGCAACACCCGGAGCCGATGAAATTTGGGCGGTGGGCATGCGAAATCCCTGGAAATTTTCATTTGACCGATTGAATGGTGATTTATGGATTGCCGATGTGGGTCAGAATGCCATTGAAGAAATTAACCAAGCTCCACTAACAGCCGCAGGATTGAATTACGGATGGCGTTGTTATGAAGGCAATGCTGTTTACAATAGTTCAGGATGTGGTCCAATTGGAAACTATACATTTCCGGTAGCCCAATATACCCACACAGAGTCCGGTGGTTGCTCGTTAACCGGTGGTTATGTATATCGTGGTTTACAATATCCCAATTTGTTTGGAAAATATTTATTTTCCGATTATTGCAATAATAGAATTGGTTACATACAAAATGGCACCATCGTTTGGACGCCCAACTCATTTGGCGGAAATATTGTTTCGTTTGGAGAAGATATTAACGGAGAGTTGTATGTAGCCGGAATTTCAAATGGAATTATTTCCAAACTAGTCGATTTATCGTTAGCTACCGATGAATTTCAAAAAAAGGGATTGAGTTTATTTCCAAATCCCACACAACATTCGTTTACTTTGAAAAACTCAAATCTTTTAGAATTGAATGAGTTGCATGTTTTTGATAGCACGGGAAAAAAAGTACTATCTCAAATGATACATGGCACCGAATTAAACGAAATTTCAGTAGCCCAGCTTACTCCCGGATTGTATTTTGTTTCTGTACAAGAGGTTAACGGAGCTCATTTTACAAGTAAATTGATGGTGAAGTAAACCGTAATTGCTTTACCTCAACGTTTTCATTCCGTAGGAATCTGAATTATAAAAGATTGTTACGGAATGACCATTTTATGGAGGAATTGTTTTTCTTTTTGTACTAAAACGTTTTTGATTCCTTTTTTCATATTGTGTGAAAACAGCGATTGAGATTCCTCCTTTGTCGGAATGACAATATTGTGAAAACTGCGACTAAAAACTCATGGAGCCGGATTGGGAATCATTTCATGAATTTTTTCGATTTCTTTTACAATTTCAGGTGAAAGTAAAATTTCGTGTGAATCTATATTTTCTTTTAATTGTTCCAAAGAGGTTGCCCCTATAATTGTACTCATTACAAATGGTTGTTGCTGTACAAAAGCCAAAGCCATTTGCGTTAAAGTTAAGCCGTAACTGTGAGCCAATTCTTGGTATAATTTAGTTGCTCTTGTAGCGTTTTCGGAAGTGTAACGTGTAAATTGTGGAAACAAACCTATACGGGAATTGGGTTGCGTTCCGTTTAAGTGTTTGCCCGATAAAATCCCAAAACCTAACGGAGAATAGGCCAATAAACCTATATTCTCTCGCATGCAGACTTCGGTTAAACCAACTTCAAACAACCGATTTAACAACGAATACGGATTTTGAATGGTGGCAATACGGGGTAAATTGTGTTTTTCGCTTTCGCTGATAAATTTCATAACCGCCCATGGAGCTTCATTAGAAACACCGATGTGTCTAATCTTTCCCGACTTGATGATTTCATCATAAACCGCTAAAACTTCGGCAAAATTTTCTTTCCAGTTGGTGTCAATTTCGGTCAAACCTCTTTTACCAAACATATTCATTACCCGTTCCGGCCAATGCATTTGGTATAAATCTATATAATCGGTTTGAAGGTTTTTCAAACTTAAATCTACGGCCTCCTTAATACTTTTGGCAGAAAAATCTAAGGGTTGACGAATGTATTCCATACCTCGATTGGGCCCGGCAATTTTGGTAGCAATGACCAAATCGTCTCGCTTTCCTCTATTTTTTAACCAACTTCCGATAAATCGCTCGGTACTTCCTAGGGTTTCTTTTCGGGCAGCTATGGGGTACATTTCGGCGGTATCAATAAAATTAATTCCCCGAGAAACGGCATAATCCAATTGTTCATGGGCTTCACTTTCGGTATTTTGTTCACCAAAAGTCATGGTTCCCAAACAGATTTTACTGATTTTAATGTTGGTGTGGGAAAGGGTTGTGTATTTCATTTTGAGGGATTAAGGGACTTAGCGTTAAAGAGGCTAAGTTACCATTGAAAAACCTTGCTAACCTAGCCTCATAATGACTCAGAACCTGTTTTTATAATTCATTCAACATTTTAGAAATTTCATCTAATTTTGGTGTCAAAATAATTTCGATACGTCGGTTTTTGGCTTTTCCTTCTGCGGTTTCGTTAGACGCAATTGGAGCAAATTCGCCTCTTCCGGCAGCTGTTAAGTTCTCTTTATTTATCCCTTTGTTTTCAGATAAAATCGTCACTATAGCTGTAGCTCTTTTGGTAGACAAATCCCAGTTGTTTTCGACACCGCCACCAATTGAACCTAAAATTTTATCGTTATCGGTGTGTCCTTCAATCAAAACAGAAATATCCGGATTTTGAGCCAATACTTTACCCACTTCTACTACGGCTCTACGTCCTTCTGAGCCAACCGCCCAGCTACCCGTTTGAAAAAGTAATTTGTTCTCCATAGAAACATAAACTTTTCCATTTTTTTGATATACGGTTAGTCCTTTGCCTTCAAAGCTATTCAGGGCTTTTGAAAGAGTTTCTTTAAGTTTTCGCATGCTTTCCTCTTTGGCGGCAATCATACTCTCCAATTCATTTACTCTTTGCGAACGATCTCTTAAATCGGCTTGCAATTTATTTAATCGTTCTTGCTCTGCGGCCAAAGCTTTTTCTTTGGCATCCAATTGAGCCAATAATTCTCTATTTTTCTTCATATTTGCTTGCAAAGCATCGTCTGAATTTTTTTCTAGAGCGGCATACGAAGCTTGAAGCGTCTTTAAATTATTTGACGCAGCGGCTAAATCACTTTGCAATTTGTCGCGTTCCGATTTGATTCGGGCTAATTCATCCTGATTGGATTTTAAATCGGTTTCCAATTTCGATTTCGCTTTAGCCAAAGCATCATTTTGATCTTCTAAATCACGTTGTTCTTTTTTGAGTGCAGCATATTTGCTTTCTAATTCGTTGTACACTTTTTTTGATACACAAGAGGAAATCAACAAGGTCACTGTTGCTAAAAGAAAAATTTTCTTAGTCATAAATTCAGTTATTTAGAGGTTAATTATGGGTTTTAGTGGTTATTTCTATTCCAACAGGACAATGATCGGAATGTTTTGCTTCGGGTAAAATAAAAGCTCTGGTAAGTTGGTTGGATAAGGATTCACTCACTAAGTTGTAATCAATTCTCCAGCCTTTATTGTTGTTTCTGGCATTGGCTCGATAACTCCACCAGGAATAATTGTGAGGCTCTTTATTAAAATGTCTAAAACTATCTACAAAACCGCTCTTGATAAAAGCATCAAGCCAAGCCCGTTCTTCCGGTAAAAAACCAGATACCGTAGCATTTCGGATGGGATCGTGAATATCTATAGCTTGATGACAAATATTGTAATCACCTCCTATAATGAGTTTTGGAATTTCAACTTTCAAATGATCTATGTAAACTTTAAAATCATCCATATATTTGAACTTATGGTCTAAACGATCGCTATTGGTTCCGGAAGGCAAATACAAACTCATTACTGAAAAATCATCAAAATCAAGTCTTAAATTTCTTCCTTCGGCATCCATATAATCAATTCCTGTGCCGAAAACGACATTTTTAGGTTCAATTTTTGATAAAATAGCAACGCCGCTATATCCTTTTTTTTGAGCCGAAAAGTAATACTGATACGGATAACCTGCAGCCGAAATATCCGTTGTAGGGATTTGATCTTCTGTAGCTTTAATTTCTTGAAGACAAATTATATCCGGATTTGCGTGTTGCAACCAATCTAAAAATCCTTTCGTAATTGCGGCTCGTATACCGTTTACATTATAAGAAATAATTCGCATAATTCTGATTTATGTTGTCAAAAATACATAAAAGAATGCAGTAATAGAAAGCAGTTTAGAATTATAATAAATGTTTAACAAAGCCTATTTTGTTTCTTTTTTTTCGAATTGGGTTTCAATTAGAATTACTATATTTGTTTCTTGCTCATTATTTAACTAAAATTTCAAAAATGGGGTTAGTAACTGCCAAAGAAGTTGCCAAAGCAATTAATGTAGATCGATACGGATTTATTGGAACATTTATAGGATGGATTCTTATGAAAGTCCTTAAAATATCTACCTTAAATGCTATTTACAACCGAAACAAACACTTGTCTGATGTTCCTTTTTTGAACGCCATTTTAGACGAATTTGAAATCAAATTTGAAATACCGGAAGAAGATTTAAAAAGACTCCCTAAGGAGGGCCCTTATATTACGGTTTCCAATCACCCTTTGGGTGGAATAGACGGTATTTTACTTTTAAAATTAATGTTGGAACGCGAGCCTAATTTTAAAATCATAGCCAACTTTTTACTTCATCGTATTGAGCCGATGAAACCGTATATCATGCCGGTTAATCCTTTTGAAAACCACAAAGATGCCAAATCAAGTGTTATTGGAATTAAAGAGACATTGAGGCATTTGAGTGACGGTAAACCTTTGGGGATGTTTCCTGCAGGAGAAGTTTCTACCTATAAAGACGGAGTTTTGGTAGTAGATAAACCCTGGGAAGAAGGAGCCATAAAAGTCATTCGCAAAGCACAAGTTCCCGTTGTTCCTATTTATTTTCACGCTAAAAACAGCCGTTTATTTTACTTTTTATCGCGGTTGAACGATACGCTCAGAACAGCCAAATTACCTTCTGAATTATTAACTCAAAAAAAGAGAGTCATCAAAGTTAGAATAGGCAAGCCCATTTCGGTTTCAGAACAAAACGAATACGAAACATTAGAGAGTTATTCTGAATTTCTTCGAAAAAAAACCTACATGCTGGCCAATGCTTTTGAAAAAGGAAACAGACTTTTAGCCACTCCCAATTTAAAAATTCAAAAAAGTCCAAAAGAGATTGCCAAACCGGCCAATCACGACAAAATTTTAGAAGAAATGGCAATACTAAAAGAAAGTGATTGCCGATTATTACAAAGCAAAAACTACGAAGTTTATTTAATTACTGCGGATAAAATACCTAACATATTACACGAAATAGGTAGATTACGAGAAATAACTTTTAGAGAAGTTGGCGAAGGAACAAATGAATCTTTAGATTTGGACCAATACGACAAATACTACCACCATATGTTTTTGTGGGACGATGATGCTCAACTAATAGCCGGTGCCTATCGAATGGGATTGGGCTCTCAAATTTATGCACAACACGGCATTGACGGCTTTTATTTGCACGATTTGTTCCGATTTGAACCGGAACTTTATGACATGATGAGTAAATCTATAGAAATGGGTAGGGCCTTCATTATTAAAGAATACCAACAAAAACCAATGCCTTTATTTTTGTTATGGAAAGGAATTGTGCATACCACTTTGCGTTATCCGGAACACAAATACCTGATTGGTGGGGTAAGCATTAGCAATCAGTTTTCTGATTTTTCAAAATCGCTAATGATTGAATTTATGAAGTCTCACTATTATGATCCTTATGTGGCTCAATACATTCATCCCAAAAAAGAATACAAGGTAAAATTAAAAGATGCCGACAAAGATTTTGTTTTCAATGAAACCGAAGCCGATTTGAATAAATTTGATAAAATTATTGATGAAGTAGAACCCGGAAATTTGAGATTACCGGTCTTAATCAAAAAATACATCAAACAAAATGCTCGAGTGGTCGCTTTTAATGTTGACCCACTTTTCAATAATGCCGTTGATGGATTGATGTACATTCGGATAGCTGATTTACCTGAAAGTACAGTAAAGCCGGTTATGGAAGAATTCCAAGCGGAACTGGAGAAAAAAGAGAAAAATTAAACAAAAAAGTCCCCAAAAGGGACTTTTTTTTAAAACCATGGTCGTTTATTGACTTGATACGTTTGGTAAAAGTCTTCATCTGACTTAGTCAAATATATAATACCTTCGATAAAGCTAATAATTCCAATAGCAATAGTTCCAAAAATAGGAAAAACAAAACACGACAAGGCAATACCCGCAATAGATACTAATAGCATAATAATTCCTTCATTGTTGTATCCTAAAATAAACTTATGCACGCCTAATCCTCCCAACAAAAGTGCCGTAACGCCGGCAGCAATTTTCTTGTTATCTCTGTAAACCGGTCCGTTTTGGGGTTGTGGATTATTCCAATCTTCTCTGGGTCTTGATGTTTCCATATTTATGTTATAAAGTTTGGTTAGATGCTATAAAAGTAAAAAAAATTATAAAAAAGCACGGTCAATAGGCTCCCAAAGTTCAATCTTATTTCCTTCCGGGTCTAAAATCCATCCAAATTTACCGTAATCATATGTCTGCATGTCCCCTATAATTGTTACACCTTCCTCCTTTAATTTTTCTAAAAGAATTTCTAAATTATAAACTCTGAAATTTTGCATAAAAGGTTTTTCGGATGGGGCAAAATAAGTTGTTTCTTCTCCAAAAGGGGACCATTGGGTAGAACAATCCTTACCTTCATTGTCTTTCCACCAAAAAGTAGAACCGTATGAGTCGGTTTTTAAACCTAAATACTTACCGTACCATTCTACTAATTTTTGGGAATCTTTAGATTTAAAGAAAAAACCTCCAATTCCGGTAACTCTTTTAAATTCTTCTTTTTCGGGAAATGAAAAATAGATAGCTTTAATTTTATCTACGATTACTTGAGCCAATTTTTCATGACTTTCATACGTCCAACCGGCAATGTGCGGGGAAAGCAAAACGTTATCGGCAGATAACAAATAGGTAAAAGCTTCCGGCTTTTCGCCTTCAAATAATTTTTCAAAAGATAGCTTTTCATATTCCAAAACATCTAACCCTGCACCGAGAATTTTTCCGTTTTGTAACCCCTTAACTAAATCGGAAGTTACAACCGATTTCCCTCTGGCGGTATTGATAAACCAAAATGGTTTGACAAACGCATTGATGAATGGCTCATTTACCATTTTATCGGTTTCGGGTGTCCAAGGTGTGTGAAGCGAAAGCACATCGGCTTTTTGTTGCAATTCTTCTAAGGAAACCTGTTTTGCATTTTGGTCTCCTACATTAGGAAGAATGTCATAGCACACTACCTCAACATCAAATCCGCGTAATTTTTTGGCGAATGATTTTCCCATGTTACCATAACCGATTATGCCTACAGTTTTTCCTTCTAATTCATAACCGCGATGTCCTTCGCGAATCCAATTGCCCTTTTTTACCGATTGATTGGCTTGGTTTAATTTATTCATGAGCGAAAGCAACATGCCAAGAGCGTGTTCGCCCACGGCATTTCGGTTTCCTTCGGGAGCCGCAATCAAGTGAACATTTTTTGAAGCTGCATACTCACAATCGATGCTTTCCAACCCAGCTCCAACTCTTGCAATAAATTGTAAGTGGGTTGCTTTGTCTAAAAATGTTTTGTCAATTTTAAATCGACTGCGAATGACGATGCCTTGATACTCGTGAATTTGAGCTTCTACTTCTTCTTTGGACGATGTAAAATCTTGATGGTTTTCAAAACCTAACGCTTCCAATTGTTCCCATAAAAGTGGATGATTGGAATCAAGATGAAGGATTTTTATTTTGTTTGTGTTCAATTTTTAACTATTAAATTACTCTCTTATTTTATTCAACGACGTTTTTATACCCCGTATCAATGCCGAACTAAATCCTTGATGCTCCATTTCATTAAGACCAACAATGGTACACCCTTGCGGGGTGGTTACTCTGTCTATCAATTGCTCGGGGTGAATTTTTTCTTCCAAAGCCATTTTAGCTGCACCTTTAGCGGTTTGCGATGCAATGGCTAAAGCGGTATGAGCATCAAATCCTATTTCGATTCCGGCTTGCATAGAAGCACGTATGTAACGTAAGGCATACGCGGTACCACACGCACCAAGAACGGTAGCGGCATCCATGAGTTTTTCTTCTATGACAACCGCTGTACCTAAGTAATTAAAGAGAGTTACCATTTGTTCACCAGCTTCTTTATTAGAATCTGAAAACGAAATACATGTAGCACTTTCGCCAAATTGTGCCGCAATGTTGGGCATAATCCGAACGATGGGGAGTGCTCCTTTTGTTTTTTGTTGCAAAGCCTCTAACGAAACACCACTAACTGCCGAGGCTATGATTTTATTGGAAATATGAGGTAAAATTTCGTTTAAAACCGTATCAATTTGATACGGTTTTACAGTAAGAATGATAACATCTGCCTTTTCTATATTTTCAATATTATGAGTTGAAACCGTAACTCCAAGTTGAGTAAGATATTGAATTGGGGCCAAATTTCTTCGGGTAACTGTGATTTGATTACCTTTTGTAAATTGAGTTAAACCTAGAGCGATTGCTACACCTAAATTTCCTCCTCCGATAATGTGAATGTTCATGGCTTATGATTTTACGAGTTGTACCCTTGATGGTAGCGAAAATCTTTTTGAAAGGCGGGCTTTGTTTTTGTTACTCAAAAAAAGTGACCAAGAAGTCCAGATAGCTATCGGAATTTTGGCTTTACAAAAAACAGCCTGACCCAAAAAGAGTGTTGCAGACAATGGGCATTGGCACCCTAAAAATAAACATTTTTTTATATAATGGCCGTAATTTTAGAATCCTAAAATAAGTTTGGCAATAGAGAAATAAATTAAAATCCCGAAAATATCGTTACTGGTTGTTATAAACGGACCGGTTGCCAGTGCGGGATCGATGCCGTATTTGTTTAGGGTAATAGGTACAAAAGTTCCTATTAATGAGGCAATAATGATAACCGAAATTAAAGCGGTAGCCACGGTTATTCCAATTATATATTCTACTCCCAAAAGAAAATGACTTCCTAATAGTAATATAACCGCTAAAATTAACCCGTTAAACAAGCTTAATTTTACTTCTTTAAATAATCGTTGCCAAATGGTTCCACTCAATGTATTATTGGCCAAACCTTGCACAATAATAGCCGAAGATTGCACACCAACATTCCCAGCCATTGCTGCTATGAGTGGTGTGAAAAAGAATAAAACCCCAAATTCATCCATAGCTCCTTCAAATTGTCCGGATACTTTTACCGCAATAAATCCTCCCAATAGAGCCAAAACCAACCAAGGTAATCGAGCTTTGGTAAGTTCGATAATCGTATCATCGGCTTCCACATCTTGCGAGATACCGGCGGCTAATTGGTAATCTTTATCGGCTTCTTCTTTTATTACATCGATGATATCGTCAATGGTAATTCTGCCAACTAAACGGCCTAATTCATCCACAACCGGGATGGCTTCTAAGTCGTATTTTTGCATGATTCGAGCCACTTCTACATCTTTGGTATCTACTTTTACATAATCAACTTTGGGAATGTATACTTGGCTAATTGGCGTTTTCGTAGAAGTCGTTAATAAATCTTTGAGAGACAAGCGTCCTTTGAGACGATTTTCGTCATCTACTACATAAATAGAATGTACTCGGGAAACGTTTTCGGCTTGAATTCGCATTTCTTTCACACAGGTGAGTACGTTCCAATTTTCATTGACTTTTACCAACTCTTTTCCCATCAAACCTCCGGCTGAGTCTTCGTCATAACGCAACAAATCTACAATGTCTTTGGCGTGTTCAACGTCTTCCAATTCAGAGATTACTTGTTCTTTCTTTTCTTGGGGAAGTTCGGCAATAATGTCGGCTGCATCATCGGTTGAAAGTTCGTCTAGCTCTTCGGCAATTTCTTTTGGCGTAAGTTTACGAAGAATTTTTTCGCGAACTTCTTCGTCTAATTCTAATAGAATCTCGGAAGTTTTTTCGGAATCTAAACTGTTAAAAATATAAATAGCCTCAAACTCATCGAGTTCTTCCATGATTTCGGCTATATCAGCATAATGAATTTCATGAAGCAAGTCGTTTAATTCCTGCTCCTTGTTTTCTTTAATTAATTGTTCAATTTGAGTGAGAAATTCTCTGCTGATTTTAAACTCCATCGGCTGCTATTTTTTGAGTGAGTTCAATAAACTGTTCTACCGAAAGTTGTTCCGGCCTGAGGTCAAAGATACTATCTTCTTTTAAAATATCGGACAATTGGTATGTTTTTAAACTGTTACGAAGTGTTTTTCTTCGCTGGTTGAAGGCTGTTTTTACTACTGTAAAAAACAATTTTTCATCGCATGGCAAATGATATTTCTCTTTTCGAATCAATCGCAAGACGCCCGATTTCACTTTGGGCGGTGGAGTAAACACCTCTTCAGAAACCGTAAAAAGGTATTCGGCTTCGTAAAAAGCTTGGGTTAATACTGATAAAATGCCATAGGTTTTGCTCCCTTTTTTCTCACAAATGCGTTCGGCCACTTCTTTTTGAAACATGCCGGAAAATTCGGGTATTTGATCTCGCAATTCCAACGTTTTAAAAACAATTTGAGACGATATGTTGTAGGGAAAATTTCCGATAATAGCATAAGGTTCTGTTCCCATGGCCTCTGTCATAGGGTATTTTAAAAAATCTTTTGAAATGATTTTTCCATCCAACTTGGGATAATGTTTATGCAAATAAGCTACCGATTCGGTATCTATTTCTATGACAAATGTTTCAATGGGCTTTTCTAAAAGATACTTGGTGAGCACTCCCATACCCGGTCCAATTTCGAGTACTTTTTGGTAGCCATTTAAGGTAAGGGCATCTGCAATTTTTTGGGCTATGGTTTCATCGTTCAAAAAATGTTGTCCCAGATGTTTTTTGGCTCTTACTTTTTCCATTTTGTTTTGAATTATGGGGTTGTACTGAGAATCTCAGTATTATTGGAGTGCAGATTCCGGAAAATGTTCACTAATAACCTGAAGTTCTGTCCTAAAAGCCAACATTTTATCTCCAAACATAGAGAGTCCTTCTTGTCTTAAACGAGGTGCGTCATCTGTATAATATTTTTCCAACTTTTCTTTACTGTCTGTAGTATACTGAACCGAATAGGTAACACTTCCTTCTTCTTCGATAAGTACTTTAATCATGCGAGCTGAAGAAAATTTTCCGGTTGCCAAAACATCATTAATGTGTTTGGTTTGCATCCATCTCATCCATTGGTCGTGAATACTTAGGTCTATATTTAAGGTTACGTTATAAACAATCATAGGCTGATTTTAAATAAATTAAAGGTTTGAATCCCCGCGTAGTTGTCGGAATTTTTTACGAGCCTCAACAAAATGAATACTATCTTGATGATTAAAAAGGACCGCTTCATATAGAGGTTTGGCTTTTTCGGGTTGATTTAAAAATTTAGTATAAATTTCTGCAGAAAAAAACAAGGCTTCGTCTCTGTAAATACTTTCCGGATGATTGTCTATTAGGAGTTGATAGTGATTGAGAGCAAGGTTATAATCTTTCAATTTTTCGAAAGTTTGTCCCAACCTAAGTAAAGTTTCGTCTTCAATTTCTTCTCCTTTGTGTTCTTTTAAAATTTGTTGAAAAATAGCCAATGCCTCTCTGTTTTTGTTTTTGTAAAGCAGAAAATCACCTTTGGAAAATTTCTTTAATGCCGTTTGAGTTGAATCGGCTACGGTATTGTCATTAACCAATAAAAACAACTCCAGAGCGTCATTTGCTATGAGTTGTGTGGAGGCTGATTTTAAAACTTTGAGTTGAATTAAAGCCCATTCAAAATCGGCTTTAAAATAACTGGTTTGTGCTGCTTTCAAACTGGCTTGATGACCTAACGCATCGTTTTTCATTTCCTCTTCTATCTGAGAAAAGTAGAGTAAGGCTTGGTTAAATTTTTCTTCATACAATAAAATTTCGGCCAATTCCATTTTGGCTTCATTCATTTGAAATTTATTGAGTGGCAACGACATTGCTTGGTTTAAAATTTGTTTTCCCTTTTCCGAATCACCCAAAGTAAATGCATAAAATTCGGCTTGGGTTTTTTGCAAACTCAAAGTATAGGGGCTAATGCCATACTGTTTTAGAAGCAAGTCGAATTCCTGTTCAATTTTAGGATAAGAAGCCGGAATTGCTTTTTCAATTTTAAGTTGAATCAAATAATGGTGTGCAAAAATTTGTAAGTCCAAATCTTGGGTATTTTCCAAAACAAAAGTTAGGATTTCTTGTGCGGTTTCGTCTTCACCATCATCTATTGCCAATTGAGCCAAGTTCACAATATTGGAAAAAGTATCGGGATCTCTTTTAAAAATAGCTTTTTCTTGAACGAACGCTTTTCCATACTCTTTTTGTTGAACAAAAAACCAACTTAAAACTTGATTCCAAAACAAATCCTGATTTTTTTGAACTTTCAGCAACAAACTTTTTCTAAGAAGCGAATTAAAATTCGTATCGACATCATCGTTCATAAATCGAGTAAGTTGGTTTTGAACCATAACCGAATTTTGAGGATTCAGATACATTTCTTCTAAAAACTTTTCAATCATCATCTCGGGTTTCCCTAGTTGCCCGTAGATTAATGCCATTTGATAGTTAAAACGGTATTTCGGGTCTAATGAAATGGCCAACTCATAGGATTGTAAGGCATAATCCAACAGAACTTTTCGTTCAAAAGCATTTGCAACACCATAAACATTGGAAATATTTTCTTGAATTTTTTGGATGGCCAATTGGTAATTTTGTGTGGCTTTTTCTGACTTCTTTTGGAGTTGAAAATTATATCCTAATTCTACAAACCAATGGGCCATGTGGGTGGTTTTGATTCGCTCGTTGATAATTTTATCTGCTTTTTCAAATTGCGATAATTGCTGGTAACAATCAATTAATCGGGAATAATAAATACTGTTCCCGGGTTGTTTGGATATCAATTCTTCATAACTGAGTACAGCTTTTTCAAACTCGCCTTTTTCATAATAATTTTGAGCTAATTGCTCATTTTGAGAAAAAGCGAATACCGAAAAAAATAAAAATACAACTTGCCCAATTAACCGCATAGCCTATAAAAATCAATGTACTAAAATAGCTTTTTTTTGGCCAATTTAGTACATAGATAGAAAAGATTAACTTTATATTTAGTTTATAATATCAAAACCGGTATAAGGTCTTAAAACTTCCGGTATCACAATTCCTTCGGGAGTTTGGTAATTTTCTAAAATTCCGGCCATTACTCTGGGCAAAGCCAAAGAACTTCCGTTTAAAGTATGAACCAATTGATTTTTCCCCTCTTTGTCTTTAAATCGTAATTTCAACCTATTGGCTTGGAACGTTTCAAAATTGGAAACCGAACTTATTTCCAACCAACGGTCTTGAGCTGTAGAAAACACCTCAAAATCGTAGGTTAATGAAGAAGTGAAGCCCATGTCTCCTCCACACAAACGCAAAATTCGGTAGGGTAATTTCAGTTCTTGCAATAACGTTTTTACATGTTCTACCATACCGTCTAGAGCCGCATACGAATGATCGGGATGTTCTATTCGCACGATTTCTACTTTATCAAATTGATGCAAACGGTTCAATCCTCGTACATGAGCCCCGTATGAACCGGCTTCTCTTCTAAAACAGGGTGTATACCCGGTACATTTTATAGGTAGTTCATTTTCATTCAAAATGACATCTCTAAACAAATTGGTTACCGGTACTTCGGCGGTTGGTATTAAATACAAATCGTCTACACCAACATGGTACATTTGGCCTTCTTTATCAGGTAACTGACCTGTACCAAATCCGGAAGCTTCATTAACCAAATGTGGCACTTGAAACTCTTGATATCCCGCTTCTGTATTTTTATCCAAGAAGTACGAAATTAAAGCCCGTTGTAATTTGGCTCCTTTTCCTTTGTAAACCGGAAATCCGGCTCCTGTAATTTTAACCCCTAATTCGAAATCGATTATATCGTATTTTTTTACCAAATCCCAATGAGGCATAGCTCCGTCGTGTAAAACCGGAATTTCGCCTTCTTGATGTACCGTAAGATTATCTTCGGGAGTTTTTCCTTCGGGAACAATATCTGCCGGTGTATTGGGTATTTTATACAACTCTTCGCTAAGAGAAAGCGTTACAGCATCTAATAAATCTGATAATTCTTTACTTTTTTCTTTTAACAAAGCTGTTTTTTGTTTGACAATTTCAGCTTTCGCTTTTTCGCCAGCCTTCATCATTTCGCCAATCTCTTTGGATAATTTGTTGGATTCTGCTAAGACTGTGTCCAACTCCACTTGAGTAGCTCTTCGTTTTTCATCCAACTGCAATACGGTATCTACCAAATTTTGAGCCTCAATATTGCGTTTGGCCAATGCTTTGATAACTTTATCTCTATTCTCTCGAATAACTGCTATTTGTAACATAATTTGCAAATTTTTCAGTGGCAAATGTATGAATTTGTTTTGGTAATGCCTTGGAGCTCCAGATAAAAATCGAAATCAAAAATATAGTACTATAAATTCTATAAACTTTTAAAAACCAGTATTTTTTATACCTTTGAAATTCAAACACCTATTCATGAAACCATTATTACTTAGCTTTCTGGTACTAACTCAACTATGTTTTTCTCAAAATCAAGAAAACGAGACGGCAGCTATTGCAGAATCTGAAATGAAATCGGCTTCTCAATTGATGAGTTTTCAAGCCAATCCCAATACTGCCAACTACGATTTACTAGCTCAACGATTGGAACTCACGCTTGACCCTGCAGTTTATTTTATAAGCGGAACCGTATCATCAACTTTTAGGGCTTTAACCGATATGAATACTGTAGTTTTTGATTTGAGCAGCATTACCAACCCTGCAAATCCGTACTACAATAACAGAATCATTGTGGGTTCTGTGATGCAAAATGAAAATTCTTTGACATTTGTTCATGATGTAGCAAGTAAAGAATTGATTATTACATTACCCGAAACACTTTTAGCCGGACAAACCGCACAGGTAGCCATTAGTTATGCCGGAGCTCCAGATACCGCAGAACAAGGTTTTACACAAAGTTCGCATAGCGGAGTTCCTGTTATATGGACCCTTTCTGAACCCTTTGGAGCACGCGATTGGTGGCCTTGTAAACAAGATTTGAATGATAAAATAGAAAATTTGGAAGTATTAATTACAGCACCTTCACAGTATACTAGTGTTTCCAATGGGGTACAATTGAGTAGAATAGACAACGGAAACGGAACAAGTACCACTCATTTTAGTCACAATTATCCTATTCCCGCATATTTGGTTGCTATTGCCGTGACCAATTATTCCATTTTTACCCAACAAGCCGGAACAGCTCCAAACGAATTTCCGATAGTTAATTACATTTATCCCGAAAATTTGAATTCGGCCCAAAACAGTTTAGCCGTAACGCTTCCTATCATGAATCTTTTTGAAGATTTATTTGAAACCTACCCATTTGCAAATGAAAAATATGGTCATGCCCAATTTGGCTGGGGAGGTGGTATGGAACACACTACCGTATCATTTATGGGTAGTTTTGGCAGAAATTTAATTGCTCATGAATTGGCTCATCAATGGTTTGGAAATAAAATTACGTGTGGGACCTGGAAAGATATTTGGCTTAACGAAGGATTTGCTACCTACCTCTCTGGCTTGGTAGTTGAACACTTGGATGGGCCGGAAAACTTTGTGTCTTGGAAAAACAGTTTGATTACCAATATTACCTCATTTGCTACCGGAGCGGTATACTTAACAGATGCAGAAGCGACAAATGTGAATCGGATTTTTAGTAGCCGGTTGAGTTACAACAAGGGAGCTATGGTGGTTCACATGTTGCGTTGGAAACTAGGAGATGCTCTTTTTTATCAGGCTTTAAAAAATTATCTTTCAGATCCTAATTTAGCTTACAATTACGCTCGTACGTCCCAATTGAAATTTCATCTTGAAAATGTATCCGGTATGAATTTAGATGAGTTTTTCAATGATTGGTTATTCAATCAAGGTTACCCATCCTATACGATTACAGCCTCAAATATTGGTAACAATCAGGTAATGATTACAGCTTCGCAAACCCAATCTCACTCAAGTGTTTCCTTTTTTGAAATGCCCATTGAAGTTCGTCTCTCTGATGCCAACGGAAATGTATGGGATGTTGTGTTAGAACACACTTCAAACGGACAACAATTTTTGGTAAACGCACCGTTTGAAGTTAGCCAAGTGATGTTTGACCCGAAAAAACATATTATTTCCCGAAATAATACCGCTATTTTGAGTACTGACAAATGGAACCTAAACGCCTCTATTGTACTTCACCCAAACCCTACTTCTAATGAATTTTCTATTGAAATCCCAAACAGTCTTCATGTAAACTACATAGAGTTACACAATGCTTTAGGACAAATTATTTTAAGAAGTACTAATCTCACTCATTCATTGGAAAATCTTTCCAACGGAGTATATTTCGTGATTCTGCATACCACAGAAGGAACATTTCATAAAAAATTGATAAAAAAATAACCCGCTTTTTCAAAATCAATTCAATTGTAAAGTGAAAACCTTACTTTTGTGCACGATTTTGACTTTAAAACACATCAATGGAAACATTAATTCAAATAGCTCAGTTAATTCTCTGCTTATCCTTTTTAGTAATCTTACACGAATTAGGGCATTTTTTGCCTGCTAAATTTTTCAAAACAAAAATTGAAAAGTTTTATTTGTTTTTCAATCCTTGGTTTTCTTTAGTAAAGAAAAAAATAGGCGAAACCGAATATGGAATTGGTTGGCTTCCAATGGGAGGATATGTTAAAATTGCCGGGATGATTGATGAAAGCATGGATAAAGAGCAATTGAAACAAGAGCCTCAACCGTGGGAATATAGAAGTAAACCGGCCTGGCAACGATTGATTATTATTATGGGTGGAGTTATTGTTAACTTTTTTCTAGCTTGGATTATTTACAGCTTATTGCTTATCAATCATGGAGATAACTTTATTGATAATTCTAAAATTACACATGGTATTTCAGTTGATTCTGTAGGCAGAATTTTGGGATTACAAAACGGAGATAAAATATTAAAAGTTGATGGAGTTGCTCAAGCCAAATTTGAACAACTGCCGCTTGAAATTTTATTTGGAGATAATATTACCATTGAGAGAGATGGGCAAGAATTGACCTTTGATTTGACAGATGAAGGCAAAAGAAATGTAATCAAACGTGCCGGAAAAAACTTTTTAGGCGTTCGTGATGAAGTAATTGTAGACACTGTGGTAGGTAACTCACCGGCATTTGTTTCGGGGTTAATAAAAGGAGACCAAATTATTGGCATTAATGGAAAAACCACTCGATTTTTTGATGAATTTTCAACAGAATTAAGCTTACACAAAAACGACAGTATTTCGCTGAATGTTTTACGTAAACAGGAAAATATAGTTTTAAAAGCTAAAACCACCAAAGAAGGCAAACTAGGTTTTTTACCCAAGGCAACCATTGTTGAAAACGCAGCTGTTTCTAAAGAGCTATCCGTTGGAGAAGCCATTCCGGCCGGTTTTTCTAAAACCATTTCTATTTTAACCAATCAAATCAAACAATTTAAAATTATTTTTAACACCAAAACGGAAGCTTACAAACAAGTTAGTGGTCCTTTGAGAATGTTCAAAATTTTTAAACCTGAGTGGGATTGGACTTTCTTTTGGTCTTTTACTGCCATGTTTTCGGTATGGTTAGCATTTTTAAATGTTTTACCTATTCCGGGATTAGACGGAGGACATGCCGTTTTTATCTTAATAGAAATGATTACGCGTAAAAAACCTACTGAAAAAACGTTGGAAGTTGCTCAAACTATAGGCGTAGTTATCTTATTGACTTTGATGGCTTTAGTATTTGGTAATGATATTTGGCATTTGATTACCGGAAAATAAAGAAAAAAATGTGCATTTTTTTGCGATTTTTATTTGGATAAATCAATTTTCGCTTTATATTTGCACTCGCAAAAAAGGTTATACACCTTCCTCCTTAGCTCAGTTGGTTAGAGCATCTGACTGTTAATCAGAGGGTCCTTGGTTCGAGCCCAAGAGGGGGAGCAAAAAGAGCAATACTTTCGTATTGCTCTTTTTTTATTTGAATGTTCTTATTCTTCTGATTTGAAAATTAAATTTCTTTTTTGGGCGTTAAGAAGTTCTTTCAAAATAGGATAGTCAGTTGAAAAACCCTAAAGGATTTAATTTCCGCGAATTATCATCACTTTTTTAACGGTTGTGTCTGTTGCGTCGTCAGAAGCTATAAAAATCATATAAACTCCTGAAGCTACTTTATATTTTCCAAAAGCTTTGGTATCCCATTCAACAGTTCCTCCCTCTGCAATTTTTTCAAAAACCAAATTTCCTTCAATATCTGTTATTTTTACATTGGCTCTGTTGGTTAAACCGGAAATCTTTACGGTTCCATCAAAACCTGGCCTAACGGGATTAGGGTAAACAAAAACATCTTTTAAACTATTACTTGGTGCCGTTGAAGAGCCTTTAAAAGAAACCATACCTTTGGCTGTAGCAATATAAACTTCACCGGTAGATCCGTTAATTTCTATATCATTAATTGTATTACTGGGAAGAGGCGAATTTGAAATGGTAAAGCGTTGCAGTGTTTGCTGACCATTTGGAGACAATTGAAAAACTCCTGCATCTGCTGTTCCTATCCACTTATTATTGGCCCCATCAATTGCAATATCTGTAATATATTGTTCAAACAATAATTCTTGAGGTAAACCATCTTCTACAATAATGATGGAATTGGTGGTTAATTCATCTTGACTTAAAAAACGATCAACCGTAGGTAAAACACGCAATCCTTTTTGTGTACCAATCCAAAGCTGATTCCTGTTGTCTATTTGGGCGGCACGAACTGTAGGAGAAGGTAAATTTCCATCGTTTGAACCTTCTGTTATTTTGATAATTTTATTATTCAAATTTTCGTTAAAGCCAATAAGTCCTTCATCCAAAGTACACAACCATTTGGTACCGTTCTTATCAATTACCATTCGCCCGTTACTTGTAAGTCCGCTCAATACCGAACTTAAACTAAAAGACTGCCACTGACCATTAGCCCTTAAAACCTTAATCATATTGGCAATTAATCCATTAGACATCCATAAATTTCCCGATCTGTCAAATACAGATTGCTCAATTCGGATATCGGGACCATATGTTGGATCACTAGGGAGGACCAAAGTTTCCAACCCGCTATTTGAATTGGTATACAATTGAGTTGCTACATCATTTTCGAGTTTGAGTAATCCCGAAAAATAAGAACTGGCATATACTATGTTTTCATTGGATGGGTTTGTCGTAATTCGCACAATAGACTTGGCACCTAATAAATCGGAATACGGAATATTCAACCAAGTATCTTGCGTAAGTTTACTCAAACCATATTCATCTAAAGGATACGGATTGTTGAACTGACTGTAATCTCCATAGGCGGCCCACAATGTTCCCGAAGGGGTTACGGTAATAGAAAAAATACTGTTTCTGGAAGGGCCTTGAGGCAATAAAATTGAAAAACTACCGGTATTTAAGAGGTTAACTTCAATCACTCCATCATTGGTCGTGCCAATGTATAACGTATTTTGAATTTGGGTAGCACATGAAAATTTTGAACTTAATCCAGAGAAACTACTATTGGAAAAAGTTTGAGTTAAGGCAAAAGTTTCATTCAAAATTTGAACGGTATTTTCTGTAGTCACAATAAGCGATGAATCTACACTTCGAATATCTTTACCTTGACCCGATAAATTTAAAATTGGTATGGGATTACTCCCGTTAAACCTGTAAACTCTAGTATCTGTATTGATTGCAACCAAAGCATTGTTAAAAGTTACAATCCCAGACCAAAATCCGGAATCAAAGGTTTGCCAAGCTAAAAAATTAATCAAATTAGGGTTGGATAAATCGGCCTTTCGAATACCTTGACTACGCGTTACAGCATAAATTTCATTATTTAAAACTGTGGTTTCCAGTACTTCTGTTTGGGCACCTGTTGGACTAATGTAAAAAGTATCTCCAAAAGTAAAATCGGTAAGCTTAAATTCTACCAATCCAAAATCACATGAAATATACAATTTTGAATTGAACTCATAAAAATGGTTGACTCTCTTTTTATTGGGCGGAATTCCGCCTCCTTGATCTCGAATACCAACCAGAAGTCTAAACTCGCCCGTAATTTCATTAATCATGATAACTAGTCCGTTCTCATGACCTAAAAAAGTTCGATTCAGATTTTTACTATGGTAAATTGCAGAAATAGTTTGACCGGATAATCCATCTACGGTATTTACCGTTTTTAGTTCATTTGTAACCGTATTTTTAGAAAAAAAGGCAGTTTCACAAGCAGCATAAAGTCTAGTATTGGCTTCGCTTAAATCACGAACCTCATTATATGAAAAATAACCTTTCCAAAGAAAATTTTGTCCATTTGCCAAATGAAATCCAAGGAGAAGAATAAAAAATTGGAAATATAATCTCATGCTCTTTGTTAAAAGTCGTACAAATATAACTAAAACGTTTTTACCCTAAGTTTCATATGTAATATTAAAAAAAAAGCTGCCTCAATGGAGACAGCTTTTATATTGCAAGTAACTAATTAAACTACACCTTGTCCTAACATAGCATCGGCTACCTTAACAAATCCGGCAATATTAGCTCCTTTAACATAATCTACATATCCGGTACCATCTGAACCAAATTTCACACAAGATTCATGGATGTTTGCCATAATAGCTTTTAATCTTTGATCTACTTCCTCTGAAGTCCAGCTTAAACGCAGAGAGTTTTGAGACATTTCCAGACCCGATGTTGCTACCCCTCCGGCATTTGAAGCCTTTCCTGGTGCAAATAAAATTTTGGCTTTGGTAAATACTTCAATTGCTTCCGGTGTTGAAGGCATATTAGCTCCTTCAGAAACACAAATACAACCATTAGCCACTAATGCTTTTGCTTCCTCTTCATTCAACTCATTTTGAGTTGCACATGGTAAGGCAATATCACATTTTACTTCCCAAGGACGTTTGCCCTCAACAAATTTTGCATTTGGATATTTTTTGGTGTACTCACTGATTCTGGCTCTTAATTCATTTTTGATGTGCATCACATGAGCCAATTTTTCGGCATCAATACCATCAGCATCATAAATATATCCTGACGAATCTGACAAAGTAACAACTTTTCCTCCTAATTCAGTTGCTTTTTCAGCTGCATATTGAGCAACATTACCAGATCCTGAGATGGTTACCACTTTACCGTTAAAACTTTCACCTTTGGTATGCAACATACTTTGTGCGAAATATACATTTCCATAACCGGTGGCTTCCGGACGAATTAAAGAACCTCCAAAAGAAATTCCTTTTCCGGTTAAAACTCCGGTAAATTCGTTTCTTAATCTTTTGTATTGACCAAACATATAACCTACTTCTCTTCCGCCTACACCAATATCTCCTGCAGGCACATCGGTATCGGCACCAATGTGTTTGGCTAATTCGGTCATAAAACTTTGGCAAAAACGCATGATTTCTACATCCGACTTCCCTTTAGGATCAAAATCTGAACCACCTTTTCCACCACCCATAGGCAATGTGGTTAAGCTGTTTTTGAATGTTTGTTCAAAAGCCAAGAATTTTAAAATACTCAAATTTACCGAAGGATGAAAACGAATCCCTCCTTTGTAAGGTCCGATTGCAGAGTTCATTTGAATTCTGTATCCTCTGTTTACTTGGGTTTTTCCGGAATCGTCAATCCATGTAACTCTAAAGATTATGACTCTTTCGGGTTCTACCATACGCTCTAAAAGCATTTGGTTTTGGTATTTTTTATTGTTTTCTATGAAAGGTATTACCGTTTCGGCAACCTCCTTAACAGCCTGTAAAAATTCAGGCTCATTTGGATTTTTTTTTGCTACTGTTTCAACAAAAGAGCGAATACTTTCTGTCATGATAATGAGTTTAATAACGTTAAGGAAAACGTTTTCGTTTGTTGAGACAAATATACATTTTATTAAAATATGGGCATTATTTTTTTTAAATTCTCAGTAGATTTATTTTTTTTCTATCAAATCTTGATAAATTCAACATTAATTCAACATTTTAAAACAAACTTTTAGTTTTTTCGTATATATATAAGTAATTTTTTCATTTTATTTTACAACTGAATTATGTTTTTATATATTTGTCACGAATTGATTTTTACAACTATGCAAACGCCCAAATATCTAACATTCATCTTTTTGACATGTTTCGGTTTTACCAGTTCATTGCAAGCTCAATTTGGTTTTTCACATGAAATTGGTGCCATTATTGGACCTGTGGCATTTCAATCAGATTATGGAGTACGTGGGGACATTCAAACTAATGCCGGAAATACCGGTTTTGGAATAGGTCTTATTCACTATATGAACTTTTCCTATAGAGCCGATTGTGATTGTTATGCAACACCTACCTATTTTAATGATCATTTTAAGTTACGAAGTGAATTGTCATACAATAAAACAGAATTAAAACATTTTGGCAAATGGGTCGATCCTGATAGAACTTCGGTTATTGCAGATCAACTCAGAGGAATGAGAGGAAGTACGGCTGTTACCAACCTTGGTATGCAATTAGAATATTTCCCTTTAAGTATCAGACAATTCTCAGGAACACCCGGAGCATGGGCTCCTTTTATAAGTTTAGGAGGCCAATTTAGTTACTACAAACCTACAGCTTATTCTACTTTAGGACCCGGACTTGGTGATTTGCTAGAGGTTACACCCACCAAATATATTGACGGTGTTACCAATGAAAGCGGAACCGTGTGGTCTGTAGTTAGCAGTATTGGAACCCGTTACAAACTTACAATCCTTTCAGATTTAATGATTGATTTGCGTTGGCAGTATTATTTTTCAAATTGGGTTGACGGTTTAAATCCCAATCCGGACGTATATAAAGAAAACAGAGCCAATGATTGGTTGGTTTGGTTAAATGTAGGCTATATTTACTACCTAGATTAATATTTATTCGCATCTAAAAAAAATCCCGTCAAACTAAAAAGTGTGACGGGATTTTTTATTTTACCTGAAAGCTTGCTCAATGTCGGCTAGTAAATCATCAATGTCTTCTACCCCTACACTCAAACGAACCAAATCGTCTGAAATTCCAATTTCTTTACGTTTTTCCTCCGGAATCGATGCGTGTGTCATCAAAGCCGGATGATTGGCCAACGATTCGACCCCACCTAATGATTCGGCTAATGTGAACACTTTTACTTTTTCTAAGAAAGCAATAGCATCTGCTTTTTTACCCGATTTAAAGGTAAACGAAACCATTCCGCCAAAACCGCCAATCATTTGTTTTTTTGCAATTTCATGAAACGGATGATCCGGCAAACCGGGATAAAACACGTTCTCCACTTCCGGATGATTGCTCAAAAACTCGGCTACTTTCATTCCGTTTTCGCAATGTCTTTGCACTCTTAAGTGCAAGGTTTTGATTCCTCTCAACACCATATAACTATCTTGTGGCCCTAATGTTCCACCCGTTGCAAATTGAGCAAAATGTAATTTTTCTCCTAATTCGGCATCTTTTACAACCAAAGCACCGGCTATCACATCCGAATGGCCTCCTAAATATTTGGTTGCAGAATGCATCACAATATCTGCTCCTAAATCTAACGGTTTTTGAAGATACGGTGTAGCAAACGTGTTATCAACCGCAAATAAAATTTTTCTTTCGTTGGTAATTTTGGCAATTGCAGCAATATCTGCCAATTTCATTAACGGATTAGTAGGTGTTTCTACCCAAACCAATTTGGTATTGGCATTGATTAAAGATTGGAATTTATCCAAATTATTCATATCCACAAAATGGAATTTGATGCCAAAATCCTGATAAATGCGCGAAAACATTCTGTATGTTCCTCCATACAAATCATCCATGGCAATCACTTCATCGCCGGGTTTTAATAATTTTAAAACAGAATCTGTAGCTGCCAAACCGGAAGCAAAAGCTAATCCACGAACGCCATTTTCAATACTGGCCAAGGCATCTTCTAATGCTTGACGAGTTGGATTGGCAGCTCTACTGTATTCGTAATGATTGATAGGAACGCCCGGACTTTTTTGAGCAAAAGTTGAGGTATTGTAAACCGGAGGCATTACCGCACCCGTACTTGGGTCATGGTGTTGATTACCATGTATCACTTTGGTGTTGAATTTCATAACTAAAAATATTTGTGCAAAGATAAGAAGTTACCATTTATAAATTTTCGAACGCAATCCTAAAGATTCGATAAAATAGTTGTTTGCAAATCATTTACAATTCAAATTCGCACAAAAAACTGTACTTTTGCAACATGGAAACAAATAGACAAAAGAAAATAGGAACCGTTTTGCAAAATGACTTGGTTGATATTTTGCAAGGAGAAGTGCGTAAAAACGGAATTACCAACTTGATTATTTCCGTTTCAAAAGTATCTGTAACCACCGATTTATCTATTGCAAAAGTGTACTTGAGTATTTTCCCACCCGAAAAAGGTCCGGAAATTTTGACGGCTATCAAATCAAATACGCCTTTAATCAAACATGATTTATCGCAACGTGTAAAACTTCAACTCCGAAAAGTGCCCAACTTATCCTTTTACATAGATGATTCTTTAGAATATATCGAAAAAATTGACAAAGCTCTTTCCGGAGAAGAAAATCCAATAGCAAGACCCGAACTTCTGGATAAAAGAAAAAAATCCTAGCGTGAAATTTCCGTTTTT
>NZ_DAIOUN010000003.1:0-86607 GCF_036759525.1 Flavobacterium sp. | reverse complement strand
AAGACCCGAACTTCTGGATAAAAGAAAAAAATCCTAGCGTGAAATTTCCGTTTTTTATAGCCAAACGATATGTGTATAGTGGCAGTAAAAACTCTGCCATAAATAGTATTACTTGGATATCCGGAATAGGTATTGTGGCCGGCACTATGGCTTTGTTTGTCGTTTTATCTGTTTTTAGTGGATTGAAAGATTTTAGCCTTTCGTTCTCTAATGACTTTGACCCGGATTTAAAAGCTTTTGTAAAAACCGGAAAAAAAATAACAATCAATCCTGAAACAGAAAAGCAATTGGCCCAAGTTCCCGGAATTGAATATTACAGTAAAATCATTGAAGAAAGAGCCTTATTTACTTTTAACGGAAAAGACCAGCTTGCTCATATTAAAGGAGTTGATTCTGTATTTAACAAAGTAAATCAAATTGAAAAAACCATTTTTCAAGGGCAGTGGCTTGAACCCGAAACAGATCAAGCGGTTATTGGAATTGGTATTGGACAAAAATTATCATTAGGATTGTTTGACTTAGTCAATCAATTTGAGGTTTTGGTTCCTAAACCGGGCAAAGGAACTATTGATTCCCCCAATCAAGCCTTTACCAAGCTTGGGTTAATTCCCGTTGGATTTTACTTCAGCACGGATGAAATGAATCAAAAATACGTTTTTGCCAATTTGGATCTCGTTCAAGAATTATTAAACTACAACACCAATGAAATTTCGGGTTTAGAAATAAAGCTGAAATCGGATGCAAATGAAATTGAAGTGGTAAATCAAATCATTCAAATTTTGGATTCAAATGTAATTTTGAAAAACCGATCTCAACTCAATGAATCGCTTTACAGAATGCTCAATACCGAAAATTTAATTTTATACCTCATTTTTACTTTAGTCATAGCAGTTACTTTATTTACCTTGATTGGAGCTATTATCATGATTATAATTGAAAAGAAAGCCAATTTAAAAACATTGTATAATTTGGGCTTGCCTCTAAATGATTTGAGAAAAATTTTTCTCTTACAAGGTTTTTTAATTTGTTTTTTGGGAAGTGTAATCGGATTACTATTCGGAATAGTTATTACCCTACTTCAACAAGAATTTGGATTCATAATGATAAATCAAAGTATGGCTTATCCGGTTCGGTTCTCTTTAATTAATGTACTAATAGTGATGGTCACCATAGCTGTTTTAGGTATTTCAGCTTCATGGATTGCCAGCAGTCGGGTAAATAAGAAATTTATTGAAAACTAAGATTTCACTATTTGATAATCGGCATACACTTGAGCAATTTCGTCAAAAACATCCATTAAAGCCATGGCTCCGTCGGTGGTAACTAATTTTTGTTTGTAGTCTTTAAATCCGTGAATACCTTTGAAATAATTGGTGTAGTGACGACGCATTTCAAAAATTCCAACGCGTTCACCTTTCCATTCCATGGACCAAATTAAGTGATTTCGAGCCGCTTCGATGCGGTCTTTCATAGATGGTTCCGGTAAATGTTCTCCGGTTCTGAAATAATGTTTGATTTCGTTAAAAATCCATGGATAACCAATGGCAGCACGACCAATCATTATACCGTCAATGCCATATTTGTTTTTATATTCTAAAGCTTTCTCGGGTGAATCGATATCGCCATTGCCAAAAATAGGCATCGTTATTCTCGGATTGTTTTTTACTCGAGCAATATGTGACCAATCCGAATGACCTTTATACATTTGAGCACGCGTTCGGGCATGAATGGTTAAAGCCTGCACCCCAATGTCTTGTAAACGTTCGGCAACCTCATCAATGTTGATAGAGTTTTCATCCCAACCTAAACGGGTTTTTACCGTTACCGGAAGATTGGTACCCTTAATTACTGCTTTTGTCAAGCGAATCATTAAATCAACATCTTTTAGAACTCCGGCACCGGCACCTTTGCACACCACTTTCTTCACCGGACAACCAAAATTAATATCCACTAAATCGGGTTGCACCGCATCTACAATGCGGGAAGACATTTCCATCGCTTCTTCATCACCCCCAAAAATTTGAATTCCAACCGGACGTTCGTAATCAAAAATATCGAGTTTTTGTTTGCTTTTCATAGCATCCCGAATCAAGCCTTCGGACGAAATGAATTCAGAATACATCAAATCGGCTCCGTGCAATTTGCACAAGCGACGAAACGGCGGATCACTCACATCTTCCATCGGGGCAAGAAGTAAGGGAAAGTCGGGTAAGATGATGTTTCCGATTTTTGGCATTGTATTTTTTTTGCAAAGATAGGGAAACGAGTGGGGTTTGCAAAATGGGATAAATCTAAACCTGACAGGTTTAATTTTTCGAAAAAATAAGCATTGTATAAATAACAATATAGAATAAACTCAGATGATAAGAGGAACAGACAAAACAATCGCAAACTAATTTAATATTAAAGCTGACAGGTTTTGAAAACCTGTCAGCTTTATCCCCTTTAAAATCCAAAACTTTGCTTTATATTTGCACACAATTCGCTAAGGAGCAGGTTGCGTTAGGGTTGGGAGCGGCATCCTTTTGTTCTCCCGATAGCTATCGGGAGAACAAAAGATATAGCGGACAGCCCGTTCGCCGCGGCGAAAACGCCCAAAAAAATTGAATTAAACGAAGATGAAGAACATACGAAATTTTTGCATTATTGCCCACATTGACCACGGAAAAAGTACGCTGGCTGACCGATTGCTGAGTGCTACTCAGACCGTGACGGCACGTGAGGAAAAGGCTCAGTTACTGGACAATATGGATTTGGAACGTGAACGTGGGATTACGATTAAGAGTCACGCGATTCAAATGGAATATACCTACAAAGGCGAGAAATATATATTGAATTTGATTGATACGCCGGGACACGTGGATTTTTCGTATGAAGTTTCCCGTTCGATTGCCGCTTGCGAAGGGGCTTTGTTGATTGTGGATGCGGCTCAAAGTATTCAGGCTCAAACGATTTCCAATTTATATTTGGCTTTGGAAAACGACTTGGAAATTATTCCGGTGTTGAACAAAGTCGATTTACCAAGTGCTAATCCGGAGGAAGTGAGCGACGATATTATTGATTTATTAGGCTGTGATTTAGAAGATATTATTCACGCTTCGGGTAAAACCGGTTTTGGGGTGGAGAATATTTTGGCCGCTATTATCGATAAAATTCCGCCACCAAAAGGCGAAAAAGAAGAACCGTTGCAGGCGTTGATTTTTGACTCACATTACAATCCGTTTCGTGGTATTGAAGTTATTTTCCGAGTAAAAAACGGTGAGATTCGAAAAGGTCAAAAAATTAAATTTATGGCTACCGGTAAAGAATATTTTGCCGATGAAGTAGGTACGTTGAAGTTAAATCAGGTTCCAAAAGACGTGATTTCTACAGGTGATGTAGGCTATTTGATTTCCGGAATTAAGGAAGCTAAAGAAGTAAAAGTAGGTGACACGATTACCGATGCCAAAAACCCAACGACCAATATGATTACCGGTTTTGAAAACGTAAAACCGATGGTTTTTGCTGGAATTTATCCGGTAGATACCGAAGATTTTGAAGACTTGAGAGCTTCGATGGAGAAATTGCAACTGAACGATGCTTCCTTGGTTTTTGCTCCTGAAAGTTCTGCTGCTTTGGGTTTTGGTTTCCGTTGTGGATTCTTGGGCATGTTGCATTTGGAGATTATTCAGGAACGTTTGGAGCGTGAATTCGACATGACGGTAATTACCACGGTACCTAACGTTTCGTATTTGGCTTATACCAAAAAAGAACCGGATACTGCGATTGTAGTAAACAATCCATCCGACTTGCCGGAGCCTTCTAAATTAGACCGTGTGGAGGAACCATTTATCAAAGCCACTATCATTACGAAATCTGATTTTGTGGGGAACGTGATGAGTTTGTGTATTGAAAAACGCGGAATCATTACCAATCAAACATATTTAACGACAGAACGAGTGGAGTTGAATTTTGATATGCCGTTGGCCGAAATTGTATTTGATTTTTATGATCGTTTAAAAACGGTATCCAAAGGATATGCTTCGTTTGATTACCACCCCATTGGGATGCGTGCTTCGAAATTGGTAAAATTAGATGTACTGTTAAATGCCAATCAAGTAGATGCTTTATCTGCTTTGATTCACGAAGACAATGCGTATAACATTGGTAAGAAAATGTGTGAAAAACTACGTGAACTCATCCCGAGACAACAGTTTGATATTCCGATTCAAGCCGCTATTGGTGCCAAAATCATTGCCCGTGAAACGATAAAAGCCTTGCGTAAAGACGTTACTGCCAAATGTTACGGTGGAGATATTTCCCGTAAACGAAAACTGTTGGAAAAACAGAAAAAAGGGAAAAAGAGAATGCGTCAGGTGGGGAATGTAGAGATTCCGCAAGAGGCGTTTATGGCGGTGTTGAAGTTGAATGATTAGAGTATTAAGTACAAAGTATTAAGTATTAAGTATTAAGTATTAAGTATTAAGTATTAAGACTTTTGAAGAAGCTGAGAAACACGAACATTATATTTGAATAATGTAAATCATGTACTGTATAATGAAACCCAATGACGAGAGTTGTTGGGTTTTTTAGTATCCCACGGTTTCAACCTTGAGATGAAAATTGTTTTCTACACGGTTCACAAATCTTTCGGTTGAAACCGGGAGTTATGTTGATTCCTAAAATCTTCCTACCTTTGCACATCATAAAAATACTATGTTAGAAGAAAAATCACCCCAACGCACCTCGATCGCTCAATTGGGCGAATTTGGTTTAATTGACCATTTAACGAAGCATTTTGAAATCAACCAACCTTCTACCTTAAAAGGCATTGGCGACGATGCTGCTGTTTTGGATTTCAAGGATAAAAAAACCGTTGTTTCTACCGATTTATTAATCGAAGGGGTGCATTTTGATTTGACCTATATGCCGTTGAAACATTTGGGCTACAAAGCCGTGGTGGCGAATATATCTGACATTTGTGCGATGAATGCAACGCCAACCCAAATCACCGTTTCCATTGCGGTTTCTAATCGTTTTCCACTCGAAGCGTTGGAAGAATTTTTTGCCGGAATTACGCTTGCTTCTCAATTTTATAAGGTGGATGTGATTGGTGGCGACACCACTTCGTCTCAAAAAGGATTAATTATTTCCATCACCGCGTTAGGTGAAGCCAATGCAGAAGATCTTGTTTATCGAAATGGAGCCGCAGCGAATGACTTGTTAGTAGTTACCGGCGATATCGGTGCCGCTTATATGGGCTTGCAAGTGCTGGAACGCGAAAAGCAAGTGTTTCAAGTAAATCCCAACAACCAACCGGATTTAGATAATTACACCTATTTAATTGAACGTCAACTAAAACCGGAAGCTCGAAAAGACATCAAAGAATTGTTAGAAAAACTAGAGGTAAAACCTACTTCGATGATTGATATTTCCGACGGACTTTCCTCTGAAATCATGCATCTTTGTAAGCAATCTAATGTAGGTTGCACGATTTACGAAGAGAAACTTCCGCTTGACCCACAACTAATTGCTGTTTGCGAAGAATTCAACATCGACAGCACTACAGTTGCCATCAACGGTGGCGAAGATTACGAATTGTTATTTACGATTGCTTTGGAAGACTATGATAAAATCAAAGGAAACCCGAACTTAACTGTTGTTGGGCACATGGTGAAAGAAAGTGAAGGCAAACATTTGGTTACGCGAGCCAATCAAAAAATAGAACTTAAAGCCAGAGGCTGGAACGCCTTAGCAGAATAAAAACAAAAGCGATAGTTGGGGCTATCGCTTTTTAATTTTTTTAAGTAGCTTTTGTAGGTTAATCTTTTGTGGGGCAAAAGGGTGGTATTTTCAAGCTACATCACACGGTCTTAGAGTCAATTTTCTATATTCAAAAAGAACTTCATTGATGATGTAAATGTAGAATCAAAAACCTAAAAGTTATATACGGTTAAACGCATATCTGATTACGGTTTACCGTTTTTTTGGTTGCGGTTTACCGTAATAAAAAAAGCAACAATTAAAATTGTTGCTTTTAAATTTACCCTTTTTCAAGTTTTCAAAATTAGGATTTAAAAAATTGAAAAGTATTCATGTACCTCTTTAGCTTTAATAAAGCTGATAAACTAACTCGGTACAAATATATTTTTGATTTTCAAATAAATAGTTACGGTTTGCCGTATTTTTAATTACGGTTTTAGACCAATTTACGCTATAGCAATCCTTTGTTTTTAGCTTCGGTTATCAATTCTACGTCACTGCTGCCTTTAACGTTCAAGATTTCCTTTAAATTTAATTTCCTTTTTTCGATTGCACTCAAAGATAAAGGCACATAACTTGGGAGGTCTTTTGTTTTGATTCCTTTGGAAAGGTGATATAAAATCTGTTTGTCAAATTCGTCAACTTGTAAATTTTCATATTGCGATTGGCTTACAAATTTGACAACGGTTTGACTATAATAATTATCATTATTCAGGATTTTATCGAAGGCTAACAGAAGTTCGTCAAAAGTTAAATCATTTTTTATTATTAATCCATTGGGGTTTATTTCCTTAATAATGTTATTTATCTTAATAAGCTCTGTATGCATTGTAAGTAAAATAATTTTACAATCGGGCATGTTTTTACGAAGTAATTTGGCCAAATCTTCACCTGACATTATGTTTTTTTCTTCGTAGGGCGGCATGCTAATATCTAAAAACGCAATATCAAAAGGTTGTACAGCTGATGTTATGGTTTCGTAGGCTGATTTGCAATTATTAGCTTGAGTCGTACTGTATTCAAAATTATTGGCACTGTAACTTTTGAGTGCGTTTTTGTAGGCCTCAATAATAAAAGGATGGTCGTCAACAATAATAATTTGGTAGTTTTTAGTCATGGTTCAAGCAACAATGAAGATTATCATTCAAATATAACAAGAAAATATTTTTTTCGGATTAAAATTTCAATTTAATAAAATTTAATTCGTTTGAAAACTTATTTTGTTATCGGAATGTCAACTACAATTCGGGTACCGGCCCCTTTTTTAGATTTAATTTCAAAAATACCTTTACAAGCTTGAACTCTGGATTCTATATTTTTGAGTCCGATACCTTTACTTTTTTTGGATACATCAAACCCAACTCCGTCGTCAATAATTGAAAGATGAAGATTATCTGCGTCTTTTAAGAGATTAATGGATACATTTTTGGCTGCCGCATATTTATTGATATTTTGCAAAGACTCTTGAACAATTCTGTAGAGATTAATTTTTACATCATTGGCAATTCTGTCCCATTTTATAGAAGGGTCAATTTTATAAATTAAATTCAACTCTTCTTTGATATTGCGTTGTTCTTCTAACAAATTGGTAATAATGGCTACAAAATTATTAACCAATGCAAATTTTTCACGGTTCAATTCATGCGATATTTCTCGGATATCTTGTTCTATATTTTTTAATTCGGATATGTAGTGATCTCTACCTTCTATGGCCTTGTCATCGTTTTTCCGATTTAAACTGTCCAAATTCAATCGGGCACCAAATAATCTTCCTAAAACGCCATCGTGTAACTCTTGACCAATTCGTTGTTTTTCTTTTTGAATAACTTCGTCAAGTCTTTTTTGCTGACTTAGCATTAGGTTGTAAATTTCTTCATTCGCTCTTTGTTGGGCTTCACGCAACCTAAACTGAGCATTCCTATTTCTTTGATCTCTAATTATATATAGGAGGACAACAATGAAAACCGCTAATAAAGCAAATAAAATGATATTTCTATTCTGAATGGCCAATTGCTCTTTTTGTCTTTTGAATTCATCGGTTTCAAATTCAATTCGGGCAAACTTTTCGCTTACTTTTCGTTCTTCTTGCAATAAGCTATCACTTAAATCAATATATTGTTTGGTATATAAATTACTTTTTTCGGTTTCAACATTTCCCAATTGCTTTAAAGTTAACAGTTGGTGCCCTAAACTTCTTGACTCCAAAGCCAATCGATGGGCATCTTGTGCAAATTTTAAAGAACTGTCTCTTATGCCTATGGCTTCGTAATACTCGGAAAGATGAATTTTATTTATAATAATCCCGGTTGTAGCTTTCAAACTATCTCTAATTTTTAAAGATTCATAGAAAAGTTCGGGAAGCTCATTGAAATCTTTATACTTCAGTTTTGAATGTGCAAGATTATCTACTGCCATGGCATACAGAAAAGGATCATCTGCTTTTAAATAAGGCTCTTTTAGGGCTAAAGAAAAGTTTTTAATAGCTAATGGGTAATTATCAATGTTTTTATATACCAATCCCAAATTGTTAAGTGAACTCGCTTTTCGTTGGTAGTATTCCGGAATGTCGTTTCGTTCTACAATAGCCAATGCTTTGTTGTGAAACTGAATAGCCGTTTCATAATCTTTGAGTTCGTTTAAACAAAGTCCAATTAAATTGGTAGCTTGGTATTCTAAATAACTATCTTTAGATAAGCGTAAAAACTTCATGGCAATGTAAGCCGTATTTTCTGCCCCTCTAAAATCTCGGTTGTAGTATTGGGTTTCTGCTTTTTTTAGATACATCTCGCCTACTCTGAGATTGTTGTTCAATTTCAAGTATTCTTTTTCGGCTTGATTGTAATATAAAAATGCACTGTCGCTTTTAGAAGTGTCTTTGTAGTAATCTCCCAAATAACTAAGAGCTCTAGCTAAATTTAAGGTATCATTGGCTTTTATAGAAAGATTTTTGGCTTTTTCGCAAGATGCTTTGTATTCTTCATACATAGCCATGTTAAAAAAACGTATAGCTACTCGCATATAGTTTTTTCGTGTTAAAGTATCATTGGGTAAATCATCTAAAATGTTTAATGCTTTCTTATTGAAAGAAACTCTATCCTTAAGAGTTAATTCATCATCATAAGCATTTGATAAATAAAAAGCTAAAGAGTCTTGAACATCTGATGAATTCTTTAAAAGACTCTTCTTTTCATTACACCCTATTGCTAGTATAACTAATAGATATATTACTTTTTTATTCAAAAAATTAGATTTAATAATCAAATATAAAAAAAAAAGACCGCTTACAAGATAAGCAGTCTTTTTTTTAAAAATATTTTATTTATGCTAAGTCTGGTTTTTTTCTGGGTTGTGCAGAACCATCACCATTCTCTGAAGAATATGCTAAATCTGGTTTTTTTCTAGGCTGTGCAGAACCATCACCGTTCTCTAACAAGAGAGGCTCATTGTTTGCCACATTTTTCTCAGTCAAGTCAGTTGATGTTACAGAAGCGAACATGAACAAACCTAAAAAGGCTAAGATTGTTTTCATGATAATTTTAGTTTTAAGTTATTTTGGTAATTTTTGGTGTCTAATTTTATTTGTGAAACCGCAACAAAACCGAACGTGGATTTTTCTGATTCACGATGTAAAATTAGAGTGCTTCTATCTTAACACCAATAAAATCAAGGGGTGAATGGTGAAACAAACCCGTTTGAGTGTAGAATATATTTAAATTAGTGTAGAATGCCCTTTTTTAAATAGAACCAAAATCTATTCCGGCCAAATGAGTTAATATTTGATCTATATTGTCTTTATAACTCTTGGAAAATGGGATTTGAACTTTAGAATTTTTGATATAACAAACCGTATTTCCGGTATGAATTCTGGAGATGTAATTCTGATTTACAATGTAACTGTTATGTATTCTAAAGAAATTAGAGGGTAAATTTTCTTCGAAATATTTCAGGGTTTTAAAAGCTGTAATTTCATCTCCGGAACCCATTGTAATATCGGTTGAATTATTATCGGCTTTCAAAAAAGCAATGTCATCTAACTCCAGAAAACGATAATCTCCATATGATTTTATACAAATTAAATTTCGCTTTACTTCTTGAAATTTAGGTTCAGTTCCTTTTTCAAAAGCATTTGCATTCCATTTTTCAATCCAATCAGGTTGTGGAACTATTTCAATTTTATCCTGAATAAATCCAGCAATTTTCTCACTTATTTGAAGACTTAAATTTTCGGATGGCTGAAATGACGTTGAATTTTCTAAAACCTTTCGCAACAAGGCACTAATTTCTGCCAATTCTTGATAAACACGTGCCAATCCTTCCTCTGATTGCAATTCCGATTTGGATTGTATAGGGTCAACTCCTTTAATTTCATTAGGTTTTGATTCAATCTGTTGGGATTGATTCTTTACCTCCTCTTTTGGTAACTCCTTAAATATAGAATGTTTATCTAATCTTAATATAATTTTTCGAATGGCACTCACGTCAAAAGGTTTGATTAAAAAATCAAAAACCTCAAACTTAAAAGCTTCATAAGCCAATGTCTGATCTTGAGAAATAGCAACAATCTTTGGGACAATTGGTAAATAACGGTAGAGTTCGTTTATTAGCAATAAAGACAAGCCGGATTCTTTGGAAAGAGGATTAATTTCAAGAAAAACCAACTCCGGTTGATGTTCCAATATTAAATCGAGACCTTCATTGTATGTCGTTGCGGTACCCACGCAAATGGTATTTGAAAATTGATCCATTACAGATCTCATTTTCAAAATACTTTTAGTATCATCGTCAAGTAAAATATACCTGTACTTCATTTGCCTTTTTTATTGCACAAAGAATTCTTTTTCAGAAATCAATTATTCAACACCAAAGGAAAAATAGGTTAATACGGGTAGACTATTGGGGCACAATAGTAAATTAACTACAATTTTAGGTATAATTATGAATCGTTGAAATTTGAAAATTTTTAATTATCAACAAAGTCTTAAACAAAAAATATACTGTAGTAGTTTGTTTTTTTTGAAAATAAACAAAATGTAAGGCATAGTTTTTGTTAATTTGAAACAAATTATAACTAAAAAAACAATGAAAAAATTACTCTGCTCTTTTCTACTCTTCAGATTCTTCTCGATTGCAATCGCTCAAGAAAACACTGATTTTAAACGCAATGAAATCAAAGGAAATGCATTAATGCTCGTTTTTGGAAACTTTGAAGCTACCTATGAACGACTCTTAAATGAAGAATCCGGTATTGGGATTAGTGCCGGTATTTCTATGGTAAACGATATCGAAGTGAAGTTTGCCTTAACCCCTTACTACCGTTTTTATTTTGGTAAAAAGCCCGCAGCCGGTTTCTTCGCAGAAGGATTTGGTATGCTCAACCAAGTAGACGATTATGTTTATGACAACAGTGGTACTACCTATTTTGAGAGCAGAAAGACCATAACCGACTTTGCCTTTGGAATTGGAGTAGGAAGCAAATGGATTTCAAAACGCGGCGTTATTTTTGAAATTAATGCCGGAATAGGTAGAAATCTATTTAGTGAATACAATGATAATCGTGATTATGAATTTATTGGTAGAGGCGGAATAACTGTAGGATATAGATTCTAATTAAAGAGGTTTAATAAAAAAATCCCAAATTTCAAGTCATTGAGATTTGGGATTTTTTTATTTATTTATGTATTATCAAGGTTGAAGGTGTGTTGCTTAACCAAACGCCTCTTGATTCAACCAATTTCTTCCAACTATTAAGACTAATAAGCATTAAATCTTGTTTAATAAGAAATTCTTTTTCAATTTTTTGTTCATTCAAAACACAAATATGATTAGGTGCTTTTTGTTCAATTGAACGAATCATTTCCTTTATTTCTGGATTGTTTTTAATTAATCCTTTTGAATCTAAAATCGTAACTTGGGATTCATTATTTAGAATGAGTTTTTGAGCAAATTGGATTAAAAAAGCGTCACTTTTGTCAAAAATAGGAACAAAAACAATATCAGCTTTTGTAAATTCTTTATCAACTAAAATGCCAACCGGAACTTCACTTTTCATTACTATTTGACGTGTTCTTTCATCAAAAATAGATTCTTCAAAAATATTGTCTTTTCCTGCTAGCGTATTCAAAATTCTGTCAGGCGTTATCATTCGGGTAGTGAAACCTAAAACTTTTCCGAGAAAACTTCCTTCAAACATCGATTGTCCCAAACCAATCAAAAGTAAATCAAAATCACCTTGATTAGCAGTTTTGGTAATATCTGAATCAATATCATTGGATGCTTTAAAAAAAGTGGTAATAGTCTGATTGATTTTACTAGCTTCATTTAAAATTGGTTCAAAACGTTCATTTTCATACTCTTCAATGTTAATATGATTGATTTCGTTGGTAGATATTAGATGCATAGCAGTGATCAACACATTTTTGCTTTGCTTTTTGGTAAAAAAGTGTCCCAAACGCAACAATGCCTTACCTGTTTGAATATCTCCAAAAGAAAACAACAATTTATATTTCCCGGCATCAACTACTTCGGCAGGAATAGTTTCATGTTGATTCTCTACAAAAATTCGGTCAATTAAATTCAACAAAGGCCCGGTCATAAATGTAGTTGCGAGTGCCATAATGACCATCATGGCAAAAACTTCTGGCGTGAGCACACCTAAATCGTAACCAATATTTAAAACAACCAATTCCATTAAACCTCTGGTGTTCATTAATGCACCAATAGTTAAACTATCTCGCCAATTTTGACCTACAAATCTGGCCGCTAAAGCACTTCCAACAAATTTTCCTATAACTGCAACTAAAATGATTAAACCTGTCACTTTCCATAAATACATGTCATTTAAAAGCCCGATTTGGGTTCGCAAACCCGTAAAAACAAAAAATAAAGGTAAAAGCAACACAATGGAAACATCCTCTACTTTTTCGATAAAAAGAGTTCTAAAACGCATATTATCCGGCATAATCGCACCTGCCATAAATGCTCCAAACAAAGCATGAATACCAATAATTTCAGTTGCATACGAAGAAACTATCAGCGTTATAAAAAAGATAGCTACGACAGGTTTACTCAATTTTTCTTTTGTGGAATATAGATCGCCAACTCTTTTTAAGAAGGGTCGAACCAATTTTAGCATTAACAACACATAAATAGCCGCTAAAGCAATGATATAAAGAGAACTAACGAAAGAACCCGCTTTTACAATAGCAATCACGGCGGCTAACAAACACCAAGCCGTAATATCATCGGCGGCGGCACAAGTAATAACCATCGTTCCTAAGCGGGTTTTATGCAAACCTCTTTCTTGAACAATTCGTGCTAAAACGGGAAAAGCTGTAATACTCATCGCAATTCCCAAAAACAATCCAAAAGAGGCAAATTGAACTCCTTCGGGAGCAAACGATTCATAAATGTAATAAGCCAATCCCATCCCTAAAGCAAAAGGAATAATGATACTGGCATGACTCACTACAACGGCATCATGAGCTTTGTTTTGAAGCACTTTGAGATCTAACTCCATTCCGATTACAAACATGAATAAAATAAGCCCTATTTGACTAAGAAATTGTAAGTTACCCAATGATTCCGTTGGAAAAAGATTGGCTGAAAATTCAGGAAAATACATACCGAATAACGAAGGTCCTAGCACAATTCCGGCAATAATTTCGCCAATAACAGATGGTTGCCCGATTTTTTTACAAATCCATCCAAACATTCTGGCTACTAAAATTATGGTAACAATTTGAGCTAAAAGTATCGCTAACGGATGGTGAATATTATGCGTAATGGATTCTAAAAACGAATCCCATTGCGATAAATTGGTAGAAACGACTTCAATACTTCTATTGAATTCCAGTTTTTCGCCTTGAACGGCAATCCAATACATCAAAGCAGAAAATCCACCAATGATTAAGATATAAAAGAATGTGTTTTTAAAGTTTTTCATAGGAAATTCATTTAATTTCCATAAAATTCTATCATTTTAAAACAGCAAAATCTGCAAATGAAATAGAAACTTTTATTTTTGTAATGAAAGAATAAAAAAATGTAACAAATTATAAAGTGAGTTTAGATAAAAAATCTTTCTTGAAAGAATTTCCTATCGTTAGAACCAGATTTTTCCCTTTAACTGTAATAGTCGTTGTAATCTGATCGGCAGAAAAAAAGCTAACTGTAGAAAGTTTTATAATTTCATTTTTGTTAATTCTACAAAAATCAGCGGTTGGTAAAAGTTCGATTAATTTTTCAAACGAGATATTTTTCAAAATTAGTGTTGAATTATCTTCTAACAACACCTCTTTATCTCTGCTATCAATCAAAGCAGATTTAATGTACCTTATTTTGTCAAAATACAAAAGTGTTTTGCCCTTATCAGCCTGCAATTGAACGAACTTCTTGGTTGGACTCTCCTGTTGAATTCTTTTCAATGCTTTTTGTACAGCCATTTGCAAACGCTCTTTTTTTATTGGTTTTTGAAGATAATCAACTGCATCCAATTCAAAAGCATCCAAAGCAAATTGTTTGTAAGCAGTAGCAAAAATAATGAGTTTCCCTTGTAATAGATTTGCTACTTCAAGTCCCGAAATCATTGGCATTTCGATGTCTATAATGCATAAATCGAAATCTAATTCGGGGATTTCACTTAAAAACACATCGGGATTATTAAATGCTTTTAAAACTTCCAATTCCGGAATTTGTTCGCAAAGCATTTTTAGATACATTAATCCGGGCAACTCATCGTCGAGCAGCAAGCATTTCAGCTTTGTGTTCAAGTAAATTAATTTTTAAGTGAGCAATATAAACGTCTTTCTCTACAAATCGGTCCAGTTTAAAATGATCTTTGTAGATAATTTTTAATCTTTGTTCTAATGTTTGTGTTCCAAAACCACCCTTCTCTTTTTCTAATTTAGATTTTCGAGAAATTTTATTGGAAACGGTTAAACTGAAAACATTTTCTTTAAACTCAAATACGATTGAAATAAAAGCATCAGCACTTTGTAAATCGGCGTGTTTAAAGGCATTTTCAATCAAATCAATGGAAATCATCGGAGCCATTAACTTTTGGTTATAAAGCAACTCCTCTTCATTCACTTTCATTTTTACTTTTAATTCAAAAAGCGGACTAACTTTTATTTTATTTATCTCTATTAAATTACAAGCAAATTCAATTTCTTCCTTTGGCGTGACATATTTTTTACGGCTTTCATATAAAATATAATCCAACACATTGGCGAGTTTATCTAAAGCAAAATAGGTTTGATACGCATGCGATTGAATTGAATTTAATATGTTTTTAAACAAATGTGGATTAAGTTTCGCTTCTAGGGTTTCCAATTGCAGATTGTTGACTTTATCTTCCAATTGTTGAAACTGCGACTCAAGAACTTCTTTTCTTTTTAAGGATTTCACTAATTTATATCCCAAAAAAAGAGCAATTCCCACCACCAAAACAAGTGCAGAAACTAAAAAATAAAAGTAAAATTGAAAATCATTCGATTCCATGTCCTGAAAATGTCTTGCAAATTTAAACAAATAAGGCTTCCCGATTGGAAAGCCTTATTACATATTATTGAAAGGTTATTACATTTTCATCAACCAATTTCGCATCGAAACATCGTTGGCAATGATATCTCTTAATTCCGAAATCTTCACGCGATCTTGTTGCATTGAGTCTCTGTGACGAATAGTAACGGTTTCATCTTCTGCGGTTTGATGATCAACCGTGATACAAAACGGTGTTCCTAACGCATCTTGTCTTCTGTAACGACGACCTACAGCATCTTTTTCATCATAGGCTACGTTGAAATCCCATTTTAATTCTTCCACAATTTTTCTTGAAATTTCCGGTAAACCGTCTTTCTTTACCAAAGGTAAAATGGCCGCTTTGGTTGGTGCTAAAACCGATGGCAAACGCAAAACAGTGCGAGTTGAACCGTCTTCTAAGGTTTCTTCAACTAATGAATTGGAGAAAACAGCCAAAAACATACGATCTAAACCAACCGAAGTTTCCACTACATACGGAACATAGTTTCTATTTTCCTCTGTATCAAAGTATTGTAGTTTTTTACCTGAATATTGCTCGTGTGCTTTCAAATCGAAATCAGTTCTGGAGTGAATTCCTTCCAATTCTTTGAACCCAAATGGGAAATTAAATTCGATATCTGCCGCTGCATTGGCATAATGAGCCAATTTTTCATGGTCGTGAAAACGGTAATTTTCTTTACCTAAACCAAGCGATAAATGCCATTTTAAACGGGTTTCTTTCCAGTATTCATACCATTTCATTTCTTCACCCGGTTTTACGAAAAATTGCATTTCCATTTGTTCAAATTCACGCATACGGAAGATGAACTGACGAGCTACAATCTCATTTCTGAACGCTTTACCGGTTTGAGCAATTCCAAACGGAATCTTCATACGACCCGATTTTTGCACGTTCAAGAAATTCACGAAAATTCCTTGTGCCGTTTCCGGACGCAAGTACAAATCCATCGCATTATCAGCAGAAGCTCCTAATTTGGTGCCGAACATTAAATTAAACTGACGTACTTCGGTCCAATTGCGTGAACCCGACTCCGGACAAGCGATTTCTAATTCTTCAATTAACGCCTTTACATCGGCCAAATCTTCATTGCCTAAGGAACGAGCCATTCTTTCCAAAATCTCGCGTTGTTTGGCTTTGTATTCCATCACACGAGCATTGGTAGTCACATATTGTTCTTCATCAAACGCATCGCCAAAACGTTCTCTGGCTTTGTCGATTTCTTTTTGTGCTTTTTGGTTTAATTTTTCGGCATAATCTTCAATTAACACATCGGCACGGTATCTTTTTTTGGAATCTTTGTTATCAATCAAGGGGTCATTAAACGCATCTACGTGACCGGAAGCTTTCCATGTGGTGGGATGCATAAAAATTGCCGCATCAATTCCTACGATGTTTTCATGCATTTGCACCATTGATTTCCACCAATATTCTCTAATGTTTTTCTTTAATTCTGCTCCGTTTTGGGCATAATCGTACACGGCACTCAAACCGTCATAAATTTCACTAGACGGAAAAATAAATCCGTACTCTTTTGCGTGTGAAATTACATTCTTAAAATTATCTTCTTGTTTCGCCATAATGGTGCAAAAATATAAAAACTCACTTGAAATCACAGCGTTGTATAAAAGTTTTAAAAAAATTATATCTTTGAAATTATATAAGCCAATTCGTATTTATAAAAGCCATACACTATGTTTTCCGAAATTATTCATTTATTCTTTCCCAGAATCTGTTTTTCTTGCAATTATCCCCTGCTAACTCATGAGAAAATACTGTGTATTGCGTGTATTCATACCTTGCCTAGGACACGACATACCGAAATTGAAAACAATGAACTTTTTCAGAAACTTTACGGGAGATTGCCTCTAATACATGCTTCTGCTTATTTGTATTTTCACAAAAAAGGAAACGTTCAGCAGCTGATTCATCATTTAAAATATAAAAATCATCAAGAAATAGGAACATTTCTAGGGCAAATGTATGCCGATGAATTGCAAAAAATCCATTCCAAAACCCCTTTTGATGCGGTTATTCCGGTTCCTTTACACCAAAAACGCATGAAAGAGAGAGGCTACAATCAAGTTGCAGAATTTGGTAAAACCATTGCTAAGTCTCTGAAAATTCCTTATTATGACACGGTTTTAGTACGAGAAAACTACACCGAAACCCAAACGCGAAAAAAGCTACTAGACCGATCATTTGGACAGAAAACTGTTTTTAGAGCCTATTATTTTAAAGAAATGGAATCCAAACATTTTTTGATTGTAGACGATGTTTTTACAACCGGAGCTACATTTGAAGCCTGCGGAAAAGCTCTTCTAACCATTCCAAATGCAAAAATAAGTATCGCTTGTTTGGCCTACACCCATTAAAAAACAAAGAAAAAGTCAAAAGATTTCATTTCCACTAAATATAATTGTTATTTTGTGGCTTACTAATTCTTTTTGGATGCGATTTTTTGTTTTTCTTATATTGGCTTTAAGTCTAATGGGATGTGCCAAAAGAGGTTACATCACCGGTGGGTTAAAAGATACTATTCCGCCTGTAATTAAATTGAGTGACCCTAAAAATTTTTCAACTTCTTTTACAAAAAAAGAAATCAAAATCTATTTTGATGAATACGTCAAATTGAAAGATTTAAACAAACAGTTGATTGTGTCTCCACCAATGAAAAACGCTCCAGATATTGGCCCGAGTAGTGCAACTAAAATACTAACCATTCGCATTAAAGACACACTTGTACCCAATACAACTTACAGTTTTAACTTTGGCCAAAGTATTCAAGATAATAACGAAGGAAATCCACTGTCTCAGTTTAAATATGTCTTTTCAACGGGAACTTATATCGACTCGTTACAACTTTCGGGGACCATTTCGGATGCTTTTGAAAAAAAGCCTGACAATTTTGTTACAGTTATGCTTTATGACTATTCGCCAACATTTACCGATTCAATTGTTTACAAACAGGTTCCCAGATATGTTACCAATACTTTAGACAGTTCGGCTCAATTCAACTTAACAAACTTAAAAGCCGGGAAATACCTTTTATTAGCATTAAAAGATGCCAATTCGAACAACCTGTTTAATCCCAAAACGGATAAAATTGCCTTTGTTCAAGACACCGTGACAATACCTTCGGAAAACACTTATAAACTCACTTTATTTAAGGAAAAAAATAATTTTAAAGCCTTAAAACCCACTCAAGCATCAGGCAATCGTTTGTTATTAGGTTTTGAAGGCGATGCTGCAAATAGTCGAATTTCTATTGCTACCGGAACCGAAAATATTCCTGTAATCACAACTCCATATCCCAAAAAAGATTCACTACAACTTTGGTTTAAACCGCTAAAAGCTGATTCATTACAAGTAAGAATTGAAAAAGAAAGCTACGAAAAGACGTTTTGGATTAAATACAAAACGCAAAAATCGGATACGTTACAATTATCAGCCCAGCAAAGCGGAACATTACACTTTCGTGAAACTTTTACGCTAAATAGTACAACTCCTATACAAAAAATGAATCCCGAATTAATACGTTTAATTCGAAAAGATTCAACTGCGGTACCATTTCAAACCAAATACCATGAGGAACGTCAGCAAATTTTATTTGAATTTGACAAAGACCCACTGGAAAAATATACTCTTTTTGTTCATAAGGGAGCTGTAACAGATTATTTGGAACGTTCAAACGATTCATTACTCTACCGTTTTAGTACTCGAGAACATTCAGAATATGGAAATTTAAAACTCCGTTTGGAAGGGGTAAAATCCTTTCCTTTCTTGGTAGAATTACTCAACAACAAAGGGGATATAATTGCTACAGAATACAGCCAAAATAAAACTGAATTTGATTTTAATTTGTTACAACCCAACATGTTTACCATTCGAATCATTTATGATGAAAATAAAAATGGAAAATGGGATACCGGTTCATTTTTACAGAGAAGACAACCCGAAAAAGTTTATTATTTCCCTACAGAAATTGATGTTCGGGCCAATTGGGATGTAGATCAGACCTTACAGCTTCCCGAAAATTAGTTGCTTACTTCCCAATTTGCCGTAAACGAATCTTTATCTTTTAAAAAATTAAGTTTTTCTCGTGTTTCGTGTATTTTTTGAAGCGACATAGTAACCGTAAAATGACCTTCTTCTTTTTGAGGTTCCAAAATACAATTGCCTAATTCGTCTATAACTTGAGAATGTCCGGTATATTGTAATCCGTTAGAATCGTTACCTACACGATTGACACCTATCACACAACATAAATTTTCTATGGCTCTAGCTTTGAGCAAAGCATCCCAGGCATTGATACGAGTACTTGGCCAATTGGCAACATAAATAATACAATCGTAATTTTCTAAATTTCTCACAAAAACCGGAAAACGCAAATCATAACAAACTTGCAAACAAATTTTCCAACCTTTAAAAGATATAATCTTTTTGACATTGCCCGGTTGGTAAACTTTATCTTCTCCTGCTAATGAAAACAAGTGTTTCTTATCATAATACTCTAAATTTCCATTTGGAAAAACAAAAACCATTCGATTGTAAAATTGATGGTTTTCAGATATAACCAAGCTCCCGGTTATAGCAATTCCCTTTTTTTGAGCTGTTTTTTTCAGCCAATTGATAGTTATTCCGGTCATTGACTCGGCAACACAAGCGGGATTCATGGTAAATCCGGAGGTAAACATTTCCGGTAAAACAATAAGATCTGAATCTGTAACCTGATTCAATTGTGATTCAAAATAGGCCCTATTTTGTGAAGGATCTTCCCAAGCTAAAGGGGCTTGAATTAGCGTAACTCTCATTGGTATTGAATTTGGTTAAAGATACTAAATCTATTTTCCGATTGAAAATCGTATCTTCACAAAAAAATGATGAAAAAAAAATTTCTTTTTATTCTCTGTTTTATTCCTGTATTAGCAATAGCTCAACCCCAAAACTCTTCTGTTGATTTTTGGGAAAAATTGCAAAATTTATGTGGAAAATCTTTTGAAGGCAAAATCACAGACGCTCCTGAAAATGACTCCTTTCGCGGAAAAAAATTAGTCATGCAAGTAAAAAGCTGTGAAGCCAATCAAATTCGGATTCCGTTTTATGTCGGGGAAGATAAATCCAGAACATGGATATTGACCCTTGAAAAAGGTTTGATTACCCTTAAACACGATCATCGCCATGAAGACGGCTCACCGGATAAAATTACACAATACGGCGGAACTTCTTCTAATACCGGTTTATCGAGAATTCAAATTTTTCCGGCGGACCAACAAACAAGTGATTTATTGCCCAACGCATCTACCAATGTGTGGTGGATTACGCTGGATGAAAAAACCTTTACCTATAATCTTCGACGATTAGGAACAGATCGGGTTTTTTCGGTTTCGTTTGATTTAACTAAACCCGTTGAATGTTCTGATTCCCCTTGGGGTTGGAAGAATTAGTAGCTCACAGAAAACACGGAAAACACAGAATTCTTTGGTCGAAGGCTTTGAAACCTGACATGAGCCGGAAAGGCGACTGGAAAGCAAACTTGAAACCTGAAACCTGAAACTTGAAACAAAAAAACAAAACACATCTACTCCACCGTAATCTCATCCACAAAAATAAACGCCTCCCCATTAAACGGAAAACCTTGGTGCCATTCGGGTAGTTTACCAAAGTTGGTGGCTTTTACTTTTACGTAACGAGCTTTTACAGGCTTTTTAACGCTTTTAAATCCATTGATAATGGAATTGTAATTTTTCGGGTCAATGGTGTTATTTTGCGTGTCAAAAAGGGTGAAATTCACGTTGTCATCGGAAATATAATACTCTACTTTTGTAGGCATTAAAATCCAGGATCGGGTGTCTTGTAAAAAATTGGCCGTAATTTGACTCATTTCACGGGTGGATTGCATATCAATCACCGCTTCAAAATCTTGCGATTGATAACCTTGCCAATCGCCTTTTCGCCAGTTTTCTGTACCAAAAATACCGTCAATCAAGCCTTCCGGACCACCGGCGTGGTATTGCGGATTGTAGGTTGATTGGATGTCTATAGTGAAATTGTTGGGTTTTTTGAAGAAGGTAGCGGAGACAGTTGCACTCAAAGGTCCTTTTGATTCAATTGATTCTCTAAAATAGGTTTCAATTGTTGATGTTTTATCAATTTCGAATGCACCTGAATAGAATTCAAATTTCGGATTTTTATTTAATTCATCAATAATTCGGTAAAACACAGCTTGCCCTCTAAATTTTCTTTCAGATAAAGTAGAATGAGAAATTTCAATCGTCATTTTATCTTTAAAAGCTTTACTTTCAGCTTGAATAACAGGAACAACAGAAATATTTCTAACCAAATTATTTTTGTCGGGCATTTCATTTAAACTTAAACCAAACATTCGGTCTTTGGTTGATTTATCAATGCTTCTTGACGTTCCATCCTCAAAATTCACTTTCATTTTATCAAAATACGGTTCAGTTGTCGTCCAAAACGGTTGTCCCGGAGTTACATTATAAATTCCCATCGCACTCAATACATACCACGCACTCATTTGGCCGCAATCTTCGTTTCCGATTAAACCATCTGGGTCGTTTTTGTAGAAATTATCTAAAATAAAATGTACTTTCTCTTTCGTTTTTTCGGGTTTGTTGACAAAATTGTACAAATACGCAACGTGATGACTCGGTTCGTTTCCGTGAGCGTATTGCCCAATTAAGCCGGTAATATCGACTTGATGACGACCGGAAGTTTCACTAACAGAATTAAACATTTCGTCTAATTTGGCTTCAAATTTGGCAGCACCACCCATAGCTTCTATCATACCCGGAATGTCTTGTGGGACAAAAAACGTGTATTGCCAACCGTTGGCTTCGGTGTAATTGTTATTCACTTCCTTGGGGTCAAAAGGTTTATCCCAACCGCCATTTTTCTTAGGTTGAATAAATCCGGTTTCCCAATTGAAAAGGTTTTTCCAATTTTGTGAACGAAGCATAAAATACTGATAATCTTCCTTTTTACCAAGTAATTGAGCCATTTGAGCGATACACCAATCGTCATACGCATATTCTAAGGTTTTGGAAACACTTTCGTGTTCGTCATCAATGGAAATAAAACCTTGTTTTTTATAGGCCTCCAATCCTAAATGATCGAGCATAGCAGAATATTTGGCGGCTTGATACGCTTTTTCGTAATCAAAACCTTCAATCCCTTTCACCATGGCATCGGCAATTACAGAAACGGAATGGTAGCCAATCATACAATCGGTTTCGTTGGAAGCGAGTTCCCAAACGGGTAAGCGACCACCTTGTTCAAATTGTTTGATGAAAGTATTAATGTAATCTGCTGTTCGCTTTTTATCAATCAACGTATATAGCGGATGAGCGGCTCGAAACGTATCCCAAAGGGAAAATACGGTATAATAATCAAATCCTTCCGCTTGGTGGATTTTATTGTCACGACCTCGGTATTTTCCGTCTAAATCCTGAGCGATGTTGGGTTGCATCATGGTGTGATACAAAGCGGTATAAAAAATAGTCAGTTTGTTTTTATCGTTGGAAGTAACTTCTATTTTAGATAGTTCTTTGTTCCATAATTCTTCTGCTGCTTTTTTGACTTTGTTGAAGTCCCAATGGGGAATTTCGGTACTGTTGAGTTGTGCACCTTCGTATCCTGTGGGTGAAAGGGCTACTTTTACGAGTATTTTGTCACCTTTTTTGACTTTTTTGGAGAAACTAAGGGCAAGTTCAGTCCCTTTATACAAACCTTCTAGTTTGGTATTTTCACCTTTGACTAAATTAACTTTCAAAGGAACATTAAACTCAATTCTGGCATAAACATATTGGTCGCGAGCCCAAGCTTCACTTCTTCTTAGAACTTCTATGGTTTTATCATCAATTACTCGGATTCTACCCTCCAATAAAATATCACGGTGATTTAAGTCTAAAATGATGTTGGCTTGACCGCTTTCATTGAAAGTATATTCATGAAAACCTACTCGTGTAGAAGTAGTTAATCGCACATCGATGTTGTGTTTATCTAATTTAACGGCATAAAATCCGGCAGAAGCTTTTTCATTTTTATGTGAAAAAGTGGAAGAATAGATTTTGTTGTCAAAAGAAGGTTCGCCCATGGTGGGCATTAGCAAAATATCACCATAATCGGAAACACCGGTTCCGTTGAGATGCGTGTGCGAGAAACCATAAATGCGATTATCGGAATAATGATAACCGGAGCAGCCTTCCCAACTGCCGTCGATTCTTGTATCGGGGGAAAGTTGCACCATTCCGTATGGTACAGTAGCTCCGGGAAAGGTGTGTCCGGTTCCGCCGGTTCCGATGAAGGGATTAACGTATTGTTGGTAGTTTTGACTGAAAGTTAGTCCGCTAATGAAAAGAAATACTGAAAGAATATAAATTCGCATGGTTAGTTTAGTTTTTACACCTTACAGGTTTTGGAAACCTGTCAGATGTAAGTTGAAATTGTTGTTTGTTCTTCAAATATACTAAAATTTCTTGTTGAGCAGGATTTGCGTTAGGGATTGTAGTGAAAAGCCCGGAGCTCAAAAATGCAAATTTTATTAGGAACAAAAAGCGACCAACGGAAGCTCTTTTGTGCCTTTAGAAAATTGCGTTTTTGGGTGAGGCCTTGTAACGGAAAGCCCGTAAACGCCCACAAAAAAAGCATTCAACTGGTGCTGAATGCTTTTAATATACGGGTGTAAATTATTTTACAAACTCGCCTTTAAATATTCGCGGTTCATGCGGGCGATGTTTTCTAACGAAATACCTTTTGGACATTCGATTTCACAAGCACCGGTGTTGGTACAGTTTCCGAAACCTTCTTCGTCCATTTGACGCACCATGTTTAGAACGCGTTCTGTTGCTTCTACTTTTCCTTGTGGTAAAAGAGCATATTGCGACACTTTAGCTCCAACGAACAACATCGCAGAACCGTTTTTACAAGTGGCCACACAAGCTCCACAACCAATACAAGCTGCTGCCATGAAGGCTTTGTCTGCGTCGTCTTTGGGTACAGGAAGTGAATTGGCATCAATCGTTCTTCCGGAAGTGTTTACCGATACGAAACCACCGGCTTGTTGGATACGGTCAAACGCACTTCTGTCTACCACCAAATCTTTGATTACCGGGAACGCTTTACTTCTCCAGGGTTCAACATAAATGGTATCGCCGTCGTTGAACATACGCATATGCAATTGACAAGTGGTGATTCCGGTATCCGGTCCGTGAGCACGTCCGTTGATGTATAAGGAACAGCTTCCGCAGATTCCTTCACGACAGTCGTGATCGAACGCAACCGGTTCTTTTCTTTCGTTTACTAATTGTTCGTTTAATTGGTCTAACATTTCCAAGAACGAACTCGCTGTTGAAACATTATCTAGTTTGTACGTTTCGATTCCACCTTTCGTTTTAGCATTCTTTTGACGCCAAATCTTCAAGGTTATATTTATATTTTTTGCTGTTGACATAATACTAATTATTTATAATTACGGGCTGCAATTTTGATTTCTTCGTACTTCAATTCTTCTTTGTGTAATACGGCTTTTGAAATGTCTGAACCTTTATATTCCCAAGCTCCCACAAATTTGAAGTTTTCGTCATCACGAAGTGTTTCGCCTTCGGCATCTTGGTATTCTTCGCGGAAATGACCTCCACATGATTCGTTACGTTGCAACGCATCCATTGCCATTAATTGTCCGAGTTCGATAAAATCGGCTACGCGAAGAGCTTTCTCCAATTCAGGGTTTAGCTCATCTGCACTTCCCGGAACAAATACTTCATTATGGAATTCCTCTTTCAATTGAGCAATTTCAGCAATGGCTTGTTTTAAACCTTGTTCGTTACGAGCCATTCCAACTTTATTCCACATGATTAATCCTAAACGTTTGTGGAAATGGTCAACCGTTTTGGTACCGTTATTATTTAAAAACTTGTCAATTTGGTTTTTTACATTGTTTTCTGCTTCAGCAAATTCAGGCAAATCAGTCGAAATTTTTCCGGTTCTGATTTCATCTGCTAAATAGTTGGAAACGGTGTAAGGTAATACGAAATACCCATCGGCTAAACCTTGCATTAAAGCCGAAGCTCCTAATCTATTAGCTCCGTGATCCGAGAAATTCGCTTCTCCAGCCACAAAACAACCCGGAATTGTAGATTGTAAATTATAATCTACCCAAACACCACCCATCGTGTAATGCACGGCCGGATAAATTTTCATCGGGGTTTCATATGGATTTTCATCGGTAATTTTTTGGTACATGGTGAACAAGTTTCCGTACTTTTCTTCCAACCATTTTTTACCTAATTTGATGATTTCTTCTTCAGAAGGATTGTGATTTCCTTGAGCATAAGCAGCTTGTTTTCCTTTACTTTTAATTTCGGTAGAGAAATCAAGATAAACGCCTTCATTGGTGTCGTTAGCTTCAATTCCGTAACCGGCATCACAACGCTCTTTGGCAGCTCTGGAAGCTACGTCACGAGGCACTAAGTTACCAAACGCAGGATATCTTCTTTCTAAGAAATAATCTCTATCTTCTTCAGCAATTTGCGTTGGTTTTAATTTTCCGGCACGAATTGCTTCGGCATCTTCTTTCTTTTTAGGCACCCAAATACGTCCGGAATTACGCAATGATTCAGACATTAAGGTTAATTTCGACTGATTGGTTCCGTGAACCGGAATACACGTTGGGTGAATTTGCACAAAACAAGGATTGGCAAATAACGCTCCTTGTTTGTGAATTTTCCATGAAGCGGTTACGTTACTCCCCATGGCATTGGTAGAAAGGAAATACACATTTCCGTAACCTCCTGATGCTATAATTACAGCATGAGCAGAATGTCTTTCTAATTCTCCGGTAATTAAATTACGGGCAATGATTCCGCGGGCTTTTCCGTCCACTTTTACCAATTCTAACATTTCGTGGCGGTTGTACATTTTCACACGGCCTAAACCGATTTGTCTAGACAAAGCAGAATACGCTCCTAATAATAATTGTTGTCCCGTTTGACCGGCAGCGTAGAACGTACGTTGTACTTGTGTTCCACCGAAAGAACGGTTGTCCAACATACCGCCATATTCACGAGCAAAAGGAACACCTTGAGCCACACATTGGTCGATGATGCTTCCAGAAACTTCGGCTAAACGGTGAACGTTGGCTTCACGAGCACGGTAATCCCCTCCTTTTATTGTATCATAAAAAAGTCGGTACACACTATCCCCATCATTTTGATAATTTTTGGCTGCGTTAATTCCACCTTGAGCCGCAATAGAGTGAGCTCTTCGGGGTGAATCTTGAAAACAAAAAGCACTCACATTATAACCCATTTCGCCAAAAGATGCAGCCGCAGAAGCTCCGGCTAATCCGGTTCCTACAACAATAATATCAATTTTGGGACGGTTATTGGGAGCAACTAATTTTAAATGATTTTTGTGGTTTGTCCATTTGTGAGCAATTGGACCTTCCGGTATTTTAGAATCTAACTTCATAATATAGCTGATGTTGATTATTTAGTAAAATGAATGTATAAAGGGATGATGGCAAACAATAAAGGAACAATTACAGCAAAAGCTTTACCTGAAAACTTTATAATTGGAGTCCACTTTGAGCTATTTACACCCAATGATTGGAAAGCACTTTGGAAACCATGCCACAAATGAAAAGCTAAAGCCAACATAGAAAAAGCATAGAATAAAGTAAAATAAAGTCCCCATTTTGCATCTTTGAAAAAATCGAATGTTATCTTGTACAAATCTTTATAAAGTTCACCAATTTTCACATCGGCTTGAACATTGTATAAATCTGTACCGTTTTTCACCTTAAGTTGCTTGGGCGGGTTATTTTCGTCAACCACTTCATTTTCCAGCTGAACCTGACTGGTCATGTAATATTGACCAACGCTTCTGCCTACGTAGAATTCATTGGGCTGGCCATTTACTTGAATGGTTTGGGTCATCAAAGGCATATTTTTATCAAAATGCATTTTGGCCCAAAAATTAGTCATGTGAGTTGCAATAAAAACCAAAACCAATGTTCCCAAAACAGCCATATTTCTAGATGCAAAACCACTATTTGCAGCAGGGTTTGATTTGGCATAGCCAATAGGTCTGGCTTTTTTGTTTTGAATGGTCAATAAAATTCCATCCACAGCGTGGAACAAAATAGAAATGTAAGTAAGATAAGAAAGAATTTTAACTGCCGGATTAGTAGTCATAAACAATGCATATTGATTGAATTGCAACTGACTGTTTGGTACAAGTAACTGCAAGTTACCCGCCAAATGACCTACTAAAAACAAGCATAAAAATAAACCCGTAAGAGCCATCCAGTATTTTTTTCCGATAGATGACTTTAAAAGTGCAGATTTTGCCATAATGTTTGTGTAAAATAAATTTTTAAAAATTTCACACAAATTTACAGTTATTTCATTTTAACTACAACCTTTTCGCTCTAATTTAAAGTGATTTTAAAGAAGGATTAACATGTGTTGAATACTCTTTTAAAACTGAAATGGCTTAAACCCTAAATTTCACAAAATGAGACTTTGGTAATCAATACGTTTTGGTCACGTCTTCGTCTATTACGAGAATAAAATCGGCTTTATTGAAATGTTCGGGTTCTAATTGATTGATGTCCTTTTGTTCAACAGTTGCGATAGTAACTATTTTCGTTTCTTTTCTGTATTGATAGATATACCAATTGATTCCTTCAAAAAAATCACTGTGATACGTTCCATTGAAATGTACAAAAACAGTACTTGGTTTTAAATTTTGAATTATAAAATAAGCCATTGTAGCGTCTTTAAGGGCTTGGGCTTTAGGCATTTTTTCACCGGCATGACCTCCCATCATTTCTAACATTTTTTGATAACCCGGTAAAGTAATGTCAAATGGAATGGGTAACGGAGCTATCCAGGCTTTCTCTTCGGCTGACAAATCGTCTAAGCCTGAAAAATCTTTTTTAAAAACCACACTGGCATATCGTCTGGGAACATTGGTTGCGATAAAAGGAAATCGTTTTGACTTCGCAAAATCAACTAAAGGTTTATAATCGGTTTTGTAGTTATTCCACAAACGAGCCGTTGTATCAAATTGTTTTTGATTAATTTCTCCGTTTAAATACTGATTCAATTGCTTTTGATTATCGGCTTCAATCATTTCGGCACCGAGCACTAAGGGTTTTTTATCGGCTAAATCTTTGGTAAATTCAAGTTGCAACCAATGAACAACCGAATTGTCATGATATTCTCCAAATAAAACAACTTCTGATATTTCGGCTGCTTTTAGAAGTTTTTGATAGGATACTTTTTTACCTTTTTTATCAAAAATCTGATACGGCATTTTGTTTTGGGCTACCGTAGAAGTAGCTATTAAAAAAAATAAAATCAGCCCCTTAAAAGCTTTGTCAAAGCTAAGTACAGGAGTTGTATTTGAAAATCTATTGGTTTTCATTCTTTTCAGTTTTGATGATTTCAAATGCTGTTTTTTGGATTACTTTTCCTTGAGTAATTACCACTTGATAGGTTCCTGGTATAAGATAGGTCTTTCCGTTTTTAGAGGGTTTAAAATTTGCTTTTTTATCTTTCTTCAACCCTTTTTCTGCTCCTGTTTTCGAAATTTCTAAGGTGTAATTCCAAATGTTAATTCCGGATGTTGCCATTTGCATATCTTCATAGACTACAACTCCGTTACTATGAATCACTTGAATGGTTACCATTCCCTGATTTTTGGCATAATAGTTCACTTGAAGTTTAGGCTCATATGCCGGAAGCCACTTGCTCCAAGTATTGCCCCAGTTTGTTGAGTAATTCATTGCTTCAAGAGAAAAAACTTTTAAATCTGAATCTAAAGTTGTTTCATCTAATTGTTGAATTGTGCTTAAATTTAACTTATAAATAGATCTTCCGTGCGTTCCCACTACCAAATCTTTGGCCTCAGTTTGAATAACCATATCATGAACCGCTACAGGAGGCATTCCGTTAGTAAAGGATTGCCAATTTTTACCCCGATCAAAAGAAATATAAACCCCGTTATCAGAACCTAAATACAATATATTGGGATTTACAGTATCTTCTACCAAAACGTTTACCGATAGTGTTTCCAAGTTTGGAGCAATAGATTGCCATGTTAAGCCATAATCATCCGAGACATAAACATAGGCTGTAAAATCATCCCAACGGTATCCGTTTAAAGTAACATAAACACGTTCGGTTTTATGAGTTGAAGCCACCACTCTGGAAACCCACAAATCTTTAGGAAATGTTGATGAAATTGTTTTCCAATTAACTCCACCATCTTTGGTAACATGTACTAAACCATCATCACTACCTACATAAATTAATCCGAACTGTTGTTTGCTTTCGCTAAGGGTAGTAAGCGTTCCATAGGCCACATTCCCGTCTTTTCCACCTTGGGTTAAATCGGGGGAAATTTTTGACCACGTTTCACCTTGATCAAAAGATCTATGCAAATACTGCGAACCCATGTATAAAATATCCTGATTGTGTGACGAAAGTAAAATTGGGGTTTGCCAATTAAAACGCAATGGCTTTTCGTCTTTCTTAGATTTAGGTGAAATATACTTTCTTTCATTTTTACTTCGGTCTATTCGATAGTAATTGCCAAATTGAAATCCAGTAAAAACCACGTTTGGATTTCTTCGATCTATTTGGGTTTGCATCCCATCGCCTCCCATTAGATTTTCATAGGGATATTTCCCTTCTTGATGCCATTCTACATCATACTTGTAATTACTTGGCCCTACCCAAACTCCGTTATCTTGCATCCCGCCATAAATGTTATACGGCTTTTGGTAATCAACATTCACCGAATAAAACTGACTTACCCCATGAGAATTGCATTTAATCCAATTAGCTCCATCATCATACGATATATTGAGTCCGCCATCGTTTCCATTAACTAAATGACCCGATTTATTGGGGTTTACCCATACGATATGATGATCTACATGTACATTTTCTCGATTAATTGATACAAAAGTTTTTCCGCCATCATCCGATTTTAAAATCGGTACACCGGATAGGTAAATTTTATTGGAATTATTTAAATCTACCGCAATCCTACCAAAGTAGTATCCATAAGAATAATAAAAATCGTCTATAAAATCTGAATGGGTTTTTTGCCACGTTTTTCCACCATCGTTAGATTTATAAACTTCGGCTCCTATAACTTCGGTTTCAAACAGGGCTTTATTGGCATCTAAAACCAGCTTTTTCACTTCCTCCGGTTTCATCGTTCCCTCCTTCACCCAATTTTTTAAATTTTGAGCTCTGTATTTTTCGGTATATCCTTGTTTTTTTAGGTAAGAATTCAATTCTTTATCCGGAATTTGCAAAAACACATCACCCGGAACACTAAACATTTCGGGCAAGGAGTTTTTTGAAGTTGAATTTGCAGGTCTTCGGTTTTGATTATCCAAAACCGCATAAACGGTTGTATCATCAAAAGCTGCCAAACCGATACGTCCTACACCTTCTCCGGTTGGAAAACCGCTAAGTTGAGTAGAAATCAATTGCCAAGAATTGCCTCCGTCTTCACTTTTATAAATTCCTGAGGTTGATCCATTACCCAAAAAATTCCATGCTTTTCTATCTTTTTTCCATGCTGCAGCATATTGAATATTGAAGTTTTTTGAAGAAACAGAAATATCAATAATTCCGGTTTCATCATCTATATATAAAGTTTGATTCCATGAATTACCACCGTCTATAGATTTGTAAATCCCGCGTTCCTTATTTTTAGAATACAAATGTCCGGTTACACCTACAACAATCTCATTGGGGTTGTTGGGATTTAATTCAATTTTTCCAATGTGATGACTGTCGGTTAAACCCATATTTTTCCATGTTTTTCCTTTATCGGTAGATTTCAAAATCCCGATTCCGGCATACGAAGAACGCGAGGCATTGTGTTCTCCGGTTCCCACCCATAAAATTCCGTTTTTCCAATCTACAGCAATTTCACCAACATTATTGGTTGGTGCCGAATCCATAACGGGTATAAAACTCATACCGTTTGTATTGGAATACCACAATCCACCGGATGCGTATGCCACGTAAAATTCTGTTGGGTTATCGGGATTAACTTCTACATCAACTACTCTTCCGCTCATAATAGAGGGCCCTACACTTTCAAAAGGAATATTTTTAACCCATGAAGATTCAGGGTTTAAAGGTTTATTTTGAGCCCCTAAATAGAAAGCCAATAGTAAAAGCCCTAAAGTAAGTTTGATTCGATTCATTCTAAGGTTTTTTAGTACGGAAATTTAGTTATAAATGAACGGTTAACAAAATTTTAGAGTCGAATTTACTTCAAATCGTTGTAATCTTAGTAATTTTGATTTTTACATCACTTATTCATCACATCATGAAATACCATCCAATTGATCGCAATTTATACATTAAAAATAGAGCTAAATTCACCGCTCAAATGAAACCCAATGGTGTTGCTGTTTTTAATTCAAACGATATTTATCCGGTAAGTGCAGACTCTACCTTGCCATTTGCTCAACATCGAGATATTCTTTATTTATCTGGAGTAGATCAGGAAGAAAGTATTTTGTTGTTATTCCCTGACGCACCTTACCCACACTTAAAAGAAATTTTATTTTTAAGAGAAACCAATGAACATATTGCTATTTGGGAAGGTGAAAAACTAACAAAAGAGCGAGCATTTGAAGTTTCAGGAATTAAAACGGTGTACTGGTTAACCGATTTTTATAAGGTATTGAAAGAAGTTATGTCTTATGCCGACACGATGTACATCAACACCAACGAACATTATCGGGCTTCCATTGAAACCGAAACACGAGAAGCTCGTTTTATCAAATGGTGGAAAGAAAACTACCCGGCTCATAAAGTAGAAAAAAGCAATCCGATTTTACAACGTTTACGATCTGTAAAGGAGAGTGAAGAAATTGATTTACTTCAAAAAGCTTGTGATATTACCGAAAAAGGATTCAGAAGAGTGTTATCGTTTGTGAAGCCGAATGTCATGGAATATGAAATTGAAGCCGAATTTGCTCATGAATTTTTACGCAATCGTTCCAAAGGGTTTGCTTACACACCCATTATTGCTTCGGGAAATAATGCCAATGTGTTGCATTACATTGAAAACAATCAGCAATGCAAAGCAGGCGATTTGATTTTGTTGGATGTAGGTGCCGAATATGCCAATTATTCCAGTGATATGACGCGAATGATTCCGGTTTCCGGTCGTTTTACCGAAAGACAAAAAGAAGTGTACAATGCCGTATTACGGGTAAAAAATGAAGCAACAAAAATGCTGGTTCCCGGCACATTATGGAAAGAATACCATGTAGAAGTGGGCAAAATCATGACTTCGGAATTGTTAGGTTTGGGTCTTATAGACAAAACCGATGTACAAAATGAAAATCCGGAATGGCCGGCTTATAAAAAATATTTCATGCACGGTACCTCGCATCATTTGGGATTGGATACGCACGACTATGGACTACTACACGAACCGATGCAAGCTAATATGGTTTTTACGGTTGAACCCGGAATTTACATTCCTAATGAAGGTTTTGGAATACGATTGGAAGACGACGTAGTTATTCAAAAAACCGGCGAACCCTTTAACTTGATGCGAAATATTCCCATTGAAGCGGAGGAGATTGAATCGATTATGAATGTATAGTTTGGTTTAATAGTTTAAGAGTTTAAAGGCGACTCGCTGGTATGTGAGTCGTTTTTTTAACTTTTTTTGGTTTAAATAAATTTATTTGTAACTTTACATATGAATTCATATTACTTATGATTGATTTAAATTTAATTTTAGTAAAAAAAATTTATAAAAATTTAGACAATGTTGTTGTCAAAATCTTTAATAGTCTTGACATGTCAAATGTTAGTGATTCTGAGAAAAACAATATTGAAATTTATAAAATTTTGGAAAATCCGAAAGACGAAATTCTATTTAATGAAACTGTTGAATATTTGAGAAAAAACAAAAAAATCAAACAGAAAGAAATTTCATTATCAAACAAAGAATCTTTAATTATATCAATAGAATAAATTGAATGTAAATATTGCACTAAATACCATTATAATTATAATGGTATTTTTATTTCCAGGTGTTTTATTCAGAAAATTTTATTTTTCTGGACAATTTGGTAATCAATTTGAACAAGGAAATTTACTTGAAAGATTCTTGTGGACTTTATTTCTTAGTTTAGTGTGTCTAAGCTCTGTTTCATTTATTTTCTATATACTGGATATAACTTTTAGTCTTAAACCTCTTGAAGGGATAGACTTTAAAAAAATCTCATCAATTTTCGAGAGTTTATCAAACAATGAATTTCCAAATTCTTTTACTAATGAAACAGAATTTGTTAATTTTTTGACTTTAATATTTGTAATTTATTTTATTTCTGTTGTTTTAGGCTTCTTATCTCACAATATCATTAGGACATTATCTCTAGATAGATATTCGATTTTTAAATTTAAAAACAACTGGCATTATCTCTCACAGGCATACAAGGAAAATGGAATAAATAGAAAGATTGGTGATGTTTACACAACCTTTGTAGATGTTCTTGTGAAAAACAATTCAAAGGAGGAGTTATATAGAGGAATATTAAATAATTTCATTTTAGATAAAGACAATAAATTAGAAAATATAGTTTTATCTAATGTATATAAATTTATATCTATAGAAAAAAGTGAGGAAAATAAGATAAATGAAATTGAAAAATCAATAGAAAATGAAGATAATATCTATTCATTACATAGAGATTATTTAAACAAAAAGGTATTCAAAAAATCTATAGATGGCAACTTACTCGTTTTATCTAACGAAAACATTTTGAATATAAATTTTACTTATATAAAAACTTCAAATAAAGTTAATTATTGGAAAGGTAATCTATACAACTTTATTAAAATTATATACTTTATAATTATTTTGGGCCTTATAGTTTTACCCTTTCTACAAATAGATATTAGATATTTTTATTCAATAACAAGTAAAATTATATTTTCAATAACCTCATTGTTGATTATGTCAATTTTTTTGAATTATATTACTCAGTTATTAAAGATAAAAAAAACAGATGATAAAACAGAACTCAAAGATATTTTCTTTATTACACTATTTTTCTTAACACCATATCTTTGGATTTTTGAAATAACAAAATTTGTAGCTACTGTTCTTATAGCTCTTTCTGTTCTTTTGGTTTATGGCATTTTTATGAGTAAAAACAAGAATGAATAAAATATGAATATTAATGTCTGAAAGAATTTTAAATTTCAAAAAAACCAAAATCAACTACACCGATACCGGGAAAGGAACGGCTTTGGTTTTGTTGCACGGTTTTTTGGAAAACCTATCGATGTGGGAAGCTTTTATTCCTGAATTTTCCAAGAAACATCGAGTCATTGCCCTAGATTTATTGGGTCATGGAGCATCCGAAAGTTTAGGATACATTCACACGATGGAAGATCAAGCCGACATGGTTCATCACGTTTTGCACGAACTTAAAATTCGGAAAGCCACTTTCATTGGTCATTCTATGGGTGGTTATGTAGCTTTGGCTTTCGCCGAATTGTATCCGGACAATATGAAAGGGTTGGTTTTACTCAATTCTACTTCAAGAGCAGACAGTGAAGAACGCAAAGCCAATAGAGACCGAGCCATTGCTGCCGTGAAACAAAATCACACGGCTTTTGTTCGCATGTCTATTGGGAATTTATTTAGTGAAGACAATAGAGAACGTTTGGAAGAGATTATTGAAACCGTTCGCCAAGAAGCTTTAAAAACACCATTGCAAGGTATTGTTGCGGCTTTAGAAGGCATGAAAATCAGGAAAGACAGAGAAGTCATTCTTCATTTTGCTCCGTATCCGATGCTGCTGATTTTAGGAAAAAAAGATGGTGTTTTAAACTATGAAGACAGTTTGGATCAAATTGAAAACACCAAAGTTGAAATGGTTACTTTTCCGGATGGTCATATGAGTCACATTGAAAATGAAGCGGAATTGAAAAAAGTTTTATTGAATTTTTTAAAAAAAATCAAGTAATTTTTAGTTATACTATTCGTTCTTCAAAAGGAATTTCAGTATTAAAAATTTCAAGAATAAGTTGAGCTAACTGTGTTTGAAATTCAGATAATACAGTAGCATCAACCGTTTGTGCTACTACTTTTTTATCTTCTTTAATTTGAAAAGGCATAAAACCTGCTTTTAAATTTTTAAACGAAATAATCCCAACCTCTACCAATTTATCCGTAAAATAAGGTTGAATCATCAAAGCGTAACACAACAATTGAATGATTTTATCATTCTTGATATCAGAGGTTAATTCGTCCCAATAGGTTATAGATAAACTACTTTGTTCAACCTTTCCGGTTTTGTAATCAATGATTCTCAAGACCCCGTTTCGTCGTTCAATGCGGTCTACATTCCCTTTAATTTTAATGGGAAATGGCAAGCGGTCATCAACCCACTCAAATTCAAAATTTTGCTCCAAAAACAAAACTTCTAAATCATCTCCTTCTTCGAGTAATCTTTTTTCAAACTGTAAAAAGTTGAAAACGTTTCTTTTGGCCACTTCAAAAGCTAACAAATTTTTGCCTTTAGAAATTTCACCCTCTCTGTATTCTTTTTTAAATTGGTGAGCAACTTCTTCTTCTAGGAGCTGCAACATCTTTTCAACCATTGAAACTTCCATTTTTTGATTTAAAAAGGGGCGATATAAAGCTTCCAAAGCTCCATGGATAATGGTTCCAAAGGTATTGGCAGCAATACTTTCTTCAACCTCTTCTACTTCGGAAATTTTCAAAATTCTTTGCAAATAAAACTGAATCGGATTTCGAATGTAAGTAGTTAAGGTTGATGGAGAAAATCCGTTTTCTGCCATTTCTCTAAGTCGTTGTACAACTTTTTCCGATTTTTCTACAATCATGGGTTCATGAGGCTTTTCGGGGAGAATGGCGTTGTAAATTTGATGACTTAAATTATGATTGGGATGTTTTTCTACTTCAATTTGAGTGATAAATCTGCTCTTTTCACCGGCATCTAATCCTTCGGATTCGGTATTGTACAAAAGAAAAATATTTTGAGCTCTTTGCAACAAATGATAAAAATGATAGGTATAAATGGCATCTTTCTCTTTGTAGGTAGGCAAACCTAATTCTCTTTTAACATCTAATGGAATATAGGAATTTTGAGATTTTCCGGCCGGAAAAATTCCTTCATTTAGAGAGGTAATTATTACATTTTTAAAATCTAAAACCCTACTTTCAAGTACACCCATAATTTGTAAGCCCTCCAAAGGTTCGCCTTCAAAAGAAACTTCGGCCAAATCAACACTCTGTTTATACAAGGCATACAAACCTTCTAAGGTGTTGACATAGGGATATTCTTCGCAATACGTTTTTAATTGCTGCAAAACCTTATAAATAGAATACAAAAAAGACAATGTAATTCTATCGTTTTCATTCTCAGTCTTTAAAACAGCCTTAATATGCAATAGAATTGCCAATAATTGGTCTAGGATTTCCAAAGGTTTTGATGGCCATTTGGAGAATAACAATGAAAAATAGGGCTCCTCATTTTGACTTATTTCTAAGAAACTATGATGAGTTATAAACGTATAATTGTTTTGGTTGATTCTCTGAATCAGCTTTTGACAGGAGATATAGGGTTCAACCAATGCATGCTGTAAAAGGTCTAAAATATCTTTATAGTAAAAAACATAAGCCTTTGGATTTCTTTTAACCGCATTATGATGCAACTTAAAAAGATTTGAAATTAAAATTTGTACCGGATTACTCTTGGCCGGGAAACCCATAGTGATATTAAGTTTTGATACAGAATCCGGTAAAGAATGCAATAAAGGAATAAACATGTTTTCTTCACCTAAAACAATTGCAATTTGATCTAGAGACTGTTCTTTCTGTAAATTTTCAACTATGTTGCCTACTATTTTAGCTTGGCCAATTGTTTTTGGGGTACCAATAATCTGGATGTTCTTTTCCGTTTGAAAGGCATTAAATATCCATTGGTAAGGATGACTTTTATAATAACTCCAATTTTTTTTAATTTTTCGGGCAAAATAACCCGCATCATGAAACGAATCTGTGAGGAAAATTTCTTCTGTATCCCAAAGTATTTGGGCTTGATCTAAAGATAGCAGATGTTGTACTATTTTCTCTTCGGCTTGATTTAAAGCATTAAATCCTGCAAATAAAAAAAAGGAATCTTTTTGCGAATGAGTAAAATGCTGTAAATTTTCTACTGCTTCACGATAAATCAACCCTTGGTAACCTTTTCCTTTGGCTAATAAATGAGCATAAAAAGCACTGTAATAATGAGGCATTTGCTCCCAAAAATGCAAATATTTTTGAATGAGTTGTGTGGTTTCATCAGGGTTTAAATTCCATCTTTTTATGGCTTCAATGTCTTTTAAATAAGAAAAAACATGATTTGGGTTCAAAAGATAACGGTCTATTTCATTAAAATCTTGAATTAAATTTTTAGCCCAATGGGCAAATTGCTCAAACGTTTGCAATTCCTCTTTTGGGGTAATTTCATTGTATACAGCAAAAAATTCAAATAACAAAGTAACCGAATCTATACTTCGAATTCCGGCAATATCTTGAATAAACTCTTCAATGCTAAGTATTTGAGGAACAAAGGTGGGTTTCTGAATTACAGTTTTAAAAGCATTAACCAAAAAAACTCTAGCTCGTTTATTGGGTAATATTACTACCACCTCATATGATGAGTTTTGTTGTTTAAGTAAGATTTGTTGTGCTACTTTATGTAAAAAGGATTCTGAATTCATAGTATAAAAATAAAAAAACGCCCCGAAAATCGGAGCGTTTTTTGAATTTATTTGAAATGTAATTATTTAATAACTACAACCTCAGTTCTTCTGTTTTGTGCTCTTCCGGCAGCTGTTTTGTTATCAGCAACAGGTCTTGATGGACCATAACCTTCAGATTCTAATCTAGAAGCTTCTACACCGTTAGCAATTAAATAATCTTTAACAGCTGCAGCTCTTTCTTTTGATAATCTTTCGTTAGTAGCTAATCTACCTGTGCTATCAGTGTGACCTTCTATTCTAAATCTTGCATTAGGATATTGATTCATTACATTTTTGATAGCGGCTAAAGTTTCAAAAGAACCAGATTTAATAGTTGATTTACCTGTGTCAAACAAAATTGATTTAGCAAATTCGTTTAATTTTTTCACAGCTTCTTCAGTAACTTCAGGACAACCGTTGTTAGCAACCGTACCTTTTACATCCGGACATTTATCGTCTTTATCAAGAACTCCGTCACCATCTCTATCTGGCCATGGACATCCGTTGTTTTCTTTTGGCCCTTTTTCGTTAGGACATTTGTCATCTTTATCAGCAATTCCATCACCGTCTGCATCTGGACATCCTTTTAATTCTTTTAATCCTTTTACTTCAGGACAAGCATCATCTTTATCAGCAATACCATCTCCATCTGTATCAGGACATCCTTGGAATTCAGCTAAACCAAATGTATCAGGACAAGCATCGTCTTTATCTTGGATTCCGTCACCATCTGTATCAGGACAACCATTGAATTGTTTTAAACCGAAAGTATCCGGACAAGCATCATCTTTGTCATAAATTCCATCACCGTCTGTATCTTTCCCTCCAAATTTGAAAGTAAGACCCGCAAAGTGTTGCATGTGAGAAGGCATAACCGTTCTGTCGTCTTCAAATGAATGCTTGTAAGTAGAACGTAAAGATAAACCTACAGTTTCAGAGAACCATATGTTTAAACCTAAACCTCCATTTACAGTACCGGCACTGTTATCTTCTAAGAAAGTATAACCTCCACCAATGTGTAAAGAAGGCTCTAACGTTTTGAAGAAAGTTCCAACACTGTAGTTGATGGCACCATCAATTCCATAATATAAAAACTCAGGATTTGTAACTACATATTCTCCACCAACTTTAGGGCTTACGAATTTTGTAATTTTGTTAAAAGATCCAGTAATTCCGAAAGAGAAATTATCTCCTACATACTTAGATACTGTTAAATAAGATACCGATGGAACAAAGCTCCAAAAATCATTGGCATTGAAATACTCAGAAAATTGATTTTCAATGCTTTGAGCAGCACTTACTCTTCCTCCGTCTAAAGCATTTGTACCAATGGTTAATGCCCAAGGATTGTTTTTATCCTGTGCTTGCGAGGCTAACCCGGCAAACATAAAGATAGCTACAACTAATTTGTTAAGATGTCTCATACTTGTTTTTGTTTTGATTACACTACATTGTTAATTGATTGCAAAAATAAGGCGTTTTCTAATAACTACAAAACTAAACCCTAAAAATTTAATAAGAATTGTAAGCCAAATTAAATGACTTTCAATGATTTTCCTACTTCAGTAAACGCTTTAATAGCTTTGTCTAAATGTTCTTGCGTATGGGCAGCAGATAACTGAACCCTAATTCTTGCCTTGCCTTTTGGAACCACTGGAAAGAAAAATCCAATTACATAAATCCCTTTTTTCAACAACTCATCTGCCATGACTTGAGACAACTTGGCATCATACAACATAACCGGAACAATAGCAGAATCACCCTCAATAATATCAAAACCTGCAGCTTTCATTCCGTTTTTGAAATAATTGGTATTCCATTCTAATTGGTCTCTCAGTTTGGTGTCTTTTTCCAACAATTCGAATACTTTCAGAGAAGCACCAACGATAGAGGGAGCTAATGAATTGGAAAACAAATACGGTCTGGAACGTTGTCTTAAAATTTCGATAATTTCTTTTTTAGCTGTTGTATAACCTCCCATAGCCCCGCCCAAAGCTTTTCCTAAGGTGCCGGTTATAATGTCAACACGTCCCATTACGCCTTTAGCCTCCAAGGTCCCTTTACCGGTTGCTCCGATAAATCCGGCAGCATGGCATTCGTCTACCATTACTAAAGCATCATATTTGTCGGCCAAATCGCATATTTTATCCAAAGGTGCTACTAGACCGTCCATTGAAAAAACACCATCTGTTACAATTAGTTTAAACCGTCGCCCTTCTTGATTGGCTTTGATAAGTTGTTGTTCTAAATCGGCCATATTATTGTTTTCATAACGATAACGAGCTGCTTTACATAAACGAACTCCATCTATAATTGAAGCATGATTTAAACTATCTGAAATAATCGCATCTTCTTCCCCCAAAAGCGGCTCAAAAACACCTCCATTTGCATCAAATGCTGCCGCATATAAAATAGTGTCTTCGGTACCATAAAACTGAGCTATTTTTTGTTCTAATTCCTTATGAATATCTTGAGTCCCACAAATAAAACGCACAGAAGACATTCCGAAGCCATGAGAGTCCAATGCATTTTTGGCCGCTTGAACTACTTCGGGATGTGAGGAAAGACCTAAATAATTATTGGCACAAAAATTTAGCACCTTTTCCCCGGTGGCTATTTGAATTTCGGCACCTTGTGGAGTTGTAATAATCCTTTCTTTTTTAAACAAACCATTGTCTTGAATTGCTTGAAGTTCGTTTTGTAAATGTTGTTGAATTTTACCGTACATGTTTTGAATAATTTTTTACAAAGTTACTATTTCCAGATGATCACCAATGTAAACCAATACTTTTTTAACTACTGTATATCCCATCTCGTTTAACAAATTGGCGTAAGAATTTAATTGCTGTTGGTGTTTAGTTGTCTTTTCTCCTGTTTTGTAATCTAACAAGTAAACTTGATTTTTATTGTCTATAACAATCCTATCGGGTTTTAATTCAAATCCAGATGGGGACACAATAGACTGCTCATTTCGTACTTGTTTGTGGGTGCTAAAAAAAACTTCCAACTCCGGATGAAAACAAATTTCGTTTAGCAAATGAGTTATCGCATCCGATTGCGATACCGTAATCAAACCCTTTTCTATACCTTTTAAAACGGCTTTGGGTATATCGTTGTTGGTTTTTATATAAGAAGCCAATTCATGTATCAAATTCCCGTATGCTATAGCGTCTTGTTGTTTGGTACCCCACATCAAAGATTCTCGCTGGGCAATTTTTATGGCTTTGCTATTCAATTCTGTTTCGGTTTGAGCTATGGGTATTAAAACCCGTTTGTTGTTTTTGGGGACTGAAACTCTCTCCGGATTTCCCCAATCGTATTCAAAGACTTCGGGGTTGAATCGATCTTGATTTTCCAGAAAATTTATAAAAAAAGAAGACATGTTGTTTGCAGAAGCCTTTCCTTCTTTGTTTAAAATCATTCTTGAAATTACATACAACTGTTCTTCTGCACGAGTTAAAGCTACATAGAGTATATTCGTGTTGTCTAGTAATATTTCTTCATTTTTTTGTTCATAGAGGGCAGCCGCTTCTGCACCAAATGTTGAGACACTTTTGGATTGATTAATTAGAATTCTGGGTAACGGAATCAAATCTTGATTGGGTTTAACCCATAATAGTTCTTTGGGAGAAGAGCTGTAACTCTCCTCTGCAAAAGGAAATATAACCACCGGAAACTCCAATCCTTTGGATTTATGTATTGTCATAATTCGTATGGCGTTATTTCCTTCCGGTGAAGGAATACTGAAATTTTTACTTTGTTTATCCCAATACTGTAAAAAATCCGAAATACCGGATTGGTTTTTAACGTTTCGTTCCAAAACTCGATCCAAAAAATCTTGAAGGTAGGCATTGGAAAATTGGGGCTTTATAAATTCTTTTATAATGATTTCGACTACTTCATATAAACTTTTTTTTCGCAATGCAGAAAAAGAAAAATCAAACCCATAATTACGCAATCCATTTTCAAATGCCGTCTCGGTTTCCCAGTTCATTCCTTGAACAATAAAATCATGTTTTTCAAGGGTGTTTTGTTTTTTTTGAGATAAATAATAGAGAAAAGCAGCCTTAGCTTCTTTGTCGTTTCCGTTTTTGAGAAGACGTAAAGTGGTGATACAAAACATCACATCTGTAGAATTCTGAAGCAACAAAGATTCTGATGAAACAATAGGAATTCCATTCTCGGTTAAAAAAGCGGCAATTAAAGTCCCGGGCTCTTTTTTTCGGGTTAATACTACAATATCTTGGTAATCAAAATTTTGGTTTTTCAGCTTCTGAATCAATTGCAAAACGGCCTCCAAATAAAACTGACTTTTATCCAATACCTCTTCCGATTCGGAAGTGTTTGGCACAAAGGAAAGGTTGACATAACCTCCTTTTTTATCGTTTTCAAACTGACTGCTTTGGTTTTCATATAAATTTTTATAATCCGGATTGGTAAAATTTCCGGATAAAAATTTAAAAAACGCATTATTAAAAGCAATAATCTGAGAGTAGCTTCTCCAGTTGGTTTGCAAATGAAACAATTTTTTGTCCGGATTTACAAAAGGATTGTTGCATTGACTTAACGCAATAAATTGCTCTGCTTTTCCTCCCCTCCACCTGTAAATTGACTGTTTCGGATCGCCCACAATAAGTAAAGAACCACGTTCTTGATTTAGGTCTTCACTAGATAACGCATTGTCTATGAGTGGTATTAAATTTTCCCACTGTAATTCTGAAGTATCTTGAAATTCGTCTATAAAAAAGTGCTTATATCTTTCGCCCATGCGTTCATAAATAAAAGGTGAGGGCTGATTTTGAATTTCATTATGGATAATAGCATTAAATTCTGATATCGATACAATGTTTTGTTCCTCTTGAATTTTTGCCAGTTCTTGACTAACCCGATTGAGAAGCGAAAGCGGTACAATATTTTTTAAAAAAGCGGTAACCAAAAAATAGTTTCCTAAAGCTTTTTCCAATTCTTCTCCAATACGAATCAACTCCGGAGCCAATGAATCTAAAGCTTCTTGTTCGTTTTTTGGAGTAACTTTGGAATACCTCTTGCCCTCTTCTAAATAATCGAAATAAGTTTGTTTTAATTCCATCACCCCATTTGCCAGTTTAACTAGAATATTATAAACTATGGAACGGTAAAAAGATTTGGCATTTAAATGATTTGAATGTATAATTTGTAAGGTCTCTTGAGCCTTCTTTTGAATGGAATTTGAAAGAAACATACTCTGTTCTGTCAATTTTTTTTTGACTGTAACAAACTCTACAACGGTTGTTTCTTTAAAAAGATCCATCTCAGATCTGTTGTTTTCATTGGTAAGCAACTTGGACATTTCTTTGATATCGCGAGTAATATCCCAAGATCTATCCTCGTCTGTTTTTTCAAGAGAAAAATCAATTAAAACCTGAGTTAAAAAATCTTCTTCGCCCGCCATGGCAATCACGGCATCTGTTGCTTCTTGAAGTAAATTATCGGTTTCTAAGGAAACTTCAAAAGTAGACGGCAAGTTCAAATCGTGAGCAAAAGCACGTATGACTCGGTGGGTAAACTTATCAATAGTTGAAATATCAAATGAAGCATAATTATGAATGATATTTCGAATAATAATTTTTGATTTTTGTTTAATTCGCTCCGGAGTTAAGCTGGTTTCCTTGAGAATTTCAAGAAGAACATTCTGAGCTTTTGGGCTAGGCACCTCTTTTGCAAATTCAGAAAGGGTTTCTACAACTCTTGCTTTCATTTCTCCTACCGCTTTATTGGTAAAGGTAATCGCCAATATGTTTTTGTATGCATCATCACGGTCTGAAGTAAGAATAATTTTTAAATATTCTTTTACCAACGTAAAAGTTTTACCCGATCCGGCAGAGGCATCATATATGGAAAAAGCAGGCGTTTTCAAAGGCTATAATTTTTGACAATAGAACAATTAGCAAATAGAATTTCTTATTCCAAAGTTAATTCTTTAAATTTGATGCAACTATTGTCAAACATAAAAAATTATATTATGGCTTTCGAATTACCTAAATTACCTTATGCATACGATGCATTAGAACCACATATTGATGCTCGCACAATGGAAATTCACCATTCCAAACACCATGCGGCTTACACCACAAATTTAAATGCAGCAATTGCAGGTACAGACATGGAGGGGAAAACTATTGAAAACATCCTTATCAATCTAGACAAAACCAATGCCGCTGTTCGAAATAATGGCGGTGGATTTTACAACCACAATTTGTTTTGGAGCATCATGTCGCCTAATGGCGGTGGAGAACCTACCGGAGAATTGGCTGATGCTATTGAAAGAGATTTTGGAAGTTTTGCTGAATTTAAAGCCAAATTTGCCAAAGCAGGGGCAACGCAATTTGGATCAGGTTGGGCATTCTTATGTGTTCAACCGGGAGGTAAACTTGACATTTGTGGAACTCCAAATCAAGACAATCCGCTTATGCCGGGTGTAGGATGTGGCGGAACTCCGATATTGGGTATGGATGTTTGGGAACATGCTTATTATTTGCACTACCAAAATAGAAGACCCGACTACATTGAAGCTTTCTTTAATGTTATCAATTGGTCTGAAGTTTCCAGACGTTATGCAACTGATAAATAATTTTAGTTTATTTAAAACAAAAAGCGGTGATAGTTTAAACTATCACCGCTTTTTTTAAATAAAAAGGTGGAATTGCTTCCACCCTTTTGCCCCAAATCTACCATAAACTTAACCGTGCGTACTATGGTAAATACAAATATACAACGTAATACCGAGCCTTAATAGTATAAAGCCTTTATAATTTTAACATTTAGCAATCTGAGTGTGTAATGAAGGATTTTGTGGGTTATTGAAGCAAATTGAAAAGGGAATAAAATAAAAAAGGTGGAATTACTTCCACCCTTTTTGCCCCAAATCTACCATAAACTTAACCTACTAATGCTATGGTGATTCAAATGTATAGCAAGAAGTAGAGTAGACCAAATATTTTAGATGAAATGCAACAAAAGTCGTTAAATAGCAAATTTACCTGATTAGTAAGCTCTTGCGTCTTTTCCTTCGTAAAAATTCATGAATGCTCTATTTACAACTCGATTCCCTCCGGGAGTTGGATAATCTCCTGTAAAATACCAATCTCCCAAATTTTCAGGACAGGCTTTATGTAAATTGGCAACCGATTGAAAAATAATTTTTATCTCTGCTTTTATATCTGATGAACTCAACATTTGAGCAATCTTATCAGATATTTGTTCATCGCTGAAAGGAGCATAAATTTCTTTCACATGATTCACAATTTCTTGGTCTTTCAAATGTTCTTGCAATTTACACTTTTGATAAACTTGTTCTACAAGGTGGTATTGGTTGTGTTCTTTTAACAACTCAAGCACTGCACGAAAAGCTACCAAGCCTTCAAGCTTTGCCATATCAATTCCATAACAATCCGGATATCGAATTTGAGGAGCCGAAGAAACAATTACTATTCGTTTCGGATTTAATCGGTCCATCATTCGAATGATACTTTTCTTTAAGGTAGTTCCTCTTACTATGCTATCGTCAATTATAACCAAATTATCCTCCGGTTTTATCACGCCGTAAGTTACATCATATACGTGGGCTACCAAATCGTCTCTACTACTATCTTCGGTGATAAATGTTCGAAGTTTGGCATCTTTAATTGCTACTTTTTCGGTTCGTATTTTTACCGAAAGAATTTCTTCTAACTTTTCTTTGGTTAACGTTTTGCGATTGTCAAGTATGTATTTATTTTTTCGTTGATTTAAAAAATCATTGGCGGCTTCAACCATTCCGTAAAAGGAAGTCTCAGCTGTATTGGGAATATAAGAAAAAACGGTGTTGTCTGTATCGCTTTCTATAGCTTTTAAAACCGCCGGAAGAATTAATTTCCCCAACATTTTTCTTTCACGATAAATTTCGGCATCACTACCTCTTGAAAAATAAATTCGTTCAAAAGAACAAGCCTTTTTTTCCAATGGTTCGAGAATTTGTTCCAATGAAAAACTGCCGTTTTTCTTAACAATCAGGGCCTTGCCCGGATCTAATTCTAGTACCCGCTCAAAAGGCACATTAAAAACGGTTTGGATTACGGGTCTTTCTGAGGCTACTACCACAATCTCATCATCTTCATAATAAAACGCTGGTCTTATCCCGGCAGGATCTCTAAAAACAAAAGCATCTCCGTGACCTAAAAGTCCAGCCATGGCAAATCCTCCGTCCCAATTTTTTGATGCTTTTTTCAAAATCTTGGCTATGTCGAGTTTTTCGGCTATCACAGGCGAAGCTTCTCGTTTAGACAAACCGTTATTTTTACATTCTTGATACAAATCGGTTACCTCATCGTCCAAAAAATGACCAATTTTCTCCATAACAGTAACAGTATCTGCCAATTCTTTGGGATGCTGACCCAATTCGACTAAATTGTCAAACAGTTCTTTTACATTGGTCATATTGAAATTCCCGGCTACAATCAAATTGCGATGCATCCAATTATTTTGTCTCAAAAAAGGATGTACACTTTCTATGCTGTTTTTACCAAAGGTACCGTATCGAACATGTCCCAAAAACAATTCGCCTATGTAGGGAATGTTTTCTTTTTGCCAATTTACATCATTCTGATATTCGGGATGAAGCATTAATTCTTCATTGATTCGCTCATTTATTTGAGCGAAAATATCTTGAATGGGTTGCGATTTATTAGAGCGAACTCTACTAATATATCGTTGCCCAGGTGCAACATCAAACTTGATACTTGCTAAACCGGCACCATCTTGACCTCTGTTGTGTTGCTTTTCCATGAGCAAATACATTTTTTGTATGCCATAAAAAGCGGTTCCGTATTTTTCTTTGTAAAAAGTTAAAGGTTTCTTTAATCGTAAAAGGGCAATGCCACATTCGTGCTTTAAGTTGTCACTCATTGTTGTTGTGTAGTTGTGTTGTTAATTAAACCGCAAATTCGCGAATTTTATTTGACTGAAAAATGGACAAATTTGTGGTGTTTTTTAATAAAAAATGCCCCGAAATTTCGAGGCACACTTTTTTATTCTAATTCGATATCAAATTGAGTCAAGGCTCTAAATTGTTTCAAACGGCTGTATACTTCTTCTTTTTGGAGATCAATCATGCGTTCGGTTCCAAATTTTTCAACGCAAAACGAAGCTAAGTTTGAACCATAAATAATAGCGTTCTTCATATTGCCAAAAGAGATGTTCTCACTTTGAGCAATAAATCCCGAAAATCCTCCGGCAAAGGTATCTCCGGCTCCGGTAGGATCAAAAACATCTTCAAGGGGAAGTGCCGGAGCAAAGAAAATTTCTTTACCATGGAACAACAAAGCACCATGTTCTCCTTTTTTAATCACAACGTATTTGGGACCCATGGTATGAATTTTGGCAGCTGCTTTTACCAGAGAATATTCACCTGATAATTGACGAGCTTCTTCATCGTTAATGGTAATTACATCGACGCGTTTCATAACTTCATGCAATTCATTTAAGGCACAATCCATCCAAAAATTCATCGTGTCTAAAACTACCAATTTGGGCTTTACTTTCATTTGATCCAATACACTAATTTGAACCATTGGATGTAAATTACCTAGCATCACTACCTCGGCATCTCTATATTCTAAAGGTACTTTAGGTTGGAAATCGGCCAATACATTTAATTGGGTTTCCAAAGTGTCTCTTGAATTTAAATCGTTGTGGTAACGACCGCTCCAGAAGAAAGTTTTACCTCCCGGAACAATTTCTATCCCACTAATATCTATATTTCTCTCGGTTAACAAATCCAAGTAGGCTTGAGGAAAATCTTCTCCAACCACAGAAACTATGGCCGATTTTACATCAAAAAAAGAAGCCGAAAGTCCAATAAAAGTTGCCGCTCCACCTAAAATTTTATCTGTTTTTCCGAAAGGCGTTTCGATGGCATCAAAAGCAACCGTTCCAACGATTAAAAGTTTGTTCATGATTTATTGCTTGAAATAAGTTGCAAAGATACTTCATTAGTTTGAAGTTTGAAAATTTATACGTTGAGAAGATTATATTAAAAAAACCATTTAAAAATTATGATTCCCGGAAAGGCCAACTATCTTAATAAATCCTAGAATCTCCAATTTATTATCAAAACCATTTGGTTTTTTTATTTTTGTGATTAACAACTTGTAACAATTAAAGACTCAAACAGTCTAACTCAAAAAACTCAAACTATGATTTTAACCACAACCAATTCTATTGAAGATTATAAAATTGCAGAATACAGAGGTATCGTTTCCGGTACGGCTGTAAATGTTCAAAAGATGAAAATGACTTTTAATCTGCAAAAATATTATGCTGCCATAAGCGAAAGTGTAAGTGAAGTAAAAGAGCAAGCCTTTGAGCAACTTAAGGCCAATGCTGAAAAATTAAACGCTAATGCGGTTGTTGGGGTAAATGTAGACATTGAACTCACCACAAGTAATTATGTTGTAGTTACCATAACCGGAACTGCCGTTAGTGTTATTAAAAGGTAATTCCCGGGCTTTTGAGGGGAAATTTCAATTTGCTTTTTTAAAACAACTTCCCTTCTTCTTTTTCATAATACGAATCTACCGATAAAACAGGTAAGTTTGATGCATAGACTGCCAATGCATCACAACGTTCGTTTTGAGGATGACAGTTATGGCCTTTCACCCATTTGAAATCAACTTTGTGTTGGCGATATACTTTGAGAAAACGCATCCATAAATCGGGATTTTTCTTTCCGGTAAATGCTTTTTTTTCCCATTGAAAAACCCACCTTTTCTCTACAGCGTCTACCACGTATTTGGAATCTGAGGTTACCAATACTGACGTGTTTGGATTTTTAATTTTTTCCAGCCCAACTATTACGGCCAATAACTCCATACGGTTGTTAGTAGTATATCGAAAACCCTCATAAAATTCTTTTTTATAAGGAGTCCCCACTAATTCCATCACCACACCATAACCTCCTGGACCCGGGTTCCCTTTGGCTGCTCCGTCTGTGTAAATGTGAATTTGGTGATTCATTAGGTTGCGGGTTAAAATTTGGATAATTAATTAGTGTAAACCGTATAAATAAGTTAATCAAGCTGGATAGTGTTTATTAATTCATTAAAGAAAACTTCATTATTTTCTTTATTAAACTCTTCAATAAAATTTATAGAAATATAATAGCCGTTTTTTAAGACATAATAACTTTTACTAACAATACTTTTTTCTTTGCCGTTGTGAATTAATACAAATTTGACAGAAAAAGATACAACCTTTTTACCTGATAAAGTAATTACTTCAGGTTTTATTTGATATTCAAAATTCTTCAATGTCTTACGAACTTCGTTATTTGAAGCTTCAATAAATTTTAAAAACTCAGCAATTGATTTTGAACTTGTATTTCTTGTTCTAATTTTAATGGTTGGAATAATTCCGTTAAATTTTGAAGGATTGTATTTGTAATAGGTAACTAATTCATTTGCAGAATTATTTGAGGAAAGCAAATTTATTTTTTGTTCTTCTGTAAAATCATAATTGTTTAAATTATCTAAAATTTCACTATTTTTCATTTCCAACCAATCCTGAGGAACCTTTATCGAAATACCGATTCCTTTTACTTCAAACCTTTCTTGAGCATGTAATGATACTACAGAAAAATAAAAAAATAAAAAAATTCTCATTACAATAAGATTTTGGAAATCACTTCCGGAAAACATTCATGTTCCAATTCTTGGATTTTTTGGGCCACATCTTCAACGGTTTTACAATGGGCAATAGAAACAGATTTCTGAAAGATAATCCCACCCTCATCATAATGTTCATTCACATAATGAATGGTAATACCGGTTTCGGTTTCGTTGTTTTTTAAAACCGCTTCATGCACATGGTTTCCATACATTCCTTTACCACCATATTTAGGCAACAATGCCGGATGAATATTGATTACTTTATTGGGATATGCCTGAATTAAGACTTTAGGAAACATCCATAAAAACCCCGCTAAAACAATCAAATCGGTTTCAAACTTTTGCAATTGTTGCCATACAAAAGTCCCACTCAGTTCTTCTTTGGTAAAAACTACAGTAGGCACATTCCACTGTTTAGCCTTTTCCAAAACCAAGGCATTTGGATTGTTACAAAATACAGCTGCCACTCTCTTGGAGTCGTTTTTTGAAAAGAAACGAATAATATTTTCGGCATTTGAACCCGTTCCTGAGGCAAAAATCACAATATTCTTCATTTGATACCGGAAAATTTATCAAGCAAAAAAACGAATAAAATATCAGAATTTATAAGGTTTTTGACAATAATGTGAAATTATTTTTTTAAATTCGTGTTCACATTTATTAACTAAAATGTTGTTTTAAAATAAAGTTTTTTATTTTTGCCAACAATTAAACTAAAATTTAAAAGATTATGTCAGACATTGCATCAAGAGTAAAAGCGATTATCGTAGACAAATTAGGAGTTGACGAAAACGAAGTTGTAACAGAGGCAAGCTTCACTAACGATTTAGGAGCTGATTCATTAGACACTGTTGAGCTAATTATGGAATTCGAAAAAGAATTTGATATTCAAATTCCGGACGATCAAGCTGAGAACATTGCTACAGTAGGCCAAGCGATTTCTTACATTGAAGAAGCTAAAAAATAATAACTCTATACACCCGGTTGGATTATTCTTCCCGGGTGTTGTTATTTAAAATTTAATTTATTGATTGTTAACCAATCTCTCATTATAGTACACATTTTTACCCCCTGATTTTTTCATCTCTAAAAATTCGAGGGTTTTTTTGTTTATATTAGTACCCATAAAATCATTACAAATGGAGTTAAAAAGAGTTGTTGTTACCGGATTAGGTGCTTTAACACCCATAGGAAATACTATTCAAGAATATTGGGATGGTCTTATTAATGGCCGGAGTGGTGCTGCTCCCATTACCTATTACGATACTGAAAAACACAAGACTAAGTTTGCTTGTGAAATCAAGAATTTCAATATAGAAGACTTTATCGACCGTAAAGAAGTGCGTCGTTTAGATAAATTTGCCCAATATGCCATAGTGGCTAGTGATGAAGCCATCAAAGATGCCGGTATTACTTTAGATAATGTAAACAAATACCGCGTAGGTGTAATTTGGGGAGCCGGTATTGGAGGCTTACAAACCTTTCAAGACGAAGTTTTAAATTATGCTGCCGGAGACGGAACCCCGCGTTTCAATCCGTTTTTTATACCTAAAATGATTGCCGATATTGCTCCCGGACATATTTCAATGCGAAATGGTTACATGGGGCCTAACTATACTACCGTTTCTGCATGTGCCTCATCTGCAAATGCCTTGGTAGATGCCTTCAATTACATTCGTCTGGGAATGTGTGATGTGATTGTATCCGGAGGTTCAGAAGCTGCCGTTACTATTGCCGGAATGGGCGGATTTAACTCTATGCAAGCTTTGTCCACTCGAAATGAAAGTCCCGAAACGGCTTCAAGACCCTTTGATGCAACCCGAGACGGATTTGTATTAGGTGAAGGTGCCGGTGCATTGGTATTAGAAGAATACGAACACGCAAAAGCTCGTGGTGCAAAAATATACTGCGAAATTGGAGGTGGTGGTTTATCTTCAGATGCATACCATTTAACCGCTCCTCATCCAGAAGGAATTGGCGTTATTGCCGTAATGGAAAACTGTTTGCGTGATGCCGGTTTAAAACCGGAAGATGTAGATCACATCAACACTCATGGAACCTCTACTCCACTTGGAGACGTTGCCGAATTGAAAGCGATTAGTGCTGTATTTGGAGAGCATGCTAAAAACATCAATATCAACTCTACCAAATCGATGACCGGACACCTCTTAGGGGCGGCAGGTGCTGTTGAAGCAATTGCTTCTATATTGGCTATAAAATATGGAATTGTACCCCCAACTATAAACCACAGCGTAGTAGATGAAAATATCAATCCGGAATTAAACCTAACCCTTAACAAAGCTCAAAAAAGAGAAATTAAAGTGGCTATGAGTAATACTTTCGGTTTTGGAGGTCACAACGCTTGTGTTTTATTTAAAAAAGTTGATGCGTAATACTTAATGAACGTTTTTAAAAAAATATTTACCCATTCCCGTCCTCAAGAAGGCGGGATTTTTTTTGATAAAATTCATAAAATACTGGGGTTTAAACCCGTAAACATCGATTTTTATCACAAAGCCTTCACCCATCGTTCGTCTAATAAACAAGATGCAAAAGGGAATCCTGTAAACTATGAAAGACTAGAGTTTTTGGGGGATGCCATGTTGAGTTCAGTAATCGCTGCCCATTTGTTCAATGTAGTTCCAAGTGGAGACGAGGGTTATCTCACCAAAATGCGTTCAAAAATTGTGAGTCGAGAACACTTGAATGAACTCGGTAGAGACTTAAATCTTGTAGAGTTTGTAGATAGCAAAGTGCCCTTGCAAAATTTTGGAGACAACATTCATGGTAATGTTTTTGAAGCCTTAATTGGTGCCATTTTCTTAGACAAAGGCTATATTTACTGTGAAAAATTTATTCACAAAAGAGTGATAGAGCCTTATGTAGATATCGCAAAATTGGAGGGAAAAGTAATTAGTTATAAAAGTTTGGTTATAGAATGGTGTCAAAAGGAAAAGAAAACCTTTCATTACGAAACTTATGATGACAATTCCATTACCGGTCAACGCTTTTTTGGAGTTAAACTTCGCATTGATGATAAAATAGTGGCCAAAGCCAGAGCAACTTCAAAGAAAAAAGCAGAAGAAATAGCTTCAAAAAGAGCTTTTTATGCATTTCAAGAAAAAATGGACCAAAAAAAATAAAAATCTCAAAAAACTATATCGTTTTCGTTCATAAATTATCGTTAAGTTGAAATTCTACCTGTGTTTTCTGACTTATAAATACTATATTTACATCTTGTTTGGATATCAAATATGGCTGTTCACAAGTTTATTCTTGACGATTTTGAAGAAGCCGATTACCAGTTAATCGCCATACATACGAACTTGGAATTGTTTCGTATAGCGTTTTTATTAAACCGAGAGCTCCCAATATTGTTGAGTAAAAATCAAAAAAAAGTAATTCTCAACCATCCACTTCAAAAACTTGAATTTAGTCTCTATCGCTATGATGACGAAAAAAAAGAACAGTTTTGGAGTTTGATACCCAACAAAGAAGAAGTGCTGCTTAAATCAAATAAGAAATCACGAAATTTATTTGAAACAGAAGAAAATCAAAGTCAAACCTTTTATTTTCTACCGGAATTAAAAAAAGTAGACTACTTTTTAAAAATGGAAGGCGATTTTGAAAAAACAGACAATGCAAAACTTCTTTCATCTATAAACAGAATTGAACAAGTAACCACAGCTTATTGGGTTGCTGAAAATCTAATAAAATCTAAAAATAATTTAATTTTTTAAACACAAATGCCAACAAACAAGAAAACTAAAATTGTTGCCACATTAGGTCCGGCCTGTAGCACAAAAGAAGTAATCAAAGATATGATTGATGCAGGAGTTAATGTCTTTCGCATTAACTTTTCTCATGCCGATTACGCCGATGTTAGTGAACGCATTGAAATCATCAGAGGCTTAAACGATGAGTTTGGATATACAACTGCTATTTTAGCCGATTTACAAGGTCCAAAACTTCGAGTTGGAGTAATGAAAGAAGATGTAGTGGTTAACAAAGGTGATATCATTACTTTTCAAACGGCAGAAGATGTTCCGGGGACAGCCGATCGTGTTTACATGAATTACAAAGAATTTCCTAGTGATGTTAGACCCGGAGAAAAAATTCTTTTAGACGATGGAAAACTTATCTTTGAAGCTTTAGAAACCAATGGAACTACTGAAGTAAAATGCAAAGTTCTTCAAGGCGGACCTCTTAAGTCAAAAAAAGGTGTTAATTTACCTAACACCAAAGTTTCTTTACCTGCTTTAACCAAAAAAGATGTAAAAGATGCTCTTTTTGCAATTGAAAACAAAGTAGATTGGATTGCCTTGTCGTTTGTAAGAACTCCCAAAGATTTGGAAGAATTACAAGACATGATAGCCAAACATTCCGATCATAAAATTCCAATTGTAGCCAAAATTGAAAAACCGGAAGCGGTTGAAAATATTGATAAAATTGTTGCATTTTGTGATGGTTTGATGGTAGCTCGTGGCGATTTGGGTGTAGAAATCCCTGCTGAAGAAGTACCTTTAATTCAAAAAAAATTAATCCACAGAGCCAAAACGGCCCGAATTCCGGTAATTGTAGCTACCCAAATGATGGAAACCATGATTACCAGCTTAACACCAACTCGAGCAGAGGTAAACGACGTGGCCAACTCGGTAATGGACGGGGCAGATGCCGTGATGTTGTCTGGAGAAACTTCTGTGGGAAACTATCCTGTAGAAGTCATTCAAACGATGACTCGTATTATTCAATCTGTTGAAGATAGCCCATTAATTCAAGTACCTCACAATCCACCTCATGTGAGAACCAAACGATTTATAACCAAATCTATTTGCTTTCACGCAGCCGTTATGGCCAATGAAATTAAAGCGAAAGCTATTTCAACTTTAACCAATAGTGGTTATACCGCTTTTCAAATTTCGGCATGGAGACCCAGTGCTCATATTTTGGTATTTACCTCAAATAAACGCATATTAACTCAATTGAATTTACTTTGGGGTGTTCGCTCTTTTTATTATGATAAATTTGCCAGTACAGATGACACTGTAGAAGATGTTAACAAAATAGCCAAAGAAAAAGGATTTGTGGCTAAAGGTGATATGGTTATAAATTTAGCCGCTATGCCCATAGCAGAAAAAGGTATGGTAAATACCTTGCGTATTTCGGATATTTCTTAATTATGCTATATTTGTTTACTTAAAACCTAACAAAATGAATTCAAACAACCCCTTTTTTAAAAACAAAACCTTTGATAAGCCTCAAACTATTGAAATAGATGAGCAAGGGAACCAAACTTGGTCTGCATACAACGAAAGTATGAGTATAAACGGAACCGTAAACAAAAGTTTAATCTTGTTGTTAATCTTAGTTTGTTCGGCTGCTTTTACTTGGACAATGACAGCAAGTGGTTACAATCCATTGCCTTTTTTAATTGGTGGTGCTGTAGTTGGTTTAATTTTAGTTCTCGTTGCTACTTTCAAACCCCATCTTTCCGGCTATTTAGCTCCCGGTTATGCTTTTTTTGAAGGATTATTTATTGGTGCTTTATCTGTAGTTTTTGAATCGATGTATCCCGGAATTGTAATTCAAGCCGTTGGTGCTACATTTACTACTTTTTTGGTTTGTTTTCTGCTGTATAAATACAAAATTGTAACCGTTACCGAGAAATTTAAATCTGTTGTAATTGGGGCTACTATAACCATTGCTATCTATTATTTAATAACATGGTTGTTGAGTATGTTTACTAGTTTTCAACCTGTTCACTATGGCAACTCGCTAATGAGTATCGGAATAAGTGTGCTTGTAATTGTAGTAGCTGCTTTGAATTTATTTTTGGATTTTGACAGAATAGAAGAAGGTGTACAAAAACAACATCCTAAATTTATGGAATGGTATGGAGCAATGGGTCTAATGATAACTTTGGTGTGGCTTTATGTTGAGTTTCTGAGACTATTATCCAAAATATCAAGTAGAGACTAATATCTGCTGTTTTACTATAAAAAAAAGGAGTTCGCAAAATGAACTCCTTTTTTTATGCTGCTTTCTCAAAAGCAATAAAATTGGTAAGCTCACCCCACTTGTTAAACACAGGATAACCTTTAATATGACAGCGGTATAAGGAACCGTCTTTGCAATAATTGGTAATTACCTTATCAAAAGGTTGTTGTAATTGTATCGCTTGACTAATTTCGCTAGAGGTAATTGGACATGTAGCTTGACCTTGAAAAATTTTTGGTGATTTTCCCAAAACCTCTTCCGGACGATACCCGTTCATTCGCTCCATGTTTTGTGAAGCAAAAACAATTTTCAATTTCGGACAAGTTACCACCACAACTGTATCTGTAGTTAATTTAACTTTGACATCCGTATCTAATTTCCATTCTAAACTGGAAGATATTTGAGTTAGCTGTCTTTCATCAGAAAGCACTTTATTCAATTGACTCAAGAAATCAGAATAAAAATCCCAATTTACCAAAGGCATTGTTTTGAGTTTAGATTTGGAAAAATTTACACCCAAGCTGGAGTCATAGTGTTTAAATTCAAGCATTTGAAATAATTTAAGGCTCAAAATTAGAGTTTAATTTGAATTATAAACTAAAATTAGGTCAGTTTAACTTTTGTTGAAGCACCTTACCAAGTGAAAAAAATAAAACTAAAATTCAAACTTTAATTGAACCGCAACGGTTTTTTGGGTCTCTGAATTTAAATTACTTAAAGAAATGCCCAACAACCGAACCGAATCTTTTAGTTTTTCTTGATATAGCAACTCTTTAGCGGTTTCTAAAAGAATGGATTTATCTGCAACAAAATAGGGCAACGTTTTGCTTCGGGTTTGCAGTGTAAAGTCGGAATATTTTATCTTAAGAGTTACGGTTTTTCCAGCCAATTTATATTTGTTTAGCCTTTTATCTAACTCTTTTGCTATAGAAACCAAACGCTCTTCCATAAAAACCTCAGAAGATAAATTCTCTTCAAATGTTCGTTCAGCACCCACAGATTTTGATATCCTATAGGGTTTAACCGGACTATTATGAATTCCGCGAACGATGTAAAAATAATGTTTCCCACTTTTTCCAAAGTGTTCTTCTAAGAACTCCAAGCTCTTTTCTTTTAAATCTTTACCTGTATAAATCCCAAACTGATACATTCGCTCGGCAGTGACTTTGCCAATACCATAAAATTTTCGAATGTCTAAGGCTTCTAAAAAAGCAACCACCTCATCCGGGTTGACTGTTTTTTGTCCATTAGGTTTATTATAGTCTGAAGCTACTTTAGCTACAAATTTATTAATAGAAATGCCTGCAGAGGCAGTTAAACCTGTTTCCTCCAAAATTCTTTTTCTGATTTCTTGTGCCAAAAGTGACGCACTCGGGTTTCCTTTTTTATTTTGAGTAACATCCAAATAGGCTTCATCTAAAGAAAGAGGTTCAACCAAATCGGTATACTCATGAAAAATTTTTCTAATTTTTCGGGAAAGTTCTGTGTAACGTTCAAACCGGGGTTTTACAAATACTAAATCAGGACACAATTTTTTGGCCAAAACACCACTCATGGCACTTCGTACACCAAATTTGCGGGCTTCATAACTGGCTGCCGAAATCACACCTCGCACCTCACTTCCGCCTACTGCAAGGGGTTTTCCTTTTAAATGCGGAAAATCCAATTGCTCAACAGAAGCATAGAATGCATCCATGTCTATGTGAATGATTTTTCGGTAAGGAAGAACAGTATCCATATCACAAATTTATAGTATCTTTAGGTAAGATTTGAAACGAAAATGATAGAAATAGAACGAAAATTTTTAGTCCTTTCTGAGGCTTTCCAGAAAGAAGCTATAGGTAAAAACCGAATTGTACAAGGATATTTATCCTCACATCCTGAACGCACCGTAAGAGTTCGAATCAAAGGAAATAAAGGATTTATAACTGTAAAAGGGATTGGAAACAAAACCGGAATGAGCCGACTCGAGTGGGAAAAAGAAATTGATGTTTCTGAAATTGAAATGTTATTACCCTTGTGTGAGAAAGGCCTAATTGACAAAACAAGGTATGATGTAAAAATAGGAAAACACCTTTACGAAGTAGATGTTTTTGGAGGAGATAACGAAGGCTTAGTGATAGCCGAAATTGAATTAACCTCGGAAACGGAAGATTTTGAAAAACCCTCATGGTTAGGAGCAGAAGTTACCCAAGACGAGCGTTATTACAATGCCTATTTAAGCAATAACCCGTATAAAAATTGGAAAGATAAATAAACCCATAAACTTCCTTTTGGGATTAAGGCTGTTTTATTTCTTCAACTATTTCAATAGTTACTTTCATAGAACCGTACCCGTGGTGTCTGGCTATATCACGAAATGCCGCTTTTGATAAATCAATTTCGCGACCTTTGGTAAACGGGCCTCTATCGTTTACGGTTACCATGGTAGATTTTCCATTGGCTTCATTGGTTACTCTAACTTTGGTTCCAAAAGGCAATTTTTTGTGAGCGGCTGTATATTTTTTGTTGTCAAAAATAGCCCCACTTGCGGTTTTTCTTCCTGTAAATTTATCAGCATAATACGATGCGTGTGCTCCTTTTTTGTATAATTTAAAAATATATTTTCCTTCTATTTGAATACTGTCATTTTGAAGAGTTTGTCCAAAACCCATAGCTTTTGAAGCACCATCAAAAGAAGCTTTGGTTTGGAATTGTTGGGGCATAAAAGAGAAACTCCCACAAAAAAATAAGATAAGAATACCCGGGAAAAGGGCGTTGGATATGAATTTCATAATCTCAATTTTAAGGTTCGTTTCATTGTTACAAAAGTTATACCGAAAAAAAAACCACGGTATTTCGTGGTCCTTTTATCAAATTTATCCCAACCAAGAACTCCATGGAATTCGGCTGAGTATAAGGATCAAACCGGCTGCGTAGAAAAACAAGATTTTTCTAAACTTCAACTCGGGTAAGGCTTTCTTGTGTTTAGACCATCCTATTGTAATCAAAGCTATAGCTATAATATTTATCAACGGATGTTCCAGCATAGTTAAACGCAATTCTGGGTTTTTCATGGCTCCTTCCACTCCAAAGGCTTTAAATCCTTTTTGGGAAACAAAAAATACAGCCAAACCTAATAAAAGTTGAATGTGGGAAAAAATGAAAGCAAAAAGAGAAATTCGTAAATCTTTAGATTCAAAATTTCGCTTTGAAACATAACCCATTAAGGCATTTACAACAGCCAAAACAAGGATTAAAAGAGCTAAATAAGCCCACCACGAGTGCAATTTTTGTAGTAATTCGTACATGATTTAATTTATTAGAATAACAAATATAGTCAAAAAAAGAAAAAGAGACTCTGTCAATCGAGTTGAACGAGTCTCTTTTTTATGGGGTTTGAATAGTTGCTTAACTTCTATCTAAAAAATACTGTAATAAAAAGCGGGTTGAGCTATCGTGTTGGTTTACTTTTCGGGTATGAATTTCATCTAAAATAGAATTGGCAAGCTGTTTACCCAACTCTACTCCCCACTGGTCGTAACTAAAAATATTCCAAATTACTCCTTGAACGAAAATTTTATGCTCATACAACGCAATTAAAGCCCCTAAAGTCTCAGGTGTAAGCTGCTGAATTAATAAAGTATTGGTTGGTTTATTTCCATAAAACACTTTAAAAGGCAATAAATTTTGAGCTTTTTCACCGGATATTCCTTGTTTTTCAAATTCATTTAACACCTGTTCCGGAGATTTTCCGTTTAATAAGGCTTCGGTTTGAGCAAAGAAATTAGACATCAACTTTTGGTGGTGGTCTTTATCGCCATATAACGGTTGAACAAATCCAATAAAATCGGTAGGAATAAGTTTTGTTCCTTGGTGAATCAATTGAAAAAAGGCATGTTGCGAATTTGTTCCGGGTTCGCCCCAAATTAAAGTTCCGGTTTGATAACCCACCGGATTACCACTTCGATCAATGCTTTTTCCGTTACTTTCCATAATTCCTTGTTGCAAATACGGAGCTAATTTTTGTAAATATTGCGTGTAAGGAATTAGAGCCTCGCTTTCGGCTTCAAAGAAGTTATTGTACCAAATGCTTAACAGTGCTAATATAACCGGAATATTGTTTTCAAAAGGAGTCGTTTTGAAGTGCTCATCCATATCGTGAGCCCCGATAAGTAATTTTTCAAAATGATTGTACCCAACGGCTAAACTTATAGAAAGCCCTACAGCACTCCACAATGAAAAACGCCCTCCAACCCAATCCCACATGGGAAAAATATTTTCAGCATCTATTCCGAAAGCTGTTACTTTTTGAATATTTGTAGAAACCGCCACAAAATGTTTGGCTACTTGATCCGGAGTGGCCGAATTTAAAAACCAAGAACGAATGGTTTCGGCATTAGTTAAAGTTTCTTGTGTAGTAAATGTTTTGGAAACAATCACAAACAATGTGGTTTCGGGATTTACTTTTTTCAGAACTTCTTGTACGTGGTCTCCATCTACATTTGATACAAAATGCACTTTTAGGTGGTTGCTGTAAAATTGTAACGCTTCAACTACCATAGCCGGGCCTAAATCTGACCCTCCAATACCAATATTGACAATATCTGTAAATGGCTTACCGGTAAAACCAACACGTTGTCCGGAAATGATTTCGTCTGAGAAATTTTTAATTTTATTTTTTACAGCCACAATTTCGGGCATAATATTCTGTCCGTCAACTTTGATATCAAAATTAGATGGTGCTCTTAATGCGGTATGTAAAACCGCTCTTCCTTCGGTTTGATTAATCAAATCCCCACTAAAATATTTTGAAATTGCATCTTTTAAATCGACCTCATGAGCTAAATCCAGAAGTAAATCTTTGGTTTCTTGAGTTATTCTGTTTTTCGAATAATCTACCAAAAAATCATTCCATTTAACATGAAAGTTTTGAGCTCTTTTATTGTCTTTTTCAAAGAGTTCTTGCATGGTTACATCATGAATTGATTCAAAGTGCAATTTTAACTTTTCCCAAGCTTGTGTTTGTGTTGGATTGTTACTTTTTAGTGCCATTATTAGTCTTTGTTAAATCCGATTTAAAGGTTATTGCTGCTATACTGTCTAATTCTTTTTTTAATGGAGCTATTTGAGCCAAAAATCTAGGGCGATGCTTCTCACTCATGGGCTCTGTATTGGGTAGCTTTTGGGAAAGTGGATCCACTTGTACCCCATTTTTCCAAAAACGGTAACATACATGGGGACCCGTTGCCAAACCGGTACTTCCCACTTTTCCAATTACTTGCCCTTGCTCTACCCGTTGCCCGGTTTTTACTAAAATTTTAGACATATGTAAGTATTGAGTGGCGTAGGTGCTATTGTGTTTGACTTTTACATAATTTCCGTTACCCGCTGTAAAACCGGTTCGTTCAACAACACCGGAAGCCGTAGTTTTAATTGGAGTTCCATGAGCAGCGGCATAATCTGTACCCTTATGAGCTTTCCAAGTCATTTGAACCGGATGAAATCGTCTGGGTGAAAACTTAGATGATATGCGAAAATAGTCTAATGGAGCTTTTAAAAACATGGTTTTTAAGCCTTTTCCTTCTTCGTCATAATAATCTGTTTTCTTAGACAAAGTATCCATTTTAAAGGGAAATGCGTAAAAGGTTTTCTTCTTATGTTCAAAAAAAGAAGCTTCCATCTTTTCTACTCCGGCATAAATTGAATCATTTATATACTTTTCATAAAAAGTAACTGCAAATTTATCTCCTTTTTGAATTTTAAAGAAATCGATTGAATAGGCAAAAATCTCAGCCAGATTGTGAGCCAAAGAGGGGTCTACTTTAGCTTGAGCAAGAGTTTCTGATAAAGACCCGTTTATTTCTGAAGCAATCGTTCTTCGTTTTATGGTTATGGGTTTTTGCTTTTTATAGGCCACAATCGAATCTCTTAGATCTACCACATAATAATTGATATTGTCGGCTTCGTATACAAAAACCTGCAATTCATGTGGGTATTTTTTTGATTTTAACAACGTAAAAGGTCTACCGGCTCTTATGCTTTTCAGATTAAAAGAATCTTTAATTTTTTCGGTAATGTCGTGAGATTTGTGAACACCAGTGTAATGCTCTTCTAAAAGTTTTCCAAAAGTAGCTCCCGATTGAATTGTGTCGCGTTCTACTTTAAAATCGTTTAAGGTAAAGCCAAATTCAACCACAATAGGTTCTTCTATAACTTGACTTTGGGGTAATTTTTCTTCTTTCTTATCTGAACAAGAAAATAAACTTAATAGTATAAATTGGGCTATAAATAGATTTCTCAACGGTGGTATTCTTAAATCATTAAACACTTTCTTTTTCACCCCAGGTGGCCAACTCTTGTTCTGTCCACAACTCGGGAAAAAATATACGCCTTTGGTATTTGGGGAGCATGTATTTTTTCCAATCGCTACCTCCGGTTGCTTCGCCACTTCCTTGACCACTTTCAATATATTTTTGAGCTGCTTTGAAATGACCCATAACCCACGTGATATTTACCGTATAATCGTAATGACGCATTGCTTGAACCAAATCGGGGTTTTCTTGATCTTGAAGTGGTAGTTGTTTGAATTTTCGCCACAAATTTATTGTATTATACGTTTCCATAAAGGCTAAAAATTCCTTTTTGTACTTGCGTTCAAACTCTAAAATTAGATAGGATTTTGAACCGGTTTCATAATCTTTCCCAGCAGCTTGCCAATACAAATGTTCAAAAGCGTGTTCATAAGGTGTATTGCGATCTATGGTTGCTCTAAAGCGGTAATCAATTAAGTTTATCAAATCGGTTGAAGCAAACTCAATCAATCGGTATTGAGCACTTTGAAAACCGCTTGCGGGGGTAAGGGTATTTCTAAATTTCATGTATTGTTCAACTTCCATTCCGTCTTTCATGATCGTAAAAGAAGTGGTTAACATATCAAAATAGCGACTAATTCGCATGAGTTTTTCTGTAAAAAATGGGGCTGTTGGGTTTTCGGTATGACATACTTGCTCGATTTCCCATAAAATCATTTTAAACAGTAATTCATTTACCTGATGATACATGATAAAAACCATTTCGTCGGGTAGTGTGGTGCGTTGAATTTGCAAACTAAGCAGTGCGTCTATTTGAATGTAATCCCAATAAGTAATGGGTTTAGACCAAAGAAGTCCTTCCAGATGAGTGGCTGTTTTTTGATTAATTGCGTTGAATTTTTCTTCTATTTTATCCAGAATTTCTTCGTTTGTTGTATTCATTAGGGTTTTGCTTTAATGGTAAAGGAATGTTTCAATCCTTTGAAATTTTCTAAATCGGCCTTTAATGAACCTACTGCTAAACTTGCTTTGATTCGAAGAGGCAACTTGTTATCGTCATCAGAAATCCAAACCGTTAAGCTTTCTTGTTCTTTGAAAACTCTTCCGGCTTGAACATACGGTCTGAAAATCATAGTTGGGATCACGCCAAACTTGGTTTTTAAATCTTCTCTTCCAATAAATTTGAGTTTAAATTTAGTGGTTTCATCATCAAAAAACATGTCAATATCTATTGATTCTCCTATATTCAATTTATCTATTTGAGGATGATTTCTCAAATAATAAAACGTAGAGAGTATATCCTGAGTATGTTCGGGTATCGAAAATGTTTTTTCGGTTTTTCGTTTGTAATCTTTCACCAAAACGGTTTGATTGTTTTGGTTAAAAAAACCTTCCTGATTTTTGGTATAACCTCCTTCATTTATCTTTCGAACAAACTGATACGGTTTTCCGGTTTGTTTGTCAAAATAACTTTGATAATCGTCTTCAACTTTGAAAAAAAACTTCGTCATACCCGTAGTATAGCCTTTTCCCATTGCATGAAAAACTTTTTTGTTATTCCGTACGGCTTCTTTGACCTCCAATTCGGCTATCCCGGCATTAATTAATCCGTAATGTATTCGAAATTGAAACCATTCGCCCACATCAAAAGCCTCTTCTTTTAGGGGCTGTACTCCCTGAGTAGTAAAGGCTGTGGTGCTAAAAAACAACAGTAAAAACAGTAATTTTTTCATGGAATATCGTCTTTTTGGTAAAAGGCGTTACAATTTCTGTTCCAAATGTACTAAAACTTAAAAAGACCTCAAAAAAAGGAGGGATTTTAATAACTATTTTTGAAAGATTAGGGACGTTAAGATTGATAGGGATGTGAGTAAGGTTAAATTGCCCTTGGAAAAAACAGCTTTATTGTGTAATACTAAAATTTTGACAAATCTAATAAACACTTTGCCGTATAGACTCATTAACCAATTATTAAAAAACACAAAGCCCAACTGTTTCCAATTGGGCTGTATGCTTTTAACTAACCAAAAAACTATAAATTATGAAAATTTACATTACTTTAAAGAAGGTAACCACTCCTTCTTTTTTGCGAGTGCAAAGATAATCAGCAAATTGAAAATTTAACATCAATTTTTTGACTTTAACATTTTTTTGATAAAAAACAAAGAGTCATAGCACTAAAAATTTCATTATTCGTAATTTAAGTAAGTTTTTAACCGATTCTTGTCAAGAAATTGGATTAAAATCTATTGAAATAAAAAAAGCTGTTGATTGACCTAAAATCAATCAACAGCTTATAACAATTTGAGATAAAAATCTATAAGGTTCCTCTTAATGCTTGCTCACGTTCGATACTTTCAAACAAAGCTTTAAAATTTCCGGCACCAAAACCTCGGGCACCCATGCGTTGAATGATTTCAAAGAATAAAGTAGGTCGGTCTTCTACCGGTTTGGTGAAAATTTGCAACAAATAACCTTCTTCGTCGGCATCAATCATGATTCCCAATTTCTGAAGTTCGTTGATATCTTCCTTGAATTTAGACATGTGGTCTTTTAAACGTTCCGGAATGGCATCGTAGTACGCTTGTGGTGGTGTACTCAAGAACTCAACCCCTCTTTTTCGCATTTCGGCTACGGTAGAAATGATATCATCGGTAGCTACAGCAATGTGCTGCACACCCGGACCTTCATAAAAATCTAAATATTCTTCAATTTGCGATTTTTTCTTTCCTTCTGCCGGTTCGTTGATGGGGAATTTAATTCTTCCATTACCGTTACTCATCACTTTACTCATCAAAGCGGAATATTCGGTGGTAATCTGTTTGTCGTCAAACGATAAGAAATTCACAAATCCCATGACATCTTCATACCATTTTACCCACGTATTCATTTCATTCCAACCCACATTTCCTACCATGTGATCTACATATTTCAACCCTACAGAAGCGGGATTGTAATCGGAATTCCATTCCTTATATCCTGGCAGGAAAGTGCCTTTATAATTTTTACGTTCAACGAATAGATGAACGGTTTCGCCATACGTATAAATTCCGGCACGAACTACTTCGCCATGTTCATCCGATTCAACTGTAGGTTCCATGAAAACTCGGGCTCCTCTTTTAGTGGTTTCTTCAAACGATTTACGAGCATCCTCTACCCACAACGCCACGATTTTGACGCCATCGCCATGCTTTTTCACGTGTTCACCAATAGGTGAATCGCTTTTTAAAGCCGTGGTTAATACCAAACGGATTTTATCTTGCTTCAATACATACGAAGCTCGGTCTTTAACACCGGTTTCCAATCCGGCATAGGCCAAGGATTGAAATCCAAAAGCGGTTTTGTAAAAATGAGCTGCTTGTTTGGCATTCCCAACATAAAACTCTACATAATCGGTTCCCATTAAAGGAAGAAAATCTTGAGCTCCTTCAAATATTTTTTCTAGTCCGTATTCGACTGATTTTATTTCTTTATTCATAATTTGATAATTTGATAATTAGCGAATAAGCGAATTGCTTTTTGATGTACTAATTATTTTGTTTAACATTTTTAAAATTCCGTTTAATTTTTCTATTAATCCCTCAGGATTAGGATAGTTTTCGATATTTTCACATAAAAAAAGCCAGTATTCTGTTTCATCAGCTTCTTTTAGAGCAATTTTTAATTTATGTATAAAATCGGCTTTGCTTTCAGCGTTTTGAGCTTCTTTGATATTGGCCCCAATTGATGTTCCTGAGCGAAGTAATTGTTTGGCTAAAATATATTTTCTTTTTTCTTCTAATAATTCCGAATAGTTAATAATATTAACCGCAAATTCAAAAGATTCTTTTAGAATTGGATTATTTTGGTATTTTAAACTATTTGTGAACTTCATGTATAATAAATAAAAGTAATAAGTAAATGAGTTCATTACCTCTTGAATTAGCTAAAACCAATTCGCTAATTCGCTAATTTTCAAATTCGCTAATTTATAACCACGACTGAAAATACGTCTCATCCGCCACTTTCATAGCTTCATCGGTTACCATCAACGGCTTAAAAGTATCCACCATTACGGCTAATTCTTTGGTTTCGGTTTTTCCGATACTTCTTTCGTAAGCTCCTGGATGTGGCCCATGTGGAATACCGGCCGGATGCAATGAAATATTTCCGGGTTTTACATCGTTTCTACTCATAAAATCACCATCAACATAATACAACACCTCATCACTGTCAATATTACTGTGATTGTAAGGTGCCGGAATAGAAAGCGGATGGTAATCGTACAATCTGGGCACAAACGAACATACCACAAACGCATCGGTTTCAAAAGTTTGATGTACCGGTGGCGGTTGGTGAATTCTTCCGGTTATGGGTTCAAAATCGTGAATGGAAAAGGCATACGGATAATTGTATCCATCATAACCCACCACATCAAAAGGATGAGAAGCATAGACCATTTCTATGATTTCATCTCTTTTTTTCACTTTAATTACAAAATCCCCCACTTCGTCATGTGTTTCCAACTCGGTTGGACGACGCAAATCACGTTCACAAAAAGGCGAATGTTCTAACAATTGCCCAAACCAATTGCGGTAGCGTTTTGGGGTGTAAATGGGTCGTCTGGATTCTACAATAAATAGGCGATTATCTTCTGTATCAAAATCGATTTTATAAATAATTCCACGTGGAATCAATAAATAATCACCGTATTTGAAATCGATATTACCTAAAAACGTGCGAAGTTTTCCGCTCCCTTTATGAATGAAAATCATTTCATCGGAATCGGTGTTTTTGTAAAAATAATCTTGGGTTCTGTTTTGAGGAGCGGCCAACGTAATGTGACAATCTGAATTGGTCAAAACGATTTTACGGCTTTCCAAATAATCTTTTTCTGGAGTTACATCAAAACCATGCAATTTGTAGGATTGCATGTTATTGGCTTTAACCACATTGGGAGCTACAGAATATTGCTTGCGAATTTCTTTAACTTGTGTCGGACGATGGATGTGATACATGTTAGAATACATTCCGTCAAAACCAACTGTTCCAAACAATTGTTCGTAGTAAAGCTCCCCGTTGGGCTTTCTAAATTGTGTATGTCGTTTGGGAGGAATACTCCCTAATTGATGATAAAATGGCATTTTTCTAAATTAAAATTAAACAATTTCTAGGTGTCACACTGACAAATTTTACTTAGACCCACAGTATCACTCTGGATTGCGTTTCATTAAATAATGCAAATAGGGTAACAAACCCTCCCAAAATGGAGTATTCATGATTGTAAAAAATTACTTTTTGATGTTCATACCCACAATTATCCCAATTCCAAAAGCTAGTAAAAATCCAAGAATCAGCATCATTTTTTAAGGTTTTAATAATTTCTACACAAATATCGGAAAAAAAATAATGTGTTTTGTAATTAGAACCAAAAACCAACTGCAAACCAAGTATGGTGATCTTTTGTTTCGGGTGACCAACTGTGCTTAATTTCTACTGGCCCTAAAACCGTCTCCAATCCATAACCAAGTCCATAGCCCGAGTAAGCCGGTTTTTTATACCATTGATTGGTATCAAAAATATTTTGACCAATATTGGCAAAATTGGCAAAGAAATTCAGATGGTTTTTTTTATAAAACTCATAGTCCAACTGAAACAAAGCCTTTACATAGCTATTTCCTGCCAAACTAACAAAATCGTATCCGTAAAAGGGTTTGAAGTTTGAAACAGGATAAAAACCATAGCCTCCCAAAACAAAATTTAAAAACGGTACCGTTTCTTCTCCCACAGCAAAACCGCCCTCGGTTTGTAATTTTAAAGTTGTTTTCCGAAATACTTTCTGAGCTAGAGCAGCATCGGCTTTAAAAATGGTAAAGTTGTTGAATTGTTGGGTATAATCTGAAGAATAAAGATAGGCTTGAACATCGCCATTAAAATACCACCCTTTTTTGGGGAAATATTTATTATCAAACGAGTCGTATTTGAGACTACTAAACAAACTAAAATAGTTACTATCTTCAAATATTGGTTTCACATTTTGAAGGGTTTCCGATTTAATTTGGATGTGTTTAAACTCGGCCCCCAAACCCAAAACAAACTTTTGCAAAAAGAAAGACTGCATGTAAAATTGATTGTTGAACTCAAAATAATTGATATTAATAGAATTCACATTCGCTTCGGTTAATAAAGAACCATCACTAAAATCGGATTTTACATTTCGATTGAATTGATTAATGTGCGATTTGACTCCAAAACTCCAATAAAAGCCATTGTCTATATAATAATCCAAATAGTATCGGAAGTTATCTCCTAATATCAAATCTGCACTCAGCACATCGTTTTTGAGCACCAATTTTTTTTGGGTTAAATTGACCAATACCCCACTCTTGTATAATCCGTCATAATGCAATCCAAACTTTAGAAAGGTTTTATTCGGATTCTCTGTTAATGTCAATTCCAATTTGTTGGCATCCGGTTCCAAATCCGGTTGTAAGGTATAATTTATGGCACTGAAATTTTGGGTAGCGTTGAGCTTTTCTATCCCTCTTCTCAAATTGGCATACGTAATTTTTGCCCCTCCTTTAAATTGCAGTTTCCCTAAAATATAAGATCGCGTATAATTATCTAATTTGGAAACTTGAACCGAAGCAATTTTTAAACTATCAGTTTCCAACTTCGTAGTCTTGAGTGTTTCTTTTTGATAACCAATACCTAATTTCAATATCTTTTCCCATTGTTCTAAGGCAGTTTGTTCCCCTATTTGTATAATTTCTTTTCCTTTATCAAAAGAAATCACATTGTAATTATCTGTATTCGGTTTGATATAAATGGTAGTCAAATTCTTTTTATCCTGCATTCTTTGTATCATTTGCAAATTGGATATTTGTACCAAAATACGAGTCGCATCTTTAAGAGCCTCTCTGGGCTTTAAGTCATCTTGTACATCAACCCCAATAATAATATCGGCACCCATTTTGATTACTTCTTCAATAGGATAATTGTTAACCACGCCTCCGTCTATCAAATATTTCCCATTAATAATGAGTGGCGAATACAACGATGGAAAGGCTCCACTGGCCAAAACGGCTTGAGGTAAAAACCCTTCTCTTAGAACGACTTCCTCTCCGGTTTCGATATTGGTAGCGATACAAACAAAGGGTATCGGAAGTTTATTAAAATCTCGCTGATGTCTCACGTTATGTGCTAAACGCGTGATCATGTTGTAATTGTAAAGTCCTTTTGAAAAAGCGGTAGGAATTCCCAATTTAAATTTGTTAAACGGAAGTGTGAGTGCATAACGTTCGTCGTTAAAACGTTCATGAAAATTCTTGGACGACCTAGGAATGACGTCTTGAATTACCGCATCATAATCTGTGTTGTTAAAAATACTGTCTAATTGAGTAGCGGTATAACCCGAGGCATACAATCCGCCAATAATAGCCCCCATACTTGTTCCCCCGATATAATCTACTTTAACTCCCGCTTGCTCCAAAACCTTTAAGACCCCAATATGAGCCAAACCCTTGGCACCTCCACCGCTTAAAACCACACCTATCTTGGGCCTTTTTGAAATTGTGTCTTGTGCAATTCCTTGGGAAGTTGCTCCGCAAAGCACAAAAAGTGCGAGACAAAAAGAATAAATTGAAGAAAAAGCAGTACTTGATAAAATATTTAAGTCAAACCTTACGGCATAGGGTCTTATTTTTCGATTGAGCAACAGAAAAGAAACTATTAAAATCAAAAAAAATAGGCCTAGCAAAAGTTTCACTTTGAATTATTTAGGAATTGTTTTGTAAAAATCGGAAATTTTTTTGGCTTTTGAAGCACCAACTACATCAGAAATTTCACTTTCACTGGCTTGGGCTAATCTTTTAACACTTTTGAAATGTTTTAGTAACATTATCATCGTTTTTTCTCCAATTCCCGGTATCGTTTCAAGTGAGGTTTGTAAAGCCGATTTACTACGTTTGTCTCGATGATGCGTAATTCCAAAACGGTGGGCTTCATTTCGCAATTGCTGAATGATTTTGAGTGTTTCTGATTTTTTATCTAAATACAGGGGCACGGAATCCCCGGGATAAAACAATTCTTCCAATCGTTTGGCAATTCCAATAATCGCTATTTTTCCGCGTAATCCTAAATCGTCTAAACTTTTTAAAGCAGATGACAATTGCCCTTTTCCACCATCAATAATAATGAGCTGGGGCAAAGGTTGGTTTTCGTCTAATAAGCGTTTGTATCTTCTATATACTACTTCTTCCATAGAAGCAAAATCATTGGGTCCTTCTACGGTTTTAATATTAAAATGGCGGTAATCTTTTTTGCTGGGCTTACCATCTTTAAACACCACACAAGCCGCAACCGGATTGGTTCCTTGGATATTCGAATTGTCAAAACATTCAATATGACGCGGCTCTACCGATAGGCGTAAATCTTTTTGCATTTGGGCCATAATCCGATGGGTATGCCGTTCGGGGTCTACAATCTGAATTTGTTTCAATTGCTCCAATCGGTGGTATTTGGCATTGCGTTGCGAAAGTTCTAAAATCTGCTTTTTATCGCCCAACTGCGGAACCGTGACTTTTATTTTATCACCAAAATCCAATTCAAACGGCAAGATCAGTTCTTTAGACGTCAAATGAAATCGCTCGCGAAGTTCTACTACAGCCAACTCTAATAATTCCTCATCTGTTTCATCTAATTTCTTTTTCATTTCCAAGGTATGCGAACGAATAATCGCTCCGTGTGCAATTTGAAGGAAATTGACATACGCCATCGATTCATCCGACACAATTGAAAACACATCTATATTGGAAATCTTAGGGTTTAAAATGGTGGATTTGGCCTGATAATTTTCTAAAACCTCTATTTTTTCTTTGATTTTTTGTGCTTCTTCAAACTCCATGTTTTGAGCATGAGCCAACATTTTTTGCTTAAAAGACTTAATACTGTCTTTGAAATTCCCTTTTAATATTTCCCGAATGGCATCTACCTGACTTTGGTAATGTTCTAAACTTTCCAATCCTTCACAAGGTCCTTTGCAATTGCCAATGTGGTATTCCAAACACACTTTGTATTTATAATTTTTGATATTTTGTTCACTTAAATCGTAATTACACGTTCGAAGCGGATACAATTCTTTAATCATATCCAACAACGTATTTACAGTTTTAAAATTGGTATACGGCCCGTAATATTCTGAACCGTCTTTAATCATTTTCCGCGTGGGAAAAATGCGGGAAAAAGGTTCTTTTTTGATGCAAATCCACGGATAGGTTTTGTCGTCTTTTAAATTGATGTTGTACCTTGGTTGTAGTTTTTTAATCAAATTGTTTTCCAACAACAAGGCATCTTGCTCAGTAGCTACGACGATATGACGAATTTCGACAATTTTCTTAACCAATATAGCCGTTTTATAATTGTCGTGCGATTTGGTAAAATAGGATGAAACTCTTTTCTTGAGGTTTTTGGCTTTTCCAACATACAAGATTTTCCCTTCCTTGTCAAAATATTGATACACTCCCGGGCTATCGGGAAGGGTTTGAAGTTGGAGTTCTAAAGAAGGTATAGCCATACTCTTTTGAAATTCTAAAGCTCAAGCTTGTATTAATGCATTGGCTAAACAAATTTAGCTTAAAAAAACCAGCTCTCCAATTTTGGTTTCTGCTAACTTTTTTACCTTTACATTATGAATAAAACGGAAATACGAAAAAAATACAAAGCTCTCAGAAAAGAACTTTCATCGGAAACAATTGAAATTCAAAGTTTAAAACTGGCCAATTTGTTAATAGGCATGCCCATTTGGGATAAAACCTATTTTCATTTGTTTTTACCTATCGAAGAGCAAAAAGAGATAAATACCGAATTTATTCTACATGTTTTGGCAGGTAGAGATAAAGACGTAGTTCTATCGAAAACCCACTTTGATTCCGGAACTTTGAGTCATTTTCTCCTAACAGATCAAACTAGGATTCAAAAAAATGCTTGGAATATCCCCGAGCCAGTAGACGGAATTGAAGTCCCCGTTTCAAAAATTGATGTCGTGTTTGTTCCGTTATTAGCCTTTGATTTACAAGGTCACAGAGTGGGATATGGCAAAGGATTTTACGATCGCTTTTTGGCTCAATGCAAACCGGAAACCGTTACAATTGGGTTGTCCCTTTTTGAGGCAATACCGAAAATTGAGGACACCAATCCAACAGATATCAAATTGGATTATTGTCTTACTCCAAATCAGATTTATGATTTTTCTTAGAGTAGTTCAACTCCCGTTTGCTATTCTTTTGAAGTAGTGCCAAAGGCCTTTTTGTTGAAAACTATCAGGATTCCAACTCCTGTAGAAATAGCAACATCGGCAACATTAAAAATGGCATTAAAGAATGTAAATGATTTGCCTCCCATAATGGGTAACCATTCCGGCAAATTGCCTTTCCAAATTGGAAAATAAAACATGTCTACAACTTTGCCATGAAACCAAGTGCCATAAGGTTGTTCAGAAAAAAGAGTTGCCGGGGCAAAATAACTGTCATTGAAAATGACTCCATAAAAAACACTGTCAATAATATTCCCCACGGCTCCGGCCAAAATTAAGGAAATAGCAACAATTAGAAAATTTGAACTTTTCTTAGCGATACTATCCCAAAGCCAATAGGCAATTCCAAAAACGGCTACTATTCGAAACAATGTCAAAAGGAGTTTCCCATAATCGCCTGGGATTTTGGTTCCCCAAGCCATTCCTTCATTTTCAACAAAATGAATGCGAAACCAATCAAAAACAAAAACTTCTTCATCTAATTTAAAGTGTGTTTTGATGTAAAGCTTTGAAAGTTGATCTACCAACAATATTAAAAAAACAAGTAAACCGGCCTTTTTTATGGACATTTTTATGAAATTATCGTGCAAAAATAAGAATTAAATCAAACAAAAGAAGTGTTTTGGCCTAATGTTAAGAAACATTCTTTGGGGTGGGAATTGCACCCTTAAGGTAAACCTTTAAAATTAAAAAAAGCCCCACCCATAGAGCGAGGCTTTTTCAACTATTTAAATACAAATTAACGCTGCATGTTTTTGGCTTCTATGCTCATAGTGGCATGAGGAACCAGTTTTAAACGCTCTTTAGAAATTAACTTTCCGGTTACTTTACACACACCATACGTTTTGTTTTCTACTCTGAAAAGAGCATTTTTTAAATCGCGGATAAATTTTTCTTGGCGAATAGCTAATTGAGAGTTGGCCTCTTTACTCATGGTTTCAGAACCTTCTTCAAAAGCTTTGAATGTGGGCGAAGTATCGTCTGTTCCGTTATTCAAATCATTCATATAGGCACTTTTTATGAGTTCCAAATCGTTTTGGGCTTTCTCAATTTTTTTTAGGATAATTTCTTTGAACTCTGCCAAATCGGCTTCTGAGTATCGTACTACTTCATCTGTCATATTATTCTATTTTGAAATTATTATTCTGGTTTTAATATCGTCAAACTCAATTTCCGTACCATTTTCTAAATTGGTTTCAAAAAACAAGGTATCGGTTAGTGTTTCCGACTTAATATACGTTTCATTGGCTAAAATGGCTTCTTCTAAGCTACCATTTTTAAGCAACTGAACCTTGATTTTATCGGTCACTTCAAAACCGCTGTCTTTTCTCAAATTCTGAATACGGTTTACCAACTCTCTGGCAATTCCTTCTTTTCGCAATTCCTCAGAAATGGTGATATCTAATGCTACCGTAATTCCATTCGCATTCGCTACCAACCAACCCGGAATATCCTGTGAAGAAATTTCCACATCATCTTGTGTTAAAGTTATTGAATTTCCTGAAATAACAAGCGTGTAGCTGCCGTTGCGATCTAACTCATTGATTTGTTCCTGGCTAAAGTTTTGTATCTCTTTGGCAATCAACCCCATATCTTTACCAAAACGCGGACCTAAGGCCTTGAAATTGGGCTTAATTTGCTTCACTAACACCCCCGATGCATCGTCTAACAACACCACTTCTTTTACGTTAACTTCGGCTTTTATCAGGTCGGAAACCGCTTCAATTTCAGCACGCTGATGCTCGTCAAGTATAGGAATCATAACCTTTTGCAACGGTTGACGTACCTTGATCATCTCCTTCTTGCGAAGCGATAAAACCAACGAAGAAACCGTCTGTGCTTTCATCATTTTACTCTCCAACGATTTATCAACATATTTTTCAACATATTTCGGAAAATCGGCCAAATGTACGCTGTCAAAATTTTCTGAATGTGTGGCTTGTGTTAAATCTCGGTAAAGTCTGTCCATGTAGAACGGTGCAATTGGAGCCGACAATTTAGCCACTGTGATTAAACACGTGTACAACGTTTGATACGCTGCAATTTTATCGGTACCGTATTCGCCTTTCCAAAATCTTCTTCGGCACAAACGAACGTACCAGTTACTCAAATTCTCCTGTACAAAATCAGAAATCGCTCTCGCTGCTCTGGTAGGTTCATAATCGGCATAACTTTCGTCTACCAATTGCACTAACGTTTGCAATTCCGATAATATCCATCGGTCAATTTCCGGTCTTTCCGTAAGAGGAACTTCTGCCTCTTGATAGGTAAATCCGTCAATGTTTGCATACAACGAAAAGAACGAATAGGTATTATACAACGTACCGAAAAACTTACGTCTAACTTCGGCAACACCTTCAATATCAAATTTTAAATTATCCCACGGATTCGCATTGGCAATCATGTACCAACGGGTAGCGTCGGGACCAAAATCACTTAACGTTTTGAATGGGTCTATCGCATTACCCAAACGCTTCGACATTTTCTGCCCGTTTTTATCCAAAACCAAACCGTTAGAAACGACATTTTTATACGCAATTGTATCAAAAACCAACGTTCCGATGGCATGTAACGTATAAAACCAACCACGCGTTTGATCAACACCTTCGGCAATAAAATCAGCCGGAAATGCTTCGTTATTGTCAATTAAATGCTTGTTCTCAAACGGATAATGCCATTGAGCATACGGCATGGCTCCACTGTCAAACCAAACATCAATCAAATCGGTTTCGCGTTTCATCGGTTTTCCGGAGGGAGAAACCAATACAATTTCATCTACTACATTTTTGTGTAAATCCACCAAGTCATAGTTCTCCTCACTCATGTTGCCAATTTCAAATCCTTTAAACGGATTATCTTTTTGGAAACCGGCTGCAATGGATTGTTCAATGGCCAGGTACAATTCTTCTACCGAACCCATGATAACTTCTTCCGATTTATCTTCTGTACGCCAAATGGGTAACGGAATACCCCAGTATCGGGAACGGGATAAGTTCCAATCGTTCGCATTTTTTAACCAATTGCCAAAACGACCTTCTCCGGTAGCTTTGGGTTTCCAATTGATGGTATCATTCAAATCAAACATACGGTCTTTAATTTCCGTTACTTTAATGAACCACGAATCCAGCGGATAATACAAAATTGGTTTATCGGTTCGCCAACAATGCGGATAACTGTGTACGTATTTCTCAACTTTGAAGGCTTTATTTTCTTCTTTCAACAAGATGGCAAGTTCCACATCCGCAGAGCGTTCGGGAGCTTCACCTTCGTTGTAATATTCATTTTTCACATATTTCCCGGAAAAATCACCCAATCCTTGAATAAATTTTCCTTGTAAATCCACTAACGGAACCGGATTTCCGGCGGCATCCAACACCAACATTGGCGGTACTTCAGGTGTAGCTTCTTTGGCTACTTTCGCATCATCTGCACCAAAAGTGGGAGCCGTATGAACGATTCCGGTACCATCTTCAGTGGTCACAAAATCACCTGAAATCACACGAAACGCGTTTTCAGGATTTTGATACGGTAAAATCCAAGGCAATAATTGTTCGTAGCGAATGCCTACTAAATCAGCTCCTTTACATTCGGCTAAAATTTGATAAGGTATCTTTTTATCTTCTGCTTTATAGTTTGAAAAGTCCTCTTCGCTTGCGGCTAACACATACTTTCCGCCAAATTGTTTACCCACTAAATTCTTTGCCAACAGGACATTAATTGGCTCAAACGTATATTGATTGTAGGTTTTTACCAACACATAATCAATCTTTGGTCCAACCGTCAAGGCCGTATTACTCGGCAATGTCCAAGGTGTAGTCGTCCAAGCTAAAATATGAATGTCGCCAAATCCTTGTAAAAAACTTGGTAGCGTTTCCGGTTTGGTTTTGAATTGAGCCACCACAGTGGTATCGGTCACATCTCTGTAACTACCCGGTTGGTTTACTTCATGCGAAGACAAACCCGTTCCTGCTTTGGGCGAATACGGTTGAATGGTGTAGCCTTTGTACAACAAATCTTTGTCGTAAATCTGTTTCAACAACCACCAAACCGACTCCATGTATTTCGATTTATAGGTCACATACGGGTCGTTCATATCTACCCAATAGCCCATTTTTTCGGTGAGGTCGTTCCACACGTCGGTGTAACGCATCACGGTGCGTTTACACGCTTCGTTGTATTCGGCTACGGTGATTTTAGTACCGATGTCTTCTTTGGTAATGCCTAATTCTTTTTCGGTACCCAATTCAACGGGTAAACCGTGGGTATCCCATCCCGCTTTTCGTTTTACTTGAAAGCCTTTTTGGGTTTTATAGCGGCAAAAAATATCTTTAATCGCACGAGCCATCACGTGGTGAATACCCGGCAAACCATTGGCCGAAGGCGGACCTTCAAAAAACACATACGGTGGTTGCCCTTCACGGCTGGTGACACTTTGTTCAAAAATCTGGTTTTCCTTCCAATACTTCAGCACTTCCGAGGCCACTGTGGGCAGGTCAAGTCCTTTGTATTCAGCGAATTTCATACTCATGTTTTCTCGTTCTAAAAAATCAATTTGCGAAAGTAATGATTTTTGGGATAATTTGGTAAAATAATGTGGTAATGTGCCAATTCGACAATGAGGCAATGAGGTAATGGGGCAATGGGGCAATGAGGCAATGTGCCAATTCGACAATTTGTCAATTTGTCAATGTGTCAATGAGGTAAAGGTCAATTTTACAAGTCCTAATTGTATTCAGTGTTTTCTGTGTTTTCTGTGAGAGAAAAAAATCAAAGCTATCAAAATCCTTGAAAATCCATTTCATCCTCTTAATCTGTGTTCTATTGAAATAAAGCTTTGAATCCTCACCCCCTCCCGATAGCTATCGGGACTCTCCAAAGGAGAGGGGAGACGAGACGTTGAAATGACTGCTAACATTCAAGTTTAAATGGTATTACTATTTTTTGCGGCTTTGCTCCCGAACTCCGGAATTGTGGAAAAAAACAAAAAGAAGAAAAAACTACAAATTAAGCCACATTAAATCCGCTTCTATCCATTATAGCGAAGCTATCCATCCGCAACAATCTGCGTTTTGCTCTGCAAATCCGTTCCATCCGCGTTCTCAAATCTTAGCGACTCTGCGTCTTTGCAAGAAAATCAAAAAGCGAAGCTTCCGTGAGCTCTCAGTGCCTCCCTCGTGCCCTTAGTGGTAAAATAAAAACTAAAAATTTGCACTATTAATCCGCTTCTATCCATTATAGCGAAGCTATCCATCCGCAACAATCCGCGTTTTGCTCTGCAAATCCGTTCCATCTGCGTTCTCAAATCTTGGCGACTCTGCGTCTTGGCGAGAAAATCGAAAAGCGTAGTGTCTCTTTTCTCACAGTGCCTCCTTCGTGCCCTTCGTGGTAAAAAACCTCAGCACTTAAGAAAACACCTCCCCCAACACCTCCAAGGACTTCGGGCGTTTAAACCCATCCAAATGAAACGCATAATAATCCATCAACACCTTCAACAGGAGTTGCCGTTCTGCCGACACAAAACATTTCGTATCGCCGGTTAGTTTCAAGGAAAGTAATTTTTTAAATAATTTGGTTTCGTGTTCCGAGAGGCAACTCACGCCGTGGTAGTGTGTAAACACCCCTTCGGTCAGTTCAAAAAAAGGAGCTTCTTGTTGGGAAATATCGGGATAAAACCCTAAAAAGCGGGTCATTCCCAGTAGTAAAATCAAGTGAAAATTGGCCACTTCATGGTGGCTGTCCAACCAGAGCAACGCCGTTTCGAGGTAATCAAAAAAGGCCTCGTTTTTTTCTTCTTCCTGAATGCTATGGTGGAGGACTTCCGAGAGAAACAACACGATAGAACTTTTCACCACGTTGGTAGGCAAGCTCACATACGGTTGAGCGATACGCACTTCCTTAAAATACTCCAACTTACCTTGGTTTTTGTGGGTAGCCTCAATATCCAGTAAAGTAAGCGGTTGAAAATACCCCCTCTTCTGCTGACTCTTGCGGGCTGAAAACGCGTTGGGCACAAAGTAACTCTTCACCCCATCGGTGCGGGTAAAGCACTTTACAATCAGGGATTTCTCCTGGTACTTTAACGCCGTAATCACGAGGGCTTTGGTTTTGACTTGCATGAGGTAAAGGTAAACTTTCTAAAAAGTTGATGCAATATTTACAGGAAATTAAGCAAAATATATCTTACTTCAGTTTTTATTCATCCGTTGGATTTTGCATTTTTACCCTACACTATCCCTTTATCATCCCTTTATCATCCCTCTATCATCCTAGTATCTTCCCAGTATCCTCTTGGTATCTATTTGGGATATATTGTAAATTAACCCAACGCTTTTTCCGAAATATCCTGTTATTCTTGTAAGAGTATCCTTTTTTATTATGGTATGAATATCTTAAAGTTACGAAAATATTATCCCTTAACTATTTGAAAACATCCCCATTGCGATTCGTAAACTTTACTTGTTTTTAAGTTAAAACGATTCTAACATCAAGAGTTGATTTTTGTAATTGAATATCTAAACCCAATACTATGTACAAAAACTACAACTTTAAACTCTTGGTAATCGGACTCTGTTTGTTCCTATTTTCCACTTTGCAGAGTCAAACGTTGATTCATTACTGGAATTTTAACGACAATGCATCTGTAGCAGCGATTACTACACCTTCGCAAACGTTTGTAACCGGAGCGGCGATAACGCACCTAACCGGTGGGATTAGCTCCATTGATTTTGCCGGTGGGACCGGACAAAACTTTAGTGTTCTAAATCTAAATGCTCGCAACGGTGATGCTGCCGGAACACACCTCCGTTTTAATGACCCCATTGGAGGGCAATTGCAATTTGATTTGCCTACCACAGGTTTTGAAAACATCATCATTCGATTTGCCACCCGTCGTTCGGGTTCCGGGGCGGGAACACAAGTGTGGAGTTATACGGTGGACGGAACCAACTACCTTCCGTACACAACCGTTCAACCGAACAATGGAGATCCGGGGTTGATTACGTTTGACTTTTCTTCAATTTCCACCGCAAACAACAATCCGAATTTTAAACTTCGTGTGGCTTTTGAAGCCGGCTCTGGCGGTACGGTTGGGAACAATCGTTTTGATAATTTTACCTTAGAAGGCGATGTTATTCCGGTTCCGGTATTAATTCATTACTGGAATTTTAACGACAACGCTTCTGTAGCAGCGATTACTACACCTACGCAAACGTTTGTAACCGGAGCGGCGATAACGCACCTAACCGGTGGGATTAGCTCCATTGATTTTGCCGGTGGGACCGGACAAAACTTTAGTGTTCTAAATCTAAATGCTCGCAACGGTGATGCTGCCGGAACACACCTCCGTTTTAATGACCCCATTGGAGGGCAATTGCAATTTGATTTGCCTACCACAGGTTTTGAAAACATCATCATTCGATTTGCCACCCGTCGTTCGGGTTCCGGGGCGGGAACACAAGTGTGGAGTTATACGGTGGACGGAACCAACTACCTTCCGTACACAACCGTTCAACCGAACAATGGAGATCCGGGGTTGATTACGTTTGACTTTTCTTCAATTTCCACCGCAAACAACAATCCGAATTTTAAACTTCGTGTGGCTTTTGAAGCCGGCTCTGGCGGTACGGTTGGGAACAATCGTTTTGATAATTTTACCGTGGATGGAAATGCTATTGGCGGTGGTGATTCTATTGCTCCGGTGGTAACCCTTTTTCCAATGAACAATACCTCAAATGTTGCGGTTAACGTAAATCCAACAATTTCATTTAATGAAAATGTGCGTTTGGTAAACAATGATCCGTTGACCAATGCAACGGCAGCAGCTGTTGTTGAATTGCGTTTGAATGATGCTTCGGGAACTTTAGTACCGTTTACCACTACCTTTGAAAACAACACCATCACGCTTATTCCATCGGCTGATTTAGCAAATAATCAAACCTATTATATGGCTTTATTGCCCAATACGGTTGAAGATTTTAATGACAACGCCGTGACAACTTTAGTTTCCGGTACGTTTACCACTATTGCTTTGCAAACGCAATTTCAAGCCGGTGATTTAGTATTTGTAGCCTATCGGATGAATGCAACAGCAACCGAAGATGAAGTAGCTTTACTTTCTTTGATAGATATTGAACCGGGAACGTTTATCAACTTAACCGATTCTAAGTATACCACCAATGCCCAACCCCAATGTGCCAACGGTATTGTATGGACGTTAGGCAGTACCGAATGTGTTCCGGCGGGAACTGTTATTCGTATTCAAACCTCTGCTTTGGTCGCCAATGTTGGAACGGTAACCGGATCCGGATTTGGATTGAGTTCCGGAGGGGATCAAGTTATTGTTTATACCGGAACAACGGCTGCACCAAACTATATTACGGCTTTGAGTTCAAACGGATGGGTAGCTTCGAATACTACCTGTGGCGGAAGTTTATCGATGATTCCGGCGGGCTTAACCGATGGCGTTACGGCTTTAAACACCAGTACTGCTCCGGGTAACGACAATGGAAATGCCGTAAATGCCTTTTACAACGGTACGCAAACCGGAACTCCTGCTGAATTGAGAACTGCTATTTTGAATCCGGCCAACTGGATTGCTGTCAATGGCGGAACCGCTCCTCAAGTATGGCCCACTTGGAATTTCCCCAGTACGATTCGTGTGCAAAATGCCATAGTCATCAACAATACCACCATTGAAATTACATTCAGTCAAGCTGTTAATGTAGCTTCGGCTGAATTGCTTTCTAATTATACCGGAGTAGCCAATTTAACTTCGGCTACAGCCGTAAATAATGTAGTAACGTTAACTTTCGGAACACCCTTTGCTTCCGCTACCAACTATGCGTTAACGATAGACCAGGTTCAAAATGTAAACAACGTTCCCATGGCTTGTCCGTTTACTTTTCCTTTTAGTTTTAATACGACTGTGTCATTTGCTACCTCTTTTTTGAAAGTAAATGAAGGAGCTGGCGTTTTGAATTTCATTATCAACTTAGACAGTCCGGCTGTTTCTTCGGTAGATTTAGTGGTAAAAGGGGCACCCTTTAGCACTGCTGATGCGAATGACTTTACCTTAACGACACAAACCTTAAACTTTAACGGAAGCAGTTCGTTAACCCAAACCATTGCGATTCCCATTATTGATGATGCCGTAGAAGAACAACAAGCCGAATATTTCGTGTTGAGTTTGGAAAATCCGGTGGGATTAACCATTTCCGGCGAAACTTTGGCTACGATTTATATAATCGACAACGATCAGGTAATTCCAACACCTTCACAACAAATTGAGTTGAATTACATTGGAAGTTTTGATCCCTCCGGAAACAGTACGAGTACGTGTGAAATCGTGGCTCACGACCCTATCAGTCAGCGATTATTTGCCACGAGTGCGATTGCTAATTTCTTAGATATAATCGACTTTAGTAATCCTGCCGCTCCTTCTTTGATTAGTTCCGTAAATATGAATCCGTATGGCGGTATTACCAGTGTAGCGGTGAAAAACGGAATTGTTGCCGTAGCTTCGCCTAATGCCAATGAAGTTTTGGATGGTTCTGTAGTCTTTTTTGACACCAACGGAACCTTTTTAAAACAAGTAACTGTGGGTGCCTTGCCGGATATGCTAACGTTTACACCGGACGGTACCAAAGTCTTAACGGCAAACGAAGGACAACCCAACAGTAATTACAGTATTGATCCCGAAGGTTCGGTAAGTATCATTGATATTTCGGGTGGAATTGCCAATTTGACGCAAAGTAATGTAACTACTTTATTATTTACCCCATTCAATGCTCAAGAAGCGGCTTTGATGGCATCGGGGGTTCGTAAATTGAAATTAACCAGTACGTTATCGCAAGATTTTGAACCGGAATACATTACGGTAAGTCCAGACAGCCAAAAAGCGTGGGTAGCTTTACAAGAAAACAATGCGATTGCCGAAATCAATTTAACCAACAACACCTACACGGGCGTTTGGGCTTTAGGCACCAAAGACCTGAGTTTGCCCGGAAACGGATTTGATGCTTCGGACAACAACAACGAAGTATTGATTGCCAACTGGCCCGTAAAAGCGTTTTACATTCCGGATGCGATAGCCAGCTATACCGTAAACGGCACAACCTATTTGATTACGGCCAATGAAGGCGACGAAAAAGAATACAGCGGTTTTGAAGAACGCGTTGCCGTGGGAGCTAATGCCTACGGATTGGATGCTGCCATTTTCCCGAATGCCGCTATGTTGAAACAATCGCACAACTTGGGACGTTTTAGAGCTACCAACTTAAACGGAAACCTAGATGCCGACCCGGAATTTGAAGAAATCAACTGTGTGGGAGCTCGTTCGTTTTCGATTTTTAATACGGCAACGCAACAAATAGTGTATGATAGTGGCGATGATTTTGAACGCTACACGGCTGCGAATTACCCAACCTTGTTTAATGCCGACCACGGCAGCAATACACCCAAAGTGAGAAGCCGTGCCAAAGGTCCGGAGCCGGAAGGTGTAACTGTGGCTACCATTGCCGATCAAACCTTTGCTTTTGTAGCTTTGGAACGCATTGGTGGGGTAATGGTGTATAACATTACCGACCCGAATAACCCCACGTTTGTAGATTACAAAAACACCCGAAGCACTTCGGCTTATGCCGGTGACCTTGGTGCAGAAGGGATCATTTATATTGAGCCTACCGATAGCCCAACGGGCGTTGGTTATATTTTGGTATCCAATGAAATTAGTGGTACGATAACTATTTTTGAAGTAGATGCTACCACCCTTTCAACGCCTGATTTTGGGAACAACGCCCCCAAAACGTTTGTGGTTTTCCCGAATCCATCGGAAAGCGGTTTGGTTTATTTTAACCGTACAGCCGATATTCAAGTGTATGACAACACCGGAAAATTAATTTTCCAAGCTCAAAATGCTCAAACGTTGGATACTTCGGCTTTGAGTAGTGGTTTATATTTTGTAAAAACCTCTGAAGGAGCTGTATCTAAACTGATTGTTAAATAATCTCTGCTTTTTTTCATCTTCTGAATGCCAAAGCCCTCCGTTCTGGAGGGCTTTTTTTGTTTTGGGTACTTGTTGTTTTGATGGGGGAGGAATTGCATCATTAAACGTCAATTATTCCAAAATGGAATAGCGGATTCTAATTCGGAATATTGTATTATGGAATAATTCTTATTTCAAACCACTCATGAACGAAAAAAAAATCAACCAAATCATTTCCTATCAATTAGTTAAAGCTAGAGAAGAATTGGGCTTTACACAAATGAAGGTACAGGAAGATAATATCATAAGCCAAAGCAATCTTTCCAAGATTGAAAATGGAGTAAAAAAAATTAGTGCAGCAAAATTGTTTTTGTTGGCTGATTATTATAAAAAACCAATTGAATACTTTTTTAAAAAATGAAAATGAAAATATCATTAGAAGAGTTTGATACCAAAAAATTTAAAAAAGATTTTGCATATGAGGAAGACAATAGAAAAGCTATTGTAACTCATTATTTGCATAATTATCATAATGGCATTAAAGATCATTTCAAGGATGAAGCGGTAATTTATTTAAAACAAATTGTTGAATATAAAAATCATGAAGAAAAATTAAATCTTCTTTCTGACGTTGCAGAACAACTTTTTTTGTTTGAAGTCGAAAATGCCCCTTTTCCAACACCAAAAGATTATAATTTTAAATTTATAGATTTGTTTGCCGGAATAGGTGGATTTAGATTAGCGTTACAAAATCTTGGTGGTAGATGTGTTTTCACAAGCGAATGGAATGAAAATGCAAAAAAAACATATAATGCCAATTTTGGAGAAACACCTTTTGGTGATATAACAAAAGAATACACAAAAAATTATATCCCAAAAGATTTTGATGTTTTATGTGCTGGCTTTCCATGCCAAGCTTTCTCTATTGCTGGCTACAGAAAGGGATTTCATGACACAAGAGGTACTTTGTTCTTTGATATTGAAAAAATCATAGAAAAACATCGTCCTAAAGTTGTCTTTTTGGAAAATGTGAAAAATCTTGTTTCTCATGATAACGGTAATACTTTTAAGATAATCATTGAAATATTAGAAGAAAAACTTGGTTATAAAGTTTATTCTAAAATCTTAAACTCATCTACACATGCAAATGTTCCGCAAAATAGAGAACGAATTTTTATTGTAGCATTTGATCCAAAACAAGTTAAAAATTACTCTAAATTCAGATTTCCTGAACCAATACCTTTAACTAAAACAATTCATGATTTCCTAGAAAAAGGAAAACAAAATGATAGTTTATATTACAAAAAAGAACACCCTTATTATCCTGAATTAAAAAAAACCATCACTTCAAAAAACACAATCTATCAATGGAGAAGAGTTTATGTTAGAGAAAATAAAAATAATATGTGTCCAACATTAACTGCCAATATGGGTGCAGGCGGTCATAATGTTCCTTTAATTTTAGATGATTTTGGCATACGTAAATTAACTCCAAAAGAATGTTTCGCTTTTCAAGGATATCCAGTTGATAAATTTGTTTTACCTAATATTTCGAATAGTGGATTATATATGCAGGCAGGTAACTCTGTAACTACAACTTTAATTGAAAGAATATTTATTGAAATATTAAAAGTAATGTGATATGAGTGTTTGGGAAAAATATTCAAAGGAGCAGAGAGACGAATATATTAAGTTCTTACAAGTTTATGGTGCACTATCCAATTTGTTTCGACAAAAGCAAGGTGACTTAATTCCATATCTTGATTCAAAGTTTCAAGAAACTGTTTTTGCTAAAATCTTTAATAGCCAGAATGTTGATGTTGGTAATACACCGCATGATGTTTTATGTGTTTTTGATGACATAAGAATTGGAGTTGGTTTAAAAACCTGGATGGGTAGTAAACCTTCATTTCAAAAAGTTATGCAACTTAAACGATATCAAAATGAAATCAATCATTTTAGAAATGATTTACATTCATTAGCTTATAAAATTTCAGAAATTAAGAATGAAAGAATGATAAGCGATTACAAACGCTTAGGCTTGTCTGAACATGGCAATATTTATCATTATGTTACTAGAGATAAAGGTCTTTTTACTATAAATGAGTGTTCATATCCATTGATTGACTTAAATAACATTACAGATATTAGTGAGACATCATCTGCTTTATCTTGGTCAGACGGAAATAAAGATTATAGATATACATTTGGAGACTCACAAATACTTCAAAAGTTTGATTCCAATAAATATAACTCTATTGTTTTAAATAAATTTGATGTAAAAATCATTGATGATCCTTTTGCTTTTTTATTAAAAGCATATTTTGAATTTATAGATAAATCAAAAACTACTGAACTTGATATAATAGAAGTTTATTTGCCATTATACTCATATCAATCAAAAGAAGTTGAAGAAAAGTCAGGATTAAACGCGTGGAATGCTGCTCCTAAAAATAAGGGTAGTAATACACCTAGACCACTAAATGAGGTTTATATTCCTATTCCAAGAGAATTCCATAAGAATCATCCTAACTTTTTTACTGAAAATATTTTTGATTTTGAAAAGTTCAGAGAACAATATGACGGAAGCGAAGACAAACCAGAAATCAGATTTTATTTAATACTTCCTAATGGGAAAAAAATACCTTCATTAGTAACGCAAAGTAATATGAAAGGTCTTCAATCGGGTAGTAATACTGAATATGACGAAAACGGTAAGAAATATGGACAATCTGCATTAGGCCAATGGTTATTAGTCGATGTCTTAGGTTTAAAAGAAAGAGAGCCTGTAACTCGAGAATGGTTAATTAAGAAAGGTACTGATTCTGTTCGTTTATGGAGAAAAAAAGGAGATTATTCAACTATAAATATTGACTTTGCGCCTGTAGGATCGTTTGAAGCTTTTATGAATAATGAACCAATTCCGATTGACGATGAATTAATATAAGAAATTAAAAATTTATAACCCTACACTACCTCACCACCTTCACGCTTTCCACACCCTTTTCCATCACAACCTCAACCACATACACCCCATTAGCCACTCCACTAAAATCAAGTTGGTTTCCGTTTTGAGGCAATTGCATGCGTTGGCCGTTTGTGGAAAATACGGAAAGTTGGAGTACGGTATCGGGCGTTTCAACGGTGAGAAAGTGCGTAACGGGATTGGGATAGAGGCGAATTGTCCTTTTTTGAGGTTGGTTTACCGAAAGTGTAATGGGCGAAATGCGGGCCATA
>NZ_DAIOUN010000002.1:231547-328812 GCF_036759525.1 Flavobacterium sp. | reverse complement strand
AGCCCCATCCGGGACCATACCAATTGTTCCAGCCCCAACCCCAACCGGGACCATACCAATTATTCCAGCCCCATGAGTTGTCTATAACAGTTACGGAAACAGAAGAAGGATTTGAGCCCCAAGCAGGATTTGATATAGAATGATATATAGAGTCATTAACTTGTACAGATGAATAATTTTCTACATCAGTAAAAACTTCATCCTGAGCATTTACTTGTCTGGATCTGAAGTATTCTTGATAAGCAAGTCCCGAATTATTTGTAGCTTGTGCATTGGGTTGATTTCTTTGAGTATTGGATCCTCCATAAATTCCATCACTATCGTAATAAGAAACATTTTGATAAGATCCGCAAGAAACCATCAAAAAACCCATAAGAACAACAAATAAGGAAGAAGAATTTATGTCTTGAAGTGAGTAATTAGTTTTCATAATCGTAGCATTTTTATTGTGGTTAATACAAAAATAGTTAGTTTTGCCGAACTATTTAGTTAAAATTAGTTAAACAATTTTTATGCCAAATTATTCAAAATGAGCAAAAACCTTACAAAGAGAGCAGAAGATTATTCAAAATGGTACAATGAATTGGTAGTTAAAGCCGATCTGGCTGAGAATTCGGGTGTTAGAGGATGTATGGTTATCAAGCCCTACGGTTATGCTATATGGGAAAAGATGCAGGCCCAGTTAGACAAAATGTTTAAAGAAACGGGACATTCAAATGCCTATTTTCCACTTTTTGTTCCTAAAAGTATGTTTGAAGCTGAGGAAAAAAATGCAGAAGGTTTTGCAAAAGAATGTGCAATTGTTACCCATTACAGACTAAAAAATGATCCCGATCACAAAGGTAAATTAATGGTGGATCCTAATGCCAAACTGGAAGAAGAATTGATAGTTAGGCCTACAAGTGAAGCGATAATTTGGAGTACATACAAAAATTGGGTACAATCGTATCGTGATTTACCATTACTAATAAACCAATGGGCCAATGTTGTAAGATGGGAGATGAGAACACGACTCTTTTTAAGAACTGCCGAGTTTTTATGGCAAGAAGGGCATACGGCTCACGCTACCGAAAGAGAAGCCATAGAAGAATCTGTTAAAATGATGAATGTTTATGCTCATTTTGCTGAGAATTTTATGGCAATTCCTGTAGTAAAAGGTGTCAAAACAGAATCTGAGCGATTTGCCGGGGCTATTGAAACGTACTGTATAGAAGCTCTTATGCAAGATGGTAAAGCATTACAAGCGGGAACGTCACATTTTCTGGGACAAAATTTTGCTAAGGCTTTCGAAGTTAAATTTGCCAATCAAGAGGGAAAACAAGAATATGTATGGGGAACTTCATGGGGGGTTTCTACGCGTTTAATGGGGGCTTTAGTTATGACACATTCTGATGATAATGGATTGGTTCTTCCACCAAATTTGGCACCAATTCAAGTGGTAATTGTGCCCATTTACAAAACAGAAGAACAATTAGAAGCTATTTCATTAGAAGTTGAAAAATTGATGTTTGAACTTCGAAAAGTTGGTATTTCGGTTAAGTATGACAACAGAACCACTCACAAACCCGGATTTAAGTTTAACGAATACGAATTAAAAGGAGTGCCCGTTCGTTTGGCAATTGGACCTAATGATTTGGAAAATGGAACTTATGAAGTGGCAAGAAGAGATACGCTATCAAAAGAGACCGTTTCCAAAACTGATGTAGTTTCTTATGTCGCTAATTTATTGGAAGAGATTCAAAGAAATTTGTTTGAAAAAGCCTTGGCTTACAGAGATTCTCACATAACCGAAGTAAATTCCTTTGAAGAATTTAAAACTCTTTTGGATACCAAAGGTGGATTTTTTGCTGCTCATTGGGATGGTACAGCAGAAACAGAAGAAAAAATCAAAGAACTTACCAAAGCTACAATTCGCTGTATCCCTTTGGATAGAGCAAATGAGGTGGGTGTGTGTATGTTTAGTGGCAAACCCTCCGTAGGAAGAGTACTTTTTGCAAAGGCCTATTAAAAAAAAAACAAAAAAATATTTTCTAACTATTGCGAGTATAAAAAATAGTTGTATTTTTGCACTCGCAATTGACAACAGGCCCGTTCGTCTATCGGTTAGGACGCCAGGTTTTCATCCTGGTAAGAAGGGTTCGATTCCCTTACGGGCTACAAAGTTCGCGTAAGTTTAAAATCGCAGAAACTAGAAGGAACTAAGGTCCGTTCGTCTAGGGGTTAGGACGCCAGGTTTTCATCCTGGTAACAGGGGTTCGATTCCCCTACGGACTACAAAAAATTAATAGAAACATTTATTTTTAAAAAAATGGCAAATCACAAGTCAGCTTTAAAGAGAATCAGAAGTAACGAAAAGAAAAGAGTATTAAACAGATACCAACATAAAACTACACGTAATGCTGTAAAGGCTTTGCGTTTAACTACTGAGAAATCAGATGCTGCTGCAAAGTTGTCTGCTGTAATCTCTATGATTGATAAATTAGCGAAGAAAAATATCATTCACGATAACAAAGCTTCAAACTTAAAATCAAAGTTAACAAAGCACGTTGCTAAATTATAATACGATCACTTCAGATATAAAAAAACTCTCCATTTTTGGAGAGTTTTTTTATTTAGGAGTATATGGGTTTTAAATTTTCCAGCATGTCAACTGTAATGGGTTTGGATAAAAAATGGGATACCATTTCATATTGTTTGGCTTTGTTGTAATCGGAAGGATCAATTGTAGAAGAAAGGATAATTACTTTGGTGTCCTTTAAATTGTTTTTTAAGTCCGATTCAATGCTATCCAAGAATTCCCATCCATTCATTACAGGCATGTTTAAATCCAAGAAAATTAGATTTGGTACATTGCCTAAATCTTTATCTAGACATAATTTTTTTAAAAGTTCGTAGGCTTCTTGACCATTGCTGGCAAAAATTATTTCTTCACTAAAAGAAACCTTCGTTATTACCTTTTTACATAACATTAATGTAATGGGGTCGTCGTCTATACATAGTATTGTTTTGATCATTTTTCCAAATTGAATGTTAGTGTAAATTGTGTTCCTTTGTTTACTTGGCTTTCAACCTCTATAGTACCGTTCATGGCTTCTACTTGAGATTTAACCAAATACAAACCTAATCCTTTACTATCAGGATAGTTGTGAAAACGCTGGTATAGTCCGAAGATCTTTTCTTTGTTTTTATCTAAATCTATTCCTATACCATTATCTTTGATGGTCAAAATTACGAAATTATCTTTAGTAGTGGCTTTGATATTTATTTTTGGTGTTTTATTTAAGGCTCTATATTTAATGGCATTTGACATTAAGTTTAGAATGATACTTTCCAAATAGGCTTTGTTTATGTGCAGGGCCAAATGGTCATCAATTTCAAATTTTATTGTAGGTTTATGAAGGCTAATTTGATTGTTTAATTGAAAAAATACGTTTTCAAAGACTTCTTTTATAACTACATTTTCTTTTTGAATAGAAGGATTATCTTTGATGATAACGACTTTTACCAAATCGTCTATAGTCTCGTTCAATAATAAGGTAGACCTTTTAAAACCATTTAGAATTTCTTGTAATTCTTCATTTTCTATAGGCACATCTTCTAAAAGATTGAGAAGTCCGGTTAAATTAGAAAGTGGAGCTCTAAAGTTGTGAGAAGTAATGTAAGAAAATTGCTTTAAATCTTTATTGTTTTGTGTTAGTTCTCTAATTAATTGTTCTCTTTCACGTTCTTGATTTTTTTCTTTGGTCACATCTCTTTGGATGGATATCCAGTGTGAATGCTCACCTTCTTTATTGGTTACGGGAATCATTGAAAAATTAACCCAATATTCCTGTTTGTTTTTTTTGTAACTAATGGTTTCAACAACACATTCGTTATAATTTTGAATGGCAAGAGCTAATTTTTTGAATTCATTTTCATCCGATTTTTCACCTTTAAACATTATCGGAGATTTACCAATAACTTCTTTAGGTTTGTATCCAGTCATTTTGGTGAAAGCTTCATTGACAAAAATGATGTTTGGAATTGGATTTTCTGAGGTATTTGTATCGGTAATAACTACAGCATCTTTTGTTTGAGTAATTACGGTTTCTAATAATTTTAGGCGTTGTTCTTCCTCTTTTTGTTTGGTTACATCTTGTATGGCTCCAATCATCCTTACCGCTTTGCCATCTTGATCTTTTACAAGAAAACCCCTGTCAAAAACATATTTGTAAGTGCCATCAGCACATTTAAAACGGTATTCATCTTGCCATCTTTCGGTTTTTTGTTCCAAAAACGAATAAAGTTTTACCGACATTTTTAAACTATCTTCGGGATGAATTCTGTCAAACCACCAACTGGATGTTGAGCCTACTTCTTCTTTTTTATAGCCAAAAACGTTTTCTATTCCTTTATTCCAAACAAATTTATCGTCTTGAATTTTCCAGTCCCAAATCGTATCACTGGTAGCTTTTGCAACAATATCGTAGCGTTCATTAGAATCTTTAATTTCGCTATTAATAGATTGAAGTTGTTCTAGTATAGAGATGTTTTTTTTATCGTTTTTGGTTATCACAAAGCGAATTAGAAATCCGGCCATGATAATAAACAATACATCTTTTATGAAGTGAAAAGTTATGAATCCTCTAAAATTGTCCTGAAAAGTTCCTTTAAGAATGAGATGTACCAATATGGCTAAAAAGAGGGAGCTTATTATAAAAACAAAAGTTATTATGTTTGATTTACTTTTCATCATTCAAATATAAAAAATATTTTGATTTGGGTTTATTCACTATTATTCCAGATTGATTAAAAACTTCTTAACCTCGCTGTAGGTTTTTACAGGGAAAAAATAGGATTCCATTTCTTGAAGTTGTCTAATGTTTTCAGGTAATGGAATAGAAATATTTAAATGGTTTTCTACAGTTTCCAAAAACTTTACCGGGTGAGCTGTTTCCATAAATAATCCAAAAGCTTCGGGATGTTTTTTGAGTTCTTCTTGTAAGCCCAAGTAACCTACTGCTCCATGAGGGTCGGCTATGTAGTTGTATTTTTCATATATTTCTTTTAGGGCATGAATGGTTTCGTTGTCTGAATAGGAGTAGGATGAAAATTTCTCTTTCATCTTATTTATATCGTATTCAAAAAGTTCTTGTACTCGAATAAAGTTACTGGGATTGCCCACATCCATTGCATTTGATAGTGTAGCAACAGAAGTTTTTGGGATGTATTCCCCCGATTTTAAAAATTGCAAAACGGTATCATTTTCATTGGTAGCTGCAATAAACTTTTGAATAGGTAAGCCCATTTTTTGAGCAACAATTCCGGCACAAATATTTCCAAAGTTTCCACTCGGAACTGAGATAAATAAAGGTTTGTTCAAATGTTTAAGTTGCTTGAAGGCTAGAAAATAATAAATCATTTGGGGAAGCCATCTTGCAATATTAATAGAATTGGCCGATGTTAAATTTAGATTTTTTAAATCAGAGTCTAAAAAAGCAGTTTTAACTAGGTCTTGGCAATCATCAAATACGCCATCTACTTCAAGTGCTGTAATATTATTTTTAAGGGTTGTGAGTTGCTTTTTTTGAATTTCACTAACTTTTCCTTTGGGATAGAGAATCACAACTTTTACATTGGGAACCTTATAGAAACCATTTGCAACAGCTCCACCTGTATCTCCGGAAGTCGCAACCAATACAAGGTTTTTTTTGGAGTTATAACCTACATTGAAATAGGCGATACATCGAGCCATAAATCGAGCACCAACATCTTTAAAAGCTAGTGTTGGACCATGAAATAATTCTTGTGTAGCACAATTATCTGAAAGATGTACAATAGGGAATTCAAAATTGAGTGTTTCAGAAAGGATTTCTTTTAATTTGTTTTCGGGAATATCGGGACAAATGAATGGTTTTAAAACTTCTAATGCAATTTCAACATCAGTAAGATTTTCAATATTAGCCAAAAAATTTTCATCTAACGGATTGATTTCTTCCGGAAAATAAAGTCCTTTATCTGGAGCTAATCCCAGTGTAACAGCATCTTGAAAAGATACTTTATCACTTTTTTGGTTTAAACTTTTATACCTCATTGTAAGGATTTTTTAGCGTTGCATTTTATGGGCTTAAAATGTAAAAATAGCATAAAACTTCAAATGAAAAACTAAAAAAACAATTATTCCCTATTCAGGTGTGTTTTTTGTATTTTTGAAAAAAATTTGAAATGAATAAAAAAGCAAAGACTTTTATATACCAGTTAATTTCTTTTTCGATTGTTTTTATTCCTTTTCGATTGGGGATTTCTTATTTTACTGAGCTTGAAGGTTTTTGGCCTGCATTCTTATCCTTTTTGGCAACTTTGCTTTTAGCTCCAAAATTTCAGGTGGTTTCATCTAATGAAGGCTCTAAAATCATGATGAAGTCTATTTTTTTTAAAGAAATTAAAGAAGTAAATTGATTATTCTTTTTTTGATTTAACCTTAGCCATTTTTTTCTTGTAGATAGGTACAAAGTAGGTTATGGTATAATTGAAACCTACACCAAAGTTTCCGTTGTATGTTCGATTAAATCCCGGAATATATAAATTATCAAATTCTACAGGTTTTTGGTTAGAAAACAATCGGTTGAAACGAACACTAAAACCGGCATATAAATTCGAAAATAATTCGGCTTTCATACCCAAAACGACCTCTGCCCATTGAGCACTTAAACCATCAAATTTTTCGCCAGATACCGTAACAGGTGCCTCACCAAAGTAGGGATTGGTGTTGTATACTCTATACGAATTTACAGTTTGGCTCATCGTGCTTACACCATATCGCAATCCGATGTAAACCGTATTTTCCATATCTAACCAATTTTCGTATAAATTATAATCAAACCCTATTTTAAAATACGAACCTTTGGTTGTAAAGTTAATTCGATCGTCGTTTTTGGTATAGTTTTCATTTCCAATTTCACCGGCCAGATAGTAATTTTTGGTTAATCTGTAATCGGCCACTAGCTCCAAACCCTTGTAATTCTTGTCAAATGTGGTTCTGCCCAACCTAAAAGCGTCTACACCCATTCGAATACCATATCGTTCTGTTTTCACAGGAGTTGTGTCTTGACTTTGTTCTTGGGCTTTTACAATGAATGAAAAGAACAAAAATACACTCAGATTAAAAATACATTTTGATGTGTACTTCATTTTCAGTTTCAATTTTAGTTTTTACAATTTCAATTTGATCAATCCAAAATTCGGTATCTCCAACGGGATTGCTTTGTTCTACACCATTTCCTAAATTAAGATCAAAGTTGGTTTTAAAACCGCAAGCTCTTGAAATATAGATGTCGTTTCGAGTATAATTAAAACGTATGTTATCTTGATTGGTAAGATTTGAATTGGATATGGAGTTAATGATAAAGGAAAATTCCGCGGAATTGTCGGTTGTTTTAAGTGGGATTTCAATTTGGTCAACTAAATTAAAATTTAACTCGGTTTGAGCTCCTAATCCTTGGACTTTTAAATTGGCCACATTTTTTTTGACAGAGGTATTAATACTGTCATAAAATTCGATAATTAATCGGGGAGTAGTGGGAGTGTCTTCAGTACAGATGTCGTCCTTCTCACAACCAACCAAAAACCAAAGTAGCAATATTAATTTGTGAACAATTTTCATTTATTTTTTTTCTAAAAGTACAACATTTTCAACATGATGTGTTTGCGGAAACATATCTACGGGTCTTACCCGAGTTACTTTATACATACTGTCTAATAAAGCTAAATCTCGAGCTTGTGTAGCCGAATTACAACTTACATACACCATTTTTTTGGGAGCAATTTTAAGGATTTGAGCAATGACTTGGGCATGCATGCCATCTCGAGGGGGATCGGTAATAACTACATCCGGTAGACCGTGTTTTTGAATAAAGTGGTCATTTAAAACCTCTTTCATGTCACCTACAAAGAATTCGCAATTGGTTATGTTGTTTCGTTTTGCATTGGCCTTTGCATCCTTAATGGCTTCAGGAACTGATTCGACACCAATAACTTTTTCAGCCCATTTTGAAACAAATAGAGCAATTGTTCCGGTTCCGGTGTACAAGTCATACACCAGTTCGTTTCCGCTTAATCCGGCAAATTCTCGGGTAATTTTATACAATTCATAGGCTTGATCCGAATTGGTTTGATAAAATGATTTGGCCTGAATTGAAAATTGAAGCCCTTCCATTTCTTCAATAATGTATTCTCTACCGCTATATAGTTTAATGTCTTGATCGTAAAGGGTATCGTTTGCTTTTGAATTTATTACATACAAAAGTGATGTAATTTCTGGAAAACGTTCTTTGAGGAAATCCAGTAAAAGTTCGCGTTTTTCTTTATGTTCTTTGAAGAATTGAATTAATACCATGATTTCTCCGGTAGAACTTGTACGAATCATTAGTGTTCGTAGCAAACCTTCTTGATTTCGTACATCAAAAAATGGAATATCCTCGGCTTCTGCTTTTTCCTTTACAGCATTTCTAATGGCATTAGAAGGATCTTGTTGCAGATGACATTTGGAAATGTCTAGAATTTTATCCCACATTTTGGGGATATGAAAACCTAATGCATTTTTATCTGAAAAGTTATTATCAGATTGGATTTCTTTATCGGTTAGCCATCTCTTATTTGAAAAGGAAAATTCCATTTTATTTCTGTAAAAAAACGTCTTTTCAGATCCTAAAATGGGCTCGAATTCAGGTAAATCAATTTTTCCGATGCGTTTCAGATTATTTAAAACCTCTTTATTTTTATAAAAAAGTTGTTTGTCGTAAGACATGTTTTGCCATTTGCATCCTCCACAAACCCCAAAATGATCACAAACGGGTTCTACACGATCCTTGGAAAGTGAATGAAAATGAATGGCTTTTCCTTCGTAGTATGCTTTTCTTTTTTTGAAAGTTTGAACATCCACAACATCACCGGGTACTACATTAGGTATGAATATAACTTTTCCATCTTCTGCTTTTGCCACTGAAACACCTTTGGCTCCGGCATCTAAAACAGCAACTTCTTTAAAAATAACTTTGTCTTTATTTGATCTTCCCATGCGACAAAAATAAGTTTTTCAAACCTAAAAAATAAGTTCAATCTGAATTATTTTATGCATTTAAGATCCTAATTATAAGTTATGAAAAGTAAGAATATAATAATGTCCAGCAAATGATTAAAATAGGTCCGGCCAGCCCTATGAAAAGGCCACCAATTCTAAACTCCGATTGCTCTATAAAACCCGTGCTGTAAGCTATGGCATTAGGCGGAGTTGAAACCGGAAGTAAAAGTGCACAAGAAGCACTGAGTCCAATTACCATTGGCAAAACAATGGGATCTACGCCTTGAGTGATAGACATGAGCGATAAGGCTACAGGTATTAATATGGTTGTTGCAGCGGTATTGCTCATAAAATTTGATAAAGTAACCGTTGTTAAAGCGAATAGGAATAACAAAAGGTAAAAATGAATATCTACAGAACTGATATTGGAAACAAAATAGGTAGCAAGCCCTTGTTCCTGAATGGCTAAACCGAGAGCCAATCCGCCTGCCACTAGCATGAGTGTGTCCCAAGGTAAAGCTCTAACGTCATCGGCATCAATAATTCCCAACATGGTTAAAGCCACAATCGGAATTCCGGAAACTGCAGATACCGGAATTTTGGTCCATTGCGATGTAAGCCAAAGGGCTAAAGTTGTAATCAATACTACCAATACAATATTTTTACGAATTTTTTCTTCTTCTTCAAATCCCTCTTCCTTTGGAATTTCTTCCTGAAGAAAGTTTAGTGTTAATGATTCTTGGCTAATCTTGTACTTGATAATAAGAATTTTCCAAAACAGAAACGTCAGAATTAGAGCCACTGGAATACCAATAATCATCCATTCTATGAAAGTAATTTTTATTCCAATTCCTTCAAGGGCTCCCACGGCAATAGCATTTGGAGCCGAACCAATGATGGTACCCATTCCTCCAAGTGAAGCTGCAGCCGGTATACCTAACAATAAAGCTTTGGCTACTTTAGAATCTTTACCTAGAATTGTAAAAATGGGGGCAACAGTAGCAATCATCATCGCTGTTGTGGCTGTATTGCTCATAAGCATTGAAATAATGGCGGTAATGAGCATTAAACCAAGTATTATATTTTTGGCTTTAGTCCCAAATTTGGGTGCAGCAAATTTTAATAAGAGCAAGTCTAACTTGGTTTTTTTCATCCCTTCTGCCAGAAAAAAACCTCCAAGGAATAACCAAATTACACCATCTGACCATGTTTGCACATACCTTTTGGCATCCATTGTGTTTTCTTGCCCCATAGTAAAAACCAAAAAACCCACAATGAGAATTCCAACGGCAAAGGGAGGTATAGCCTCGGTTATCCATAAACCTATGGAGAAAAACAATAAAAATAGCACATAGTCCTGTGTAGGGGTAAAGGAAGGATCTCTTAATAAAAGGACTAGTAATATGGATGAAACCGCAGAAAACAAAAACAATATAGTTCGGTTTTGACGGGCAACTTTCAATTGAATTTTTGTCAATTGTTTCAATGAATAGTTTCTTGAATCTGCCATGGTAATTTAAATTTTAAGTAAAATTACTAACTTTTTGCTCCTATGAAACTGATTATTATCATTTTATTTTTAACTCATTACGCAAACGATTTCACAGAATAATATTTATTTTTGCAATACGGATGATTTCTCTCCCTAAGAAGGAATTTAGATTCTTATACCAAAAAATCAAAGTATGCCAACGTTAGAAAAAATCAATTCAAATGACTTTATCAATTTAGAAGATCAATTCGGAGCTCATAATTACCACCCCTTACCCGTAGTATTATCCAAAGGGGATGGAGTATATGTTTGGGATGTAGAAGGGAAAAAATATTTCGATTTTTTATCGGCTTATTCTGCGGTAAATCAAGGTCATTGTCATCCTAAAATTATAAATGCTTTAGTTAATCAAGCTCAAAAGTTAACCTTAACTTCAAGAGCCTTTTACAATGATCAACTGGGGCCCTATGAAAAATATATCACTTCTTATTTTGGATTTGATAAAGTTTTACCCATGAATACTGGGGCAGAAGCAGTGGAAACAGCCATAAAAATTTGTCGCAAATGGGCCTATGAGAAAAAAGGGATACCGGAGCATCAAGCTCAAATTGTAGTTTGCGAAAATAATTTTCACGGTAGGACTACAACCATTATTTCTTTTTCAAATGATGAAAATGCGAGGAAAAATTTTGGACCTTACACGGAGGGATTTATCAAAATTCCTTACGATAACGTAGCTCTTTTCAAAGAAGTTTTGGAAGCTCATAAAAATATTGCAGGTATATTGGTAGAGCCAATTCAAGGTGAAGCCGGTGTGTATACTCCAAGTGAGACCTATTTAAAAGAGATTAAAGAACTTTGTACTGATTATAATGTGCTTTTTATAGCAGATGAAATACAAACCGGAATTGCACGTACGGGATCTCTACTGGCAGTTTGTGGCCAATGTAATTGTGATGCTACTTGTGAAAGAAGTGAGTCTACCTATGCTAAACCAGATATTTTAATATTAGGTAAAGCCATTTCCGGCGGAGTTTACCCGGTCTCTGCAGTTTTGGCTGATAATGCCATTATGAATGTAATCAAGCCTGGTCAACACGGTTCTACTTTTGGAGGAAATCCGTTAGCTGCTGCAGTAGCCACCGCAGCTTTACAAGTTGTAGAAGAAGAAAAGTTAGCTCAAAATGCCCGTAAATTGGGGAAATTATTTCGGGATAAAATGAATGAATACATTCAAAATAGTACGATTGTTCAATTGGTTCGCGGTAGAGGTTTACTTAATGCTATTGTTATAAATGATACCGAAGAAAGCAGTACAGCTTGGGATATCTGTATGAAGTTGGCCCAAAACGGATTATTGGCCAAACCCACACACGGTAATATCATTCGTTTTGCTCCTCCTTTGGTTATGACTGAAGATGAACTTTTGGAATGTGTTTCAATTATTTGCAAAACTCTTGCTGAATTTGAAAGATAAACTGAAATAAACTAAATTTGGAAGTGAATGTTTTTACATTCACTTTTTTGTTTACTAAATTAAATCTTCATGATTTCAAAATATTTTGGGTTCGTTCTCATTTCTTTATTCTTGGCTTTTAACTCGTTAAAGGCTCAGGAGTTAGTTCCTTTTGTCGAAAATTTCACCAAATCAGATTACAATGGCGATAATCAAGTTTGGAGTTTAGCACAAGGAAATGACAACGCCATGTATTTTGCCAATAATCATTTTTTATTGCGTTTTAATGGAGTGAAATGGGAACGATATTCATTGCCTAACAAAACGATTATACGATCTGTTTTTGCTCATGAAGATAAAATTTATACCGGTTCTTACAACGAATTCGGATATTGGAAAAGAGAAAACGGCGTTTTGAAGTATTTTTCATTAGTACAAAAGACTCCTTTGTTTCAAGACTCTTCAAAGAGCGAAGAGATTTGGAAAATTTTTGAATTCAATTCTAAGATTTATTTTCAATCGTTTAATGAAATTTATATTTATGACGGAAAAAAAATCAGTAAAATAAAAACACCGCATCTTATTTCATATTGTTTTGTGGTTAATTCAAAGTTGTATGTTGCAAGTGTAAATCAGGGAATATATGAACTTAATGATACCGTTTTTGAATTGAAATCTCAGTGGGATTTAGTTTTCAATTCCATTATTCATGCTATAGATTCAAATGGAGGAAACGTATTTGTTTTTACTCAAAAAAATGGGGTTTTTGTAGAGCGTAATCAAAGTTTGATTCCATGGAGTCATCCTTTGAATGAAAAATTAAAATCGGAAGTAATCATCACAGCACGATTTACACAAAAAGACAAACTTGTGATAGGTACAGCTTCAAAAGGAGTGTATATAGTTGATTTTCAAACACAAGAATACATCAATATCAATAGAAGCAATACTTTGGCCAATAATTCGGTTTTGAGTATAAATGTTGATAAAGAAAAAGATATTTGGTTAGGGTTAGATAACGGAATTGCTCATGTTGAAATTAATTCTCCATTTAGAATATTTTCTGATAATTCTGGCGAATTGGGTTCGGTTTATTCTATATCTTCTACAGAATTCGGTTTTTTATTAGGTTCAAATCATGGTGTTTTTGAGTACGAAAATAAAAAACTAAAATTAGTTCCAAAATCGCAAGGACAAGTTTGGGATATTCAAAAAGTTAAAGATTTTCATATTATTGGACATAATGACGGAACTTTTTTATTTCAAAATAGGACCTATGAAAAAGTGAATCCGCTCAATGGAGGTTGGCGACTAAAGAAAGATTTATTTAAAGATCGCTACATACAATCTAACTACATTGGATTGGCTTTTTATGATAATCCAAGTGATTTTTCGCAGCACAAACGACTTAACACGGTGTACCAACCCATCAAAGATTTTGTTCAATTGGGGGCTTTTGATATTGTGGCAACCAACAGTCATAGAGGTCTCTTTAAAATCAGGTATGACTCAGATAATCAGTTACTTTCGTTTGATGATTTAACTAAAAAAAACAAGATTACTAATGATTTTGATATTAAGATTTTTAAATATAAGAATGAAGTTTTGTACTACATTAATTCAAAATGGTATTATTTAGATGGTGTTTCAGATGTTTTGAAAGTTCATGAATTATTTACTCAAAACTTTAAGGACATTTCAGAAATCATACCTATAAATGATTACAGTTTTGCAATTTTAAAAGAAGGGTTGCTTTACATTATCAATCAAAATGAGAATGCATTTTCATGGAAATTAATTCCCAAACGGTATTATGAGGGTAAAATCGTAAATAATGAAACCAAGGTTTTTCAATTCGACAACTATTACTTTATTAATTTAGATGATGGATTTTTACGTTTTGAATCTACTAAAAACGATTTTATCAAACAAAAGGTAGAAATTGAAGCTTACTTTAACGGAAAGCTTCTATCCAATAATGATAAAATACCTAACAATCAAAATGTGGATGTTCATTTTATTACGGAATATTTTGGAAATAAAAAATCAACATTGTTTTATAAAGTTAATCAAAGTGAACTCATTCCATTGGCTGAAGGAAAAATCACATTGACACATTTGGAAAGCGGAAACAATACCGTTGAAGTGTTTTTTACAACGGGGAACAAATTCGAAAAAGCAGCAGAGTTTTCGTTTCAGGTTATGAAACCCTGGTATTTGTCCTTTTGGATGATTGTTATTTATTGCACCGTTATTGGTTCTATTTTGTTTTTGTATTACAGATGGAATAAGATAAGATATTTGGAAAAAATCAAATTAAAAGAAGAGGAACTCAAACACCATAGACAAATTGTAGAACTCGAACTGGAAGCTGAAAATAAATTAAAAATCCAAAATTATGAGAAACATATTTTGGAAATGCAGGTTCAATCTAAGGCTTCTGAGGTTGCCGGAAAGTCATTGTCTATAGCCAAACAATCAGAAATGATTGAATCGATTCAAAAAATATTGGATACAGAACCCAATTTAGATGTCTTAAAGAATAAAATCAAAAAAACCATAAAGTCAAATGCGATCAACCAAAGAGAATGGGAAAATTTTGAGAAGAATTTGATTCAAAGTCACGAAGATTTTGTTCAGAAATTGACAAAAAGTTATACTGAATTAACTTCAAAAGATATCAAACTAGCTATTTATCTGAGAATGAATCTTTCTTCCAAAGAAATTGCACCGCTTATGAATATTTCTTATCGCGGTGTTGAATTGCATCGCTACAGATTAAGAAAAAAGATTGAATTACCTTCCGATGAGAGTTTGTCAAAATTCATGATTAATTTTTAAAATCAAAAAAAAATACCGATATCCTATTTTTTTGATTCTTTTTCTATCAATCTTATAATACATCACTACTACATCAGGTTAAGTTGATGTTGATGTGTTTATTCTCTTAATTTGTTTTTTTAAAATCTTAAAAATCAATGTTTTAAAATATAAATATTATATATTGATGTGGTAATGTAGTGCTTTATTTTAACTCAACTATATCGTTATAGTGTGTATATTAGTGCTCGTTAACTCAAACTTAAACAAATCAATGAAAAACTTTTATGTAACGCTTTGTATGATGTTTTTACCATTATACATCATGGCACAAGAAATTAAAGGTACGGTTGTAGACAATTCGGGTCTACCGCTTCCTGGTGTTACCGTCCGGGTACTGCAAACCTCTGCCAACACGGTAACCGATTTTGATGGAAAATATAGTATTAATGCTCAAAACGGTCAAGAAATTGAATTTCGAATGATCGGGATGAAAACCAAAGTTGAACGTGTAAGTGGTTCAACTTTAGATGTAACTTTGGAAGAAGAAGTTACAACTTTAGATGATGTGGTGGTTATTGGATACGGAACACGAAAAAAAGTTGACAATACTGCTTCTATCGTTTCACTAAATTCTGAGGAAGTCAATAATCGAAAAGTTTTGAATGCTTCTCAAGCGATTCAAGGTAAAGCGGCTGGTGTACAAGTTTCCAGTAGCGACGTACCCGGAAGTTCTCCAAGTGTTGTAATCAGAGGTTTGGGTACGGCATTGGGTGGAAGAAATCCGCTTTATATTGTTGATGGTTTACCCATGGATAATATTAACAACATAAACTCTAACGACATCACTTCATTTGAAGTACTCAAAGACGCATCGGTTTTAGCTATATACGGAAACAGAGGTGCCAATGGGGTAATTATGATTACTACCAAAAAAGGGAGTGGTGAAAAAATGACTATCGAATATGATGGTTTTGTGGGTTTTAGAACACCTCTCGAGTTGGTTAAAATGGCAGGAAGTAATAAATTTTCTTACTATACCAATTTGGCATTGGGTACAACTACCTTTTCACAAGATCAGCCGGTAAATACCAACTGGTTTAAAGAAATCACCCGAACCGGGGTTTATACTCAAAATAATCTTTCACTTTCCGGTTCAACCAAAACTATTAAATATTTGTTTAGTGCCGGTTTATATGATGAAAAAGCAATTTTAAATGGATTGGATTACAAGCGAATTACTTTGAGAAACAATAATGATATCAAAATAACCGATAAATTATCCTTACAGCAAAATATTAATATCGGTATTACACAGTCCAATCCTAAACCTTTATCCGCATTTACAAACGCTTACAAACAATCACCTATAGTTCCCGTTTACTTTCCAAGCGGTAAATACGGAGTACCTTTTGTAGGTGATGATGGATTTGCATCTGAAACCGGTTCCTCTTTCAATAATGTTGGAAATCCGGTGGCTCAATTAAACTTCTTTGACGAAGAACAACGCAATTTTAATTTACAAGCCGGACTAGCTTTAAACTACAAAATAAATTCCGATTTTAAATTTACTTCTCAATTTTCAGCAGAATACAACAATTGGAAAAACTACAATTTTCAAGATTCCAGAAATATTTGGTTAGCTGCCGATCCAACTAGGGTAGAAGAGGAATACGACCCTAATTCACCTATTAACTTATTATCCAAATCCAGAAGTAGTTTTTTCAATTGGAATTTGGCCAATTTCTTGACATACAATAAAGTTTTTGCAGCTATCCACGATGTAGAAATTACACTTGGTACAGAAACTAATACCATAGGCTCTGTTGAGTTTTTAAGTGCTCGCAGACGCAACGTTCCGGCTAATTCAAATTATTGGGCACTCGATTTCGCTACGTCAAATGAAAGTGATTTGATATCCAATTCAGTAAGTAATGAAACCCGACTTTTGTCTTACTTTGGTAGAGCTCAATATAAATTAAAAGATCGCTATTTGCTTACTGCAACCCTACGTAGAGACGGAACTTCTCAATATCAAAAAGATTTCAGATGGGGGAATTTTCCATCATTTGGTTTGGGATGGATTGTAACTAACGAATCTTTCTTAGCAGATAATTCGGTGATTAATTTCCTAAAAGTTAGAGGAGGTTGGGGTAGATTAGGAAATCAAAATGTACCTTTAAATGTTCAGGCTTTTACATCCAATCTTAATGCTACTTTGGGTGGAAGTATTATTTTTCCGGGTACCACAATTAATTCTCAAATTGATCCGGGTTTAAGTTGGGAAATAACCGAGGAAACATCAGGAGGATTTGACTTTACAATTTTGAATAATAAGTTGAAAGGTACTTTTGATGTATACAATAAAACGACCAAAAATTTAATTTTATTTGTAGATTCGTATACAACTGCAGGAACCTCACAGTCTTCACCGGGACATGTAGGAGAAGTGAGTAATAAAGGGGTTGAATTCTCTCTTCGATGGGATGATAAAATTACAGATTCATTCACGTATTGGGTAGGAGGAAATATTTCAAACAATAGAAATACTTTGGAAAGCATTTCAAATCCTAATGTTTCTTTTGCTCAAGGAGGTGGTTTAGGTAACGGACAATATACCAAATTACTTTCTTTTGAAGCTGTCGGACAACCTTTAGGTAGTTTCTTTATGTGGGAATATGCCGGTTTAGACGAAAATGGAGCTATGCAATTTTTTAATGCTGATGGAGAAATTGTTTCTCAAGATCAACTAACAGTTGCCGATAGAAAATTTGTAGGTTCTGTTATTCCAAAAGTAAACTACGGATTGTCATTGGGAGCCAAATATAAAAACATTGATTTTTCAATAGATGCCTACGGTACCGGAGGTGGTAAAGTTTACAACGGTAAAAAAGCACAACGTTTTTCGGGTGAAAATATTGAATATAGTGTAGCAACCGATTTTTGGACTCCAACCAATACAGATGCTGCAAATCCGGCTCCATTTAATGCAGTACCCATAGCATCTACTTACTATTTGGAATCTGCAGATTTCTTCCGAATAAACAATATTACAATTGGTTATACTTTACCTCAATTTTCAGATTACATATCATCTGCCAGAATTTATTTTAATGCAGTCAACCCATTTATATTTCAAAAATTCTCCGGGTTTTCTCCCGAGTTAAATAACGATGGTAACCCTTATGGGTCTCAAGGTATCGAGATTGATGCCTATCCTACTGTAAAATCGTTTGTTTTTGGAGTTAATTTAAAATTTTAAACTATGAAAAAGATTATTTATGCATTTACTTTTATCACATCGGCTTACTTAATAGGCTGTAGTGACGATTATCTAGACGTAGACCAAACGGCAGCTATTTCTACGGCCGACCTAAGTTTGTACAACAATGATGAAGGTGCCAAAAGTTTTGTTACGGCTATTTATTCTAAGTTTTTAGATTGGAATATGAGTTCATTTTCATGGAATGGAATTACCAGCATTGCCTCTGATGATGCAGATAAAGGTTCGTCTCCAGGAGATACAGGAACTGATAAAGATTTATTGGACAATTTAACTCATAATGCTTCAAGTATTTCTGTTGAAGAAGTTTTTAAAGCTCAATATGAAGGTATAAATAGATGCAACCAAGCTTTATTTTACATTCCGCAATTAAATCAAGCCAATGAAGGTTTGCGTAACCGTTTGATTGGAGAAGCTAAATTTTTAAGAGCCGTAATGTATTTTAATTTAGTTCGAATTTACGGAGGAGTTCCCTTGGTAAATAAAATTCCAAGTCCCTCTTCTGAAGAAGATCGTATAATGCAACTTACCCGTAAATCTAAAGAAGAAATTTATGCTTTTATTGAACAAGATTTGACAGATGCTATAGCCGTACTACCTGAAAAAAGTGCCTATCCTGCCAATGAGATTGCGAGAGCATCAAGAGGGGCTGCACTTACTTTGTTGGCAAAAGTATCATTATATCAAAGAAAATGGGATAAAGTAATCGAATACACCAATTTGGTTTCAGGTTATGCATTAACACCCAGCTATGCCGAAATTTTTAAAACATCTGGAGAGAATAACCAAGAGTCTATTTTTGAAATACAAGGTTTTGGTGGAAATCCAGCCAAAGGAATTCAAGGATATTCTGCTACCCAAGGTGCCCGTGGTGCCGGTGGATGGGGATGGGGCTTCAATACACCATCCGAAAGTTTGGTAAATGCTTACGAACCCGGTGATACTCGTAGAGATGCAACTATTATTTTTGCCGGAACTACTTTGTATGATGGTCGCGTTGTACCTCTAACGGTAGAAAATCCAAGATATAATTTCAAAGCCTATTCTTCTGTAAACTCAGGGGATTGGGAAACCAATGTGAACATACGTTATTTGAGATATGCCGAGGTGTTGCTCATGCGAGCCGAAGCATTCAATGAGTTAGGCAATACAACAAGTGCCAAATCTGAATTGGACTTAGTTCGTAACAGAGCCAATCTACCTAACTCTACAGCGGTTTCTCAAGTTGATTTAAGAACTGCAATTTGGAGAGAACGTAGAGTAGAATTAGCATTTGAACACGATAGATATTTTGATTTGGTAAGAACCGGTCAGGCTCAAGCTGCATTTGCTGTACACGGAAAACAATTTATTGTTGGAAAACACGAATTATTTCCTCTACCACAAAGATTTATTAACGAAGCGGGAGGATTATCTGCTCAAAATCCAAATTACTAAAAAAGCTCAGAGTAGTTTTAATGAACTACTCTAAGCTTCTAATCACTTAAAATTATAAAAATGAAAAACAAATATAAATTTTTAGCCGCTTTATCATTATCCTTGGTTTTCATCAACTTCGGATGTGAAGAAGATTTAGACAGTAACGAACCTATTCCTTACCAACCTATTGGAGGGTATGAATTCTCGGATGAAATTGCTCCTGATAATCTTGTTGTTAAAATGAGCTTTGAAAATGACGTAACAGACGTTAAAAACGGGTTATCCGGTGGGGCAGTGACCAACGCTACTTTTGAAAACGGCGTAAAAGGAAACGCTTACAAAGGTTCAACTTCAGGTTTTGCTTCTTTTACTAATGTTAGTAGCTCGGTTTCCGGTTTGCAAAGTATTACGGCATCGATGTGGATTAAAACTACTCAGCATACCGGTGGTGCTCAATGTTTATTTATGTTACCAAAAACAACCGATTTTTGGGGTAATATTTTTGTTCTTATAGAAGGAACTACAGAGGATAGAATGTTGTTAAAAGTGCATCTTCAAAAAGATGTAACTCCATCCATTCCTTGGTCTGGACAATGGATAGAGCATACAGGAGATAATAGATTGCAAGGAATGTATGGTACTTGGAAACACCTAACCTGGTCTTACAACGCCGAAACATCCAAATACAATATTTATGTTGATGGTACAAAGTTGGTAATTCCGGATGGTATGTCCAATCGTTATACTTCAGATCCTAATGTAGATGGACAGCCTCTCGGAGCATTGGCAAATTCTAATGTGCAAGGTTTTATTTTAGGAGGTTTTCAACAACATTTAGGAGCTCCTTGGGGTGCTCCAGATGGCTGGATGCTACCCTACACAGGCATGATTGATGAATTTAGAATATACAACAAAGCCTTATCTGATACAGATATAAGATCCTTGTACTTATTGGAAAAGGATGGTAGATAATCATATTTTTAATGTAAAGAAGTCCCAATAGCTATGAAATTATTTCAGTTTTTAAAATACAGTTTGGTTATATTAATTTCTTTTTTGTCTTGTTCAGACGGAAATGTTTCCGATTCTAGTGGGACTCCTTTACCTACAAATCCACCCGTAGTTCTAACCGATGAACAATTGCTTACCCAAGTACAACGGGATGCTTTTAAATATTTTTGGGACTATGCCGAACCCAATTCAAAATTGGCTCGTGAGCGATATCATGTTGACAATCCGGATTATGATAAAGATATCGTGACCACGGGTGGGTCTGCATTTGGTTTAATGACACTTTTAGTAGGAGCCGAACGCGGATTTGTTTCCAGAGGTCAAGTAGTTTCTAGAATGCAAACGGCTTTAAATTTTTTAGAAAATGCCGATCGGTTTTATGGAGCTTGGCCTCATTGGATTAATGGAACCAATGGAAATGTTATTCCTTTTGGTACTATGGATAATGGAGGTGATTTGGTTGAAACTTCTTTTTTATGTCAAGCTTTAATTTGTGTTAGAGAATATTTTAAAAACGGAACAACAGAAGAACAAGCTTTAGCTCAAAAGGCAGATAACCTTTGGAGGGGTGTAAATTGGCAATGGTATACCAAAGGAGAAAATGCTCTCTATTGGCATTGGTCGCCCAATTATGGTTGGCAAATGAACTTCAAACTGGAAGGTTATAACGAATGTTTGATTACCTATATCATGGCTGCTGCTTCACCCACACATCCGGTTGGAGCAACCGCTTACCATCAAGCTTGGGCCAGAAATGGTGCAATCCAAAATTCGTCCATTCAATACAATTTACCGGTTATTTTCAGTTATAATGGTTCTCCGGGTAATGTAGGTCCAATGTTTTGGTCTCATTATTCCTATTTAGGATTAGATCCACGCGGATTAACAGACCAATATGCAAATTATTGGCAGCTTACTCAAAATCATTCCAAAATCATGTACAATTATTGCGTTGCAAATCCGGGTAATTGGAATGGATATAGCCAAAAATGTTGGGGATTAACAGCCAGTTATACTCGTAATGCCGATGGTTCCTTAGGGTATTCAGAACACAAGCCTACAAACGATAGAGGGATCATAACTCCTACAGCAGCTTTGTCTTCATTTCCGTATACACCTACAGAGTCAATGAAAGTGCTTCGCTATTTGTACGATGAAAAAAAGAATACACATGTTGGGATAGCCGGACCCTATGATGCTTTTTCTCCACATTACAATTGGGTAACCAAAACCTATCTGGCCATAGATCAAGGAACTATTGTGCCAATGATTGAAAATTACCGAACCGGATTTTTATGGAATTTATTTATGCAAGCTCCCGAAGTTCGTACCGGTTTACAAAGCCTAGGTTTTGCATCAGCTCAACATGGATTTTAAAATTAGATAATGAAATTTTACAATTTTTATACCCTTGCCCTTAGTTTGTTGATTTTGAATACACTTCAAAGTCAAAACACTTCTGCCTTGTTTCACACTACGGTACAAAAAGAGGTAACCTATGGCTATTTGTTGCATAAACCTAAAAATACAAATACCCCAAAGCCATTACTTATTTTCCTTCATGGTTCAGGCGAAAAAGGAAACGATTTGGAGAAAGTTAAGGTGCATGGCCCTTTTCAATATCTTAAAACTAACGATTTAGATGCCTTTGTATTGGCACCTCAGTGTCCTATTGATGCCTATTGGGATTCTGAAGCACTTTATCAATTAATTCAAAAAATCATCTCTCAAAATTCAATAGATACCCAAAGAATCTATTTAACCGGATTAAGCATGGGGGCATGGGGAGCATGGAATTTAGCCATTTCCTATCCCGATACATTTGCGGCATTGGTTCCCATTGCCGGATTTGTCGATCGCATTCCCATGATTGAAAATTGCAAACTAAAATCTATCCCAATTCGAATTTTTCACGGATTATTAGATGATGTGGTCGATTTGAGTTATTCTACAACTATTTACAAAAAATTAAAACCTTGTTGTATTGATATTCAACTAACTGTTTTTGATGATGCCAATCACGACAGTTGGACGCGAGTATACAATAACGCCGCTATTTATCAATGGATGTTTCAACAAGTAAAGAAATAAATTTATGAAAAATACGATTGCCCTACTACTCATTTTTTTAGGGGTTACTACAGCAGTAAATGCCCAAAAGAAAAAAGAACAACCTACATTGGCTCCCAAAGAAATTTTTGTGCCACAATTGTTAAGCAAAATGACCTTAGACGAAAAAATAGGTCAACTCAACCTCCCGGGTTCAGGAGATATTGTTACCGGACAAGCCAAAAGTTCTGATATAGCCAAAAAAATTGAAAACGGTCAGGTAGGTGGTTTATTCAATATAAAATCTGTAGCAAAAATTAAGGAAGTTCAAAAAATTGCCGTAGAAAGAAGCCGACTAAAAATTCCACTTATTTTCGGTATGGATGTTATTCACGGTTATGAAACTACTTTCCCAATTCCTTTAGGTTTATCTTGTACCTGGGACATGGGATTAATTCAACAAACTGCTCGAATTGCATCTGTAGAAGCAACGGCAGATGGAATTAATTGGACATTTTCTCCAATGGTCGATTTGTCGCGTGATCCCAGATGGGGTAGGGTTTCCGAAGGTTCTGGTGAAGATACTTATTTAGGTATGCAGATTGCCAAAGCTATGGTTAATGGGTACCAGCAAAACGATTTGAGAAAAACAACGTCTATGCTAGCTTGTGTTAAGCATTTTGCCTTGTATGGGGCTCCCGAAGCAGGGAGAGACTACAACACAGTTGATATGAGTCGGATTAGAATGTACAATGAATATTTTCCTCCTTACAAAGCTGCTGTTGATGCCGGAGTTGGGTCGGTTATGGCATCTTTCAATGAAGTAGATGGAATCCCGGCAACCGGAAACAAATGGCTTTTAACCGAAGTTCTACGTAATCAGTGGAAATTTAAAGGATTCAATGTGACTGATTATACCGGGATTAATGAAATGACTGATCATGGTTTGGGGGATTTGCAAACAGTTTCTGCTCTTGCTTTGAAAGCCGGAATAGATATGGACATGGTTGGAGAAGGGTTTTTGACAACGCTGAAAAAATCATTTGAAGAAGGAAAAATTACGATTCAAGAAATAGATGCAGCTGTAACCCGAATTCTTGAAGCAAAATATGATTTAGGACTTTTTCATGATCCGTATAAAAACTGCAATGAGGCAAGAGCTAAAAGCGATATTTATACACCGCAGCATCGAGAATTGGCCCGAAAAGTAGCAGCAGAATCTCTAGTATTATTAAAAAATTCAGATCAAATATTACCTCTTTCCAAAAAAGGGACTATTGCCTTAATTGGACCTTTAGCTCATAGCAGAGAAAATATGGCTGGAACCTGGAGTGTGGCTACACAACAAAGCCGTTCTGTATCTGTATTAGACGGTTTACAAAAAGTTTTGGGTGATAAAGCTTCTGTACTTTATGCAAAAGGCAGTAATCTGGACTACGATGCCGCTTTTGAAGAAAGAGCAACTATGTTTGGAAAAAGTTTACAAAGAGATAAAAGAACTGCCGAGGAACTCTTAAAAGAAGCATTAGAGGTGGCTCAAAAAGCAGATGTTATTATCGCAGCATTGGGTGAATCGGCCGAAATGAGCGGTGAATCCAGCAGTAGAACAAATTTGCAAATACCACAAGCTCAAAAAGATTTGCTTCAGGCTTTACTTCAAACGGGAAAACCGGTAGTGTTAGTTCTTTTTACGGGTAGACCTTTGGTAATTCTAGAAGAATCCTCAAAATTGACTACCCTTTTGAATGTATGGTTTCCGGGAAGTGAAGCCGGTTTGGCCATTGCCGATGTTTTATTTGGTGATACCAATCCGTCGGGTAAATTAACCGCTACATGGCCCAGAAATGAAGGACAAATTCCAATTTACTACAATCACAAAAATACGGGAAGACCTTTGGCAAATGATAAAGGAATTTTTGAAAAATTCAGATCCAATTACTTAGATGTTCCAAATGAACCTCTTTATCCGTTTGGATTTGGATTGAGTTACACACAATTTACGTATTCCAATTTAAAGATATCATCTGCTAAACTTTCAACCAATTCTACAATCAAAGTTTCGGTAGATGTTACCAATTCAGGTAATTATGATGGTAAAGAAATTGTGCAAATGTACATCAGAGATGTTGTGGGTTCAATAACCAGACCTGTAAAGGAACTAAAAGGTTTTCAAAAAGTTGAAATCAAGAAAGGTCAAACCCAAACGGTAGAATTTGAAATTTCAGAAGAAGATTTGAAGTTTTATAATTTCGATTTAGAGTATGTATCCGAACCCGGAAAGTTTGAAGTTTTTGTGGGTCCAGATTCAACTACATCAAATAAAGTAGAGTTTGAATTAGTTAGATAATTTTTTTATGTTTCATTTTTTTAACCCTTCGGGAGTCATTCTGAAGGGTTTTTTTACACCTCTAAGTATGAAAAATATAGTTTTTTGCTTTTGTATTCTAGTCTGTAGTTCCCTTTGGGGACAACAAAAAACCTATTGTAATCCTATAAATATCGACTACGGTTATTGTCCAATTGAACCCTTTGTACAACAAGGAAAACATAGAGCAACAGCCGATCCGGTTATTACTTTTTTTAAAGGAAAGTATTATCTGTTTTCAACCAACCAATGGGGGTATTGGCACAGCGACAATATGCTGGATTGGAAATTTGTATCAAGAAAATTTCTTCGCCCGGAACACAAGGTTTGGGACGAATTGTGTGCCCCTTCATTATCTTTCGTAAATGATACTCTGTTGGTAATTGGTTCTACCCATACAAAAGAATTTCCCCTATGGATGAGTACCAATCCTGAAGTAGACGATTGGAAAGAATTGGTTCACAAGCATCAAGCCGGTGCTTGGGACCCTCAGATTTTTTGGGATTCGGAAAAGGATGAGTTGTATATGTATTATGGTTCCAGTAATTTATATCCGTTGTACGGTTTAAAACTCAATAGAAAAACGTTTCAACCTGAGGGAGAACCTGTACCGGTTTTGGCTTTAAATGACGATGAACATGGTTGGGAACGTTTTGGAGAAAATAACGACAATACCTTTTTACAGCCTTTTACCGAAGGAGCTTTTGTTACAAAATATCAAAACAAATACTATTTGCAATACGGAGCACCCGGCACTGAGTTTAGTGGTTATGCAGATGGGGTTTATGTTGGAAACAATCCGTTAGGGCCATTTGAATACCAATCTCATAATCCGTTTTCATATAAACCGGGAGGTTTTGCCCGAGGAGCCGGTCATGGCGGTACCTATCAAGACGACAAAGAACAGTATTGGCATGTTTCTACCATTGGGATTTGTGTTAAGAATAACTTCGAACGTCGAATAGGTATCTGGCCTGCAGGTTTTGATAAGGACGGAGTGATGTATAGTAACACGGCTTATGGCGATTATCCAACCTTTTTGCCCTCCGAAAATAAAGATCATTTGACAAACCATTTTTCAGGATGGATGTTGCTAAACTACAATAAACCCGTTAGAGTATCATCAACTTTAGGCGGATTTCAGGCAAATTTTGCAGTAAATGAAGACATTAAAACCTATTGGAGTGCAAAAACCGCAAAAAAAGGAGAATTCATTATTTCAGATTTAGGAGAAATGAGTACCGTTTATGCCATTCAAATTAATTATGCCGATCAAGATGTTGAATTTATGGGAAAACCCGATAATTCTAAAGGTCATCAATACATTTTGTATGCGTCAAACGATGGTAAAAATTGGAAAATTATTTGGGACAAAAGCAAAAGTACCAAAGATGTTCCGCATGAGTATATTGAATTTCAAAGTCCAATTAAAGCCCGATATGTGAAATTGGAAAATCACGCCATGCCCACCGGAAAGTTTGCATTGAGCGGTTTCAGAATTTTTGGAAAAGGTTCGGGTGAAAAGCCTAAAGAAGTACAAAATTTTATTCCTTTACGTTCAGCTCCAAAAGTTAAAGGCGAAAGACGAAATGTGTGGTTTAAATGGCAACAAGAGCCTTCGGCTGATGGCTACGTAATCTATTTTGGTAAATCACCTGATAAATTATATGGCTCCATAATGGTATACGGAAAAAATGAGTACTATTTTAATGGATTAGATCGCTCTGATGTTTATTATTTTCAAATTGAAGCCTTTAATAATAATGGTATTGGACCACGAAGTGAAGTAAAAAAAGCCGATTGATCCCTCGTTTTCAATTAACGCAAACGTTGTAATTTTAAATAAAATACAGTTGTGAAAACGTTTTCGTTGATAACTATTTGTTAGAAAATGTATTTTGATTTTGACATAAATGTATATTTAGAAAATATTTCAATTAAAAATTAACAGTTTTGTATAAAACCCTTTGATTTTTTAAGATTTATGTATATTAAGTTTATAAAATTATCTCACAATTAACCATTTAACCCACTAAAACATGAGTACAGATCAACAAACCAAATGGTCCCAATTTATTCCCTTAGTAACCGTCTTTTTCTTTTGGGGATTTGTAGCTGCCAGTAACGATATTTTAATACCTGTTTTCAAGAAAGCATTCGATTTAACCCAAGGCCAGAGTCAATTGGTATCTGTTGCATTTTATGTAGCATATACTGTAGGTTCCTTGATTTATATGGGAATTTCCTATTTGACAAAAGGCGATATCATCAACCGAATAGGGTACAAGAATGCCTTAGCTTTAGGTTTGACCATATCTGCTTTGGGTACTTTATTGTTTTACCCGGCTGCAAACAATGGTTCTTTCCCTTTAATGCTTTCTGGGTTGTTTATTGTTGGACTCGGATTTTCATTGCAACAAACAGTTGCGAATCCGCTTGCTATTGCTTTAGGGCCAATTTCTACTGGCTCACAACGATTAACCATGGCAGGTGGAATCAATAATTTTGGAACCACAATTGGACCTCTAATTGTGAGCTTTGCCATTTTTGGTTCTGCGGCATCAGCTAATACCGATGTGAGTATCGAAAGTGTAAAAATTCCGTATTTGATTTTAGGAGCTGCTTTTATTTTGGTAGCCATCTTTTTGAAATTTTCATCTTTACCAGATCAACCGGAAACTGTTGTTGAGGTAGCAGAAGATGTTAAATCCTCCAGAAAATCAGCTCTACACTATCCGCAATTGATTTTAGGAATGATTGGAATATTTGTATATGTTGGAGTAGAAGTATCTACAGCAAGTAATTTGCCGGATTATATGCAATCAAAGTTAGGTTTCGAAACCAAAGATATTGCCCCTTACATTTCTTTGTATTGGGCCAGTTTGATGATTGGTCGTTGGACAGGTGCCGTAGAGGCTTTTAATGCTTCGGCAAGTATGGAAAAAATATTAAAATTTTTAGCACCCTATCTAGCTTTTGGTGTGTTCTTATTGGTTAATGCAATTGCAAAACACGATTTAACTCCTTTTTATGTGTATGCGTTAGTCATTGTAGTTTTAATTGCTGCGGATATTGCTAGTAAAGGAAATCCAGCCAGAATGTTGCTAATTTTTTCAACTCTAGGAATAACGGCTTTATTAATTGGAATGTTTACATCCGGTATGGTGAGCGTTTATGCATTTACAAGTGTTGGATTATTCTGTAGTACGTTATGGCCGTGTATATTCACATTAGCCATCAGTGGTTTGGGTAAAAACACCAACCAAGGGAGTAATTTCTTAATTATGATGATTATGGGGGGTGGAATTGTAAGTTGGCTGCAAGGTATGGTTGCAGATTCAACACATATTCAATTTAGTTACATTGTTGGAGTAATTTGTTTTGCTTACCTCGCTTTTTATGCGTGGCGAGTAAGCGGCATTTTAAAAGCACAAGGAATCGATTTCGATAAAAAAGTATCTGGTGGACATTAAGATAATTTTATATCTAATTAAAACCCGGCAAGTGATTGTCGGGTTTTGTTATTTATACCAATTTATCAATAACACAAAAAACCATCAAGAAATCAACCTCACCAAGCAAGCTTAATGAAACTTAATTTCTTAATGGTTTAAAAAAACAATCTAATTCCCCGCTCCCCAATCAATCTTCCTAGAAAAATACATCACGGCGGCTAAAATCAAGAACAAACCGATGCTACCTACCAACAACGCATAATCTTCCATTTGAATGATTACAAAAATAAACGTGTATAAAAAGGTGAGCGAAATGCCAATAAAAGCTGGAAACTTTTTATTCTTTAAAATCGAAATCGAGTAGAGCGAAATCAAAACAATTACTGAAATCCCGGCTACTACATATGCCAAAGTGAAACTACTGTGTTCCGTAATCGAAATCAGTAACGTATAAAACATAATCAAGGCCAAACCAATCATCGAATACTGAAAAATATGAATGTTGATTTTGCTGATGCTTTGAATGAGGAAAAAAATTAAAAACGTTAGTCCAATCACCAAAAATCCGTATTTCGAAGCTCGCTCATTTTGTTGGTATTCATCTACAGTTGTAATAAAATCGACACCAAAAGCATGCGGTTTCACATTTGGTAATGTTTCAAATGATTGTTGTGGAAAAGGTCGGTTGAGGTGCAATACTTCCCATTCCGCTTCAAAACCTTTAGCATTAATTTTTTTGTTTTTGTCATTGGGTAAAAAATTACCTGAAAAACTCGGAGATGGCCAATTGGAAGTCATCTTTGCCGAAGTTGTTTTACCAATGGGGGCAAAGTGAATCATTTTACTTCCGTTGTAATTGATGTTGAACGTAAAGTTTTGCTTTTTGTTCTCCTGAAGCGATTGCAAATTCACCAAACCGGTTTCTAACGTGGACATTGAATCGTTTTGCTTATTTTGAGTGGGCTCAAAACGGTAGACAGAATCTCCTAGTTTCAAATTCACCTGACTTTTAATACTTTTTAAATTGGTAGTTCGAATCTGTATTGTGGCTTTGTCCCATAAGATATTTTCATCTGCAATCGAATTGATTTTAAAGTTGGGAAAAACATAGCTTCCCGTAAAATCCATTTGGGCATTAAATACATTCGACTTATATAAACTGCGTTGCAGGGGTTTCACAATCGTGACATCGGTGGTGTTTTTTAGTTCTTCAGGGAAGAAATAGGCTAATTTAGTCTCGGTAACGTATTTTTTTACCTGAACATTGGTTTTAGCATCATATTCAATTACTTCACTAGTTTGTTTATACGGAATTTTCAAAATAGGACCATAAAAGTAAATGGCTTCGCCCCATTTTTCGGAGGTTTCAGACACCACTTCTTTTTGACGGACGGAACGTTCTTCAATCAAACTTTTGACAAATTGAAGGGGAATCAATAAAATGAGTGTTAAAAAGCCAACCATGATGATTTTTGCAGTGTTGGACTGAAAGAAATTGGTTTGTTTTTCCATGATTTTTAAGTTTAAAGGTTTAAAAGTTTAAAAGATTGATGTGATTAATGGTTAAATAAAAAAAAAGTGCTGCTATAGGAATATTAGCCAATACAATTAGAATTTTTACCCCAAAATAGTCTCGATGATTATGAAAGAAAATAAAATGATGAATGAGATTAAGTAAAACAACACCGTTGACTAACAAGGCAGTAAGCACGTAAAAGAAACCCAGAACAAAAATTAAATCTTCTTGTGGAAATATTTGATGTAATGAAAAAAGGAGTGTTCCTAACGCAAAGGATACAAGGGCAATTTGTGTGGAAAGTTTTCCTGTAACGGTAGCATAGTTCTTTTGAGTCATCATATAGATTATTTAATTTTCAGATTATTTGTTTCCATTTTTTTCATTGAGGTAGCTACAAAATAGATAACCCCTAAAAACGTTCCGAATCCCAATGTGAAATTCTGAACATCTCTGATAAAAAGTGAGTTGATACAAGAATTCATCAAGTCAATCGGATTGGAAAGCACATCCCAACTATTGAAACGAAGGTATCTTCCCAAGTAAATTCCGAATGCAGTTAAATAGAGACTAGTGAGAAGAATAATTTTTGAAATGCTTTCTGTATAATGATTACAGAGTAACTTTTCGATGGTAAAAAGTGAAAAAATACCAAACAAAAAACCGGTCAGAGAAAAAGAGCTAACTACCATAAGGTCAAACCAAACCGGCACCGAATTGAATTTATTCAAATGAAAAAAATCGGTTAATAGATAAAATGAATTGGGAAGAAATAGTAACCAAATTAGTAATCCAAAGATTCTATACCATCGATTTTCTCTTATTCGTAATGAAAATAATAGCATTTGACTAATGCAATAGGGGAGAAAACCCAAAAACAAATTCCATATTAAAAAGAAGAAAAAAATACTGTTTGAAGCTTTTGCTCGAATGATTAATAGACTTAAGCAGAATAAAGAAAGAACGGAAAGAACAAGAAATTCTCTCTTTTTGGTTTGAAGATAAAAATGGATTGTTTTCATATTTAAAAGTACTTTGGATTTCAAAGTTTATGATTAAAAAAATAGTTTAGTTTTTTTTGATTAATTTTTCGAGGGCATCTATATGATCTCGAAAGGCTTTTTTTCCAAGTTTTGTAGCTTTGTAACTCGTGTTGGGTTTTTTACCTATAAATTGTTTTTCAATAGAAATATATTCCTCTAATTCTAAGGCTTTGGCGTGGGAAGCAAGATTACCATCGGTTACACCCAACAATTCTTTTAGTGTGTTAAAATCGGCACTTTCATTCACCATTAATATCGACATGATGCCCAGTCGGATGCGATGGTCAAAGGCTTTGTTGATATTTTGTATAATGTTTTTCATTTGGTAAAGAAAAGGAAATTATTTTTTTTGGAATACAGATTTATAAAATTTAAAAAATTTAAAAATCTAGTTTCGTTCATATTTAAAATACATTATACTACCATATAAAATGTGGCATACACCAAAACCTATTGACCAGAATAACAACCCATATCCTAAAAACCAGGTACACAACAAGCCTAATACTATAAAGGTGATTCCCAAATAACGAACCCCTCCAATAGTGTATTTACTCGCATTCACACAGGCTAATCCATAAAAAATTAATGTGAGAGGAGCAATTAAACCTAACATTTCTTTCTCTATAAGAAATAAAATGAAAATTCCACCGGTTACCAATGGAATTAGAAAATTAATCACCATTCTTCTGGTTGTACTATTCCATAGGGTTTCGTTATTTTTTTTTGCTTTTTGAATACTTAATAAAATACCGGTTACTATGGAAAGCGTTGCTACAGTAGCTGCAATCCATAAGAGTTTAATTACCGCCTCTTTTGAAATTACCAAATTTTTATATGCACCCAATGATGAAGTGTCAAAGTAAATCGTTTTGTAGGCCAACCAAGCTCCTATTAAAGCGTAGGTTCCGGCTAGAACTCCAGATAGTCCACTTAGTGATAAAAAGCGTGAGGAGCGATTCATCAAATTTTTAATTTCGGCAAGATCGTTGAGGTATTTCTCGTTTTCCATTTTAAAGTACTTTGAGTTGCAAAGTATAAAAGAAAAAATTTTATAACCAAATATTTTTTAGTTTATTTTTGAAGGATGAAACCGGCAGAGGATTACATTCTAAATCAACCCGAATTATACAGAGAAATTCTTCTCAATTTGCAAGTGGTAATCGAAAAAGAGCTACCGCAAGCTGTTTTGTTTTTCAAATGGAATGTTCCTTATTACTATTTGAATAATAAACCTTTTTGTTTTTTAAATGCAAGTCACAAGGGGAGGTATGTTGATTTAGCTTTCAATAAAGGCTATGAACTTCAACAACATGTGGCACATTTGGTTGGAGAAAAAAGGAATACATTTAAATCCTTACGTTTTTTTTCAATAGATGAAATAAACGTGAAGATTTTGAAAGAGGTCATTCATGAAGCTAAGACACTTTATTAAATCCTAAAGATTCCGCCAACTACCAATATCTTTTGAAAAAACCAAAAATCTTGCTCAGCTCGGTCGGATTTACTTTGTGTTGTTCGAATATCATTCATGTTGATATAACCTCCTTTTAACTCCCCTTGAATAAAGAAATATTTAAAAAAAGTTACATTCAATCCGGCTTTAGCTGATAGTCCGTAACCCGAAATGTGAAATTCGTCGTAGCGGTCTTTGCCTAATAATTTAGTATTGGTTTTAGGATATAGAATACCACCTCCAAGTCCTTCTGTAACATTGATTTGAATTTTATCTGTATTCGCAATTTTAAACCATTTTGAAATATCATCTACTCGTGAAATTTCAGTATTCACATAGTTTAAACCATCGGTATGTTCAAAGGTTAGAAAATCTTCAGTTAACAAGATTTGACCATTTGGAAGTGTTTCTCCATAACTACCTTGATTAGGATAAAACCCTGTGTAATCTACAGCACGGTCTTGAAACATTACATATTTCATGTGGTCTACACCTATTGAAATATTGTATTTGTCACTAATGAAATAACCAATGCGTAAATTGGTTTGAGGAATCGTCATTCGTAGTGGATTGATGTAATCGCAATGCCAACCTTTGGGTTTATCATGAGCGGAAACATTGTAGAGGGTAAAATCGTAATCGGAACCTTTGAAACGAATATCCGATTTGGAAAAAGTTTCTCGATTTCCTCCCCAATAGATATAAAATTTTCCTTTGTTATGAGTAGTGTATTTTTCGGGATTTATTGAATTATCTTGGGCTGATAGGTCTTGAAAAAAAACACAAAAAAAGAGCACAATCAAAAGTGATTGATTTTTCACGGTACTAAAATTAAATGAGATGAAATTAGAATTGATTAATAGTTTTTCGGATGGCTACGAGTTTGGTCATTAAATTTTCAAAATAATCCAAATGCAACATATTGGCTCCATCACTTTTGGCATTGGCCGGATCAAAATGGGTTTCAATGAAAATACCATCAACACCGGTTACAATACCAGCCTTGGCAATTGTTTCGATCATATCTGGACGACCGCCGGTAACTCCAGACATTTGATTGGGTTGTTGCAAAGAGTGAGTGACATCCAATACCGTGGTGGCAAATTGTTTCATGGTTGGAATTCCTCTAAAATCGACTATCATATCTTGATAACCAAACATAGTCCCACGATCGGTAACCATTACATTTTCATTTTGGCAATCCAATACTTTTTGTACGGCATGTTTCATACTTTCCGGACTCATAAATTGCCCTTTTTTTAAGTTTACCGTTTTACCGGTTTTTGCAGCAGCAACAACCAAATCTGTTTGACGCACTAAAAAGGCTGGAATTTGTAAAATATTAACATATTCAGCTGCCATTGGAGCATCTTCATTAGTATGAATGTCTGTAATTGTGGGGATACCAAAAGTTTGCGAAACTTTTTGAAGAATCTTCAAAGCTTTTTCATCTCCTATTCCTGAAAAACTATCAATTCGAGATCGATTGGCTTTTTTAAATGAGCCTTTGAACACGTATGGGATTTCCAATTTATCGGTTATTTGAACCAAACGTTCTGCAATACGAAGAGCCATATCTTCGCCTTCAATGGCACATGGTCCAGCTAAAACAAAGAAGTTTCCACTGTTAGTATGTTTAATTTGAGGTATTTTAGTAATATCCATAACGGTTTTTTAAAGTGCAAAAGTACAAATTTTTTATGTACTTAATGTAACCCAAGTTACTCTTCTTTTTTAGCAGTTAACCCTTTAGGTATGAGTAATCTCCCTTTTTCATAGATGTTAAAATACAATCGAAGGGGTTTTGATGCTCCTTCCCAAAAAATTTCATATACATCCAAAAATCCGGCTCCCATATCACTTCTTTTTGTTGGAAACGGACAACAACTTTCCAGTTTCGAATAGGATATTTTTTCACCATTGGGTCCGGCTAGAGCTTTTAGAAAACGTTCTTGATTGATGGTATCATTTACCGTTGAAATATAGAAAATGTTGATGGGATAATCTTTGTCATAACCGTATTTTGGGTCGGTACTCGTCTCGGTCAAAACAAAAGTGTTTTTAGAGTTGAGTAGGGGAGCTGGGGCACTCTCATCTATATTTTTTATGGTGTTTCGGGTACTTATACAAGAGCATAAAGTACCGAAAATAAGAAAACAAGTTAAAGCGATGAATTTCTTCATTTCTATGGTTTTTTATACTCCAAAAGTACATTTTTTTTGTGAATATGAACTTCTTTTTTGATTTGTTAGAACCAATTACAAACTCTATTTTTGCTTAAAAATAATAGTATGGAATATCTTTCACAAACTTGGCATTGGTCTATATCCGGTTTTCTTATTGGTGCGGTCATGCTTTTACTCATTTATTTTGGAAAAACTTTTGGTATGTCATCCAATTTACGTTCGTTATGTGCAATGACAGGTATGGGTAAATATGTTCCTTTTTTTGATTGGGATTGGAAAAGTCAACGGTGGAATTTAGTAGTTGTTTTAGGAGCTATGTTTGGGGGATTTTTAGCTGTTCATTTTTTGCATAGCGATTCAAATGTATCTCTTAATCCTAAAACCATAGAACAATTGCAAAGCCTTCAAATTGATGAGCCAAATGGAAAAATGCTACCCGATGCACTTTTTAATAATCTCTCACCTCAAAACATTTTGCTTTTAATTTTGGGTGGTTTTTTGATTGGATTTGGAAGCCGGTATGCAGGCGGTTGTACTTCGGGTCATGCTATTTCCGGATTGAGCAATTTACAGCTTCCTTCATTAAAAGCTGTTATTGGATTTTTCATAGGAGGACTACTTATGGCTCACTTTATTTTACCTTTAATTTTTTAAGCAATGAAATTAGTTAAGTTTTTTTTAGTTGGTCTCTTATTTGGAATTGTACTTACAAAAGCCGAAGCGGTTTCTTGGTATCGCATTTATGAAATGTTTCATTTTCAATCGTTTCATATGTATGGAATAATTGGAGTAGCCATTATCACAGGTATAATTGGGATTCAATTTATAAAGAGAAAAAAAGTAAAGGATACGGATGGTTTACCAATTGAAATTTTAGATAAAGAGAGTGGTAATATACGCTATTGGATGGGTGGTACATTGTTTGGATTAGGTTGGGGATTGGTAGGAGCTTGCCCCGGACCAATTTTTATTCTTCTAGGTGCCGGTTTTTATAACGTAGCTTTGGTTTTGTTTGGTGCAGTTTTGGGAACATTTGTATATGGTTTGTTCAAAAACAAATTACCACATTAAAAAAAGTTCCTCATTTGAGGAACTTTTTTTATTGATAAACTTTGATGTAGTCAATGATAAATTCTTGAGGGAATAGGGAATCATCTACTTTTGGCCCCCCAAAATTTCCTCCAATTGCCACATTAAGAATAAAATAAAAGGGCTGATTGAAGGGCCATACGGCTTCGCTTTTGTCTTTAGGATGAAAAGTATATACCACTTTACCATCAACATAAAAGTCCATTTTCTCAGAAGTCCAATCCACACCATAGGTATGGAAACCTTCTTCTATTGATTCAATTTTGGTTTTTTTAGTATTTATCGTATTTCCATGGCTGGCTTGAGTATGTAAGGAAGTAAATATCATTTGAGGTTCTTTTCCCACATATTCTAAAATATCTATCTCACCACACAAAGGCCAACCAACTGTTTTTATATTGGACCCTAGCATCCAAAATGCGGGCCATATTCCGTGACCAACCGGAATTTTAGCTCGAGTTTCAATATATCCGTACTTAAATTCAACTTTAGCAGCTGTTGTAATTCGAGTTGAGGTATACTGATGGGCTTCTTTTTTGGCTGTAATGGTGAGCATACCCTCATTTACAACATGATTATTTTGGGTGTAGATCTGTCTCTCATTATTTCCCCACCCACATAGATTAGGGCAACCGTCACCGAGTTCAAAGTTCCAAATTTTCTCATCCAATTGAGTACCATTAAAGTCTTCAATCCAAACTAATTTTTTTCCTTCGGTTTGTCCAAATGCCAATATTGTTACACTAAGTGCAAGTAAAAAGATTTTTTTCATCTTATTCGTATTTAAATTGGGCTTCTAAAGAAGTGTAAGAACTTCCACCAATAAATAAATTAAATTTTCCGGGTTCGGCTTCCCATTTTTGATTGGCAGAATAAAATTCTAAGGTTTTTTCGTCTATAGTAAATGACACTTTTTGGGTTTCACCGGGTTTAAGAGAAACAAGTTCAAAACCCTTTAACTCTCTAACAGGTCTGGTAACACTTGCTACCAAATCTCTAATATAAAGCTGAGCCACCTCTTTGCCTTCCACTTTTCCAGTATTGGTAAGGTCAAACGAAACGGTAATTTTTCCATTCTTTTTCAAGGTATTCGAATCAAGTTTTAAATTCGAGTAGCGAAAAGTTGTGTAACTCAAACCGTGACCAAACGGATAAAGAGGAGTGTTTTCACTATCGATATAATGGGACCAAAAAACACTTTCCGGTTCATTGGCCGAGGGTCTACCTGTATTTTTATAGTTATAATAAATAGGAACTTGTCCAACATTTCTAGGGAATGTCATTGGTAGTTTACCACTTGGATTGTAGTCACCATACAAAACTTGTGCTATGGCATGTCCGCTTTGAGTACCTAAATGCCAGGTTTCAAGGATTGCCGGAATGTTTTTATCGGCCCATTCAATAGCCAATGGTCTTCCGTTTGTTAAAACCAAGACAATATTAGGATTCACTTTATAAATGGTTTCCAATAGCTCTTGTTGTACTCCGGGTAAACCTAAGTCAGTTCGGCTTCTTCCTTCACCGGATTGCAAACCATGTTCACCCAATACCATAATTACAACATCAGCATTTTTTGCAGCTTGAATCGCTTTAGGAAATCCGCTTTTATCAGTCGTGTTAATTTTGGTTTCTTGAATGAATTTAGGTTCTCCTAGAGCAACATCGGCTCCTTTTTCGTAAACGATAGTATTGTCGGGATATTTTTTCAATCCTTCCAAAACAGATACCGCTGTTCCATCATCTGCTCCAATTCTCCAACTTCCTAAAGGACTGGTTTTGTCATCTGCCAATGCACCAATAACGGCAATTTTTTGACCGGATTTTGACAATGGCAATAAGTTGTTTTGATTTTTAAGTAAAACGATTGACTTTTTAGCCATATCTAAAACTGTCTTGTGAAATTCGGGCTTGCCAATGGTTTCAGCCTCTCTTTTTTCATCACAATATTTATAAGGATTTTCAAACAGACCCAATTCAAATTTTACTCTAAGTATTCTTCGTACGGCATCATCTATATCACTTTCTTTTACTTTGTTTTCTTTTACTAGTGTTACCAAATGCTCAACAAAACCCGAAGATTCCATATCCATATCAGAACCAGTATTGGCTGCTTTCTGAGCCGCATCTTTTAAATCTTCTGCATACCCATGAGCAATCATTTCGGCCATAGAACCCCAATCAGAGACTACAAATCCGTCAAAATTCCATTCTTTTTTTAAAAGATCTCTTTGAAGGTAAGAGTTTCCGGTAGCAGGTATTCCGTCAAGTTCATTAAACGCATTCATAAACGTTCGAACTCCGGCATCTACTGTAGCTTTAAAAGGAGGCAAAATAACATTGTGCAATGTATTGTGGCTGATATCTACAGTATTGTAATCTCTTCCGGCTTCTGCAAAGCCATAGGCAGCAAAATGTTTGGTACAAGCAGCCAAAGTAAATTCATTAGACAAATCGTCACCTTGAAAACCTTTTACACGTGCTACAGCAATTTGACTTCCCAAATAGGGGTCTTCACCGGCACCTTCCATGACACGTCCCCAACGTGCGTCTCTTGATATATCAACCATGGGTGCAAACGTCCAGTTTAATCCGGTGGAGGCTGCTTCTGCTGCTGCAATTTCTGCCGATTTTTTAATGGCTTCCAAATCCCAACTGGCTGCTTCTGCCAGAGGTATCGGACTTATAGTTTTGTATCCGTGTACAACATCAAAACCAAATAGAAGAGGAATACCCAAGCGTGTTTCTTCTACAGCAATTTTTTGAAGAGCTCTTACTTCTTTAACACCTTTTACGTTGAGCATAGATCCAACCCAACCTTTTTTTAAGTGTTCGTATTTGATAGCAGCTTGACCTTCTTTGGGTGTTGGACCTGTGGCATCCCAAAATCCGTTATATTGATTCATTTGGCCTACTTTTTCTTCGAGAGTCATCAAACTCATAACCGAGTCAATTTGGGATTCAAAATTTTGAGATGAGTTACTTTTGGTAGACTTGTTTGAGCAAGAATGGAGTATCCATACCAAAAGGAATATGAAATATTTTGAATAGGATAATTTCATTTTATTTTTTTTAAGTTAAGTTAGAAGTACAAAAAGGCTTGCAATACAAGCCTTTTTTAAAACTTAAACCAATTGTACTACTTTTATTGATACACTCTTACATAATCTACTTCCATACTAGATTGGGTAAATGCAGGATCTATAGAACCACCAAAAGTTCCACCCATTGCAACGTTTAATATCAAGAAGAAATCTGCGTTAAATGGGAGTGAAGGGTTGTTATTGAATGTTTGGTATAACTGCCCGTCAACAAAGAATCGAATGGTGTTTGCGTTCCAAATCACAGAGTAGACATGGAATTCAGAAGAAACATTAGAAACCGTAGTAGTATTTGTTACCGCATTTCCTCCCGAATTTCCGGGAAAGTGTAATGATCCGTGAATAACTCCCGGCTGATTTCCTTTGTGTTCCATGATGTCAATTTCACCACAAGTTGGCCATGAAACTTGAGCAAAATTTGCTCCAAGCATCCATGCTGCCGGCCAAGTACCACCCCCAACAGGCAATTTGGCTCTAACTTCTACTTTACCATAAGTAAAATCAAATTTACCTTCGGTTTTGATACGAGCCGATGTATAATTCGATCCCATAAAGTTTTGAGCTTTCGCAGTAATTCTCAATACTCCATCTTGAACAATGATGTTCTCACTACTGCTGGTGTAGTATTGTGCTTCACCATTACCCCAGCCACCGGCACCAATATCGTAACCCCAATTTGAAGGGTTTGGAGCCCCATTGGTATCAAATTCATCTGCCCAAATCAGATTTGTGAAATCATCATTTCCACCTCCACCGGAGCCTTGTTCGTTTACAGGAGTTGTAGTAAAAATATGGTACCAAGCTAATCCGGCATCATTTCCGGGTACAGCTCTTACAATCATTCTGTTCTCAGTGATGGATAATATTTCATAAGTGCTTTGACCTATGTAATACCCCATAAAGCCGCCATCAGAAAAAGTCATACTAGTGCCTCTGGTTTTATCTAAATTTGTGGTCATCAATATAGATTCTGAGGGCCCTAATAACACGGTTTTCTCTCCGGATACATCAAAAGGCAAACACAAGTCTGAACCTCCGCCACCGCCACCAACGCTGTTATATGCCGCATTAAAGAAAGTTCTTCCACCGTTGTTATTACTAAATTTAAGAGTTCCATTGGCATCCAAACTAAACGTCATTTCTGTTTCATACAAACAGCTACTCTCTGGAGAACCTGCTTTTTCAAAAGGAGCTGCACTGTAATAATTAGGTCTAAAATTGTTATCCGGATTTGTGCTGTTTTCACCAACACCTAAATGACCGGGCTCAGAGGCAGACCAATACCATCTTTTTGTACTTCCACCTGTTAAAAAGCTCACAGCCTCATCATCTGTAAAATTACTAAATACAGTAACCTCAAATGTTGTACTGGTTGAAACTCCGGCAGTTCCACTAACCACCAAACTTACTTCATAGGTATTGGTGCCATTTTGAGTAAATCGTTTGGTGTAAATCCCACTTGGGGCATTCGCATTGGTTCCATCGCTAAAATAAAATTTATAGTTGGTAGCACCTTGTGCTGTTACTCTAAATGTAACAATTCCGGAACCATCTCCATTGGGATTTTCGGCATCTTGCCCTTGAATTTCAGTAATGATTTGAATACTTTCCGGATTGATGATTGCACCAAATTTGGCATCATCATCCTGACAACTCACAAATACAAAGAGTGTCAACAGAAAAAGAGAAATTGATTTTAAAATATTTTTCATAGCATTAATTTGTTAGTTGAATGTCGTCAAAGTAATAAGAAGCACCTGTTCCAGAGGTTCCGAAAGCGAAGAATACCACTACTCTTTGGTATTGATTGGCATTGTTAATACCGGTAAAATCAAAAGTTAATTCTTCCCATGAATTGGCTACGGTGTTGGTTACCGGAACTTCAACGTTTATGGAAGGATTATTTAAGTTTTCGAGTTTCATAAGAACTACAATTCCCGATTGAGGTGCCCAAGTTTTCATTTTTATTTTTTGTAAAGATGAAAAATCAATTGGAACATCCAATTCGATGAAAGAGCCTGCCCAAACCTCTGATCCACTGTTTTTTACCAATCTACCCACTTTGGCACTGGTATTTATTCCCGTTTGACTTGGGTTGTTGATTACTTCGGTATTTGCTCCACCAAAATTTAGAAACGAATAATTTAAGTTCGAATTTTCAAATGTTAATGGTAGTTTTAATTCTTCTTGTCCATCTGTTAACATGATATCATCAAAGTAATAATTGGCACCATTTCCATTGTTTCCAAAGTCAAAAAACAAAACAACCGTTTGATAATTATTTGCATTGTTGATGCCATCAAAATTAAAAATTAAAGTTTCCCATGTATTGGCAACTGTAGTAACTTGATCTACCTCTACATTTATATTGGGATTACTTGCATTTTCTAACTTCAGTTTTACGGTTGCCCCGGCAACTGGAGACCAAGTTTTAACGCTAATTTTTTGTTGTGAACTAAAGTTTATTGGAGCATCTAAAACCAAAAGCGAACCAGCCCAAACTTCTGAACCTGCAGATTTGGTTAATCTACCTACTCGAGCACTTGTATTGTTTGCCCCAATGTCCGGATTATTTACTACTGTTGAGAAAGCTCCACCAAAACTGATAAAGTTATAATTTAAAGTTGGCGATTCAAAAGTTACGGGTAAGAGTAACGGGTCAAAAATGGTTACATTTTGAACGGATTCTGTAGTAGCGGCACCACCACTATAGGCTACAACTCGAACTTGATACGTACCAATCGTTTGATAGGTATGTGAAACCGTTTGACCTTCGTTAAATTGAATTGGAGTTTCATTTGGATTTTCACCAAAAAATACCTCAAAATAGGTTTCAAAGTCAGCAGTTGCCGTTAGGTTAATTTTGTAAGCATTTCCAATTTCAGGACTGATGTTCACACTCAAATTTTCGGGGGCTACAAAAGTTACGGTTAGATTTTGAGTTATTTCTGTTTCTAAACCGGTAATCCCAACACCCACAATCCGTACGGTATAGTTACCTTCGGCATAGGTGTGTGTAATAGCTTGCCCGGGTGATACTTGCCCGGGATTTTGAGTTCCGTCACCAAAGTAGATTTTATAAATCGTTGCACCGGTTCCGTTTGGTCTAATGGTTACCAATCCGGAATTGTTTTGCGTAATTGTGAATAAGGCACTTAGATTACTAGGTGCAGAAACATCATCAAGAAATGCATCGCTGTAATCGTCAGATGAGCAGGAGTACACGAGTACTAACGCAATTAAACTGAATAAAGAAATTATTTTTTTCATAGTGTAATTTTTTAATAATTTGGATTTTGAGACCAATTTCCGTTTGAAAATTGTATTTCTTCAATCGGAATAGGGAAGACTTCATGTTTGTTTGCTATGAATCCCGGAATGGTTTGTGCTGCTTTACCTGTTCTTACCAAGTCAAAGAAGCGATGCCCTTCACCCATTAGTTCTAATCTTCTTTCGGCCCAAATAGCATCGGTTAGTGCAGCTCCACTAGCTGTTATGTCGTTGTTTGAGTTTCCAAAGGCACGTCTTCTCACTTCATTTAAGTAAAAGCGAGCTTTAGAATCATCTATACCTCCTCTGTTAAATGCTTCTGCAGCCATTAGTAATACATCGGCATAGCGAATGGCTCTGTAATTATTGGGATTGGTTAGATTTAAATCGCCAGCGGCTTGACTGCTACGAACTCGAGGTAAATATTTTCTATTAAAGAACCCCGTATGCTCATTTCCGGTACCATAAGTAGCTCCGGTTTGTGCTGCCCAAGTTTCAATGTTTAAAATTGCAATATCTCTTCGTAAATCTCCGGCAGAATAGGCATTATAAGCCTCTGCTGTTGGAACATTAAAACTAAATCCGGATGAAAATAGTGGTCCGCTATAGTTTCTGATTCCGTTAAAACCAACGGCAACATTTCCTTCACTACATTGTAGGCAACCAAATCCGGCACCTTCAACATCGGTATATTGCACCTCAAAAACAGATTCCGGACCATTTTCTTGAGAAAATTCAAAGAGAGTACTGTAGTTTTGAATTAAAGAATATCCACCGGTAACTTGAATTAAATTGTCTAAAGTGGTAGCCGCAAGATTGAATTTATTTTGATACAAATACACTTTTCCAAGTAGAGCCTGTGCGGCACCTTTTGTTGCTCTTCCCACTTGAGGAGCCGTTACACTTAAATTATCAACCGCAAATTGTAAATCGGCTTCAATAGATGCATAAACATCAGCTACAGAAGATCTGGGAATTACTTTTTCATCTCCAATTTTGAAACGAGCATCACCTTTGAGCGGAATTCCTCCAAACCATTTAACCAATTCAAAGTGATAGTAAGCTCTTAGGAATCTGGCTTCGGCAATGATTTGATTTTTTCCAGGAAAATCAGTTTTATCTTTGAATTCGAGAATATAACTAGCTCTATTTACACCGGCAAACATCCAACCCCATAAATCTCTTAAATTGGAATTAACAGGCGTATGAATCATATCATCAATTTGTTGGAATCCAATAACATCTGTAGGGTTTTCACCACCACATAGGGTATTATCAGAGGCAATTTCACCCAACATAGCATTTAAATAAGTACTTTGTAGCAAATCATAGGCTGCTACTAGAGCATTGTAATAATCGGTTTCGGAGTTGAAATAGTTTTCGGAATCAATAGAATATTCTGGAGTTCTATCTACAAAATCATCGCTACAGGATGTTGAATTCATCAAAAATCCTAGTATCATTAACGGTAGTATTATTTTATTTTTCATTTTCTTGGATTTTTAGAAGTTAACATTTAAGCCTAACATATACATTCTGGGAACGGGGTAGAATCCAAAGTCAATTCCGCCACCAATTGGGGCTCCACTTGAAGCACCGGGATCAAAACCTCTATATTTTGTAAAAGTGTACAAATTATTTACCGCAGCATACATACGTACTTTGGTTAGACCGGTTTTACCTAGGACAGAGCTTGGAATGGAATAACCCAATTGAATATTTTGGATCCGAATGTAAGAGGCATCTTCTACAAAATAATCAGAGAATACATTATTACTAGTAGCACCGGTTGTAACTCTAGGCACTGTGTTGCTGGTACCTTCTCCGGTCCATCTATCAAGTACATAATTCAAACGGTTAGCATCAGAAAGTGTTCTTTCGTAGTTTCGAACCATATCATTTCCAACAGAAGCGAATGTGTAGGCTGAGAAATCAAAATTACCATAGTTAAATTGAACATTAAAACCCATTACTGCATCCGGAATTGGATCACCAATGTTAGTTCGGTCACGTGTATCAATTACACCATCTCCGTTAATATCTACAAACCGAATATCACCCGGTACCGCATTAGCTCCCAAAGCTACTTGAGAGGGGTGTGCATCAACTTCGGCTTGATTTTGGAATAAACCGTCTGTTTTGTAGCCAAAGAAATAACCGATAGGCATTCCTACTTCCATACGTGATGGTGCGGGTTGTCCTACACCAAATGCACCGCCTTCAATAAACTGTGTTCCATTATTTACTTCTAAAACTTTGTTTTTTAAGAAAGTTACGTTGTATCCGATAGAGAAACTGGCTTTTTCGGATAATTGATCTTTGTAGGTTAAAGCTAATTCAAAACCACTATTACGAACTGTTCCGGCATTGATAGTAGGAGCAGCACCACCCGGAGCCGTTACTCCGGTAATTCCGGATACCGGTATATTGGGTATTAATAAATCTTTACGAGTATCAATAAAGTAATCGGTTACTACTTCTAGTTTATCATTAAAGAATTTAGCATCTAAACCAATATCAAATTTTTGAGCTTCTTCCCATTTCAAATTTGGGTTTGGCAATTGTCCGATAGCTGTACCATTTACGATTGAACCGTCAAAAACATAGGTAGCTTCTCCGGTTAATAGTGAAAGGTAACCATTATTTGGAATTTGGTCATTTCCTACAGTTCCATAACTTAAACGTAATTTCAGAGCATTAAACTTTTCGGTTTTAGGGAAAAAGTTTTCATCAGAAATATTCCATCCAGCTGTAAATGAAGGAAAGTAACCCACTCTGTTATCCGGGCCAAATTTGGTTGATGCATCTCTTCTAATTATGGCAGAAAATAAATATTTTCCGGCATAATCGTATTGAAGTCTTCCAAAATATGACAATCTTCTTTCGTCGTACTCGTAAGAAGAATTGGGCTTAATATCTACAATTCCGGTTGTTAAAGATATATCTGCAAATTGCCATGAGTTGTTTGGAACATCAAAACCGGTTGCAAAAAGTCCGTTACCCCATTGTTTGAAAATGGTAGTTCCTGCAGTTGCAACTATATTGTGTTTTTCATTCAAAACTTTGGCATAGGTTCCATACAAATCAAAAGAATAGTCATTATCATTTACATTGCTTTGAGTAACACTACTTCTTACAACATCAAAAACTTTTCCACCATAATTTACTTGTTTTGCAAAACTTTTTCCTCTGCTGTTTGAGGTGTTGAAACCTATTCTTCCGGATAGTTTAAAATCGGTAGTTAATTTGTAATCCAAACCAACGGTACCGTTTAATTTTTTGAAATCAAAATTGTTGTACGTATTAGCAATTTGAGCCAAAGGGTTAATAATTTCGTTTCCTAAGCCCGCGGTACTAGGTACCAAAGTAAAATCGCCGTTACTATCAAAAGGAGTTAACGTGGCCGGTGTATTTAAGGCATTAAATAAAACAGAACCTAAACCATTTTCATTAAGTGTTTTTCTATTAAAATAGGTATAGATAATATTGGTTTGAAGTTTTAACTTGTCAGTCAAATCTGCACCCAAAGCCAAACGGGCTGTATTTCTTAAAAATCCGGATTTATTCTGACCTACGATACCTTCTTGATCCAAGTGTGAACCACTCAACGAATAATTCATTTTTTCTGATCCTCCCGAAACGGTAAAATCGTGATTGGTAACCGGAACCCCTCTAGAGAATACTTCTCTTTGCCAATTGGTACCTTGGCCTAATCCGGTTACATTTGGGTAGGGTAAAGGCTGACCCCCATTTGCATAACTTTCATTCAACAACAATGCATATTCTGTTGCATTTAAGAGAGGAAGTTCTCTGCTGGTTTCTTGGAATCCCATGTAAGTATTGTAAACAAAAGAGGCTTTGGCATTTCTTTTTCCTGATTTGGTTGTAATTAATACAATACCATTGGCACCTATTGTACCGTATATTGCGGCTTGAGCGTCTTTTAGAATGGTAATAGTTTCAATGTCGTTTGGGTTCAATAAACCTAATTCTCCAACGTATCCGTCAATAATTACTGTAGGTCTATTTTCGCCATTGGTAGCAATACCTCTAATACGTATGTCTAAATCAGCACCAGGAGCTCCGGAACGTGTAGTTACGTTAACCCCGGCAACGGTTCCTTGAAGTGCTTGCTCTACTTTTATAGGTTTAAGAGCGTCTAAGGTTTTAGCATCTACAACAGACACAGCACCGGTAACCTCTTTGCGTTTTTGAGTACCATATCCAATTACTACAACTTCATCAAGAGATTTTGTGTCTTCTTGTAATGTAATAGTAATTTTTTCTGTTTTTGTTACTTTGTATTCCACAGATGTGTATCCTATGGAGCTAAAAACAAGTGTGGAACCGTTTGGTACTTTGTTGAGTTCAAATTTTCCATCAAAATCAGATGAGGTTCCCTTGGTAGAGCCTTTTACAACTATGTTTACTCCCGGAAGGCCTAGGCCGGAAGCATCAGTTACTATTCCACTTATATCATATTCTTGTGACCAACACAAAGAAGCGAAAAGAAGGAACGCTGTGACAAATAAATTAGACTTCATATAGATGTTATTTTGTGAATTCTAAAATTAAAATTATAGTTTGAAAAGATTCAAAAATGGACTACAACAAAAAATATACATCGTAAAAAAAACTTAATTTTATTTTACTTTTCGTAAAAGAAGACCCTATATAATGCAGTATTCATAGTGTTAAGGAAATCTTATTTTTTAGTAAAAAATTAGGATTTACTTGCAATTACAACGTTTTTGTTGAGGTGATGTTGAGGTCTTTTTGTTGTTTTTGTATAGGCTTATATAGATAAAATGTACTCAACAAGTCCTTTTTCGTGAGGTAAGTCCATTTTTTTTCTCAAACGGTACCTTTTTATTTCCACACTACGAACCGAAATGTTAAGTAAGGGAGCAATTTCTTTGGAAGATAAATTCAATCTTAAATAGGCAGTAAGTCTCAAATCGTTTGGAGTAAGTGAAGGATGAGCGTTCTTTATTTTTTTAAGAAAATCCTTATCAGCGTTGTTAAAGGCATCCACAAAAACATTCCAAGTATCTTCTTCATTGATGTTTTTGTTTATGGTAGATATAACTGATTTTAAGCTTTTACTACCACTTTCAGAATTTTTCAAATCATCTTTAATCATTGCCAACAATTCATTCTTTTTAATTAAGCTCATTGTTGAAGCCGCTAGTTCTTTATTCTTGTTTTCAAAATCCTGTTCAAGTTGTTGGTTTTTAATTCGCATCAACTCTTGTTCCGTCTCTAACTCTTTTATTTCTAAAAGTCTGTTGTTTTCTTCAATTAATTTTTCTTGCTGTTTGTAATAGTATTTTTGATAAGCTTTATTGATAAAATAAGCCATTATTAAGAGAAGAATGGTGTAAATTACCAATGCGGTATTGGTAAGATACCAAGGTTTGAGAATTGTAAAAGTGTATTTCTCTGTATTTTCTGTAATAGAATTTCCAATTTTTGCTCGAACAGAAAAAGTGTAGGTACCCGGCTGTAAGTTTTTAAAATTTACTGTAGATTTTCCACTCCATTCACTCCATTCGTTTTGAACCCCCTTTAACAAATACTGAAATTCTGCCATAATGTATTTGTTGTATTCCGGAACGGTATAGGAAAAAGTAATATTGTTTTCATCAAATTTAAAATTTCCATCAGTAGCTAATGGAATACTAATGAGCGATTCGTTTTGTTTGTTTGTAGAAATATTGGTAAGGTGAACCAAATAATTATTAAAGATTAATTCATCAATATTAATACTATAATATCCATCGGTTGTTCCTATCAAATATTGTGAGTCTGACAATTGTGTTATGTTTTCATAGCCTAACATAGAGTTGGTTAGGCTGGAAGGTATTGGAATTGCATAATGTTCTAATTCGGGAGTTAATTTACCATACGAAAAATAGTTGATGTAATTTCTAGAGAAAAACCATAAGCGGTTTGAATTATCGGGCATTAATTTACCTGAAATATATTCATTGTTTTCTGTTATTTTACTCAGTTTTGCATCTCGGGAAAACGAATTTTTAGACGAATTAAAAACATAGAATCCCTCTTTATTGCAATAGTAGATTTTATTGTTGTACTTAGTTAATCCTGCATTTTTGCCTTTTTTTGGAGATTTAAAGGTTTCAAATTGAATCACTTTGGAATTTTCCGGATTGAGTTTTAGTTTAAAAATTCCTTTGTATTCGTGACTTACGAGTATTTCATTTTTAGATAGCCATTCAAAATATTTGCTGGAATAATCAAATCCATTGATTTTATTCTTAAAAATCCAACGGCCATTTATTCGTTCCAAAAGTGATAATCCGTAGTAATTTCCTTGAACAATTTGATTTGGGTTTTCAGGTTTGGCTTCAAATTTCCAGGTCCCAGATTCGTTAAAAATGGGAAAGGCTTTATTGTTTTCTATTAGAAATGTTCCGGCATCGTGACCGCATAGTAATGTGTTATCATAAACAAACAATGACCAAACTTGACCTTTGGTTCCTGCTATGAATTGAAAATTGTCCTCTCCAGTTCTTTTAAAAAACAAACCTTGATTGGTACCAATATAAAGGTTGTTTTGGAAGAGTGCCGAGCAGTATACTGTTCCTAATATCCCGGTTTCATCAGAGTAGCTTCTAATGGGTGAAGCTAGGTTGATGCAATTGATTCCATTATCTAGTCCTACCCAAAGGTTTTGTTCACCATCTTCAAACAGTGATAGAGCAGTGTTGTTACTTATTCCTTTGTTTTGGGTAATGTGATATTGTGTTTTTCCATTAGAATCAATTATAAAAATTCCATTTGAAACGGTTCCTAATATTATTCCATTTGTACTGCTTTTTTGGGCACAATATATGCTACTTTCATTCAAGTTAGAGTCAGAATCTGTAATCCATTTTTGAACACTTTTGTCTTTGTATTCATAAATGCCATTAAATTGGGTAACCATTAAAAGTGAATTACCTTTTTTAAATAAAGCGACAATTTTGTTCTGAATAAAAAAACTTTCCTTGGAAATCAGTTTACTTTTTCCATTTTCAATCTCAAAAAGACCGTTTGATACTGTTTGAAAGTAAATAGATTTACCAACAACATAAGCTTTAAAAATAGGATTTTTGGGATTTACAATTTGAAAATTTTCAGTTTGCGTATCGTAAATGAAAATTTGATTTAAAGATTGAAAAACGACCCACTTGCCAAATTCCAAGATATTCCAAAATTGTTCGTCATCAAGGATTTTACTTTTTATTTTTGGGGTTAAAGAGGTGTATTCCAAGATACCATTGCTTGCTCGTTTCCAATAGCCAAAATCCATGTAACAACCGGTATATATTTTATCTTGGATTATTTTGACAGAACGAATTATCGTTTCATTAGGTGTAGGGTATAGCAACCAATCGGTTCCATTATGTTCTAACAATCCTTCATTGTTTGCAAAAAATAAGAACTTGTTTTTGTCTTGACTAATCATCCAATTTTGATTTCCAGCTTTGTATGTAGTTGGAGAAAATTTCATAATTGGAGGTAGTTCTTGTCCAAAGGACCCGAAGCAAATGGTCAAAATCCAGAGTGAAATGTAACGTTTCAAAGGTTGTTTTTTGAGTTTAAGAAACTAAAGATACGATTAAACCTTAAAAGTGAAAAATGATAACCCAAAAAAAGCACGTTTTAAAAAAAACGTGCTTTTCAAAATGATAAACTAGTGCATTATAATTTTATGAAACGAATGGATTTGAATGAATTTTGATTGCGAGTTTGAATTATGTAAACTCCTGCATTTAATTGGTCAATATTTATTTGACTTTCTTGCTCTGTTGGTATTACAGATTTTATCAATTGACCACTTAGATTGTAAATTGCTATTTCATCAGGAATAAATTCTGACCTAATATTTATAATGCTTGAAGTTGGATTGGGATAAACTATTGTTTTTTCTTCCTCGTAAGATACTAATGATAAGTTGGTTCCGGTTTGAATATCATCAAAATAATAGTTTTCGCCTGTTCCGTTTTGACCAAAATTAAAAAATACAACCACTCTCTGATAGTTATTGGCATTTGCAATACCGGGGAAATTAAAAGTAAGTTCTTCCCATTGATTGGCAACGGTGTTAACAACATCAACTTCAATATTAATTGCAGGATTAGCTAAGTTTTCCAGTTTGAGTTTTACAATTCGACCCGATTGAGGAGCCCAAGTTTTGATTTTAATAGATTCAGATGAACTAAAATCAATAGGTTGAGATAATTCAATAAATGAACCTGCCCAAATTTCAGAACCTGCATTTTTGTTTAATCTTGCTACGTTACCGGAGGTGTTGATTCCACTAGCATCCGGATTAGCAATTTTTTGAGTTGTTGCACCTCCAAAGTTTGTAAAGTTATACGTAAGCGTTGTTGATTCAAAATCCAATGGTAATGTTACACCTTCCACAACACTTTCTACAGTTTGGATATCATCAAAATAATACGAATTACCGTTGCCAGAAACTCCAAAATTGAAGAAGATAACCACTCTTTGGTAATTGTTTGCATTAACAATTCCCGGAAACGTAAATGTGAGCTCCTCCCAAGCATTTGCAACCGTATTGATTACATCAACTTCGGTACTAATATTCGGATTGGCTAAATTTTCTAACTTTAACTTAACGGTTATCCCAGATTGTGGAGACCAAGTTTTTACTTTAATGACTTGAGAGTTTGAAAAATCTATCGGACTTACTAATTCAATAAAAGATCCCGCCCAAACTTCGGCACCTGAATTTTTTGTTAATCGGGCTACATTACCCGATGTGTTGATTCCTGACATATCCGGATTGGCAATTTTTTCGGTTACAGCTCCACCAAAATCAGTGAATGAATAGGTTAAAGTGGATGATTCAAAAGTTAGGGGCAGGGTTACACCTTCAATTTGACTAGAAACGGTTTGAATGGAATCAAAATAATAGGAATTTCCGTTTCCGGATACTCCAAAGTTAAAGAAAACAACCACTCTTTGGTAATTGTTTGCATTTACGATTCCCGGAAAATTAAAAGTAAGTTCTTCCCAAGCTCCCGCAACTGTGTTAACCACATCAACTTCAGTATTTATTGCCGGGTTAGCCAGATTTTCTAATTTTAATTTTACAGTAATTCCGGATTGAGGAGACCAAGTTTTTATTTTAATACTTTGTGAGGAACTAAAATCTATAGGGGTTCCCAGTTCGATAAAAGAACCCGCCCAAATTTCGGCACCTACATTTTTGGTTAATCGAGCAACATTTGCCGATGTGTTTAAACCACTCATATCCGGGTTGGCTATTTTGGTCGTAACAGCACCTCCAAAATCTGTGAAAGAATACGTTAAGGTTGAAGATTCGAAATCTAAAGGAAGAGTAGGAAGTAAAGGATTAATAACCGGAGGTCCAAATACGATATTGTCTATAAAGCAAATGTTGTCAGAAGTTCTTCCATTTTGAAAGTCAGGAAAAATAATTATTTGATCGTTGGTTTCGCCAATTTTACTGGAAAAGTCAAATACCAGTTCTTCCCACTGATTAACTAGGGTATTTGCAACTTTAATTTCACCAGTAGAAGCATTTGTTGAAGTAGCAAATTTGATACCTACATCACTAATAACCGATTTCCAAACCATAATTCGTACGGTTGCATTGGCTGATGTGAGTGTAAACGTACCAATTCCGGCTCCATGAGAACTTTCAAATCCCGCAAAAGGTTGTCCCGATTGCAAAGCTGTAAACTTAGCTACCGTAGCAGAGGTGTTTGCACCACTTGGATCTGGATTAGGTATGATCTCAACCGCAGGATTGCTGCCATTCTCAAAAGTGGTCCATGTCCAAGCAGCTCCAGGCTCTCCGTTTTCAAAAGTTATGGGAGCATTTTGGCTAATTGAAATTGTAGATATCATAAGTATCCACAGTAAAGTAATTTTTTTCATAGAATAGAGTTTTTTATGTTAGTTTATCATTTTGTAAAATTATCCATAAAAAAATCTGTAAAAACATAATTTATTTATATAAAAACTATACATAATTTATTTTTTTTGCTAAATAATGATAATCCTTGCAATTGTTGTGATTTAACGGTAGATTTTCAGTTGTTTTACGAAAGGAAAACTCATTACAACGTTTGAAGTTGAGGTAATGTATAGGTGTTTTCGATTCCGTTATAGTTTTTTGTAAAGTTTTTTCTCTTACAAATTATATCAGAAACAGGTCTTTATGTATTTGAAACGAAATGCTAAAATTGTTTTAGTAGGTTTTTCTATTTTGTATCTTTGGTATAGTAAAAGTTAATTTTATGAAAACTGCAATTCCAATACAAAATTTAAAATGTGGAGGTTGTGCCTCTACCATAAAAAACAGAATTTCTGAACTCAACGGAGTGCATTCTATTGAGGTAAATTTAGAAACAAGCACCGTACTAGTTGAACATGAAATGCAATTAAAGATTTCAGAAATAAAAAACGTACTTCGGAAGATTGGTTATCCCGAAGTAGGTGAAGCTAATTCTTTGGGAGAAAAAGCCAAGTCTTTTGTAAGTTGTGCGATTGGAAAACTAAGCTAAAATTTTACTATTGTATTTTAAAATTGAATTTACAATACAAAATTGGGCTCCTAAATAGGTACTCATAATCCAAAATGAACTCATGGGTACAGGTGAATGGAATTTGTTAATAGCCAAAATACTATCTGAAATGACAAATAATATGGCTCCAATCAAAACCCAAAAGTTACTGGGTTTTCCCCATTGAAAAAAGGCTTTAATACTCATAAATAACATCATGGAAATGACAATTGCATAAACTGTAACCGGAATCTTCATTTCCTGTAGTGTATCCCATAAAAACGAAAGCATAACTAAAAGATAAACAGCAACAATAGGAATAAATTTTAAGTATGATTTACGATTATATTGTATTTCTTGTTGATGGAAAAGATATATATAGATTAGATGTGCGACTAAAAATGAAACCAATCCTGATATAAAGAATAAAGCATTTTGATCTGCAAACAGTAATAAAACATCACCAATCCAAGAGCAAAATAAGGCCAAGAGAAGTGTTTTTTGCGTTTTAAATGGTTCACTTACAGATACAATGCTAATTAGAATTGGGATTAACACAGGCTTTAACCACCAGGCCATATCTTCTTTATCGCCAATTAATAAAAGCATATAAAGCAAACAAAATACTATAAAACTCTGCGTGTATTTTTTACTTTTCATTAGGATTTAATTGGGGTAGGAGTGTGAAATTCATAATTCGAAAAGTAATACGACATGAAAAATGAAGCGAGTAAGTACAATCCCAAAATGTAATTTCCTATAACTAAATGTTGGTTTAACCCAAACCAATCGCCGTAAAGATATAGAATACCAAAGCCCAAAAACATACGAAATAACTCAAAAAAGTAAGCATTAGGATTGGTATCCATCAATTCAGTTAGGCTGTAAATAGTTACTAAAACAAAAAGGCCATATATGAAAATGTTTGGTAAACCAATGGAAGCCACATTGGCAAATAGGTAACTCACAAATCCTAAGATTACAAAAAGTTGAATAATAGAATAGTAAGTTAATAAATTGGAATGATTGGGATGGTATTTCTCAAAAGCATACACATCTTCAATTTTATGAACCGGATATTTTTCTTCAAAACCTTCTGGTCTCCAACCGGTTGGCATAAACCAAATTCTAAATTTGTCTTTCCAATTTTCGGCATGCCATGCATCTTTGATTAGCAACCATAAATGCTGAAAATTAATTTTTATGGGATTCCAAGTTTGAGCAGGTCTTGTAATCCCAAAAACGGCGGGAACTTCTTGTAATTCTTCTTGAAAAGTGCCAAACCACTTGTCCCAAAAAATAAAAATTTGTCCGTGATTTTTATCCAAATATTCTTTGTTTATAGCATGATGTACGCGATGATGAGATGGCGTAACAATGATTTTTTCCAAAATTCCCATTTTGCCAATGTGTTTGGTATGGTACCAAAATTGTAAAAACAAATGCAAAGGCAAAACAATAGCTATTACGGTTGCCGGAACGCCTAAAAAGGCTGCCGGAAGTAATAAAAAAGTAAACAAATTAACAAAAGAAGAAATAGATTGTCGTAAAGCACATGCCAAATTGAATTCTTCACTACTGTGATGAATAGCATGTTTATTCCAAAAAATATTGATTTGATGTGACCAGCGGTGCGTCCAATAGCCATAAAAATCAATCACAAAAAAAGCAATGATGTAAGTGAGAATTGTATTTTCAATGGTAAATATTGCCACTTTACTCACCATCCATTCATAGGTCAAAATGGAAACACTAATGCCCAATACATCTTTCACAGCATTGGTAATTCCGGAGCTCAGACTCGAAACGGTATCCATCAAAGGAGCGGTATCATTTCCTTTGAAATAACCATACGCTTTTTCAATTACTATGAGTAATAGAAATGCCGGCATGGCTATGATGAGTATTTTACCGTATTGTTCCATTTAAATAATTTCGGCACTTAATCCGGCCTCGAGCAATTGGGTACATTGCGGTTTTAATTCGTCAAACGGTCCGGTTTTGACGGTGCATTTACCTTTGTAATGTACAATAATTGCACATTGTTCAGCTTGTTCGCTTGTATGTTGACAAACACGAATTAACGTATCAATCACATGATCAAAAGTGTTTACATCGTCATTAAAAAGCACAATTTCGTTGTTGATGCCAATGGCTTCTTCGACTAAAACTTCTTCTTGAATTTTTTCTATCGTACTCATACTGTAATTTAAAGTTTACTCTGGATTTTTTGATTGTTCGATTTTTTGATTTTCGAATAATCTGACAATCTAAAAATCCAACTATCCCAACTGATACTTCAAACTCACCCAATTATTGCGTTCTAATGTTTTTTCCAATTTCAAACCAAATTTTTGGCAACATTCGTCTATGGCCGGTATATCTGCTTGGTAAAAACCACTCAAAAATAATAAACCATTTTGATTTAAACAATTCACATAGCGATGCATATCGTTCAAAAGTATATTTCGGTTGATATTAGCAATAATTACATCGTATTTTTGATCAATTAATAGCGATGCATCCCCTTCATAAACGCTAATGTGTTGGCAGTTATTTCGTTCTGCATTTTCAATGGAATTCAAGTAGCACCAATTGTCAATGTCAATCGCATCAATGGGTTTGGCTCCTTTCATTTCGGCTAAAATGGCTAAAATAGCGGTTCCGCAACCCATATCTAAGGTTTTTTTATCAACCAAATCGGTTTCCAACAAATGTTGAATCACCATGTGTGTGGTTTCATGATGACCCGTTCCAAAACTCATTTTCGGTTCAATGATTATATCAAATTCCGCATCGGTTTTAGGATGAAAGGGAGCTCGAACATGACATTTACCATCAACATCAATCGGTTCAAAGTTTTTTTCCCATTCTTCATTCCAATTGACTTGTTCAATTTCTTCTATTTGGAATGAGATTACAAATTCGGGAGAATTCAAAATATAAATATCCTCCAATATATCGGCTGTCCAAAGTTCTTTTTGAATATAAGCCGTTACACCAAATTCGGTTTCAATAAAACTTTCAAAGGGTTTTTCTCCTAATTCGGCAACCAAAATTTCGCTTCCCAATTCTTTCGGTTCAACCGTAAAGTGATATCCTAAATATATGTTTGACATGATTTAATTTTTGGGCAAAGATAACAATGCAATTTCATTCCTTTTACATTCCAAAAATTAATTTACTTTTGCCCAACAAACACAACTACTTTGATGAAACCAAAATGCCTTTTATTTTTTGTGCTCATATCCTCACTTTCTTTTGCTCAGGATATCAAGTTCAGTACAAAAGACAACGATTTAAAGTTGGCCACTTTGCCTTATTACAATTATGGTAGAGGATTAGGATTAACATCTCCGGACAGTATTTTTCAATTGAATATTCGATTCCGAATGCAAAACCGAATGGGTTTTTTAAAAAATGAAGACCAAGAAGAAGCATTTGAAGGTCAAGTTAGACGTTTGCGATTGCGTTTTGATGGTTATGTGGGAAATCCTAAATTTTTATATGCCATTCAATTATCTTTTGCACCAGGCGATGTTGGTGAGATTGAACTTGGAGAAAACATTAATATTATTCGTGATGCAGTTGTATTTTATCGACCCAACAAACATTGGAGTTTTGCCTTTGGACAAACCAAATTACCGGGAAACAGACAACGGGTAAATTCTTCAGGAGCTTTACAAATGACTGATAGAACAATCAATAATGCTCGTTTTAATATTGACCGTGATTTCGGGTTTCAAACTTATTTTTTGAATGAAAAAAAAGAAAAGTTTTCCTATAATGTAAAAACTGCTGTTAGTACGGGAAATGGAAGAAATGTAACTAAAAGTCCGGATAATGGATTTGCTTTAACCGGTAGAATGGAATTGTTTCCGCTAGGTTCATTTTCAAAAGACGGTACCAATTTTGAGGGTGATATTGCAAGGGAACAAAAACCAAAGTTATTACTGGCCGGAACTTTTCATAGAAATGTAAAAGCTCGTCAAACCCAAGGTCAATTAGGAGTTGATTTATTTGAAAAAAGAAATATGGAATCCGTTTTACTGGATGCCATGGTTAAATATAATGGATGGGCTTTTATGAGTTCCTACATGAATCGAACTTCAAATAATCCATTAACTTTTAATCCTGAAGATGTAAACGATTTCAACTTTGTTTATGTGGGAGAAGGATTTGATTACCAATTGAGTTATTTGTTTCCAACTAATTATGAAATAATTGGACGTTTTTCTACACAAAAAGTAAATAAAGCTATTCAAACATTTACACCCAACACCAAGCAATACAGCGTAGGGGTAACCAAATACTTTTGGGAGCATGCTTTCAAATTACAATCCGAATTTACGGTAGATGAATTGTCTTATTTCAACGGAACTTCACGAACCAATTGGTACATCCGTTTTCAAGTTGAAATTGGAATTTAATCCTTATTTGTAAACTTTAGTGCTTAAAATTAATTAAAATTTAACCGGAAAACCGTTTCTCACTTTCCGAGAATATCCCTATTTTTGCCCATGCAACACAACGTACTTATTTTAGATTTTGGTTCGCAATACACACAACTTATTGCGAGAAGAGTTCGAGAATTAAACATATTCTGCGAAATTTTTCCTTACAATCATGTTCCTGAAGATTTATCTTCTTTTAAAGCGGTAATTCTTTCCGGTAGTCCTTTTTCGGTTCGAGCCGATGATGCTCCTCATCCCGATTTATCCCAAATTAGAGGCAAAATGCCTTTGCTTGCTGTTTGTTATGGAGCTCAATATTTGGCTCATTTTAGCGGTGGCGAAGTAGCTCCTTCCAACATAAGGGAATACGGCAGAGCCAATTTGAGTTTTGTGGATGACCATGATCCGTTTTTTGAAGAAGTGGCTCTCAATAGTCAAGTTTGGATGAGTCATTCGGATACCATTAAAAAATTACCAACAAATGGAGTTCGATTAGCCAGTACCAAAGATGTTGAAAATGCAGCGTATCGAATTGAAGGTGAAAAAACCTATGCCATTCAATTTCATCCGGAAGTTTATCATTCTACCGACGGAAAACAAATGTTGGAAAATTTTTTGGTGCGTATTGCCGAAGTACCACAAAATTTTACTCCAAATGCTTTTGTTGATGAAATTGTAGCGGAATTAAAAGAAAAAATTAAAGACGATAAAGTCGTTTTAGGACTTTCGGGTGGAGTGGATTCTACCGTTGCTGCGGTTTTATTGCATAAAGCTATTGGCAAAAATTTGTATTGTATTTTCGTAAATAATGGCTTATTGCGTAAAAATGAATTCCAAAATGTATTAGATCAATACAAAGGAATGGGATTAAATGTAAAAGGTGTAGATGCAACCGACCGATTTTTAGATCAGTTAGCCGGAATTGAAGAACCGGAAGCCAAACGAAAGACTATTGGTCGTGTATTTATAGAAGTTTTTGATGATGAAGCCCATCAAATTGAAGACGTGAAATGGTTGGCACAAGGAACGATTTATCCGGACGTAATAGAATCGGTTTCCGTAAAAGGACCATCGGCTACCATTAAATCGCATCATAATGTGGGTGGTTTACCCGATTTTATGAAATTAAAAATTGTAGAGCCCCTTCGAATGTTGTTCAAAGATGAAGTGAGAAGAGTAGGAGCTACCTTGGGCATTGATCCGGAATTATTGGGCAGACATCCCTTTCCTGGTCCCGGTTTATCAATTCGTATTTTAGGTGATATAACTAAAGAAAAAGTTCGTATCTTGCAAGAAGTTGACGCGATTTTCATAGAAGGATTAAAATCACACGGTTTATACAATCAGGTTTGGCAGGCCGGAGCTATTTTGCTGCCTGTGAATAGTGTAGGGGTAATGGGAGATGAGCGAACCTACGAAAAAGTGGTTGCTTTGAGAGCGGTTGAATCTACCGATGGAATGACCGCTGATTGGGTGCATTTACCGTATGATTTTTTGATGAAAATTTCTAATGAAATCATCAACAAGGTAAAAGGTGTGAACAGAGTTGTTTATGACATCAGCTCAAAACCGCCTGCTACCATTGAATGGGAATAAATAAACATACATAAAGAATGAAGAAGTTACTGTTTGGAGCAATTTTAGGATTGCTATGCCCCCAAATCACTTTTTCACAAACCGTTATAAAACCCGGAATGGATGCTGTAAAACATACGGTGTCTGCCGGTGAAACTGTATTAGATATTTCGAAGAAATACACTGTAGACCCAGCTGAAATTTACAGAGCCAATCGTTTTGCAATTGATGGCGTAAAGGAAGGAATGGTTTTGGAATTTTATGTTCCGCAGAAATCTCCCGAAATTCAAATACCAACAGAGCAATATGCTGTTAATACAAAAGGGAATTCAAATGAAACTTCAACTCCAAAAATTGAAAAAATTGAAAAAGTTGAAATCAATTCAGTTCCATCTAAAGTACAAAACAGAGGAACTCATAAAGTTTTACCCGGTGAAACCCTTTATGGATTGTCAAAAAAATACAACGTTACCGTTGATGAATTGAAAAATGCTAACGCCATCTTGATGAAAAATAATCTTCAAGCTGGTCAAGTTTTGAAAATACCGGATGGCATAGTTATTGAAAGTGTAAATTCGAATCAAAATAAAGTTGAACCTAAAACTGAGCTTAATTCAGATAAAAAGCAATTAAAATCTGAAACCATTAAGCATACTGTTTTACCAAAGGAAACACTTTACGGTTTGTCAAAAAAATACAACATTTCGATAGAAAGTATTATTTCACAAAATGAAAAAGTATTGAAGAATGGATTGCAAACCGGACAAGTATTGCTTATCGTTTTGAATTAAAATTTGTAAAAGCCCTTTATATGAATACCTGTAAAATAGTGATTTCTTCTCTACTATTTCTTTTTTTTTCATGGAGTATTACGGCTCAAGTGACTAAACATACCGTGCAAAATGGTGAAACGGTAACCTCAATTGCACAAAAGTATAAAGTGACACCCTATGACATTTACAGATTAAATCCGGATGCTCAAAACGGAATTCAAGAGAATAAAGTTTTGTTAATTCCACCTTCTTACAAGACTGAGCCCAAAAAAGAAATTTGGCATGAAGTAGAAGCCAAAGAAACCCTTTTTGGTATTGCCAAAAAATACAATACTACGGTAGAACAAATTCAAAAGCTTAATGAGGAAGCACTTAAAGAGGGCTTAAAAGTGGGAGCTAAAATTCGGGTTTCAGGAGAAATTCACAAGGATAATCATAAAAACCAGTCAACCGAAAAATTCCACATTGTACAACCTAAAGAAACTTTATTTGGTATTGCAAAACAGTATCAAATTTCAGTAGAGCAACTCAAAAAATTAAACCCTCAAATCGATGAAGGGCTTCAGCCCGGACAAAAGTTGTATTTACAAGCAAATACAAAAGCTCCCGTTGAAATACAAAGTTTGGGAGATATAGAAACACAAAGAAAACCGGCTCTTCCGGCAATGCTCACATATGAAGTTAAGGCAAAAGAAACCCTTTTCGGATTGTCAAAACAATTTCAAGTTTCACAGCAAGAATTACTTACTCTCAATCCGGAATTGTCTGACGGAGTGAGAGAAGGTATGGTAATTAAAGTCCCAACCAATCAAATGGGTAGAATGAGTAATTCGAAACCTGTAGTGGATTTATCTAAAAACAGAAGCCAAAACGAAAAAAGAGAAATGGTTTTGTTGTTACCTTTTAATATTTCAAAAATTCAAAGTGATACCACGCTTTCTACGCAAGCCAGACTCAAAAAAGATGGTTTTTTAAACATGACACTCGATTTTTATTCCGGAGCACTGATGGCTATAGATTCTGCAAAAAGATTAGGCATGAATGTGGGTATAAAAATATTTGATTCTCAAGAAACGAGAAGCTCTTCTCAGGTGACTACAATTATCCAAAGTGAAAATCTAAAAGATTCAGATGTTGTTATTGGTCCTTTTTATCCGCAACATGTTGAAAAAGCAGCACAAATACTTCAAGAATACCAAGTTCCTGTAATCTCTCCTTTGCGAGAGGTGTCTAAATCATACCCCAATCTAGTTCAATCTATGCCACCAACCGATTTGGTTAAGCAAAAAATGATTGAGTTTATTAGGAGTAAAAACGGAAATGCAATAGCAATTATTGATCAAAAAAAGGGTTCCTCCCGAACTTATTTTCAAACCCATTATAAAGATATTTATTTGGCTCCTCTAAACGAAAAAGGAGGAATTATTGGCGATAGTATAAAACTTAAGCTCAGTAAAAGTAAAGTCAATTATTTTATATTGGAAACCGCTACAACCAGTATGATTTTCTCCGCTTTGGCTCAATGCAACCAAGCTAATTCAAATGGATTTCAAGCAGAGTTGGTTGTTTTGGATATCAATCCTACTTTTGAAACAGATGAGATTTTCTCCCGTTTAGTGAAACAAAAAATAATATTCCCATCTCTCACTCGTTACCAAGATACTCCCGAGTCTGTTCTATTTGCCATAAACTACAAAAAGAAAAACAATACCTATCCTAACCAGTTTGCCATTCGCGGATTTGATTTGATATTTGATACTTTATTGCGATTATCTCAATCCCAAAGTTTAGAAACTACATGGAACAATTCGGCCACCGAAGGAATTGAAAATAAATTTGATTATTCTTTTTCAGAATCCAAAGGATTTGCCAACCAAGGGGTATATATTATGCAGTATGAAGAAGATTTAACAGTTAAATTATTGAATTAATGACTTCCAAAGTAACTTATATAGGCGATTTACGCACTACTTCAGTACACTTACAATCGGGTACAGAAATTCTATCCGATGCACCAAAAGACAACCATGGAAAAGGAGAAGCGTTCTCGCCAACCGATTTGGTAGCCAATTCTTTAGCGACTTGTATGATTTCAATAATGGGAATAAAATCTAGAGATTTGAATGTAGATTTAACCGGTTCAACTGTTGAAGTCACCAAAATCATGCAAGCAGAACCTCGAAAAATTGCCAAAATAGTTACGGTTTTTAACCTAAATCTTGCGGCAGATGATAAAACTAAAACTATTTTAGAAAGAGCTGCTATGACTTGCCCGGTAATGTTGAGTTTGCATCCGGATATCGAAAAAGAAATCACATTTAACTGGAAATAGTTCCCTGTTTTAGGTTGTCCGTTATCGGTTTTCAGACAACAAATAACCGAAAAGAGACTAAAAAATTGGACCAACAAAAAATCCTTATCAAATTAGCCCATACCCAAATGCCTTTCGGGAAGTACGAAGGGCGTTTCTTGATTGATTTACCCGAATATTATGTGGTTTGGTACCATCAAAAAGGCTTCCCTAAAGGAGAATTGGGAAAGCAACTCCAATTGGTTTACGAACTTAAATTAAACGGATTGGAACATTTGGTTCGTACCATCAAAGAAAAATTCCCAAAGCCTTAAAGTTTAATTATCATTGGATTGATTGGTTTGGTTAATATTGTCAAACAATCTCCTTATTTCATTTTTACATTGATGAATTAAATCGTATTTTTGCACCGTTTTGAAGTAAAGTTTTATTTCATAACACACAACTACAACAACAAACAACAACACAATGAATCAAACAAAGTATATTTTTGTAACCGGTGGCGTAACGTCTTCCTTAGGAAAAGGGATTATTGCGGCTTCGTTAGCAAAATTATTGCAAGCCAGAGGCTATCGAACCACCATTCAAAAGTTCGACCCGTATATCAATGTCGATCCCGGAACACTAAATCCCTATGAACATGGTGAATGTTTCGTAACGGATGATGGGGCTGAAACGGATTTGGATTTAGGGCATTACGAGCGTTTTTTAAATGTGCCCACCTCGCAAGCTAATAACGTAACCACCGGAAGAGTCTATCTTTCTGTGATAGAAAAAGAGCGACGTGGAGAATTTCTAGGTAAAACGGTACAAGTTGTTCCGCATATTACCAACGAGATTAAAGAAAGAATGCAATTGTTGGGTAAATCTGGCGATTTTGACATCGTGATTACCGAAATTGGCGGAACTGTGGGTGATATTGAATCATTACCCTATATTGAGTCGGTTCGTCAATTGTTATGGGAATTAGGCGAAGAGAACGCTATTGTTATTCATCTTACGCTAATTCCGTATTTGGCGGCGGCGGGAGAATTGAAAACGAAGCCTACGCAACATTCGGTTAAAACGTTGATGGAAAGCGGAATTCAAGCCGATATTTTAGTTTGTAGAACCGAGCACGAATTGTCTGATGAGTTGCGTCAAAAATTGGCTTTGTTTTGTAATGTGAAACGAGAAGCGGTAATCCAATCGATTGATGCGTCAACGATTTATGATGTACCCAATTTGATGTTGGAAGAAGGATTGGATAAAGTTGCTTTAAAGAAGTTGAATTTACCCGAAAAATCTTCTCCCGATTTGAAACAATGGAACGAGTTCTTATACAAATTGAAAAACCCAAAACATACGGTTAATATCGGATTAGTTGGAAAATATGTTGAATTGCAAGATTCCTACAAATCAATATTAGAAGCGTTTATTCATGCCGGAGCTGCCAATGAAACCAAAGTCAATATCATAAGTGTGCATTCGGAATATATTGATAGAAATAACGTGGCAGAAAAAATAGGAGGTTTCGACGGTATTTTGGTCGCACCCGGTTTTGGAGAAAGAGGAATTGAAGGAAAAATAGAAACCGTTCGTTATGTTCGAGAACACAATATACCGTTTTTCGGAATTTGTTTGGGAATGCAAATGGCGGTGATTGAATATGCTCGTAACGTTTTAGGGTTTGAAGATGCCAATTCAACCGAAATGAATTCGCAAACAGCTCATCCGGTTATTGATTTAATGGAAGAACAAAAAACAATAACCGATAAAGGCGGAACCATGCGTTTAGGAAGTTGGAAATGTAACCTTGAAAAAGATACATTAGCGTATCAAATTTATGGCAAAGACCAAATTCAAGAGCGTCATCGTCATCGTTTTGAGTTCAATGGAAAATATAAAGAACAACTTGAAAATGCAGGTTTAAAAGCAAGTGGAAATAACCCGGATACCGGTTTGGTAGAAATTATTGAAATTGCAAACCATCCGTTTTTTATCGGGGTACAATACCATCCGGAATACAAAAGTACTGTGGCCAATCCACACCCCATTTTTGTGGGGTTTGTAAAAGCTGCCGTTCAACATAAAGTCGTTTCTGTTTAAAATTTGAAACGCAACAATTATAATTAATTAACTCAATGGAAGAAAAAAAATTAGACGTCAACTCGATAATCGGATTCGGATTAATCTTCGTTATTTTGATTTGGGTAATGTACAACAGCCAACAAAGCGAAGTTGAAGAAAAAGCCAAACAAGCTCAAAAAGAACAAGTTGAAGCCCAAAAACCTCAAGCAAGTTCAATTCAAAAAGTTGAAACCGACTCAACGGCAATAGTAACCGATTCTTTAAAGGTTTTGCAACAACAAAGTGCCTTAGGAGCTTTTGCATATTCTGCCTCACTTCCTTCTGCTAAGAATGATTTCACAACCCTTGAAAATGAAGTGGTTCGATTAAAAATTGCGAACAAAGGGGGATATATAGTTGAAGCCGAAATGAAAGGATTTGAACAGTTTACCAAAGGTTCCGGAAAACAAGTTCACTTAATAAAAGAAGGGAATGCTAATTTCAATATCGAGTTGAAAACCAATGATAACCGTAGCTTAAATACCCAAGATATGTATTTTGAGCCTACTGTATCTAAAGACGGTGAAAACCATGTGGTTTCTTTGAAATTAAAAGCCGGTAACAATCAATTTTTGGAATACCGTTACGTTTTAAAACCCAACGAATACATGCTCGATTTTGCCATACGTTCGCAAGGATTAAATACGGTTTTAAATACATCCAATCCTTTAAATTTAGATTGGCAAATCAAAACGTATCGTAATGAAAAAAGCGTGAGTTATGAAAATCGCTATACCGAACTTATTTTTGAATACGAAGGGGGTAAAGACGATTATCTAGGTCAAGGTTCTTCTACTTCTGATGAGCCCAAAGATGTATCTTATATTGCATTTAAACAACATTTCTTTACATCGATTCTATTGACCGATACCCCATTTGAAAAAGCGGTGGTTGTTTCTGAAAATTTAGTAAAAGATGAGGAAAAAGATACTTTATATACCAAACAGTTCAAAGCTTCAGTTCCTCTTGCATTTCAAAATGGTGAAGTAAACTACAATATGAATTGGTATTACGGACCAACGGATTACCATATTTTAAATAAGTACGATAAAAATTTAGACGAAATTGTTCCTTTGGGATGGGGAATTTTCGGATGGATTAACCGTTACATTTTTATTCCAACTTTTGATTTTCTTATTCTATTCTTACCATTTGGAATTGCCATTATTGTATTAACCATTTTGGTACGTATTGCCATGTCGCCCGTAACCTATAAATCCTATTTGTCGCAGGCCAAAATGAAAGTGTTACGTCCTGAGATTATGGAATTGAATACCAAATTCGGTAAAGACCCTATGAAAAAGCAACAAGAAACTATGAAGTTGTATTCTAAGGCTGGAGTAAATCCTATGGCTGGGTGCTTGCCGGCTTTACTTCAAATTCCGGTGTTCTATGCGTTGTTCAGTTTCTTCCCATCTGCAATTGATTTAAGACAAAAGAGTTTCCTTTGGGCAGATGATTTATCTTCATTTGATTCGGTTATTAACCTACCATTCTATATTCCATTTTACGGAAATCACGTAAGTTTGTTTCCTATATTGGCTTCAATTGCTATTTTCTTTTACATGAAAATGACAACCGGAGATCAAGCTATGAGTGCACCACCACAAGAAGGTATGCCGGATATGGGTAAAATCATGAAAATGATGATTTATTTATCTCCAATAATGATGTTGTTCTTCTTTAATAATTTTGCATCCGGATTAAGTTTGTATTATTTTATTTCGAATACTATTACTATCGGAATCATGTTGGTTATCAAGAATTATATTATTGACGAAAAGAAAATTCACGCACAAATTCAAGAAAACAAAACGAAGCCTAAATCTATGAATCGCTTCCAACGCAAAATGCAGGAAATGATGGAAGAGGCAGAAAAGCAAAAGAATTTAAAAAAATAAAAAGCATAAAAAAAAGCTCCGATTTACTCGGAGCTTTTCTTTTTCATAGCAATAAAAGATTAAAAATTAGGTAGAATAACTTTATTAATAGCGTGAATTACTCCATTTGTAGCTTGAACATCTACAGCTATAATACCGCTAGTTCTTGTTCTTTCGTCTGTAATTGTAGTTCCAGAAATGGTGAAAGTTCCGGTTTCAAGTGTTGTTATAGGTCCAGCCGGAATTTGGTTTGAACGTACATTGGCACCACCCACAACATGATACAATAAAGTACTTGTTATTTGAGCTTCAGTTAATGCTGCAATACCACCAATACCAGACAATTCAGTGTTTAAATCTGTAAAGGCATCATTTATAGGTGCAAAAACAGTAAATGGAGGATTTATACCGTCTCCGTTACCACCATTTGTACGATTCAATACGCTTACAAAATCTGTAGCAGGTGTCAAAGTTGTCAATGCAGTTACTAGTGTAGAAAAATTCGGGTCAGCAGTTGCAAATGTCACTATAGTGGGTAAACCAATTACTGCATCCACCACATGAATTACTCCGTTAGAAGCTATAATATTAGCACCTCCCGGTGTTACATTAGATACTCCATTCAATTTCACACCATTACGCACATCTACATACATGCTTAATGTGGCTGAACTTGAAGCCGAACCTGTGGCTAGTGTGGAAACATAACCGTTTGTTAATTGAGCTGCTTGTAAACTTCCTAAAACAACGTGATTCAACAATACTTCTTTAAGTAAAGCTGGTGGGACATCATCAAGAGAACTGAACCCATTGGCATTCAAAAAAGAAGTAAAAGCGGTATTTGTTGGAGCAAATACGGTAAATGAACCTTCACTATCTAATGTAGCGGCAAGATCTGCTTTAACCAAAGCTTCAACTAAAATACTAAAGTCTGCATTTCTGCTGGCAATGTCAGTAATTGTGTTAGAAACGCGTCCGGTTTCGTCATCACTACAAGAAAAACTCATAACTGCAACTACAGCTACTAAGATAGATTTAAATAAATTTACTTTTTTCATAACGGTTTGTGTTTTTTAATGTTTTTACAAATTTATGTAAAAAATCATTCTGTTTAACTTATGTAAAAAAAAGGTAAACAAAATTAAGAGTTTTTTATTCATCGATTCACATAAAATAATCATGCAAAAGACCTTATTTTTCAATGGTTTTTTAAAAAAAACTGCGAATTATTGTGAAATCATATTTAACACAAAAATAACACTAACGAACACAAAAAATGATTTCAAACAAGCAATGAAAATCAATTAAATTAGTATACTTGAATTCACTTAGAATACTTTATTTTTGTAAAATTAGTACACTAAATCATTCCTTTTTGGAGTTATACCTTTTTTAATAATTTAACTTATGAAATATTTAATTTTTGGGTTGGTTTTTATTTTTTCCGGACTTATTGAGACTTTGCATTCTCAAAACATTTCGAATCAGCTAGACAGTCAGGGTAGAAAACACGGACTTTGGAGGGGGTATTACGAAGATACCAAACACCTCAGGTATGAAGGGGAATTTAAAAACGGACAAGAAGTTGGTTTGTTTACTTTTTATGACAATACTAAAGCTAAAGCAATTATTGCAACGAGAGACTTTTCAAAAAATGATGGTTCTTGCTATACCATTTTTTACAACGGTAAATTCAAGGTAAGTGAAGGTACTGTAAAGGATAAAAAATTTGAAGGACTTTGGAAATATTATCACTTGAAATCGGAAGTTATTATGACCGAAGAGCACTATAAATCGGGTGTTTTACATGGTTCTCGGAAAGTTTATTACAATTCCGGTGCTCTAGCCGAAGAAGCAAATTATGTTAATGGTAAAAAAGAAGGTTCCTATAAAAAGTTGGCAGAAAATGGAGTTGTTTTAGAAGAATCGAATTTTAAAGAAGGTGAATACCATGGTGAAGCTCTATTTAGAGAAGCTAATGGCACCGATTACAGTACAGGTTTTTATAAAAATGGAAAATCTGTAGGCATTTGGAAGTTTTATCAAAGTGGAAAATTGGTTCGTGAGGAAAATAAAAGCGAAAAGAAAAAAGCAAAACCTAAAACAGCTGCCGGTGAGGCTAAAAGAAAAGTTAAAGCCAACAAACAGTAATTTTTAAAATAGTTAACTTTGCCACAAAAAGAATGAAAAGAGTTGTTGTTGGACTTTCTGGAGGTGTAGACTCTAGTGTTGCGGCCTATCTTCTTCAAGAGCAAGGCTATGAAGTAATAGGATTGTTCATGAAAAATTGGCATGACGATTCGGTTACAATCTCAAATGAATGTCCTTGGTTGGAAGATTCAAATGATGCTTTGTTAGTTGCAGAAAAACTTGGAATACCGTTTCAAACAGTTGATTTAAGTGAAGAATATAAAGATCGTATTGTGGACTATATGTTTAAAGAATACGAGAACGGTAGAACTCCAAATCCGGATGTGCTTTGCAATCGCGAAATTAAGTTTGATGTTTTTTTAAAAATTGCCCTTTCATTAGGTGCAGATTATGTAGCAACGGGGCATTACTGCAGAAAAGGAACCCTACAAAAAGACGGGAAAGAAATCTATCAATTACTAGCCGGTGTCGATACAAACAAAGACCAATCTTATTTTCTTTGCCAATTATCTCAAGAACAGCTTTCAAAATCTTTATTCCCTATTGGAGAGCTAACTAAACCTCAAGTACGGGAAATAGCTGCAAAATTGGATTTAATTACAGCAGAAAAAAAAGATTCACAAGGGTTGTGTTTTATAGGTAAAGTGCGTTTGCCCGATTTTTTACAACAAAAATTGCAACCCAAAGAAGGAGAAATTATTGAAATTGATAAGGATAACTCAATCTATTCTAAACCGAAACCTCAATTCGATAGTCTTGAAGATAAACTCAAGTTTGAGTCGGAGCCTTTTCCATACAATTCATCAATGGGAAAACGAGTAGGTAAACATCAAGGGGCTCACTATTTTACTGTAGGTCAACGTAAAGGATTAAATGTTGGCGGTACTAAAGAAGCTTTATTTGTCATTGCAACCGATGTGATAACAAATACGATCTACACCGGTCAAGGTCACGATCACCCGGGGCTTTACAGAAGTGTTTTAAGAGTAAAACCGCATGAATTGCATTGGGTAAGAGAAGATTTAAAGTTGCAAAATGGGGAATCAATGGAAGTAAAAGCCAGAATTCGTTACCGTCAGGAGTTGCAAAAAGCCACCTTGTATCAATTTGAAAGCGGACTCTATGTTGCGTTTGATAAACCCCAATCTGCCATTACAGAAGGACAGTTTGTAGCATGGAATAGAAACGATGAATTAGTGGGTTCGGGTGTAATTTCATAAATTAGTACTTTTAAAGTTGCTTTACATGAAAAAAGGGCTATGGGTTTTACTAGTATTCTGGGGGCTTGTATGTACTGCTCAGGAAGATGCTTGGGTTTATTTTACAGATAAACCCAATGCCAATTTTTATTTGAATAATCCTCAAATTCTCTTTTCTCCAAGAGCTTTGGAAAGAAGAGCAAACCAAAATATAGCTTTAAATTTTTCAGATGCTCCGGTTGAAGAGTCCTATTTAGAACAGGTTTCAGCACTAGCTGGAGTTACGGTATTGGCGAAATCCAATTGGATGAATTGTGCACATGTGAGAGGAAGTGTTTCTGCTATTCAATCGGTATTAAGTTTGCCATTTGTTAATCGAATTCAATTTGCTAATAAAAATTTGAATTCTACAGATAGGCCACATAAAACATCAAAAGAATTCAAAATATCGAAATGGAATGCCGAACAAGAATTTTTACAATACGGAAGTGCCTCTAATCAAATCCAGCAATTAAACGGTCATTTGTTACATCAAGAGGGTTTTACAGGAGCCGGTAAAATCATTGCCGTTTTAGACAATGGTTTTATTGGAGTTAATACAACACAGCCTTTTGCACGTTTATTTCAAAATAATCAAATTTTGGGAGGATATGATTTTGTAGATCGGGATGAAAATGTTTACGATGGAGGGAGCCATGGAACGATGGTTTTATCTACTATTGGTGCCTATCGGGAAAATGAATTGATTGGTACAGCTCCAAATGCTTCCTTTTATTTATTTAAGACAGAGGCAAATGCTTATGAAAATCCATTAGAAGAATCTTTATGGGTTGAAGCTGCAGAAATGGCTGATCGCTTGGGAGTTGATATCATTTCTACTTCATTAGGGTATTCTACTTTTGATAATCCAAATTACAATTATACCTATCAAGATATGAATGGGGTTACGACCTTTATTTCAAGAGGTGCCGAATTAGCTTTTTCTAAAGGTATATTTTGTGTTACTTCAGCAGGAAATTCTGGGTCAAGTAGTTGGCAATACATTACTGCACCGGCCGATGCTATTTCTACATTAACCGTAGGTGCTGTAAATGCTCAAGGCAATTATGCCGCATTTAGTTCTATTGGCCCTTCTTTTGACGGAAGAGTCAAACCAGATGTTGTAGCACAAGGCGTTTTTTCTACCGTGGTATTGGCTTCCGGTCAAATAGGAGCTTCAAATGGCACGTCGTTTTCTGCCCCAATTGTTTCGGGTCTTGTTGCCTGTTTGTGGCAAGCTCTTCCCGATAAAACCAATACCGAATTACTCCAAATTATCAGAGAATCCGGTCATTTGTATTCCAATCCCACAGCTCAACTGGGTTATGGCATTCCAAATTTTTACAATGCTTTGCAAAACAACTTATCGGTTGAATCATTTCACGCATTGGATGTTTCTTTATATCCCAATCCTTTTTCAGACAAGGTTTCTTTCTACTCTTCAAACGCTATAGAGAATGGGTCTATAAAGATTTGGAATACAACCGGTCAATTGGTGTTTAAATCTACACTTTTTCCCTCGGAATCTTTAAATTTATCTGAACTACCCAAAGGATTATATCTTTATGAGTTGGAACAAGCTTCTTCTCAATTTAAAGGGAAATTAATTAAAAAATAATGAATAGAATTACACAACTTTTTAAAATAAAGTACCCAATTATCCAAGGTGGGATGATTTGGAACAGCGGATACAAATTGGCCAGTGCAGTAAGTAATGCCGGTGGTTTAGGTTTAATTGGTGCCGGTTCCATGTATCCGGAAGTTTTGAGAGAACACCTACAGAAATGTAAGAAAGCAACCGATAAGCCTTTTGGGGTAAACGTTCCGATGTTGTATCCCAACATTGAAGAAATCATGCAGATTATAGTTGATGAAGGCGTGAAAATCGTTTTCACATCTGCCGGAAATCCGAAAACATGGACTCCTTTTTTAAAAGAACACGGCATAACAGTAGTTCATGTGGTGAGCAGTTCCAAATTTGCTTTAAAAGCACAAGAAGCTGGGGTAGATGCTGTTGTGGCAGAAGGTTTTGAAGCAGGCGGACATAATGGAAGGGAAGAAACCACCACTATGACTCTAATACCAATGGTAAAAGAAAATGTTTCCATTCCGTTAATTGCTGCCGGCGGAATTGCCACCGGAAGGGGAATGTTGGCCGCTATGATTTTGGGTGCCGATGGCGTACAAATGGGAAGTCGTTTTGCAGCCTCTGTTGAAAGTTCGGCACATGAAAATTTTAAACAAACTATAATTGATACCAAAGAAGGTGATACTTTAGTTACCTTAAAAGAACTTGCACCTGTTCGATTGATTAAGAACAAGTTTTATAATGATTTGCAAGAGTTGTATGCTAAATGTCCCACTCCCGAAGATTTGAAAGCCTTATTAGGACGAGCAAGAGCCAAGCGAGGTATGTTTGAAGGTGATTTAGTGGAAGGCGAATTAGAAATCGGACAAATTGCGGGATTAATTCACGATATAAAACCAGTTAAAGAAATTATTGATTCGGTAATGGAGGAATTTGAATTGACCAAGCAAGAAACCCAAAATTTAAAATATTAAAAAAAAGAAGCCGCTCTTAATTTGAGCGGCTTCTTTTTTTAGTACTTTTTTACAAGTGAATCACTTCGCCATACGCATCTGCCACTGCTTCCATCACTGCTTCACTCATCGTTGGGTGCGGGTGGATGGCTTTTAAGATTTCATGACCGGTTGTTTCTAATTTACGAGCTACAACGGCTTCGGCAATCATATCGGTTACGCCGGCACCTATCATGTGGCAACCTAACCATTCACCGTATTTGGCATCAAAGATTACTTTTACAAAACCGTCCGGAGTTCCGGCTGCTTTTGCTTTTCCGGAAGCGGTAAACGGAAATTTACCCACTTTGATTTCGTATCCTTTTTCTTTGGCTTGTTTTTCAGTTAAACCAACGGAAGCAATTTCCGGTGTAGCATACGTACAGCCCGGAACGTTTCCGTAATCAATTGGTTCAACGTGATGACCGGCAATTTTTTCAACACACAAAATTCCTTCTGCAGAGGCTACGTGTGCCAAAGCTTGCCCCGGTGTTACATCACCAATGGCATAATAACCCGGAATGTTGGTTTGGTAGTAATCATTTACTAAAATTTTATCTCTATCGGTGGCAATACCCACTTCTTCTAGACCAATATTTTCAATGTTTGTTTTGATACCAACGGCTGATAATAAAATATCGGCTTCTAAAACTTCTTCTCCTTTAGCCGTTTTCACAAAAGCTTTAACACCGTTTCCACTGGTATCAATTCGTTCTACTGATGAATTGGTCATTATCGAAATTCCTGCCTTTTTTAACGAACGCTCAAATTGTTTTGATACATCTTCATCTTCCACAGGAACAATGTTAGGCATGAACTCTACAATGGTTACTTCTGTTCCCATGGCATTATAAAAACTGGCAAACTCAACACCAATAGCACCAGAACCTACTACAATCATTTTTTTAGGTTGTTCCGGTAAGGTCATAGCTTGGCGGTAACCAATTACTTTTTTACCATCTTGCGGAAGGTTGGGCAACTCACGAGAACGAGCTCCGGTAGCAATGATAATGTGATCTGCACTGTATTCTGTAACTTTTCCATCAGCAGCGGTTACATCTACTTTTTTGCCCGGTTTAATTTTTCCAAAACCTTCAATAACATCAATTTTATTTTTTTTCATTAAGAATTGAACCCCTTTGCTCATTCCGTCTGCCACACCGCGGCTACGGTTGATTACGGCTCCAAAATCTTTATCAAATTCTTTTACCGTTAATCCATAATCTGATGCATGTTTCAAGTATTCGAAAACTTGAGCTGATTTTAGAAGGGCTTTGGTTGGGATACATCCCCAATTCAAACAAACTCCACCTAAGTTTTCTTTTTCAATTACGGCAACTTTAAAGCCTAATTGTGAAGCTCTAATGGCTGTTACATAACCACCGGGACCACTACCTAAAACAATGATATCGTATTTCATAATATAAATGATTTGCTTTTTTATAAAGTGCGAAAATAAGGATTTAATCTCTTTTTAGAAAGTTTCATCGCTTTATTATTTTGTCAAAAATCTAATAACAAATTAATGGAATTCTAAAAATTGGGAATCGTATAAATTTTTATAGTAACCGTTTTCAATAGATAATAATGTAGTATGGTTTCCTTGTTCAACAATTTTTCCTTTTTCCATGACTATAATTTTATCAGCATTTACTACAGTTGCTAATCGATGTGCAATAACTATTGAGGTACGATTTGCTGTAATTTTTTCGGTAGCTTTTTGTATGAGTTCTTCTGAATAGGTGTCTATCGAAGAGGTAGCTTCATCAAGAATCAATATACTCGGATTACTTACATAGGCTCTTAAAAAGGCTATCAATTGTCTTTGTCCGGACGACAACATTACTCCACGCTCTTTCACATTGTAATCGTATCCATTAGGGAGACTCATTATAAAATCGTGAACTCCAATTTTTTTTGCAGCCAGAATTACTTCTTCTCTTGTGATATTGGGATTATTTAATGTTATATTATTAAGAATTGTGTCGGCAAATAAAAAAACGTCTTGTAATACAACAGCAATTTGTTTTCGTAAGCTATTTAATGTGAAGGTATTAATGTTTTGATTGTCAATAGATATAGAACCACTTTGAATATCATAAAAACGATTGAGCAAATTGATAATGGTTGATTTTCCGGCTCCCGTGGCCCCCACAATAGCTACAGTTTCTCCCGGATTTATAGTTAAATCCATTCCTTTAATTACTTCTTCTCCTTCGATGTAACTGAACCGAACATTTTCAAAAACAATTTGACCTTTAAAATGGGGGGCAGTAACAGAGCCCTCGGATTGTATTTGGTCTTTTAAATCCAAAATGGTGAATACCCGATTTGCGGCAATCATTCCCATTTGAAGCTCATTAAACTTATCTGCAATTTGTCTCAATGGATTAAATAGCATCCCAATGAGCATGGTATAGGTAACTAAATCACCTACGGTAGTAGTTGTATTGCCTTCAATAAGATTGAGTCCACCATAAAAAACAATAAGACCAAGTGTTACCGATGAAATAATATCAGCTATAGGAAAAAATATAGAGTTATACCATACTGTGCGTATCCAGGCTTTGTTGTGTTTTTGATTGATTTCTTTGAATTTTTCATATTCAATTTTTTCTCTGGAAAACAATTGAACGATTTTCATTCCGGTTAACCTTTCTTGAACAAACGTATTAAGGTTTGCAATTTGAGTTCGAACTTCTTCAAAAGCCGATTTCATTTTGATTTGAAAAACACGTGTGGCATAAACCAGAATGGGCATGGCTAAAATGGCAATCCAAGAGAGTTTCCAATTCATAAAAAACATGACAATGATTACCGCAATCATTTTCATTAAATCGCTTATAATCATAAATAATCCTTGACTAAAGATGCGAGATATAGATTCCATATCAGAAACCGTTCGGGTAACCATTTGTCCAACCGGTGAATGATCAAAATATTTCATTTTAAATTTTGAAACATGATTGAATAATTGATTTCGAACATCTTTTACTATATCTTGACCCAGCCAGTTTGCCCAATAGACAAAATAAAATTGTGATACCACTTCCATGAGTAGAATAATTCCCATAAGGGTTATATACAGCAGAAGTCCGTGATTGTCTTTAAGTTTTATGTAGTGGTCTACCGTTTGTTTTAGCAGATATGGGCGAAGAGCCGCAAAAACTGAAAGCGAGATAGCCCATACTACAACTCCATTGAATCGCCAACGATAGGGTTGTGAATAAAGTAAAATGCGTTTAAAAAGTTTGAGGTCAAATGCTTTCATTTCTTGTATAAGGCTTATAGATAGGGGTATTTAATATCGGTTAAGTAGAGGCCATGGGCCGGAACAGAAAAACCGGCCAGACTTCTTTTTTTACTTTCAATAATGTGACGCAAATGTTGAACCTCACTTTTTCCTAAACCAATTTGAATTAAAGTTCCTACGATGGCTCGAACCATGTTTCTTAAAAATCTATCGGCTGATATAGTAAAAATGATTTGATTGGATTTTAGCGTCCAAAAGGCTCCAGTAATCTTGCAATTAAAAGTAAAAACATCTGTATGAGTTTTAGAAAAGCATTCAAAATCGGTATACTCCATTAGAATTTTACTTGCTTCATTCATTTTTTCTACATCCAAGGGTAGAGCATGATACCAACTTAAATCTTTATAAAATGGATCTTTAAACGTATGAATATGATACTCATAGGTTCTTTGATTTGCATCAAATCTGGCATGAGCTTCATCATGAACCTGAATTATATCGTAAATAACGATCTCTTTAGGCAAAAACGAATTAAGTTTGGGTATCCAATATAATTTGTCAATAGATTCAACAAAATCAAAATGAGCAAACATGCATTTGGCATGCACTCCGGCATCGGTTCTACCAGCTCCAACAATTTCAATTTTAGTTTTAAAAAGCAGTGTTAAAGCTTTTTCTAAAGTTTCCTGAACTGTCGAGGCATTGGGTTGAGATTGCCAACCATGATAGGGGGTTCCGTTGTATGCCAGTTTTATAAAATACCTCATAATGTAAATACAAATATAATCGAAATGCAATGGGTACAAATTTAGGAAGAATATAATTTTACGTTAAACTTTTCAGGATTGATTAAAAGAGGTTAATTTTGAATTTTTATCATCCCATATTATATTTCTCATCCATTGAAAAAAATTTTACTTCTTTCCGACACTCATGGTTTTATTGATGAAAAGGTTTTAAAATATGTTCGTCAGGCAGACGAAGTTTGGCATGCCGGAGATATAGGCGATTTGATTGTAACCGATGAAATAAAAAAAATCAAACCCTTACGAGCCGTTTACGGAAATATAGATAATGCTCATGCCAGACTGGAATTTCCGTCGCATAATCGTTTTTTATGTGAAGATGTTGATGTGCTAATAACTCATATAGGTGGTTATCCGGGGAAGTATTCGATGTCGATTCATGAAGAACTACAAAATAATACACCTAATCTTTTTATTTGTGGGCATTCACACATTTTGAAAGTTCAATACGATAAGCAATTGCATTTGCTTCATATGAATCCCGGTGCTGCAGGGATAAGCGGATTTCATCAGGTTCGAACAATGCTGCGTTTTGAAATTAGGGGTAAGTCTATTGAAAATTTGGAAGTTATTGAATTTGAAAAGAAAATTTAATTTTCTGGGATAGGCAACTTGATATAAAGTAAAGTACCCGCACCTAATTTGGAATTTATCGTAATTTTACCCTTTAAATTTTTAACTCGTGCTTTTATTTGAGTAAGTCCAAACCCGTCACTCGTATATTTGTTTACATCAAATCCTTTACCGTTGTCTTCAATATTTAAAATCAATTGATTGTTTCTTTCTTCCAGAGTTACATAGCCTAACGTAGCTTCACTGTGTTTGACAATATTATTGATAAGTTCAGAAATGATAAAATAAACTTTACTTTCAAATTCTTCCGGGTATCTTTTATGGATGCTACCAAAATTGGTAAAATTAAATTGAATTATCGAATTCGAATTTTTTTCACATAGGTCTTGTGTAGCATAAAATAATCCGAGTTTTGAAAGTACCGGAGGGACCAATTCATGAGATAAATCTCTTACTTTATCGTGTGCTTCTTTAAGTAAAGAACGAGCCTTGACCAATTCTTCCGGCACATTATCTTTACCAACTAAAAAGGCAGAAACATGCAATCCGGCCGATGAGAGTAAAGCACTGATGTTGTCATGCAATATTTCGGCCAATTTTTTACGCTCAGTTTCCTGTCCATCTATGGATGCATTAATGATGTTTTCTTGAATTTCACTATCTAATTCTTTAATCTTGTTGCGTTGTTTTAATTGTAAGTTCTGATAAAAGAAGTAAAATAAAATCAAACTAAAACAAAAGAGGGCTATAAAAATGAAAATGATTTTTTTGTTTCTATTTTGTTTTTCTTCCAATAGCTTTGATTTTTCCTCATATTGTTGTTCTACTTTATCAATTTGATATTTCGTTTCAATTTCACGGGTTTTATCACTAAGAGCTTGTTTACTTAATTCATTGTTGTATTCAAAAGCCATGGTATTGTACATATTGGCTCTACGGTAATCGCCCAATTGCTCATAGGCATATACAAGATTTAAACAAAAACCAACTTGATCGTAATTGGTTAATTCTTTTTCATATTCCTTTCTTATTTTTTCAAACGTTTCGGCTCCTTTTTTGAAATTTCCTTCATGTTCCATGTAATAGTATCCAAGGTTGCTCAGTACAGTTATGATTGAAGGAGTTATTTTGTTTTTTATTGCTAAATTGTATGTGCTGTCTAAATAGATTTTGGCCGTTTTGGGTTCGCCAATCAAGGTGTAATATACAAAGTGATTGTTGTAACTAAAGCATATTCCTTTTACATTATTGGTTTTTTTATCCAATTCAAACTTTTTTTTCATGTAAATTTTTGCACTATCCAAATGGGTATCGGTGTACAATCGAAAAAGATTATGATAAACATGAATAAGGGTAGAGGTATCCTTTTCTTTTAACGCATGGTATTTCGCTTTGAAGTAATATTTAAAGGATTTATTGATGTCTTTTATCAAAGAATATCGGGTGCCTAATTGTTCTATTATTTCCGATTTGCAATTAAGTTTGTGTTTTTCGGCTAGGGCAAGGGCATTAAATAAAACAGACAATGACCGTTCATTATCATTAAGAGAACCATACAATTTGGATTTTCTTACCGAAACTTTACAATATTCAGTATACTTTTTGGCTTTTAATAGTTTGTCAGAAAGATTTTTAGCATAATTTATTCCTTTTATAAATTCTTTTTGATCTGAATAATATTCAATAGAGTCAAATTGGGTTAAAACATTAGCTTTTCCCCAAAAGAAAATAAATAAAAAAAATAAAACAGTGTAAAATCTAACCATTAACATCAATTCGAATGGTTGGTTTTTTTAGCGAATTTCCGTTAGCATTGTTGCTTAAATCTTGTTGGTGAAATTCAATGTAAATAAGGTTATTGTAGGCTGTACAAATTGTTGTTTCAGTAAAAAAAACTACAGAGGGTTGAGTTTCATTTTCTTTCAAAGTGATAAAAATTTCGAATAAATCATCATTTTGTTTTACACTTGTTTCACAATTTACGGGAATGTTGTAACTCAAATTATAGGTATCTGTTGTTAAACGAGAAATGCTGTAAGATCCTAATAGTTCCATAAATTAATTTTTTATGATATTATTTTTTATTGCATATTTTACGAGTCCAATAGTATTTTTAACGTTCAATTTTCGGATAAGATTTTTTCGATGGGTTTCTACGGTGTTGCTACTAATAAATAGCTCTTCACCTATTTCTTTTCCACTATATTCTAAAGAAATTAATTTAAGAATTTCTATTTCTCGATCTGTAAGCATCGAATTGATAACGGCTTCATTATTTTGATTTTCGATGGTGTGACCTGAAAAAGAACCGAATATTTTTTCCTGAATATTTTTTGAAAAATATTCTTTTCCTTGTGCTACTTCTTCAATGGCTTCAATAATACTTTCACCGGCACATTGTTTAGATAAATAGCCGCTGGCACCCAATTTTAAAACTTCTTTTATTAGTTTCAAATCATCATAACTGGATAACACTATAACTTTACAAGTATAACCTTCTTGAGAAAATTGTTTTAAAACTTCAATTCCGTCTTTGTGAGGCATATTGATATCCATAATTAAAATATCTGCTCCATTTTTTTTAACGGTTTCAACCAAAGTGGAACCGTCTAGTGAAAATCCAATTACTTCAAATTTGGAATGCATGTTTAATACGGCTAACATACCATCAATAAGAACTTTATGGTCATCAGCAAGGTGTATTTTTATCGTTTTTGGCATAATGGGCAATCAAATAATGAAGGATTCGTATTTCAAATGTAAAAAAATTAATTTGAATTTAACATTTTTAGAAGTTTTATTGTACAAAAAAATCCGAACGTTGAGGTTCGGATTTTTAACGCACTAAGATAAACTAAGTTTACTGTATTATTTACGTAATCTGCCTGCCGATTTTACAAGCTTTTCATCTCTCTTTACAGCGAAATTGGCTAACGCTAAAAATACGATAGAAACAAGAGGAAGAACTAGCCCAATACCTTTCTCAGATACCATTGGATCTCCAGATAATTTTGGGGCATACAATATAAATAATACTAATAAAATTAAATTCAATAAGATATTAAGACGACCTACAACAAATTGTTGTTGTCTCTTTTTATACGAATAAATAGCCAATATGGATAAAATAGCACTAAATCCAAAAAGTATTGAAAAGGCTAAGTCCGATTGAAAATAAACGGGTAATTCATTATCATCATACCACAACGGAAAAACAAAAGATAATATTCCGGATGATATAAATGCACCTAAAAAATACAAAGTCTGAATGCGTTGAATCATTACTCAATTATTGTATCCGCAAAAATATATTTTCTTTTTTAATAAATTGCTATTGTTTGCTAAAAAAATATTTGTAATATTGCAGTATAAATCTGTTTTTACTTCACTTAACAGACCAAATTTTAACTACATTTCATTGCATTTATTCCAAATCAATTTAATCACCAAGAACATTCATGTTTGAAATTTCTGCCTTAAAAGAAATGAAGCTTTCTGAGCTTCAGGAAATTGCTAAATTAGCAAAAACCATAAAATACCACGGCGTTAAAAAAGACGAATTAATCCAAAAGATATTGGAAGCTCAACAAGCCATTCCAGAAAATAATTCCAGTGAAACGCCAGATAAAAGTAAATCCAAAAGAGTTCGAATTGTTGGCAAGCCCAAAGATAACAATCCCGATGTGACTTTATTTTCTCAACCGGAAGTTCTAGAACCCAAGGTACTTCAAGAAGATATCCTAGATGAACAACCCGAAAAGTCTCCAGAGGTGGCTTCAAAAGTTTCAAAATTCACCAAGAATAAATTTGATAAAAAGGGTTTTAAAAAGGAGAGGGTTCAAGATAATTCGAAAAATGAAGAATCTATAGAAGCTCCTAATACTACTTCAGAAACAGCTCCAACACCAGAATTAGAAACTCCTTCTTCCACTGAGCCGCAAACCTCAAAACCCCAACATCATAATTTTCAAAAAGGAAATCATCCCAATGGAAATAACGGAAACGGCAATCAGAACCCCAATTTTAAAAGTAAAAAGAACAATTATAGAGATGCCGATTATGAATTTGACGGTATTATCGAGAGCGAAGGTGTGCTCGAAATGATGCCTGATGGTTATGGATTCCTTCGATCCTCAGATTACAATTACTTGGCATCTCCAGATGATATTTACCTATCCACTTCTCAAATTAGATTATTCGGTTTAAAAACCGGAGATACAGTAAAAGGTGTGGTTCGCCCTCCCAAGGAAGGTGAAAAATTTTTCCCTTTGGTTAAAGTTTTGAAAATTAACGGACATGATCCTCAAGTGGTAAGAGATCGTGTTTCATTTGAACATTTGACTCCTGTTTTTCCTCAAGAAAAATTCAAATTGGCCGAAAAACAAGCCACAGTTTCAACCCGTATTATAGATTTGTTTTCACCCATCGGTAAAGGGCAAAGAGCTATGATTGTGGCTCAACCCAAAACCGGTAAAACCATGCTTCTTAAAGACATTGCAAATACCATTGCTGCCAACCATCCAGAAGTTTACCTTATCGTTTTACTGATAGATGAGCGTCCGGAAGAAGTAACCGATATGCAGCGAAATGTAAGAGGTGAAGTTATTGCTTCTACTTTTGATGAACCCGCCGACCGACATGTAAAAGTAGCCAATATTGTTTTGGAGAAAGCAAAACGTTTGGTAGAGTGCGGACACGATGTAGTAATACTATTAGATTCTATAACCCGATTGGCAAGAGCCTACAACACTGTACAACCTGCCTCTGGTAAAGTATTGAGCGGAGGTGTTGATGCCAATGCACTTCAAAAACCAAAACGTTTTTTTGGAGCCGCCCGAAATATTGAAAACGGAGGTTCTTTGAGTATTATAGCTACAGCACTTACCGAAACTGGTTCAAAAATGGATGAAGTTATTTTTGAAGAATTTAAAGGTACCGGTAACATGGAATTACAATTAGATCGTAAGATTTCTAATAAACGAATTTTCCCGGCTATTGATTTAACCTCTTCAAGTACCCGTAGAGATGATTTATTGCAAGATGAAAATACCATTCAAAGAATGTGGATCATGCGTAAATATCTTGCCGATATGAATCCGGTTGAAGCTATGGATTTTATAAACGACCGATTTAAAAAGACCCGAAATAATGAAGAGTTTTTAATCTCTATGAATGATGGATAAAAAAAGGCGACTCAAAAGAGTCGCCTTTTTTTATTTTAAGTATTGTTTTATATTGCCATTACAATAGCCGTAAAATCGTCACTTTTTAATGCAGCACCTCCAATTAACCCCCCATCCACATCGGGTTTCGAGAAAATTTCGGCAGCATTCTCCGGTTTTACACTACCTCCATAAAGAATAGAAACAGAATCAGCAAGATTTTGACCGTATTTATGACTTAATGTTTCACGAATAAAAGCATGCATTTCTTGGGCTTGTTCAGGTGTAGCAGTTTCTCCGGTTCCGATAGCCCAAACGGGTTCGTAGGCTAAAATAATATTTTTCCAATCGTTTTCATTTAAATGAAATAACGCATCCTTTAATTGGTGATGAACCACATTAAAATGTTGACCCGCTTGACGGTCTTTTAATTCTTCACCAAAACAAAATATTACCTCCATTTCATGCTTTAATGCTGTATCAACTTTTGATGCAAGTAAAGCATCGGTTTCATGAAAATAGGCTCTTCGTTCTGAATGACCCAAAATAACAATTTTTACACCTACACTTTCCAACATGGCAGCCGATATTTCACCTGTAAACGCACCCCCTTCTGCTTGATGCATATTTTGAGCAGCAACTTCCAACGGTGTAAATTCTAAATGATCTGCAGCAGCAGCTAAGTTTACGAAGGTAGGAGCCACAATAACTCTTTGAGAAATATCGGTGGGTATTTTAGCAATTAATTCGTTTAAAAGATCTTCGGTTTCTTCTGCATTTTTGTGCATTTTCCAGTTTCCGGCAACTATTTTTTGTCTCATTTTAATTGGTTTAGGGTAGATATTATTTTTTCGTCGTCAGCTTCAATAGCTTTATATAATTTTATTTTTCCGGTTTTATCCAAAACCATATAACGAGGAATCCAATCCAAATCAATAGAATTACTAAAGGTTCCTCCTTTCCATTTGGATAAAATTAAATAGTGTTCTCCTTTAACTTGGTATTTTTCAATACCTTTAGCCCAACTTTCGGGTGTTTTGTCATAAGATAGGAACAAATATACTACATCGGGATAGGCTTTTTGAAGGTTTTCTACTTTGGGCATACCTTTAATACAATCCGGACACCAAGAAGCCCAAACATCAATGAGTACCGTTTTACCTTCATATTTTTTTAGTATAGCCTCAAAGGTTAATTCTATTCCATCTGTAGTAAGCATTTTATCGGCGAGTGCCTCAGAAGTAAATTCAGTTTTTTGTGCTTTTGAACATGAGAAGAAGCCAAAAGCTAAGCAAATTGAGAAGAGAATTTTTTTCATTATAAAAATTTTTAAACACAAATTTACGATAACAATTAGAACCTAATCCTAAAAAACTGCTAATTATGTTCGCAATCGATTTAGTTTAATCGAATTTTGGGATCCAAATAGGCATAGATTAGATCTACAATGCTGTTTATTAAAACGAAAAGTGTGGCAATAACTAAAACTGAACCCATGATCACAGGTAAATCTAAGTTATTGAGAGCTTCTACGATTTCTTTACCAAGTCCGTTCCAGCCAAATATATATTCTACAAATACGGCACCGGCAAGCATTGACGCAAACCAACCGGATAAGGCAGTTACAACTGGATTTAAAGAGTTTTTTAAGGCATGTCTTGTAATGATTTGGTACTTATTTAGTCCTTTCGCTTTTGCAGTTCGAATGTAATCCTGAGTAAAGGTTTCTAAGAGAGAGTTTCGCATTAGCTGTATAACTACACCCAAAGGTCTAATTCCCAAAACAAAAGCAGGTAAGACCACATTTTTCAATTGGATGTATTTTCCATTTCCAAAATCGTCAACTTCATACAGACTCCCCGTCATGTTAAAACCGGTGTATTTATGCCAAACAAAACCAACAAGCCAAGCCACAAGAATGGCACTAAAAAAAGACGGAATACTCATGCCTAAAGTGCTTAAAAGAGCAATCAATCGATCTAAGATAGAGTCTTTATAAATTGCAGAAACAATTCCTAAAAATACTCCAAAAAGTATAGCAATCATTATTGCCAGTAGGGCTAATAGTATAGTATTGGGCAACGTATTACCTATAATAGTAGTTACTTTTTTACCGCTTTTTTGAAAACTTTCTCTTAGATATGGAGTTTTGACAACGCATTTTATTTCAGAAATTGTAAATAAGGGCATGTAATTGTATTTATCTTCACTCAAATAGGTGTAGTCTTCTTTTTGAGTATTGTGCCATGAAATAGGAGATAAGTCATTAACATAATAAGCAAATTGAGTAGAAAGAGGCTTGTCAAAACCATACTTTTTTTTGATAAGTAGTAATTGTTCCGAATTTTCATTTTGATCCAACATCATACGAGCCGGGTCTCCGGGCAAAATATTGAATAATACAAAAACTACGGCTACTACTCCCAAAAGCGTGAGTAGAGCATAGCCTATTCTATGTAGTATGTATCGCAACAAATTAGTTGTGTTTTTTTGAGTAAAGTGTCAGTTTGGCTATAATTCCACCTCCTAATATTAGCCAAATTACTAGACCGCCAATTTGAGCTACGGTTTTTGAAATTAAACTAGTATTTGTAGTTTCAATTAGAAGAAAGTAACCTACATACACCATATACATAAGGGCAATTACTTTACCAAAATTAAGTACCGTTTTCATGTTACTTAAGTTTAACCTTATCGATGTCGTTGTAGTGTTTTTTGTCAACAATTGTTCCTTTTTCTAATACTACAATACTTGGATTAGCTCTTTCTATTGTTTTTAGAGTGGTAGCATCGCAAAAATAAAAATCAAAGGAAAATTGGTATTTCTTTTTAAACGTTTGAATGGTTTCTTCATCAGAAGCAGTCATCCCAATAACGGTGTATCCTTTTTGACTGGCTTTTTGACTAAATTCTTCCAATTTACTTAGACCTTCATCGCTTGCTTTATCTAAGTTGTAAGCAATTAATAAAACCACTTTGGGTTCGTTCAAAATTTCATCTGCATAATTGTTTCCATTGAGTTCAATGGTAAAATCATGAATAGGAGGGATGTAACCTTGTTTGATGAGCTTATCTTTTCGATCTACAAATTCAGCAGTTTCCGGTACTTTGTTTGCCATCACATCAGCTTGACTGAATTCGGTATCAACGCCATTAACTTTGTAAATAAAAATCATTTCGTATTCAGACATTGGTGCACCTTCCGGAATTTCCATGCCTTTTTGAATATTGGTACCCACGGCATAAGCTCTAAAATCGATGTATGGTAAATGCATTAAAACTTGATAAGCTATAAATAAACATGCTATATAGGCAAATAAAACGGTTAGGTTTTGGGCTGATTTTCCAAAGATAGGTTGAACGTATTTGATATTTAGGACTAAAATTAAGATTAAGACCAATAAAATAACATCTTTGGTAAACGACTCCCAAGGTGTTAGTTTTAAAGCATCTCCAAAACAACCACAATCTGTTACTTTATTAAAATAGGCCGAGTAAAAGGTTAGGAATGTAAAAAAGACAATCATAGCCAAAAGGCTCCAAATTGTAAATTTGGGTTTGAATCCTATGAGAAGCATAATACCTAAAACTACTTCAAAGATTACCACAACCACAGCAATGAGTAAGGCCAATGGGACTAGTGAGGGGAAATTTAGAACTCCTTCTGAGAAGTATTCTTCCAATTTAAAAGAAAACCCTACGGGGTCGTTTAGTTTGATTAAACCTGAAAAAATAAACAAAAGGCCAACGAGAATTCGAGCAATATGCGTAATGAGTTTCATGATTTTTAGTTTTGGTTATTTGGTATGTAATCCTAAATGAATTAAAGCAAAAACGGCGTAATTTATCATATCTTGGTAATTTGCATCGATACCTTCAGACACCAATGTTTTACCTTTATTATTTTCAATTTGTTTTACGCGTAAAATTTTTTGTAAAATCAAATCGGTTAAAGAGCTAACTCTCATATCTCTCCATGCTTCACCGTAATCGTGATTTTTGTTTTCCATTAACAATTTGGTTTCGCTAATTTTTTGATCGTATCGTTTTTGAGCTTCTTCCAGATTCAAATCGGGTTGATCAACAACACCCAATTCCAATTGGATTAATGCCATAACCGAATAATTGATAATCCCTATAAATTCTGAAGTTTCGTCTTCATCTATTTTACGTACTTCATTTTGTTGAAGGCTTCGAATTCTTTGGGCCTTTATGTAAATTTGATCTGTCAAGGAGGGTAATCTTAAAATCCGCCAAGCACTTCCGTAGTCTTTCATTTTTTTACTGTAAAGCAATCGGCAGGCATCTATAACTTTATCATATTCTTGAGAAGTAGTATTCATTATTGGATTATATTTGTAATGTTTTTCAAAAATACAATTTTCAGAATAAGTTTAAGCTACTTTAAATTCTTTTTTTAAGATATGCTCATCAATTGTAAAGGTACTTTAATGGATTTGTCTTCCCCAAAAGTTATGGGAATACTCAATTGTACACCTGATTCTTTTTTTGATGGAGGGAAAAACAATTCGATAAAAGTTGCTCTAAACAAGGTAAGTCAATGGCTTGAGGAGGGTATTGATATTTTAGATCTCGGAGCCTATTCCAGTAAACCCAATGCCGCATTTGTAACGGAAAAGGAGGAGATAGATCGCTTAAAACCGATTTTAAAAGCGGTGGTTAAAGAGTTTCCACAACTTTGTATTTCTGTAGACACCTTTAGAAGTGCTGTGGCCCGTTTGGGTTTGGAAGAAGGAGTTTCTATAGTAAATGATATCTCTTCGGGAAATTTAGATACAGAAATGATGAAAACGGTGGCTCATTATCAAGTGCCTTACATTATGATGCACATGCGTGGAACACCTCAAACTATGATTCAGCATACAGATTACGACAATTTAATTCAAGAAATTTTGTTTTATTTTTCAGAAAGAGTTGCAATGGCCCGAAGTTATGGTATTAACGATTTGATAGTAGATCCCGGTTTTGGATTTTCAAAAAATACCACGCAAAACTTTGAGTTGCTTCAGAAATTGAACCTTTTTAAAACGCTTTCTTTACCCTTGTTAGTGGGTATTTCTCGAAAGTCTATGATATATAAAACCTTGAATATATCAGCCCAAGAAGCACTCAATGGCACTACGGCTTTGCACATGTTAGCTTTATTACAAGGAGCATCTATACTACGTGTTCATGATGTCAAAGAAGCGAAAGAATGTATCCAACTATTTACTCAAATGCAATTTTAAGAATGAAAAAATTACACTTGTTATTCCTAATTTCCATCTGCTTTTCGTGTCAAAAAGAAGTCCAACTGGTAAAATCAAATCGCACGATAGATTCTACAGTTGTAGATCACACACCTGTGTATATTTTTTTTGAATCCTCTGCCAAAGATACAATTGCTGATGTGAATCGAAAAAACACCATTGGAACCACAAATTGGATTTTTCATGTGGATAAACGCTTGCCATTACAAAAGGTTATACCCGAAATTGTGGCACTTCAAGACAAAAGAAAAAAGGCTCAGTTTCATACGAATGAAAACGCCCAAAACTATTTTTCTTACACCGATAGTATTCAAGGAAAATTAGCATTTATTCCTTTTACGAAAACCAGTTTTACATACAATTCTTATTTTTCTACATCGTATGTCAAAGAGAATCCGGATTATCACATTCACTTCAATACTTTTTCGGTAAATTTTAAAAATAAAAATAAAATTACTGTAGATGGTAATGAAGTCGAGCCTTCTGAGTTACTCGATTTTCTTAAAGAGTATACCACATTTTCAAATTCTGAAAAGCCAATTCTAATTTATTTGAATTTTGATGAGCGTCTTTCATTTGATACGTATTTAGCTCAAATTATAGCTTTACAATCCATAGAAAATGAGAGAATTACAATTGCACCGGTTCATTTTATTTACGACAATACCAAAATTCAAAATTGCGACTGTACATTGTAAAATTGTATTTTTCTATTATTGATGATGATAAGGCTCGTTTCGTAAGATAGTAAAACCACGGTAAACTTGTTCTACGAAAAAAAGACGTACCATTTGGTGTGAAAAAGTCATTTGTGATAAAGCTATTTTTTGTTGGGCTTTTTGATATACATTATCCGAAAATCCGTAGGGACCGCCAATTACAAATACTAGGGTTTTGATACCGGCATTCATTTTTTTTTGAAGTTCGTTTGCAAAAGAGAGGCTGCTATAACTTTTTCCGTTTTCGTCTAAAAGTACTACAAAATCTGTAGGGTTAACTCTTGACAAAATCTGTTCGCCTTCTTTTTCTTTTTGCTGAATTTCGGATAAATTTTTCACATTCTTTAGGTCGGGAATAATTTCCAATTCAAATTTTATATAATGAGATAATCGCTTAACGTATGTATCTATTAAGGATTGAAGATTTTTGTCGTCTGTTTTGCCAATAGCGATTAACTTGATATTCATAAGGTATCTTTAGAAGTACAAAGTTATTTTTTTCATTTAGATATTCGATTCTTCTGAAATCTAATTTATAAAAGTTACTTTTGCACCGCAGACCGCCTTATCGCTTTCGCTTTATGCGAAGGAGGAAAGTCCGGACACCAAAGAGTAGCATAACGGGTAACGCCCGTCCGTTCGTTAAATCGAATGAGGACCAGTGCAACAGAAAGGATGTACAGTTAGGCTGTAGTGAAATCAGGTAAACTCTATGCGGTGAAATGCCATGTATATCAACGTTCCGGTTTTCGGATAAGGGCTACTCGTCCGATGTTGAAGGGTAGGCAGCTAGATCTCGTTGGTAACAACGCGACCAGATAAATGATAAGGATTTGTTTTAGGCAAATACAGAATCCGGCTTACAGGTCTGCTTTTTTAATTACATCCACCATTGCGTTTGAATTTTTGCAATGCTTTTTCCAAACATTTTTTCAACATAGATTGAGTTGACTTTGCAAAGACAACGTCTTCTTTGTTGTGTTCTAAATCGATAGAGCCGCTTACCGTTTCAGAATATATGATATGGTCTGTTTGAACTTCATAGGCGGTTAAAGTGACAGAAACAACAGAAATTGAATGGTGTGGATTGGGGTTTATATTCAAAGCACTAACATTATCAGACTCAATTTTTCCACTTATTTGAATCAAATAATCTACAGTTTTTGAAACTCTTAAAAGAGAAGTATAGCCTTTATAATTATTGGAATTCAATTCCGGAATAGCATAAATAGCGTTTTTGGAACCATAGGATTTAAAAAGGGAATCGTTTAAACATTTTTTGAGTTCATTTTCGGTATAATCTGAGAATTCATTCCAAGGTTTTCCATCAATTGCTACATAATTTACAAACCATTTGCCCTTTTGAAGGGATAGGTCATACAAACTTGTATGAGCAATTGAATTGTATCTGGGAACCGTACAAGAAAATACAAAACAAATAAATAATCCCATTATTAATCTAGACATCTTGCTCCGGATTTTCAGAATGGGACCACTCATAAAAAGAAAAGCAAGACCCACCATAGTTTTTTTGAAAAGAGAAATGACTCAAATGATGCATTTGGGTATGTTTCGAATGTTCAACAATAAGCATTCCCTCAGGTGCTAATAATTGGTTTGAAAATACTGTATTTACAATTTTTTCAAAATCAGAGGGTTTCATGTCATAGGGTGGATCGGCAAAAATGATATCATACTCACCTTTAGATTTTTCTAAAAATGAAAACACATCACTTTTTAAAGCCGTGATATCAAAGTCAAACTCTGAAGCTGTTTTTTTTATAAAAGAGACACAGCCATAGTTTGCATCAACCGCCGTAATGGGTTCGCTTCCCCGAGAGGCAAATTCGAAACTAATATTTCCGGTACCGGAAAACAAGTCTAAAACCCGTAGTTCTACAAAATTAAAATGATTGTTTAGTATGTTAAACAACGCTTCTTTACTCATGTCTGTTGTAGGACGAACCGGTAGGTTTTTGGGAGGAGATAAACGACGACCTTTGTATTTTCCGGATATGATTCTCACGAGCTAAAGAGTATAAAATGGGTTCTGTTTTCCTGTTCGGAAAAAGAGTTTGTTTTTTGAAGTTCAGAAACATCGAGTAAAGACGTGTTTCTTACATATTGATATGCTTTTTGATAGAGCAAACTTTCAATTGAACAATCTCCAAGTAAGTGTAATTTGAAGGATTCAGGATTCAAGTGCAATTGCTCAGCTGTAAAAAGAATGTAATAGATAAAATCTTCTGCGTTTTGATATTCAAAAGAATTGTACAGCAGAAGTTTCTGATTTTGAATCACTACTATTTCAAAGTGACTGGAAGCCACATGAACAAACATTTGTTGGGATTCGTCATTTTTGGTTCGCTCTAGTAATTTGGTAACTAAAATACTGGAATAATGATGGTATTCAAAGGTACCGTATTGATCTATCAAATAATTGGTAATGTTTACATAAGGCACATAAACATTTACCATTTCTTGTTTTTTTAATGTGTCAAAGGTAAAAAAATCGGTTTCAAAAACTTTGGTATTGTATTGTAAATAACTTCCTTTATATTCTTCATCAAACAATGCCGAAGGAACAAAAGTATTGAGATTGTTTTCGTGCAAAACAACAATCTCATCATATATAGATGTTAGTTCTTTATGATCTAACAAGGTTTTCCATAATGCATTTTCTATGGAAAAAGAAGAAGGATAGGAGTTAAAATCAATTTTCTTGAAAGTAATGATTTCGTTGGATAAAGTGTTACGTGAACAAAAAGAAAGCCCATCCAGTGCAACCTGAATGGACAAACTTTTATAACATTTATCGGTAATACTTTTACTCGTTATTTCCATATTTTTTGGGCCAGTTACCAGAAAGATTTACTTCTTCCATAGATCCTAAGATAATCATTTCCCCGTTAATACCTTCTACAGATACTACCTTTTTTTCTTTTTCAACCAAATTTGGGTCTTGATCGGTTAGTAAAGTGGCTTTTTCTAATTTAGCTTCAAAAACAGGAATTTTTAGATCATCTCTTTTAATAAATCCGGCTTTCATATCAATTTTAGCTACAATATCACCAATTTTTACCACATTTAATCTTTTGTAACGGTCAGAATCTTTAAAAAGCGAATCTTTGATGCTTACTTTTCCTAATTCTTTGGTAACAACAATATCCTTAAAATAACCTCCGGTTCCCTTTGCATCTACTGTAAGACCAAATGCTCTGTTTTTTTCAACATCAATTACCGAAGTATCTTTACGCTCTATAATTGTGAACTTTTCATTTTCAATAAAGTTGATTAATGTATCTAAATTATCAGTATAACGACCATTAATAGATTTGAAAGCCATTTGAACGGCTTTAATATCCAACATTTTATTTACAGCAACCTGAAAACGTTTTTCTTTTAGTTTGTCAAATTCAATAGGAGCTTGGATGGATTGATAAATAAGGTATCCAAACAAAACTGTAATTCCCCATAAGAGAATGGAAAGTACAGGTTTAAATTTGGGATTGATGAACTTGTCAATCAATTTTACCAAACCAAATATGGCCAATGCAAGTAATACAACAATAATTATTAGTGTAATCATCTTTATTTTTATTAAATTTCAGTTTAAGGCAAATCTACAATTTTTTTTTTTTCTCAAAAGCATTTCCCACAAAATTCATCAGTATATTTGAAATTTTATAATTTGTTAATCTTCGTCAGATGAATTCAGCTTTGTTTTACAGTATTTTACAAAAATCATTCCAATTTGAACCTACTTTAAAACAAACTCTTTTTTTTCAAAAAGTAGCCGATTTTGTCACAAATCAAGAAAATAATACCATTTTTATACTTAAAGGTTATGCCGGAACCGGAAAAACTACCGTAATTTCAAATTTAGTAACCAATCTTGTTTCAATTTCCAAAAAGTATGTACTGTTGGCCCCTACCGGAAGAGCGGCCAAAGTAATAGCCAACTATTCCGGAAAACCGGCATTTACCATTCATAAAAAAATCTATTTTCCCAAAAAAAACGCTTCTGGGGGTATGCAGTTTGTTCGTCAAATAAATAAACACAAGAATACCCTATTTATTGTTGATGAGAGTTCCATGATTTCTGATGCGGTTTTTGATTCCAAAAATGGTGAAACTGTATCTGTATTAGACGACTTAATTCAGTATGTATATTCCGGTCAAAATTGTAAAATTTTGTTTCTGGGAGATACCGCACAGTTACCCCCGGTAAATTTGGATGTAAGTCCGGCTTTGGAAGCTCACACACTTACCAACGAGTTCAATAAGGAAGTCTTACAAATGGAATTGGATGAGGTTATGCGACAAGAAGCCAATTCCGGAATTCTCAAAAATGCTACCGCTTTGCGTTTGCTTTTGGAAGATGAGTTCATCTATGAGTTTAAATTTCATGTCAAGCCTTTCAAAGATATTGTTCGTTTGGTTGAAGGTTACGATATACAAGATGCTATTCAATCATCGTATGATTCTAAAGGTATAGAAGAGACCGCTTTTATTGTTCGAACCAATAAAAGAGCTAATCAATACAACCAACAAATTCGAAATCGTATTTTGTTTCGGGAAAGTGAATTGGCCACAGGAGATTATCTCATGGTGGTGAAAAACAATTATTTCTGGCTTAAAGATTCTGAGGAAGCCGATTTTATTGCAAATGGCGATATAGTTGAAGTATTGGAAATATTTAAATTTCAAAATTTATACGGATTTTCATTTGCTAAAGTGAAAATACGAATGATTGATTATCCCAATCAGAAGCCTTTTGAAACCATTTTACTATTGGATACTTTAACAAGCGAAGCTCCGGCTTTAACCTACGAACAATCGAATTTGTTGTATCAAGAAGTACTTCAAGATTATGAGAACGAACCCAAATACAAACAAGTTCAAAACGTAAAACAAAACGAATTTTTTAATGCCCTTCAAGTTAAGTTTTCCTATGCTATGACCTGTCATAAATCGCAAGGCGGACAATGGAATACTGTTTTTATTGAACAACCGTATTTACCCGACGGAATAAATAGAGATTATGTTAGGTGGCTTTACACGGCTTTAACTCGTGCCAAAGAAAAAGTATACTTGATTGGGTTTAAAGATGAAAATTTTGAATAATTTTGAACTTTATCTTTGTTTCCTATGAAAATTATAGCCGTTATTCCTGCCCGATATGCATCAACTCGTTTTCCTGCCAAACTTCTTCAAGATTTAGGTGGTAAAACCGTTATTACCCGCACCTATGAAGCTGCTCTTCAAACCGGTTTGTTTGACGATGTTTTTGTGGTTACCGATTCTGATCTGATTTTTAATGAAATAATCAAGCAAGGCGGAAAAGCTATAAAAAGTATCAAAGAACACGAAAGCGGGAGTGATCGTATAGCAGAAGCGGTTTTGGATTTAGATGTAGATGTTGTAGTAAATGTTCAAGGCGATGAACCATTTATTCAAAAAGAGCCTCTAGAGGCTTTGTTAAAAGTATTTCGGAATGACACTGAAATGAATATTGATCTAGCATCGTTGATGCGAAAAATTCAAGAAAAAGAAGATATTGAAAACCCCAATAATGTAAAAGTTATTGTAGATCAAAATCAACTGGCTCTTTATTTTTCCAGATCGGTTATTCCGTATCCTCGAGACCTTAACACGGGTGTGAATTATTACCAACATATTGGAGTTTATGCGTTTCGAAAGAAAGCCTTGATGGATTTTTATACTTTACCAATGCAACTGTTGGAAGCAACAGAAAAATTAGAACAGTTACGTTATTTAGAATACGGAAAAAAAATTAAAATGGTAGAGACTACTCATGTCGGTATTGGCATAGATACGCCAGAGGACCTTGAAAGAGCTCGAAAAGCGTGGCTTAGTTTTTAGAAACTATAATGAGTTCATTGTGGTCTTCAATTCGTGGCAAAGTACAAACAGCTAAATTCTTATTTTTAAAATGTTCTATATATTTCACGTTTCTGTCATTTTGTGCTGTGTTCAATAACATGGTATTGAATAATAAAAACCCATTTGGGTTTAGAATATCGACTAAACGGTCTTGAAAGAAGTTTTCAAATAAGAAAGAGGGCATGTGAATATCTTGAAAAATATCAATAATTATTAAATCATACTTGAGTTTTGTTTTCAGAACAAATTCAAAGGCCTCATGATGAATAAGGTTGAAATTTGGAATTTTGTTTAAATGAAAATAGGACTCTGCCAAATTTATTACGGCTTCGTCATATTCAACACCGGTTATTTTCCCTTTGTATTCAAATTCCTCTGTTAAGGTTTTTACCACACTTCCTCCCGCAACTCCTAAAACTAAAATGTGTTGCATAGGTGTAATTTTATCAACACCAATAGCCAAAAGTCCTTTTCTGAGAATTCTTTGCAAACTACCATAGGAGTAATTGGTGTTTTGACTGTCCATAACCAATTGCCCGTTTACCAAAGTAATTTCAAGAGTCTTACTTATTTCAGATGTGGTTTTGTATAAGTTAATAGGGTATAGGTAACTTATAATCTTTTTAAACATGCCCTTTTTTTATCAAAAATAAGAGATAAATTGTATTTTTACTAAAATAAGAAACATGAAGAAAAGGATTTACGAATTTTTATTTTTCAAGCTCATGGGTTGGAAAATAACCGGAGTATTTGAAGCGTCTTTAAAAAAGTGTGTTATCATAGTTGTACCTCACACCAGCTGGCATGATTTCTATATTGGTTTATTAACCCGAGGAATAATTGGACTGGAAATGAATTTTGTAGGCAAAAAAGAATTGTTTCTTTTTCCTTTTGGATATTATTTTAGAAGCATTGGGGGAGCACCACTTGATCGTTCCGGAGGACAAAACAAGGTTGATGCTATTGCAGCTCTTTTTGAACAGCGAGAAGTATTCCGTTTGGCCATTGCACCGGAAGGAACAAGAAAAAAAGTAAAATCTTGGCGAACAGGTTATTATTATATTGCACTGAAAGCAAAAGTTCCAATACTTCCGGTAGCTTTTGATTTTTCAAAAAAAGAAGTTAGAATTGGGGCACCCTACTATCCCACCGGTAATTTAGAATCTGATACACGAATTTTGGAATCTTTTTTCAAAGATGCAGTGGGTAAGTTTCCTGATAAAAGTTTTACTCCTCAACATTAAATATGAATTTTTAAAACCAAAGTTTTAAATACATCGTATATAGCTACATAAAACGATTTAGGAAGTGTTTTACATTATATAGAAATTAATTTATTTTTTAAATGTAAAAAGCTTTTAATTAATAGGTTTTATCATCTTAGTTAAACAATAAGTTTACTATATAGTTTTTCAGTTAGAAGTTAAAGTTGGTTAAAACGACACCTGTTAATTAAGGCATAGAAAACAATTTCTAAAAAGAGTTTTGTGTTTGTTTTATTGGTTCTGAAAGTCTCGATTCTGCCATAGGGTCGAGGCTTTCTTATGTTAAGAAGGGTCAAAGCTTTGAAAGGTGCCGTCTGAGTAAAAAAGGACAATTTGAGTAATCTTTGCCGACGTAGTTCCTATTGTTGATTTCGCATTTAAGGTTTTGATATCAATTAAAGGCTTGGTTTTCGTTTCGTTTACAGAATTCTTTTCTTCTGTAGCAGTTGGACTTGGAGCGAAATGATTTTCAGTTGTGGTTTTTGGAAAAACACCTTCGTTGAGTAAAAGCCAATACAAATCAACTTCAGGAAATACAGAAACTATTTTCAAAACAAATTCCAAACTAGGTTTGTTTCTTCCTGAAAGTAGGTGTGAGATACTAGATCTTTGTACTCCAATTTTATCTGCAAATGCTCCGGCCGTGAGTTGGTAATACTCCAAAATCTGATTCATTTTTTTTACAAAATCGGGGGTATGTGTCATGGTAAAGCGTTTACAGGTTTAGTGTTTTACAAATGTAAATACTGTTGTTTGAATATCAAAATTTACATTTGTGTATGTTTTGATTTTAACATTTAAAAGTAAAATTAAAACTTTATGTAAATATATTCAAACAATTGATAATCAAATTTCAAACTAAAGATTGTATTGTTTGGTGACAATTGTCAATTTTATATGTTTTTCAGATGCCAAAAAAGGTTTACAAAGTTAAATTGTATAAACAAATCTCTTGTTTACAATTGTTATTTTAAAGATGTTTACCTTTGTAATTGTAAAAATTGAAAGATGGACAGTAAAACAATTTACAACCAATACAAAGCACACAATTTAAAAGGCAGATACATTACATTGGAAAAAGTTGAATCTGTTTTGAAGGATTCAAATTTGAACCAATGCAAAAGTGTTTTAGGGTTTTCTGTGAATCAGAAACCTATACCTTCCTATCGTTTGGGTTGTGGTTCGGTTAAAATTTTAATTTGGTCTCAGATGCATGGTAACGAATCTACCACAACAAAAGCTTTGGTAGATTTTATGCTCTTTTTGGATTCGGATTCTGAGCTAGCCTCCAAATGGAAATCGCATTTTACATTTCTTATTTTTCCAATTCTAAATCCCGATGGTGCCGAAAACTACACTCGTGTTAATGCCAATGAAGTAGATTTAAACAGGGATTTCATTAACCTGTCACAACCGGAGAGTAAGTTGCTATTTGAAACGTTTTTAAATTTCAAGCCTGACTTTTGTTTCAATTTGCACGACCAAAGAACTATTTTTGGAGTAGGTACATCAGGAAAACCTGCCACAGTATCCTTTTTAGCTCCTTCTTTTGATGAAAGTAGGGGAATCAATGAGGTTCGTCAAAAAGCTATAAATTTAATATCGGGAATTACAGAATTGCTGCATAGGGATTTGCCTAATCAAATAGGAAGGTTTGATGATGGTTTTAATAGAAATTGTGTTGGAGATACTTTTCAACAGCTAGGCGTTCCTACTGTTTTGTTTGAAGCGGGTCATTATCCCGAGGATTATGCAAGAGAAAAAACGAGAATGTATATTGGTTTAAGTTTACTTCATAGTTTTTCGATACTCTACGAAAACGATATAGTTAGCAATAAAACTTCGTATTATTTGAAAATTCCTCAAAATAATATCTGTTTTTTCGATATTGTTTATCGAAATGCTAAAATAAATTATGATAATTCAAAAATAATTACCAATTTTGCAGCTCAATATAGGGAAGTTTTAAAGGAAGGTGATGTTCATTTAGAAGCTTATATTTCTAGCGTTGGTGATTTAAAGGGTTATTATGGACACAAGGAATATGATTTAGAAAGTCAAATGATTATAAATCATCCTGATAATTTTCCGAAAATTGATGAAAAAGTTAACTTTAGATTAGAAAACGATAAAGTATTTGTTAATGGTTTATTAAAAAATTAACAAAATCGTTTTTTTTATTAAAGAAAATGTATTTCATTTGTACCTATAATAAACACTAATAAATAAACATTATTATGAGCAAGTTTCGTTTGGATGAAGTAGATCATCAAATCCTTGATATGTTAATTGATAATACAAGAGTTCCTTTTACTGATATTGCCAAGAAATTATTGATATCTGCTGGTACGGTTCACGTGAGAGTTAAAAAAATGGAAGATGCCGGTATCATTATGGGGTCTTCTTTGACTTTAGATTATGAAAAATTAGGATATTCGTTCATTGCATACGTTGGAGTATTTTTGAATAATACCTCACAAACTAAATTTGTTCTAGAACGAATAAATGAAATCCCTTTTGTGACCGTAGCTCACGTTACCACAGGTAAATTCAACATTTTTTGTAAAATTAGAGCCAAAGATACCAAACATGCCAAAGATGTTAT
>NZ_DAIOUN010000002.1:0-231447 GCF_036759525.1 Flavobacterium sp. | reverse complement strand
TCAACATTTTTTGTAAAATTAGAGCCAAAGATACCAAACATGCCAAAGATGTTATTTTTATGATTGATGATATTGACGGTGTATACCGAACAGAGACTATGATTTCTTTGGAAGAAAGTATTAACGATAAAAAACGATTGATGCATACTATTTTTAAAAATATGTAATCGAATCCTACTTTATAAAGAACCCTCTCATACCATTCTGAGAGGGTTTTTTATTTCGTTTAAAATTCAAATTATTTCTTCAATATTATTTCTTATTTTAGTGCTAAATCTGTTTTTTATGTATACTCTTCCTAGAATTGAGCGTTTCCAACAAAATGTGTTAGCTAAATTTCAAATTTACAACAGTGTATTTATAACTTTACCTTTTGATGCTATTGATAATACGGGAGTACTTTTACCTTTATTTGCTGAAGTTTGCGAAAACGGTTTTAAAAATCAGCAAAGTCCCGAAGAAATATTTGATTTTTTCGCATCCAAATATTTGGATCAACCCGCTGAAAATGAAAAAATCGATTTGATGTTTCGTTTTATTCAATACGTAGAACGCCAAATTGTTTTGTTTGATGCTATCGAAGATGCTGCTTTTCCTGTGGTTAATCATATGGAAGGTAGAGGTTCGTTACGAGATATGAAAGAAAAAGCAGAACAGCGTACCAAAGTAAAGGAATTAAAAGCATTTCTAAAACACTTCAAGGTACGTACTGTTCTTACAGCTCATCCAACTCAGTTTTATCCCGGTTCTGTTTTGGGTATTATTACCGACTTAACAGAAGCTTTACGAAATAATGATTTAATTCAAATTAAGCAATTATTGGCTCAATTGGGAAAAACACCCTTTATAAAGAAAGAAAAGCCCACTCCTTTTGATGAGGCTGTGAGCCTTATTTGGTATCTCGAAAACGTGTTTTATCCCACTTTGGGCAATATGGTACAATACATCCAAAAAAACATTTACGGAGGAGAAGAATTAACCAATCCCATTTTTAATTTGGGATTTTGGCCCGGAGGAGACAGAGATGGGAATCCTTTTGTTACTACAGAAATCACCCTTAAAGTAGCCGATAGATTACGCACTTCGATTTTAAAATGTTACTATACCGATATTAGAAGGTTAAAACGAAAACTCACATTCAAAGAGGTAGATGTTATTATAGCCGATTTGGAAAGCAAATTATACCGCTCTGTTTTTTATTCCAGAGGTGAAATTTATCTCTCACCTCAAGAGTTTTATGAGGGTTTGAAAAAAATCAGATTGTTGATTGTCAGAGATTTTCAGTCGTTATATTTGGATGAAGTAGATTTGTTAATCAGCAAGTTTAACCTTTTTGGATTTCACTTTGCTACTTTAGACATTCGTCAAAACAGTAAAATTCACAAAAATGTTTTTCAAGACATTGTAAATCAAGAACATTCACTTTTTCCATCAAATTATTTTGAACTGGATGAGGAAAGTAAACTTGAATTACTCTCAAATGTAAAAAGTAATTTAACCGAAGCCAATTTTTCTAACGAGTTGACATGTTCTACAGTTAGTTCTATTTTGGCAATGAAAACCATCCAATCTAAAAATGGGGAATGGGGTTGCAATCGTTACATTATCAGTAACAATGAAAGTGCCCTAAATGTTATGGAAACTTTTGCCATGTTTCAATTATGCGGTTGGGAAAATCCCTCAGTAGATATTGTACCCTTATTTGAATCGGTGGTAGATTTACATGCTGCAGATTCAATTATGGAACAGCTTTACACCAATAAACGATACCGAGAACATCTCAAAAACAGAAATAATGTTCAAACCGTAATGTTGGGCTTTTCAGACGGTACAAAAGACGGTGGGTATTTGATGGCCAATTGGAGTATTTATAAAGCCAAAGAAAGTTTAACCGCTATTTCTATGAAATACGGTATTGAAGTTCTGTTTTTTGATGGGAGAGGAGGACCTCCGGCTCGTGGAGGTGGGAAAACCCATAAGTTTTATGCATCATTAGGATCGGAAATTGAAAATAAGCAAATTCAAATAACAGTTCAAGGACAAACCATTAGTTCAAATTTTGGAACTTTAGATTCGTGCAGATATAACTTGGAAAATTTGTTAAGTGCCGGTGTGACCAATAGAGTTTTTAATAACGGACTCGTAAAATTGTCTCCATTGGATTATGAAGTTTTAAATCAATTGTCGCAATTGAGTTACGAGGCCTATTTAAATTTCAAACAGCATCCAAAATTTATTCCGTATTTGGAACAAATGAGTACCTTAAATTATTATGCAAAGACCAATATTGGAAGCCGACCCTCTAAACGAAGTAAATCTGAAAAGTTAGATTTTAACGATTTGAGAGCTATTCCTTTTGTAGGGTCATGGAGTCAATTAAAACAAAATGTACCCGGTTTTTTTGGTGTAGGGACCGCTTTGAAATATTTTGAAGAAACCAATCAATGGGATAAAGTGAGTCAATTGTATCAAAATTCTCTTTTTTTCAAAACGTTAATGGAAAATAGTATGATGGCTTTGTGTAAATCGTTTTTCCCTTTAACCGCCTACATGCAAAAAGATGAAGAGTTTGGTTCGTTTTGGCAAATTATTTACGATGAATATTTGGAAACCAAACGGTTGTTGTTAAAATTATCCGGATTTACCGAATTAATGGAAAATTATCCCGACGGTAAAGCTTCAATTGAAATTAGAGAACAAATTGTTTTACCTTTATTAACGATACAGCAATATGCTCTTTTGAAAATAAACGAAATAAAGAAACAGAAAAATCCCGATTTGAAACGATTGGAGATTTATGAAAAAATTGTAACTCGTTCCTTGTTTGGTAATATTAACGCAAGTAGGAATTCGGCCTAATAAGTTTTAAAATTTTAGGAAAAAGAATCATTTTCAAGGTTTTCAAGTTTAAAAAAGATTAAATGGTTTATCAAATAAATAGATAAGATGAAATCAACAGAATTACAGCCCATGGAATATGCCCTTTATTATAAACCTTACCTTGAAGCCTTAGGCGATGTTGATTTATTGAGTGAATTACAGTTTTCATTGAAAAGTTTTCTTGATTTTTTAAAATCCATACCCGAAGAAAAGTACGAATATCGCTATGCTGAAGGTAAATGGACAATTAAAGATATAATACAACATGTAATTGATGCCGAACGTATTTTTGCGTACAGAGCCTTGCGAATTGCTCGAAATGACTCAACCCCTTTGCCCGGTTTTGATGAAAACAAGTATGTAAGTACCGCACAGGCAAATAGTAGAAGCTTAGCAGAACTACTGGAGGAGTTTGAATTAGTTCGTAAAACGACATCTCTTTTATTTAAAACATTTACCCAAGAACAACTCACTCAATTGGGAATAGCTTCAGAAAAATCGGTATCTGTCCGTGCCATTGGTTTTATTTGTATTGGCCATCAGAAGCATCATGAAAAAATAATCCGTGAAAGATATTTGAATTAAAAAAGGAGCTTTAGGAGCTCCTTTTTATTATTAATAATCGTCGTCTTCGTCATCTTCATCAGAAGGTTCATCTTCAAAATCATCGTCATCGTCATCGTCGTCAGAGCCACCGGCATCTTTCAATAAATCTACTTCAGCATCATCGTCAGAAGGAGCATCTTCATCTTCTTCATCAACATCAACTTCATCGATATCGTCGTCTAAATCGAGTCCTTTTACCGGAGCAATTGTTTCAACTTCTACATCTAAATCGTCGTCTTCTTCAAAGTTTTCAATACGAGTAGCCAGTTTTTTACTTACTTTCACTAAGTAAATGGTATCCTCTGTACGCACTTCAACGGCTTCTACCAATTCGTTTTGTGCATTTCTAAAACGAATAATATCGGTATCCTCATATCCATCTGGGAATTTTTCCACCAATAAGGATAAGATATCATTGGTAAGTTTGGCATAGTCAACAATAATTCTTCTCATAAAAAAATCTGTTATAAATCAAGTAAGTAAGCAAATATTAATGGGGCTACAATGGTAGCATCGGATTCTATGATAAATTTGGGTGTGGTTATATCGAGTTTACCCCAAGTTATTTTTTCGTTTGGCACAGCACCTGAGTAGGAGCCGTAACTTGTGGTTGAATCAGAAATTTGACAAAAATAACTCCAAAACGGGATATCGTGCATTTCCATGTCTTGATAGAGCATAGGTACTACACAAATTGGGAAATCACCGGCAATTCCTCCACCAATTTGGAAAAAGCCTACTCCTTTACCTGTTGAATTTTTTGGATACCAATCTGCCAACCACATCATGTATTCAATACCACTTTTCATGGTGGTTGGTTTGAATTCACCTTTAATGCAATAGGAGGCAAAAATGTTACCCATGGTGCTATCTTCCCATCCTGGAACAACAATAGGTAAGTTTTTTTCGGCAGCTGCTACCATCCATGAGTCTTTGGGGTCAATTTCGTAATATTGCTTTAATACACCCGAATTAATCATTTGATACATAAATTCATGGGGGAAATATCGCTCTCCTTTTGAATCTGCATTATTCCAAATGTCATACAAGTGCGACTGCAAACGTCTAAATGCTTCTTCTTCTGGTATACAAGTATCAGTTACTCTATTGTAATGGTTTTCCAATAAATCCCATTCCTCTTGCGGACTCAAATCTCTGTAATTAGGAACTCTTTTGTAGGAGTTATGAGCAACAAGGTTCATAATATCTTCTTCCAAATTGGCACCGGTACATGAAATTATGTGTACTTTGTCCTGACGAATCATTTCGGCTAATGATTTTCCCAATTCGGCTGTACTCATTGCACCGGCTAGGGTAATCATCATTTTACCGTTTTCAAGTAAATGTTGTTCATAGCCTTTGGCAGCATCAACTAGTGCAGCGGCATTGAAATGAAGATAATTTTTCTCAATAAATTGACTAATAGGTCCTTTGCTCATTTTATATAGTGTATTTGCTATTTATTCATAGACTGCTCAAAGAAAAACTTTTTTTATGAAAAGTCAAATTCTTTTGTAGCTAAAAATTTATTTTTTTCCGTATCCTAAAATAGATAAGACTTGATCGGCACTTTGTTGTTCAGAGAAAACTTCTGTAGCCAAAATACCATTTTCGTCTCGGTCAATAAGTATGTGTTTGGGTTGCGGAATCAAACAATGGTGTAAACCGCCAAAACCTCCAATGGTTTCTTGATAAGCACCCGTGTTGAAAAAACCAATATACAACGGTTTTTCTTTATTGTATTTGGGTAAATAAACCGCATTCATGTTTTGCTCAGAATTGTAGTAATCATCGCTATCGCAGGTAAGACCTCCAAGAAGAACTCTTTCGTAGGTATCGTTCCAGCGGTTAATGGCCAACATTACAAAACGTTTGTTTATTGCCCAAGTATCGGGTAAAGTTGTTATGAAAGAAGAGTCAATCATATTCCATTTTTCTCGATCATTTTGTTGCTTTTGATACAATACTTGATAGATTGCTCCTCCACTTTCACCCACAGTGAACGACCCAAATTCGGTAAAAATATTAGGTACATCTACTTCGGCTTCTTCACAGGCTATTTTGATTTGATTGATAATCTCGTCTATCATATATTGGTAATCGTATTCAAATGCCAATGAATTTTTTATAGGAAATCCACCACCAATGTTCAAACTATCAAGAGTTGGGCATTCTTTTTTTAGTGCCACATAAACTTTCATACATTTTAATAGCTCATTCCAATAATAAGCGGTGTCTCTAATGCCGGTATTGATAAAAAAATGCAACATTTTGAGTTCCACTTTTTTATTTTCTTCAATTTGTTTTCGGTAAAAGGGAACTATATTTTTATATCCAATACCCAATCGCGAAGTATAGAACTCAAATTTGGGTTCCTCTTCTGCAGCTATTCGGATACCAATTTTAAACTTACCATCTATTTTTTCTTGTAACAAATCCAATTCTTCAAAATTGTCAATAACCGGAATGGTTTTAGAATGACCGTTATTGATCAATCGGGCAATGTTATCAATATACTGTTCGCGTTTAAAACCATTACAAACCACATAGGTGTTTTTATTGATTTTACCTTCGGCCATCAAATTTTCAACAATATTGATGTCAAATGCCGATGAAGTTTCAATATGAATGTTGTTTTTGAAAGCCTCATTCATTATAAAACTAAAGTGCGAACTTTTGGTACAATAGCAATAGTAGTATTTGGCATCATACTTATTTTTTTCCATTGCTTTTCGAAACCAACCCTTAGCACGATTGATATTATTTGAAATTTGAGGCAAATAGGTAAACTTGAGAGGAGTACCGTATTGCTCTACAATTTTCATTAAATCAATATTGTGAAACTGTAAATTGTCTTTGTTTAAAGTAAATTCTTCCTGAGGAAAATAAAAAGTTTGATTGATTAAGTCGAAATATTTTGTATTCATTTAAATTTCAGTATATTAGTTTAAAGATAAATTAAAAAAATCAATAATCTAATTTTCAAACTCTAATATTTGCAAAAATAATTTGCAGTTTTTCATGAAACAAAAATGAATTTTGAGAAGTGTCTAATACCAATACATTTTGGGTTGCTGTAGTTTTTTTTAGAAAACGGTTCAAAACCCAATTCTGCTTGTTGAGACAAACAGAAATTTCAGTTTTATTTTTAGTATTTTTCATCGTGGCAAATGTAAAAAATAATATAACCCAAATGCAAACGATGACTTAAAAAAAATGTTATCTTTTATAGTCTTCAAATGCTTCCCACAAAAAAGAATCGGGTACTTGCTCATTGTAGGTAACAGTGCCTATCCCGTTGAGCAAAACAAACTGAATTGTTCCATATTCATTTTTTTTATCGTGGATTAATAGTTTGATGATATTTTCAATATCCGAATGGCTAAAAGAAATTCTTCCAAATACAGAATGTATGAACTCTTTGATTTCAATGTAGTCATCGTAGGAAATTTTGTTTTTCTTTAACGAAATATAGCTCTCCAAAACCATTCCTACAGCTATGGCTTCCCCGTGTAGCAAGCTTCTCTCTGGGTTTTCCAGTAAATAACTTTCTATGGCATGTCCCAAAGTATGTCCAAAATTTAGAGCTTTTCGTATTCCATTTTCGGTTGGGTCCATCAATACAATGGTATTTTTTATTTCAACAGATCGGTAAATTAATTCATCCAAATTTGAAGTAGTAAGTTCAGAAAAGTTTTGTAGAGTTTCCCAATACGTTTGGTCTGCTATTAATCCGTGTTTTAGCATTTCTGCAAAACCGGATCGCATTTGTTGTGGGGGTAAAGTTTCTAAAAATTGAGTGTCTATTAAAACCGCTTTTGGATTTGAAATGACGCCAATTTGGTTTTTTAGATGTCCTAAATCTACTCCGTTTTTACCACCAACCGCAGCATCTACCATAGCCAAAAGAGTGGTAGGAATGTGAATAAATTCTATTCCTCTCTTGAAAGTACAGGCAACAAAACCTCCAATATCTGTTAAAACTCCACCACCCAAAGATATTAAAACCGATTTGCGATCTCCACCTAATTCTGATAATGCATTCCACAATTGAACACAGGTTTCAATAGTTTTTTGAGCTTCACCGGGTTCTATTTCAACAATTTCCAAGGGAATATCAGTTTCTAAAAGAGAGAGAAAATAAGGTAAACAATATTCATATGTATGACTATCACAAAGGATAAAAACTTTGGAATATTTTGAAATTTTCAATTCATTATTCAAATAAGAGTACCCTTTTTCATTGAAGTAAATAGCATAATTTGAGGATTGTATTGTTTGCATATTGTAAAACGAGATAGATAAAAAATCAAATAAATGTAATTTTTGATACTTTAAAAAAGCAGATACAAATTAAGTCAAAAAAAGTATAAGATTCTCAAAGAGTGCTTATCTTTGCTGTATTATTTTCAAAAATTCATGGAAAAATATTTCGACAATACGCAAATTGCTTTTGCTCTTAAAAGTGATACTGAATTAGATAGAGCCTATTTTTTGTTTAAAATGATTGATAGTGAACCATTGGTACGAATTGGAACAGCCGTTACCAATTTCGCTCTAAAAGCACATTTACCGGTAGAAGGTTTAATAAGAGCTTCGGTTTTTGATCATTTTTGTGGGGGAGTAAGTGAAGACGATTGTATGCCGGTTATGGAGCGAATGTTTACCAAAGGGGTTTGTTCTGTTTTAGATTATTCGGTAGAAGGAAAAGAGGAAGAAAGCGAATTTGATGCGGCCATGCAAAAAACTTTAAAAATCATTGATTTTGCCAAAGAAAAACAAGCTATACCTTTTGCCGTTTTCAAACCGACTGGTTTCGGACGTTTGGATTTATATACCAAAGTTGGAGAAAAAAAAGAATTGACTGCAGAAGAGCAAGAAGAATGGAATAGAGTAGTTGCCAGGTATGATACAGTATGCAAACAGGCTTATGAAAAAGATGTGCCTCTTCTTATTGATGCCGAAGAAAGCTGGATGCAAGATGCCGCCGATGATTTGGTGGCTCAACTCATGAAAAAGTACAACACGCACAAAGCAATTGTTTTTAACACACTACAGATGTATCGTTGGGATAGATTGGATTATCTTAAAAAATTACATCAGCAAGCTCAGCAAGACGGATTTTATATAGGTATGAAACTGGTTCGGGGTGCTTACATGGAAAAAGAAAATAAAAGAGCGGAAGAAAAAGGATATTTAACACCTATTTGTTCGAGCAAGCAAGCCTCAGATGCCAATTTCGATGCCGCTGTTGCCTACATGATAGAAAATATCGATAGAATGGCCCTTTTTGCAGGAACTCACAATGAGATTAGTTCTTATAAATTAATTGAATTGATGCAATTAAAAGGTTTGGCAAGTCAAGATAAACGCATTTGGTTTGGACAACTTTATGGGATGAGTGATAACATTAGTTACAATTTGGCGGCTCACGGGTATAATGTCGCTAAGTATTTACCGTTTGGACCCGTTCGAGATGTAATGCCTTATTTAATTCGAAGAGCAGAAGAAAACACTTCTGTTGCCGGTCAAACCAGTAGAGAACTAATGTTACTTAAGAAAGAGAGAGCGAGACGTAAATTGGAAGAATAAAAAAAACACCCCAAAAGTTCAAAAACGATTTGGGGTGTTTTATTTAAAATGTATTTTCTACTTCTGACGCTGTTAGCAAAAAGTAATGCAAGTCGGTATTTTTTATAAAAGGTTTTAATTTTTCACTTCCGGGTCCATATAAGGCTAATTCAGTGAAGTCTGCAGAATGATCCATACTAATCCATCCCACTGAAGTTCTGTTTTTTTGCATTTCGGCAAAAACTTTATAAGGTAAATTTTTATAATTGTACAATCCGTCTTCTTGTTTTTGTAAACCGGTATAAAAACTTTGAAGTGTTTGAGCTTCTTCTGTAGTAAGTACAAAACCGTTTGCAAATTCTACCCGTTCTTTTATTTGTGATATAGTAGATTCGGGTGTAAATCCATTTAAAATCCATTCATTGGTATGTTTGAAATTTTGAATGGAGTCAAAATTAGAATTGGCATTTTTGCCGTATATGATTCCGGGATTGGCATTTCCGTGATCGGTTGTAATTACAACTAATGTTTCTTTATCTTTTTCTGCAAAATCAAGTGCAATTTTTACCGCTTCATCAAATGCGATTTGGTCATAAAGTAGACCACCAATATCATTGGCATGTGCTGCCCAATCTACTTTTCCGGCTTCTACTTGTAAAACAAATCCGTTTTTATGATTTTTCATTCTATCAATAGCTTTTTGGGTCATTTCTGCTAGTGTAGGAATGGTGTTGGCCAAATCTTTAATGTTTTCTCTGTCAATACTATAGGGTAGGCCATCGTCAAAAAACACGCCTAAAATGGGTTTTTCAGGTGAAGCATTTAGCATTTCACTTCGGGTTTTTACTACTTGATACCCTTTTGATTGAAAAGAAGCCAACATATCTTTTTTATCTTTTCTTTTGGTAGGATCAAAATAAGTATTGCCTCCACCCATTAAGATATCAAATTGTATCTCCAAATAACTTTCGGCTATGTCATCTTGACTGTTTCGACTCTTGCTATTTACACAAAATCCGGCTGGAGTAGCATGCGTTATTGGTACTGTTGTAACACAACCTGCCATTTTTCCGGCTTTTTTGAATTTTTGCCAAATAGGAAGGTAAACTTCACCATTTACACCGGTGTTCAATGAACCGTTTTTTACCCGAAATCCACTTCCCCATGAAGAACTTGCTGCAGCCGAATCAGTAACAATAGACGATGCCGAAGCCATATCCATTAAAGCCCGAGTAATTTTGTTTTCTCTATATAAATTGAGCCAATTGGAACCAACACCGTTTTTTCTTGAAAGATACAAATCGGCCATATTTAGGGTTCCCGAGCTCATCCCATCACTTACCAAAAAAATGATATTCTTAGCTTTTTTGCCTTTAGTTGTAAAAGCATCTGTTGTATTTTTGGTATAACCTTCAAACGGATTCAAAAGGGTAGTTCCCAAAGTAAAAAGAGTACCGTTTTTGAAAAATTTCCTGCGATTCATGAATTTATTTTTTTCAAAAATACTAAAATGAATTTAGGGTAGCGTTAATATACTATTAATTTAAAAGGAAAAGAGCCAAATCCGAAGACTTGACTCTTTCAAGGTTGAGTTAGTTATTTTTTACAATTGAATTTCAGGTTGTCCTTTTAGAATATCATCCAAAGTTTCCCGCTCTCTAATGAGAATCGCTTTTGAATCGTACCATAAAACTTCGGCCGGTTTAAATCTGGAATTGTAATTGGAGGCCATAGAAAAACAATAAGCCCCCGCATTTTTAAAACATAAAATATCTCCTTCTTTAATTTCAGAAATTCTTCTGTTATTGGCAAAAGTATCGGTTTCACAAATGTATCCTACAACCGAATAAAAGCGTTCTTTCCCTTTGGGATTTGAAATGTTTTCTATATGATGGTAGGAACCATAAAGCATGGGTCTGATTAAGTGGTTAAATCCACTGTCAATTCCTGCAAAAACAGTCGAAGTAGTCTGTTTCACAACATTCACTGTGGCTAAAAAATAACCCGATTCACTTACCAGGAATTTTCCGGGTTCAAAAGCTAAAGTTAAGGGTCTTCCATAATCTTTTTCAAAAAGATTGAATCGTTTTGTTAATTTTTTACCTAATTCTTCTACATTGGTTTCTATGTCATCTTTTTTATAAGGAACCTTGAACCCGCTACCAAAATCAATAAAATCCAACGTTTTAAAATGCTTTGCTGTTTCAAAAAGGATTTCTGCGGCATATAAAAAAACATCAATATCTAAAATGTCAGAACCGGTGTGCATGTGAATACCGTTAATATGCATTCCGGTGTTTTCAACAATTCGCAAAAGATGCGGTAATTGATGTATAGAAATTCCAAATTTACTATCTATATGACCTACCGATATATTGGTGTTTCCACCCGCCATAACATGCGGATTGATTCTTATACAAACCGGAATCTGTGGATTTTTTGTGCCAAATTGTTCTAAAATAGATAAATTGTCAATGTTAATTTGGACACCCAATGCTGCTACAGCTTCAATCTCATCCATAGAAACCCCGTTGGGAGTAAATATAATGTGAGCAGGTTCAAAACCTGCTTTCAAGCCCAGATGCACTTCTTGTATGGAAACCGTATCTAAACCGGCTCCTAATTTTTTGAAAAGTTTCAAAATGGTTATATTGGATAAAGCTTTAACTGCATAATGAATGCGAAGTCTTTCTACTTTTGAAAAAGCTCCAACTAATCGGTGGTACTGATTTTCAATTTTAGTTGCATCATATACATAGGTTGGACTTCCGAATGTTTCTGCTATTTGAAGTAAATCGCTGTGGTTCATCTTTTTTTTTGGTGCAAATCTAAGTTTTGATAACCTATGAATCCAAGAAAAAACGGATAATTCACAATAAATAACAATTTGTTATAATTATAACATAAATAAGATTCCCTACTTTAAATGCTTATCTATTTGATTGATGAACTATACTAAATTGACATTTTTTTATGGAATAAAAACGATAAAATTAAATGCTATTAGGAAATTGTTTGCTATTTTTGTGGCACTTTTTAAACAGATAAAGCATCTTTATTATGAATATTCACGAATACCAAGGAAAAGAAATTTTAGCGAGTTATGGAGTTAGAATTCAACGTGGAATTGTAGCAAACAGCCCCGTTGAAGCCGTAGCTGCAGCCAAACAATTAACTGCCGAAACCGGAACCGGATGGCATGTTATCAAAGCCCAAATTCACGCCGGTGGACGTGGAAAAGGAGGCGGTGTAAAATTGGCTAAAAACCTTCAACAGGTTGAAGAATTGGCTGAGCAAATCATAGGAATGCAATTGATTACGCCTCAAACTTCTGCCGAAGGTAAGAAGGTTCACAAGGTTTTAATTGCCGAAGATGTTTACTATCCCGGAGAGAGTGAAACCTCAGAATTTTATATGTCGGTTTTATTAAATCGTGCTACCGGTAGAAATATGATTATGTATTCTACAGAGGGAGGTATGGATATCGAAGAAGTGGCTGAGCACACACCGCATTTAATTTTTACCGAAGAAATTGATCCTACTGTTGGTCTTCAAGGGTTTCAAGCCAGAAGAATTGCATTTAATTTAGGATTATCAGGAACGGCTTTTAAAGAAATGGTTCAATTTGTTCATGCGTTATACAATGCATATATAGGTTCTGATGCTTCAATGTTTGAAATCAATCCTGTTTTAAAAACATCAGACAATAAGATTATGGCTGTAGATGCTAAAGTTAATATAGACGATAACGCACTTTACAGACAACCCAAAATAGCTGATATGCGTGATGTTCGTGAAGAAAATCCAATTGAAGTTGAAGCCAAAGAAGTTGGTTTAAATTATGTTGACCTAGATGGTACAGTAGGATGCATGGTTAATGGTGCTGGTTTAGCAATGGCAACCATGGATTTGATTAAATATGCAGGGTACGAACCGGCTAACTTTTTGGATGTAGGTGGAACAGCAGATGCAAAACGTGTGGAAACAGCATTTCGAATTATTTTAAAAGATCCAAACGTAAAAGCTATTTTGATCAATATATTTGGTGGAATTGTTCGTTGTGATCGTGTTGCACAAGGTGTAGTAGATGCCTATAAAAATATGGGAGATGCTATAAAAGTTCCTATTATTGTTCGTTTGCAAGGTACAAATGCCGAAATCGCAAAAGAATTGATTGACAACTCAGGAATGCCAATTTTATCTGCGGTTCAGTTTCAAGAAGCTGCCGATCAAGTTAAAGCTGCCCTTTCGTAAAACAGTCAAATTGAGATATCAAAAAAGTCCTGAATGAAAATTCAGGACTTTTTTTATTCTTTCTTTCTGGGTTTTCCGTTTTTAAATTTTACTTTCTCAACAATTTCAATTTTTTTCTCGGTTTTCTTTTTAAAAGAAGGTTTCGACTTTGAAATGGGTTTGGATTGTTTTTTTATTTCTGTTTTTGGACTTTGAACCGGTTTGTGACTTTTTAGTACGTCATTTGGATTTTTTGGATTTTCTTTTGTTCCCCTAAGATGAATAACCAATCCGTTTAAAAAATTTCGTAATACTTGATCTCCACATTCCATATAATTGGGGTGATCGGCATTTCTAAAAAAAGCACCTAACTCAGCTTTGGAAATTCTAAAATCTACCAGTTGTAAAATTTCTACAATTTGATCATCACGTAATTGCAAGGCCACTCGTAATTTTTTAAATATATCGTTGTTGTTCATTTTTTTCTAAGTTTCTGAGTTTTTAATTCTGCTGTAAAGGTACAAAGTAAATATTGTTTTAACCATTTATTCATAGAAAACCCATAGCTAGAAACCTGCCATACGTAACTTTTTCAACTATTTCAATAGCCACAAAACCGCTTTTCCAAACTGTTCACTCCACATCTTTTCATTGTGACGTCCGTTTTTTACTATAACTTCTTGGGTTAAATGTTTGCAATCACAACGGTTTTCAGACATAATTGCGGTCATTCGTTGCATGTCTGCTACCATATCTTCACTTTCGCTATCACCACATAGAAAATAGATTTTGGCTTTTGATTTTTTGGCCTTCTTGGCGTATTCGTAAATTTCATTAGAAAACCAAAAAGAAGGGGAGAATACCCCTGCATTTCCAAAGGTTTTGGGATATTTTAAAAGGGCATAAAAAGAAACCAATCCACCCAAAGAACTTCCAAAAATAGTAGTGTTTTTGGCCTTAGATTTGGTTCTGTATTTTGAATCCACATATGGTTTTAAAGTTGAAACAATAAAATCTAAATACGCATCGGCATTTCCACCACCGTATTTTTCATTTTTAAAAGGAGTAAGTTCATCCAATCGTTTTTCATTTCCATGTTCAATTCCAATAACAATGACATCCATTTTTAAGCTGTCAAGCGTTTCATCTACTTTCCATTCTCCGGCAAAAGCTTTCTCAGAATCAAATAAATTCTGAGCATCGTGCATATATATAACCGGATATTTTTTTGAAGTTTTATCATAATCCTTAGGCAGATATATCCATATTTTTTTGGAAACTTGAAGCTGAGGTGCTTCTATTTCAAAAGTGCTGTATCGTTTTTGGCCTAATGCTTTTTGACTTATCCAAAAAAGACCTAAGCCAACTAAAAGGAGTGAAAAAATAACTTTCATAATTTGAAAAAATATTTGAAAAAACTAATTTAGCCAAAAATAGCCAATAATGATAACGTATAAAGAAAAACTAAGCCTGCTGGGTGACATGATAGAATTGTCTAAAGTAGATGGCCAATTGCATGAACGAGAATATGAGTTTATTAAAATGGTTTCTGAAGAACTTAAAGTAAGAGCAGAAGATTTCCAAGAATTATTCTCTATTCCCAATGAGTTGCTTGTACTCAAATCTGAGTTTGCTCGGATTGAGCATTTTTACAGATTGGCTTTGCTTTCGCATTGCGATAACCATCACCACGAAAGAGAGCATGAATTTATGTATCATTTAGGATTAAAGCTGGGGCTGAATCCTTTTGCCATAAAAAGAGTGTTGCTTGAGATGGAAAAATCACCTTCACGAATGATTGAAGCTGATAAACTTTTAGGTATTTTTAAAGAACAGCATAATTAGGGTTTCAAGAGATAGTAATTAAGTATAGCTTTACTGAAAAAATGTCTGTTAACTGCCTGTTTAACAGGTGGTAAATATGAAAATTTGACTCCTTTTTTTTGTAAAAATGTCATTCTGGCGGTAAAAATCTGTTTGGTGTGTTTTTTGTTTAAGAGTATCATGAAAAGAATGTTTAATTTAAATATTTTAAACCATGACACTAGTAAAAACAAACAACCGATTTGCGTTTCCTTCATTAATTGATGAATTTTTGAAACCCGACTGGATGGGTGGAATGGAACGCTTTAATTTGAATGTACCAGCTGTTAACATCAAAGAAACTGAAACCAATTTTGTAGTAGAATTGGCTGCTCCCGGTAAAAGAAAAGAAGACTTTAACATTGAATTGGATGATAATGTTTTGACAATTTCTTCTGAAGCTAGTACCGAAAACGAAGAAAAAGATAAAGAAGGTAAATATACCCGTAAAGAATTTAGCTACTCTTCATTCAAACGTGCTTTCACTTTGCCCGATATTGTTAATGAGTACGATATTAACGCAACCTACGAAAATGGGGTTCTTCACATTACACTCCCCAAAAGAGAAGAAGCTCTTCCCAAACCCAAACGAATGATTGAAATTGGATAATCAAATTTAATTTAACACAAACGCACTTTTCAAGTGCGTTTTTTTTTATTCTTGCTTTACCATTTTTATCACCCAAATCGAACACAAAACAGCCACCATTCCACAAGTCCCCATTACCAACCAATTCACTTGATAACCATAAACTGCAATAAGTTGCATACCCATTTTGGAACTCACAATATGAGCCAAACTAAACGTCATCGTGTATAACGCCATATATCTGCCTTCATGTCCTCTTGGAGCTCGACTTAATGCAAAAGAGTTAGAAAAAGGAAAAGCAAACATTTCCCCAAAAGTCAAAAACAAAATGTTAATCACTAAAATTCCGGCCCAAACATTGATAAGCAGAGCATAAAATCCTAATGCCATGCACAAAGAACCCAATAGTACAATTTTCATTTTATTGACTTTGGTTCGTTCAAAATAGCTCACTATCGGCATTTCTAAAAGAAAAACCAGAAAACCATTTAAAGTCATTAACAACCCGATTTCAAACTCAGTCAAGCCATATTGCTCGTTGTTATACAAGGGAAGAGTAGTAAACAATTGAAAGAAAATCATACCCGTCACAAAACTCACAAACAAAAACACCCAAAACGGACGGTCTTTGAAAACTGATCTTCTTGGCTCATCAAATGTATCAATGTGTTCCACAATTGGTTTTTTCTTTTCTTTTACCAAAAGCCAAAAAATGGAAATAGCTAAAATACAGGTTCCGCCATCCACATAAAATAAGCCGGCATACCCCAAATTCATAATGATTAAACCTCCTAAAGCAGGTCCGGCTGCAAATCCTAAATTTACGGCCAATCGCACTAGAGTTAAAGCTCTGGTTCGGTTTTCAGGTTTGGCATAAGCACCTAATGAAACAAACATGGCCGGTCGAAACATGTCGGCAATAATCATCACAAAAAACCAAGCCATACAAAGTGTTGAAAACTCAGTTATAAAAGGAAAAATAAACAGCAATAATCCGGTACTCATCAAACTGAAAATCATGACTTTATAAAAACCAATCTTATCTGCTAACTTTCCGCCAACCCATGAACCTATCATCGAACCTGAACCAAAGCAAACCATTATCCAACCCACTTGTTGGTAACTGAATTCTAAATCTTCTTTCAAGTATTTGGATAGAAAAGGTAACACCATTGTACCGGCACGATTAATGAAGGTTATAATCGTTAGTATCCAAATTTCTCTCGTAAAACCACGAAAATTATTGATGTATCTCGAAAAAGCTGTTGTGAGCATCTGTAAATGTTGACTGCTGCAAAGGTACAAAGTCACGGCTTTAAAAAATGCTAATTTCCAGTCAAAAGATGCTAAATTTTCAGAAGCTATTCCGGCTATTCGTTACAAGCTTTTTGGTTCACTCCTTTTTTTGAAAAAAATAGAAAGAGCTCTCTTTGGTCGCTTTTCTATTTTAACAAAAAATAGTCGTGTCCTGCAAAAGGCTTTCCACTGCTATCCGGGCTAGGAAATCCTGAAATATAGAAGTCAACCAGAAATTCAGTATTTAAATTTCAATCAAAAAATAACCATCATTTCACTATTTTTGTAAAAACACAATCATGAAAAACGTTTTCTTTCTTTTTTTATTCTCGCAACTCGCTTTTTCCCTACAACAATTTGAACGCGATTCTGTCATTCAATTTCAAAAAAACATGAATGAACATTACGCTGATTCAACCAAAAGTCCGCTTAAGAAAAAAGACTGGGCTGTTTTTCAAGCATTGGAATTTTTTCCAATAAGTGAAAAATACTTTGTGAAGGCTACTTTCAAACGTACCAAAAAAGAAAAACCGTTTGAAATGAAAACAACTACTTCCCGCAGACCTTTGTATGTAAAATATGGTGAATTACACTTTGAAATCGACGGAATTCCATGCCAATTAAACGTTTATCAAAATGTAGAATTTTCTAAAAAACCGGGTTACAAAAACAGTTTGTTTCTTCCTTTTACCGACTTTACTTCCGGTGTTGAAAGTTATGGTGGTGGCCGCTATATTGACCTCGAAATTCAAAAAGGAAAAACATGGAGCGTTGATTTCAACCAAGCCTACAATCCGTATTGTGCCTATAATGAAAAATATTCCTGCCCAATTGTTCCAGAAGAAAACGATTTAAAAGTAGAAATAAAAGCAGGGGTAAAGGCGTTTAAGAAATAAGTTTATTTTTTTGCTTCGTGAAATTAGTAATCCGTGAAAATCCGTGAAATCCGTGTCTAAACTCTTCAACCTTCATACCCACAAATATACCAACCAAGAATACATTCTCGAATTGGTCAATCAATACCCTTGGGAATTTGATGAAAAAATACCTTTTTATTCCATCGGAATTCATCCGTGGTATATCAATGAAGAAAGATTGCATGTTGATTTACAAATAATTGAAGAAAAATTAGCTTCAAATAATTGCCTCGCTTTAGGTGAATGTGGATTAGACAAACGCATTGAAATTCCATTAGAAACTCAAATAAATGTATTCAAAGCCCAAATTTTTTTAGCAGAAAAATGCCAAAAACCATTAGTTTTGCACTGTGTTGCTGCTTTTCAGGAAATTATCCAAATCAAAAAAGAACTAAACATTAAAGTTCCCCTGATTATTCACGGATTTTCCAAAAATGAGCAAATTGCAAAACAACTTTTGGATAACGGATTTTATCTTTCCTTCGGAAAATATTTATTGCGAAATCCGGAGTTAAAAACCATTTTTCAATTGGTACCCAACGATAGATTTTTTCTGGAAACCGATACCGTTGAAGAATCATTAGAAGAAGTTTATGCTTTAGCAGCAAACTATAAAAATTGTGAATTTGAAGAAATAAAGTCGATTATTAAAACAAATTTCGAAAAGGTTTTTATACGAAATTTATGAAAACCGACAACCGACAACCGACAACCGATTATGGCTAAATGGCAAGAACGAGCAGAGCTCTTATTTAAAACAGAAGGATTAAACAATTTAAAAAACGCCAATGTCTTGGTCGTTGGACTTGGTGGAGTAGGCTCATTTGCAGCCGAGTTTCTCGCTCGTGCCGGCGTGGGGAACATGACCATAGTGGATGGCGATACGGTAGATATTACGAATATCAACCGACAATTACCAGCTTTACATTCTACCGTGGGAATGCCCAAAGTGCACGTGGTAGGCGACCGTTTGATGGACATCAATCCCGAATTGAATCTAACCCGTGTGCAAGAGTTTTTATCTCCTGAACGAGCCTATGAATTGGTAACCGAAGATTTTGATTATGTATTGGATTGCATCGATAGCATTACACCAAAACTCAATTTATTGATTGCTTCCAAACGCAAAAAGGTAAAAGTTATCAGCAATATGGGAGCAGGAGGTAAATATGAAGCTTCCAAAGTAAAAGTTCGCGACATCAGTAAAACCGAATATTGTCCACTAGCCAAAAACATCCGTAAGCGATTGAAAAAAGAAGGGATTTCATCGGGAATCAAAGCGGTGTATTCTACCGAAATGCCGGATGAATCCAGTTTAAAAATGACCGACGGAACCAATTTTAAAAAATCGTTTTACGGAACCAACAGTTGGATGCCGTGCTTGTTTGGTTTGCATGCTGCCGAAACAGTAGTGAAGTATTTGTTGAAGAAAAACCAATGAGGCAATTTGTCGATTAGTCAATTAGCCAATTAATGGCATTTTCAGAATTTTATAGATTTTTAAAATCTATGTTCAAAAAATAAATAATATTTAAACGCGTTTGCAAAGCGAACAAAATCTGTCCCTATAGCTATCAGGACCCGCGTTTAGCTTTAGCTAATTCGAAAAATCTGCGTTCCATTTTTAAATCTAAACTCAACAATCTTAATGATACAAACCGTAATTTTCGACATGGATGGCGTAATCGTTGACACCGAACCGGTGCATCATTTTGCGTATCAACAACATTTTAAGCAATTAAACATTGATGTTTCGCCGGAAATGTATGCTTCGTTTACCGGAAATTCGACCAAAAATATTTACGAACGACTAAAGTCCGTTTATGGTTTGAAAGAAGATGTATTGGATTTAGTTGAAGTAAAAAGAAACCTCTTCAATGACGCATTTGACCAAAAAGAAGATTTGTATTTGTTGGATGGAGTGGAAGAGTTAATCCAAGAGTTACATCAAAACGGCATGCAATTGATTTTGGCTTCGTCTTCAGCCAATGTAACTATTCAACGCATTTTTAACCGATTTGATTTAAATAAATACTTTACGCACAAAGTCTCAGGAGAAGATTTTCCGAAATCAAAACCGCATCCGGCCATTTTTCAAAAAGCAGCCGAATTGGCTCAAACTTCGGTAGAACATTGTATAGTGATTGAAGACAGCACCAACGGAATTATGGCTGCCAAAGCTGCCGGAATTTACTGTGTGGGTTACGATAGTTTTCATTCCAAAATGCAAGATTATTCATTAGCGGATAAAGTGATATCGCATTTTAATGAATTGAGTTTTGAAAAAATTCGTTTTATAAAACACTAAATTATTGAGCTTCTCTGTCGGGCAGGGTGTGTTTTTCGATAATGCGAAAACTATCTTTTTTGACTTCTTTTTCTTTTCGCATCGACCAGAAAAAATCACTTGAAAAACGACGAGCTTCTTCTAAGTTAACAATGGGAAAAGGATAATCTGTACCCATTTCAAAATCATACAGCATTTGTTCGATTGGAGTTAATTTCCAGGGTTCATGTATAAATTCTGTTGGAATTTTGGCAAGTTCCGGCACCCATTTCCGTATGAAAATCCCTTCCGGATCGTGTTCATACGAGTTTTTCACCGGATTATATACTCGTAAGGTATTGATTCCCGTAACGCCGGCTTGCATTTGAATTTGCGGATAATGAATTCCCGGTTCAAAATCTAAAAATTGTCTCGCCAAATGCGGACTACAATTTTGCCAAGGTTGAAACAAATGATGGGTGTAAAACGAAACCACCAAAGCTCGCATTCTAAAATTCAAATAGCCGGTTGTATTCAAACATCGCATACACGCATCTACAAGTGGAACGCCCGTTTTTCCTTCCACCCAAGCTTGATGGAATTCTGGAATAACCGTTTGCTTCAGATGGCGATAGCCTTTGTTTACGGCTATAAATTCCATGTGACATTCCATCTCAAATTTTTGAATAAAATGAGCTTGCCACCGCAAACGGGAAGTAAAATTATCAATTTGTCGCACGTTTTTCTTTTGAGCCCTGAATTGCATACTCAATTGAACCACTTGTCGAATCGAAAGATTTCCCCAAGCGATATAGGGTGAAATTCGGCTACAACTGTGTCGTCCTAATTCCGGTTTAGAAATATGCCGACTGTAATTAGCGACTCGTTCCTCCAAAAAAGATTTTAAATACCGAACAGCGGTTGTAGTGCCACCTTTTTGAAAAGGGGTATTTTTTGGAGTAGAAAGTGAAACCGTTTTGAAAGCGGCCTTTATTTTTTCAAACTCATTTTGAGTTATAAAAGAATTTGACTTGGGTTGAAAAGGAAATTGCGGTAATTCCATGAATTCAACCCAATCATCACGCCACGTTTTTCGATTGGATAAACCTCGTTTGACACCATTGGTGATGAATTCTTTCCATTGAATTTGATGTTTTTGACAAAAACGTGAAACCGCTTTGTCTCTATCAAAAGTGAGTTTAATTCCGGTTTCTTGGTGTGAATAAAGAGTGGAAATGGTGTGAATTTGATTGATTTTTTCAAACGCATCAACCGCTTCACATTCAATAATTAAAATTTCCGTTTGATAGGATGTTAATTGCTTTTGAAGGTCTTCCAACGATTGTTTGATGAAATCAAAATGGCGTGGACTGTAATGATGGTCATTTAATAGCGAAGGTTCAAAAATGTAAAGTAAAAGCGTGGGCTCATTCGATTCCAAAGCTCGAAAGAGAGCCTCGTTATCGAATAATCGCAAATCTCTTTTGAACCATACAATGTTCATTTTTTTGATTTATTTATCCAACGGCTTCTTTGTACACTTTCAAACAACGTTCTCTCGCTTCTTTGTGGTCAACAATAGGTTTGGCATACGCAGAAGTTTCTACTTCCGGCACCCATTTTTTGATGTATTTCCAATCTTTATCAAACTTTTTGATTTGCTCTGTCGGATTAAAAATTCTGAAATAGGGTGCGGCATCAACCCCTGAACCGGCCGACCATTGCCAATTTCCAACATTACTCGCTTGTTCGTAATCCAATAGCTTTAAAGCAAAATAAGCCTCGCCCCAACGCCAATCGATTAAAAGATGTTTGCATAAAAAACTGGCGACAATCATCCGAACGCGGTTATGCATGTGTCCGGTTGTATTCAATTCCCGCATGCCGGCATCTACAATTGGGTAACCTGTTTTACCATCGCACCAATTTTTAAAATCGGTTTCGTTATTGTTCCAACGAATGGCATCGTATTTTTCTTTGAAACTTTTGTTGATTGTATGCGGAAAATGCCATAAAATTTGCATAAAAAATTCCCGCCAAATCAGTTCATTCCAAAAGGTTTCGTTTTTATTTTCAATGGCTTTTGCTATCATTTTTCGGATAGAAACGGCCCCAAAGCGTAAATAAATCCCAAGCATAGAAGTACCCTTAACAGCCGGAAAATTTCGAGTAGCTTCGTAATTCGAAATTAATTTATCTGAAATATCAAAGGGAGCGACTTTGATAGGAGAAGGTTCAAAACCAATTTCTTTTAAACTTAAAAAAGGGTAGGAGTGATTTGTAATTTTATTTATTTTTTTTTCGGATTCGTAATGCACTAACGGAATCGTTTTAAACTTTTCTTTCCATTTTCGGGAATACGGAGTATAAACCACATAAGGTGATCCGTCATCCTTAACCACTTCACTTTTTTCGAAAATTACTTGATCTTTACTGGTTTTAAACTCAATTTCATTTTCTTTAAATAGCTGATAAATTTCTTTGTCTCTTTTGCGAGCATACGGTTCGTAATCGTGGTTGGTAAAAACCGCATTTATTTTTTGTTCACGAATTAATTTTTGAAAAATTTCAATGGGTGTTCCATGAAAAACAGCCAGTGATTTTCCGATTTCCTTTAATTGATATTGAATAGTGGAGAGACAATCGTGTATAAAAGTTACCCGAGCATCATCTTTTGGTAATTGTGTTAAAATTGATTCATCAAAAATAAAAATGGGAAGCACTTCTTCATTACTATTCAAAGCATGAAAAAGCCCGATATTATCATCTAAACGTAAATCTCTACGAAACCAGAAAATAGTCATAAGTTGGGTAATGGGTTAATGGTAATTGGTAATAGGTTAAAGTTAACCATTTACTAATAAAGTTGACATTCCTCCATCTACATGAAAAATTTGTCCCGTAATCCAAGTACTTTTGTTACTTAATAAAAACTCGGCCATTTGAGCCAAATCTTCCGGTTGTCCAAAACGCTTTAAGGGATGACGTTCTGCCGATTTTTCTTTTTTTACGTCATTATTCAAAAATTTATCCGCTAATGGGGTGTCGGTTAACGAGGGGGCAATCACATTTACGCGAATTTTCGGAGCATATTCAGCTGCTAAAGCTTTAGCAAATCCTTCAATGGCACCTTTTGCAGCGGCAACACTGGTGTGAAAAGGCATTCCCATACTCGCCGCAACACTGCTAAACAATACGATACTCGCTTGTTCTGAAGCCGTTAATTGCGGGAGAACGGTTTGCACAACTTTTACCATATTTATAAAGTTAATTTGTAAATCACTTTCAAAAGTTTCAGGTTTTATGCCTTTAAAAGGGCGTAAATTAATACTACCCGGACAAAAAACCAATCCATCTAAAACAGCAGGTAGTTGTGAGCTGTCTAACGTATCAATTGATGCATCAAAAGGGATGTAATTTACTCTTAAATCTGAAATTTGTTCATTGGTTCGTGCGGCGATATAAATGTTGCAATCAAATTGCATCAATTGAGCAATAGCTTTTCCAATTCCATATGAACCGCCAATTAATAAAATATTTTTCATCGTTTATCCTTTATATTCTCCAAAAAGTTCAATTAATTTTTTTTGACGGTAGTCAAATATTTCTTTTAGCTTTGGTTTTACCAAGATGGGATGCACCATTTGACCTAAAATTCCCAGCGGAATTTTATAATCTACAATATCTTCCATTTCTACACCACCCGGAATTTCCTTTAAAAAATGTTTGTGATGCCAAAGTGCATAGGGACCGAATCGTTGTTCGTCTACAAAGTATTTTCTGTCTACAACATGCGTAATTTCAGTAACCCATTTGGTTGGAATTCCTAGAACAGGGGTCACAATATATTGTATGATTTGGCCGGGATACATTTCACGGTCAGCACCTGATAGGATATTAAAACCCATATAATCAGGTGTAATCGTTTTGAGATTTTTAGGATCGGATAAAAATGACCAAGCCTCATCAAGGGAAATAGGTAGGTTTTGTTTTGTGTGTAAAGTATATATTTTCATTTTTTTTGGTAAAGGTATAAAATTGTTTAATATTTGTTTATTAAAGTTAAACAAAATAAAATGTATTTATATTTTTTTTAACAGTTATTCCCGACTTGAAAATGTAATTTTGGAAAATAAACAAAACGAATTCAACTATGAAAAAATTTTTTATTACTTTATTTTTTGTATCAGGTCTAACCATGGCTCAAGCTCAAGTTAAAACGCCTGCCGCGAGTCCGAGAGCTAATTTTGAACAAACAGTAGGATTGACTGAAATTGAGATTGATTACAGTAGACCAAGTGCAAAAGGTCGAAAAGTATTTGGTGATTTGGTTCCTTTTGGTAAAATGTGGAGAACCGGAGCCAATCAGAATTCCATGATTACTTTTAGTGACGATGTAACAGTAGATGGCAAAACGCTTAAAAAAGGGAAGTATGCGTTATTTGTAACTCCGAAAGCAGATAATTGGGAAGTTATTTTTTATACCGATACAGAGAATTGGGGAACTCCGGAAAAATTTGATGAAGCCAAAGTGGCTGCACGTGTCAATGTTAAACCTGAAGTTTTAAATAGAGCGGTTGAGACTTTTACTATATCCTTAAATAACGTAGACAATGATTTCTTTCATCTTGAGTTTGCTTGGGAAAAAACACTAGCTGCTGTCAAAATAGAAGTTCCTACTAAAAAGTTAGCTATGGCTAGTATTGATAAGGTTTTGGCCGGGCCATCTGCTGGTGATTATTTTTCATCTGCCCAATATTTTTATCAATCTAATGGTGATATGGCTAAAGCCTTAGAATATGTTAACAAAGCCGTTGAGATGACGGCAGCTAAGGGAACACCTTTTTGGTATAATCGTTTGAAATCATTAATACAAGCTAAAAATGGAGATAAAGCCGGTGCTATTGAAACGGCAAAGATCTCACTTGAAGCGGCAGAAAAAGCCGGTAATGCGGATTATGTAAAAATGAATAAAGACAGTATTGCAGAATGGAGTAAAAAATAAGAATCTTTTTTATACAACTATATTAAAGCCTATCTCTGATAGGCTTTTTTTTTAAAATGAAGTTTTTACAGCCAATATAAAATTTCTTCCAGGAGCTGTAATTCCTGAGGAGTAGGGCCGGTATCTTATGTCTGTAATGTTTTCAATCCCACCGGAAAAAGTCCATGACGAATTGAGTTTGAATACCGATTTATAATTGAGAGTATACCAAGACGGGACATAAGGATTCCCATTTGAATCGGTGGCATAGAGGTATTCTTTTTCAATTTCTGAAGGGGCCAAATCTTTAAACTTTATTTTTGAATTGAAAAAAGTAACCAATTCGTGTGTCCAATGTTTGCTTTTCAGTGTGAGTCGGGTGTCAGCAAAAAAAGGAGCTGCGTGTCTCAAAGGAGCCCTTTCTCCATTATCTAATTCTTCTTCTCCTTTGGTCCAATTCAAATTTGATTTCCATTGTAAAGTGGGTAATAAATCGACATTAATTCCGGCTTGAAAGCCATATACTCGTGCATTAGCTGCATTTTGAATGGCTTGAACTTGACTCATTTCTCCTTGAAATTCAAGAGTATCCTCTCCGTTAAACTGAAAATTTCGTCGTACTAAAGCATCTACCACATAAGTGTAAAAAGTTGCGATATCTATTCCGATATGAGAACCTATTTTTTGTTGTAAACCTATTTCGGCATTATAGGCATATTCATAAGAAAGTTTAGGATTGGGAACCACTACATTACCAGGTGTACTTTCATACGTTTTTCCGATATCATCAATGTTAGGTGATCGAAAAGCCGTACTTAAATTAAAAAATAAAGCTGTTTTTTCCTTGGGAAGATAAGTAAAACCAAAACTTCCCGTGAAAGCACTGGTATTGATTTCGGTTTTTTCAAAGGGATAGTTTACAAAAGTTTGATCAAATTGGGCATCGAGCCAAATTTGATTGAACCGGAATCCGGATTGCAAAGTAAATCGATTACTCAATTTGTTTTCATACTGAAAATAAGCGGCTAGAGATTGCCAATTTGAACCATTGGGATATCTGGATGGAGCAGGTGTAGAGTTTAACGTTTCTATATTTTCGATTCTCCCAATAGAAGAGATATCATTTAAAATGTATTCAACGCCATAGGACATTTTATGTTGGTCTGAAAAACGTTTGATAAAATCAAAACTAACCGAATAGGCATCAACTTCTTCAAAATTTCGATTGCGAATGGAGCTCCCAAAATTTCGATTGTTTCTACTTTCCTCAAACTTTTGATAAGCTACATTAAATAAGGCTTTATCATACCACTTTGTAGATTTTAAAATATTTAATTTAAAATGATGCATCATCCATTTTTGGGGGCCATAATACCATTCGGCAAAACGTAGATTTCCGTTTCGTCTTCTTAAAAGTTGATCGTATCGTGCAAAATCGGAGGTTTCGGAGTAATGAAAATTATAAATGAAATCAAAAGATTCGCTTGGTTTAAAACGAATTTTTTGAATAAAATTGGTTTGGCTGTAGGCCGATGTGATTTGTTTATTGGGATTAGAATTTTCGACTATTTCGTCAATTCCGTTAACTGTTTGAATAAAATCGGGTCGGGTATAGGCTCTTGGACCATTTGTTCCCATACGTAAATCGTCATAATCACTAAAGGTTGCCGAGGTTAAAAAAGACCATTTTTTTTGTGTTACATTTAAATCAAAATGCAATGATTTTTCATTGTTTGCCGATGACCATCTGCTCAATGCATTGCCACTGTAGGATTCATAATTTTCGGGATTAATTTTGGGTTCAAGAGTATAAAAATTCATTACACCACCAATGGCATCGCTTCCATAAATTACGGTTCCGGGTCCTAATATGATTTCCAGATTATGAATGCTATTGGCGTCTATAGAAATTATATTTTGAATATTTCCGCTTCTGAATATAGCATTATTCATTCGAATACCATCTACATTTATCAAAACCCTATTGGTTGCAAAACCCCGAATCATCGGACTGCCACCACCCAGTTGACTTTTTTGCATAAAAACTTTACCGGTAGCATTTACCATATCGGCCGCCGTTTGGGGGTTGTTTAAGATTATGTCTTTGGGCTTAAATGTGGTCATGTAATTGGGAACTCTTTTACGCGTCTCTTCCCATTTTGAAACAGATACTAAAACTTCATTTAATGAAGTACTTTCTGGAGTTAGGTATAATTTATTTCCTGCATTTACAATTTGATTGTAGCTCAAAATTTGAGTTTCATACCCCAAAATCCGAACATAAATTTTCTTTAAGTTTTTAAAGGAGTCAATGCGAACTATACCCTGACTGTTGGATACAGCAGATACTTTGGGTTGCTGTGTGTTTAAGGTAACTGCTTCGAGTTTCTCATGAGTCAAAGCATCTAATACCGTAACTTCTTGAGCTCGTAACCCCAAATAAAGAAATTGGAATAAAAGTATTACCCAAATTTTTTTTGACATGATAATTTTAATTGGATTTGGGTTTCGACATAGTTTCGATAGCCAAAGCAAATGTAATAGTCATAACGGTGCCTATGGCATTGAGCCATAAATATCCTAAAAGTTCTTTACCGGAAGGATAAATATGGATGTAGTTGTAATAAATAACAAATACCAAAATCTGACTTATCAAACCGCCATAGAAGATTGCATTTCCTTTGATGTATTTGATAAAAAAAGCCACAAGAAATATGCCAAGAATGGTTCCGTAAAAGACTGAACCAATTATATTAACCAATTGGATTAAATTTTCTACTAAAGTTCCAAAACAGGCAAATAAAATAGCAATGATACCCCAAAGAAGTGTGAAAAATTTTGAAGCTCTAACAAAATGTTTGTCTGATTTATCACTTTTTAAATTTCGCTTGTAAATATCAATTACTGTTGTTGTAGATAGAGCATTAAGTTCTGAAGCCGTAGAAGACATGGCCGCCGATAAAATAACGGCCAATAGTAGTCCTATCAACCCACTGGGAAGATAATTTAAGATAAAATGAATAAAGACATAATCCTTATCGTTAGATTCTTGTTTGATGTTTTTAATTAACTCAGCTGATTTTTCTCGAATATTTTTTTCTTTTTCCGCTAAAGCAATGATTCTTTTACGCAAAGCGGGATTGTCTACATCTATATTGAGTTGTTCAGCATAGGCAAGGGTAACCCTTTGTTTTTCTTCTTGTATGAAATATAAATTTTCCTCCAGATGCTTATATTCCTCTTTATATTCAGATTTTTCGATTGCTTTTTGTGCCGATGGATTAAAGTTTAATGGTACTCTATTAAATTGAAAAAAGACAAATACTAACACACCGGTTAACAATATAAAAAATTGCATAGGAACTTTTAAAAAGCCATTGAATATTAATCCTAACTGACTTTCTCTAACGGATTTTCCGGATAAATACCGCTGAACTTGAGATTGATCGGTTCCAAAATAGGACAAAAATAAAAAAACACCTCCGGTTATTCCGCTCCAAAATGTATATCGACTGTTTGGATTTACCGAGAAATCTAAAATATTCATTTTATCGTTTACACCGGCAATTTGTAATGCATTGGAAAACGTTACTTCTTTAGGTAAGTATTGTAAAATGAGGTAAAAGGCAAAAAACATCCCAACCATGATGATGAACATCTGTTGTTTTTGGGTTACATTTACCGCTCTCGTTCCTCCTGAAACCGTATAAATGATTACAAGTACACCAATTATAAAATTTAACCAATTTAAATTCCATCCCAAAATAGAAGAGAGTATAATTGCCGGAGCATAAATAGTAATACCGGCAGCTAATCCCCGTTGAACCAAAAATAAAACAGCTGCCAAACTTCTGGTTTTGAGATCAAATCTGTTTTCTAAAAACTCATATGCGGTATAAACTTTTAGTTTGTGATAAATCGGAATAAAAAACAAGCAAATAATCAATGTGGCAAGAGGCAGTCCAAAATAAAATTGAACAAATCCCATTCCGTCATGAAAAGCTTGTCCGGGAGTAGAGAGAAATGTTATAGCACTAGCTTGAGTTGCCATTACAGAAATTCCTATGGTCCACCATTTGGTCTCATTATTGCCTAAAATGTATTCCTTTACATCCTGACTGCCTTTGGTTTTCCAAGCTCCATAAAACACTATAAAGAGCAAGGTAAAAATGAGTATAATCCAATCGATTGTTTGCATATTAGGAGTAAATTTTCATAATAAAATAAAAAACCAATATGTAAAACGCATTGATTAAAAGCATGGCAATGAATATATTTTTTATGCTAACTATTTTCTTTTGTGTCATACAATTAAGGTTTTGTTCCTAAGGATATCAAATTAGAAAACAATCGATAAGCTCCTGATACACCTGCCGGTAATTCTCTGAAGAAACTTAAGCCTGTGTAAATATAATATCCTTTTCCATAGTTTGCTATAAGTAAAGCTCCTTTTTTAGGGGTTTCTTTATAATCATTAGAGGCTATCAAAGGAACAAAACGCTCATCCCATTCATCCGGATAATACAAACCTTGTTCTTGTACCCAACCGGTAAAATCTTTGGAAGTTATTTTATTGGGAAAGTTTAAGGCTTTATGCTCAGGTTCCAAAAGTGTTACCGGGGCATCTTCTTGGGTTACCCGATCTCGAGATATTTTGAGAGGGTATGGGGCTAACTCTTTAACAGTGAGTTTCCCAGTGGTGTTGTATTGAACGATAAGAGTTCCTCCATTTTTTACAAATTCAAATAGAATCTCTTGCTTGTAGGCTAGTTCATTCACGGTGTTATAGGCTCTAATTCCAATAATAACGGTTTGAAACGGATTTAGATACGCTAATGTAATTTCTTCCGGTTTGATTAATGTTACCTCATAACCCATCTGACTTAGATATACCGGTACTTCATCACCGGCTCCCATGAGATAGGCTATTTTTTCATTCTTAATTTGAATATCTAATTTGTTAAATTTTGCTTTGGAGTCCAATAAAACCTGTTGTTGGTTTATGTGATCATACTGAATAGTGATAAGTTCTTTGGTGTATTTTTTTTGATTTACTATGGCGTAACTTGAAACTTCAATTTCATCAGATTTTACTGGGGGTGTAATTTCAAAATATACGGTTTTTTCATCCCCTTTTTTTGCAATTGAAAATGCAATTTTATCGGGAACAATTTTCCATTCTTTTGAGGCATCCAAATAAACAAATCCATCAAGGTTATCTTGACCTGATTTTATTTTAACACCCACAGATTTGGGAGATTGTGAATTGAAAATTTTCACTTTATCCAAAATAGATGTAGTTACAGCCGGAACAATATCAAAAGGCTTATATACTTCCCCTTTTACTTCATCGTTGTATTTGTAAATTACTTCTCTTTCAACCGGAATAATGATATTATTAAAAGAAAGATTGAATATAACTTTGGTAGTTCTAATAATATCGGGCAAACCAATATTTTCCTGATTGTTTACAGAATACATACCATCGGTTCCCTGTTCTTTGAGCCAATATGGTGCAGTATAATCTTGATTTTCATCAATTTTTAAATCGATATCCCAAAACTGAGGTTTGTTGTTCTCTAATACAATAGATTGAATATTTGGATTAGAATGCGGAAACGTTTCAATTGATTGAATGGTAATTTTAAACGGACTGCGATTGACGGCTTCTAATTTAACTTTTAGGGTACTTCCTGGTGTGGCAGATTGAACCTGAGCAACGGCTTCTATAAATACACCCGAACAAGCTAAAATTATATTTTTTAGCTCCTCTAATTTAATTTCCCGCCAATGTTTATCTTCTAATTTTAGAACTTTTTGGTAAACTTCAATCAAATTTGGAATACTGGCAGAGGGATTTGAAAAATTGAAATTTTGTTCTATTTTTTGAATTAAATTCCCAATTTCTTTACCATTTTTAACTCTATTCCACGATACATCTATTCCGTCAAAAATATCTTTTTGATTGGAACTGGGTTCTCCTTTGATATGCTCTAAATATTCTACCTCTTCACCCCGAGTTCCAGTACTTCCAAAGCCTTGCGATTGATGTCTGCTTCTACTTAAAGCTGCAATTTCTTGATTTGACATTCCGGTTAATGGATTAAAAACTCCTATATCAAGTGCTATGAGTTTACTTTTATCGGCTTTATCAAATTTATCTCTTCCGCCATAAAACCACCATGAAGTGTTGAAAAAGAGTCGTTTGGGTTGCCATGTAGTGGTGTATTTTAGTTGTTCTTTGAAATAATTAGGATCATTTAATTTATCAAAAAGTTCGATTGAAAGCAAAGCAGATGAGGTATGATGCCCGTGTGTTGTTCCGGGTGAGCGGTGGTCAAATCTGTTAATAATAACATCCGGCTTAAATTTTCTAATAATGAAAGCCATGTCTTCTAAAACTTGTTCTTTATTCCAAATTTGTAATGTCTCATCCGGAATTTTTGAAAATCCAAAATCATTGGCACGTGTAAAAAATTGAGCCCCACCATCTATTTTACGGGCTTCCAATAATTCTTGAGTTCGAATGACTCCCAAGAGTTCTCTGAGTTCAGTGCCAATTAAATTTTGACCCCCATCGCCTCGTGTTAAGGATAAATAACCTGTACGGGCTTTTACATGATTGGCATAATAAGAAATTAAACGCGTGTTTTCATCGTCAGGGTGAGCCGCTACATAGAGAACAGAACCCAAAAAATTTAACTTTTGAATTTGTTCGTAAATAGTTACTGCAGAGGGTTTTTCCGGCTTTTGAGACCAAAGGTAAGGTGAAAATAATAAAAAAAAACAAAAGAACAGTTGAGCTATTCGGTTCATGCTTTAGAATTTCGTACAAATCAAATATACTAATTTAGAGAAGCCTGACTTTTTATTTAAAAGATATTTAACAAAAATGTTACGATTCCTCAAAGTCGCTTGAATGTCATAATCCACATACCCTTTTTTGGGTATTTTATACTTGTTTTTGGGGCAGGAATTTTTAATATCTCACTTTTTTTTAAGGTTTTTATTGGTAAGTAGCTACCCTAGGTTTGTTGATTTCAAAGTCCAAATAGCCAAAATCACTGGTCTTGAAAGAGTTGGTTTGAAAAATATTTTCGCCTTGTAAAGGAATTTTTGGAAAAAAGGATAAAGAAATTTGAAAAGAATTAAATACCAAATAATCATTGGTTAGTATCATACCAATGCCAATTTTTGAATAGCCTTGACTTTTGGTAAATCCGAAGTCAGAATTTCCTAAAAAGGCAAGTGAATAATTAAAAAACGGACTCATCCTAAATCCGGCCCAATTCCATGGAGAATAGCTTTGTGTTTGAAAGGAAAAAACCATTTTTTTAGTTCCTAAAAATTTAGGCACATTAAAACCTTGTATACCGGCATCTTCATTAATGGATAAAAAATCACCTTCAGAATCTATTCTGTTGCTCCCCAAAATAATGTTGCTTTTAAAAAATTGTCTTACCTTCCATTTTCCCAACTCCATTAACGGTGTAAAATAGTTGATTTGGGTAACCCAAGCACTTTGCTCAGATTTGTTGTTGTTAAAAAAAGTACCGTATTCGTAATTGGTACTAAAATAGCCCCATTTAAAATAATTTCCCAAAGTAGCTCTAACCCCAAAATAGGTTCTTGAAGTATTGTTTTTCACTTGATAACCTCCTGTAATTCCGTAATATTTACCTATCGGAATGTCTTCGGGTATGCCAAAATTAAACACGTATTGTTCTTGCACGAATTTTCGGGATGAAATACCGATACCAGTTAACCAAAACTTTTCACTGCTAAAAAACATTTCAGGATCGTATAGCATATCCGGTTGCTCTAAATAGTTAACATTTAGAAACCGAACCGTTGTAATTAAGTTTGTTATCCGGTCAACTTCAGTCTTTCCTTTATTTATTTGAGTAGAAAATCCACCCCAAAGTTCTACTGTTCCGGTCTTGAAGTTTTGCATGGCATAGTTAGATTCGGAATCAGGTAAACTATCTCTTCTAAATTTTGATTCTGCCAAAACTCCACCCGCCCATCGGGCAAATGGAGAGAAAAAAGGTCTCTCAATGGCCACACTTTTGGTATAGTTGTTTAATAAGTCAATGTTGTAATTTACTCCTGCTGTAATGTACGTGTTTTTAATATTTGGAATACGATAGGAAGTGGAGTAGGCATTTTTTTTATCATCAAGGTTTTGTCTAAAGGTATTGTCCCAAGTGTGGCCCATTCCCAGAAAATTACGCTCTGTCAATTCGTAAGTGGCTCTAGAAGGGGTAAAGGTGGCATTGGGAATCAAACTCCATGAGTCCAAAACATTTATGTAAATATCTAGGCTGTCTGAGTTTTCTGCTATTGGCTGGGTACGAAAAGCAACTCTTCTTACAAAACGTTGACTTCGAATTAATCGCTCAGATTCTTTAACTAAAAGACTATCGTATGAGTCGTTTGGATGAATTAGCAGCAAGTTTTTTATAGCAAAATTTTGAGTTTTAATATGAATTTGATTTCCAAATTTGGATAGAAAACGTTTGGGGTTTTTGCTCGTGTCTGTCTCTGAAAATCCAAATGGATCTAAGGTTTTAATATGGATTTTACGAATAATTTTACCTTCAAAATTTTGGTGTTTTTCGGTTTTTGATTTTTTAAGGTTTTGCTTTGGTTTAACTTCTGTTGATTTAAATATGAGCTTATGCAAAAAAGAGGTGAATTTACTTTTTTTGGAGTAGTTTTCAATTTTTTCATAACTCAATTTTACCGAATCAACCTCTTTTTTGGGAACTTGTGCACAAACCCAAAAACTACCCAAGAGAAAATAGCAGACCAAGATTTTTGTTGAAATAAATTTAGGCATTTTCCCTTTTTTGAGCTTGTAATTAATCAAAAAACTCTTTGTTTTCTGAAGCGTATTTAGATACCGAAATTCCTCTTTGTAATAATAAACTATTAGGGTAAGTAATGAGTTCTCCCTCTTTGGTTCTCAAGTAAGTATGAAAGCCTCGAATATCTTCGACTTCGGCTTCTATGGGAAAATCCTTATCGTGAATTTTGATAAAATCACCAATTTTAAACGGAGCCGAAAAGAATAAAATTATACCGGATGTTACATTACTCAAAATGGACCATTGAGCAAACATGGCCACACCAATAACTGCAAAAATAGAAGATACAACAAGTATTATGTTTTGTGGTTTCACCCCCCATATTACAAATAGTACAATGAGAGCAATGATTCCAATTAAAATGTTGAAATACTTGATAACCAAATTAGTGCGATGTTCAATGATTTCACTTACTCTGGCAAATCGTCTAACAATTTTAGCAATGAGTAATCGTAAAATAATTACAACCAAAATTACAATTCCGGTAGCAATTTCTTGTTTGATGTACAGTTTAAAAAATTCCATAATTTTAAGAAATAAAATTAATCAACTCACTATAAACACGTTGCATGGGCATTCCCACAACATTAGTGTAGGAACCTTCAATTTTTGTTATTCCAATTAAACCTATCCATTCTTGAATGCCGTAGGCTCCGGCTTTGTCGAATGGTTTGTAGTTTTCAATATAAAAACGGATAGTTTCCGGTTTTAAATCATCAAAAGTCACTTTTGTTATTTCGGTAAATGTCTTCGATTTAGAAATGCTCTTTAAAGTAACAGAAGTAATAACTTCATGAGTTTTACCGGATAATGCATAAAGCATTTCAAAAGCTTCATTTGTGTTCTTGGGTTTTCCTAATGCTTTACTTTCATGCCAGACCAAGGTATCACTGGTAATTAGAATTTCGTTTGTTTTTAAATCATTTGAAAAAGCTTCTGCTTTTAATTCTGATAAATATTCGGTTATCGATTGACTGGAAAGTGAATCGGGATACAACTCTTCTATTGGTTTTAATCGAACTTCAAATGGAATGCCCAATTCTCTCATAAACTCTTGTCTTCTAGGAGAACCCGAAGCTAAAATGATATGATAGTTTTTAAATAAATCAGTTTCCATTGTTGTATTTTATATTTAAAGTAATAATCCAAATAGATAAAATTCCAAAAAAGAGTAACCATTTTAAAAGGGTACTAATAGATTTGAATTCATCCTTTGACTTGGCTTTAATTAAATGAATTCCACTTAACAATAGGGGTCCTTCTATAAAAATTAAAACATATAAGGCTGCTCCATACAATTCAAATGCTATCAAATTTGAATAAATATACTTTAAAATGAGACCAAAAAGTACCGTTAGTAATACGATGAGTAGTACTACTGTTCTTTTTACTCCAAATACCAGTGGTAATGTTCTCATTCCTTGAGCTTTATCACCTTCGAGGTCTTCTATATCTTTACAAATTTCTCTACAAAAATGTACCCAAAACATGACAATAGAGTAGTCAAAAATAATACCAAATATTACTTGAATAGATGAAAAATTGGATTCATTTAGAATCGGATAAAGGTTAAAAATTCCAACCATCAACAAACTCAATGAGGCTAAAAATGCAACTGTGAGATTACCTACAACAGGCATTTGTTTTAGAGATGTGGCATAAAAATACAAAGCCGCAGCCGAAAAAATAAACAAAGTGGAGAGTCCGCCTTTATCTATAAGATTTGAAACCCAAAAACCGAGTCCAACCCCAATGCAATTTAAAACTACATAAATAGTATATCCTTGGTTTTCGGTTATACTTTTCTCAATAATAACCCGATTGGGTTTGTTAATGGCGTCTGTTTCTTGATCCATTATATCATTTATAACATAACCGGCGGCAGTGATAAAAAGAATGCTTAAAACTAAAAGCGAATATTGAGCGTTAGATAGGGCTAATGGTATATGTTGTAAATCCAGAAATCCGAATTTAAAAACAAGAAACATTACTAATAATAAAAGTAGATTTTTATAGCGAACTAATAGGAGGTACTTCATAAGGTTTTTAATTAATCGTGTTTGCCATTGTAATACAAATGCCATTTTCCTTGAACCTTCATAACTTGTTCAATAACATCTCGAACAGCTCCTTTACCACCATTTTTGTGAGAGATATATGTAGAAATGGATTTAATTTCAGGGCTAGCATCTTGCGGACAGGTAGGTAATCCTACCTTTTGCATAACATGAAAATCCGGAATATCATCACCCATATACAAAACTTCCTCCGGGTTTATGCCGTTATCAAGGCAATATTCTCTAAAAGTTTCAACTTTATCCGGGCATCCCAAATAAATGGATGTAATGCCCAAGTTTTTCAAACGAATTTTAACGCCTTCATTGTAACCTCCGGATATAATGCCTACCTGATAGCCACTCTCAATAGCAGCTTTTAAGGCAAAGCCATCACGTATATTCATTATTCTTAACATTTCTCCTGTTGGTGTTACATGTACAGATCCATCGGTTAAAACGCCATCCACATCAAAAATAAATGTGGTTATTTGATTCATAATTTCTTTATAGCTTTTGGACATGATTTTGAATAGATTGGGTCAAAAGTTGGTAAATTTGTTTTTGATTCTCGTTTTGTAAATAGGCTAAATGGGCTTCAATGGTTTGGGTGTCATTGCGTTTTGCCGGTCCTGTTTGAGCCATTTCGGGTGACATAAATTCTATTTTTTGAGCAGTTTCTGCAATCAAAGGATGTAAAACTGTAAAAGGAATTGCGTTGGAATCACACAATTCTTTTCCTAAAACATAAAGGTGATTTACAAAATTACAAACAAAAACGGCTGCTACATGAAGGGCTTTTCGTTTCTCTGAATTGATATTGTAATAGTTTTTGGATAACGATTTTGCGATGTCTTCCAAAATTTCATAATCCTTTTCATTTTCGGTCTCCAAACAAAGAGGTACCGTATTAAAATTGATTTCTTTTTCTTTTGAAAAGGTTTGTAGCGGATACAAAACACCCCGTCTGTTCTTCGAATTGAGGCTTGTTAAAGCTTTACTTCCCGATGTATGTAAAACCAATTTGTTTTTGAAAGGAATTTTTGCTGAAATTTCTTCAATTGCATCGTCAGAGACACAAATTAAATAAACATCAGCTTCCGGAATTTCATCCCAATTTGAAGTGTGTTTTGCATAGGTTGGCAAATTTAAGGTAGCCTTTTTTTGTCTGGAAAAATGTCCAATGAGTTGTACCACAGGATTTTCGGTAAAAGCCTTGATAAAATGATGAGCCACATTGCCGGAACCTAGTATAACAATCGATTTCATAAGCCAAAAATAGTAAAATTTGACGGGAAAAATTCGTTTCTCTTTTCAACATCAAAATTGAGGCTCAATCAATCTTTAAAATTTGATTAAAATAATAGTTCGATCTTTCTTTTTGAAGTATTTTTGCATCACTAAATTTTTAACTGATGTTCAAAAAGTTACTCTCCATCTTATTTTCAACTCGTTTGATGGCACTATTATTTTTAGGATTTGCTGCGGCTATGGCAGCCGGAACCTTTATTGAAAGCTATTACAATACTGATACTGCTCGAATTTGGATTTACAATGCTTGGTGGTTTGAGCTTATAATGTTGTTTTTCATGTTGAATTTTTTTGGAAATATCAAAAGATATCAACTTTGGAAGAAAGAAAAATGGGCTACGCTTTTGGTGCATTTGTCTTTCATTTTTATTTTATTGGGAGCTTTTATTACTCGTTACATCAGTTTTGAAGGAATTATGCCCATTCGAGAAGGTGCAGCAGAAAGTAGATTTTATTCAGATCGCACTTTTCTTACCGTTTTAACAGATGGAGTATACGAAGGTGCCACAAAGCGAAAAACTATTGAAAAACCATTGATTTTATCTCAAGCGGCCTCAAATAGTTTCAAGATTAATGATAAGTTTGGTGACAAAACTTTTGTGGTACGATACAAAGATTTTATCATGAACGCCACAGAAACCATAGAGCCCAATCCGCAAGGTGAAACCTACCTTAAACTTGTAGAATCCGGAGAAGGAGTGAGACATGAGCATTATTTGAAAGAAGGCGAAATTCAGAGTATACATGGTTTACTTTATGCTTTTAACAAACCCACTGAAGGAGCAATTAATATCATTGAAAAAGGAGATTCCTATTTTATTCAATCGGCTTTTGGTGGCGATTTTATGCGAATGGCCGACCAAAAAAAGGGTCTGGTTATTAAAGATTCACTACAAAAATTAGAATTCAGGTCATTGTATGCTTTGGCAGGTACCCAATTTGTACTTCCGGAACTTCCCATTACAGGTAAAAAAATATGGAAATCCAATAACAATTGGAAAGATGAAATAACCGATGATGCACTAATAGTTGAAGTTGAAGCCAATGGAGAAACAAAAGAAGTAACTTTAATTGGTTCAAAAGGTCAAATGGGGCAGCCTCAATCTATAACATTGGGTGATTTAGATTTTACCTTGTTTTATGGCAGCAAAGTTTATGAACTTCCTTTTAAAATTCAATTGAACGATTTTATTGCTTCTCGTTATCCGGGGACAATGAATAGCTATTCTGCATTTGAAAGTAAAGTAACCGTTTTGGATAAAGACTATCAAAAAGAAGCTCGGATTTACATGAATAATATTTTAGATTACAGAGGGTATCGTTTTTTTCAAGCCCAATTTGATAAAGATGAAAAAGGAACCATTTTGTCTGTTAACCATGATTTCTGGGGAACTTGGATTACATACATTGGATACTTTTTACTTTATATTGCTTTGATGGCTATCCTTTTTGATAAAAACACTCGATTTGCCGATATTAAACGCAAAATGGCAAAGATTCAAGAAAAAAAGACTGCTTTGATGACCTTGTTCTTGTTTTTAAGTTTGTTTTCTGTTCAAGCCCAAGAGGGACACCAACATCAAAGACCTACAAAAGCAGAAGTTGAAAAATTTATTGCCACTCATATTCCTTCGGCTGAGCATGCAGCCAATTTTGGGAAATTGGTCATTCAAGACCAGGGTGGTAGAATGAAGCCGGTTAATACTTTTTCTTCGGAATTATTGCGAAAAGTAAGCAAATCGGATCATTACAATTCTTACACTTCAGATCAGGTTTTTCTTTCTATGTCACAAATACCCAGTGCTTGGGTAGAAGTTCCATTGGTCTATTTGAAAAGAGGGAATGATAGTATACGGTCCATTTTAGGAATCTCTAAAGATGCAAAGTATGCTTCATTTGTAGATTTTTTTGATACCAAAGGAAATTACAAACTTACTCCATATTTGGATGAATCCTACAATGCTGCCATACCAAATCAATTTCAAAAGGATTTTATTGAAACCGATAAAAAAGTAGTTTTGCTTAATGCTGCTTTAAGTGGAAGTATTTTACGTTTATTCCCGGTTCCTTTTGATGAAAACAACAAATGGGTTTCTTATCTTGAAATTAATGAATATGAAGAAACTGAGCTTAAAATGTTGAATAAAATTTTACCGGTATACATGCAAACCCTTCAAGAAGCAACTCAAAAGCAAGATTACAAACTTGCCAATGACATCTTAGAAGGAATCTCTAAATTTCAGGAAAAGTATGGAGGCACTGTAAAACCCTCCAAAGAGAAAATCCAAGCAGAGATTACGTATAATAAATACGATATTTTTAAAAGGCTGTTTTATTTGTATATGCTTGCCGGTGTACTGATGCTTATTTTTACTATCGTTCAAATTTTCAAACCTAAAAATAAAGCGGTTAATTATACCGTTCTGTTTTTTCATTATCTGATTGGATTTTTCTTTTTATTACACACGGCCGGTTTAATTTTAAGATGGTACATTTCCGGTCATGCCCCTTGGAGTGATGCCTATGAAAGTATGATTTATGTAGCTTGGGCTACCATGTTCTTTGGTTTGGCATTTGACAGAAAGTCCAAACTCACAGTAGCCTCTGCAGCTTTTGTTACCTCAATGATTTTGATGATAGCCCATTGGAATTGGATGGATCCTTCAATAGCAAATTTACAACCGGTATTGAATTCGTATTGGTTAATGATTCACGTAGCGGTAATTGTAGCCAGTTACGGTCCATTTACTTTAGGAATGATTTTAGGACTTGTAGCTTTGATTCTTATTTTGTTTACCAATACCAAAAATAAAACACGAATGGAGTTGCATATCAAAGAGATTACTTATGTTAACGAACTTGCACTGACTATTGGATTGGTAATGCTAACGATTGGTAATTTTTTAGGCGGTCAATGGGCCAACGAAAGTTGGGGACGCTATTGGGGTTGGGACCCAAAAGAAACTTGGGCTTTAATTAGTATTATGGTGTATGCATTTGTGATACATGCGCGATTTGTACCGGCATTCAGAGGTTTGTTTGTTTTTAATGTAATGAGCGTATTGGCATTTGCATCAATTTTGATGACTTACTTTGGAGTTAATTTTCATCTTTCTGGATTGCATTCATACGCATCAGGTGAAAAGCAAAATGTTAAAATATATTTGTATGTTTTAATTGCATTTATTCTTTTCGCTACACTAGTTTATTTTAAATATAAAAGGCAATATAAAAAAGAAAACTAATTTTATAATTCTTTTGTGATTTGTCAAAAGCTCTTAATGCAATAATTCAACTACTTTTAAAAAAAATTAAATTATGAAAAATGTATTTACCATTTGTTTCGCATTTTTGTTGCTTTCGAGTTGTGAAAATCAAGCTCAAAATAAGCAAAAGATAAAGGATACAGTAAAAAAAAATGAAGTAGTTATGAAAAAATCGATTCATGAATTCACCGTAAAAGATATTGAAGACGGTGATTTTGATTTTGCCTCTTTAAAAGGTAAAAAAGTAATTATTGTTAATACGGCTTCAAAATGTGGTTTGACTCCTCAGTACAAAGAATTACAAAGTCTTTATGAAAAGTACCAGAATAAAGGTTTGGTAATTATAGGTTTTCCTGCCAATGATTTTATGAGTCAAGAACCCGGAACAAATGAAGAAATTGGTGCTTTTTGTCAAAAGAATTACGGGGTAACATTCCCTATGATGAGTAAAATATCCGTAAAAGGAGATGGCATGCATCCGATTTACCAATTTTTAACTCAAAAAGCTCAAAATGGTTTTCAGGATAGTACCGTAGAATGGAATTTTCAAAAATATCTAATCAATGAAAACGGTGAATTAGAACGTGTAATTAGTCCAAGAGTTCAGCCTAATGACCCTGAAATTGTAAATTGGATTTTGGGCTAATTTTCAATAATGAGTTGAACTATCACAGAGTCCAACCAACGGTTAAATTTATAACCGGACTCTTTTAGGGTTCCCGAAACGGTAAATCCAAACTTTTGATGAAACAATAGGCTTTCTTTGTTTTCGGCATCTACAACACCTACCATGCAATGGATTTTGTCTTTTTTGGCTTGTACAATTAGTTGTTCCATAAGGAGTTTGCCAATGCCTTTTCCAATGCAATTTTCGGCTACATAAACCGAATGTTCCACTGTAAATTGATAGGCTTTTTTAGGTCTAAATGTTCCATAGAGTGCAAAACCTACTACCTTTTCATTCCATGTGGCCACAAAAACCGGAAATCCTTGGTTTATTTTTTCATGCAATAGTGCTATCTGACTCTCAAGGCTTCTGGGTTCATAATCGTAAATGGCAGTAGTGTTTAATATGGCGTTATTTACTATTGAAAGAATTTCGGGTGCATCTTCGTCTTTGTAAAATCGAATTTTTGGATTCATTGTGTTGAAAAGTTTTTCAAAGATACTAAAACTTTAAAGTGTGTAAACTTCATTTTTAAAGGTTGAAGATGTAAATTTGTATTTTAATACGAGCATTGACTTAAATGCAGTTAGTCAGCTAATGAAATATCCTAAAATACCGCTTGCACAAAGCATAATCGAAATATGTCATGCCAAAGGGATTCGGCATATTGTTATATCACCCGGTTCCCGAAACGCACCTCTAACTCTTGGTTTTGCTCAACATCCCGATTTTGAATGCTATAGCATAGCAGATGAAAGATGTGCGGCTTTTTTTGGATTAGGAATAGCTCAACAAACCCAAAAGCCGGTAGTTTTGGTTTGTACTTCAGGATCTGCAGTTCTTAATTATTACCCGGCTGTAGCCGAAGCTTTTTACAGTCAAATTCCGCTTGTAGTTATTTCTGCTGATAGGCCTTCCTCTAAAATAGATATTGGCGACGGTCAAACTATTCGCCAAGAAAATGTGTTGGCCAATCATACCCTTTTTAATGCTAATTTAACGGAAGATAATTCTGAAGCAAATGATTTGAAGATCAATCAAGCTTTTGATACAGCACTGGTCTCTTTGGGCCCGGTTCATATTAATGCACCTTTTGAAGAACCCTTGTATGAGACAGTCTCAAATCTAGCGGTAGATCCTCAAATTACAGTAGCCAATAGAACCACACCCAAAGTGCCTTTTGAAGATATTTTTGCGGCTTCCTCTGTATGGAATGCAGCCTCAAAAAAGTTAGTTCTCGTAGGGACGTTGTTTCCCAATTCATTAGACGAATCGGTAATAGAGCATTTAGCCAAAGACCCATCGGTTTTAGTAATGACTGAAACAACATCCAATTTAAGTCATCCTGCTTTTATAAATAATATTGATACATTTATTACCCCATTTACCGAAGATGATTTTGAAAATTACAAGCCGGAAGTATTGCTTACTTTTGGGGGAATGATTGTTTCTAAACGGATTAAATCGTACCTAAGAAAATACAAACCTTTGCACCATTGGCATGTTGATTCTTTAAGAGCTTACGATACATTTGGGGCATTAAGTCATCATTTCAAAACCACTCCCAATACATTTTTTAATCAATTTTTACCCTATGCTCTTTTTACCAATAGCAATTATCAAAAACAGGGTCAATTATTGAAAGAGTGGCGTAAAATTAAACACGATTTGTATTTGAAAGATTTGCCTTTTTCTGATTTGAAAGCATTTCAAATACTTTTGAATAATCTTCCGGATTGTCAACTTCAAATTAGTAACAGTTCATCTATTCGTTATGCCCAACTTTTTGATATACCCAAGGCAGTAACTGTTTTTTGCAATAGAGGTACCAGCGGAATTGATGGTTCTACCTCAACAGCCATTGGTGCCGCATTATCAACCAATCGGCCTACTGTACTGATTACCGGAGATATTAGTTTCTTTTATGACAGTAATGCCCTTTGGAATAGATATATACCCAAACATTTTAAAATAATAGTTTTAAATAATGGAGGAGGGGGGATTTTTAGAATTTTACCCGGTCATGAAGAAACAGAAGTTTTTACTACTTTTTTTGAAACTTCACATTGTTTGACTGCTTCTAATTTGGCCCAAATGTATGGATTTGGCTACCTTCAAGCTTCACATGCTGTTGAATTGGAAGAAAAATTGAAATTGTTTTACTCGGATCATTCCAAGCCTCAAATTTTAGAGATTTTTACACCTACACTGCAAAACGACGTGCATTTGAAAAATTATTTTAAGAAATTGATGTAATTTTTATGGGTTAGTTTTAATCGAACTGAGTTGTATCTTAGGAATTCCAACTAATACGAAAGCCAAACAAAAATAGCCCAGTAGCATTCCGGCTGCAAAAGCCATTAATGCCAATCCTATAAATGCATCCATCATTAAATCGAAACCCACCAAAGTTGCATGTTGCGTATGTCGCGATGCCAATTCCGAATCAATTAATCCAAACAGGACCAAGAGATACCACAAGAGTAGCAAACCCAATAGTAGCATGTAAGAAAGATTAATGCGAAACAAACTTCTCCATATATGTCCTTTTAAAGGATAGGTTTCTTCAGGGTTTAATCGTAAGGATTTTTTGTGATTCCAATAACCCCAACCCAATGCAGGGAAAATTATAAGTAGGGCAAATTCTGGAATAGAGTTAATTTTTTTCTCATTACGATAGTAATACAGACTAAAGCCCAAGCATCCAATTAGTAAATTGTATAAAAAGTAAGAATAAAAGAGGTATAGCATAATACATTATAAATGTCTAAGGTACAAAAAAACCGTTTTATAAAACGGTTTTTTTATTCTTAGTACAAACTGGGATATTCGTTGGGTTTGGCTTCGTGCATCATAGCATAAATTTTCTCATAAATATCTTCTGCAGAGGGTTTTGAAAAATAATCACCATCTGTTCCATATGCAGGACGGTGAGGTTGAGCAGCCAAAGTTTGAGGTTTACTGTCTAAATAATCATAACCATCTTGGACATCTAAAATTTGTTGTAAGATGTAGGCAGAAGCCCCTCCAGGTACATCTTCATCTACCACCAATAAGCGATTTGTTTTACTTAAACTTTTCTTGATGTCATGATTTATGTCAAAAGGGAGTAGAGATTGTAAATCAATAATTTCACAATCAATACCAATTTCCAAAAGCTCTTTAGCTGCTTGTTCTACAAGTCTTAATGTAGAACCATAGGATACCACAGTGATATCTGTACCTTTTTTTAAGGTTTCTACAACCCCAATAGGTGTTTTAAAAGCTCCCAAGTTAACCGGCATCTTTTCCTTTAACCGGTATCCATTCAAACATTCAATAACTAAGGCCGGTTCATCTGTTTCTAAGAGCGTATTGTAAAATCCGGCAGCTTTGGTCATATTTCGGGGTACAAGTACGTGAATTCCTCTAATGGCATTGATAATCATACCCATTGGCGAACCGGAATGCCATATTCCTTCCAAACGATGCCCTCTAGTTCTAATGATTAAGGGGGCTTTTTGTCTTCCGCCGGTTCTGTATTGGAGTGTTGCTAAATCGTCGCTCATAATTTGGATGGCATACAGCAAATAATCAAGATATTGGATTTCGGCTATGGGTCGTAAACCTCGCATAGCCAAGCCAATTCCTTGACCTAAAATTGTGGCTTCTCTAATTCCAGCATCGGCAACACGTAATTCGCCATATTTTTCTTGCATCCCTTCAAGTCCTTGATTTACATCGCCAATAGTTCCGGAATCTTCACCAAAAATGAGAGTTTCCGGGTATTTTGAAAACAGTGCATCAAAATTATCTCTAAGTACCAAACGGGCATCTACTTCCTCAGATTGAGCATCATAGACCGGAGTAACTTCCTGAACACTTAAAACATTGTTTTGCGATTGTGAAAACAGATGAGAGCTAAACTTCGGTTGAATGGTTGCGGTATAATTTTGAATCCATTGGGCCAATTGAGATTGACCGGATTCGCCTATTATCATTCTCAAAACTTTTCTAGCGGTTGTTAGTAAGTCTTTACGAATGGGTTCTTTAATTTCTTTTAAATCATTACTGAATTTTTGTATAAAAACACGATTTACACTACTTGAAGCAATAGATTCTAATAACGATATTAATTCCTGTTGTTCTTTTTTTATCGGTTCTACAAATGCTGTCCAAGCTGCTTTTTTTGCTTCTAAAACTTCTTTTTTGGTTTCTTTATTGATCTCGTCAATTTCTTCTGCTGTGGCAATGTTGTTGGCAATCATCCACAATCTCATTTGAACTAAACAATCGTATTCTGCTTCCCAAGCTAATCGCTCTTCATTTTTATAACGCTCATGACTTCCGGAAGTTGAATGTCCTTGCGGCTGTGTCAATTCACGAACGTGTATTAATACAGGGATGTGTTCTTCTCTAGCTATTTGAGCTGCTCTTTGGTAAGTACCAACCAAAGCGGCATAATCCCAGCCCAATACGGTCATTATTTCGTAGCCTTTGTTTTGAGAATCACGTTGAAAACCTTTCAAAATTTCTGAGATATTCTCTTTGGTAGTTTGATATTTGGCATGAACAGAAATGCCATATTCATCATCCCAAACACTCATAACCATGGGAACTTGTAATACACCAGCGGCATTTATGGTTTCAAAAAAAAGCCCTTCAGAAGTGCTGGCATTTCCAATAGTTCCCCACGCTATTTCATTTCCGTTTTCAGAGAATTTATTTTTTTTAGGTAAAACAGAAACGTTTCTGTAAATTTTTGATGCTTGAGCCAAACCAAGTAGTCTGGGCATTTGTCCTGCGGTTGGAGATATATCTGCACTTGAATTCTTTTGTTGCGTCAAGTCTTTCCAATTTCCATTTTCATCCAAAGAATGAGTGGCAAAGTGTCCACCCATCTGACGACCTCCACTCATAGGGTCATGTTGTAAATCGGTATGTCCGTACAAACCGGCAAAAAACTGTTGGATAGTGAGTTGCCCAATAGCCATCATAAAGGTCTGATCTCTATAATATCCGGAGCGAAAATCTCCATTTTCAAAAGCTTTTGCCATAGCCAATTGTGGAACCTCTTTACCGTCACCAAAAATACCAAACTTGGCTTTTCCGGTTAGCACTTCTTTTCGGCCTAATAAAGAGCATTCTCTACTGGTTATTGCTATTTTATAATCATGAAGAATTTCAGATTTAAAATCTTCAAAGGTCATTGGAGCTTTTGTATCTTGTACAATCATAATAGTTTAAAAACTTGAGTTGAACAAATTTACATAAAAAGATGTTAGAAAAGCAAATTATAAATAAAAATACTTTTGTTGTATTGATAAAAAACGACTTGTTTTAATCTGTTTAATTAAAGAATGATTCAAAAAACTGACAAAATAATGACAATAATTTAAAATTATATCTGTGGTTTTACTTTATAACCATTTTCGGGTAAACAAACCTACCAAGACATCCGGATTTAAAGTTATCATAATTCGAATCCGTTCTTGGTAATTTTTTTGTCCCATTTCCCAACCGTTTGATGAATGAACAGGAAAGTAGAGTTCAAAATAATCGGTAACGAGATTAAGTCGGATTCCGGAGTCATACACAAATCGAGTTGGTGTGTTTTCATTTTTTACCAATCCGGCATCACCATAAATTTCAATCCAATTCCAAATATTAAAACTGGTATTTAAAGTAGTCATCCATTGATTTGCAAATGGATTTTCGAGTTTAGATTTAAATGCTCCTTCTGCAACTATATATTGTTGGCTAAAGATACCGCTGGATTCCGACCTTCCATAAAGTGCATAATCAAATAAATAATCGGTTGGTCGATCTAAGGCAAAATTAAAAAAATCGGAGTTTGTTTTTCGATACAAAAAACTTCCGGCAAACCATCTGAAATTGATTTGTCGATTATCTGTAAATAGTTTTCTATATTCAGCTTCGATGCCTAGTTTTCCAAAAGAATTGGCAATTTGTAAATCGGTTTTAAACAATACATGATTGGTTAATTCGGTTCGAACATTTAGGTAACGGGCATTAAAAATGGCATAATTTTCATTTTCTTTCCCCGGAACTTCTAAGTCTGTTTTTTCACGATGGACTATAACTTCTCTAAAAACAAGTTGTTCTTTTCTGTTATCTCTTACATTGTCGGGTCTTATTTTAATTAGAACAGAGGGGTTTAATTTCATATAACTTGCATTGGGAGCATAGTCAAAAAATTGGCCGGATAACCAATATCGTACATGATATGTATTGCTTTCTCTACGAAAATCATTGGCTAATAAACTAAAACTACCAATCATTTTTTGAGTTAAGGTAGAGTAGGCCGGGTTCAAATCAAACACGAGAGGTTTATCTAAAAAGGTCTTGTTATGAAATCGCATTCCAGGCATGAGTCCGTTGTATAAATTATACTCCAGAGTAGGTAAAAACAGAATTTGATTGCGATACGGATTTTCCAAGTCTTTTAAAAAATTCAGTTGAATGGGGCGATTTTTAAATATAAAACCATTTAACGATTTCCAATTGTTTCTCAAATTGTATTCCGGAACTTCATTTTTGTAATTTATTACCAATTTGTCAATATCCTTTTTGGGTAAGGTTAATGTTGTGTCTGAACTCACATTCTCTAACCATTTTTTAAATTGGATTTGATTTTTTTGAAGTCCAAAAATGGGTATAGGTACAGTATGACCTGTTCTGTTTTTTACGGTAAATTGAATACTATCGTTGGATTTTTTTAGCTGGGTGAATTTGTAGTCTATGATGTTTCTGGAATTGATAATGGTATTAAAAAACCAGTCTAAATTTTTATTTGCTTGTTTTTCCAATAAGAGTTTGAATTCATCTTGAGAGCTTTCTCTTTGCGTGTTTATAAAGTAAAATTGTTGAATGGCTAAAGGTACTTTTTGTTCACCTAAGTAATTATCCAGATATTTCAAACTCAATCCGGCTCTGTACTTTCCGGCAATTTGTTCGTTAAACTTGAGTAAGGTATTTTTAGGATTGCCTATTGGTTGATCCAAGTTTTTACGTGCCATTAGCATGTAAAAATAACTGTATTGTTCGTTAAAATTAACTTGCATCAAGGTATATCCCTTGAGTAGTTTAAGTTTGGACAGAGACCCCATCATTTTTTCATCCGGATAATAGGTGTCAATATAGTGCATCATGGTGTAGATTTGAATGGCATCGTAAATCCAATTGTCTTTTCTGGGATCTAATTTTAAACTGTTCTTTAAAAAAGTATTGATATAGGTTTTCAAAAACTTAATTTCAAATAGAAAGGTATCCGGAAATGGACTGATAAATGCGGGTAACTGATTCAAACCATAAAAGGGATTTTTTTCATAATCAGCTTGAGATACGGTTATTTTTGAATACGGATAAATTCCAATTAGACTATCGGTAAACTTAATGATTTTGTCAACAGCAATAGCTTTTTGAATGTCGTCAAGACGGTTTTCTTTAAGATTTGTCAATACCTCAATTTTATTGGTTTTAAATCGTTGAAAACTGATTTGGTTTTCCAAGAACAATGAAAAGTCAACTCTATTTTTACCTCCTAAAGTATGCGTTGTGGTTTTAGAAGTTGAACTTTCTTTTTGTTCATCCAAATCGGAAAACAATTTCCATCCCAATGGGGTTTTAAAAGTAAGTTCAAAATCACAGGGTGCATTGGCAATATCATCAATATTAAGATTACTGTATGCACAAAAAGCTCCATTTTCATAACGAGCTGGGGTAATATACCAATATTTGAGGTTGTAATTTTGAGTCTCCGAATAACCGTATTTTGTAAATCGGTCTTTGGGAAGTTTTAAGAAATAGGTTAAATTAATTTTTATTTTTTGATTCGGATTTAATGGTTCACGTAAACTTAATTCAATCAAGTCCGGGTGTTTATCCGGTCTACACCAATCTAAAAAAGATTTTTCTTCATCAATTATTGTAATACCATAGGTGCTTCCTCTTTCTTGTGGTTTTGAAAGATGAAATGCTCGAATGAATTCATCAGAAAAACGTTTGGCTAAAGGGGTGTTTTTAGCACTATACGCATTATTCCAATCGTTTAATAGTAGGGTACTCAATGTATCTGAGGTAGTATTGTGAAACACGATTTCCTGTTGAACAGTTAATGTTTTTCGTTCGGGAACTAATTCAACTAACAACTTATTTTGATGTTGGCCGAAAAATAAAATCGGACTTAGATTCATCAAAAACAGAAAGATAGGAAGTAATTTTTTTTGAGGCACTCTACTTTGCTTTTTAGATTTTAAAGATATTAAAAAAACGTTACTAAAACACGAACTTACAGCGTTTGATGTTAAAAAAGTAGTTCATTTAAAGGCGATTCGGTATTTTTGTACAAACTAAATACTGAAATGACAAAAACCTTACTACTAGGGTTGTGTCTTTTTGTTTCTTCATTTATTTATTCACAAGTAGTTATAAATGAATTGGATGCAGACACACCCGGCGTTGACACGGCTGAATTTATTGAACTTAAATCGGCAACTCCCTTTTTTCCATTAGACGGTTACATTCTTGTTTTTTTTAACGGTGGTTCCGGAACCGGTGTATTGAGCTATTATGCTATAGATTTAGCCGGATTAGTTACTGATGGTAATGGTATCGTTTTATTAGGTAATGCCGGTGTTTCTCCGGCTCCATCATTTATTTTTCCACAAAACACAATTCAAAACGGACCGGATGCTGTGGCAATTTATCAAGATATCATTGATAATTTTCCCACTTTTACTCCTGCCACCAATGTAAATTTAATTGATGCTTTAGTTCATGGTAACAATAATACCCAAGCAACTAGTTTGATTCAAATATTGGGTGTAACGGCCCAAATTAATGAAAATGCAAATGGTTTAATCACTACGCAATCCATTCAAAGGCGGAATGATGGCACCTATGAAGTTAAAACTCCAACTCCCAGAGCGAATAACGACGGAAGCGGAATTATTTATAATGGTATTTCAATTCAACCAAGTGCAACAACACTAAATGAAGGGAGTACATTAACTCTGAATTTTGTATCAGACTCTCCTGTAAATCAAAATGTTTCATTTACATTGCAATTAAACAACGGTACTTTCAACGCTCAAGATTTTACGGGTAATACTTCTTTAACAATTGCTCAAGGAACGACAACAACATCAACCCAAATTACGATTTTAAATGATGGAATTAATGATGGTGATGAGGTAATGAATGTTTTTATTCCTTCTCTACCTGAGGGTTTTATAGTGTTGAATAACAGTGTTAAAATACGTATACGAGATGTCAATTTTACTACTTTAAATTTCGGGACTCCATTAAATCCAACCTTTGGAAATGTTACCAGTACTGCTCCTGCAGGCTATTATGCCGCTTTAGAGGGACTTTCAGGATCTGCTTTAAAACAAGCTCTACAAGATATAATTGCAAATCCGGATGTAGTAAGAGCTCATACTTATGGAGATGTAGTAGAAATATTAAATAATGCCGATCAAAATCCGTTGAACAATAACGAAGTTTGGTTAATGTATGTTGAACAACCGCGTTCAAAATTGGATTATCAAACCGGTCCTAGTATTGTAGGATTTTGGAATAGAGAACATATTTGGCCTCAATCTCGAGGAGGTTTTGCAAATGGAACTTCTTCTTTTGCCGACGGTATTAATATTTGGTTACCAACTAATGCCAATGATATTTTAGCCGGTCATTCTGATGCTTATCATATTCGTGCCGAAGACGGTCAGGAAAACAGTTCACGTAATAACAGAGATTACGGTTCCGACTATAATGGACCTCCCGGAAATCAAGGTTCATGGAGAGGTGATGTAGCCCGAGCACTATTTTATATGGCGGTTCGTTACAATGGATTGAACTTGGTAAATGGAAATCCTCCGGATTCAACAATGTTTGAAATGGGAGATTTAGCTTCTCTTTTGGTGTGGAATTTTTCAGATCCGGCAGATGATTTTGAAATGAATCGAAACAACTACATCTATAATTGGCAAATGAATCGAAACCCATTTGTTGATTATCCTCAACTAGCAGATTATATTTTTGGTAACCGTTTTGGCGACCAATGGTTTGCTCCGTTAGATATTAATGAGGTGTCTATTGCAGATCAAGTAAAAGTATATCCTATTCCTACCCAAGATTCTATTACCATAAGCGGTTTAGATCAAGAAGCTCAAGTGCGTATTTATTCAATTTCGGGTACCGAAGTTCTAAATATTCAAATAAACGGAATGACCCAATTACCTTTAAATTTAGCTCCGGGTGTTTATTTGATGAATATCGAATCCAATCAACAAACGGTTACTAAAAAAATAATTATTAAGTAAAGAAAAACCACCTGTGGAGGTGGTTTTCTTTTTAAAAATTCGGACTCAAATTGTATTTTTTATAGAAAGCATCAAGTACTGCCACTACTTCGTCTTCCGTATCTACAACTTTAATTAAATTCATATCTTCCGGACTGGCATTTTTCTGTTTGTCAATCATAACAGTTTGTATCCAATCCAATAAGCCGGACCAAAATTCGGTTCCAACCAATATAATTGGGAATTTACCAATCTTTTTCGTTTGAATTAAGGTTACTGCTTCAAATAGTTCATCTAATGTTCCAAATCCTCCCGGCATCACCACAAATCCTTGTGAATATTTCACAAACATAACTTTGCGAACAAAGAAATAATCAAAATTCAAGTTTTTATCTTTATCGATATACGGATTGAAATGTTGCTCAAATGGCAATTCAATATTCAATCCCACCGAAGTTCCTTCTCCACGATGAGCTCCTTTATTTCCGGCTTCCATAATTCCGGGGCCACCACCGGTTATCACACCATATCCGGCTTTACTGATTTTATAAGCAATGCGTTCGGCTAATTGGTAATACTTATCTTCCGGTTTTGTTCTTGCCGAACCAAAAATGGATACACAAGGCCCAATTCTAGCCATACTTTCATAGCCATTCACAAACTCGGACATGATTTTAAAAATCGCCCAAGAGTCGTTGGTTCGTATCTCATTCCAAGTTTTTTGCTTGAATTTTTCTTGTATTCTGTGGTCTTCGTTTTCGTACTGGTCTGCAGCCATTTTTCTTCTCTTTTAAAATTAAACAAACATGCTAAAATAGTTCTTTTTTTAAGAATTGAGCCGTTAAACTCTTTTTGTTTTTCACAATTTCCTCCGGAGTTCCTTTACAAACAATTTCGCCACCGCCTTTTCCGCCTTCTATTCCAATATCAATAATATGATCGGCTAATTTGATAACATCCATGTTGTGTTCTATCACCAAAACGGTATTGCCTTTGTCTACTAATTTAGTTATGACTTCCATCAACACCCGAATATCTTCAAAATGTAAGCCGGTTGTGGGTTCATCTAGAATGTAAAAGGTGTTTCCCGTATCTTTTTTCGATAATTCAGTAGCCAATTTAATCCGTTGGGCTTCGCCACCCGAAAGGGTTGTGCTTTGTTGTCCTAAGGTTATATAACCCAAACCAACATCTTGAATCGTTTTTACTTTTCGATAGATTTTTGGAATGTTTTCAAAAAAGTCAACCGCTTCATCCACCGTCATATTCAATACATCTGAAATAGATTTTCCTTTGTAACGAATTTCCAATGTTTCCCGATTAAAACGTTTGCCCATACAGGTTTCACATTCTACATAAACATCCGGCAAGAAACTCATTTCGATGGTGCGAACACCTGAACCTTCACACGTTTCGCATCTTCCGCCGGCCACATTAAAACTGAAACGACCGGCTTTATATCCACGAATCATCGCTTCGGGAGTTTGCGTAAACAAACTTCTGATTTCTGAAAATACATCTGTATAAGTTGCCGGATTACTGCGTGGTGTTCTCCCAATCGGACTTTGGTCAATGTCGATTACCTTATCAATATGTTCTAATCCTTCAATTTTTTTGAACGGTTGTGGCTTTTTTACCGCATTGAAAAAGTGTTCGTTTAGAATAGGGTAGAGGGTTTCATTAATCAATGTTGATTTACCACTTCCTGAAACTCCGGTCACACAAATGAGTTTTCCCAAAGGAAATTCAACGGTTACATTTTTCAAATTATTTCCGGTAGCTCCCGATAATTTCAGCACTTTTCCATTTCCTTCACGACGCTTTTTGGGAACTTCAATTTTCAATTTGCCACTCATGTATTGAGCGGTAGTCGTTGTTTCAGAAAGCAATTGTTGTGGTGTTCCCTCGCTGATGATTCTTCCACCAAAACGTCCGGCTTTCGGACCAATATCGATAACCCAATCGGCTCGTTCAATCATGTCTTTATCGTGTTCTACCACCAAAACGGAATTGCCAATATCTCGCAAATTTTCTAACGAATTAATCAATCGTTCATTATCTCTTTGATGCAAACCAATACTCGGTTCATCCAAAATATACAAAACACCCACCAGTTGCGAACCAATTTGTGTAGCCAATCGAATCCGTTGGGCTTCACCACCCGAAAGGGATTTAGAACTTCGGTTCAATGATAAATAATTCAACCCTACATCCAACAAAAATTGCAATCGGGCTTTAATTTCTTTTGTAATTTCAACCGCAATGGCTTTTTGTTTGTCGGATAAATTTTCGTCTAAATTCAAAAACCATTCATTCAATTCCGAAATATCCATTTGCGACAAATCGGCAATATTTTTTTCATGGATTTTAAAATACAACGCTTCTTTTTTTAAACGAGAACCTTCACATTCCGGACAATCAATTTCATCCATAAATTCTTTCGCCCAACGTTTGATGGAAGTAGAACTGCTTTCGTCAAATTGATTTTTGATGAAGTTGGAAATCCCTTCAAATTCAATTTTATATTCTTTGGTGATGCCCAATGTTTTCGATTCTACCGAGAATTTTTCTTTACCGCCATTCAAAATCATTTCCATAGCTTCCTCCGAAATGGTTTCAACGGCATCGGTCAATTTAAAACCATATTTTTCGCCAATCGTTTCCAATTGTTTGAAAATCCAATTCGATTTGTATTCACCTAACGGAGCAAATCCACCTTGTTTGATACTTAACTTGGGATTGGGAATAATTTTTTTCAAATTAATTTGATTGATGGTTCCCAGACCATTACAACATTCACAAGCTCCTTTGGGCGAATTGAATGAAAAATTATTCGGTTCCGGATTCGGATATGAAATTCCCGAAGTTGGACACATCAATGTTCTACTGAAATAACGCACCTCTTGGCTCTCATGCTCAATAACCATCATCACATCATCGCCATGATGCATGGCTGTTTTGATGCTTTCAGTCAATCGTTTATCCGTTTCTTCATTGGATTCAATTTGCATGCGATCAATCACAATTTCGATGTCGTGGGTTTTGTAACGATCTATTTTCATACCGGAAACAATGTCTTGAATCTCGCCATCAACCCGAACTTTCACAAAGCCTTGTTTGCCAATTTGTTGAAATAATTCGGCATAATGACCTTTACGGGAGCGAACAACCGGAGCTAAAATATTGATGCGTTTTCCTTTGAAATTTTCAATGATTAAGGCTTTGATTTGCTCATCTGAATAAGAAACCATTTTTTCGCCCGTGTTGTAACTATACGCCTCACCGGCTCTGGCAAACAACAAACGCAAGAAATCATAAATTTCGGTAATGGTTCCAACCGTTGATCGTGGACTTTTGCTGGTTGTTTTTTGTTCGATGGCAATAACAGGTGAAAGTCCGTCAATTTTATCCACATCCGGACGTTCTAATCCGCCCAAAAATTGTCGGGCATACGCCGAAAAAGTTTCGATGTATCTTCGTTGTCCTTCGGCATAAATGGTATCAAAAGCCAAGGATGATTTTCCCGAACCTGAAAGTCCGGTTATGACCACCAGTTTTTCTCTGGGAATCCGTACATCAATGTTTTTGAGGTTGTGAGCCCGAGCACCAATTATTTCAATCGTTTCGTCTGAATGTTGCATGATTTTTTCGCAAAACGCAAAGTTACAATTTTAACAGCAAGATTTATACAGACAGATAAGAAGAATTTGTTAAACAATTTCTATTTTTGAAAAAATTAAATGTTAAACTTGAATTATGAAAATACTAGGAATCGGTTCCAGAATTAAACATGCCGAATACGGTTTAGGCGTAGTAACCAATGTAACTTCCAAACATTATTGGGTAACTTTTATTGAAAACGGATTAGAAACCATCGACGTTGACAGCGAATTTGAAGTTATTGAAGCATTGGAAGACGAAGTAGATTCGGTAAGTTTTTATGAAGTGGAAAAAACCTTAAAAAATTTATTGCAAAAATGGTCAGATGTGTCTCAAATTGTGCCGATAGCTGATAAATGGAAAGGCGGAAAACTCATTTTAGAACCGGGAACAGCTACACAAAATAAAGAGGTGCCCATCGATACGTTCTTTCATAAAATCATCATGGTTCGTGACCGTTTAAGAGTAATGGAACAAAAAATCAACGCTAGTAATTTAGATGAAGCCGAAAAAGTAGATTTACAACAATACATTACACGAATTTACGGTAGTTTAACTACATTTAATGTATTGTTTAAAAGCACAAATGATTATTTTGTGGGGGAAAAATCTAAATAGTCTCAGTTAACAGTCTCAGTAGGCAGGATATACTGCTAACTGAGACTGCGACTGATCCCGAAAGCTTTCGGGAGTGACTGAAAACTACCTCATCCGTTTCCTATTCGCCATATATGCTTCAATGGCTTTCTTGGTCGTAAACCAATTTCTACCTTCTTTGTGAGCATCAATTTTTCCCTGACGGGCTAACAAACTGATGTATTCCTGACCGTATGGCAATTCATTGGGTTCACTGACAATATTAGATATCTCCTGAAAATCATAATCATTATCCGGTAAGGAACTGATGTAGATATTCAACGTTCTTTCCAGAGCCTGACTCATCAATAACATCAATTTTTGATAATTGCCTGAATTGGCTTGATTGAGTGCTTCGTAATATTTCTTTCTATCATTTTTTAAAATAATAGCTGGCGGAAATCCTTTTCGCATCAATAATAAATTCATGGCTAAACGAACGGTTCTTCCATTTCCATCAAAAAAAGGATGAATCCAAACGAGTTTATGATGAAAAACAGTTGCCATTTCAATATCATTCAAACCAAGTGGATTTGTATTGACAAAATCAATCAACTCATCCAATAAATCAGAAACTTTATTGGCATTTGGCGGAACAAAATTGGCTCCTGTAAATCGCACACCACCATTTCTGATTCGTCCGGCAAATTCATCTTCAATCATTCGCAAAACCAATTCATGCAATGATAAAATATCAATACTTCGTAAAGTATAATTTTCATGCACTAAGGAATACAAATAGTCAATCGCTTTTTCATGGTTTTTGGCTTCAAAATGTTCCCGAAGCGATTTTCCTTTTACGGTTATTCCTTCTTGTAAAACCATTTGCGTTTCACGAAGAGTTAACGTGTTTCCTTCAATACTATTTGAATTATACGTCCATTCGATAGTTAACGATTCTTTGATTTTTTGTAAAGCAATAGCAGGAAGTGGTCTGCTTTGTTGTAAAACAGCCAATTTATCATACAATCGTTCAAATGTCGATTGAAATTCGGGTCGGTATGATGTATCAATATTCCACATAACCCCACAAAGATACTATTATCGTTTGGATAAAAAAAACATTCTATCCGATATTAAGAAATTATTCGATAATCATATTTTTCAATCGAACACGATAAGCTTCTAAAATAGAGGATTTTGATAACAATCCAATAACTTGATTGTTTTTTAAAACCGGTAGAAATTCTTCCTGCGAACGATCAAATTTTTCCATGATAGTATCCATGGTTTCATCATAATTGATTTGCTCTTTTGGTGGACGCATGATATCCTGCAGTGGCGTAAATTTTACTTTATAACTATTGAATAAATAGGGTCTAATTTCTTCAAAATTGACAATACCAATCAATTCATTAGTGTCATTGACAATTGGAAAAAGAGATTGATTGTAATTCGATATTTTCTGAACCAATTCTTCTAATGAATTGGATAATTTCAAGGTTTGAATATCCATCCGGATTAAATTGGATGGTGTAATTCCGGAGAGGATATTTCGGTCTCTGTCTTCGGTAAAAACATCACCTTTAGCTGCTAAATTTTTTATATCAAATGAATACGGTTCATAGCGTTTAGAAATAGCAAAGCTAATGGACGAAACCACCATGAGTGGGACCATCAAACTATAACCACTCGTAATTTCAGCAATTAGGAAAATAGCAGTAAGAGGTGCATGAAACAAACCACTTAAAATTCCGGCCATACCTACCAATGTAAAATTACTTACCGGAAGTTTAAACCCTATTTGATTGAAAAATGTAGCCACTACAAAACCCAAATACGAACCCACAAATAGGGAAGGAGCAAAGTTGCCCCCGTTTCCGCCACTTCCAATGGTAATACTCGTGGCATATACTTTAATGAGCATAGTAGCTCCAACAAAAAGGAGCAAAATCCAACTGTTTTCTTTGAAATGTTGCAAAACTGTATTGTCTAATATTTGTTGCGGATTGGAGTTGGCTAATATTTTGATACTTTCATATCCTTCACCAAATAAAGTTGGGAAAAAGAAAATCAATACAGCTAAAATTAACGCACCAAATAAAGCTTTTCGAATGGGTTTGAGCTTTATTTTTTCAAAATAATGTTCAATTTTACGAAAAGTACGAGCATAATTAATCGATACAAATCCGGCGAAAACACCCAGCAAAACATAAAAAGGCAAGTTGTGATAGTCAAAACTCAATTGTTTACTGAATGAAAATAAAATTTCATCTTTCAACAAAATTGTGGATACAATCGCACCTGTTGCCGACGAAATCATGATGGGAATAAAAGCTGTGATGCTTACATCCATTAAAACCACTTCAATAGCAAAAAGCACTCCGGCAATGGGAGCGTTAAAAGCAGCAGCAATTCCGGCAGCCACACCACACGCCAAAAGCAGCGTTCTGTCTTTATAACTTAATCGATAATTTTGAGCAAAATTACTGCCAAACGCAGCTCCGGTTATAGTAATTGGCGACTCCAATCCAGCCGAACCACCCATCCCGACGGTTAATGAACTCGTAACAATTTGAGCATACATTTGTTTTTTAGGTAGGATACCTGACTTTTTTGCTACCGCGTACATGATTTGCGAAGTCCCTTTTTCAATGGAACCGTCTAATACTTTTTTAACTACAATTGCAGTAAGTACAATTCCAATAATGGGTAATGTACTGTTACTGTATGGCAAATGCAAAATGGAATCAATGTATTGTGCAAAAATATACACCCAGTGGGCAAATGTTTTCAATACAATTACAGCAATTGCAGCAGAAATACCTACTAAAAAACAAGCCAAATAAATAAATTGGCGAGGAGTAAGAAATGATTTTAAGTAAAAAATAAATCCTTCCAGTCTTCTGAAATTTTTTCGGATAGCGTTTTTAAAAGGTGATTTTTTACTGTTCGGCATAGACTTATTTTTCGAAACAAAATTAAAATTTAATTAGAAACCAACGGCTTTATCATCACCTCTTTTATCGGCACCGCCTTCATATTTTCCATCCGGCAAGACTAAAATAGCATCCACTTTTCCGAGAATAGGTGTGCCTTTTTCATTGATGAGATATTTTTTCATTTTTAACGATTCTAACAAATCGGATGAAAAGCTTTCCGGTTCAAAAATGACTTCATCGGGCAACCATTGGTGATGAAAGCGAGGAGCATTTACGGCTTCTTGCATACTCATATTAAATTCGGCCACATTTAAAAACGTCTGCAAAACCGAAGTGATGATGGTTGAACCTCCCGGAGTTCCTACCACCATAAAAAGCTTTCCTTCTTTTTCAATAATGGTTGGTGTCATCGAACTCAACATTCTTTTCTGAGGAGCAATGCTATTGGTTTCGGAACCCGTTAGTCCAAACATATTAGGTTCACCGGGTTTTGCTGAGAAATCATCCATTTCATTGTTTAAAAAGAATCCTAATTCGTCACAATATAATTTTGAACCATAGGCATCATTTATAGTGGTAGTAGCAGAAACAGCATTCCCAAATGGATCTACAATTGAATAATGTGTAGTTTCCGTACTTTCGGAAAATTGAACGTTTCCATGTGAAATTTCATTAGATTTGGTAGCTTCTTCAAACGAAAAAGTTGACATTCTGTTTTTTAAATAAACATCATCCAATAGTTCTTTACTCGGAATTTTTACAAAATCAGGATCGCCTAAATAGTGATTTCTGTCGGCATAAGCTCTACGTTCTACTTCCACCAAAAGTTGAATGTATTTTTCTGAATTGTGTTGCAAAGTTTGAACATTATAAGGCTCAATCATTTTTAAAATTTGACCCAGTGTAATTCCACCACTGCTAGGTGGAGCCATTGAAATGAGTTTATAATCTTTGTATTGAAAGGTAATGGGTTGCCGCCAAACGGCTTCGTATTTTTCTAAATCTTCAAGTGTAATTATTCCACCTTTCGATTGAATATAATTGACTAAAGTTTTTGCCGTTTCACCTTTATAAAATTCATCTTTTCCGTTTTTGGCTATTTGGTCTAACGTATTGGCTAAAGCAAAATAGCGAATCGTATCTTTTTCTTTAAAAACTTTGGCAAACAAGGTTTTATCACCGTTTGCTTTAACAATAGCTTCACGATATTTGTGCAATCGTTCTTCTTGTTTTTGGGTTACTACAACTCCTTTTCGGGCCAATTCAATTACCGGTTTTAAAATGGTTTCTATGGGAAGTGTCCCAAATTTTTCATGCACGGCAAAAACGCCGGCAATCGTTCCCGGAACTCCCACACTTTTAGCAGATTCGGTACTTAAACCTTTAATTACATTTCCGTTTTCATCCAAAAACATAGTTGAAGTAGCGGCCAATGGAGCTTTTTCACGGTAATCTAAACTTCCAACTTCGCCATTATTTTTTCGATACACCATAAATCCGCCACCGCCAATATTTCCGGCATAAGGATAGGCTACGGCCAATGCTAATTCGGTGGCAATCATCGCATCAAAAGCATTTCCGCCTTCTTTTAGAATTTCTATTCCAATTTTAGAGGCTTCTTCTCTTGCAGAAACCACCATAGCTTTTTTGGCAACTAATCCGGTTGGGATAATAGTTTGCTCCGATTTGCATCCCAATAAAAGCAATATGAAAAGACAATAAATAATTCTCATGTAGAAGCTAATTTTTCGTTGCAATGGATTTGTAATTCATCAAAAAAAGTGGTGAATTCTTCTTCAAATTCGGTATAAAATGCTTTAAGTTCATTTATAGATTCATGCATAGCAACTCGGTTTTTGGTTCGATGATCCATTTGAAATAAAATCATCGATAATCCTTCGATTGAAGCATAACTTACCAACCAATTTCGGGCTATCATGTAGGGCATCATTCCTTTGGTTCGATCGGTTAAGATGTCATAATGTTTGCGTAAATTTTCATAAAAATCATGAGCTACTTTTTCTAAGGATTCATTAGAATAAAGCTGCCAATTCTTTGCCAAAAAATGGTCATAAAAAATATCGATGATGACACCGGAATAGTGTCCGTATTTTTCATGCAATCGGTGTTTGCTTTTTCTAAAAATGGGATGAGCATCGGTAAAGGTATCAATAGCTCTATGTAAAATAATTCCTTTTTGAACTTCCGGGGGATAATTCAAATAATCGTTACCACGAATGCCGTCGGCCATAAAGTTGCCAAGTTGTATCAGTTCGTTTTTACCGGAAAGATAGATGTGTGCCAGAAAATTCATTTGCCTAAATTAAGAAAATATACTGTATTTTTTAAATTTTAAATCCGAAATAGAAATTTGCAATTCTTTATCTTTGTAACCCTAACATAAAATTTGAGTAGAGTAATGACACTTATAAAATCGATATCCGGAATTAGAGGTACCATTGGAGGTACTGTTGGTGATAACTTAACCCCGGTTGATGCAGTAAAGTTTGCCTCGGCATATGGAACATTTTTAAAAAACTCGCAACCCGAAAACCGTGATTCGAAACTTAAAGTTGTAATTGGTCGTGATGCCCGAATTTCCGGTCCGATGATTCATAATTTAGTAGTGAATACGCTGGTTGGATTAGGAATAGATGTAATCGATTTAGGACTTTCAACTACGCCTACAGTAGAAATTGCGGTACCGTTGGAACAGGCAGATGGTGGAATTATTTTAACCGCTTCGCACAATCCAAAACAATGGAATGCGTTGAAATTATTGAATGCAAAAGGTGAATTTTTAAGCGGTGCTGAAGGAGCTATGATTTTAGAAATTGCTGAAAATGAAGCATTTGATTTTTCGGATGTAGATAGTTTAGGAGAAATTACCGTGAATGATGCTTATATGGATATTCACATTGATGAGGTTTTAAATTTACCTTTGGTGGATGCCGAAGCAGTTGCAAAACGAAAATTTAAGGTGGTGGTTGATGGAGTCAATTCTTCGGGTGGAATTATAATTCCCAAATTATTGGAGCAAATGGGCGTAGAAGTTGTAAAATTATACTGCGAACCCAATGGACATTTCCCACACAATCCAGAACCCTTAAAAGAACATTTAGGCGATATTTGCGAATTGGTGGTAAAAGAAAATGCCGATTTTGGTATTGTAGTGGACCCGGATGTCGATCGTTTGGCTTTTATTTCAAATGATGGCGAAATGTTTGGAGAAGAATATACTTTGGTTGCCGTAGCCGATTATGTGTTAAGTAAAACCCCCGGAAATACGGTTTCCAATATGTCATCTTCTAGAGCTTTACGTGATATTACCATAAAACACAACGGAAAATATCAAGCTAGTGCTGTTGGTGAAGTAAATGTGGTAGAATTAATGAAAGCAACAAACGCTATTATTGGTGGCGAAGGTAATGGTGGAATCATCTATCCGGAGTCGCACTATGGTCGGGATAGTTTGGTGGGAGTGGCTTTGTTTTTAACGCATTTAGCCAATTTGGATGTAACGGTGGCCGAACTTCGTGCTTCGTATCCACACTATTACATGAGCAAAAACAAAATTGAATTGACTCCAGAAATTGATGTGGATGCTATTCTGATAGCAATGACCAATAAATATACAAACGAACAAATTTCCACAATTGATGGGGTGAAAATTGATTTTCCAACAGAATGGATTCATTTGCGAAAATCAAATACAGAGCCCATTATTCGCATTTACACTGAAGCCCCAACACAAAATGAAGCCGATGCCTTGGCGGTTCGATTTATTGAAGAAATCAATCAAATTGTTGCCAGAAATTAAAACATTAATATTTGTACTTTTACCAAAAAATAAATCATGGTCTCTACAGTTACAAAAACACAACTTGAACAGTATTTTGATGCTTTTCGGTCAGAAATAATTGGGATTAATCAAGAGTTTGTTTCCCCATTTGGAAAGCAAAAAATTATTTATACCGATTGGACGGCAAGTGGAAGATTATATCGTTCAATAGAGGAAAAGTTAATGCAACAGTTTGGACCCTTTGTAGCCAATACTCATACCGAGACTACCATAACGGGAACTGCTATGACTTTAGCCTATCACGAAGCCCGTAGTATCATAAAGAAACATGTTAATGCTAATTCTAAAGATGTATTAATAACCGATGGTACGGGAATGACTGGAGTGGTAAATAAGTTTCAGCGTATATTAGGTTTGCGAATTCCAGAAAATTTAAAGGAGTTTACTACCATTCCCCAAGCTTTAAAACCTATAGTCTTTATTTCACATATGGAACACCATTCCAACCAAACCTCTTGGTTGGAAACTATAGCAGATGTAGAAGTAATTCCAGCCAATTCTGAAGGATTGTTTTGCCTTAATGAATTACAAAAATTACTCGAAAAATACCAAGATCGGGTTTTTAAAATAGCCTCCATAACCTCATGTTCCAACGTAACGGGTATCCAAACCCCTTACCATGAAGTGGCTAAGCTGATGCATCAAAATAACGGTGTTTGCTTTGTAGATTTTGCCTGTTCCGGACCTTATGTAACTATTAACATGCATCCGGAAGATTCGGAGAGTTATTTGGACGCTATTTTCTTTTCTCCACATAAGTTTTTAGGAGGACCCGGAACTTCCGGGGTTTTAATTTTCAATCAAAATTTGTACAAAAACAATGTTCCTGATTGTCCGGGTGGGGGAACCGTTAGCTGGACAAATCCTTGGGGCGAACATAAGTATATTGACAATATTGAAGATAGGGAAGATGGAGGAACTCCCGGATTTTTGCAAGTAATTAAAACAGCACTAGCAATTCAGTTGAAAGAAAAAATGGGAGTTCAAAATATTTTAGATCGTGAACATGAGTTGGTTGATTATATTTTTGAGACATTGAGTTCTATTGAAAATATCAAAATATTAGCAGGGCAACACCGCAACAGATTGGGCGTTATTTCTTTTTATATAGATGATTTACATTACAATTTAGGTGTAAAAATGCTAAATGACCGTTTTGGAATTCAAACTCGTGGCGGTTGCAGCTGTGCCGGAACCTATGGTCATTTTTTATTGCATGTAGATCAACAAACTTCTAAGGATTTGGTTTGTCAGATTACTTCAGGAGATTTGATAAAAAAGCCGGGTTGGATTAGAATGTCTATACACCCAACTACAACTACAGAGGAAATTGCTCTTGTTTGTGAAAGTATTAAGCAAGTAGCCCTTCATCACAAAGAATGGAGTAAAGATTATTTTTATGATGCTAAAACCAATAATTTTCATCATAAAAATGATACTATTTGCGAAAAAGAAATGGTTAAAGCATGGTTTAACTAAAGGGATGACCTTTTGTGTTTCCACCTTTTGTGTGTCCATAAATAAAATTCGGGGGCTTCAAGAATTTGATTTTCAACTTTTTTCATGAAAAGTTCTGTAATTTTGAAATCAGGAACAGTTTTGGGATCTTCAGAAAGCCATTCAAATTCAACTTCGTAAAAACCTCTTTTAACTTTTCGAATGTGCATGAAAACCATACACATATCAAATTTTTTGGCTAACATTTCTGCTCCGGTTTGAAGCGGTGTCGATTCGCCAAAAAAGTTTCCCCAATGGAAAGCTCTAGATATTTTAGGCGACTGATCACTGGCAAATCCGTAAATACCAAGTTTGTTGTTTTTATAATTCTCTTCTATTGTTGGAATTGTTTCTTTGGTTGTAATGAGTTGGGCACCAAACTTAGCTCGTATTTTTTTTACCAATTTATCAAAATGGGGATTGGCAATTTTTTTATATATCGCAAAAGAATCATAGGCCAAATGCTTGTTAATGGAAATTGACCATTCATAACTGGCATAATGACTTGTTAATAGAGCTATGCTTTTACCTTTTGCTTCGGCTTCTTTCATTATGTCCAAATTACGAATTACAAATCGTTTATCCATTTCCGATTCTGATATGGATAAAGTTTTTATCATTTCCATGAATAAATCACAGAGATGGCTGTAAAATTTTTTTTCAATTATTAGGCGTTCAGAATGGCTATGGTGTGGGAGTGCCAATGCCAAGTTTTTCCGAACGGTTTTTTTACGATACCCAATAATTCGATACATAAAAAAGCAAATACAGTCAGAAATAAAGTAAAACACCGGAAATGGTAGTATGGAAATAAACCACAAAAGGGGGTATATTAAAACATATACTAGGAATTGCATGCTTAAAAATTTTAGCAAAGATAGGTTTTTTATCAATTCTCACTTTGTTTTAACAGGGTAGTGCCAAAGTATTCTCTATTTTTACAACACAAATTTTGATTTTATGAGTGTAGCCCTTTTAACCTTAATCGTTTCAAACTGTTTGGTAAGTTTTAAAGCTTTTGAAGATATAACTTTCTTTAGAAAATATGAGTTTCACATAGGGAGTATAAGAGCAGGAGAGCATTTACGCATGATAACTTCTGCTTTTTTACATGTAGATATTGCTCACTTAGCTTTCAATATGTTAACCTTATATTTCTTTGCACCCGTAGTTATTTTACAATTTGGAAGTCCCGTTTTTTTTCTAATTTATTTTGGTAGTTTGTTATCGGGAAGTTTATTTACACTTCAATTTCATAAAAATGAATACCATTACAGAGCCGTAGGTGCATCTGGAGCGGTTACCGGAATTTTATATTGTGCTATTTTACTTCAACCGGATAAAAGTTTATATTTGTTTTTTATACCTATACCCATTCCGGCTTATGTTTTTGGAATAACTTATTTACTGTATTCTATTTACGGAATGAAATCCCGTACCGATCATATTGGTCATACGGCTCATTTTGGAGGTGCCGTAGGAGGTTATGCTTTAACATTGTTTCAATATCCTCAACTCATCCAAGAAAATACTTTAATGGTGGTACTTTTGGCCATACCCATTTTGATTTTGTTGGTATTAGTAAAAACCGGCAAGTTGTAATGTTTTTAATTATTCTATTGCAATTGGCACACAAATTGAAAAGGTAGATTTAAATCAATACAAAAAGAAATCATGAAAACAAGAGTATTAATTCTCGTAGCACTATTATCTACTTCGCTTTGGGCTCAAGACGGAAAGTTAATTCCACAAGTCACTGTTATGGGTGAAGGTAAAATTAAAACGGTTCCCGATTTAGCGGTTTTAAGCTTTGGTATAACCCACACCGGAAAAGAAGCCAATGAAGTAAAAAAAGCCAATGATCAAGCTTTGGATAAAGTTATAAAGTTTATAAAGAAATTTGGAATAGCTACAACCGATTTTCAAACCACACAAGTTAGCTTGAACAAAAACTACCAATATGATACTAAAAAATATACCTATCAAGCAACGCAGAATTTAACGTTAACGCTTAAAGATATTTCAAAATACGATGCATTAGTTATGGGACTAATGGATAACGGAATAAATACAATTCATCAAGTTGAATTTAAGTCAACTCAAATTGAAATACTAAAAAGTAATGCTCGTAAATTAGCTATTCAAGATGCTAAGAAAAAGGCTGAAGATTTTGCTGGTGTGTTAAATCAGAAAATTGGAAAAGCATTGAGTATTTCAGATAATTCGCAGCCCATTTATCCTGTTATGATGAAAAGAACTTATGCCAACCCTATGCTGGAGTCTGATGCTGCTACAGAAACTTTGGCTATTGGAGAAATTGAAATTTCAATTTCAGTAACGGTCAGTTTTCATTTAGATTAAAAAAAAGGGTCTGTAAATCAGACCCTTTTTTTTAGGTATTTATTTGTTTTTTCAAATGTTCACTATCCCAAGCATGGTCAGAACTTGAAAAGTTGATGTGCATATCGTTTTTCAAGAGTTCTTCTTGCATTTCAATCTCATCTTTAACCGTGGCTAAATAAGCCATTTTATCATGACGTTTTGAGGCTAATTTTCGAATTGCGGCTTCATCATATTTTATAAATCTTTGACCTTGTCTGGTAGCCGAATATTTTCGATGTCCGAGTTGTGTTAGGGCGTCAACTCCCAAGTGTACCGCTGTGTATAAAGTTTCTCTGTAAATTTTGTCTACTCCATGATCTATAAGTTCGTAGGCATCAACACGATTTCTCGCTCTGGTTAAGATGTTTAGATGCGGAAAATGTTTTCTTAATAATTCTACAACACTCAAATTTACTTCCGGATTGTCTATTGCGGCAATAAAAATTTTTGCATTTTCTGCACCTGCAGCTTTCAAAAGTTCCAATCGGGTTGCGTCTCCATAATATACTTTAAATCCCATTTTTCGCAATAAATCTACGCGATCCGAATCGTGATCTAAAATTGTGGCTTTAACGCCATTGGCTTTAAGTAATCTTCCAATTGTGCTACCAAAATGACCAAAACCTGCAATTATTACTTCATTGTTTTCATCAATAAAATCGGCTTCCTTTTCATTTTTTTCTGTAACCCCAAAATAGGGATCAATCCATTTCTCATTGATAAGTAAAAGAAATGGGGTAGAAACCATACTTAATGCAATGATTGCCATGATTTGATTTGCTAAAAGCGAGCTCATAATATTCAGTTGGGTAGAGAAACTTAGAATTACAAAACCAAATTCACCGGCTTGACTCAACCCAAAAGAAAATAAAAAATTTTGATCGTTACTTTTTTTGTAAATTTTACCAATGGCAAACAAAACAATGAATTTTATCGCGGTAAGTACAGCTCCAAAAACAAATATGAAAGTAGGATTTTCCATAATCAATTGAAAATTGATAGAGGCACCAACACCTATAAAAAATAAACCCAAAAGTAAACCTTTGAATGGGGCAATATCGCCTTCTAATTCATGTCTAAATTCAGAGTTGGCCAATACAACTCCGGCCATAAAAGCCCCAAGAGCCGGACTTAAACCAACTAATTGCATCAAATAGGAAACCCCAACTACCAACAAAAGGGCGGTAGCAGTGAAAAGTTCTTGTAATCGGGTTTTGGCAATTACATGAAGTAAGGGTACAATAATAAATCGACCAGAAAAATATATAATGGCAATGGCAAAAACTACGATTAGTGTTTGTAACCAACCTGCAAAATCACTAATTAAAGAGGTGTGTATTTCAGAATTTTCACTTGTAATTTCTCCACTAATCAACAATGGAATAATAGCCAAAATGGGTATTACAGCAATATCTTGGAATAAAAGTACTGCAAATGATGACCGCCCCATTGAAGTTTGGGATAACCCTTTTTCTTTAAGGGTTTGTAAAACGATAGCTGTTGAGGAAAGCGATAAAGCCAAACAAATAACTAAATTGGTTTGCCAACTCCAATCCATAAAAATGAAACACAAAATAAAGAGGAGTAAACTACTTCCTATCAGTTGAAGCGAGCCCATACCCAGAATGAACTTTCGCATTTTCCAGAATTTATAGGGATCAAGTTCCAAACCAATCAGAAATAGCATCATAACTACGCCAAATTCAGCAAAGTGCATAATGTCTTCTCCTTTGGTACCTATTAATCCTAAAACAAATGGACCAATGATTATTCCAGCAAATAAATAGCCTAAAATAGAACTGAGTCCCATTTTTTTGGCAAAAGGAACACATACAACAGCGGCGGTTAAATAAATAATAGCCTGAACAAAGAAACTGTTATCCATGATTTTTCAATTTAAAATGAAACCAATCATTCAAATAAAAGTGAGTATTAACTTCATTGAGATCAATGTCGTTAGCTTGTAAGTGTTTGAGTAAATCGGAATAGGTTTGCCCGAATTGATTAGCCTCTTTTTCATCCATTTGATGAGTGCCATGTACCACAAAAGGTGGAAGATACTCCATTTTACATACTTTGGCAGTTTGATTAAAAGGTTCCAAAAGTTCCGGAATGGTATATCGGTCTTTTCCTGTATCGCAATAGTTTTTTTGAGCCCCACCGGTAGTGATAACTTGAAATATTTTTTTTCCTTTCAATGCATTACCTTGGGTTCCATAGGCCCAATTGTACTCCAAAACCATGTCTATCCATTGTTTGAGTAAAGGTGGACAACTATACCAATATAAAGGATGATGCCAAATGATGATATCGTGAGATTCTAATAAAGCCTGTTCTTTTTTTACATCAATATCAAATTCAGGATAAGCTTCATACAAATCATGAAATGTAATGCCTTCCAATTGAGGTATTTTAAAAACCAAGGCTTTATTAACCATTGATTTTTCAAATAATGGATGAGCAAACAAAATAAGAATTTTTGATGTTTTCATTTATAAATATTACGTGACCGGATGATTTAGTTAAATACCCAGATAATTGGATGGCGTTATTTGTAATAACTCATTTTTAATCGAATCCGATACAGTTAATGTATGAATAAATTTATGAATAGTTTGCTGATTTATAGGTTCATTAGTTCGCGTAAGTCCTTTTAAAGCTTCATAAGGATTCGGATAACTTTCTCTTCGTAATATAGTTTGAATAGCCTCGGCAACTACAGCCCAATTTTGATCTAAATCTTCTTCTAATTTAGCAGAGTTAAGTACTAATTTGTCTAAGCCTTTTAACGTGGCTTCAAAACCTATTAGTGTATGTCCAATGGGAACCCCTATGTTTCTCAAAACGGTACTGTCGGTTAAGTCTCTTTGTAATCTAGACAAGGGTAATTTAGCAGAAAGATGTTCAAAAATGGCATTGGCTATGCCTAAATTTCCTTCAGAATTTTCAAAATCTATAGGATTTACTTTGTGAGGCATGGCAGAAGATCCAATTTCGCCGGCTTTAATTTTTTGTTTAAAATAGTCCATAGATACATAGGTCCAAATATCTCTATCCAAATCAATAAGTATAGTATTGATGCGTTTTAAACAATCAAAATAAGCGGCAATATGATCGTAATGTTCAATTTGCGTAGTTGGAAACGAGTGGTGTAAACCTAGTATTTCTTCAACAAAAGAGGTTCCAAATTGTTTCCAATCTATTGAAGGGTAGGCTACATGATGAGCATTGTAATTTCCGGTTGCTCCACCAAATTTGGCTGCAAAGGGAATATTGAAAAGTAAACGCATTTGTTCTTCTAAACGTTCTACAAAAACACCAATTTCTTTACCCAATCGGGTTGGAGAGGCTGGCTGACCGTGCGTACGAGCCAACATTGGTATAGCAGACCATTCTTGCGAAAGAGACTTTAATTTTGCAACCAATTGAATCAATAAAGGTAAATATACTTTTTCAAAACTTTCTTTAACCGATAAAGGAATGGCTGTATTATTGATATCTTGTGAGGTTAATCCAAAATGGATGAATTCTTTAAAGGATTGAAGACCTAAATTGTCAAATTCATTTTTTATGAAATACTCTACAGCTTTAACATCATGATTGGTTGTTTTTTCTATTTCTTTAATTGCAAGAGCATTTTCAGTAGAAAAATTTTTATAAATAGTACGTAAGGACTCAAAAATTTCAGGGTTGATGTTTTTTAATTGCGGTAACGGAATTTGACAAAGTGCAATAAAATATTCAATTTCAATCCAAACTCTATATCTGATGAGTGCTTCTTCAGAAAAATAGGGGGAAAGCGATTGCGTTTTGTTACGGTACCTGCCGTCAATAGGAGAAATGGCGTTTAATTCGTTTATAGAGTTCATGTGTTGTGTTGTTTTGAAAAATAGTCAGATTGATTTGTGTTGCAAATATAAGTTTTATCCTTAAGAAATTATCAAATCCAAAAGGGTATTCTTCATTTTAAGTACAGTATTCTTTGAGTAATTTCTCTTTCAGAATTGCCATCCCTTCTGTACCTTTTTTGGAAATTATATATAACGGATTTGAAATTTTTATGGAGTTTAACGGATTGGGATCAATGTAAAAAATGGGTATTTCTGGCTTTGTATAGTGCATTAATCCTGCAGCAGGATAGACTTGTAACGAAGTTCCAATAACAATTAGAATATCGGCAGTTTCTGTATGTTGTATCGCTTCCTGCATGGCAGGAACTTCTTCTCCAAACCATACGATGTGTGGTCTCAAAGGATGCCCTAATTTATCAGTATCGGATAATTTTAAGTCGGTTTTCCAATCCAAAATAAAATAAGGATTGTTAGAACTCCTAACTTTGAGCAATTCACCATGTAGGTGTATTACTTTTTGACTTCCGGCTCTTTCATGTAGATCGTCTACATTTTGAGTAATAATCTGTATATCAAAATATTTTTCGAGTTCTACTAAAATTTTATGAGCTTCATTTGGAGAAACTTCCAATAGTTGTCTGCGACGTTGGTTGTAGAATTCCAAAACCAATTCCGGATTCTTTTTCCAACCTTCCGGTGTTGCTACAAGAGCTACATCGTGTCCTTCCCAAAGTCCGTTAGCATCTCTAAAAGTTTGAATGCCACTTTCTGCACTTATTCCGGCACCAGATAATACTACTATTTTTTTCATATTAAAAAATAAACCCCAATCATTTGAATGGGGTCTTGTAATTTAAACTTTTCCAAGCGTGTATAGTTGTTCAAGAGTTGGCGAAGCACTCCCGCCGGCGGGCTCTAGTGTAATACCAAAAGCTTCGGCATCACCTACATTTTCTACTTCAAAGATTCGTTTGGACTGACCTTTGAAATTGTCTAAAAGACCTATGCTTGTGGGAGTTAGCGGATTAAGTTTTAAAGCCCACACTTGATAAACATAGCCTTCAGGTGGTTCCGGTAATCCGGCTCCATCAATATACACACTTTGTGTTTCTTGATTCCAGTATACTTTAGCAAAAGAGTTTGGAGATACTTCTTGACCGGCCAATGGAATGATCGTATTTTTGGGATCTCTAATTAAAGCCAGCATTTCTTCATTCTCTGAGTTTTTGAGTTGTAAAGATTTAAATTCGGTATCTAGCTTTTCTTTTTCAGTTTCCAATCCTACAATGGTTTGCTGAGAGGTTTCATTAAGTTGGAATAAGTAAATCCCACCAAATAGAAATATTGCTGCCGCTGCCCAACCCACATAAGATAAGAAATTGGTTTTGGGTTTTGGAGTCAGAGGAATTACCTTTTCTTCCGGTTCTCCAAAAATTTGTTTTTTTATAGCTTCATAATTTTTTCCAGACAGTCGAGGAGCAATGCTACCGGAAAGGTAAACCATTGCCTTTTCAATCTCTATTATTTCAGACTTGATTTCAGGATATTCAAGAGCTTTTTGCGAAACTTCTTCGGCTTCGGTCTCGTTGAGTTTTCCGTAAACATAAAGTTCCAGAATGCCTGATTCTATGTATTCTTTTGTATTCATGATACTTGTAATAAGTTTCTTAATTCGTTAATGCAGTTTCTGTTTTGAGTTTTAACGGTTCCCAATGGAATTTCCAATTCGTCTGAAGCTTCTTGCTGTGTGTAGCCTTTGAAGAAAAGTAAATCTATAATTTTAATACATTTAGGTTTTAATTTTTTGACAAATTCTTGAATTCCAATACTGTCAATCTTGTTTATCATTCTGGAATTGTCATCTAACAGATTTACGAAATTATCGGCAGATAGGTTTTTTTGACTATTGTTAAATCCTTTAGAACGTAATTTGTCAATAGAGCTATTGCGGGCAATATTCACAATCCATGTATAAAATCGTCCTTTTGATTCATTGTAAGAATCAATGTTTTTCCAAATTTTAACAAATACATCTTGAAGCACATCTTCAGCTTCTTCTGTTTCTTTGATGTAGTTGCTAATTACGCCATACAAACTTTTGGAATACATATCATACAATAATGTAAACGCTCTGTCATCTTTTTTGTAAATTAGGGGCAATAATTCTTCTTGTGTCATACCTAGAATTTTAATGTAGCCAAGATAGGGACTTACACTTTAAAAAACAATTTTGAATGAATCAAATATTGGAAAACGAGGAATATTTAAAGTATTTAGAAAATTTTATAACTCCGGAGCGGAAACATAAGTTTTTGGAAATACTTAATAACCGAACCAAACATTTTACGGTTGCCCTTGAAGATGTTTACCAACTTCACAATACCAGTGCTGTTATGAGAAGTTGCGAAGTGTTTGGAATTCAAGAACTTCATGTTATTGAACAAAAATTTGGAAAAAAAATTGATTCAGAAATTGCCATGGGTGCTCAAAAATGGGTTGATGTTTTTAGGTATCCCGACTCAAATCGATGCATTCAAAAATTAAAAGAAAGAGGTTACCAAATTATTGCAACCACGCCCCATGATAATTCGTGTTTTTTGGCTGATTTTGATATCCAGCCCCGATCGGCCTTTTTCTTTGGAACAGAAAAGGATGGATTGTCTCAAGAAATAATAAAAAATGCAGATGGATTCTTAAAGATTCCAATGGTTGGTTTTACGGAAAGTTTAAATATTTCGGTTGCTGCTGCAATCATAATTCAGTTTTTAACTCAAAAATTGCGGAATTCAAGTGTAGAATGGCAACTTACAGAAACCGAATTGTTACAAAAAAAATTAGATTGGACTCGTAAATCAATTCGCAATATTGAATCTGTTGAAAAACGGTATTTAGATTTGATAACCTAATTATTTCTTTTTCAGGATACGATATTCTTCATAACAATCGTTTATGGCATCTAATACTTGAAGATCATTGGCTGTTTTTATAAACGATTCAGAATAGTTGCATCTTTCTAAGATTTCGGCAATTTCTTTTTTGTCTACCCCCAACATTACCGCTATGGTTTCTCGGTCAAATTTGGATGCTAGGAGATTTCGAACCGTGTCATCTTTTTTCATTTCTTTTAATTTTCTAAGCTCTCTTGGCTTTTTTCCAAAGAAATTGTAAAGCATGTCGGTTGGGTTAAATATAGAACCTAATACGCGACTAAAAGCATTTGGCGAATATTCTCCGGCCTCATACCCGTAGGGTAAACCGGAAATTCCATATCTGTAATTCTCTTTTACCGGAATTAATTTGGCATCTACTTGAAGATATCCGGTTAAATTGTAAGGAGTTACAACAACTTCTTCTAAAGCAACAGCTTTTTCAGTAAGTCTAATTTGGGTGTTTTTGGATTTTATCCAATCGTTGGTAACACGAACTCTCAAAGATTGAAAACCTACAATAGATAGATGTAATGTATCGTTTACGGCAACATCAATTTCAAAATATCCTTTTTCGTTGGTAATGGTACCTCTAACAGAATTTAAATTGATAATATGAACATTAGCTAAAGTTTGGGAAGAACCATCATCATATACCACTCCGTTAACTTTTTGATTTCTAATTTCGTTTTGGGCGGTAATTGAAAGGCTAAAAAGCCATAAAAAAACTACAAAATATCTCATAATTGACTTTGATGGTTTAAAAGTACTAAATCGTTTTAAGATATTTTGTAGTCATTGGTATTATTATAAGAAAATTAACAAAATTGTTAACTTCTTCTTGGTCTGCGATTTTTGGCAGCTTCAAATGAACGACTTGCCGGTCTTTCACTTCTGGATTCCGATGATCTTCTGGAAGAACGAGTTGGAGCATCGCTTTCTCTTCGTGTTCTAAATCCAGTTTCTTTACGGCTTCCAAAGCTTCCGGATTTCGAACCCGAACTTCTTTCGCCTCTAAATCCTCCGGAGTTTCTTCCGTTGTGATCTCTTCTTCCTCCTCCGTCATTTTTAGAGATTTCAACGTTGATTTTTCTACCTTCTAATTGCATTCCGTTTAAAATCTCCATCACTTTATCAGTATGTTCTGCATCGGTATTGAAAAACGAAAAACCTTCTTTTACATCTACCTTATAAACATCTTCGCGGCCCAATTCTAAGGTATCACGCAAAAAGTCTTTGAGTTGCATCCAATCGAAATTGTCTCTAGAGCCAATATTTACAAAGAAACGAGTTGCTCCGGATTGGTTATCTCTAGAACTTCTCTCTTCTCTACGATCTCCAGCAGATTGACTAGATAAATCGCGATTTTTTTTGTAATAATTAATGAATCGGTTGAATTCAACAGATACCATTTTTTTTATCAATTCCTCTTTGCTTAAGCCTTCTAAAACCTCATTAATGGCCGGAAGATAATTATCTATTTCGTGATCAACTTCGGTATCTTTAATTTTTGTAGCTAAGTGCAAAAGTTGAATTTCACAAATTTCAATTCCGGAAGGAATGGTTTTTTCTTCAAACTTTTGTTTGATTATTTTTTCAATAGTTGATATTTTTCGTAGTTCACTTTTGGTTATAATTACGATGGATGTACCCAATTTACCAGCTCTACCAGTCCTTCCCGAACGGTGATTGTAGGTTTCAATTTCATCAGGTAATTGGTAATTGATAACATGAGTAACATTGTCTACATCTATTCCTCTTGCGGCTACATCGGTAGCAACCAACATTTGAATTTGTCTGCCGCGAAACGATTTCATCACAGAGTCTCTTTGAGCTTGAGACAAATCGCCATGTAAAGCTGCAGCATTGTACCCGTCTTCAATTAACTTCTCAGCAACTTGTTGAGTATCTCTTTTGGTTCTGCAAAAAACCACCGAAAAAATATCCGGATTAGCATCTGCCAAACGTTTTAAGGCTTCGTAACGATCTCGAGCATTAATCAAATAAAATTCATGTGAAACGGTGGCAGAACCTGAGTTTTTGGTTCCCACTGTGATTTCTTGAGGTTCAACCATGAATTTTTTAGCAATTCTTGCCACTTCAGCCGGCATAGTTGCCGAGAATAACCACGTGTTTTTTTCGTCTGGAGTTGTAGAAAGAATACTTACAATATCTTCATAGAATCCCATGTTTAACATTTCGTCAGCTTCATCTAAAATGCAGTAGTTGATTTCGGTAATGTTAACATAACCTCTATTAATCATGTCTTGCATTCTACCGGGAGTAGCTACAATAATTTGGGCACCTCTTTTGACCTCACGAGCTTGTTCTGAAATGCTGGCACCTCCATATACAGCCACCACATTGATTCCTTTTTCGTATTTGGAATACAATTTCAGTTCGTTTGTAATTTGGAGACAAAGTTCTCGTGTGGGCGATAAGATTAAGGCTTGTGTGTTTCTGTTTTCGGCATCTATTTTTTGAATAAGCGGGAAACCAAATGCCGCTGTTTTTCCTGTTCCTGTTTGTGCAAGGGCAACTAAGTCTGTTTCACTTTCTAATAAAACCGGAATCGCTTTCTCCTGTACTTCTGATGGATTCTCAAATCCTAGGTCTTTAATCGCGAGCAGAAGCGATTCTTTAAGACCTAATTGTTCAAATTTATTCATATTTCTTTTTAAATTGGGTGCAAAGGTAAGCTTTAAAAACCACATTAACTAATGTGTTATCTAATTGATTATTAAATAAGTATAAATTAATCGATTTGTGATTTCATTAGGAAGGAGTCAAATAGCATTCATTTGGCAAAAAAAAACTATAGATTTTGAAGGAAAGCAATACATTTTTTTAGAGCAATAGCCCGATGACTAAGTTCTGCTTTTTCTTCCAGAGTCATTTCTGCAAAAGTACGGTTGGAATTATCGGGATAAAATAGGGGGTCATAACCAAAGCCTTGAGTTCCTCTTTTTTCATAACCAATGGTTCCTTTTACAATTCCCGTAAATAGTTCAGTTTTACCTTCAATTTTTAAGCAAATTACAGTTTTAAATTGGGCTTTTCTATTTGGGATTCCGTCAAGTTTTTGAAGGAGTTTGTTCATATTGTTCTCCGCATTTTGATGTTCTCCGGCATATCGTGCGGAATAAACTCCGGGTTCGCCATTTAAAACTTCAACCTCCAATCCGGTGTCATCTGCAAAACAAGGTAAACCGTATTTTTCATATACATATTCGGCTTTTAAAAGAGCATTGCCTTCAATGGTTTGTGCCGTTTCCGGAATAGTTTCAAAACACCCGATATCTTCCAAACTTAAAATTTCTATAGTATTTGGGACTAAGGGTTTTATTTCCTTGATTTTATTAAGATTAGAAGAAGCAAATACGATTTTCATTGTTTAATTTGAAATTTTACTGGGTAGTTGTTTTGTGTTTTACTTGGATTATTGAGTGTAAAAATACACTTTATTGTGTATTCATTTGATATACAACTAAAATCTTCATCAAAACTTTTGTTTAATATAAAAAATAGCTGTACTTTTGCACACCTTTTGGCGAAGAAGAGTTTCCATTGGTACTAAACAAGTTAAGTAAAACAACTTCTGCTGTTTTCTTTCGCTTTCAGAAACTCAAGAAAATACAGAATACAAATTTTTATCAGCATGTCTGAATTATTAAAAGAACAAGAAGCGTTTTTAGCAAACTTTAACTGGCACAATTTCCAAGAAGGAATTGACGCAGTAGATGAAAAAAACTTAAGAGAATTTGAAGATTTAGTTGCTAAAACCTTCATTTCAACAGATAACGACGAAGTTGTTATAGGAACTGTAGTTCGTATAACCGATCGTGATGCTATCGTTGACATTAACGCGAAGTCTGAAGGAGTTATCTCTTTAAATGAGTTCCGTTACAATCCACACTTAAAAGTGGGTGACAAAGTAGAAGTATTAATTGATGTTCGTGAAGACAAAACAGGTCAATTAGTATTATCTCACAGAAAAGCAAGAACTATCAAAGCATGGGATCGCGTTATCGCTGCTAACGAAAGCGGTGAAATCGTAAACGGTTTCGTTAAATGCAGAACTAAAGGTGGTATGATTGTAGATGTTTTCGGAATTGAAGCATTCTTACCAGGTTCTCAAATTGATGTGAAGCCAATCCGTGACTACGATCAATATGTTAACAAAATGATGGAGTTTAAAGTAGTAAAAATCAATCACGAATTTAAAAACGTGGTGGTTTCTCACAAAGCTCTTATCGAAGCAGATATTGAAGTACAGAAAAAAGAAATCATTGGTCAATTAGAAAAAGGACAAGTATTAGAAGGTGTAGTTAAAAACATTACTTCTTATGGTGTGTTTATTGATTTAGGTGGTGTTGATGGATTAATTCACATTACGGACCTTTCTTGGTCAAGAATCAATCACCCAAGCGAAGTTCTTGAGTTAGACCAAAAATTAAACGTTGTAATTCTTGATTTTGATGATGAAAAAACAAGAATTCAATTAGGTTTAAAACAATTAAACGCTCACCCATGGGATGCTTTAGATGCGAACTTACAAGTAGGTGACAAAGTGAAAGGTAAAGTTGTAGTTATTGCTGATTACGGTGCTTTTATTGAAGTAGCTGAAGGTGTTGAAGGTTTAATTCACGTTTCTGAAATGTCTTGGTCTACCCACTTACGTTCTGCTCAAGACTTCATGAAAATTGGAGATGAAGTAGAAGCGGTTATCTTGACTTTAGACAGAGACGAAAGAAAAATGTCTTTAGGTATCAAGCAAATGACACAAGATCCATGGACAGACATTACTTCTAAATATCCAGTTGGTTCTAAACACACCGGAATTGTTAGAAACTTTACAAACTTTGGTATTTTCGTAGAATTAGAAGAAGGTATCGATGGTTTAATTTATATCTCTGATTTGTCTTGGACTAAGAAAATCAAACATCCATCTGAATTCATCAACGTAGGTGAAAAATTAGAGGTTGTAGTATTAGAGTTAGACGTTGAAGGTCGTAAATTATCTTTAGGACACAAACAAACTACTGAAAACCCATGGGATAAACATGAAGATGCTTATGCTGTTGGTACTGTTCACAACGGAACTATCGCTGAAATTGTTGACAAAGGTGCAACTGTAGATTTTGGTGATGATGTAGTAGCTTTTGTTCCTGCCCGTCATTTGGAAAAAGAAGATGGTAAGAAATTGAAAAAAGGAGATACTGCCGACTTTAAAGTAATTGAGTTCAATAAAGAATTCAAAAGAGTTGTAGCTTCGCACACAGCTATCTTTAGAGAAGAAGAAGAGAAAAATGTAAAAGCGGCTGAAACTACAGCTACAAATACAAACGCTCCGGCTCAAACTCTTGGTGAAAACAATCAAATTTTAGCTGATTTGAAAGCTAAAATGGAAAAAGGAGAAAAATAATTTAGTTTCCCTTTTATAAAATGAAAACCCTTTGCTTTCGCAAAGGGTTTTTTTATGAACTAAAAATTAAAAATCTATTTATTGTAATACTTACTCAACCAAATGTTCTCGCTAAAGTTTTTTCCCTGCCAAAAGCAATAGTAAATAGAAATTCCCATAAGTGATTTAAAAATAAACAGAAAAGAGACCAATCGAAGGGTTCCTTCCGATGTTTTACCCAATGAATTAGATGGTATAATTGTTGCGATTAGCAAACTGATTACAAGAAGAAAAATAATAAAATTCCCCATGGTTTTAAAGGGTTTCATGTACCATTCACGTAATGGATTCATATCGTTACCCCATTTATGAATAAGATAATAATAGTCATTCCCAATGGGTGCAAATAATAAAGGATCGTCATAATTCTCTAATTGAAACAATTCAGCGGGAGCCATGATACGAAACCCTTGAATTTTTATCTGATGTGTTTTCTCCAAGGAATGTATTTTTGTAATAGCTTCTTCCGGTAACGGATTTTTAAAGTAATACGAATCTAAAAATCGCAAACGGTAATTGATACATAATTTTTTAATGTCATCAATATGAAAAATAAGATTTGATTCTAATTTATCAAACTGAAAAGCATTAGCAATTGTTGAAGATTTTGAAGCAATTGTATTTTTTATAATGTTTCGTTCTGCTTCATTTTCTGATAAAATCTTCTCAACGTTACGAATTATTTTTTCTTCTGAGCCTCTTCTTTGTTTTATGTATTGTAGCTCTGTGAGTAAGTTTTTCTTTTGTAATAGCATTTTTATAAAGGTTTAGTAAAATACTGAATTGAGAAATACAATTAGCTCTAATTTAAGTAATTAAATTAAAAACTTATTAGGTTAAGAGATTTTTTTTGGAAGTCTCAAAACTTAAAATTCTGTTAATACTAAAGTGGTAAAAATCCAACCTCTTTTGAATCCCGTAAATCGATGTATAACTAAAAAAAATACATTATGAAAACTAAAAGAAATTTTGCAATTTTTGCAGCAGTATTGTTTATGGGGTCTATAAATTATGCTCAAACTAAAGAAAAAACCGTAGAAGTAGGTGGGGCACCCATGTATCCGAGTAAAAACATAGTAGAAAATGCAGTCAACTCGAAAGATCATACCACTTTAGTAGCAGCTGTTAAGGCGGCAGGTTTAGTTGAAACATTACAATCAAGTGGCCCTTTTACGGTTTTTGCACCAACCAATGCTGCTTTTGACAAACTTCCTAAAGGAACCGTTGAAACTCTATTAAAACCCGAAAATATTAAAATGTTACAAACTGTTTTAACCTATCATGTTTTGTCCGGTAAATACAATGCACAAGATATTTTGGCGGCAATTAAAAAAGGAAACGGCAAAGCTCAATTTAAAACTGTGAGTGGTGGGATTTTAACGGCTACTTTGAATGGAAAACAAGTGGTTTTAGAGGATGAAAACGGCAACAAATCTAAAGTTACCATTACCGATGTGAATCAGTCTAACGGCGTTATACACGTTATTGATGCGGTTGTTACACCGAAGGCTTAATTTTTTTTGTTTTAGTTTTAAAAGAAAAGACCACAAATACTATTTGTGGTCTTTTTGCTATCTTAGGGATGCTCCAAATTCTTTTTCAAAATTGTGTTGGAGTTTTGTCATTACTTTATCAATTTGCTCTTCGGTTAAGGTTTTGGTAGCATCTTGAATACTAAAACTCAGAGCATAAGATTTTTTCCCTTCCGGTAAGTTTTTTCCTTTGTAAACATCAAACAAACTGATTTCTTTTAATAAGTTTTTTTCGGTTGATCGTGCTACCGTGTACAAATTTTCAAAAGTAACCTGCTCGTCCAATAGTAAGGATAAATCTCTTTTCACTTCGGGATATTTCGGAATTTCTTGGAATTTGATTTTATTGGAAATCAATTTTAAGATTAAACTCCAATTAAAATCGGCATAAAAAACGTCCTGTTTGATATCAAAATGTTTTAAAATTGATTTTTTTACCGTTCCAAATTCCACCAAAATGTCATTACCTAAAGCTAGAGCTATACCTTCGTTAAATACATCATTGGTTACCGGTAAAGTTTGAATTTTAGTGAAAGAAAGTCGGTTTAAAACCGATTGAACATATCCTTTGAATAAAAAGAAATCACTCGTTTTTTGACCATTTGTTGTCCATGTTTCAGGTAGACGATTTCCAGAGATAAACATAGAAAAACGTTTGTTCTCTTCATAACCTGAAGGCATTTTGTGGTAAGTTTTTCCAAATTCAAATAATTTCAAATCTGTATTTCTTCGGTTTATATTATATGATACTGCTTCTAATCCGGAGAATAGCAACGACTGTCTCATAGCCGATAAATCGGTACTAAGCGGATTTAACATCAGAACATTAAATTCGTCTCTTAAATTTTGTGATAAACTCACATAGTCAGGAGTCGTAAGTGAGTTGGCCATCATTTCATGAAATCCTAACGAATTTAATTGAGCGGCTATAATATTTTGAACTTTATAATCTTCGGTTCGGGCAGAATTGGATACCGTAGCATTTAATTTTTTAGAAAATTGAATATTATTGTATCCGTAAACCCTCAGAATATCTTCAATTACATCAATTTCACGTTGTACATCAACCCGATAGGCCGGAATTGTTAAACCTAAGCCTGCATCTGAAACGCTATTGACTTTAATATCTAATGATACCAGAATTTTTTTCAAGGTTTCCTTCGGAATTTCTTGACCAATTATTTTGTATACTTTGTTAAAGTTTAAAACTACGGTATGATCTTCAATTTTCTTTTGATATATGTCTATAATGTCTGATGTGATTTCACCTCCGGCAATTTCTTTAATGAGAATAGCAGCTCTTTTTAAGGCATATTCTGTAATGGTAGGATCAATTCCTCTTTCAAATCTAAAAGAAGCATCGGTGCTGAGTCCGTGTCTTTTGGCCGTTTTTCGAATAGAAACCGGATTAAAATAGGCACTTTCTAAAAAGATTTGAGTTGTTTTTTCGGTAACACCAGATTCTTTTCCACCAAAAACACCGGCAATACAAAGAGGTCCTTTTTCATCACAAATCATTAAATCCTCTTCATGAAGCGTACGTTCAATATCATCTAAAGTTTTGAATTTTGTTCCTCCGGAAACGGTTTTAACCAATATTTTTCCATTTATTTTCGATGCATCAAAAGCATGCAAAGGCTGACCCAGCTCATGTAAAACGTAATTTGTAACATCAACAATATTGTTCTTTGGAGTTAATCCAATGGCTTTTAAGCGGTTTTGCAGCCAGTTTGGAGAAGGTTTTACTTCTACACCCGAAATAGTAAGGCCACAATATCTGGGGGCCAATTTGATGTCTTTTACTTCTACGTCAATTTTTAAAGTTCGTTTATCTACCCTAAAGGTTGTAACCGAGGGGGTAATGAGTTCGGGATTCAAGTTTCTTTGAACAAGTCCGGCTTTCAGATCGCGAGCTACGCCCCAATGCGACATCGCATCGGCACGATTGGGAGTAAGTCCAATTTCAAAAACTTCATCGTTTTCAATATTCATCACTTTTGAAAAAAGCATTCCGGGCTGAAGTGAAGAATCTAAAACTAGAATTCCATCATGACTTTCACCAATTCCTAATTCATCTTCGGCACAAATCATACCGTGACTTTCTTGTCCACGAATTTTACTTTTTTTGATTTGAAATTCGTTTCCTTCTTTATCATACAATGTGGTTCCAATTGTGGCAACCGGAACTTTTTGTCCCACTGCAACATTGGGTGCTCCACAAACAATTTGCACGATTTCACCAAATCCAATATCAACTGTGGTTACTTTGAGTCTATCTGCATCGGGGTGTTGGATACAGGTTTTTACTTCGCCTACAACAACTCCTTGTAGTCCTCCTTTAACAGATTCATATTTTTCAACAACTTCTACTTCCAATCCCAAGTCGGTAAGTAAAGCAGCAGTTTCTTCTGATGGTAAATCTAATTTGATAAATTGTTTAAGCCAGTTGTATGAGATTCGCATTTGGATTGTAAATTTTAAGTCGCAAATATACTATTTTAAATTTTTTTCGTCTACACATCTAGATACAAAAAAAGAGGGACAATGCCCTCTTTTAAAGTAATTTTAAGTTATATAATTATTCGCAGTGATTTGCGTCTATATATTCTCCAATAATTCCGGCGGCAGCACTAACATCTGATTTTAAGATTCCATTGTTAGATGCAGGTAATACAGATACTGTAGTTACATCTAATCCAGTGAAATAAGCCTCAATTAAAGCAGCTTGTGGAGCAACTCCAGCCTCAGCACCGGTTCCGCTTAATAATAAAGCTCCTAATTGGAAGAAACCTCTCATACCCGCGTCAGAACCTTGACCAGTATTTGCATCCCACTCGGCCATACCTTGTGCTTGTGTGTAAGTTATACCACCAATAGTTAACCCATTTGCCCAAAACTCAGAAGCACCGTTGTTGTATGCCCCATTAGCAAAGAAGAAACCTTGAGAGAAAGAACAATAGTCTTCTCTTGGACATCCTGGAGCAGGAATAAGTCCTGTATTACAAGAAGTTCCGGCTTTAATCCAGCTTAAAGCTCCTTGAGCAACATCATAACCCCTATCAAATTTGATAACGATTACCCAAGAAGTTCCAGAATTGGTGTTGAATTTAATGAAATTGGTTGTGTTAGCTTGAGGGTTACATCCTGTACCAGAACCTTCTGTTGGTGACATATCAGCAGGAGCTCCATTTACAGTAGCCCAAATGATATCGCTAAAAGTAGCACTTTCTTCACCACAGTTTTTCAAATCGATGATAAAGTGACTTAAATTTTTTGAGTTGGCTTTAGATTTTGTAATTGTATATGTCCACTCTGAACCATCGGCATTTTGAGTTACCGATATATTGTAATCTGCATAAGCACTTGTAGAATTTGAACTACCTTTGGGTCCTTTGTTACCTGTGTTGTCTCCAGTACTTACATCTTCATTACTACAACTAAACATTCCGAAAGAAAGTAAAGTTAATAAAAGAATTTTTTTCATTTTTTTAAAAAATTAAAATTGGTTAGATAATTGTTAATTTGTGGCATTTGTGGTATAAATTTGTTTTGATGTATCTATATTCACGTTACAAATTTAGAGTGAGTTTGTAGTGATTGCGAATAAAATCGATGAAATGCATACTTACTCGTTAACATGTTAAAAATGTTAAATTACCCGTTCCGTATTAATTTTTAAAAGGGTATAAAATAAGGTTTATCGGGGACTTTAAACTTTAAATCTAAGTTAGAAAATATTGAATTTAATAAGGTTATATTATTGATATACAGCAATTTAAAAAAATGTAGTCAAAGCTGAGTTTTTCGGTTTTTTATGTGTGCTTTTAATTGATTACTTCAATTTTTTTTGTAGAATTAATTCAATATTTCTGTACAATTTGTTCGAATCATATCGGCAATTTTATCCGTAGGAAGGTCATTCGCATCGCTACCAAACGGATCTTCGATTTCCTCGGCAATTAATTCCAAACTCGCCAAAACATAAAATATGAAAATGACAACCGGAATAACATAATATCCCAAACTGAAAACGTATCCAAAAGGCAATGTCATAACATAAAAAAAGATGAATTTTTTGATAAAAGCACTATAGGAATAGGGAATAGGTGTGTTTTTAATCCGTTCGCAAGCTCCACAAATTTCTGTAAAAGATTGTAGTTCGTTGTTGAGTATAATTAACTGGTCACCAGTGATTTTCTTTTTATCATACAAATCGTAGGTTTTTTGAAATAAAATATGAGCAATCTGATTCGGTTTATGTTTTTGTAAATCGATTTGTATATCAGAATCTTCAAATAATAAGGTTGCGGTATCTTCTTTTTTAAGGTGTTTGTTTAAAAACGAAGCATACATAGGAATAACCTTTTTGAAAAAGTTTTTATCCTCTTCTTCTTTTAAAATAACTTTAAGTTTAAGTGAAAAATTACGACTGCTGTTTACCAATGTACCCCAAAGTTTTCTCCCTTCCCACCATCTATCATAAGCCGTATTGGTTCTGAATACCAAAAGCAAGGAAATCACAAAACCCAACATGTTGTGCATGATCGTTATGTTTTTTACATAACTGTTTTGAGACAATTTCCAATATTCCATTTCCAAATACCCTATTCCATACGAATACAGTCCTATAAAAATCATCATCGGAATTAATTTCCGAAACGTATCTGATTTGTGAAATTTGAAAATAAAAGTAATCCAGTCTTTGGGGTTGTATTGAACCATTTTGGTGATTAGTAATTAGTGAATAGTGATTAGTAATTAGTCGAAAATTAGCAATAAATATAAACTTTTTTCTCAACCTGAAACCTGAAACCTGAAACTTGAAACTTCAACTTATATAATTCCAAATATTCTTCTTCTTGCTCATTTCCATAAATATCATTCGCAAGGTTTGGTGTTCCGGTAAGGCCATCGAAGGGTCTTTTTTCAACAGTTTTATCGCTTCATGTCGGGCTAATTGTAAAATATCACGGTCGCGAACCAAATCGGCGATTTGTAAATTCAACACACCACTTTGTTGCGTTCCCATAATATCACCTGGACCGCGAAGTTTTAAATCGACTTCGGCAATTTCAAATCCGTCATTGGTTTTACACATGGTTTCGAGTCGGATTTTGGAATCGTTACTCAGTTTGTGTCCGGTCATCAAAATACAATAGCTTTGCTCGGCACCGCGACCTACACGACCGCGAAGCTGGTGCAATTGCGACAAGCCGAATCGTTCTGCACTTTCAATAACCATCACACTTGCGTTTGGTACATTCACGCCCACTTCAATCACCGTAGTCGCTACCATTATATTGGTTTTTCCGGCTGCAAAACGTCGCATTTCTTCGTCTTTTTCCGCTGGTTTCATCTGTCCGTGAACAATGGAAACGCTGTACTGCGGCAACGGAAAATCTCTGGAAATACTTTCGTAACCGTCCATCAAATCTTTGTAATCCATTTTTTCACTTTCGTTGATTAAGGGATAAACAATATAAATTTGTCGCCCTTTCGCAATTTCGTCTTTCAAAAATTTCCACACTTTCAACCGATTCGAGTCATAACGATGCACGGTTTGAATGGGTTTTCTGCCCGGTGGCAATTCGTCAATTACCGAAATATCCAAATCGCCATACATACTCATCGCCAATGTTCTCGGAATTGGGGTCGCCGTCATGACCAAGACATGTGGCGGAATGTCATTTTTCTTCCATAATTTAGAACGCTGCTCCACACCAAATCGATGTTGTTCGTCAATAATCGCCAAGCCTAAATTGTGAAATTGTACTTTGTCTTCCAACAAAGCATGGGTACCGATTAAAATATGCAATTCTCCTCTTTCCAAAGCCTCATGAATGATTTTTCGTTCGGAAGTTTTGGTTGAACCCGTAAGTAATTTGATATTGATATTCAAATCTTTAGCCAATTCCGATAAACCGTTAAAATGTTGTGTAGCCAAAATTTCCGTTGGAGCCATCAAACAACTTTGGAATCCGTTGTCTAGTGCCATGAGCATGCACAATAACGCCACAATGGTTTTGCCGGAACCTACATCACCTTGCAACAAACGATTCATTTGGGCATTACTCCCTAAGTCGTTTCGAATTTCTTTAATCACTCTTTTTTGGGCATTGGTCAATTCAAACGGTAAATGATGTTGATAAAAGGTATTAAAATGTTCACCCACTTTTTCAAACGGATGTCCTTTGATTTTGTGCTTTCGTATGAGGTTTTTGGTGATGAGTTGGAGTTGAATAAAAAACAATTCTTCAAATTTTAATCGGAATTGAGCTTTGGCTAACAACTCCTGACTTTTCGGAAAATGAATATTGAACAACGCTGCATTTTTGGGAATCAACTTCAATTCCTCCAACAAATTGGGCGGTAATGATTCTGTAAAACGTGCTTGTGTTTCCACAAACAATTGCTGCATCATTTTGTTGATGGCTCGATTGGAAATGCCTTTTTGCGTCAGTTTTTCTGTGGAAGGATACACCGGTTGCATGGCCGAACGCAGACTTTGTTTGTGTTCTTCAAGCAATTCCAATTCGGGATGAGCCATGTTAAACTGACCGGAAAAGGGGGTGACTTTTCCAAACGCCACATACGGAGTGTTAAGTTTTAAACTTTCACGAATCCATTTTTGACCTTGAAACCAAACCAATTCCATTTCGCCGGTTTCATCTACAAAAGTAGCAACCAAGCGACCTCTTCCTTTGCTTTGTTCGATGGTTTTGAGGTGAATGATTTTGCCTATAATTTGTACTTCAGTATTGCCGGCTTGCAATTCGTTGATTTTGTAATACCGCGTTCTATCGATATACCTGTTGGGAAACAACGTCAATAAATCACCATAGCGGTGGATGTTGAGTTCCTTTCGCAGCATTTCGCCACGACTCGGACCCACGCCTTTGAGGTATTCGATTGATGTTTGTAGGATGTCGTTCAACTTTAAAAACTTCAAAAATCGTTAATCGTTAATCTTCAATTGTTAATTGATAACAACAAAGCGAAGATAGTTTTTTTGTGTTGTAACAAAAAATAGAAACGATTACATTTTTAAACCATTAAGAAATTAAGGTTCATTAAGATTTTTAATAATTTAGAACACTAAAAAATTTAAATCAATTTTCGATTGTCTGTTTTATTTACACTTAGTATGCGTTCCAAACTTTGTTTATCTTTGTTTACCATTGTGTAACTTTGTGAAACAACCATGCGATATATTTTCCTTTTCCTTTTTTCCATTTCGTTCGCTCAAGAAACCCAAAAAGTGGATTTCAAAATGGTGCAGGCAATCGTAGCTCCTAATTCTATTGAAAAATCCATTTCCGGAGAAGTGATTTATCAATTTGAAGTTTTAAAAGCAATTGACACCATCGCTATCGATGCCATCAAAATGGAGTTTACCAACGTAAAAATCAATGGTAAAGCTGTGAATTTTAAAAATTCAGGTAAAGCATTGCAACTGTTTGAAGGATTTAAAAAAGGGAAAAACAAACTGACATTCAACTATAAAGCTTTCCCTAAACAAACACTTTATTTTATTGGTGAAGGCAAAAATCTCCAAATATGGACGCAAGGGCAAGGCAAATACACCAGTCATTGGTTGCCCAGTTTTGATGATGTGAACGAAAAAGTGATTTTTAATTTGTCGGTTTCTTTTGATAATCAATTTACGGTTTTGTCTAATGGGAAATTAAAAAGCGTAAATGACAATTTCAATGACAAAAGCAAAATTTGGCATTATCAAATGTCCAAACCCATGTCTTCCTATTTAGTCATGATGGCTATCGGAAAATTTGAAAAACAAACTACTAAAACCAAATCCGGCACACCGTTAGAATTTTATTTGAATGAAAAAGATGCCGATAAATTTGAAACGACTTATCGCTACACCACACAAATTTTCGATTTTTTCGAACGGGAAATAGGGGTGATGTACCCTTGGGAAATCTACCGTCAAGTTCCGGTTCGGGATTTCTTGTATTCCGGAATGGAAAACACGACTTCTACCATTTTTGCTCAAGATTTTGTAGTGGATAAAATCGGGTTCAACGATAAAACGTATATCAATGTCAATGCTCATGAATTGGCTCACCAATGGTTTGGCAATCTTATTACGGCACAATCCGGCAAACACCATTGGTTGCAAGAAGGTTTTGCAACCTATTATGCTTTGTTAGCCGAAAAAGAACTTTTTGGCGACGACCATTTTAACTGGGAATTGTATGAAATGGCTGAGCGTTTGCAAAAAGCTTCCAAATCTGATACGATTCCGTTGCTGAATGAAAAAGCGAGTTCGCTCACCTTTTACCAAAAAGGAGCCTGGGCGTTGCATTTTCTTCGTGAACAAATTGGACCGGAAAACTTTCAAAAAGCGGTGGCAACGTATTTGAAAAAATACCGTTTTAAAAACGTCAATACGGATGATTTTTTAAACGAAGTAAAAGCCGTTTCTACTTTTGATACCGAAAATTTCAAACGCATTTGGTTGGAACAATCCGGTTTTGAAGTGGGACAAGCATTGGCTTTACTACGTAAAAATGCATTTATGCAATCGTATCTCGAATTGGTTGAAAAGCAATCACAACCTTTTGAAGTCAAAAAAGATTTGTTTGCTACAATTCTAAATAGCACTGCTTTTTATCCTTTAAAAGAAGAAGTCGTGTATCAGTTGGCCGAAGTTCCAATGGAAGAAAAAGAAAGTTTATTGCGTCAAGCTTTTGCAACAAAACAAATAAAAGTACGTCAAGCATTAGCCCGTATTATGGTTGAGATTCCAGCATCCTTGCAACCGGAATACGAATCACTTTTGTTGGATGAATCGTATATTACCAAAGAAATTGCTCTAGCTACTTTATGGAAATTATTTCCCGAAAAACAACCTGTTTATTTGAATCAATCCAAAGATTGGGTGGGGTTTAATGATAAAAATTTGCGAATACTTTGGCTGACCTTAGCTTTGATGACCGAAAATTACGAGAACGCCAACAAAGTCAATTTTTATGATGAATTGTTAGCCTACAGTATTCCAAATTATGAAAGTGGGGTGCGGCAAAATGCATTAACCAATTTGTTGTTTTTGAATCCGAATGATCAAAATATTCTCAAAAACTTAGTAAATGCTACCACGCATCACAAATGGCAATTTACACTCTTTGCCCGCAATCAAATAAGAGAATTACTCAAAACGGAACGCCACAAAAAATACTTTCAGGAACTTTTACCAAGTTTAAATGTGGCGGAGCAAATTCAATTGAGAAGGTTGCTGGAAAACTAACCCATCATCGCAATCACCTCCGATTTCAAATAACTAATGGCTACTAAACTCGGTGATTGTTTGTCTAGTAAATCGCTTAAAATTGTTTCCCGAAGTTTATGGGAAGAATCAATTTTATCACTCATAGCAGTTTTTCTAATATTTTGAATAATCGTGTTTTTGGCCGTTGTAATCACGGTCCAACAGTCTTCCGTTAAGTAAATTTGTTGGGTCAAATTGTGCTCAAATTCTTGTTCGATTTGATTGATTAAGAAATTTTCATAATCGTTTTTATCGTCCGAAAACGGAGCGATACGAATCAATAATTTAGAAGGATTCACACGTTCCAAAAACAAAACCATGCGTTCATAGGCTTGCAATCGCAAAGGCAAAGCTTCTTTTTTGGTTTCTTTTATCAACAAAAACCGACGTCTGTTTTCTTCGTTTTTGGTGTGCGTTTGAAAAAAATAAAAAGCCACACCACTTGTAATTAGGGCCGGTAAAGTGTACGCTAAAAGTTCAATTATTTTGTTGGTTTCCATAGTTTTAATATTTTTTTTTAGAAGCTTTTTCCCGCTTTACGTTCCAAAATTTTTCCACAACATCTTTTTTTCTAATGGTAAAAAAAGAGCTCCCTTTAGTCGCTTTTTTTCACCAAGAAAAAATAGAAGTTGCCAAAAAATGTTTTCCACTTCAATCGGGGCTAGAACGTTTAGTGCAAAAATAGAATTTTAGTTGATATTTATGTATTAATTTTTTTAAACCTGACAGGTTTTTAAAGCCTGTCAGGTTTAAAAGCGAATTGAATAGTAGTTGATAAATCGTAACAATTTTAATTGTAATAAATCAGAAGTAAACTTATTTTTGGACTTTGAACCTGACAGGTTTTTAAAACCTGTCAGGTTTAACTACGAACAGAAATTTATATGATACAAGAATATATCAATCAACTCAACGATGCTCAACGTGCACCGGTCCTTCAAAAAGACGGCCCAATGATTGTCATTGCTGGTGCCGGCTCTGGAAAAACGCGAGTGCTTACGATGCGAATTGCTTATTTGATGAGTTTGGGTGTAGATGCGTTTAACATTTTATCCCTCACATTTACCAATAAAGCCGCTCGTGAAATGAAAAAACGTATTGCGGATATAGTAGGAAACAACGAAGCCAAAAACCTTTGGATGGGAACCTTTCACTCCGTTTTTGCCAAAATTCTTCGCATAGAAGCAGATAAACTAGGCTATCCGAGTAATTTCACCATTTATGATACCCAAGACAGTGTGCGGTTGATTGGTGCCATCATCAAAGAAATGCAACTTGATAAGGATATTTACAAACCAAAGCAAGTGTTGGGCAGAATTTCCTCCTATAAAAACTCGCTAATCACCGTTAAAGCCTATTTCAACAATCCTGAATTGCAAGAGGCAGATGCCATGAGTAAAAAACCACGTTTGGGTGAAATTTATCACAACTATGTAGAACGTTGTTTCAAATCGGGAGCTATGGATTTTGACGATTTATTGCTTAAAACCAATGAGTTGCTGAGTCGTTTTCCGGATGTTTTGGCCAAATACCAAGACCGTTTTCGCTATATTTTGGTGGATGAGTACCAAGATACCAACCATTCGCAGTATTTGATTGTTCGGGCGTTGTCTGATCGTTTTCAAAACATTTGCGTGGTGGGTGATGATGCTCAAAGTATTTATGCGTTTCGGGGTGCCAACATCAACAACATTTTGAATTTTCAAAAAGACTATGCCGATGTGCAAACGTTTCGACTGGAACAAAATTACCGCTCTACCAAAAACATTGTAGAAGCAGCCAATTCCATCATCGATAAAAACAAAACCAAACTCGACAAAGTGGTTTGGACACACAACCAAGACGGACCCAAAATAAAAGTAAATCGCAGCATTACCGATGGGGAAGAAGGTCGTTTTGTGGCTTCTACCATCTTTGAAGAAAAGATGCGAAACCAAATGAAAAATGGCGAATTCGCTATTTTGTATCGCACCAACGCTCAATCCCGTGCGATGGAAGATGCCTTGCGAAAACGTGACATTCCTTACCGAATTTACGGCGGATTATCGTTTTACCAACGCAAAGAAATCAAAGATGTTTTGAGTTATTTGCGATTAATTATCAACCCAAAAGATGAAGAAGCATTGGTTAGGGTCATCAATTATCCCGCACGTGGAATTGGGGATTCCACCATTGAAAAATTAACGGTGGCGGCCAATCATTACAAGCGTTCCATCTTTGAAGTGATGGAAAATATTGATAAGATTGACCTCAAACTCAATTCTGGGACCAAGCAAAAATTGGAAGATTTTGTAATGATGATCAAAAGTTTTCAGGTCATCAACGAAAATCAAGACGCATTTTATTTGGCGGAACATGTGACGAAAAAAACCGGTTTGATTCAGGAATTGAAAAAAGATGGCACCCCCGAAGGCATTCAACGCATTGAAAATATTGAAGAATTGCTCAACGGTATCAAAGACTTTATCGAAGGGCAAAAAGAAATAGACGGTGCACGTGGAGCCTTATCAGAGTTTTTAGAAGATGTAGCTTTAGCAACCGATTTAGACAAGGACACAGGTGATGATGACCGTGTGGCATTAATGACCATTCACCTAGCGAAAGGATTGGAATTTCCAACGGTTTTTATCGTGGGAATGGAAGAAGATTTGTTTCCAAGTGCGATGAGTTTGAACACCCGAAGCGAATTGGAAGAAGAACGCCGTTTGTTTTATGTTGCCTTGACCCGTGCGGAACATCAAGCGTATTTAACTTACGCACAATCCCGTTACCGTTGGGGAAAATTAATGGATAGTGAACCTTCTCGTTTTATTGAAGAAATTGACGACCGATATCTGGAATACGTAAGTCCGGTTGAAACAGGTTATCGTTACAAACCGATGATTGACACCGACATTTTTGGAGATATCGATAAATCAAAATTGCGATTAGCAAAACCTACCAACGGAACGCCACCCAAACGATATGGTGATGAACCGACATCTACGATACGAAAATTAAAACCGGTTTCCGGTAATGCACCCAGTGTAAATAACTTGTTTGATTCCAAATTAATTCCCGGAAATATTGTGATGCACGAACGTTTCGGAAAAGGTGAAGTACTCAACTTAGAAGGCGTTGGAGCCGACAAAAAAGCCGAAATCAAATTTGAAGTGGGTGGAATTAAGAAGTTGTTGCTGCGTTTTGCGAAACTGGATGTGATTGGATAGATTTTGTTTTCAGTCGCAGTCGCAGTTTTCAGTGGATTATTTGTATAAAAATTATCGTTAGAAATGTAAAGTTAGTTATAATTTAACCGCAATAGATGCCACAAACTTGTCATCCCGACGCAGGAGGGATCTCATAATACAATGAAGAATATATAAACAAATTAGAAACCTTAGCACCTTAGTACCTCAGTACCTTAAAAATGAAATACATCCGTTTAACCAAAGAACAATTCGAAGCCCTACACCAAGAATTTGCTAATTTTTTAGCTACACAATCCATTGATAAAAAAGAATGGGATGAAATAAAAACCAACAAACCTGAAGTAGCCGAACAAGAACTCGATGTGTTTTCGGATTTGATTTGGGAAGGTGTTTTGGCACAAACGAAATATATAGAACATTTTTCAAAAAATCATATTTTTCTATTCCATTGTTTGGAAACCGAAGTAAAATCGATTGTTCTAAAAACCTTAGAACCCGAAGTTGATTTTATGACTTCCAAAGGTTTGGAATGGATGGTCAATAATTTATTTACCGATGCCATAGACATTCATGTGGGACGAAAAGAATACCAAGGCGAACGAAATGCCGCGATTTTTGACATCATCCAACAAGGTGCAATTTTAAGTGATGGCCAATTGTACCAACAAATTGATAACATCGTAAACGCAAAGTAACCTCAGTACCTTAGCCACTTAGAACATTAGCACTTATAAAAAATGAACGTCCAAACCAAAATTCAATCCCTTCGTGAAACTCTAAACCAACACAATTACAACTATTATGTGTTGGATAAACCTACCATTTCCGATTTTGAATTTGATCAGTTATTGAAAGAATTACAAGATTTGGAAAATCAACATCCGGAGTTTTTTGATGAAAATTCGCCAACGCAACGCGTAGGTGGGAGCATCACCAAAAATTTCAATACGGTGGTACACGAACATCGGATGTATTCGTTGGATAATTCCTATTCTACGGAAGATTTGATGGATTGGGAAGTTCGAATTCAAAAGATTTTGGGTAATGTGGAATTGGAATATACATGCGAATTAAAATACGACGGTGCTTCTATCAGCATCACCTATGAAGAAGGAAAATTGACAAAAGCAGTCACACGAGGCGATGGATTTCAAGGCGATGAAGTGACCAACAACATCAAAACCATTCGTTCGATTCCTTTGCAATTAAAGGGAAATTATCCACCAAAGTTTGATATTCGAGGCGAAATCATTTTGCCTTTTGCCGGATTTGAAAAAATGAATCAGGAATTGATTGAAATAGGTGAAACACCTTATTCCAATCCTAGAAATACTGCTTCCGGAAGTTTAAAATTGCAAGATAGTGCTGAAGTAGCGAAACGTCCTTTGGAGTGTTTGTTGTATTTTATTGTGGGGAATAATTTGCCGTTTCAAACACAATTTGAAGGCTTACAAGCCGCACGAGATTGGGGTTTTAAAGTGCCTGCTCAATCCAAATTGGCCAAAAACATGCAGGAAGTATTGGATTATATTGCCTATTGGGATGTACACCGCCACGATTTACCCTATGAAACCGATGGAGTTGTAATCAAAGTCAACAGTTTGCAACACCAAGACGAATTGGGTTATACCGCCAAATCACCTCGTTGGGCTATGGCCTATAAATTTAAGTCGGAGCAAGTTTCTACGCGACTAAATTCCATTTCCTATCAAGTGGGAAGAACGGGTGCGATTACTCCGGTGGCGAATTTAGAACCGGTGCAATTGGCAGGAACGATTGTGAAAAGAGCATCGTTGCACAATGCCGACCAAATTGAAAAATTAGACATTCGTATTGGCGATAAAGTTTTTGTAGAAAAAGGAGGAGAAATTATCCCCAAAATTATTGCGGTAGCCGAGCGTGGCAATGAAACCGAACCTACGCACTACATCACGCATTGTCCGGAATGTCAAACGAAATTGGAACGCAAAGAAGGAGAAGCCAATCATTACTGTCCGAATTTTTATGGTTGTCCGCCGCAAATTATTGGACGTATTCAGCATTACATCACTAGAAAAGCGATGGATATTGAAGGATTGGGAGGTGAAACAGTTGCTTTATTGTACAACAACGGATTGATAAAAAATTATGCCGATTTGTATGATTTAAAAATCGAGCAGATTCTTCCATTGGAGCGAATGGCTCAAAAAAGTGCGGAGAATTTGATTAACGGAATTGAAAAATCCAAAGAAGTTCCGTTTGAACGGGTATTGTATGCGTTAGGTATTCGGTACGTGGGTGAAACCGTTGCTAAAAAATTAGCCAAGCATTACAAAAACATTGATGCTATTGCCACCGCCAGTTTAATGGATTTGATTTTGGTGGATGAAATTGGAGATAAAATTGCTCAGAGCGTTATCGAGTTTTTTGAAAATCAAGACAATTGCCACACGATTGACCGATTGAAAACAGCCGGTGTACAAATGGCTATTGACGAATCGAAATCTACAGTGGTGAGTGCCATTTTGGAGGGAAAAACCTTTGTGGTATCGGGAGTTTTTGAAAAATTTTCGCGTGATGATTTAAAGAAAGCTATAGAAGACAACGGCGGAAAAGTAGGAAGTTCCATTTCAGCCAAAACCGATTATGTAGTTGCCGGTGCGAATATGGGACCAGCCAAATTGGAAAAAGCCAATCAATTGAAAATTCCGATCATTAGCGAAGATGATTTTTTGGGGATGATATCCTAGCCCGTATTGCAGCGGAAATCTTTGTACCGTTGCGGTTTAGTTTTTTCTTAAAAGCGGGAAGCGACCACCGGAAGCTCTCCCGATTTTTGTAGAAAAACAAACCGGAACTAACAAAATTGTAGCGGAAAGACGGAATTGCTTCCAATCAAAAAAATACGTATATTTGCACGCAATTTAACTACAAATTGCAACATGAACGCACACACAACTAAAATCATTGGTGAGGGATTAACCTACGATGATGTTCTGCTTATTCCCAACTATTCTGAAGTTTTGCCTCGCGAGGTAAGTATTCAATCTAAATTTTCACGAAATATTACGCTAAATGTTCCTATTGTTTCGGCTGCGATGGATACGGTGACCGAGAGTTCTATGGCCATCGCGATGGCTCAAGAAGGCGGTATTGGGGTTTTGCACAAAAACATGACGATTGAACAACAAGCCACCAAAGTCAGAAAAGTAAAACGTGCCGAAGCCGGAATGATACTCGACCCGGTAACGTTACCATTGACGGCTACGGTTGGCGATGCCAAATCGGCCATGCGTGAGTTTAGTATTGGCGGTATTCCTGTAGTAGATGAAAACGGAATTTTGAAAGGTATAGTGACCAATCGTGATTTGCGTTTTGAGAAAATCAATTCGCGTTCGATTTTGGAAGTGATGACGTCTGAAAATCTCGTTACCGCTGCCGAAGGAACTACTTTGCAAGAAGCAGAAGGCATTTTGCAGCAAAATAAAATTGAAAAATTACCGGTAGTCGATAACCAATTTAAATTGATTGGTTTGATTACGTTTCGAGATATAACGAAGCTGAATCAAAAACCGATTGCGAACAAAGATAAGTTTGGTCGTTTGCGAGTAGCTGCGGCACTTGGTGTAACAGCAGATGCGTTAGAACGTGCTACAGCTTTGGTAAATGCCGGAGTTGATGCAGTGATTATCGATACGGCTCACGGACATACACAAGGGGTTGTAACGGTTTTAAAACAAGTAAAAGCGAAATTCCCGGATTTAGATGTGGTGGTGGGTAATATTGCCACTCCTGAAGCTGCCAAATATTTGGTTGAAAACGGTGCAGATGCGGTTAAAGTGGGTATCGGACCGGGTTCTATTTGTACGACGCGAGTGGTGGCCGGTGTTGGATTTCCTCAGTTTTCTGCGGTGTTGGAAGTGGCTGCGGCGATAAAAGGCAGTGGCGTTCCCGTGATAGCCGATGGCGGAATTCGTTATACGGGCGATATTCCCAAAGCGATTGCGGCTGGTGCCGATTGTGTGATGTTGGGTTCACTATTAGCCGGAACCAAAGAATCTCCAGGTGAAACCATTATTTTTGAAGGAAGAAAATTCAAATCCTATCGTGGAATGGGGTCGGTGGAAGCCATGCAGGAAGGTTCTAAAGACCGTTATTTTCAGGATGTGGAAGACGACGTGAAGAAATTAGTTCCGGAAGGCATTGTGGGTCGCGTACCGTATAAAGGTGAATTAAACGAGAGCATGCAACAATTCATTGGCGGACTTCGTGCCGGAATGGGGTATTGTGGTGCCAAAGACATACCCACTTTACAAGCTACCGGACGTTTCATCAGAATTACCACGAGTGGAATAGGGGAAAGCCACCCACACAATGTGACGATTACTAAAGAAGCTCCAAATTATTCGAGATAATATAAAAACAAGCTGAAGCAGTGTTTTGTCTTTAGATTTTACTATTCTCATTACCAAATGCTTAAAATATTTTAGGCAATTTAGCCTTTAAAACATTTGTGAAGACCAAAAACAATACTATATTTGCACTGCAATTCGCGGGGGGAGATACTCAAGCGGCCAACGAGGACGGACTGTAAATCCGTTGGGAAACCTTCGCAGGTTCGAATCCTGCTCTCCCCACAAAAAAACCTGATACATTTGTATCAGGTTTTTTTTTCTTTTTGGAATTGATTCGTATTAGTTTGCAGCTAAAAGTTCTTGTACTTTTTCACGAAGTTCGGCACCTCTTAAATCTTTGGCTACAATCACTCCATTGGCATCTAAAATAAAGATGGCAGGTATTCCTTGAATGTTGTATTTTTTGGCAATTGGATCATTCCAATATTTTAAATTGGAAACTTGAGGCCAAGTCAATTTATCGGTTAAAATTGCTTGTTTCCATTTTTCATCATCTCCTTCTTTGTCTAGAGAAACCCCAATAATTTGAAGCCCTTTGTCTTTGAATTCATTGTAAAGTGCAACAATATTTGGATTTTCTTTTCGACAAGGAGCACACCAAGCTGCCCAAAAATCAATAAGGGTTACTTTACCTAAACTTTCTTTTAACGAAATGATTTTTCCTTCGGGATTTGGAGCAGAAAAATCGGGTGCGGGTTTTCCAACAGATGCTGCACTGAAATTACTTATCAATTCGCTTAATTTTTTTCCGGGTTTGGTGTTTTTTACAGTTGGATCTAATTGTTTGAATAATTTTTCAACACGTTCAAAATTTACATTGGGTTGATAAAACATGTTTTCCAACATTAAGACACTTATGAAAGCTTTAGGATTTTTTTCGGCAAATGAAAAGTTAAGTTCATTGAGTTCGGTTTCCAAACCGGCAAACTCATTGCGAATGCTGTTCATAGTTACAGAGTCGTTTGTAGCCATAGCTTCTTGCATTTGTTGCATTTTTGCGGTTCTGAAGTCGACAATTTTTTTCTGAATAGTACCTTGTTCTTTGTTGTACTTTGCAAATTGATCATTGTTAAAAGTACCTCCAATTAAGGATTTGTTTAAACTATCTTTGTAAACGGTAATAGATATAGGTCCGTTTTCAAGAATAAATACAATTTTATCTTGAAGTTTTTCAATTTGAATGAGTTGTAATTCGGGTTCTGTAACCGTACCTTTAAACGTAAATTTACCATCTTTGATAACGGCTGTATCTTTGGCAATAAGTCCCATTCCGCTTTCATCTTGAGTTTCAAGTATGGCCAAAGTTCCATCTTCAATACCTGTGGCAGTCCCTGTGATTTCAAATTCATTTTCGCCCAATTTTGAGCAGGCGAGTAAGCTGCTGAAAACAGCTAAAGCAACTACGATTTTTTTCATTTTAAATACTATTAATTGTAGCAAAAGTATTTAAAATAAAGGTAAACCTACAATTAATTGTCATTTTTTTATGATAAAAGAAATGAGGGGGTTACTCAATTGAAAATTAACTATTTAAAACTTCTTTTAAAGTTTCAATACTTACAGGTTTGGAGAAAAAATCTTTCACATCAGTGTAGTTTTTAGCTTTACTTTTATCGGTATATGAAATAGATGAACTCACAATGTAAATGGATACTTGATTTGGAAAGGAGTCTTTAATTTTACAGTATTCATCCAAAAATTCCCATCCGTTCATAATAGGCATTTCGAGGTCGAGAAGAATAATTTCTGGCAAAAGTTGATTTGCTACTAATCTATTTTTAATTAAATTGATGGATTCAAGGCCGTCTCTCCCAATGAAAATTGAATCAGCCAATTCAAATCTTTCAATTATTTTTTGGGTAATTGTGAGATAGATTGGGTCGTTGTCAATGATTAAGACAGATTTTTTCATTTAAAATAAATTTTGAATAGTGTTTCTTCGTCTTTATTTTCGATGAGAATTTTTCCATTTAAGGCTTCAATTTGACTTTTGGCAATAAATAGTCCAAATCCGTGATTTAAATTACTGTCGTTATCTACAACATGAAAAAGGTTAAAGATTTTGTTACTGGTTTCTTTTTTATTGGTTCCTTTTTCTTGATCTGCTATTTCTAAAACAGTATAATGGTCTTCTTCGTAGGATTGTATTTTAATTTTTGGGGCTGTTTTTAAATCTTTGTTTTTTAAAATATACAATAAGAAATTTAAAATGATATTATCTAAATACGATGGGTTGTGTTCTACTAATGTTTTGTGCGACAAATTGTTGGTTACTTCGGCTTTTAAAAGAGTGATGATATTAGATAACCCAAATAAAATATTTTCAACTGCTAATTTAAGTTGAATTTTTCGTTTTTCAACATCAATATTGGTATAAATGTTCGTTATTTCGTTCAAATGATGAACCGATTCGTCTAAATCTGACGATACGGTTTTGAGCATATCCAAAAGTTCTTCTCTCTCTTTGGGTTCTACAGTAATATCTAGAAGATTAATTATAGATTGGATATTACTGGTGTGTGAACGTAAATTGTGAGAAACAATGTGAGAGAAGTTGAATAATCTTTGGTTGTGTTTGGTTACTAATTCGAGTGATTGATTTAAGTTTTTTTCAATTTGTTTCGAATTTGTAATATCGATGATGATACCGCGAATGGTTACGTTTGTTGAAGTTTCATGGGAAATGTAATTGATGATATCCCGAACCCAAATTGTTTTTCCGGAACGAGTAATCATTCTGTACTCGCAATCTAATGCATTGTTTTTGGCATTTAAATTTTTAAACTGATTGAGAATAGTATCTCGGTCTTCGGGGTGAATATGATTTTCCCAAAACTGCTTGTTATTGAGCCATTCTTCCTTGTCATAGCCCAAAATATCGGAAACTTTATCACTTATAAAACTAAAGGTTTCATTTTCAGGAATATATTCCCAAACAATTCCGTCAATTGAATTAATGAGGGCATTTAATTTTTTTTGGGATTCTTCCGAGTTGATTTGTGCCAGTTTTCTCTCCGTAATATCTTCGGTAGTAATGATTACCCGTTCTAAATTATCTTCGTATCCTGAGATGACATTCCATTGCAAATGAATGTATTTTTCTTTCCCTTTTAAAGTTTTGATTTTGGAATCGGTTTCAAACTTGGATTTATTTTTGCAAATGGTAATAATTTGTTTCTTAACTGTTTCCAGAGCATCATCGGTCATTATTTTATCAAAATGTACCATTAATTGTTCCACACTATCGGCTTCATGTAATTGGAGACAATTTTGGTTCAATCTAAGAATTTTGATTTTACTAATACATTCAAAAACTAAATCAGGGTGTTGAACCATGTAATTCTCGATATCTTTTTTGGGAAGTCCAACTAAGCCTAAATTAATTAAATGTTTTTTTACATCCGAAAAGTCTTCTTCCCAAAGCGGTATAGGTGAATCATCAAATAGACTTTTCAATCTTTTGTTACTTTCAATGATTTGATTTTCAGAATACTTTTTAACCGTTATATCTTCAATAATGGCAACATTCAAATCAGAATTTTTATTGGCATCAGATAAAGCCGATACGGTTAAATTTACCCAAATTTCTTTTTTTTCTTTAGATTGAAGTCGGATTTCTACCTTGTATTCTTGAATTTCACCAGATCGTAATTGGGATTCTTTTTCTTGAATTAAAACGTAATCACAAGCTTGCGTAATATCGGGCAACGATTTATTTTGAAGTTCTTGTGGAGTATAACCTAATATTTCGGCAAACCTATCATTTACTTCAGAAAGTTTAAAATTGGTACTATTAATTTTGGCAATACCAACTGCAGCTTTATCGAATATGGTTTTAAACAAATCTTCAGATTTTATTAACTGTCTCGATTGAATTTGCACTAACCTTCTCAATTCATGCGGTCTTTTAAAAATAAAAAAGGCAAAAGATCCTGATACCAAGGCTAATAAAATAGCTAATGAGATAGAGGGTAGTAATTCGAGCCAAATTCCATATTTTCTTTTATCAACTACATAAAGTTTCCAATTGCTATCCGAGAAATTATCGGCTTGATAATATTTTTCATTAAAATCTTTTGGTGTATCTAGGAAAAATTGTTCTTCTTGTGTTAATGGATTTACTTTAGAGAGTTGAAAATAATAACGTTCCCCTTTTATTTTATTAATACCTGATGAATTTATTAAAGATTCCAAACGAATTACAACCGCCACAAATCCCCAAAATTCCCCTTTTTTAAATATAGGAAGTCTTCCTACTATACCAATGCCTCCTTGTTTAAGATGAAATGGACCGGCAAAGTACATTTTTTTATTTTTAATTGCCATTTGTGCTTCATATCGTACTAAGGGATCTGTTTGAGAATCCAAAATATTATAGCCAATAACAGTTTCGTTACCCTCCAAGGGATAGACTTTGGTGATTACTCCATTGGGAACCAATTGAACGGCATCAATTTGTGGATTTTGTTTTAGAATTTCTTTGCTAATCGTTTCAAAATCATCAATTTCAAAATTTGTATTAGCCGTTAATGCAAGAGAAAGCGTAGCGTTTGAAGAGTTTTGAAGAGCTTGTTCAATATTTTTTTGAACTACCGTTAAGAGATTATTCATTTCCTTTTGTTTGCTTTTATGAATAATCTCCATTCGAAGCAAAACCATAAACATACCTAACATTAGAACCAAAAGACCAATCAATAGTCCTCCCAATTTGGGATGTATGACTATTCCGACTAATAAGTTTTTTGGTTTTTTAGGATTCATTTAATAGTATACCTTTTGTTAAACTGTAAAATGCAAAATTAAATTTAAGATTTGGTTTTTTACCTTAATTATCAGCATGTTAACTTTTAATTAATATTTTTTTTAACCAATTTATTCTTATTTTTTTAATTAAAAATTAAGAATTGATTGTACGAATGGTTTCAAATTATCGTATTGAATTTTTTGTTAAGCCAAAGGATTTAGTTCAATTGTATTATTGTATCCTTAAATGTCCTTGGCCTATTGGTAGAGGTTTTAGGGGTATTTATCTTGGGAAATGATACCTTTTTAGAATAAAAGGATTTTGAAAAAGGAGTAGAGTTAGAGTTGTACATAAGAGTTAAAATTTAGGGTATACAAACCTAATCATTTTTAACAAAACTCCAAAAAAAAAACCGTTTTTAAATGTTAAAATTTTAATATTTAAGTTGTAAAAAAAACGACAAAATACACTTAATTATCGATAAGAGTATTTATAAGCTTTTATTTTATAAGAAAATACAACAAATTGTATGGAAATTGTTCTACATGTTTGAAATTAAAAAAAATCTTTGATAAATGTTAAAGCTTAATAATAATGATAGAAATTTTTCTTGTATTTTTTAACACTTTAACTTACAAAATGAAATTGATTTAAGCATGATCTTTTACTACATGTAAATTCAAAATTCTTGTAATTAAAAGTTTAATGTTACAAATTGAATCTTTGTCAAGGATTTAAATTTTAATTTTTAAATCGTTTTTATCTAAATTCCCCTAGAATACCTTATAAAAATTAAAAAACCCTTGTTTTGCAAGGGTTTGTTTTGATTTTCTAGTAAATATTTTGTGATGTTTTTCTTAAATTACTTCCCAATACAGAAATTTGCAAAAATATTACCCAACAATTCATCATTGGTTACTTCTCCTGTGATTTCTCCAAAATGGTATAAAGCCTCGCGAATATCAATTGCCATAAGATCAGATGAGAGTCCGGATTCTAAGCCCCATTTCACTTTTTGAATTTCTTCCAACGCTTTCAATAGCGAATCATAATGACGCGAATTGGTGACTATTGTTTCGTTATTTCGCAACGCTCCGGTATTTACAAAAGAGAGTAAGGTTTGCTTTAGTTCATCGATACCAATGTTTTGTTTGGCTGAAATAGTTTCAGATTTCAAGTTTAAGGTTTCAAGTTGTTGTAGTAAAGTTCTAATTTCATTTTCAGACAACAAATCAACTTTATTGATAACAACAACAAGCGGTTTTAAAGGATACTTATTCTTTACTTTTTCAATTTCATGTAGGTATTCCGAACTTGAAGCCTGAAACTTATAACTATCAAACAAATACAAGATTACTTGTGCTTGCTCAATCTTTTCAAACGTCTTTTTAATCCCAATGCTTTCTACATGGTCTGTAGTTTCTCGTATTCCGGCTGTATCAATAAATCGAAATCCGATGCCGTCTATTACTAATTCGTCCTCAATGGTGTCACGAGTGGTTCCTGCAATATCAGATACAATAGCTCGTTCCTCGTTTAACAGAGCATTTAGTAGGGTTGACTTACCTACATTAGGTTCACCCACAATGGCAATTGGGATTCCGTTTTTGATAACATTTCCTACCGAAAATGAATCAATTAATCGTTTTAAAACAAATTCTATTCGGTTTAAAAGCTCTTTAAATTGTGTGCGGTCGGCAAATTCAACATCTTCCTCAGCAAAGTCTAATTCCAACTCAATTAAAGAAGCAAAATTCAATAATTCTTGCCTTAAATTAGCAATTTCATTACTAAATCCACCTCTCATTTGTTGCATAGCGATTTGATGTGAGGCCTCATTATCTGATGCAATTAAATCGGCTACGGCTTCAGCTTGTGATAAATCTAATTTTCCATTTAAGAATGCTCGCAAGGTAAATTCTCCGGGTTGAGCCATTTTGGCTCCGTTTCGCAACAAAAGTTGAATGATTTGCTGCTGAATAAAAGTAGAGCCGTGACAAGAAATTTCTACTACATCTTCACCCGTATAGGAATTTGGATTTTTAAAGACCGAAACCAAGACCTGATCTAGGGTTTTTTCACCGTCAATAATGGTCCCTAAATGAAGGGTATGCGTTTTTTGAATGGCCAAATTTTTTCCTGAAACCGATTGAAAAATAGGGGAAACGATAGAAAGAGCTTCTTTTCCCGAAAGTCGAATAATTGCAATAGCTCCCGCACCGGAGGGTGTTGCCAAGGCTACAATGGTATCCTTAGAAATCATAGATTTTATTTTTTGTAAAAGTACTAAATATTTGTTTCAGAATTGAGACAATGACATAGGGTAATGATATTTATCATATGTAATTTGAGAATAAAGCCTTAACTTTACCTTACTCAATTAACCTATTAATTATTAAATTCATGAAAAAGATATTATTCCCTACAGATTTTTCTCCTGCTGCCCAGAATGCATTTGTATATGCATTAAAATTGGCCAACGCCATAAGAGCAGAAATAATTACCCTTCATACTTATGAACTTCCTCAGTTGCATATGGGTGGGTTACCTCAAACTTTGAAAGAAGTTTACGATTCAATTGAACTTGAGAATTTTGAAGATTTTAAAGATCAAATTCCAATTTTGAGAGATTTGGCAGAAAAACATCATCTAGGCCATATTAAAATCAGTAATATTTTAAAGCATGGTGATTTGATTTGGACTATAAAAAAAGTGGCCAAAGATGAAAATATTGATTATATAGTTATGGGAACCAAAGGAGCTACTGGACTTAAAGAAACCTTTTTGGGATCAAATACCGGTAGTGTGATAACAGATGTTGATGCTTTTGTATTTGGTGTACCCGAAAACTGTGAGTTTACACCTATTAAGAATATCGTTTTTACAACTCGTTTTCGTGAAAAAGATTTAGAAGCTCTAAAACAAGTTCTGAAGTTAGCAAAAGCATTTGATGCAAAAGTACATTGTTTGTATATAAAAACTAAAAAATCTGATGTTAAAGAAGTTACTGTTCAGGATTGGAAGTTTTTGTTTAAGGGAGAACAAGTAGAATTTCACACTATAGAAAGTGAACAAGTGAAAGACTCAATTCTGAATTTTGTGAATAGCTACCAAGTTGATTTACTAACTATGTTAAATTATAAACGTGGATTTTTTGAAGAGTTATTCAAACAAAGTTTAACTCAAAAATTAGCTTTTCATGTTCAGGTGCCAATTCTGGCCATTCACGAAAGTAAAATTTAGTTAACTCAACAGTTTTCAAGCACTTACTTATCTTCATTTTATAGGGGCTTAATAGTAACTAAAGTTGATTAAGTAAGTGTTTTTTTGGATTAATAATAATTACATTCCCAATATTATTTTGTTTCATTGGGTAAACCAAATAAGAGTTTCTTTAAAAAAAAGTACTACATTAGTACTTTAATTAACTCTTAAAAATATGGAACAACAATTACCTGTAAAAAAAGGCTTTGTAGATAAAGCACTTGATTTTATTGAGAAAAAAGGAAATAAACTTCCGGATCCGGCTATTCTTTTTTTTAGTTTGATGATAGGTATATGGATACTATCAGCATTCATGTCGGGCATAACATTTTCAGAAATAGATCCACGTTCGAATGCTCCAATTGAAGTTATCAATTTATTGAGTGGTACTTCTTTAGCTGCATTTTTATCCAATATGGTAACTACTTTTACCGGTTTTGCACCCTTAGGAATTGTATTGGTAGCTATGCTTGGTGTTGGAGTTGCAGAACATGCCGGTTTTATAAATGCCGGTTTAAAAGCCATGTTGAGTGTTACTCCAAAAATGTTATTAACTCCGGTATTAATATTGGTAGCTATCGTATCTCATACGGCTACAGATGCAGGTTATGTTCTGGTAATTCCACTAGGAGGTGTAATTTTTTATGCCGCAGGAAGACATCCTTTATCCGGTATAGCTGCAGCTTTTGCAGGTGTTTCCGGAGGTTTTAGTGCCAATTTTATTCCATCTGGAATTGATCCGCTTTTGCAAGGTTTTACTCAATCTGCTGCTCAAATTATTGATAAAGATATTCAATTGAATCCTTTAAACAACTGGGGTTTTACCGCAGCTTCTACATTACTTATTGTAGTTATTGGATGGTATATCACGGATAAGATTGTTGAGCCACGTTTGAAATCGGTTGAAGTAGAAATAGATGAAACCGAAAAACCTACCATGGATAAATTGATGCCCAAAGAGAAAAAAGCATTTCTTTGGGCTTCATTGGTTATGTTAATGAGTTTGGCGGGACTTTATTTTTGGGCAGCTCCCTCCAGTTCTCCTTTACGTTCTGAAACGGGAGAATTGGCTGTAGTTACTGCTCCTTTGATGAAATCTATTGTACCTTTGATTTTTGTTATTTTCTTAATTCCGGGTGTGGTATATGGTTATGTATCCGGTACTTTTCAAAAATCAAAAGACATTATCAATAGTATGACAAAATCCATGAGCGGAATGAGTTATTATATTGTTATGGCTTTCTTTTGTGCCTTGTTTATTGATGCTTTTGCCAAATCAAATTTGGGGGCTTTATTGGCCTTAAAAGGAGCTTCAACATTAAAAGCTATGGCTTTAGCACCCGAGGTTACTATTGTGGGAATTATTTTATTGACTGCTTTTGTCAATTTATTTATTGGTTCTGCGTCGGCAAAATGGGCTTTAATTGCTCCCATAATGGTACCTATGTTGATGCAATTAGGGATTTCTCCAGATTTAACTCAAGCTTCCTACAGAGTTGGAGATTCCGTATCTAATATTGTGACTCCTTTGATGCCCTATTTTCCGTTGGTAGTAGTATATTGTCAAAAATATGTCAAATCTACGGGTATAGGAACTTTAGTTTCAATGATGATTCCGTATTCTATTGCTTTTATGATTTTATGGACGCTCTTTTTATTGGTCTATTGGAAATTAGGAATTCCTTTGGGATTGCAATCGACTTATGAATATATAGTTCCTTAATATGAAATAAAAAAGCCGCTTGATAATTCAAGCGGCTTTTTTTTGGGTTTATTTGAGTTAGTTGTTTAGCATTACGGGCATTACCAACATGGTAATTACTTCTCCTTCATCTAATCCGTCTACCGGAGTTAATATTCCGGCTCTGTTGGGCAATGACATTTCTAGTTGAATTTCATCCGACTGAAGATTGTTCAACATTTCAGTTAAAAATCTAGAGTTGAAACCAATTTGCATATCGTCACCTTGGTAATCACATGTTAGTCTTTCTTCTGCTTTGTTAGAGTAATCAATATCTTCAGCTGAAATATTTAATTCGGTTCCGGCTATTTTTAATCTAATTTGATGGGTTGTTTTGTTAGAAAAAATAGCAACACGTTTTACAGAGTTTAAGAATTGAGTTCTGTCAATATGCAATTTATTTGGATTTTCTTTTGGAATTACAGCTTCGTAGTTAGGGTATTTTCCATCAATTAATCTACACACAAGCATGTAATTGTCAAAAGAAAAAACAGCATTGCTATCGTTGTATTCTATTTTTACATCACTATCCGAAACGCCTAAAATTCCTTTTAAAATATTTAAAGGTTTTTTGGGCATAATAAAATCGGCTACTTCAGAAGCTTTAACATCGGTTCTGGAATATTTAACCAATTTATGAGCATCTGTTGCAACAAATATTAATCCTTCTGGCGAAAATTGGAAAAAAACACCACTCATTACGGGTCTTAAATCATCGTTGCCTGCTGCAAAAATGGTCTTACTGATGGCTGTTGCTAATACATCGGCGGGAACTACAGAGGCCGAAGGGTCTTCAAGAACTACAGCTTTTGGGAATTCGTCACCGGGAGCATAGGCTAAAGCATATTTTCCGGAATTGGAACTTATTTCTATGGTGCTGTTTTCTTCAACTGTAAAGGTTAAGGGTTGTTCCGGGAAAGTTTTTAAAATCTCCAACAACAATTTTGCCGGAACTGCCACACTTCCTTTACTCTTAGAATCGATTTCAAGGGTTGCAGACATAGTGGTCTCTAAATCAGAAGCAGAAACAGTTAGTTGATTCTGATCTAGCTCAAATAAAAAGTTATCTAAGATAGGTAAAGTATTGCTACTGTTTATGACACTACCTAAGACTTGTAGTTGTTTTAACAAATACGAACTCGATACTATAAATTTCATTTCGGTTTTTTATTTAATATCCCACAAATATAATCGGAACAATCCAAAGAAAAAAAGTAATTTATTAACATCTACTTAGCGTAAAGTTTCTTTCTCATGAAATGAAAACCTATTCCAAACAGAATGAGTAATACTAATGGTATGCCGATAGTTAGGATTTGAATTGTTGAATAATCTGACGCTACTTTTTCTTTATTCAACAAGGGTAGGGTTATATCCTTGTTTCTAATGTTAATAAGTCCACTATCATCTAGCAGAAAGTTCATTGCATTTATTAAAAATTCTCTATTGCCATAAATTTGCTGAGTCCAAGGATCTATACCATTATTGAGCGGTTTTTTGTTTACATAAGTATAGTTCAATATATCTCCATCCGCTATAAAAATCATTTTATTATCCACACTTTCCTCTTTGTTTTCGGTGTATTTGAAAGGAGTTATTCTGTTTTTAAATCCAGACGTAAATTTACCTTCTAATAAAACACCTAAAATTTGATTTCCGTTAGTGAAAGCATTCTCATCCAATTCTTCCATAAAATCATACAAATTAATTTCTAAAGGGCTACCAACGGCTTTAGATTGGGATGAACTTTCTAGGAGCACGGTTTTTTGAATTCCGTTTTTTAATGTGTCAAGGGTATTGGCAAATTCCAATTTTACCAAATTGATGTTTTTGTTTACAGGATGATTGTCTTTAGATTTTACAATTGGCGAATACAACCAATCTATCGGAACATCGCCTTGTTGAGATTGTGCCGTGATAGGAGTAGAAAGTAAATCTTGGACAAGTGAGGGGTTTACGCGGATTCCGTATTTAAATAGTAAATCGTCAAGATTTAAATCTCTAGGGTATGCAATTGTAGCATTTTCTTGGTTTTGAAGAGAATCAATATCCATGACAACTTTATCCATTAACCAAAGGCTTTTACCACCATTCATAATATATTGATCTACAATATATTTTTCAGAATCAGTAAAGGGCTCTGTTGGTTTGGGAATAATAAGGGCATCAAATCGTTTTAAGTTAGCTATAACTTTGGAAGGATTGTCTTGAAGTGAATCTAAATTAAATTCACCCAATTGATAGTACTCTTTCAATTCCATTAAATAATCGGCCATATATTTAGGCTGTAATTCTCCTTTGCCGGTAAGAACTGCAATTTTCTTTTTGGTTTTTGGATTTAACTTGGTTAACGCATCGGCAAATGTAAACTCTAGAAGTTGAACCGATTTATTGATGTTTTCTGATGGCGAATTTCCAAAATTGTTGACCAAAAGAGGAACTCGTACCGATTTTTCACCTCTATTGGCAATAGCCCAAGGAAAAATCTGAATCAATTCTTTTTTTCCTTTTTTGGTGCTGTTTATGTTGGTAGGCGTAAAGCCAAGTTTGATTAACTCAGCACGGTATTGTTCTGCTTGACTTTCATCTTCTAGTGGATTGGTAAATTGGACTATCAAATTGGAATTGTAGGCTTTAAATTCCTCAACGAGCTGTCTGGTTTCATTTTGAAGGCGTTTAAACTCCGGCGGAAAATTTCCGTCCAAAAAGATATCTATAAATACCGGTTCGTCTATACTTTGAATCAATTCAATAGTCGATTGGGATAAAGTATATCTTTTATCGTGGGTTAAATCAAATCGTTTGTAAAAAAAACTACCAAGTACATTAAGCAATACAAGGATAGTAAGTATAATAAATACAGAAAAAATTGGTTTTGAGATACGGTTTTTCATTAGTTTCTGTGAGTTTTTAATTTGATAACGGTAAGAGAAATAAAAAACACGGACACACTGACAAAATATATTAAATCACGGGTATCCAAAACGCCACGGCTAATACTTTTGTAATGGTAATCCATTCCAAGGGCTAAAATAGTTTCATATAACGCACCAAACATGGGGGCAATACCTTCAAAACCAAAATAAAATATGAAACAAATAAAAACAGAGCTTATAAAAGCAACTATTTGGTTTTCTGTAAAAATGGAACAAAAAATACCAATTGAAGTGTATGCTGTAATCAAAAACAACAAACCTATGTAAGAACCCATTGTACTTCCACTATCAAAACTACCTTCCGGAAATCCATATTTAGAAATTACATAAACATAAAGTAGAGTAGGCAAAAGAGCTAAGAATATTAAAACAAAGGCACCACCAAATTTACCCATAACAATTTGAACTTCGTTTAGCGGTTTGGTGAGTAAGAGTTCAAGAGTTCCTTGTTTTTTTTCGTCCGAAAAACTTCTCATGGTAATGGCTGGAATTAAAAAAAGAAGTATCCAAGGGGCCAAAAGGAAAAACGGACTCAAATCGGCGTAACCACTGTTTAAAACATTAAAATCGCCTTCAAAAATCCAGAGAAAGAGACCATTTAAAATCAAAAATAGGGCTATAACCAAATAACCTATAGGTGAACCAAAAAATGTTTTTATTTCTCTAAAAAGTAATGCCTTCATAGTGCTAAGTTAATTTTATATGTAAAATGCATTTTTGATAATCTATCAAGGTAATGCTACCAATTTATTTACACTCCAAGCTTCCGGTTTGGCATTAAAAAAAACTTTGGTTTCCTGCCAAATGGAGTGAAAAAGCTCTGAATTTCGATAATTTTCTAAGTCTTGTTCAGATTCCCAATAACTGTAGGTAAAAAAAAGTTCGGGATTTTCAATGTCTTGATACAATTCCAATAAACGGTTTCCCGGAGCATTTCGTATTTTTTCTTTGATTTCTTCAAAGTTTTTTAAAAAATCGGAAATACGTTCCGGTTGAAATCTTAATTTTACAATACGTACAATCATTAGGATTCTTTAAAATTAATGGTAATAACATCTCTGTAACCTAAACCCAATAAGCTAGATGCACTTCCCACCGTATGAGGATTACTTCTAAATAAAGCAATTTCCAGAAAACCGGCTTCGTTAAATATAGCCAATTTTTCACCTTCAAAATATTTTAAGGGAAATTTATCTGATAAAGCTACAGAGGAATAATTGGGTAAAATAGTTTTCAGGGGTTTTGGCTTTAAATCAATCTCATAAGGCCTGCCTTTTCCTAATTCTAAAAATTGTTTTTTACTAATATTTACTACAACATTCCCAAAATGGTCAATGTAAATAATATTCCCTTTGATTGTGTTTCCGTCTTTTGAAACAATAGGTTGCAAATCGGTAATGGCTTTTAAAGCCGAAATTTCCTTTCCAATTACATTTAAATTACCTCCTTTTGCCAAATGACATGCCACAGTTTTAAAAACATCCAAATCTGTCGCATCTTCAGGCAATCTGTCATGTATGTTAATTGCCACTATTTTTTGTGGAACAAAACGTTGAACCAACATGCTTAAAATACCATTATCTGCACAAATAAAATAATGGTCATTCCATTGCATGGCAATATGTTCATTTTCAATGGTTCTTTCAGAATCAACCCCAATGATGTGTACAGTGCCTTTGGGAAAACTGCTGTAGGCTGCTTGAATTATGTAGCTTGCTTGAGCTGTATTAAAAGGGTCGATGTCGTGTGAAATATCAATAATATTCGCTTCCGGAAACTCAGAAAGAAGCTTTCCTTTCAAAGCTCCAACAAAGTGATCTTTCAACCCGTAATCGGTAGTTAATGTAATTATTGACATCTTTTTGTTTATAACTATTCGTAATGACTACGACATTTTTACTTAAATTTGAGAGATGCAAATCTAATAATTAAAAACCTATTTTTTAATTTTAATACTTCTGCTTTTGAACGAAAGAATAATTGAACTTCATGACATTGCTCCAAAAGAGTTTTGGGGTGCTCAAGATACACATCTTGAAACAATTAAAAAATACTATCCAAAGTTAAAAATAGTGGCCAGAGGAACTACACTCAAGGCCTACGGCGAGAAGGAAGTATTAGATGAATTTGAAAATCGATTTAACAGATTGATGCTTCATTTCACACGTTACAATAATATTGATACCAACGTAATTGATAGGGTAATTCAAAGCAATTCTCAAGAAGAACAACAAATGCCGGACCATGATAAAATTTTGGTTCATGGCATAGGAGGGAAGTTGATAAAAGCGATGACCCCCAATCAGCAAAAGATGGTGGATTTGATTCATAAAAATGATATGGTATTTGCTGTAGGTCCAGCCGGAACCGGTAAAACCTACACAGGCGTTGCTTTAGCCGTTAAAGCTTTGAAAGAGAAACAAGTAAAGCGAATTATTTTAACTAGGCCAGCCGTAGAGGCCGGTGAAAATTTAGGATTTCTTCCCGGTGACATGAAGGAAAAATTAGATCCGTATATGCAACCTTTATATGATGCTTTACGAGATATGCTTCCTCCTCAAACTTTGGAGGATTATATCTTAAAAGGAATTATTCAAATAGCTCCATTGGCTTTTATGAGAGGGCGAACACTTGACAATGCCTTTGTAATTCTGGATGAAGCACAAAATACAACCCATTCGCAAATGAAAATGTTTCTTACGCGTATGGGCAAAAATGCCAAATTTATCATTACAGGCGATCCCGGACAAGTAGATTTACCCAGACGTACCATTTCTGGACTCAAAGAAGCTTTGCTTATTCTAAAAGATGTTGAGGGTGTAGGTATTTTGTATTTAGATGATAAGGATATTGTAAGACATCGTCTGGTTAAGAAAATCATTGATGCCTATAAGAGTATTGAAAATCACGATTAAATTTTTTCTTACAGATTTGGCATGTTTTTTGCCGGAAGATATTTATTAACTTCAAATCGTAAACAAATGAAAAAAGTAATTTTAGTATTCAGCTTTTTAATTGCTACTATTTCTAATGGGCAAGAATTAGACATTACTCCTCAAAATTCATGGTTTAAAGCCGGAATCAATGCCGGTATCCCTATTGGTGATGCTGCCGATTTCTCTTCGTTTACTATTGGTTTAGATTTAAGAGGTCAATATTTGGTTAATCCCCATTTTGGAATTGGTATTGCTTCTGGATATACTCATTTTTTGGGTAAAGATGGAGCAGATGATTTTGGAATTATTCCGGTTGGGGGTTTTGCACGTTATTATTTTAAACAAGAAGGTTTGTTTATTGGGTCTGATTTGGGATATGCATTTTTGACAAATGTAGATCAAAATTCAGGTGGTTTTTATGTAAATCCCCAAATTGGTTACCATAATAAAAAATGGAATATTTATGGGTATTACCAGCACACTTTTGCCGAAAACAGTACCGATATTCAAACAATTGGTATTGGGGCTACCTATAACATTATGTTTTAAAATCCAATAGGTTTTATGTGTAGAGGACAGCAATAGCTGTCCTTTTTTATTTTTATAAAACTATGAATAAAAAGTGAGTTATAATTTTTACTTTTGCACTTCTCAACAACACAACTCATGAATACACTAACTTCAACAAATTTTCACTTTCCCGGACAGAAATCGGTTTACCGAGGAAAAGTAAGAGAAGTCTATACAATTAATGACGAACTCTTGGTTATGGTTGCAACAGATAGACTCTCTGCTTTTGATGTTGTCATGCCTAGAGGAATACCGTATAAAGGCCAAATTTTAAATCAGATTGCAACCAGATTCATGCATTTGACCTCTGATATTGTCCCAAATTGGCTCATAGCTTCACCCGATCCCAATGTTGCCATTGGGTATTTATGCGAACCTTTTAAAGTAGAAATGGTTATTCGAGGTTATTTATCCGGACACGCTGCAAGAGAGTATGCTCAAGGAAAACGAATTTTATGTGGCGTTACATTGATAGAAGGACTTAAAGAGAATGATAAATTGCCCGAACCAATAATTACACCTACTACTAAAGCTCCAAATGGTTCTCATGATGCTGATATTTCAAGAGAGGAGATTTTAAGTAACGGTATAGTATCTGAATCAGATTATATTCAATTGGAAAACTATACTCGTTTATTGTTCCAAAGAGGAACTGAAATTGCAGCTCAAAGAGGTTTGATACTAGTTGATACTAAATACGAGTTTGGTAAAACTAAAGAAGGTAAAATTGTATTAATTGATGAAATTCATACTCCCGATTCTTCTCGCTATTTTTATAAAGAAGGATATCAAGAAAGGCAAGAGCAAGGGATTGAGCAAAAACAATTATCTAAAGAATTTGTTCGTAGATGGTTGATAGAAAATGGTTTTCAAGGAAAAGAGGGTCAAAGTATTCCTGAAATGTCCGATTCTTATATTGAATCGGTTTCTGATCGTTATATTGAATTGTATGAAAATATAATTGGGGAAAAATTTGAAAAAGCAGACATCTCAGATATAAATCATCGAATAGAAACGAAGGTATTGGAGTTTTTAGCCCAAAACTAAATTTTAGAAGTACTAAATAAATGGCCACGCAACTAGCGTGGTTTTTTTGTTTTGTTAAAAAATTGTTATAATATCTTGAGGCTGTAACAAATAGCTGTTCAGGTCGTCTATTACTTTAGAATCGATTCTAAAATCATCAATCAATCAATCAATCAATCAATCAATCAAAAAACGAACAGTATGAAAAAATCAATTTTTTATTTGGGAATAGCTCTATTAGGAATTGTTACTCCTTCGGTAGCTACAAATTCAAACAGTAACTCAAATCATGAGACAAATGTTTATGCAAAATATTACGGAACGCCCTTGTGTGTGGCCATCAGTAAAGGCGAATTAGATTTGGTAAAGAAATTTATCGAATATGGTGCAGATATACACGAAAAAACAAATGGATTAACGCCATTGATGTATGCTGCCCGATACAATCAATTAGATATTGTTAAGTTTTTAATTTCCAAAGGAGCCAATCCAAAGGAAACAGATTCACGTGGTTTTTCTGTATTAAATCATGCTGAAAACTCAAGAGCAACAGAAGTTGTAGCTTATCTAAAAACTTTGGTACAATCCTAAATTGAGTTAGTTATAAGGTGAAAAATCCCATCAATTGATGGGATTTTTTTATTTAAGGTTTTAGAATAGTTTGTGTTCTATCGGGGCCAACAGATACAATTCGAATGGGTACCTCTACTTCTTTTTCAATAAAATGAATGTATTCTTTGAGCTCCATAGGAAGTTCGTCATAGCTGGTCATTCCTGTTAAATCAGCTTGCCATCCTTTGAATTCGGTGTAAATAGGGCTCAAAGTTTCATTGTCTATAGAATAGGGGAAATGTGATATAATTTCGCCGTTGTATTGATATGCGGTACAAATTTTTAAGGTTTCAAACCCCGAAAGCACATCGCCTTTCATCATGTACAACTCGGTTACCCCGTTTACTTGGATTGCATATTTTAAAGCTACTAAGTCCAACCATCCGCAACGTCTGGCACGACCTGTAACAGAACCAAATTCGTTTCCAATGCGAGCCATAGCTTGACCGGTTTCATCAAAAAGCTCGGTGGGAAAAGGTCCGCTTCCTACACGTGTAGTATAGGCTTTGAAAATTCCAAAAACATCTTTTACTCTATTGGGAGCTATACCCAAACCGGTACAAGCACCGGCTGCTGTTGTATTTGAGGAAGTAACAAAGGGATAGGTTCCAAAATCAATATCAAGTAAAGACCCTTGAGCTCCTTCGCACAGGATTGTTTTGCCTTGTTTTAGTGCTGTGTTTAAATGTTCTTCACTATCAATGAATGTTAGAGTTTTTAAAACGTCTATCGCTTTAAAAAATTCTTCTTCCATTTCGCCTAGATTGTACTGCAAATCTACATCGTAAAACTGTATCATTGCTTCGTGTTTTTCAGCTAGAGCTCTATATTTTTCTATAAAATCAGGTTGTTCAACATCGCCCACTCGAAGACCATTTCTTCCGGTTTTATCCATGTAAGTAGGGCCAATTCCTTTTAAAGTTGAACCAATTTTTGCTTTACCTTTTGAAGCCTCTGAAGCAGCATCCAAAAGACGATGCGTGGGAAGAATAAGATGGGCTTTTCTTGAAATCAACAATTTGGATTTGACATCCATTTGGAACTTTTCTAATCCTTCCAGTTCTTTTTGAAATACAACCGGATCAATCACAACTCCGTTACCTATGATATTTTGGGCATTGGGATGAAAAATACCCGATGGAATAGTTCTGAGAACATGTTTGATTCCGTCAAATTCTAATGTATGTCCAGCATTAGGACCTCCTTGAAACCGGGCAATTATATCGTATTTTGAAGTAAGTACATCTACGATTTTTCCTTTTCCTTCATCGCCCCATTGTAGGCCTAACAGTAAATCAACAGTCATTTTAGTTTGTGTTATTGTAGTTATTTAAGTAGTTATTTGTTATTCTTTTGAGGTGCTTTTTTTGCTTCCGTAGAGGTAAAGTGAATGGTTGTGTATGTCTATATTGAAGATTTCCTCTATGGTCTTTTTAATTTGTTGGATTCTTGGATCGCAAAATTCGATTACCTCTCCGGTATCGGTCATTATAATATGATCATGCTGTTTATCAAAGTATGATTTTTCATAATGAGCTTGATTTTGACCAAATTGATGTCTTCTCACCAATCCACATTCCAAGAGTAATTCTATTGTATTGTACAAAGTAGCTCTACTTACTCTGTAGTTTTTATTTTTCATTTTGATGTAAAGTGATTCAATATCAAAATGCTCTAAACTATCGTATATTTCTTGGAGAATAGCATATCTTTCCGGAGTTTTACGATGTCCTTTTTCTTCCAAAAATTTGGTAAAAACATTTTTTACAATGTCTTGATTTTTGTTATTTTCCATTGGATTCATGATATCTGCAAAGATACATTATTTTTATGTTTTTATATCTAATGCCCATTTTTTTGCTGTGAGTTTATTAACATAAATTGGCGAGTTAATTATTCACACGAACCACTTTGTCAATTCCGTCTATTTTTTTAATATTTTCTATAAGTCGTTTTAAAATGGTGTTATTTTGAACAACAACTGTAACTTGTCCATTAAAAATTCCGGCTTCTCCACTTAATGAAATGCTTTGAATGTTAACATGCATTTGGTTGGAAATTACTCTTGTAAGTTCATTGGTAAGCCCAAGTGTGTCCATTCCGGTAATTTTTAAAATGGCTTTAAAATCTTCTTGAGAAGAGTCTATCCATTTTGCTTGTATGATTCGATAGGCATAATTGGATTGTAAACTAATGGCGTTTGGACAATCTTTTCGATGTACTTTAATACCATCATTTATAGTTAAGAAACCAAAAACTTCATCACCCGGAATGGGATTACAACAACTGGAAAGTTTGTAATCCAACTTGTCTTGTTCTGACCCAAAAACCAGCATGTCAAAATTTTTACTGATTTCATTTTTTTGAATTTGTTCCGGAGCCACAGAGGGCGAACGTTTTATTTTTTTAAAAAAATTGATTAAAGTGTTGCTTTTTTGAGAGGCATAATCTTTGAGTTGTTGGTTATCGATCGTTCCAATTCCCACTCTGTAAAATAAGTCTAAGCTGGTTTTTAATTTAAAATAGTTTACGAGTTCATTAACTGTTGTTTCATTTAAGGTAATTTTTAAATGGCGTAATTTTCGGTTTAATAATTCTTTACCATCTTCGGCAATTTTTTTGGTATCCTCGTTTAAAACATTTTTAATTTTATTTTTGGCTCTTGATGTCGTAACATAATCTAGCCAATGGGAGTTGGGCTTTTGATTAGGTGAGGTTATTACTTCAATTTGGTCTCCGCTATTTAATACATGATTCAATGGAACTAATTTACCATTTACTCTAGTTCCGCGGGTGCGAACTCCAATTTCGGAGTGAATACTAAAAGCAAAATCAAGCGAAGTTGCTCCTTTGGGCAAAGATTTGATTTCTCCTTTTGGGGTAAAAACATAGATTTCTTTGGAATATAAATTTAATTTGAAGTCTTCTACAAAATCTACGGCATTGGTAGTTGAGTTTTCCAATGCTTCTTTTAAAAGATTTAACCAAGTATCTAAAGTGTTTTCCTCTGTAATACCTTGTTTGTATTTGTAATGAGCAGCATATCCTTTTTCTGCAATTTCATCCATGCGTTCACTTCGAACCTGAATTTCAACCCAACGTCCTTTTGGCCCCATAACAGTTATGTGAAGGGCTTCATATCCGGTTGTTTTGGGTGATGAAATCCAATCTCTTAATCTACTAGGGCTGGGTCTATAGTGATCGGTTACAATGGAGTAGATTTTCCAGGCAATGAATTTTTCGTCATGTGGTTTGGATTTGTATACAATGCGTAGAGCAAATTTGTCATACACTTCGTCAAAACTTACGCCTTGTGCCAGCATTTTTCGACGAATGGAATAAATAGATTTGGGTCTGCCTTTTATGGTATATTCAATGCCTTCTTCGTCTAAAGACTTTTGAAGGATTTGGGATATAGAATTAATATAAGCTTCTTGTTCCTCTTTGCTTTCTTTCATTTTGCTCACAATGTCAGCATAAACATCCGGCTCTGTGTATTTTAATCCTAAATCTTCTAACTTCGTCTTAATGTTATACAATCCGAGTCTGTGAGCTAGAGGAGCATATATGTAAAGGGTTTCAGAAGCAATTTTAGCTTGTTTGTAATCTGCCATTGATTCCATGGTTTGCATATTGTGCAAACGGTCGGCCAATTTGATTAATATTACACGCACATCATCATTCAAAGTCAATAACATTTTTCGGAAATTTTCAGCTTGCATAGAAATTTCCTGATCTGTTTTCACTTTGGCAATTTTGGTCAATCCGTCTACGAGTTGTGCAATTTTCGGATTGAACATTTTTTCCAAATCGGCTACAGTAATAGGCGAATCTTCAACAACATCGTGCATTAAAGCAGCTGCAATAGCTGTTGCACCCAATCCAATTTCGGAAGCCACAATTTTGGCTACAGCAATAGGATGGAAAATATAGGCTTCTCCCGATTTTCTTCTTTGGTCTTTATGGGCTTCAACGGCAACATCAAAAGCTTTACGAATAATCTTTTTGTCTTCGGCCGAAAGAGTTTGGTAACTAATACGGAGAAGCTCTTTATATTCTTGGGCAATAGCCTTATTTTCTTGTTCAATTTCAATTTCAGTCATAGCAATAGAATAACCTACTAAAAGTAGGGTAAAAATAATTAATTTGCAAATGGGATTGCAATTCGTCTGAAATATCTATTTTTAAATTGATTTGTTAAAACCCCTTTGTCTTTTTGCTTCAAAAAGAAGGATGGCTGCAGCCACAGAAACATTCATAGAATCTATTTCACCTTGCATAGGTATAATTATATTTTGGGTACTTTCTGTTCTCCAAATTTTGCTAAGTCCTGTAGCTTCTGTTCCCACAACAAGTGCAGTTGGTTTGGTATAATCTTCTACGTGATAGGGATTTGAGTTTTGAAGTGTGGCAGCATAGATTGCTATATGCTTTAATTTGAGAAAATCAATTATTTCTTCACTACTGCCTATTGCAATTTGATTGGTAAACAAGCAACCAACACTCGACCGGATTATATTGGGATTGTATAAATCGGTTTTCGGATCGGCAATAAGTATTGCATCAATATTCGCTGCATCTGCTGTTCGAAGTATTGCACCAAGATTCCCCGGTTTTTCTATACTCTCTGCAATAAGCAACAACGGATTGGCACTGAGTTTTATTTCAGACAAGGCATGTGTTTTTGATTTTGTTACCGCAATTATACCTTCTGTTGTATCTCTGTAGGCCAACTTTTGATAAATCTCACGAGTAATTTCTATACACTTTTCTTTGGGAAATTGGTTTAATTCAGTTTGAGTAAAGAAATCCCGAACTATAAAATAGGTTTCAATTTCATAGTTACCTTTATGAGCTAATTCAATTTCTCTTTTTCCCTCAATAAGAAATGTACCGGTTTGTTTTCTTACTTTTGATTTCTCTTGGAGTTGTAAAAGTGATTTGATGATCGGGTTTTGTATAGATGTAATTTGTTTCAAAATAGAACACTTTGGGGCGAAGTTAAATTATTTTTCATCAAATTGCCGATTTTTAGTTCAAAAAAAAGCACTCTTAAAAGAGTGCTTAGTATTGGGGTTTATTTTTTATTTTTTTTAGCCAATTTGTACTTGCCTTTGTAACGCTCATACAATTCGTTTTGGCGGTTGCCCAAACTTATAATTCTTCCATCTATAAAAGCAGCAACTAAGTTGTTGGTTTTCATATCTAATGCATCACCTTCCGAGATAAATAAAGTTGCACTTTTACCGGCTTCCAAAGAACCGTATAAGGCATCAATACCCAATATTTTGGCTGCATTTAAAGTAATCAATTGCAAAGCTATTTCTTTATCAAGACCCCAAGCTGCACACGTACCGGCATAAAATGGTAAGTTTCGTACTTGCATTCTTTCCATTTCGCCTTCGTTTTGAAGAGCAGTGAGCACACCGGCTTCTACCAACATTTTAGCATTTTTATAGGGTAAATTAACATCTTCATCCTCTAAAAGAGGTAAAGCATGAACTCTTTTCAACAAAACCGAAACACCATTACTTTTAAGTAAATCGGCTACTTTGTAAGCATAATATCCTCCAATAATGGTCATTTTGGTAATATTGTTTTTGGTTTTAAAGAGTAGAGCATCTCTGATTTCTTTTTCTCCGTCTGCATGGATATATAAGGTTTTAGTACCCTCTAGCAATCCTTTCATAGCTTCCAACGGAATATCCTTTAATTTGGGTTTATTTGAATGATAAGCTTTTGAATTATCAAAAAAGTCTTGAATATCTTTCAATTGGTTATCGTAATTTTTATTGGCTTCAATACTACCGGGTTCGGCCCACCATCCTCCACGAGAATAACTTCTGGGCCAATTCAAATGAATTCCGTCATCGGTTTTAATAGCGGCATCTTCCCAATTCCATGCATCCAACTGAACCACAGATGAAGTCCCGGAAATGCGTCCTCCTCTTGGTGTTATTTGAGCTAACAGCACACCATTTGGTCGAGCTGTTTCTGTAATCAAAGACTCAGAATTATAAGCTATTATACTTCGAATATGAGGATTCATTTCGCCAATTTCTCTCACATCATCCGATGCCCGTACGGCATCAACTTCAACCAATCCAAGCGTTGCATTGGGAGCAATAAAGCCCGGATATATATGTTTTCCGTAAGCATCTATCACTATATCGTGTTTGGCTGGTTTTGCAAATGTTCCATCAGAAATAGAAGCAATTTTACCATCTTTGATAGAGATTAAACTATTTTCTACAACAGTACCGTTACCCAAATGGGCTGTGCCTCCCATAATTAGGATGGTCTGAGTTTGTTCTGGAGCCGGAGTTTGCTGAGCTATTGCTGTAAATGTACTGCAAAGAAAACTAAGGTATATTGTTATTTTTTTCATGATTTAATTTCAATTAAAATTCTTCTAAAGTATCGCAGTGGTAATGCTTCACTTCTTTTCTTTTGGGCGTTTGGGTTTTCATTCCTTGATTTTTGGTTTCAAGAAGTAGTTGTATTAACTCCATTCGCTCTTTTTGAATCGTTTCGGTTAGAGTTTGTTCTTTTTCTAAATCGTAAAAAACGATTCCGTCAACTACCGTTTTTTCTACTTTGGAATAAATAGATAATGGACTTTCACTCCATAAAACAACATCGGCATCTTTTCCTATTTTGATACTTCCCACACGATCGTCAACTTGAAGAAGTTTTGCCGGATGTAAGGTAACGAAGTTCCAAGCGGTTTCTTCATCAACACCTCCATATTTCACAGTTTTTGCAGCTTCTTGATTGAGTCTTCGGGACATTTCTGCATCATCCGAATTGATTGACACAACAACACCTTCACCATTCATTAAGGCCGCATTGTACGGAATAGCATCTTTAACTTCAAATTTATATCCCCACCAATCAGAGAAAGTAGAACCTCCTACGCCATGCGATGCCATTTTGTCGGCCAATTTATAACCTTCTAAAATGTGGGTAAATGTTTGAATTTTAAAGTTGTATCTATCTGCCAATTTCATCAACATATTGATTTCAGATTGAACGTAAGAATGACAGGTAATAAATCTTTTTTTATTTAAAATTTCTACGAGAACTTCCATTTCAATATCAAATCTTGGTTTGATTTTGGTTTTACTTTTAGAAGCTTCATATTCTTTCCATTCTTGTTGGTAAGCCAGTGCTCTTGTGAAGTAGTCTTCGTAAACTTGTTCTACACCCATTCTCGATTGTGGAAATCTGTTGCGAGACATATCGCCCCAGTTGGATTGTTTAACATTTTCTCCAAGGGCAAACTTGATGTATTTGGGAGCACTTTTAACCAACATTTCATCAGGTGAGAACCCCCATTTGAGTTTGATAAAAGCGGCTCTACCACCAATTGGATTTGCCGACCCATGTAACAAATTTGCCGATGTTACACCACCCGATAAATTTCTATAAATATTGATATCTTCCGAATTAACAACATCTTCAATGGTTACTTCTGCAGAAGAATTTTGACCTCCTTCATTTACGCCACTAGAGATGGCTATATGAGAATGTTCATCAATAATACCAGCTGTTAAATGTTTGCCGGTAGCATCTATTACTTTAGCTTCTTTTACTGTAATGTTTTTTCCAATTTGAATAATTTTTCCATTTTGAATTAGTACATCGGTTTCTTTGAGAATACCGTCTTTTTCTCCAGTCCAAACGGTTGCATTTTTAAACAAAAGCGTTTCTTGCTTTGGTTTTTCTGTAAAACCAAAGGGTGCATTTGGATAGGTTAGAGGATACATATCCGGAATTTTACTAGACTTTTGGTTTGCTGCTTTTGGAGTAAATGTTTGGGTTCGTGTTGCTGTCCAATCTACTTGTTTGCCATCAGAGAAAGAGGCAATCCCACTAAATTTATCACCTGAAAAAGTTCCGGTAAGTCGGGAAAAACTATTTTTGGCAGTATCTTTCTCTTTAATTAAAAGCGTAATCCAAGGATCTGAAAATTGAATTTTTGTATCCAAATTTAAACTATCCACAGTAGTTTTTCCTTCCAATTTAGAAAGTTCACCTTCAATTTTTAATTCCCATTTTTGATTATTAAGCGAAACTTCATAAGTACCGCGAATATCTGGAGCATCGATTTTTTCTATACTGTAGCGTGTACCTTGAACCCAATTTTCTTGAATTTGGGTTTTGGTTTCAAACAAATCGCCATTGGTTACAATAAAATTGGCCAACATCCCTTTTTGAAGCGTACCTAACTGTTTACTCTGGTTTAATAATTTGGCCGGATTTTCGGTTAACGCAGCTAATGCGGTCTCTTTGGGTAACCCATATTGAACTGCTTTACGTAAGTTGGAAAGAAAATCTTTTGGATTTTTTAAGTCGGATGCTGTAATTACAAAAGGAATTTTTTGTTCGGCTAAGATTTTTAGGTTGAATGGAGCTTGATTCCAAAATTTCATATCACTTACACTTACCTGATAGGCCAAAAAGGGATTTGATACATCATAGGCATCCGGAAATTGAATAGGGATAATGAGAGTGGCCCCGGTTTTTTTGATTTCTTCAATTCTTTCAAATTCGTTTCCACTTCCTTTGATGAGGTAATTTACACCCATTTCTTTGCCTAGCTTTGCTGCACGAAGAATATTTAATTTATCTCCGGCATTAAAGATTTGGATTAAATTTTTGTTTTGGTTAAAATGTTCAAGCGTTACATCCAAGGTTTTTGAACTTCCCTGACTGTACCATGCCGCATCATGATAAACTTGACGAATTAAGGCCATACTTCCCATTAGAGAAGAAGGATAAGACTGTCTACTGTTACTACTTCTTCGAAATGTAAAATGTTGGGAAATTTTTGGGTTTAAAACCCGTACACTATTTTTTTCTGTATCATTTAGTGTCCAAAGAACTCCGGTTCCCGCAACAATTCCATCGTTTTGATGACTTAAAAGGGTTCCAAAACCTATTTCTCTAAGACCACCTGCTGTTTTTGAATCGTAATTTAAGTTGTCAAAAGCATTGTAATCGGCTTTGATATGATCGTTCCAATAGTATCCTTCTCTAGCCGAATCGTATTGAGGAGCTCCTCCGGAAGTTCGATTGGCTTGAGGCTTTTGAATACCAAATTCACTGTACAAATCTATAAACGAGGGATAAATGGTTTTTCCTTTGGCATCTAGTATTTGTGCTCCTTTAGGAAGGGTCACATTAGTTCCAATTTCTACTATTTTGTCTTTATAAATAAGTAGTGTTGCTTTTTCCAATTTTTGTGTAGACGATACATAAATGGTTGCATTTATTAAGGCAACAGGATTTTTGAATGTAGTAAATACTCCATCGTTTTTGGGAAAATACTCCTGACTATAAACCAGGCTATTTACAAGTAATAGAAGGTAGAGTAGTTTGTTTTTCATATAACTTTTAGTTGATTAAATGCTAAAAGTATAATAAAACCCTCAATTAAATCGAAAGAAAATGTTAAAGTAGATGGCGTATTATAAAATTCCGCGAGACTTTATTTCAAGGTATTTATTAATTGTATCCAAGGTTAAATTTTCCGGCTGAGTTAAAACAGAAAAAATACCGTATTTTTTGAGTTCGTTTACAATTAACCTTTTTTCAAAAGCAAATTTTTCAGCTATGATTTTATCGTAAACTTCTTGTACAGTTTCAGATTTTTGTTCGATTAATTGGTCTAATTCGGTATTTTGAAAAAAAACAACCACCAACAGATGACTTTTGGCAATTGCTTTTAAATAGGGAAGTTGACGGTGTAAACTATCTAAAGTTTCAAAATTGGTATACAACATTACTAAACTTCTGTGCGTTATGTTTTTTTTGATATCAACATACAACCTGCTGTAATCACTTTCATAAAAATCGGTTTTGATGTTGTACAAATTTTCCATAATCAATTGCATTTGCGATGATCTTTTTTCGGCGGCAACTCGATTTTCTACTTTTTTTGAAAAAGTAAACATTCCGGCTTTGTCGTGTTTTTTCAATATCACATTAGACAAAACCAGTGAAGCGTTTATGGCATAATCTAATAGACTTAATTTATTGAACGGCATTTTCATTACTCTACCTTTATCAATAATCATGTATACCGATTGGGATTTTTCATCTTGGAATTGATTTACCATTAGACTGTTTTTTTTTGCAGTAGCCTTCCAGTTTAAGGTACGCATATCATCACCTTGAACATATTCTTTTATTTGTTCAAATTCTAGGGTATGCCCAATTTTTCTAATTTTTTTTACGCCGTATTGAAAGAGATGATTTGAAAAGGCCATCAAATCATATTTTCGCAATTGAATGTAAGAAGGATAGGTGGGTACTGTTTGATCTTTGGCAAAAACAAATCGTCTGGAAACCAACTGAAATGGAGAAGAAGCATAGATATTTAGAGCTCCAAATTGGTATTCACCTCTACTTACCGGTCTGAGATGATAGGCAATATCTTTTACGGTTGAAGCTTTTAGCTTAAGAGGAATTTGAAAATCACGAACCTGAAATTGAAATGGAATTTCATCAATTACCTTAAGGTAAATGGAAAAAGTATAAAAATTTTGGATTGTTAAAGTAATTTGATTTTCATCTCCATTAGACAATTTTTCAGGACAAATTCGGGTAGCCGAAATTCCTTGTTGGGTTTGAAACAATAGGAGTATATCAAAAGCTAGAAAAGTAAGAATCAGTATCAAAAAATACCATGCCGGTGTATACAAAAAAGGAAAAAAGAAGCTCAATACAAAGAGTGTAATGTTTACTCCCAATGCATTGAAAAGTCTGTTTTTTAGATATAAATTTTTTAATACTTTTTTCAAAATATACTTTTTTTAGCGAGGAATTTCAACAGAATCAATAATTTGTTTGATGATTTCAACAGAGCTTACACCTTCCATTTCTCGCTCTGGAGTAACAATTACCCGATGTTGCAATACCGGAATGGCAGCTTCCTTGATATCTTCTGGAGTTACAAAATCTCTACCATTAAGAGCCGCAAACCCTTTTGAAGCATTAAGTATAGCAATTGACGCCCTTGGAGAAGCCCCAAGGTATAAAAATCCGTTTTCTCTTGTGCTTACTACCAATTTAGCTATATATTCAATAAGATGTGGCTCAACTCGAATTTGTTTCACCAATTCTTGGTATTTGGTGATGGATTGTGCATCTAATTGAGAATGGACCAAATCTAATTTGGTTCCCGAAAGTAAGGCGTGTTCTTTTTGTAAAATAATTACTTCGTCGTTGAGCTTGGGATAGTCTATACTAATTTTGAACAAAAAACGATCCAGTTGTGCTTCTGGTAAACGATAGGTTCCTTCTTGCTCTATTGGATTTTGCGTAGCAACTACCAAAAATGGACTTTGTAAAGTGTAGGTAACCCCATCCATTGTAATTTGACGTTCTTCCATAACTTCAAATAATGCAGCTTGGGTTTTGGCAGGAGCTCTGTTTATTTCATCAATTAAAATTAAGTTCGAGAAAATGGGTCCTTTTTTAAATTCAAATTCCGATTTTTTCAAGTCAAATATTGAAGTTCCCAATATATCTGAGGGCATTAAATCTGGAGTAAATTGAATTCTGCTAAACCCGATGTTCATGGTTTTTGCTAATAATTTTGCAGTTATGGTTTTGGCTACACCGGGAACACCTTCTAACAAGACGTGTCCGTTTGCCAATAACGCTACCAACAATTGGTCTATCATTTTATGCTGGCCAACAATTACGGCGTTTAATTCATTTTTTAAAAGGGTTAACGTTTCTTGTAGCGGTGCTAAATCCAAACGATTTTCAAAATTTACAGATTCCTCAGAGGGGTTGTTATTTGTATGTTCTTCCATGATGGGTTATTTTTTTGTGGGTTCAATAATTTTTTCAATAACAGAGTTCAACTCGATCAAGTCAGCTTCCGAGTTATTCTGGGTTTGTCTATGTTTTTTGATTAAATGTATAGCTTTTTCAATAAGTTCGAGATCTTTGCCGGTTTTATTATGAAGTTTTTGGCAAAAATCGGTATCCAATTTCTGAGTATCCAATCCGTATTCTTGTCTAATTTTTTCAAGAAAAAAGATACTCTTTTTTTCCATCATCGTGTTGTGATTTCCTTCTTGATAGTATAAATTTCCAATGGTTTTAATAAATTCTACCGTAGTATTGGGAAGCGGTTTCAAAATGGGTATTATTCGTTGGGTTCTTTTGGCTCTAAAAATCATAAAAAACAACATACTTATAAGAAAAAGATACCAAGCCCATCTCAAACCGGGTTGATTTAGAATGAATCGAAGAGGAGAGTTTGAAATTCCGGAGTTTAATCTTTTATTAGGGTACCAATATAAATTTCCTTTGGGTATATAAGATAAAACCGATTCGGTATAGGAGTAATTGTTTTTCTTCAGAAGATAATAATTGGTAAAAGCTACTGGTTGTAAGTGCAGCAAGACCTGACCTTTGCCGTAATTTATTTGGATAAAATTGGGATACAAAGTGTTTTCCAATTTTAGATTACCCAGTACTTGCGTATTTAGAGTATCGTAAGATACAAAAGCATAGCCATGGGCTCCGGTACTAAAGGTATATTCCTGGAAAGAGTTTGATTTCCCCTTAATATTCATCGAGATGTTATCTTGAAAATAGATATTTTGCAAATCAAACCGCAATGAATCTTTTAAATACTTAGGGAATGTTTTCATACTTAAGAAAGCGGTATTTCCTTGGTCTACAAAGGTTAAAATCTCATTACTTGAAGTTGGATCTATAGTGTAGTTTTCATCTATTGCCATGAAATTCCCAGAAATAGAATAACCTTCATCTTCGTCTTCGTAGTTGTAATGGGCATCAAAAAATTCAAACGGACTTTCATTTAACGTATAAATTGAGTCTTTAAAAAGAGCCTCTTTTTCTTGATTAAAAATAAAAAGTCCAAAAGGTGTTTTACTGTAAGATTCAAAATTTTCTGTCCAATCAATAGGTTTCGGTCTGTTACTATCTACCCATGTGATTACAGCAAACAGTAAAACCAAAATAAAAATATATATTTTAAGACTTTTATTCATTTAGATAGATTGGATTGTTTTTTCAAAAGTGGATTTAACTTTAGAAAATGCTTCATCATTCAAATCAAATTCGCCATACCAAATGTAGTCATACAAATAGGAAGCATAACTGAATTTTTCTTTTAGTTTTGGGTCTTGAATTTCGTAGCTGTACTCAGAATTGGTTTTTTCGGCATCCCATTCAATGATGTTTTTATCGGCCATTTTCTTTAACAACCATAAGTGATAATATCTAATACACACTCTTTTTTCGTTTGATTTTAATGCGTCTTGAATGAGTTTTTCAAAATCAACAGTGTGAATATTCAGTTCAATTTCCTCATAACTTATGATTTTCTTATCCGAAGATTTTCCAAAAATCCAGCTACCTTCTTCATTCATTATAGTTTTGACAATCAAGTAAATAACATAGATTATAAGAAGAACAGCTAAAGATTTTAAAAGAAAATCTACCAAATCCATTGAAGCATTTTCATCTGTCATGCGAAGGATTTTTCTAAAAAAGGAAGCCATCGATTCTTTAAATCTATCCCAAAACCCTTTTTCGGCTACTTGGGTTTCATAAATGAAATCATTTTGATTGTATTTGGATTGGAAATTTTCTTCAAAAACTTTTTCTTCATAAAGCCATAGTGTATCGGAGGATATTAAATTCTGATTACCTGATGATTCAAAATCAATATCCTGAGCACTGATTACAGAACTCACGAGTAGAAAAAGAAAGAGTACTAATTTATTCACTTTGAGATCCAATTAAATCAATATCGTTTAAAGTTGAATTCCCTTCAATTTCTTCTTGAATAGTATAATACACTATCCCACTATTCACTACCAATAAGTTATTCATTATGTAACTAATTAAAATACTGATACACATGACAATTACCATTATTATAGTAAACAAAGAGAAAGTATCTCCATTGGGTGCATCTCCATTTTCTATACTCGTAAACAAATTAAATACTCCAATAATGTAGGGAATAAGCGAAAAAAGGGTAGTTACAGCTTGTACTATTAAATACATGACAATAGTTGAACCCACTATGGGCCAAAACTTATTTTTGGTATATTCAAATCCCAATCGAAATGCCTCTACTGTAGAAGTTGAAGTGTTTAAATAAATATAGAACGAAAGTTGAATCCAAGCCATAAAAGCCGGTAATACAATGACCAATATGGGAATTCCAATGATGGAAATCATGAGTAAAATACACAACCCCAGAAAAAGAAGCCCAATTGTTAATCCAAAAACAATTAAAGCTACAAAAAAGCGACTAATTTTTGCAAAGTTTCCTTTTAAGGCAATCAAAATATCTTTTGTTGTAAAGTTAATTCCTTTTTTTTCTATGTAAAGTTTGAAATACAAAATAGGATAACAGTAGCTTAGTAATGAAACAAATAGGGTTAGGATAATAAAAAACAATACGACACCTATAACCAGAGGTAAATTATTTTCAAAATAGTGCTCCATATAATTTGTAGAATTACCCCCAATATTAGAAAACATAATTTCAAAATAAACTTTGAATACAAAGTATGACAACCCCAACAAAACAAGTAAAAAACCACCATTTATAATAAAATAATGGCGTAAAAAATGAGTCCCGTTTGTTCTGAAAAACAAAAACGTATCACTAATCAATTCACCTAATGTTCTTTTTTTATAGAGTGTAAGCATAATTTTAAGTGGTTTTTAAGCTAGAACTTAATTTTGAGTTAATAAATCTTGGGTAAATAAGATAATAAAAAGCAATACAACTTAATGTGCCTAATATGATAGTTACATTGAGCCAATTGGGCATTTCTTTAGAATAACGGGTTACAAAACCTTCTAAAAAACCGGCAGCAATGGTAAAGGGGATGGTACTCAAAAATATTTTGAGTCCGGTTTTAAATCCAATTTTAAAGGAATTAAAGCGAGAGTAGGTTTTAGGAAATAAGATGGATGCACCCAAGATAAATCCGGCTGCAGTTTCTATAACTATGGCAAAAATTTCCATAGAGCCATGAATCCAGATTCCCTGAACACTTTCCCAAAAAACACCTTGTTGGTAAAAGAAATATTGAAAAGATCCCAGCATGATGCAATTTCGAAGAAAAATATAAAAAGTACCTATGCCTAAAAAGAGTCCCCATATAAAACATTGAGCACCCACGTATAGGTTGTTCATTGTTATAGCAATAAAGCCACCCCAATTACTACCGCTTTTGTAAACTGCTACCGGATCTTGTTTAGAAATATTCTCTAATGTCATATTTACATAGGCGTCTCCCATTATCAATCGGACAAAATTCAAATCGTAATGAGCAGATAGAGCTCCAATTCCGGTTAAGATAAAAAATAAAACAAAGGCATAAGTCACATATCTACGGTATTCATAAACCAATAGTGGCACTTCTTCGGCAAAGAAATAAACGATTCGATTTCGCTCTGTTCGTTTGGTTTTGTATATTTTTTGATAGATTTGAGAAGCTAGATAATTGAGGTATACAACCGTTTTACTTTTAGGATAATACGTTTGAGCATAAGATAAATCGTTGACAAGATGTATATACAAACTTGCCATTTCATCAGGATTTTTCTTAGCTTTACCAAAAATTGCTTGTTCAAACTCAAGCCATTTTTCTTTATTTTGCTTTATAAATGCAATTTCTCTCATGGATTGCTAAAATATAAAATATGTCAGAATTATCTATAACTACAACCCAAAATGTGAATATAAATTTTACAGCAGCCTCTGTATCAGACAGAATGCTTGCTTATTTATTGGATTTGTTAGTCAAATTGGCTTACGCAACTGTTGTTTGGGGCATATTCTTTAAGTCCTTAGGATTAACAAAGTACATGGAAAATTTGGATACATGGTCTTTTGCCGCAATTGTAATTGTTCTGTTTTTGCCGGTTATTTTTTATTCTTTGATTCAAGAAAGTTTAATGGAAGGTCAAACCCTAGGAAAAAAAATATTGAAAATTAAAGTGGTAAAAATAGATGGCTATCAAGCTAGTTTTGGCGATTATATTATTCGATGGTTATTTCGAATAATAGATGTCAATCTCAGTTGGGGTGTTATAGGATTAATAACTCTTGTTGTAAGTGAAAAAACCCAACGATTGGGTGATATAACGGCCGGAACTGCGGTAATCAGTTTGAAAAATAATATTTCAATAAACCATACTATTTTAATGGATTTGGATCAGGCTTATGTTCCTACCTATCCCTTAGTAATCAAATTGTCTGATAATGATGCCCGTATTATCAAAGAAACTTACCAGAATGCTGTTGCCAAAAGAGATTTTGCTACTTTGATAAAACTTCGTCAAAAAATTGAACAAGTAACGGGAATCAAGAATATTTCCGGTAATGATACTGATTTTATCAACACGGTTCTTAAAGATTACAACTTTTACACCCAATCTATGTAATGAATTTGACCTTTGAAACTTCGACTCTTTTTTATGCTTTAGATGGCATTGGAACTCTGGCTTTTGCCATTTCGGGTGTATTAACAGCATTTCATAAAAAACTCGATTTATTTGGAGTCTTTATCATAGCTTTTGTAACGGCTGTGGGTGGTGGTACATTGCGTGATGTATTAATTGGAAGAACTCCGGTGGGGTGGATGACAGATTTGAACGTAGTTTATACTATTGTGTTGGGTTTTGCCATAGCAGTTCTTTTGAGAACTCAATTGGATAAGTTGCGGAAATCACTTTTCTTGTTTGATACTATCGGATTAGGAGTATTTACTCTAATTGGTCTTGAAAAAGGAATCAATAGTGGTTTACATCCTGTAATTTGTATTGCTTTGGGTACAATGACAGCATGTTTTGGTGGTGTAATTCGAGATATATTGTGTAATGAAATTCCAATAATTTTTAGAAGAGAAATTTATGCCACGGTGTGTATTGTTGGAGGTTTAGTCTTTTTTACTTTGAAATTTTTCAATCTGGATAATGATTTGATTTATGTTATGACTACATTAGTCATTATTTCAATACGGTTATTAGCTGTGCGTTACCATTGGTATTTACCTAAGATGGAAGTGTAAATTTATCGGGTAAGGTATAAAAAGCCCGTAAACGGGTTGGGGTAATCGGGATCGTTTAAATCTAATACGTAAAAATAAGTGCCGTCTGGGGCTGTAGCACCAGACCAACTTCTAAAATGAATAACTTCACCTTTCCAATTTTCGGTTTGTTGGTTTCCGGTCCATACTTTTATTCCCCATCTATTGTATATGGAAATACTGAAATTTAAGAAAACATCCCGTAATCCGGAGATGTAAAAACTATCGTTATACCCATCATTGTTGGCAGATATCCAGTTGTAGACTATAGGCGGACAGTTTTTAACTCGCAAGATTATGGAAATGAGGGTTTCACAATGTATGTTCTGAACTTTTACATAAAGTGTAATTTGGTTTTGAACTTCAAAAAGTCCTGTATGAGAAATTGGATTCTCGCCACTTAATGCTTCAGCTTCTGTGTAATGAAAAGTGAGAATATCCGTAGTTGTTGTTAATAGAGTCAAAGCGATTTCATTTAAATCAAAATTACCCTTACCAAAACCCAAATTGCAAGTTTCAAAATACCTGTTGGTTTCCAAAATAGGAGATACCCACAAACTCAGATTGGCTGAATCTGTATTGTTGTTTTCATTAATTTCCATTACAATTCCGGTTCCGTTGCCTATATCATCAACGCTAACAATTAATTCAAAATCGGAATCTATTGTGTTGGGTATATTTAAAACTACGGTACCGGATTCACTTCCACCAATGGGTATAATTTGTTGGGTTTGATTTGTAGCTATCAATTGCCCATTGGCATAAAAAGCAATGGGAGTTTGAGCTGGAAGGGGATTGGTAGCATTAACATTAAAAACTGTATAACTAACTTCAATCAAGCGGGAGTCACATTTTTGCTCCCATTGATTTATGACTACTGTAGCGTCTGGAATCTGACTGTTTAGTTTAGTAACTACAGCATTTATCATTACAAAATCTTGATCTGATGTGAGCGTAATCTCTGCCGAAGTATCTCCCGGTTGAATATTGTCTTGAATGGTATAAATATCCAAGTCCATATTGTATGTAGAACTGGAACCTGTTACACTATTCGTTCCATTAAACGCATTATTGGCCGGGTTAAGTGGGGGATTGCTCAAAATAGTGCCGTTAATACGAAGGGTTTCGTTTACAGCAATTCCCACATCGCCTTCCCATGCTAAAAAACCTATTTTGGCATCTTGGTTATCAATTACATTCAATGAACTTAGAGTAATTTCTAAGCTTTCAGGTACAGCTTGCAAACCATCGTAAAGATTGATTTGATTGAGCGGTAAATCCGGATTGGAATAAACCAAAATGATGGCCCAACCGGCAAAATTGGTTCGTCTTTGGAAATGAAGCGGTAAAAACGAAGTATTATCCAATCCCGAAAAAATGTATTCGCCATTACCATTTTGATTAACATAGTCTGTTATATCACAAAATGCACTAAAATAGGTAAACAAAACCCCATTGATATCTCGAATTAAACTAAATGAACGTTCGGCAACAAATTCGGTATCATTTAAAAATACTTCAAAATCACCATCTCCCGAACCTGCCCAATAAAGATAGGCTTTTAATAAAGTATCGTCAGAATTTAAAGAAATATTGGCTTGCGATTGTGTTAGGATATTTGGAAAAATTTGAAAAGTATTTTCTTGAGGATTTAAAGTATTGCCCACAAAAGTAAAATCATACCTACCATTGAATTGTTCAAACAATGAAACATTTTGACCTTGTACTGACAAGATGAAAAAATGTAGAGCTAGTAACAGAAAATAGTTGTATTTTCGTTTCATAATGAGGTAGGGTTTCCCTAAAACAGATTCTAAAGATACATTTTATCTCACAACTAAAAAAATTCTAGTAAAGCTTGATGGAAAAAGCAAGTCAATATCGAGTGCGAGATTATGCAACAACCGATTTCCTTAAATGGAATGCATTTGTTGCCAAGGCTCCAAATGCTACTTTCTTGTTTCATCGGGATTTTATGGAATACCATCAAGATCGATTCACAGATTATTCTCTGATAGTAGAAGATGATAATGATTGGGTTGCTGTCTTACCGGCCAACATAGTTGATACTATTGTATATTCGCATCAAGGGTTAACCTATGGCGGATTGGTTGTGAAACCGGAAATGAGTGGTTCTGAAATTCCGATGATTTGGGACTCCATTTTTCTATACTTGCAAGCGAATCATATTTCAAAGTGGATTTACAAACCCATACTTCATTTTTACAGTTCAAATCAAGAAGAAGTTTTGGATTTCCACCTCAATCAAAAAGGTAAACTTTTTAGAAAAGATTTAGGCATGGTAATTCATTTTAATGAACCTTTTACTGTTGCAAAAGCGAAACGCAAACACCATAAGAAGGCTCATCAAAAAGGACTCTTTATGCAATTAGAAAATGACCTAAAGCCTTTTTGGAACGAGGTTTTAATTCCTCGATTAATGGAAAAATACCAAGCTCAACCTGTTCATACTTTGACTGAAATTCAATATTTGAAAGAAAAATTTCCGGAAAATATTCTGCAATATTCGGCCTATTGTGAAGATCAAATTGTGGCCGGAATTACATTGTTTGTTTTCAAAAACGGAATTAAATCACAGTACGGAGCTACAACTTTAAAAGGGGAAGAAACCAGAGCTTTAGATTTTTTGTTTGTCAATTTAATTGAAAAATATAAAAAAGAGTTTGCTTTTTTTGATATGGGAACTGTATCTTCCAACGATAATAAATCAATAAATAAGGGTTTATTTGATCAAAAGAAAGAGTACGGTTGTGTAGCTTATGAACAAAAATTTTACGAATTTTCACTATGATAAAATTCTACGATTTACAAAAAATCAACCAGCGGTATGAGAAAGCTTTCCATGAAAAAACGGAACAGTTTCTGCAACGCGGTTGGTATATTTTAGGAGATGAAGTCAAATTGTTCGAAGAAAATTTCGCATCCTTTTGTCAGTCAAAACATTGTATCGGAGTTGGAAATGGTTTAGATGCTTTGGTGTTGATTTTTAAAGCCTATATCGAATTGGGAAAACTCCAAAAAGGCGATGAAGTGATTGTTCCGGCAAATACATATATTGCCAGTATATTAGCCATTATACAAGCTGATTTTATTCCCGTATTAGTTGAACCGAAGTTGGAAACCTATAATTTGAATCCGGATTTAATTGCTGAAAAAATCACTTCCAAAACCAAAGCCATTTTGGTGGTTCATTTATATGGTCAATTAGCAGAAATGGATAAAATTGAGGCAATTGCTAAGCAACACAATTTATTGATTGTTGAAGATGCTGCACAGTCGCACGGAGCCCATTACCCATTACCGATTACCGATTACCCAAAAGCTTACAGTTTTTATCCTTCCAAAAATTTAGGCTGTTTAGGCGATGGAGGTGCAGTTGTGACAAATGATGATGATTTGAATAAAATCATACGTGCCATGCGAAATTACGGTTCAGAGCAAAAATATGTGAATGATTTTATAGGCATCAATTCGCGTTTGGATGAATTGCAAGCGGCTTTTTTGAATGTTAAATTACCGGATTTAGCATTGGATAATCAAAAACGTAGACAAATTGCCAAACGTTATTTGTCCGAAATTAAAAACGATAAAATTGTATTACCTTTTTACGATGGTTCAGCAAATCATGTCTTTCATTTGTTTGTCATTCGTACCGAAAATAGAAATGAATTGCAGGAATATTTAAATGAAAATGGAATACAGACCTTGATTCATTATCCTATTCCACCACATCAACAAAAAGCTTTGGCAGTATTTAATGCGTTATCTTTTCCTATTACCGAAAAAATACATAGAGAAGTATTAAGTTTGCCCCTGAGTCCGGTGTTGACAAAAGAAGAAGTAAGTAGTATTATTCAAGTTTTAAATTCATATTAATGGGTGTTTTTTACAAAATAAAGGAATTCCTTTTCGTAGAACTTCGAATTTTAAAGTATCGAATTTTATCCGATTGTAAAAAGATAAAAGGAAAACCAACGCTTTATCATCCTTTATTATTAAAAGGCAAAGGAACAGTTCAATTTGGTGATCAGGTTCAAATAGGAGTAAAGGCATCGCCCTATTTTTACTCCCATTATGCCTATATAGAAGCAAGATTTGAATCAAGTCAAATTATTATTGGAAATAATGTAGCTATAAATAATGCCCTCTCCCTAGTTTCTTATTCAAAAATAGTCATTGGCAATAACGTTTTGATTGGGACTCATTGCAACATGATGGATAATGATGCTCATCAATTGCACAGTGAAAAGCGAAATGAGTTACCCGAGTCCTCTGAAATTCATATAGAGGATAATGTTTTTATTGGGTCAAATGTTACCCTTTTAAAAGGAGTTCGAATTGGGAAAAATAGTGTAATTGGAAACGGTTCAATAGTCACAAAATCAATTCCCCCAAATACTGTAGCTGCCGGAAATCCTATTCGAATTATTAAAAGTATACCGTGATAGATTTTTTAAAAAAGAATGCTTTACTCAAGGTTTTTTCATTGAATTCGGTTTCAGTGTTGGTTAACTTTGTGTTGGGTATTTTTTCCTTGAAAATTATTTCCTATTACTTAGGATCACCTGGAATGGCACTTGTTGGTAGTTATCGGAATTTTACAACTCTATTCAAATCGGTTGCAACTAATGGATTTTCGCAAGCCTTACTCAAATTATTCGTAGAAAATAAAGAAGATAAGAAAGAAGTTCAAATTGTTATTTCTACCTTTTTTTGGCTTTTTTTATTACTGTCTGTTTTTTTGGGAATTCTCCTTTTTGTATTTTCAGAATCCATTAGTTTTTTTATTTTAAGGGATGAACAATATGGTTTTTATATCAAATTATTTGGACTTGTTTTGCCGTTTTTTGCTTTACAAACGTATTTGACTTCTATTTTTAATGGATTGTTATGGTACAAAAAAATAGTTTTTGCTCAAATTCTATCCGCCCTAATCGTTTTTCTAATAACCGTTCTCTTAATTTACTACAAACAGTTACAAGGAGCCTTCATAGCAATAGCGGTAGCTGATGTAGTTCTATTTGGAGCTATTTTAGCAATTGCGATTCGCCACCAAAAAGGGATGTACTTTGATTTACAAAAAGTGATTTCAAAAAAATATTGGAGTGCTATTGGTAAATTCTCAAGTATGGCATTGTTCAGCGGTGTTATTGTACCTCTTAATTTCATTTTAATTCGCAATTTAATCATCGATTTCCATTCTATAGAAGAAGCCGGAATTTGGGATGCTGTTAACCGAATTTCAGGATTTTACATGATGTTTTTCACAACCGGTTTTTCATTTTATTATTTACCCAAATTGGCTTCAATTCAAACCCAATCGGCATTTAAATTCGAATTAGTAAATTTTTATAAAACGGTAATTCCATTATTTATAATTCTAATAGTTGGACTTTATTGGGTAAAAGATTTGATAGTAAAATGGGTTTTAACTTCAGAATTTCAAGAAGTTAATAGTTTACTTTTAGGGCAATTAGGAGGTGATTTTTTTAAGGTTCTAACTTTAGCTTTTGGTTATCAAATAGTAGTTAAAACGCTCATTAAAAGGTATTTTATTATCGAGATATTTTACAATCTCACCTTTTATTTGTTAGCTCATTTGTGGGTAGTTGAGTTATCGGCTAATGGAGCGGTACAAGCTTATTTTGTAGCCAACCTTTTGAACTTTTTACTTATACTCTTATTGTTCAGAAAAACACTAATTGGTTCAAAAGACTTTTAGTTCCACACTTCCAAATACTTTTTGGCAATTTTAAGATAATCATGTTCTTTTTCAATAAATACCCTTGCATTTTTACCAATTTCAATGATTTCTTGAGGATTTTCTACTAAGAAAGACAAATCAGAAACGAGTTGTCCTACATTGGGTGGTGCATGAAATGCAACCCGGTTTTTGATTTGGTAATGATTGTGAAATGCTTCTCCAGCTCCCGTAAACACGACTTTTCCTTTGGCCATAGCTTCTAAAGCATTATATCCTTGATCTTGAGCAAACACTTGGTCTAGAAGAATATGAGCTTTGTTGTAGAGCTGAATATATTCTTGATACGGAATATTTTCTGTACAAATGATTTCCACTCGCTCTCCATATTTTTGACGAATCTGGGCTAGAGCTTGTTCAAAATACACAATCCCTTTTTTGACATAATTATGCCGATTGATACCCAAGAAAATAACAATCTTGTCCTTTATTTCAGTAGACATAAAGGCTATTTTTGAATGATTAATGGGATTGGGAATGATTCCTAAATATTTTTCATTTCCCAAAAGTGGGGGTACATAGTCAAAATCTGTAGCAATAACCCCTTCAATTTTTCGAAACAAATATCTATGAAGTTTCATGTGTTTTGTTGAAACATATTTTAATATATGAGTATATTCTGTACTTACATTCGGATTTTCCAAATAAGGTGTTAGAATGGAATACGCTATTTTTTTATTTAACAGAAAAGATATACTAAGGGCATCGGCACCTGAAGAAAGTAAATATAAAGTTCCATTTTTTTGCATCAGTTTTCGGAGTAAAAAGATTTCGTAAACTGCTATAGTATTTATGGAAGATTCATTTATGAGTTGAACAACATCAAAACCTTTTAATCTGGAAAGAAGAAAATGAAATCGGATACCTTGTTCAATTTGGATAATATCAAATTTGAATAATTTATGAATCGCTTTTCGGAATAAACGAAAAGGGTTGCTAGCCAACCATTTAGCCCTATAGCTATAATCATTCGGATAATTTTTAAAACTATCGCCATCACTCACTAAAGTAACCTCATGACCAAGAGCCAGAAGTCCTTCTTTTAAGGAATTATGCAAGCGACTGTATTCTCCGACTAATAAGATTCGCATGAATCAATTATATTTGTAAAATTTAAATTAAAAACGATTGCAAGATAAGAAAATAAAAATTGCTTTATTGGGAACAAGTCTGTCTCATGGTGGTGTAAATAAAATGCAAGCTTTATATTCCATCGCATTTGAAAATGCAGGCTATGAGGTGCATCATATCTTGGTTAATCCGGAAATTGAATTTGATTATCGTGGAAAAGTATTTCATTTAAGTCCATACAAAAATGGAGTATTTAATCGATTGAGACGGTTTTTTATACTTCGAAATTTCATTAGAAATGAAAAATTTGATTTTTTAATAGATTTTCGAGGTAGAACTAAGCCGCTAATGGAGTTCTTGTTGACCAAATTCGTTTTTACATCTCGTTATATTCCTACCGTACATAATTACAAATTAGATTTTTACTTTCCAAAAAACAATTGGATTAGTAAATTGTTGTATCAAAAAACTTTTAAAATAGTAACGATTTCTAAAGCCATTGAAGATAAAATAATCGATTTGTATGGTTTCTCAAACGTTACTACTATTTACAATCCAATTGATTATGATACTATTCAGCTACTGGCGGATAAACCAATTTCGATAAATTTTCCTTACATCTTGGCGGCTGGAAGAATGGATGAGGACAACATCAAACAATTTGATAAATTAATTGAAACTTACGCACAATCCGATTTGGCCACATCGGCTTATCATTTGGTTTTTTTGGGAGATGGAGTTTTACGTTCTCAATTTGAACAATTAGTTGAGCGTTTACAATTGAAGGAAAAAATTCATTTTTACGGATTTCAATCGAATCCATATCCGTTCATGAATAAAGCACATTTTTTGGTTTTGTGTAGTAAAAATGAAGGTTATCCAACCGTTTTAACAGAAACTTTAGCATGCGGAACTCCAGTTATTTCATTCGATTGTGCCTCCGGACCCAATGAAATAATTAAATCCAATGAAAATGGTTTGTTGGTTGAAAATCAAAACTTTGAAGCCCTGAAAATTGTTATGGAGCGAATGATTTCGGATAAAGAATTGTATGCAAAATGTAAAAAAAATGCTCAAAATCAAAAAGATTTGCATTCCTTTGAACAGTTTATTAAAGATTGGAAAACAATTTTAACTTAACCTAAAGATGAATATCAAACGCATTCCAATTCCAAAAATTGAAGATCCGAGAGGGAATTTATCAGTTATTGAAAAAGAAGTAGTTCCTTTTGATATCAAAAGGGTTTACTATCTGTATGATGTTCCGGCAGGAGCAGAGCGGGGTGGTCATGCTCATATTCAACAACGCGAATTTTTAATTGCTTTGAGTGGTAGTTTTGATGTTATTTTGAACGATGGAAAAGCAGAAGAAACAGTTACATTAAATAAACCGTTTGAAGGTTTAATGATTAACGAAGGCATTTGGCGGGAATTAAAAAACTTTTCTTCCGGTTCAGTTTGTTTAGTGGTTGCTTCTGATGTGTTTGAAGAAGCAGATTACATCAGGGATTTCCAAGCCTTTTTAGATTCAAAAGCTTAATGATAGGCACTGGTTTGAATATTAAATAATTCTAATTTCTTTTTCAAATTATATAAAAACTGCAAAATAGGAATTGGAAGTTGAAATAGGAGTTGCGTTTTCCAATGCAAATTTTCTTTTGAAATAGCATTTTTATAAAAGTGAAAGGATTTTATATCACCAACCAATTTGTGTTTCAAAGCAAACTCTGTACGATACAAGTCCAAGTATTTTTTTAAGGAGGAATTAGATTGTTCTTCATTTGAAAATTTATCCAAAGTTGAAAATTTTCTTTCTACTGTTTTGCTCAACGAAATACGGTTTTCAGTTTCCATTTGATAATTTGCACTGACTTCATTATCAAAAGCAACCGGATATTTTAAAGCAATTCGAATCCATAAATCAGTATCTTCACCCGCTCCAAGGGTAATGTTTTCATCGAAATTGCCAATATCATCAAGAACTTTTTTAGGTACAACTACCGCACTGGTCCAAGCGATTCGGTATTTCATACTCGAATGAAAAAAATCCGGAACAATTCCGCTCCATTTTTCTATTGGTATTCCCTCAAAAACAGGCTGAATGATTTTTTTATCCGAATAATAAAATTGGTAATTAGTGGCTAATAATCCGGCTTCAGGGAAATTTTGGTATAATTGAAATAAAGATTGTAAATGATTCGGAAACCAATAATCATCTGCGTCCAAAAATGCAATTAACTTTCCTTTTGATTCATTAATCCCTAAATTTCTGGCTTGTGATACGCCTCTGTTTTCTGAGGAAATCAAGCGTAATCGTTCGTCTGAAAAACGTTTTACTTTTTCTTCGCTTTTATCCGTTGAACCATCATTGATTACAAGTATTTCATAATCCGTAAACGATTGATGAAAAACACTTTTTAGGGTTTTTTCAATCGCTTTTTCTTTGTTATAAAGCGGAATAATTATAGAAAAGTAAGGTTCCATTAGATTACTTTAGCGAACAAATATAACCCAAACGATACAAATCGAAATAAATTAATTTAGGATTGTTAGAGAGAATTTTATTTCGTAAAAATTTTTCAAATACATCAAATCCAATACGAAATATTGGTGCCAATCTCCATTTTTTTAAAATTATATAATAGCTTAATAATGCATTAATTTGATAAATATTGGGATAGTCCATCAAAAGTTTTTTACGTGAAACTACACTATCTAATGCTTTTTCAAAAAATACGATATTGTTTTCTAAACCTAGATGATATACTGTATTATCTATGGGGATTATATTTATTTTGCGTATGAATAATTGGTAACTGAAGTAAATGTCCATGCCATAAAAATTATGATTTTCAGAATAATTTAATTCTAAAAACAGTTTTTTTTCTATCATCATATTGCCGGAAAAGACAAATTGGTATGGGTTTTTTAATCGTTCTGAAATTGAACTTTCTTCTCTTTCTTTTCCGTAGGTATAACGAAGAATTTGAGAACTATTAGGTTTTTTATCTTCATAAATATGACCTCCAAAAAAAACGGAATTATTTGTTTTATGGGCTATATAATTTTCAATAAAATTATCAGCTACCGGCATAACATCGGCATCTAGAAATAACAACCAATCATACTGAGCATGTTCAGCCAATCGATGTCGGGTTTGCGTTCTGCCTAAATTGGTTGGATTTAGGCTGTAATTGCAAAAGGATAAAGATTCAATACTTCGGTTTTCCATCAGATATTCATCAGAAGAGCCGTCTTCCAATACTCGTATTTCAAATGGAATTCCAGAACGGGAAACTTGTTCGTGTAACTTTTGAACAAGATTTTTAATAGAACAATTATATGTTGGAATTAGAATAGAAATCATCTAAACCGTTCTTTGCACTACCTCAAAGATAGTGCTGTCTTCACATTTTAAAGTCTTAGACGGGAATTTCATAATCAACGCATAATCATGGGTAGCCATGATAATCGTTTTTCCGTTTTGGTTGATTTTACGCAATACTTCCATGACTTCCACACTGGTTTGAGGGTCTAGATTTCCAGTGGGTTCATCGGCCAAAATCAACTCGGGGTCATTCAACAAGGCTCGAGCAATTGCAACTCGCTGTTGTTCACCTCCGGATAGTTGGTGTGGCATTTTGTGAACCATAGATTTCATACCTACTTTTTCTAAAACTTCATCAATTTTGAATTGCATTTCGGCTTTTTCTTTCCAACCGGTGGCTTTCAATACAAACTCCAAATTTTCAAAAATACTGCGGTCTGGAAGTAATTTAAAATCTTGGAAAACGATGCCTATTTTTCTTCTCAAATACGGAATCTCTTTTTCTTTGAGTTGTTTTAAATCAAAATCAACTATATTTCCTTCGCCACTTTTTAAAGGTAAATCGGCATATAAGGTTTTCATAAAACTACTTTTCCCGGTTCCTGTTTTCCCAATTATGTAGATAAAATCGCCCCGATTTACTTCTAAAGAAATATTTTGAAGCACCATATTTTCATCTTGAAAAATAGTTACATTTTGAAGCGATACAATAGGCTGTGACATGCTGTTGATTTTAAGTTGGGTAAAAGTAGTAACAATAACAAGTTTTTCAAAATTTTATTTCAAATAGTATTTCCATTCTACTTGAGGCATGAATTTTGATAAGTGATTTTGAATTTTTTAAGAATTGTTTACAAACTTGTTCATAATAAACTTAATTCTAAACCCGTTTGTAATTTTGTGAAACCCTAAATTTGTTACTTAAACAAAATCTTGTCTTATGCGAAATAAAAATTGGATTTTATCTCTTTCTTTTCTGTTTCTTCAGTTTATTTCTTATGCCCAAAAAACGGAAATCTATACGCACATTTCTGCCGAATACAACAGAGCGGTAGAATTGTATAAAGAAAAACAATACCTCTCGGCTCAAAATTTGTTTAAAAAGGCTATAGAGCAAGAAGTTTCTGAGGATATAAAATCAGATTGTGCCTATTATATTGCCAATTGTGCTATTCGTTTGAATCAACCCAATGCAGATGTTTTAATGGAGTCTTTTGTAGCAAATTATCCTACGAGTTCCAGACACAATCAAGCTTTTATTGAAGTGGCTCATTATTATTTTGATGAAGGAAAATATCCGCAAGCTTTACAATGGTTTGAAAAAGTAGATGAAAACAGCTTATCGAATGCTCAAAAAGAAAAATATTATTTTCAAAAAGGATATGCCAATTTCTCAGGAGGAAAAAAGAAAGAAGCTACAACGTACTTTAATCGTGTGGTGAATTCTAAAGAATACGGCTCTCAGTCCAAATATTATTTAGGATATATGGAATATGAAAAAGACAATTACCAGCAAGCCAATCAATATTTTGACCAAGTTGAAGGGGAGCAGAAATACAAAGAAAAAATGTCCTACTACCAAGCAGATATGAATTTTAAGTTGGGTAATTTTCAAAAGGCTATCGATTTAGGTTTAGCCGCAATGCCTAAAAGTGATGCTCTGGAAAAATCGGAACTTAATAAAATTATTGGAGAAAGTTATTTCAATTTAAAACAATACGACAAGGCAATTCCTTATTTAAAAGAATACAAAGGGAAAAAAGGTAAATGGACCAATACCGACTTTTATTTATTTGGCTATTCGTATTACAAGCAATCCGATTATGAAAATGCAATTGCTCAATTTAACAAAATTATAAATGGGAATGATAGTGTTGCTCAAAATGCCTACTACCATTTAGGTGAAAGTTATCTAAAAACAGATAAAAAACAGCAAGCACTTAATGCTTTTAAAAATGCTTCTGAAATGAATTTTGATTTAAAAATTCAAGAAGATGCCTATTTGAATTATGCAAAACTGAGTTATGAAATTGGAAATTCATACCAATCGATTCCGGGCGTTTTAGCTTCATTTTTAGAAAAATACCCCAATAGTCCCAATAAACAAGAGGTAGAAACGCTTTTGATTAATTCCTACATTACATCCAAAAATTACAAAGGGGCTCTTGAATTAATTGAAAAAAACAAAAGCTTTAGCAACAAACAAGCTTATCAAAAAGTTACTTTTTACAGAGGTTTAGAATTGTATACCGATGGAAATTATGCCGAAGCTATGAGTATGTTCAAAAAATCGATAAACGAACCCAGAGATGCAAAATTTACAGCCAGAGCTCTTTTTTGGAAAGGTGAAACCGAATACGTTTTGGATAATTTTAGTGAAGCTCTTCTATCCTTCAAACAGTTTTTAGGCTATGCAGAAGCCAAACAAACTCCAGAGTATAAAAATATCAACTATCATATAGGTTACACTCATTTTAAATTGAAAGAATACGAGCAAGCCGCTTCACGTTTTCAAAATTACATTGATACCGGAAAAGAAGATAAAATTCGTTTAAATGACAGTTATTTACGTATGGGTGACAGTTATTTTGTGACTTCAAAATACTGGCCTGCTATGGAAGCCTATAACAAGGCTATAGAAATGAAAGGTGTTGATGCAGATTATGCAGCATTTCAAAAAGCTATTAGTTATGGATTTGTAGCCCGAAATGAGAAAAAAATTGAAGATTTAAATCTGTTTTTAAAAAACTTTCCCAAATCACAATACCGCGATGACGCTCTTTTTGAATTGGGAAATACTTACACCAACGAAAATAAAACTGAACAAGCTCTCAAAGCATACGATCAGTTGATTTCCGAGTTTAGAAACGGTTCTTTTGCCGCAAAAGCTATTTTAAGACAAGGTTTGTTGTATTACAATTCAGACAAACCACAACAAGCGTTGACCAAATTTAAGTTGGTAGCCTCAGATTATCCCAGAACTCCCGAAGCTTTGGAAGCCGTTTCAACTGCACGCCAAATTTATATTGATACCGGAAAAGTAGATGAGTATGCCTCTTGGGTAAGAACATTAGATTATGTAGAAGTGTCTGATGCAGAGTTGGATAATACAAGTTTTGAATCGGCAGAGAAGCAATATTTACAAAACAATACCAAAGCAGCGATTGCCGGTTTTAGCAGTTATGTTACAAAGTTTCCCAATGGAATTCATGCCTTGAAAGCCAATTTTTATCTCGCTCAATTGTATTTTGCCGATGGTTTGGAAGCCAATGCAATACCTAATTATCAGTTTGTAATTTCTAAATCTCGAAGTGAATATACAGAGCAAGCCTTGGCTCGCTTATCTGAAATTCATTTGAAAAGAAAAGAGTTTGCCTTGGCCATTCCGGTATTGATGCGATTGGAAAGTGAAGCCGATTTTCCTCAAAATGTAACTTTTGCTCAATCTAATCTTATGAAGTCATACTACGAGCAACAAGATTATACTAAAGCAGTTGCTTATGCCGAAAAAGTTTTAGCAAACGCCAAAGTAGATGACAAAGTGAAAAGTGATGCTCAAATTATTATTGCTCGTTCTGCTGTAAAAACAAACGATTGGGTTAAAGCAAAAGCAGCGTATGCCAAATTGCAATCTATTGCCAAAGGAGAATTGGCAGCAGAAGCATTATATTATGATGTATATTTTAAAAATAAAGAAGGCAAATTTGAAGCTTCAAATACAGCAGCCCAAAAATTAGCCAAAGATTATTCCGGATACAAATATTTTGGAGCTAAAGGTTTGGTAATTATGGCCAAAAACAATTATGCCTTGAACGACAGTTTTCAAGCTACCTATATTTTGGAGAGTTTGATTAAAAATTTTACGGAGTTTCCGGATGTGGTAGAAGAAGCTCAATCCGAATTAACCCGAATCAAAGCCGAAGAATCCAAACGAAACGCTTCAATTCAAAACTAAACTTTCAACCTAAGGAAATACTATGAAAAATAGATTTTTAAAACCCCTTTTACTTCTCACACTTGCATTGAATTTTTCATGGGCAGTGGCTCAGAAAAAAGATGAAAATATAGGAACAGAAGTAGTTAATGTTGTTAAACCCTACTCGGCAACTATTTCAGATGCTTTCAAGGTAAAAGAAACCCCGTCATTGGAAGACGATGAGAATACCAAAATGGAAAACATTCAATATACCATTTTTTCATTTCCAGTAGCCTCTACTTTCACACCAGCCAAAGGAAGGGCAGCCAATGTAGACAAGACCAAAAAGGAAAAGTTGTTTTCCAATTACGCTTCATTAGGATTTGGGAATTATGGAAGAATTTTAGGCGAATTGTTTGTAACCGAAAAGATAAGTAATTCTGATTATTTTGGGGCTATGTTACGGCATCATTCTTCACAAGGTGGCATTGAAAATTTAATATTAGATGATAAATTTTACAACACATCATTAGATGCTACTTATGGAAGTATGCAAAAACATATGACTTGGACGGCAGATATCGGATACCAACATCAAATGTATAATTGGTATGGTTTAAATCAAGATTATTTTGCCAATACTTTAGATTATTTTGCTAATAAAGATGTGGCTCAAACGTATCATAATTTCTATCTAGGCGGAAGTATTTCTTTTGCAGAAAGTTTTTTTACCGGAGCTCAAATTAAGTTTAATCGTTTTTGGGATGCTTATGGTTCAGCCGAGAATCGATTTGTAGCCCAACCTTCTTTTGCATTTGATTTGATGGATACTCAAATTAAAACCGATGTGAGTTTAGACTATGTTTCGGGTAGTTTTGATAAAAATTACTTTGACGGACCAGCCATATCTTACGGATTTGCAAACTTTGGTTTGAGTCCGTCTTTTAATTACACTAAAGACGATTTGTCTCTGAATGTGGGTGTATCTTTGTTTTACAGCTCAGACTTAGAAAATAGCGACAGCAAGTTTTTTATTTACCCTAATATTTCGGCATCCTACAAAGTAGTTGGTGATTTGATGATTATGTATGCAGGGGCAGAGGGACGTTTAAACCAAAACACTTATAGAGATTTTACAAATGAAAATCCATTTTTATCTCCCACACTTTTTATAAAACCCACCAGTACTCCATATGATGTTTTTGTGGGGCTAAAAGGAAAACTAGCCAGTACAGTTAGCTACAATTTAAGGGCTTCCTACAGTATGGAAAATGATAAAGCTATGTTTGTAAGTAATGCCAAACCGGGTGAAACAATACCTTTCCTAGATGCGGTCTCAGAACAATACCAATATGGAAATTCTTTTAGTGTTTTCTATGATGATGTGAGAACCTTGGGCGTTTTTGGTGAAGTTAAGGCAGATATTACCCCTAACTTCTCATTAGGATTAAACGGAACAATCAATAGTTTTTCTCCCAAAAACAATGAAGAGGTTTTAAATCTTCCAGCCCTTAAAATGGGTGCCTTTACCGATTTTTCCTTTACCGAAAAATGGTATGCCGGAATGCACTTGTTTTTTGTAGGTGAAAGAGATGATTATGAAACGATTGTACTTTCTAACGATGTGACTAATTTTACAAGATCCAAAATAACACTTGATAGCTATTTAGATTTCAATGCACATGTAGGGTACAAGCATAATGAAAGACTTACCCTTTTCCTGAAAGGAAATAATTTATTCAATCAAGCTTATGAACGATGGAATAATTTTCCAACTCAACAAATTCAAGTGGTTTTAGGTGCCAATTATAAATTTGATTTTTAAAACAAAACGTATAAATTCAATCCGCTTTACCCAAAGCGGATTTTTTATGGGACAATTTTTGACATGAAATTACAATGGGTTAATGCTTACCGAGATTTAATTGATTCAAAAATTAAATCCATTCAAGTTGAAATTAAATCGCTTACAGACGATGCTCAAAACGATGCAAAAAGTTCATCGGGTGACAAACATGAAACCGGATTAGCAATGATGCATTTGGAACAAGAACGGCTGTCAAAAAAATGGCGGGAATGGATGGTGTTGAAAGAGCAATTAGAACGAATAGATTTCACTAAAAAATCCTCAAAAGTTGAAGTAGGAAGTTTGGTCAAATTAAATGATTCTTTATATCTAATAGCTGTAGGTTTACCGGTTTTAGAAATCAATCACCAAAAGTGCATTGGAGTTTCACCCAAAGCACCCTTAATTCTAGAGTTGTTAGGAAAGTCAGAAGGGGAACAAATTTCGTTTAACAACCAAACTTTTACCCTAACTGAATTATTTTAACTTATAAATTCAAACATTTTAAGCTTTTACTTTATTAAATAGTTAAACATTTATATTCATATACTTTTTTTAGTTATAATTTTAAATCAAAAATTCATTAATGATTTACATATTGAAACATAATACCCATTTTTGCTTTATCAATATAAGTAAAAATGTAAATTATGTGTGGAATATTAGCCATTATAGGAAAAGGAAAAGATCAAGATCAAGTTAAAGAACTCTCCAAGAGAATGTCTCACCGTGGTCCGGATGAAAGCGATATGCATGTCACAGAAAGTGGACATATTTTAGCTCACGAGCGTTTGTCTATTATCGATTTAAATACCGGAAAGCAACCCATACAAGGGACATCATCAGCGTGGATGGTTCATAATGGTGAAATCTACAATCATCAAAAATTAAGAGAAGGTATATTGAAAGATCATACTTTCAGAACTACTTCAGATTCTGAAGTGATTGTTCACCTTTATGAAAAGTTTGGTTATGACTTTTGCGATAGGTTAGACGGCATATTTGCTTTTGTTGTCATTGATGGAGACGATTATATTGCAGGTAGAGACCCGCTAGGAGTAAAACCATTGTATTACGGAATTGATGAAAGAGGCCGAATGTATTTTGCTTCAGAAATGAAATCTTTAGCCGATCAATGTAAAACATTCTCAACATTTCCTCCCGGTCATTATTACACACCCGAAACGGGTTTTGTAAAGTACTATCAGCCCAAATGGGAAGACGAGGCTGCAGCTGTAGAAGAATTAGATTTAGAAGCCATACGAGAAACCCTTTCCGAAGGTGTCCGTAAAAGATTAATGAGTGATGTGCCCATTGGTGTTTTACTTTCCGGTGGTTTAGACTCTTCTTTAACCTCCTCTATTGCGTCAAGATTCATGAAAGATATGGGTAAAAAATTACACTCTTTTTCCATAGGATTGGATAAAGATGCTCCAGATGTAATTGCAGCTAGAAAAGTAGCTCAATTTTTAGGAACAGAACATCACGAAATTCATTTTACTATAGAACAAGGAATAGAAATTTTAGACCGATTGATTTGGCATTTAGAAACTTACGATGTGACTTCAGTTCGTGCGAGTACGCCCATGTATTTCTTGTCTAAGGCTATAACAGATAGAGGTATAAAAGTGGTACTATCGGGTGAAGGTGCCGATGAAATTTTTGGTGGTTATCTCTATTTTAGAAATGCACCCAGTGTATCCGATTTTCAAAAAGAAACCATAGAAAGAGTTCAAAAATTATTCACAGCCGATTTGTTGCGAGCAGATAAATCTACCATGGCACACGGATTGGAAGCAAGGGTTCCTTTTTTGGATAAAGCCTTTTTAGAATTAGCCATAAAAATTAAACCTGAAGAAAAAATGCCACAAACCTATCAAGGTATTGAAAAATATATTCTGAGAAAGGCTTTCGATACCCCAGAAAAACCCTACCTCCCGGATGAAGTATTGTGGAGACAAAAAGAGCAATTTTCTGATGGTGTGGGCTACAATTGGATAGATACATTAATTGAGTTTTGTGCTTCTCAAGTTTCGGATAGCGATTTTGAAAAGGCGGCAGAATTATTTCCATACAATACGCCACTAACCAAAGAAGCCTTTTATTATCGTACCATTTTTCATAAACATTTTCCTCAAGTAGCTGCGGCTCAAACGGTTCGAAAATGGATACCCAAATGGCAAGAAAACCAAGATCCCAGTGGAAGAGCCAATACGGCTCATGTTAAAGCAGATCCTACAATTTCAAAAATGGATATACCCGTTTAAATTTTCGTATAGGTTGCGTTTAGTTTGTTTGTTAAAGCGTTCTTTCGGGAACGCTTTTTTTAATTGTAGTACTGGACTATTTTTTCATGCGATTTGGTGTTCATTCACATTCAATTGTTAATAACTTATAGGTATAATGCATCCTAATTTATTAGAAAATCCTTTGCCAATACTTATATTTGCGTGTTAGACTAAAAATACATTTATTCCATAAAAATAATATGAGCGACGAGATTAAAAAGAACAATTATTCAGCAGATAGTATTCAGGCTTTAGAGGGGATGGAACACGTGCGTATGCGTCCTTCAATGTACATTGGAGACACCGGAGTGCGAGGTTTGCATCATTTAGTTTATGAAGTAGTAGATAACTCAATTGACGAAGCTTTAGCTGGACATTGTGATACCATTTCTGTTATTATAAACGAAGACAATTCTATAACAGTTGAAGATAACGGTAGAGGTATTCCTGTAGATATTCATAAAAAAGAAGGAGTTTCAGCCCTTGAGGTTGTAATGACAAAAATTGGAGCCGGAGGTAAATTTGATAAAGATTCCTATAAGGTTTCCGGAGGTTTACATGGAGTAGGTGTTTCGTGTGTAAATGCCCTATCCGATCACTTGAGAGCCACGGTCTTCAGAGAAGGAAAAATATATGAACAAGAGTATGAAAGGGGAAAAGCTCTTTACCCGGTTAAACAAATTGGTGAAACAGGGAAAAGAGGAACTATGGTTACTTTTAAACCTGATGTTACCATTTTCACTCAGACAACAGAGTATTCATACGATACTCTAGCAGCCAGAATGCGTGAACTTTCATTTTTGAATAAAGGGATTACGATTACTTTGACTGATAAGAGAAATAAGGATGACAAAGGCGAAGTTGTTTCAGAAACGTTCCATTCAAAAGAAGGATTAAAGGAATTTGTCAAGTTTTTAGATGGAAACAGAATTCCTATTATTTCTCATGTAATCAGTATGGAGCATGAAAAAGGGGAGATTCCCGTTGAAGTAGCCTTGATTTACAATGAAAGCTATTCCGAAAATATCTTTTCCTATGTAAATAATATCAATACTCACGAAGGAGGTACGCATTTGCAAGGATTTAGAATGGGACTTACTCGGACCTTAAAAAAATATGCAGATAATTCCGGGTTGTTGGAAAAATTAAAATTTGAAATTTCCGGTGACGATTTTAGAGAAGGTCTTACAGCCATCATTTCTGTAAAAGTATCTGAGCCACAATTTGAGGGACAAACGAAAACAAAACTTGGAAACAGAGAAGTGGTGTCTCCGGTAAGTCAGGCTGTTTCTGAAATGCTTGAAAATTATTTGGAGGAAAACCCTAACGATGCCAAAATAATTGTTCAAAAGGTTATTCTAGCCGCCCAAGCTCGTCACGCAGCCAAAAAAGCTCGTGAAATGGTGCAAAGAAAAACCGTTCTTGGAGGTGGAGGTTTACCTGGTAAGCTTTCCGATTGTTCTGAACAAGATCCAGCAAAATGCGAAATATTCTTGGTAGAGGGTGACTCTGCAGGAGGAACTGCTAAACAAGGAAGAGACCGAAATTTCCAAGCTATTTTGCCCTTAAGAGGTAAAATTCTGAATGTTGAAAAAGCAATGCATCATAAAGTTTTTGAAAACGAAGAAATCAGAAATATATTTACAGCACTTGGTGTTACCATTGGTACTGCCGAAGATTCAAAGGCTTTAAATTTAGAAAAGTTACGTTATCATAAAGTGGTTATTATGTGTGATGCCGATGTTGATGGAAGTCATATTTCTACTTTAATACTTACTTTCTTCTTCCGATTTATGAAAGAACTTATTGAGCAAGGACACGTTTACATAGCTACACCGCCTCTCTATTTAGTTAAAAAAGGGAATAAGAAAGAATACGCATGGAATGACGATCAAAGAGATTTGATTAATCAAAGAATGGGTGGTTCGGCCTCAATTCAACGATACAAAGGTTTAGGGGAAATGAATGCAGAACAGCTTTGGGAAACTACTTTGAATCCCGATTTCAGAACTTTACGTCAGGTTACCATAGACAGTTTGACAGAAGCCGACAGAATTTTTTCTATGTTGATGGGAGATGAGGTACCACCACGTAGAGAGTTCATTGAAAAAAATGCAGTTTACGCAAAAATTGATGCATAATTAACAACAAATAAATAACACACAAAATGAAAGTTACAATCGTAGGAGCCGGAAACGTTGGTGCAACTTGTGCCGATGCTATTGCTTACAGAAGAATTGCGAGTGAAATCGTATTATTAGATATTAGAGAGGGTTTTGCAGAAGGTAAGGCACTCGACATCATGCAAACACAAACTACTTTGGGATTTAATACCAAAGTATCAGGAAGTACAAACGATTATAGTAAAACAGCAAATAGCGATGTAGTTGTTATAACATCGGGTATACCCAGAAAACCGGGAATGACTAGAGAAGAGTTGATTGGTATTAATGCCGGAATTGTAAAATCGGTAGCAGAAAGCCTTTTGCAACATTCTCCAAACGCTATTGTTGTAGTTGTATCCAATCCAATGGATACCATGACTTATTTGACACTAAAAGCTACCGGTTTACCAAAAAATAGAATTATTGGTATGGGTGGGGCTTTGGATAGTTCAAGATTTAAAACCTATTTATCTCAAGCTTTAGATAAGCCTGCAAATGATATTCAAGGAATGGTTATTGGAGGCCACGGCGATACAACTATGATTCCTTTAACACGTTTAGCATCCTACAATGGAGTTCCGGTTTCTGAATTCCTTACGAAAGAAGAATTAGAAAAAGTTTCTGCAGATACTATGGTAGGAGGAGCTACTTTAACCGCATTATTAGGAACTTCTGCTTGGTATGCACCTGGAGCTTCAGTTGCTTACTTGGTAGATAGTATTCTTAACGATCAAAAGAAGATGATTCCATGTTCTGTCTATTTAGAAGGAGAATACGGTCAACAAGATATTTGTATTGGAGTACCTTGTATCATAGGTAAAAATGGAGTTGAAAAAATAGTTGATGTTCATTTAAACGATGAAGAAAAAGCTAAATTTGCTAAAAGTGCAGATGCTGTAAGAGCTATGAATGGTGATTTAAAATCAGTATTGGCTTAATCAAGTTAACAATTTTATTAAAAGACTGCATTTTATGCAGTCTTTTTTTTAGATTAATGCGTAAATTAATTGGTTAATCCTATTCATAATTATATATTTGCACGTTTTATAAAATTGAAATGAATTGTTAAAATTCGTTTATTTATTGTAAATCAAAATCATAACCCACAAAAATTAATTAATTCGAGTAATAATGCAGAGTAAAGGACTTATTAAATTTTTCGCAATTCTATTTGCATTGGTATGTATTTACCAACTTTCATTCACTTTTGTTGCCAATAAAGTTAAGGCAGATGCAAAAGCGGCTTCTGGAGGAGATGTTCAAAAAGAAATCAAATACCTCGATTCTATTGGTAGAGTTGAAGTATTAAATTTAGGATTTGCCTCATTTACCTTCAATGAAGTTAAAGAAAAACAAATCAACAAAGGTCTTGACTTAGAAGGAGGTATCAATGTAATTCTTCAAATTTCTGTGAAGGATATTCTAAAAGGATTGGCAAACAATTCTCAAGATCCGGTTTTTAATAAGGCTTTAGCCGATGCTACTACCAATTTAAAAGGGAATCAAACTTATATTGATGCATTCTTTGAAGCTTTTGATGCAGCTTCCAATGGTAAAGTAAAATTAGCTTCACCTGATATCTTTTTCAACAAAAATTTAGATGGAGAGATTGACCTTAAAATGTCTGATGCTCAAGTGAAAGCAGTTATCAAAAGAAAGGTTAACGAATCCGTTTTGAGTGCGTTTGAAGTATTAAGAAAGCGTATTGATAAATTTGGTGTTACTCAACCTAATATTCAACAATTGGGTGAGTCTGGAAGAATCTTGGTTGAATTACCAGGGGCAAAAGACGTAGACCGTATTAAAAAATTATTGCAAAGTACGGCACAATTGGAATTTTGGGAAACCTATAAATTTGAAGAAGTTGCTCCCTATTTAGGAAGCGTAAATGAGGCTTTAAAAGCAACTGAAGTAAAAGTAGAAGTTAAAGAAACGGCCCAAAAAACAGGTATCGATTCACTTATAACAAATACTTCCAAGGACTCATTGGCCAATGCCACAGGAAACAATCCTTTGTTTGATAAAATGTTATCTTACGGTGGTGGACCGGTTCTTGGTTATTTTGCACCAAAAGATACTGCTGTAATCAACGGTTATCTGAATAGAGATTCAAGTAAAGCACTTTTAACTCCGGAAATGAGATACGCTCGTTTTGTATGGGGTAAACCTACTTCAATTACAAATGATAAAAAAGAACAAATTGAAGCGGTAGAATTGTATGCTTTAAAATCAGACCGAAGTAATCAAGCTCCAATTAGTGGTGGAGTAGTGGTTGATGCCCGTGAATCTTTTGACCAATTTGGTAAGCCATCTGTTACAATGCAAATGAATGGTAAAGGGGCAAAACAATGGGAAGAATTGACAGGTAAGGCTTTTACACAAAAAAGTAGTATCGCTATTGTGCTAGATAATATCGTTTATTCGGCACCTGGAGTTTCCTCAGGACCTATAGCAGGAGGACGTTCAGAAATTTCAGGAAATTTTACTATTGACGAAACAAAAGATTTAGCCAACGTTCTTAGAGCAGGTAAATTACCGGCGGCTGCCGATATTGTTCAATCTGACGTAGTTGGACCTTCATTAGGTCAAGAAGCTATTGATAACGGAATGTTATCTTTTATAATAGGTATGTTCTTAGTTGTCCTTTGGATGATTATGTATTATGGTAAATCGGGTGTTTATGCCAATATTTCTTTGTTGGTGAACATATTGTTTATCTTTGGAATATTAGCCAGTCTTGGTGCTGTATTGACTTTACCGGGTATTGCAGGTATTGTATTGACTATAGGTATGGCAGTAGATGCTAACGTAATTATTTTTGAACGAGCCAAAGAAGAATTAGACTCAGGTAAAACATTAGATGAAGCTGTAAATTATGCATTTACTTGGAAAGGAGCAATGTCTTCTATTTTTGATGCCAATATAACAACAGCCTTAACAGCATTAATCTTATTGGTTTTTGGAACAGGTCCAATTAAAGGATTTGCCACTACTTTATTAATTGGTATTGGAACCTCATTATTTACTTCTATTTTTATTACTCGATTAATCTTGGATTGGAGTGTAAATAAAAACCACAAATTGACTTTTTCTACACCAATGTCTCACAATTGGTTTAAAAATATGAATATTGACTTTTTGTCTAAGAAAAAAATTGCTTATACTATTTCAAGTGTATTAGTAATAGTTTCTTTGGTTTCTTTATTCTTTGTTAATGGATTGAATCAAGGTGTAGATTTTGTAGGAGGTAGAACTTTTCAAGTTAGATTTGATAAAGAAGTTAAAGCTTCAGAAATTAGCAGTTTGCTCACAAAAGCATTTGAGACCAATGTTGAAGCCAAAACTTTTGGAACCGGTAATCAGTTGAAAATTACAACCAAATATAAAGTTGCCGAAGAAGGTGAAGGAGTAGATAAAGAGGTGAACCAAAAATTATATGATGGTCTAAAATCGTATTTTCCAAATACAAGTTATGATGAATTTGTAACAAACTATGATGGAAAAGAATTGGGTGTTTTACAATCAACTAAAGTAGGACCAACTATTGCTGAGGATATCAAAACGAACTCTTATTGGGCTGTTTTAGGTTCTTTGTTTGTTGTGTTTTTATATTTATTAATTAGTTTTAGAAAATGGCAATTTTCTCTTGGAGCTGTAGGTGCTGTTTTCCATGATGTAATAATTGTATTGGGTATTTATTCTATATTTTGGAAGTATCTACCTTTCAACATGGAAATCGACCAAGCTTTTATTGCAGCTATATTAACAGTTATTGGTTACTCATTAAACGATACAGTAATCGTATTTGATAGAGTAAGAGAATTTTTAGGTTCTCACGAATCAGGTAATTTTAATACAATAGTAAATAAAGCATTGAATACTACAATTAGTAGAACTATCAATACTTCATTAACTACACTTATCGTTTTGCTTGCCATCTTTATTTTAGGTGGTGAAACCATACGAGGTTTTGTGTTCGCTATTTTGGTAGGTATTTTAGTAGGTACTTATTCCTCGTTATTTATTGCAACACCTATTATGGCAGATACGATAAATAAATCGGATATGAAAAAACAAAAATCAGCTGAATAATATTCAAACAAAAAAGACCAACTTAAAGTTGGTCTTTTTTTTAGCTATTTTATTCTTTAAATAATTTTCTTTATAACCCGAAGTTTATGCGTATGTCTGTTGGTTTCGGCATTATAAATCCCCAAATGATCCAAGCGATCTATTCTTACATTTCCACTGGCATGTATGATATAATTATCTTTCATGACAATACCAACATGTATAATTTTACCTTCGTCATTATCAAAGAAAGCTAAGTCTCCGGGTTCACTTTCTTCAATAAAGCTCAACGCTTCTCCTTGTGTAGCTTGTTGAGAAGCATCTCTAAAAAGCGAATATCCATTAATTTTGTATACCATTTGCGTAAAACCGGAACAATCTATGCCAAATGGCGATTTTCCTCCCCACAAATATGGAGCATTTAAATACAGAAAAGCCGTTTTGAGAAGTTCGGTTTTTGGTTTAATTCCCGTAGTCTTGAGTCCTTCAAATTTAAAATTAGTTGAATTGACAGATTCAATATTTAAAAACGAAAGGGATGAACCTAAGGGAATTGGCAGTAAGGATTCCATATCACCTGTAACAAACTCTACCAGGTCATTACTGTAAATTTCTCCGTTTGTAACTAATTCGGTAAACTCGCTTTTTGAAATGAATCTACATTGTTTAGAATCAATCCATCCTTCGTATTGGTCAAAATGTAATTTAATTTTTAACCATTGTTTTTGTTGTTCTAAAACTTCAAAAAATTCACCAAATAATAGTTGAGAAACTTGTTCGCTTCTGTCATTGGGTTCATTTCGCAAAGGAATAATAGCTAAATTACAAATTCCGTACATTCAGGAGAATCTTTATTTTTAATGTATTAGTCTTTTTCAATTACAATAGCAGATGCACCACCACCTCCATTACAAATGGCTGCAGCTCCTAACTTGGCATTGTTTTGATGTAAAACATGAATTAGAGTTACAATGATGCGTGCACCGGAGCAACCCAGCGGATGCCCAAGAGAAACAGCACCACCATTTACATTAATTTTTTCGGGTTTCAAATTGAGTATTTTGGCATTGGCTAACCCAACTACAGAAAACGCTTCGTTAAATTCAAAATAATCAATTGAGTCAAGTGTAATTCCGGCTTTAGCTACTGCTTTTGGGAGAGCTTTTGCCGGTGCAGTGGTAAACCATTTGGGCTCCTGAGCAGCATCTGCATAACTTTTGATGTATGCCAAAGGTTTTAGACCCAATGCTATCGCTTTTTCTTCACTCATTAATATCAAAGCAGCAGCTCCATCGTTGATAGTTGAAGCATTGGCAGCAGTCACCGTTCCGTCTTTTGTAAAGGCGGGATTTAAACTTGGAATTTTATCTAATTTAACGTTGGTGAATTCTTCATCTTTTGAAACAACAATTGGCTCACCTCTTCTTTGCGGAACAGATACCGGAACAATTTCTGCATCAAATTTGCCTTCATTCCAAGCTTTAGCCGATTTTTTATAGGATTGTATTGCAAATTGATCTTGGTCTTCACGTGTAAACCCGTATTCAGTAGCACACAAATCGGCACATACTCCCATAGCGTTATTGTCGTAAGCATCGGTTAATCCGTCTTTTTGCATACCATCTATCAAAGTGGTAGGGCCAAATTTAATTCCATTTCTCAAATGTGTGTAATGAGGAATCAAACTCATATTTTCCATACCCCCAGCAATTATAATTTCGGCATCGCCGGATTGAATGGCTTGAGCGGCTTGCATCACCGCTTTCATTCCTGAGGCACAAACTTTATTAACAGTAGTACAAGGAACTGTATTGGGTAATCCCGCTAGCAATGCTGCTTGTCTTGCAGGTGCTTGTCCGGCTCCAGCCTGAACAACTTGCCCCATTAAAACTTCATCTACCAAATTGGGGTCTAGATTGATTTTAGAAAGTGCACCCTTAATGGCTGCCGCACCTAAATGTGGAGCAGAAACGGTTGATAATCCACCCATAAAACTTCCTATAGGTGTACGTACAGCTGATACTATTACTACTTTTGAGCTCATGATACTTATTTAGTTTGTTTGTTTATTTTGCGAATTTAACCATTTTGGAGCTATTTTTAGTAGAATAATTTCATTTTTTCAATAGATAAGGGTTAATTTTTAAACATCTAATTTGTTTCATTTGTATTTAATAATTCAAACAATTTCATTTTCTTTAAATTTGTATGTATCTGACTTTAAACCCATTTGTTGCAAAAACAAAAAAATTAGTAAAAAAACACCTGAAATAGTTGTAAAGTTTAGAATGTTAAGTTACATTTGCAACCGCAAAAAAAGTCAAGTTCTTTGCAGAATAGGAGAGGTGCCGGAGTGGTAACGGAGCAGATTGCTAATCTGTCATCGGGTAACCGATGCCAGGGTTCGAATCCCTGTCTCTCCGCTTTTTTTTTTCGGGGTGTAGCGTAGCCCGGTTATCGCGCCTGCTTTGGGAGCAGGAGGCCGCAGGTTCGAATCCTGCCACCCCGACGATAACAATTTTAGGTCTCGTAGCTCAGCTGGATAGAGCAACTGCCTTCTAAGCAGTAGGTCTCAGGTTCGAATCCTGACTGGATCACATTAAAACCATTCATATTTTGAATGGTTTTTTTGTTTTTTATCCCTGTATAGCTTGCCGTTTTTTATTTTTCGAGGTATTCATCGATTAAATTTACTTTTTAAGTAGAATCGTTTCCTATTTGGAAAGAAAATCCTAAATTTCGACGTTTTTCAAATTGGTATTGTGGCCCCAAACTACTCTATACAATTTTTTACTTTATTGAAATAAGGTTGTACTATGTCACCCGAAGAAAAATTAAACTTTATTAACCGATTGAATGCACTTGAGCTCTTGCAGAAAAAAAATCTGGAAGAGATTGACTGGTTAAAAAAATACCTAGAAGAAAATCCCAAACTCGTTTCCTCTTGGATGGATTTGAGTGAAGTAAATGGCTTTTATATTGATAGTTTTTCAAAAATTGAAGTTTATGAAAATAGACCAACTAACGAGGAAAACAAAAATGTATTTGCTACAGAGGCTCAAGCTAAATCAGCATTGGCAAAAGCCCAATTGTCTCAATTATTGAAATCTTTTCAAAGTGGTTGGCATAATCATCTAGACAATTATGTTATTTTTCCACAACAAAATGATGGGGTTTTTACAGCTTATTTTGGAATTTCGGTACTTCCTCAGTTTTTAGCTTTTAGGTCTAGAGAAAAGGCTGTTTTATTTTACAACCAACATCAAGAGCTTATCCATCAATATTGGTCTGAGTTTTTAGATTAGTTTTAATTTAAAAGGGAATATGAACATTAAATCATTTTATTTTTTTTGGTTTTCTATTTTAATGAGTTTGACGTTACAAGCTCAAAGTACTGAGAAATCTCAAAATCAACCTGTTCATGACACTACATTTGTTAATCTAACGGAATATTCATCAGCATTTATTTTAGATTTACGATATGCCACTGAAAATAATTTTTTAAAAGCAAAGGTTTACGATTGTGCCTCATGTTATTTGAGATTTAAAACGGTTAAAAAATTAATTGAAGCTCAAGATTTATTAAAAGAAAAAGGTTACAAAATAAAGCTTTTCGATTGTTATCGTCCTTTAGATGTTCAAAAGAAAATGTGGCAAATTGTGCCTAATCCAATTTATGTTGCCGATCCCGCCAAAGGATCTATTCACAATAGAGGAGGTGCAGTTGATATTACTTTGGTAGATGTGAATGGACAAGAGTTGGATATGGGTACTGAATTTGACTACTTTGGTTCAGAAGCTTCACATGATTATTTGAAACTAAAGCCGGAAGTTTTGAAAAATAGAGAAATGCTCCGCAATGTAATGGTACAAGTTGGATTTAAAATGTTTCAATCCGAATGGTGGCATTATAATCTTCCTGTTGAACCCGGCTTCTCAGTAGCCAATTTTAAGTGGGATTGTAAAGATTAATTATCTACTACACAGTGTAAGAAATCAATAAAAAAATTAGCTGGACGACTAAATGTTTTTAAGATTTCGGAATCTAACTCTTTTTTAATCATATAGTCTTTTGTTTCGGTGCTGTATTTAACCCGAATCAGTTCAATAGGACTTTTCTGAAGTTCTTCTATGGTATTCTTCAAAAAAAGAAAATTAGCGGTTACAATCCGTACATTTCGTTCGTCATTTCTAAAAAAATTACCGCAGTTTTCGGTTTCGGTGTGAAGTAGCGTAATTATTTTACCGTTTTCTAGTTTCAGGTAGATTTTAGAATTGGGATCTATACAAAGAGCTTTTATAAATTCATTATTTTTTTGAATGTTTTGTAAAGTTAAAAAAGGGACTCCATTGCTATTGGATAGCGAAAAGAACAAGAAATTTTCGTTGTTTCCAAAAACACGTTCATACATTAAAATCTCTTTTGTGGTTCGTAATGTACCTAAGCTATCTGTAATGTTTTCTGTAAAATCACATTTTTTTTGGGACCATAAAGAAGTTTGAAAAAGGAGAAAACAAACGAAAAGAAATCGGAATACCATTATTATATTTTTTTGCAAAGTAAAACAATTTTTAATTCATTCCCATAGGTTGTAAAAAAACAATAGTCGGTTCCGCCATCATTGATTTTCCACTTCTTTTTCAAATTCTCTACAGTTTCCGGAAAATTCCGGGTGGTTATATTGGCTTTTGTGTTTTGTAAAAAGGTTTTCATATTGTTTTTTTGGTAATCAAAAAAATGATTTATTTCGAAAACGCGACCACAAAAGGGTACAAGTTCGTTTGAAGTGTATAGGTGGGAATTGGGATGCAGTTTATATAAATTAAAGGCCAAAGCCAATTCTTTAAAGCCCCCCGATTTCATAATAGCAGCATTGGGTTCATATAAGTATTTTAAAGGTTCACTGTAGATCGGTTCCGTTCGGTTTTGATTTAAATAAAATTCAAAAACTTCCTCTTTTTTGTTATTCAAGTTAATGGTTTTCAAAAGGGGGTGACCGGTAAAATTTTTTTCTAAAACCCAAAGTAATTCCTTTACTTCATTATTCAATGCCACAATATGGATTTCTTTACAATTTTGAATTTCTTTTAAACCGGCCGAAATGTCTAACAAAGGAGCTGTTTTTAAAAGAATATTTGAACTGATTTCAAAATAAGTTTCCAACATTTCCGGAACATTGGGTTCACAATCTTGTAATAGAAAAACTTTCCCTTTACTAGAGTTTCTTCGAGAAGGATCAATATAAATCCAATCTGTTTTTTCTTTTATATTGTGAATAAAATCATTACTGTTGCCTTTATAAAATTTTACGTTATTGATTCCAAGATTTTTAAAATTCGAGGCAACAATTTCAGATAAATCCAGGTTTTGCTCGCAATGAAAAACAGATTTAATTTTTTGTGCAAAGTAATAGCAATCAACCCCAAAACCTCCGGTTAAATCTATTAATGTATCACCTTGAACCAAAGAAGCTTTATATCGTGCGGTTTCCTCTGAAGAAGTTTGCTCTATTGAAATTTTGGGTGGATAAATTATTTTTTCTCTTGAAAACCATGAAGGTAATTTTGTTTTCGACTTTTCTCGGCTTTCAATTTGTTCCAGAATTAATTTCCAATCAATTTCCGGAAATGGGTTTTTTTGTAAAGCAATTTCGGATATAGGAATACCTACTTTGGATTTAATAAATGATTGAACTGCATCTTGTAGCAAATAATCTTTTGACATTGAGGAAAGGAGTTCTAAATTTTTCGTGTAATAACTTTCACAATTTTATTATTTGGAAAAAATTCTTTAGCCAATACTTTTATAATGGTGTAAAATGGAACAGCAATTATCATTCCTGTAATTCCGGATATAAATCCGGCAATTAAAATTACCAAAAATATTTCCAGAGGGTGTGATTTAGTACTATTTGAAAAAATGAGGGGTTGATTTACATTGTTGTCTATAATTTGAACGATAAAAAAACCAATTACTACGTAAATCGTTGTGGGAAGCATTTCGGTTTGAAAGTCTGATCCAATTCCACCAATAAGCGTAAGAGTAGCAGCCAAAAATGTCCCTATTAATGGACCTACGTAAGGTATGATGTTTAAAATAGCACATAGAAACGCAATGATTAAAGCATTTTTTACATCGAAAACGGCTAAAACAATAAAGTATAAAATAAAAACAATGAAAAGTTGAAGTAACAATCCTATGAAATAGCGGGATAAAAGATGGTAAATTTTTTGAATCGAGTTTAAAATTTCATCTTCAAACTTGTCAGGAATTATTTTTTGAAAACTTATCCAAAATACAGTTTTGTCTTTTAGTATAAAAAATGTAATAAAAAAAACAGTTGCTATTCCAATGCCTATTGAACTCAGGGTGCTAAAGAAATGATTTAAAATTGAAGGGATAAAATTAAAGTTTAAGGTTGAGGCAACATCCAATTCTTTAAAGACACTTTCTAACGCTAAATCATGCTGATTGAGGTATAATATGAAATCAGAATAAATAACACTGAAATTATGCTGTATTTCATCGCGGTTTAGTAATGATAAACTTTGAACTTGAGTAGAAATCAAAGGAACAAACAAAAGGCTAAATAGGATTAACAGGAAGACAAAAAAGAGTAGTGTAATTACAACTGCCCAAAAATTACTGAACTTCATTTTTTTTAAAAGTTCTACTATAGGATTGCAAATCAAAGAAAATACCAATGCACCAATTAAATAAATTATAACCGTTTGAATGGTATACAAAAAATACAAACCTAAGCCAATTAAAACCAATATCCCTAGAGCTCGTAATAGGCCATTAGCAATTATTTTTGAAGTTATCATAACCAATTAAGTTTGCATAAAAATAAAAAAACTCGCCATTAAAAGACGAGTTTTTATAAAATATTTGCAAGAACTTATTGAGCAAATGAATTTCTTGGACCTCCAGCAGCAAATATGGCTAACATTCTGCTTTTTTGACCGTTTGAAAACATATACATACAAGCATCATCAGAATAATCCATATAGTTCATTGTCATTTCTCTTGGAGTTCCTGAGCAAGTTGAAAAATGAGGTTGAGATGGGCATCCATAGTTTGGACCATTGTGTACAGGTGTATCTGCCACAAAGTCATTTCCACAAGTTGCATCACCCCAAATATGGCGTAAATTCATCCAGTGTCCTACTTCGTGAGTAGCTGTTCTACCTTTGTTAAATGGAGCTGTTGCCGTACCGGTATTTCCAAAATATCTAGAGTCGATTACCACACCGTCTGTAGATAAACTTCCACCAGGGAATTGGGCATAACCTAATATTCCACCTCCAATAGTACATACCCACATGTTTAGATTTGTAGCAGGACTTGTAGCTGCAATACCTCCTTTTCTGGCGTTTTTCATATCGTCTCTTGTGCCCCAAGATGTTTTTGTAGTAGATTTTCGGATTACTTGTTCTAGAACAAAACGTATTCCAACATTGGCTTTAACACCAGAAAAATCAGCTGGGACTAAATTAAAATCAGGGTTTTGTCCGTTAAAATCTTGATTTAATACATCAATTTGTGATTGTATTTGAGCTAAAGATATATTTTCTGCAGCTGTACGATAAAGTACATTTACAACAACCGGAATTTCGATTACTCCGTTTACCAAACGATTACTTGCAATAGCTTCTTGCGTAAAAGTTTCAATTTCTCGCATTCTACTTCCCAAACTAGGGTCACTCTTCAGTTGTTCATCCAGCACATGCATAGATCCACAACCTCTTTGTGCAGCAAAGTGAACTGCACTTTTTTCGTCTAACTTAGTAGATTCCTCTTTGGAGCATCCTAATACAAATAGCAGGGCAGATGCTAAAACTAAGATTTTTTTCATAATTAATTAAAATTTCGTGGTTAATAGTTAAAATATGTTAATTTATTGCAATTTTATACATTATTGAATGTGTTATAACGACACATTCAAAAAGTTATTAACAATTTTAATTAAATATGTTATTTTTTAACTTTAATTATTGAAAATGTAATAAAGTATATTTGCACCCATTTTTAAAGCTGTTTCTCTTACATTGGGTGGATTGTTGTGAACTTCTTCATCTTCCCAACCATCGCCTAAATCGGTTTCAAAGGTGTATAGGAGAACCAATCTGTTGTTTATAAAGATTCCTAAAGCTTGAGGTTTTTCATTTTCATGTTCGTGAATTTTGGGGATACCGTTTGGAAATGAATACGGTTTTTGAAAAATGGGATGATTTTGAGGTATCTCAACTAAATTTTGATTGGGAAATAATTTTTTTATTTCCCTTCTCACATAAACATCCATACCATAATTGTCATCAAAATGAATAAATCCGCCTGAATTTAAATAATTTCTCAAATTCATAATTTCGGCATCACTAAAAACAATGTTTCCATGTCCGGTTGCATGTACATATGGATAGGAAAACAGTTCTGAACTACCCGGCTCTACAGTTCCCGGTTTGGGATTGATTTTGGTTTGAATGGATTTGTTACAAAATTTAATTAAGTTGGGTAAAGATGTTGGATTGGCGTACCAATCACCTCCACCATTGTATTTAAGCAATGCAATTTCTTGCCCATTGCTTAGAGTTGAAAATCCTAAGAATACTAAAAGGATGATTTTTTTCATCACGTATTTGGTTCTAATTTTCATTTTTTAAATTTAAAATGTGACATCCTACTACTGCAGCCGTTTCGGTACGTAATCGGGTATTGCCCAACGAAACAGGAATAAAGTCGTGTTTTATGGCTGTTTGTATTTCATCTGATGTAAAATCGCCTTCTGGACCTATCAATAAGTGATAATCCATTTTTGGAAGGCACTCTTGGAAAAGCTGACTCTTGTCTGACTCTTCACAATGAGCTATAAATTTTTGCCCTTTAAAAGGCTTCTTCAGGAACTCAGATAATTTGATTGGTTGATTTAGACGTGGCAAAAAATATTGATTGGATTGTTTCATTGCTGCCAAAATAACTTTTTCAAAGCGTTCGGAATTAATGGCTTTTCGTTCAGAACGATTACAAAAAACAGGGGTTATTTCTTGTATTCCAATTTCTGTTGCTTTTTCTAAAAACCATTCAAAACGATCATTCATTTTGGTGGGAGCAACTGCCAAATGAATTTTAAATTTTGGAGCTTCATAGTTTTTTACTTGCAAAACTTTTACATTACATTTGGTATCGGAAATAGAAATTATTTCAGTCTCAAATAAACTACCTAATCCATTGGTTACAAATAATATATCGCCAATAGCCTTTCGTAATACTTTATGTATATGTTTGCTTTCTTCTTTCTCAAAAGTGAAGCTCAAAGAAGAATTTGATGCGGATGGATTATAAAATAACTGCATTACATTTCAATTCGGGCTTTCGAAACCACATTTGTACTCTCAAATTTTTGATTCATGAATTTGTAATATCCAACAATTCCAATCATAGCTGCGTTGTCTGTTGTATATTCAAATTTTGGAATGTAAGTTTTCCATCCGTATTTTGTTTCGGCTTCTTTTAGAGTGTTTCTTATTCCCGAATTTGCAGAAACACCACCTCCTATGGCAACTCTATTGATGCCGGTTTCATGTACAGCCAATTTTATTTTATCCATTAGGATATCAATTATGATTTGTTGTACTGATGCACAAATATCATTGAGGTTTTGAGTTACAAACTCCGGATTTTGTTGCATGTTTTTTTGGATAAAATATAATATTTGTGTTTTCAATCCGGAAAAACTAAAATCCAATCCGCTTACTTTAGGTTTAGTAAATGCAAATTTTTTTGAATCTCCCAATGCGGCATATTTGTCAATTAAAGGCCCGCCCGGATAGGGAAGTCCTAAGATTTTAGCGGTTTTATCAAAGGCTTCTCCAACCGCATCATCTGTAGTTTCACCAATAACTTTAAAGGAAAAAAAGTCGTTTACTTGAACAATTTGTGTGTGACCGCCCGAAATGGTGAGGGCTAAAAATGGGAATTCCGGTTTATCATAACCGTCTTCATGAATAAAATGTGCCAAGATATGTGCTTGCATGTGATGCACGGCTAGTAACGGAATTTCTAATGCCATGGCCAATGATTTGGCAAAAGAACTTCCCACCAATAGCGAACCCATTAAGCCCGGTCCTTGAGTAAAAGCTATAGCGTCAAGGTCTTTTTTATCTATTCCTGCTTTGCGTAAAGCCATTTCTACAACCGGAACTATATTTTGCTGGTGTGCTCTTGAAGCCAACTCCGGTATTACTCCACCATATTCTTCATGTATAGATTGTCGGGCTACAAGATTGGAAAGAACGCTATCATTTTGAAGTACGGCTGCTGCAGTATCATCACAGGAACTTTCTATAGCTAAAATATTTACTTTTTTTTCTGACATAAAAAGGCACGAAAATTGAATTATATTTGTTACTTGTAATAGATTAAATAAATCTTGATTTTCTTCAGTTCATTTAACTATTTTTGTTTGTTGTAAAAATAGCAAATTACAAGCATGTTATACAAATTTTAATACCAACACCAATTAAAAAGTTTCGTAAAATACTTATACGCCTCTTCGTGGGTTTTTTACTCCTAATTCTACTATTAGGGTTCACTCTTTCTTTACCTTTTGTACAAACTAAAATTGGCAGTGTAATTACCGAAAAAATCAACAATGATTTTGGAACTGATATTACCATACAAAAAGTTTCGGTTACGGTTTTTGGTGGTGTGAAATTGAAACAAGTGTTGGTAAGAGATCACCACAAAGATACTTTATTTTATATTACCAGATTTAAAACATCAATTTCGGACTACAAGAGATTGTATGAAGGTGACTTATTATTTGGATCGGCACAAATGGATGGTTTTTTATTCAAATTGAAACACTATAAAAACGAATCTGAAACCAATTTAGATCGTTTTGTTGCTGCATTTGATGATGGAAAACCTTCCTCGGGAAAATTTTTACTTAAAGCCGATCGAATTGACTTGAAAAACAGCCGTTTTATCATGCTGGATGAAAACAAAGAAGTGGTTAAAGATGTTGATTTTTTAGACCTAAATGCCACTTTATTGGATTTTAAAATTAAAGGATCAGATGTAACTTCTTTAATTCAAAACATGTCTTTTAAAGATTTTAGAGGATTGAAAGTTAATGAATTGGATGCAGATTTTACTTATACCAAAAAAAATATTATACTTAATAATCTTAAGACCAAAACCTCAAATTCATCTCTTGAAGGTGCGGTAGTTCTGAAATACAAACGTGAGGATTTTTCAGATTTCAATAATAAAGTGGTGTTTGATGTTCAATTGGATAATGCTGTAATTTCAACAAATGATATTTATTATTTTTATAAAGAGTTAGGAAGAAACAATTCTTTTGTTTTAAGTACTCATTTAACAGGAACCTTAAATAATTTTACAGCCGAAAACTTAAAACTGGTTGATCAATTTAACTCTGAAATCTATGGACAAGTAAACTTTCAAAATTTGTTTTCCAAAAATGATCAAAGTTTTTATATGGAAGGCTCATTTGAAAAAGTTACTTCAAATTACCAAGATTTAATAAGACTTTTGCCCAATATTTTGGGAAAATCACTACCTAGTTCTTTGGCTAAAATGGGTCAATTTACAATTACCGGAACCACACAAGTTTCTACACAATCAATTGTTGCAGATATAGATATGCAAACTTCTTTAGGCGGTTTGGAATCAAATTTAATTATATCGAATACCCAGAATATAGACAATGCCTCTTATGAAGGAATGGTTAAACTCAAAGCATTTGACGTAGGGACTTTAATTAATAGAAAAGATATTGGATTGGTTTCGCTGGATGCTAAAGTTAATGGAAAAGGATTTACAGAACAATATATAGATACGCGTATCAGAGGAGCTCTATCTTTACTTCAATACAACCAATACAATTATACCGGAATTGTAGTAGACGGTAATTTTAAAAAGCCCATTTTTTCCGGAAAAGTCAATGTCAACGATCCCAACTTATTCATGGAATTTGATGGAGTAGTAGATGTTTCAAAGAATGAAAATATTTACAAATTTACGACTCAAATAGATTATGCCAATCTACACGCTTTGCAGTTTATGAAAGACAGCATCTCGGTATTTAAAGGAAAAGTTTACAGTAACCTGATTGGGAATAGTATAGATAATTTACACGGAGAAGTTTTGGTAGAGCAAACTTCTTATCAAAATGTAAAAGATATCTATATTTTTGATAATTTTAAATTGGTTTCTTCTTTTGATGCCAATAGAGAGCGAACTATAACCATAAATTCTCCAGATATAGTAGAAGGTAAAGTAGTTGGAAAATTTGATTTTTATGATGTGCCGGATATCATAGAAAATGCATTGGGTAGTATTTATACAAATTACAAGCCCAACAAGGTAAGAAAAGGGCAATATCTCAAATTTAATTTTTCGATATTCAATAAAATTGTAGAGATTTTCTTCCCTTCCTTAACCTTAAGTCCCAATACATTTGTTAGGGGTAATATGAATTCGGATACCAATGATTTTAAATTGAATTTTGAATCTCCCGAAATTTCTCTCAATGAAATTAAATTTGAAAAAGTAGCCGCTTATTTGGATAACAAAAACCCATTATTTAATACCTATGTTAGTGTCGATTCGTTAAAATCAAAGTGGTATAAAATTGCCGATTTCAATTTGATAAATGTAACTCAAAAAGACTCAATGTTTATTCGAACCGAGTTTAAAGGAGGTAAAAAATTGGAAGATTATTACAATATAGATGCCTATCATACTCTTGATGAAAACTCAAATAGCGTAGTTGGATTTTTAAAATCTGAATTGAATTTTAAAGATTATCTATGGAATTTGAATGAGACCAATAACAATAGAAACAAAATCATTTTTGATAAAGAATTTAAAAATTTCAATTTTGATGCTTTGGTTCTTACGCATCAAAATCAAAAAGTTTCACTCAACGGTCTTTTAAGTAAGAATGAAAAAGATTTGTCATTAGCTTTTGATAATGTAAATCTCGGAAAAATAATTCCCGATATAGATAATGTTATGGTAGAAGGAAATTTAGACGGACAAATAAATTTCAAACAAATTTTTACCAATTATGAGCCCTATGCATCTTTGGATGTGAATGACCTAAAAATTAATTCCATTGCTTTAGGAAACTTGAGTTTAGATATTACCGGGACCGATGATTTAAAGTCGTTTGAGGTATCTTCTTCCTTACGTAACAAAGATTTAGAGAGTTTTTTAATTGACGGTTTGGTAACTTTTGATAACCAAAATCCAAATCTAAATCTGGACTTAAAGCTAAATAATTTCAACATTGGAGCTTTTGGAGCCATTGGTGGTGAAGTTATTTCGAATATAAGAGGTTTGGTTTCAGGTAGTGCCAATTTTAAAGGAAATCTTTCAAATCCGGAAATGAACGGACGTTTGTTTTTTAATAATGCAGGTTTAACAGTTCCCTATTTAAATGTAGATTACCAACTCCAGCCCAATGCTATAGTCGACCTAACCGAAAGACAATTTTTAATTCGCAACATTGAGTTAACAGATACAAAATACAAGTCTAAAGGAACTTTGTCCGGAAATATACGTCACTCTAATTTATCCGATTGGAAACTCGATTTGGAAGTAAATTCAAATTATTTGGCTGTATTGGATACAAAAGACTCAGATGATGCCTATTATTACGGAAAAGCTTTTATTTCTGGGAATGCCTCTATTACAGGCCCAACAAATGCTTTGTTGATAGCGGTTAATGCCAAGTCTGAAAAAGGTACTGCTATAAAAATTCCTATTTCTGATGTGCAATCCGTTGGTGATAAAAGTTTTATTCATTTTGTTACTAAAGAAGAAAAGTACAATTTGGGAAGTAATTCATCACCCGGAAGCAGAAATTACAATGGTTTAGAATTAGTTTTTGAGTTGGATATAAACAAAAATGCCGAAATTGAAGTTATACTCGACAAAGAAACCAATCACAATATGGTGGGTAGAGGGGTAGGTATATTGTCACTGCAAATAAACACTTTAGGCAAATTCAATATGTTTGGAGATTTTATGGTTGAACAAGGAGTTTATAATTTTAAATATAGAGGATTAGTTAGTAAAAAATTTGACGTAAAAAAGAATGGAAATATAGTTTGGGAAGGCGATCCTATGAGAGCGAGACTTAATTTGGAAGCGATTTACGAAACTCGAGCCAATCCCGGTATATTGCTTAACAACACCACAGTAAACCAAAAAGTACCGGTAGAGGTTGCTATTGCAATCAATGGTACCATTACAAATCCGGAACCCGATTTTAATATTAATTTTCCAACCATAAGCTCTGTTCTAAAATCTGAAATTCAAACCAAATTGGACGATAAAGATACGCGGAATACTCAGGCCTTATATCTTTTAGCATCGGGTAGTTTTTTAAGTCCGGAAGGTGGAGCTGTAGGGCAAAATGCATTGTATAACAATCTTTTTGAAACCGTTAGTGGTGTTTTTGATAATATATTCAATGACGAGGAAAGCAAAATCAATATTGGTGTAGGGTATGTTGCCGCCGATAGAACTCCCGGTAGAGAAACAGATGGAAATGTGGGAGTAACCACATCGTTTAATTTAAATGATAGAATATCGGTAAATGGTAATCTTGGTGTACCCATTGGAGGGATTAATGATGCTGCTGTAGTAGGTGATGTAGAAATATTGTATCGGGTAAACAAAGACGGAACTCTTAATATGAGAGTTTTCAATAGAGAAAATGATATCAATTATATAGGTGAAGGTATAGGCTATACTCAGGGTTTAGGGGTTTCGTATCAAGTGGATTTTGATACCTTCAAAGAATTAATATCCAAAGTTTTCAAGAACGCCAAAGTTACAGAAGAACAATCTAATTCGGATGAATTTCCGGATTCCGATTTTGCACCTGAGTTTATAAAATTTACAGAAAGAAAAAAGGTGAAAACTTCACAACCCAAAACAGATCCTTCAAGAGCTCCTGAGGAGTAGTTATTTAAACCTCAATTTCCACATTTATAAAACTTATTAACGAAAACGTTTGATTTTTGGTTAATTTACCAATTATATAAATTCGTGTTATTTTAAGTCGTATTTCTTTGCTAACTTTACATTATAAACATATAAAAATGAATAATACTATAAAAAAAGTAGGTGTTTTAACTTCCGGTGGCGATTCACCCGGAATGAATGCAGCTATTCGTTCTGTAGTGAGAACTTGTGCATACCACAATATTGAATGTATCGGAATTTACAGAGGGTATCAAGGAATGATAGAAGGCGATTTTAAAGAAATGGGGCCGCGTTCCGTTAACAACATAGTGAATAAGGGAGGTACCATTCTTAAATCTGCTCGTTCCAAAGAATTTATGACTCCGGAAGGTAGACAAAAAGCTCATGCAAATTTAATTAAAGAAGGAGTTGATGCTCTGGTAGTAATTGGTGGAGACGGCAGTTTTACCGGAGGTTTGGTTTTTAATAAAGAGTTTGGGTTTCCTGTTATTGGAATACCCGGAACGATAGATAATGATATTTACGGTACCAGCCATACTTTAGGATATGATACCGCACTAAATACTGTTGTAGAATGTATTGATAAAATTAGAGACACAGCCAGTTCACACAATCGCTTGTTTTTTGTTGAAGTAATGGGAAGAGATGCCGGTCACATAGCCTTAAACGCTGGGATTGGAGCTGGAGCAGAGGAAATTTTAATTCCGGAAGAAGATTTAGGTTTAGATCGATTATTGGAATCTTTACAAAAAAGTAAAGCCTCTGGTAAATCATCCAGTATAGTAGTTGTGGCCGAAGGGGACAAAATGGGTAAAAATGTTTTTGAACTAAAAGATTACATCGAACAACATTTTCCCGAATACGATATCCGTGTATCTGTTCTTGGTCACATGCAAAGAGGTGGAGCTCCATCTTGTTTTGATCGTGTACTTGCCAGTAGATTGGGAGTTAAAGCAGTTGAATCTCTATTAGAAGGCAAATCGAACTACATGGTAGGCCTTCTTCAAGACGAAGTAACACTCACTCCCTTAGAAATGGCAATCAAAGGACATTATCCTATAGATATGGAACTCCTTAGAGTTTCTGATATCATGTCAACGTAATTAAAAAATTGTATAATAATCTGCCTCTCGTTTTTTCGAAAGGCCATAAACAAACAAACAAAATGTCAAAAGTAAAATTAGGAATTAACGGATTCGGAAGAATTGGAAGAATTGTTTTTAGAGAAACATTCAATCGTGACAATGTAGAAGTAGTTGCCATCAACGACTTATTAGATGTTGAGCATTTGGCTTATCTTTTAAAGTATGATTCAGTTCACGGAAGATTCAATGGTAAAGTAGAAGTAAAAGACGGACAACTTTATGTAAATGATAAATTCATAAGAGTTACTGCCGAGAGAGATCCTAAACTAATTAAATGGGACGATGAAAAAGTAGATGTAGATATCGTTGCAGAATGTACAGGTATTTTTACAACTCTAGAAACCGCTCAAGCTCACATTGATGGTGGTGCCAAAAAAGTAGTTATTTCTGCCCCTTCTGCAGATGCCCCTATGTTTGTAATGGGAGTTAATCATCAAAGTGCAACTGCGGCTCATACTATTGTTTCAAATGCTTCTTGTACAACCAATTGTTTGGCTCCTCTTGCCAAAGTTATCAACGACAATTTTGGTATTGTTGAAGGGTTAATGACCACTATTCACGCAACCACTGCTACCCAGTTAACAGTTGATGGTCCTTCTCGTAAAGATTTTAGAGGTGGAAGAGCCGCTTTGTTAAACATTATTCCTGCCTCTACCGGAGCCGCAAAAGCTGTTGGTAAAGTAATTCCGGAATTAAACGGAAAATTAACCGGAATGTCTATGCGGGTTCCAACTGCTGATGTTTCTGTGGTTGATTTAACCGTAAAAGTTGCCAAAGAAACTTCTTATGATGAAATCATGGCAGTTTTGAAAAAAGCTTCTGAAAATGAATTGAAAGGTATTCTAGGTTTTACAGAAGATGACGTTGTATCGCAAGATTTCGTGTCAGATCCAAGAACTTCAATTATTGATGCCAAAGCCGGTATTGGATTAAACTCTACCTTTTTCAAATTGGTTTCTTGGTATGACAACGAGTATGGATATTCAAGCAAATTAATTGATTTAGCTATCCATATTGCCAAATTGTAATTTTTTCAAATCCCGTTTGATTTTTATTCAAGCGGGATTTTTATAACTAAATCATAAAGAAATGAAATTATTAGTTGATGGAGGATCTACCAAAGCCGATTGGATTGCAATTGATGATGAAGGTAAGGTTCTTTTTACTACACAAACTTTGGGTTTAAATCCGGAAGTTTTAACTAAAGAACAAATTATCAGTAGACTGGATGATAAATTTGATATATCTCAAAACAAACAAAAAGCCAAACAACTCTTTTTCTATGGTGCCGGTTGTGGTACAGACAGGATGAAGAATTTTTTGAGCGAAGTTTTCAAAGGATATTTCAAAAATGCCGAAATAACGGTTCATGAAGATACCTATGCTGCTGTTTATGCCACTACACCTAAAAACGAAGAAGCTATAGTTTGTATTTTGGGTACGGGTTCCAATTGCAGTTTTTTTGATGGGAAAGTATTGCATCAAAAAGTACAATCTTTGGGCTATATAGCCATGGATGATGGCTCCGGAAACCGATTTGGAAGACATTTATTGAGAGGGTACTACTTTAATAAAATGCCCAAAGAATTGGCTCTTGAGTTTGAATCCGAATTTAATTTGGATGCCGATTATATAAAAGCCAATTTATACAAAGAACCCAATCCTAATGCCTACCTAGCAACTCTTGCTAAGTTTATTATTAAACACAAAGAAAATGATTTTTGTAAAAAAATTATTTTTAAAGAACTCAAGAAATTTGCCAAAAATTATATAATGCAATACGATAATTGTAGGGAAGTTCCTGTTCATTTTGTGGGTTCTATTGCATTTTACCTTAAAGATGAACTTACCGAGATTCTAACCAATTACGATATTAAAATTGGAAATGTATTGCGTAGACCAATCGATGGTTTGATTGCCTATCATATCCTAAATAAATAAGAACAAACCACGTTTTTACGTGGTTTTTTTATCTAAAATCATATGGAAATTGCTATTATTGCTCATGATGGAAAAAAAGCAGACATGGTTCAATTTTTGAATAAAAATCGCGAATTTTTAATTCAAAATACCATTAAACTTATTGCTACCGGAACTACTGGTTCAAAAGCAGAATTGGCCGGATTTAAAGTTAAAAAAATGCTTTCAGGACCTCAAGGAGGTGATGCTCAAATAGCTGGTAGAGTAGCCGAAGGTAAAACAAAAATGGTTCTTTTTTTTAAAGACCCTCTTTCGAGTCACCCTCATGAGGCTGATGTAAATATGCTAATACGTGTTTGTGATGTTCACAACATACCGCTTGCAACCAATGAAGCAACTGCCCAGTTGTTGTTAAATGGAATCCGTTAATTTTAAAATTTAACGGCTATAACCGAAATTTCAATATTAACATTTTTTGGTAGACAAGCTACTTGAACCGTTTCACGTGCCGGTGCCGTTTCTTCACTAAAATAGGAACCATAAATTTGGTTAATTCTACCAAAATTATTCATATCCATAATAAAAATCGTAGATTTTATAACATTTTCAAATGTCATATCTGCGGCTTTCAAAATAGCTTCCAAGTTTTTCATCACTTGAGTAGTCTCAGATTCAATCGAATCTATAATTAATTCTCCATTTTCAGGATTTATAGCAATCTGACCCGAAGTATACAGGGTGTTGTTTACCATAACCGCTTGGTTGTAGGAACCTATTGGTGCAGGTGCTGCTGTTGTGTGTATTATTTTCTTCATAAGTTATCGTAATTGTCTATCTGGTAAAGAACGTTTTTCCCACTTAATATCACTAAGTACGGAAGATTTTATGCCTATGAAAAATCCCCAAAAGGCATTTTCTCCATAGGGTGACCAATTGAAATCTATTCTCCAACTTAATAAATCTCTTTCAAATCGAAATTGAGTAAAAGTTACTCCTTGTTGCACAAAATCATATCCGGTAGAAACCCCCATTTTCCAGCGGGGAGTTAAATCAACATTCCCTGAAATCATTACCGAGTTTCCGGTTATTTTTTTCTCTCTGGAATTATTTCCATATGTCAAAGAATAAGCAAAAGTTAAGTCCCATGGTAACTCAGCGTTGTAAAACTGACTGACTTCTCCGGATTCCTCTGACGCGTCAAACTGACTCTCTCTTCTGTCGCTAAAGTCTGTATTTGTTCCAAATAGATCGTCTTCTCGACCCCCATTTCTGGCTCCTTGCGTGTTTTTCTTTTTTTCCTTTCCACTACTGGATAAGGAATAGTTTACTGTCATATTAGCACTTGTCATTCGAAATAAACTACCGCCATTATCAATGTTCCATTTTTCAATTCTTCTTCCTGCTGCATTTATGGCATAGGGGTCTAGTGTTGCCGCAAAGTTCACATTCATTTTGTTATCAAAAAGAGTTGTACCACCACTCATTCGCATAGGTGCCCAACGTAGAGAATCAGCTGCCATGTTGTAACTCGTAGAAAAGTTTAATTGGTTGAGTAACATCACTTTTTTGGGCTCTGTTTTGGTACTGTCTTTATCTGTCATTTTAGCTTCAAAAGTGTTACTCAAATTGAATCCTATAGAATTTGCATAAGAGCTGTTTGGAGCACCAAAAATACCGGTTTCAAATCGCGAGTATTGAGCGGTTCTTCCCGAAGCATCTAAAGCATAGGTATCATAGTATTGCTCAAAACTGGGCGTATAACTATGAGAAATTGAGGGACGCATTACATGTCGGATGGCTTGAATTTTTTTGGTTTCACCAAAATTAAATGTTCCATAAATAGTGGTTCCAACGCTTGTAGAAAAGGAGTAGGTTCTAAAAGCATCAAACCCATTGACGTCTCGTGTAACTACCTGATTTAAATCGGTGTCAAAGTTACGATTGATGGTTTTAAAATACCATACCTCATTGTAGTTGGCACTGGTAGAAACACTAAAATGTCTGAAAACTTTAAAGTTGGTGCTCAACGGAATGGAGTGTTGAAACCCACTTTGAGCATCTCTAAACATTTCCGATTTAAAAAATAGTGAATCTGTAGTAGTAATTCGGTTTTCGCCTCTCAAATTGTACTGAAAGTTAATATTTCTCAAAAATCCTTTTTTGACTCCGTTTTTGGGTGCAAAAGGAAAAATTCGATCTACACTCGCTTGAAGAGTGGGTAAGGTCATATTTATCTCTTGAGTTCTGGTATTTTGATTGTGTGTTGCCGAAAGTGAAAGATTCACTTGGGGAACAGAATTGAAGGTTTTGGCATAAGAAATTGACGAACTCAAATTGTTATTTAGAGTTGACCCCACATTGATTTGATTGAGCGACTGTTGAAAAAATCGACTACTTCCAAGGTTTACTGATGCCGAAAATCGAGAGGATGGATTGGATTTGGCATCCTGTGAATGAGACCATTGAATGTTGTAGATGTTTGATTTGGTATAATCCGGAAAGCCACGCTCACTTTGTATTAAATTTTCAAAACGAATATTAAAATTACCATTGAACTTATATTTTACGGCATAACTTGATTGAAATCGGAGGGCATAACTTCCATTGGTGTAATAATCTCCCAAAATTGCTAAATCGTAATAATCACTCAAAGCTAAATAATAGCCCCCGTTTTGTAAAGAATAACCTTGTCGTCGTGTATCTTGAAATGTAGGTACAATTATTCCGGAACTACTCTCCTCTGTCATGGGAAAAAAAGCGAAAGGTACCGCAATTGGAGTAGGAACATCGGCAATTACCATGTGGGTCAATCCCGTTACCACTTTTTTCTTGGGTACTAATTTAATTTTATTGGTATAAAAGTAATATTCCGGATTGTCAATGTCTTTAGATGTTGTGAATTTGGCACCTTGTAAGAAGTAAACCGAATCATTTTCTTTTTTTGTTTTTTCAGCCAATACTCTAAATTCACCTTGATCTGAACGGGAATTCCATATTAATGCCTTTTGTGTTTTGTAGTTAAATCGAATGGAATCGGGTTCTACCACATTTGAACCCTGTTTGAAAACAGGTCTTTGTGTAAATTTACCTGTTGAATCTTTTATTCTACCAGCATAAACTTCTTGTTTTTCGTAATCCAAAATTATAATGCCGGCTTTCAACTCTATATCTTGATAAAATAACTCAGCTTTATTGTATAAAGTGACTTGCTTTTTCTTTTGATCTATTTTTCGATAGTCAAGTGCATTGTAAGTTACCAATCCTTCCAAAAAAGCTTTTTTTGAAGGTTTCTTAAGTGTATCTTTTCGAATCGTATCGTTTAATTTTACAGTATCATTTGGATTGATTATCAGGCTGTCTTTACTTTTAACCGCAGGAAAATTACCGCCTTTGGGTTTCAAATCCTGACAATAACTTTTTGGTAATCCTACTGTTAGGAAAAATACTGATAAAACGATATGAAATAAGTTTGTACGCAAAGGTTTTAATGCTATTTTTGTAAAATTATGGCTTGGTTTTTGGAGTGCCAAACTTACACAATATTTTTGGTCAAAAATAAGTAAATAATAAAATTTAAAACGTAGAGTTTTAATTTAAATTAACTTTTAGAGTATGTACGATTCAAATAAATTCAAATTTCTATTTCTTACTGTTTTTTTACTGATAGTTTTTTCAGGCTTTTCTCAAAATAATTCCAAATTCAAAGTGGTTCTCGATGCAGGTCATGGAGGTAAAGATTTTGGAACCATTCATCATGGTTATGTAGAGAAAAAGATTGTTTTGAATGTTACTTTATTGGTAGGTAAATTGTTGGAAAAACATAATGATATTCAAGTTGTTTACACCCGAAAAACCGATGTTTTTATAGAATTGAAAGAACGTGCCAATATTGCCAATAGAGCTGATGCCAATTTGTTTGTGTCCATTCATTGTAATGGGGTAAACAATTACGAACCTTATGGAACCGAGACTTTTGTAATGGGTCTTACCCGTAATGCTACAAATTTAGAAGTTGCCAAAAAGGAAAACAGTGTAATTACTTTAGAGTCGGATTATAAAGTTAAATATGCCGGATTTGATCCTAATAACCCTCTTACTTTAACCGGATTGAAGTTGATTCAAGAAGAGAATTTAGATCAAAGTATCTCATTGGCGAGTAAAATTCAAGATAATTTTACCAATAATTTAGGAAGAAAAAACAGAGGAGTAAAACAAGCTCCAATTTGGGTTTTAGATGCTACTGTTATGCCGGGTATTTTGGTTGAATTGGGATTTGTATCCAATAAAAAAGAAGGCGAATATTTGAACAGTGATAAAGGTCAAGAAGAATTGGCTAAAGCAATTGCAGAAGGAATTTTAAAATACAAAAAAGAATATTACGGCACTGGGAGTTCAGTAACAGAAGATGATAAACCTTCTAAACCTTCTACAGAAACTTTACCAAAAGAACAACCTAAGGTTATTGCAGAAACTCCAAAACCCAAATCAGAGGTGCCAGTAGCCGTAAAAGAAGAACCCAAAGTTGAAGTTAAAGAACCAGCTGTGCAAACCGGTGTAGTATTTAAAGTTCAAATATCTGCTAGCGGCAAATTGCTGGATTTGGTTCCTCAAAATTTTAATGGGTTAAGTCCTATTTCAATGCTCAAAGAAAATGGTTTAATCAAATATTTCTTCGCAGAAGAAACAAGTTACGAACAGGCAAAACGCAATTTGCAAGAAGCCAAATCAAAAGGTTATGAATCTGCCTTCATTGTGGCATTTCAAAACGGAAAAAAGATTAGCATTCAAGAAGCATTAAAAAAATAATTTGTCCTAAATTTATTTTAAATTTGTAAAAAACACACGATTTTGAAAATAACTAGAGAAATTAAAACCGCAATATTAGTTCTATCATCTATTTTAATTTTCATTTGGGGATATAGTTTTCTCAAAGGAACTGATTTACTTACCTCTCACAAAACCTTTTTTGTATTATATGATGATGTAGAAGGGTTAATGCCATCAGCTCCGGTAACTATTAATGGTTTGATTGTAGGAAAAGTAAAAGAGGTTAGCTTTTCTGATAATACCGGAAAGATAAAAGTAGAATTGCAAATATCTTCAGATTTTCCTATTTCAAAGTCGAGCATTGCACGAATATATGAACCGGGATTGATAGGTGGTAAACAAATTCAAATTGTTCCAAATTTTCAAGATAAAAATTTAGCCGAATCAAATGAGTATTTAACCGGAGGAGTTAAACCGGGGTTAACCGATTTAGTTACTGAAAAACTTACGCCTCTTCAAGACAAAATTGAAAAAATGATGGTTAATGCTGATTTATTATTAACCAATTTAAATCAGGTTTTGGATGATAAGACCAAGCAGAATTTGAAAAATAGTATTGCCAATTTAGATCAAACACTCAAGGAGTTCAGTGAATCTTCTAAAACAATCAATACCTTGTTAGCCGAAAACAAGCAAAAATTAAATCAAACTACCTCAAATTTGGAAGTTGCTTCGTCAAACTTTGCTAAGATATCCGATTCTATTGCCAAGTCTAATTTGAAGAAAACCATTTCAAATTTAGAAACTACTCTGGCAAATGTTAATCAAATCATGTCTGATGTTCAAGCCGGAAAGGGCTCTATGGGTAAACTGGTAAAAGATGATGCTCTTTACAACAATTTCTCCAAATCTTCCAAAGAATTAGAACTTTTGTTACAGGATTTACGTTTAAATCCTACACGATATGTAAATGTTTCTTTGTTCGGTAAGAAAAACAAACCTTACGTAGCACCCAAAGAAACCGATTCAACTCAAACTAAAAAATAAGTTTTTATGAGTTATTTAGATAATATTTTATTTGCGATTCTTTTAGCAATTGGATTTGGATATTTTGCCATCAATGTCAAAAAATTAATCCGAAATATCAAATTAGGACAAAATGTAAACCGGAAAGACAACCCGTCTGAGCGATGGAAAAATATGGCTATGATTGCTCTAGGCCAATCCAAAATGGTAAAAAGGCCTATCGCCGGAATACTTCATATAATTGTGTATATTGGTTTTATAATCATTAACTTAGAGTTGTTAGAAATCATTATTGATGGTCTTTTTGGAACACACCGAGTTTTTGCATTCATGGGAGGATTTTACGATGTTTTAATCGCTTCTTTTGAGATATTAGCCGTTTTAGTGGTGGTTTCTGTCATCCTTTTCTGGACCAGAAGAAATGTAATCAAATTAAAGCGTTTTATCAGTTCTGATTTAAAAGCATGGCCCAAAAGTGATGCCAATTATATTTTATATTTTGAAATCGTATTGATGTCTTTGTTTCTTCTAATGAATGCAGCAGATCTTTGGTTGCAACAAATGGACGTGCATCATTACAACGAAGCGGGGAGTTTTCCGGTGAGTCAATTTATTGCACCGCTTTTCAATGGCCTTTCAGAGGGAGTTGTTATAGTAATTGAACGTGCCGCTTGGTGGTTACACATTTGTGGGATTTTGGTTTTCTTAAATTATTTATATTTTTCAAAACATCTGCATATCCTTTTAGCTTTCCCAAATACGTATTTTGCCGATTTAAATGCGAAAGGAAAGTTTGATAATTTAGAAAGTGTTACCAACGAAGTAAAATTAATGTTGGATCCTAGTGCCGATCCTTTTGCTGCTCCTGCCAACCCTGATGCAGTTCCGGCTAAGTTTGGTGCCAGTGATGTTCAAGACTTGAATTGGGTTCAATTACTTAATGCCTATACGTGTACAGAATGTGGTCGATGTACTTCCTCTTGTCCGGCCAATCAAACCGGAAAGAAATTGTCTCCACGAAAAATAATGATGGATACTCGTGATCGATTGGAAGAAGTGGGTAAAAACATCGATGCCAATAAAGGTGTTTTTGTACCGGATAATAAATCCTTATTAAATGATTACATCACTCCGGAAGAACTATGGGCGTGTACTTCTTGCAATGCGTGTGTAGAAGAATGTCCGGTTAATATCAGTCCGTTATCTATTATAATGGACATGAGAAGATATTTGGTCATGGAACAAAGTGCTGCTCCCATGTCGCTCAATGCAATGATGACTAATATAGAAAACAACGGGGCTCCATGGCAATACAATCAAATGGACCGATTAAATTGGAAAGACGAACAATAATATAAACCAAACAATTTCCCATATATGTGAGGCTTGGGGAGGTGTTTAATGCATGTGAAACAAATTAAAATTTAAAAAATGAAAGCGGAAGACATTGAAAAGAAATTACAAACGGTGACCGAAAATGGTCAACATTTAAGCCCAATTTTACCTCCGGGAATTAAAAATTATTTGATTGATATTGACGGTACCATTTGCGACGATATTCCAAACGAGGAACCCGAGCGAATGCTGACAGCAGAAGTGTATCCGGATGCTTTGAAAACATTGAACAAATGGTATGATGAAGGTCACATCATTTTCTTTTTTACATCCAGAACCGAAGCTCACAGAGAATATACCGAAATTTGGTTAAAAAAACACGGATTCAAATACCACGGAATGGTAATGGGAAAACCTAGAGGAGGCAATTACCATTGGATTGACAACCATTTAGTAAAAGCCACACGTTACAGAGGAAAATTTACCGACTTGGTTGAAAAAGAAGTAACTATTCAGGTTTTTGATGACGAACATCATGAATAATTAACGATTTTTAGATTAGTAGATTTTTCGAACAATAGAATAATCCTAAAGTCTAATAATCTAACCATCTAACAATCTATAAAGCATGGCAGAAAATCTAGTAGTGCCAACTATGGCAGAAATGATGGCTCAAGGCAAACAACCCGAAGTTTTATTTTGGGTGGGTTGTGCCGGTAGTTTTGACGATAGAGCCAAAAAAATTACCAAAGCTTTTGTACGGATTTTAAACCGTGCCAATGTTTCTTTTGCCGTTTTAGGAACAGAAGAAAGTTGTACCGGTGATCCGGCAAAGAGAGCCGGAAACGAATTTTTATTTCAAATGCAAGCCATGATGAATATTCAAGTGATGGATGCTTATGAAGTAAAAAAAATTGTGACGGCTTGTCCGCACTGTTTCAATACATTAAAAAATGAATATCCTGAACTTGGCGGAACTTATGAAGTGGTGCACCATACTCAATTTTTAAAATCGTTACTAGATGAAGGACGTTTAACGATTGAAGGAGGCCAATTCAAAGGAAAACGAATTACCTTTCACGATCCTTGCTATTTAGGAAGAGCCAACAATGTGTATGAAGCACCTCGCGATTTGATTCAAAAACTGGATGCTGAATTACTAGAAATGAAACGTTCTCGTGCCAATGGTTTATGTTGTGGAGCAGGAGGAGCCCAAATGTTTAAAGACGCCGAGCCCGGTAATAAAGAAGTAAATATCGAACGTACCGAAGATGCATTGGAAACTAAACCGGATATTATTGCAGCGGGTTGTCCGTTTTGCAATACCATGATGACTGATGGTGTGAAAAATAAAGAAAAAGAAGCTTCAATTAAAGTCATGGATGTGGCTGAGTTGATTGCAAACGCTCAAGATTTATAAATCAGGTAATGGGTGATAGGTAATGGGTAAAAGGATTTTTTCTAACCTATCACCAATTCCCCATAACCCTTTACCCAAAAAATAATGTACATTCCTTTTGAAAACCTTCCGGAAGAATCTCGAATTTGGATTTACCAATCCAACCGAAAATTTTCGGATGATGAAGTTACAGAAATAGAAAACGATTTAATAGCTTTTGTTGAAGACTGGTCTGCTCATGGCACGTCTTTAGAAGCTTCTTTTACCATTCAATACAATCGATTTATCATTTTGGCTGTAAATCAAGAAGTACAGCAAGCCACCGGATGTTCTATCGATAAGTCGGTAGAGTTCATTCAAGCCTTAGAACAAAAATACAAGGTAGATTTGTTAGACAAAATGAATGTAACCTACCGTCAAGGCGAATATATCACACACAAATCTCTGCTTGATTTTAAACGCATGGCCAAAGAAAAAGCGGTTTCTTCGAACACCATTGTTTTCAATAACTTAGTTAATACTATTGAAGAATGGAAAGAAAGCTGGGAAGTCCCCGCTGCCGAGAGTTGGCACAGTCGCTTTTTTTAAATTACTTTCATCACATAATAATTTTAGCTTAAAAAACTGCGTTAGGCCTAAAAAGGCATTAAAATTGATGTCTTTGAATAATTATGAATAGCAAATATTTTAAAATAGTTCCGTTGATTTTAACCTTGATTGTGGTTGTTAATTGTGCAACCAATAAAATCAAGCAGAAACCTTTGGCTATTCATGAACCAACCCAAACGCATCAAAAAGATACTTTACCTAAATTAGAATATCATCATTCTACCTCATTTAATTATACCGTTCCAACTACAGACGAAAAGAAATGGGTGGATAGTATTTATAACGCTCTTTCTTTGGAAGAAAAAATAGGTCAGCTTTTTATGGTGGCGGCTTATTCTAATAAAGATTCGGCTCATATAAAATCGTTAGATAAATTAATCACGGAACAAAAAATAGGTGGATTGATTTTTTTCCAAGGCGGACCCGTTCGTCAGGCAAAAATGACCAATCGTTTTCAAAAATTATCAAAAACGCCTTTGTTTATTGGTATAGATGCCGAGTGGGGACTGAGCATGCGTTTGGATTCGGTATCAAAATTTCCTTGGAACATGACTTTAGGAGCTATTCAAGACTTGAAGCTTATTGAAGAGGCAGGGAAACAAATGGCACTTCAATCCAAACAACTTGGTGTCCATTTTAATTTTGCTCCGGTTTTAGATATCAATACCAATCCCAAAAATCCGATTATCGGAAACCGTTCTTTTGGTGAAGATAAAGAACGAGTAACTGATAGAGCCTTGGCTTTGATGATTGGGTTACAAAACAATGGAGTTTTTGCCACAGGAAAACATTTTCCGGGTCATGGAGCTACTTCAACCGATTCACATTATACTTTGCCGGTTATCAATTTTACGCAAGAACACATTCGGAATGTAGAATTGTATCCGTATAAAAAACTTATCAATAAAGGATTAGCCAGTGTAATGGTTGCTCATCTTGAAGTACCTGCATTTGAAACACGTAAAGGATTTCCTTCTTCCATTTCAAATGTAATTGTGACCGATTTATTAAAAGAGGAATTGAATTTTAAAGGATTAATTTTTACCGATGCCTTAAATATGAAAGGAGCGAGTAATTTTAAAAGTCCAGGAGATATAGACTTAGCCGCTTTTCAAGCCGGAAATGATATTTTGTTATTTCCGGAAAATGTACCGGTTGCCGTAAAAAAAATCAAAGAAGCGTACGAACAAAATTTGATTACCGAAGACCGACTTTCGTTTTCCGTAAAAAAAATATTGCATTACAAATACAAAGCCGGATTAGCTAAACAGAAGTTGATTAACGAGAAAAGTTTAACCAACTCTATAAATTCATCTGAAACGGATGCCCTTTTGGATAGATTGTATGAAAATAGTGTAACTGTAGTGCGAAATAAAGCTACAGTGATACCTATAAAAAATATTGAAAAAGATAAAATTGCTTGGGTTAAAATGGGTGATGATAAACCCGGTGTATTTCCGGAAATACTAAAGAATTATTCTGAAGTAACTGAAATTTCAAATCCGGTGTTAGATACACTTTTGATGCAATTATCCGATTTTAATAAAGTTATAATTAGTTACCACAAAGCCGATGGAGCTTGGCGTAAGCATGATTTTTCAGCAGAAGAAGTTCGTTGGATTACTGAAATTGCCAAACGAAAAAAAGTAATTTTTGCTTCATTTGTTAAACCTTATGCATTATCCGCTTTTCCTTCTTTTGAAGATTTAGATGGTGTTATTGTGGCTTACCAAAACAATGAGTATGCACAAAAAGCAGCGGCTCAATTGATTTTTGGTTCTATTCAAGCGAAAGGCAAATTACCGGTTTCAGTCAATGAAGAATTTAAAGTCAATTGGGGATTATCTACAGAAAAAATAAACCGATTAGGATTTACTCATCCTCAAAATGTGGGATTAAATCCTAAAATATTGCAACGTATAGACTCGATTATGCTAAAAGCAATAGCCGGAAAAATGACGCCTGGTGGACAAATTTTAGTGGCTCGAAAAGGAAAAGTGGTTTATCAAAAAGCATTTGGTTTTCACACCTATGACAATCAAGTTCCGGTTAAGAATTCGGATATTTACGATGTGGCTTCTTTAACCAAGATTGTGTCAACTCTTCCTAATATTATGCAATTGTATGATAAAAAGAAAGTTACTTTGGATACAAAATTAGGGGATATGTTACCTATTTTTAAAGGCACTGATAAGGAAAATATCAATTTTAAAGATTTGCTTTCACATTACGCTCGTTTGCAAGCGTGGGTTCCCTTTTACAAGCAAACGTTGACAGTTGATAAAAAACCCTCGGATGTTTATTATAAGAAACTGTACAGTGAAGCTTTTCCCTATCAAGTGGCAGAAAATTTATATTTGAGAAAAGAATATCAAGATACGATTTTGCAAACTATTGCAAACAGTAAATTGTTGCCTAAAAAAGAATACAAGTACAGTGATTTTACATTTATAATTTTAAAACATTTTATCGAAAAATCAACCGGTAAGGCATTAGATGAATTAAGTGAACAACAGTTTTATGCCAAAATAGGGGCCAATAATACACTTTACAATCCGTTGAAAAAATTTGATATGAGTGTTATTCCGCCCACAGAGGAGGATAATTATTTTAGATACCAAACCATTCAAGGCTATGTACATGATATGGCTGCTGCTATGGAAGGTGGAGTAGGCGGACATGCCGGAATTTTCTCCAATGCAATGGATATGGCTAAAATGATGCAACTTTTTCTTCAAAAAGGGAATTATGGCGGGCAACAATTTTTCTCTGAAGAAACCTTTGATGTATTCAATACTTGCTATTACTGTCCGGAAGGCAACCGACGCGGCATTGGCTTTGATAAGCCGCAATTGGGTAAGGCCGGTCCTACATGTGGTTGTGCTTCAATGAATAGTTTTGGTCATACCGGATTTACGGGAACTATGGCTTGGGCCGATCCCGAAGAAGAATTAGTATATATTTTCCTTTCCAATAGAACCTATCCTAATGCCGATAAAAATTTATTATCTCAAAATAACATTCGAGAAAATATACAGCAAGTAATTTATGATGCAATAATTCGCAACTAATTTTTAGTTCTAAATGTATTGCGAATAATATCACTTGGAAATACCACTAAACTTTCGTGTCCGTCTTTTCCAACTGCTGCTACTCCAAAATAATAATTGTCTATCACGATTCCTTTGAGTTCAAAAGCATCAACATTACCAACAAAGCGACTAAATTCCCATTGTGGAGAAGTAGTGTTTCGCCAATAGATTTTATAACCTATTACATTTTTATCTTTTGATTTTTCCCAACGTAATTTGGTATTAGGTTCTACAATTCCTCCAATTAACACTTTGGTAGGAGCTGCAGGAGCCCAAGCCAAGTTGGCTAAAATTACGGCATTTACAGCGGTTAATTTTGCCACATAATCAAAGTTTACGCCCTCTAAAACATCACCGTAGGCAATTCCATTTTCGGTTCGTAAATTTTGATGTTGTCTATTGTAATTTTCATGTGCTTCCATAATTCGGATACCGGCATAACCCAAATCATTAAAAGGGCGATGGTGTCCGCCTCTACCAAAACGGTCCAATCTGTAAATCAGTATCGGATTCATTTCGGGCATGTAGGTTTGTATCATCTTATGAGAATAACGGGCCAATTGACGGGATATTCCATCCACTTCGCCTCCATAAAATCTACGCTGGTTACGTTCTCTTTCGGTTTCAGTAGGAGGTGTAGGTTCTGAAAATATTCTGAAACTTCGGTTGTCAATTACACCATCAACTCCTTCAATGTTGCCAATCATGTCATTATTTAAAACACCAATAATTTCCCAATTGTTTTTTTTAGCAAATTCGGCAAATCCTTTACCGCCAAACAATCCTTGTTCTTCACCGGCCAAGCCCAAATAAATGATGCTGTTTTCAAAAGTATATTTAGACAAAACACGAGCAGCTTCAATTGTTCCTGCCATTCCGGTGGCATTATCATTGGCTCCGGGAGCATCACCTTCATAATCCATGGTGTCCGAATTTCTGGAATCGATATCTCCAGTCATAATGATAAACCGATTGGGATATTTGGTACCTTTTTGAATGGCAACCACGTTTACTATCCAACTGTCTTTGGGAACACGTTCCCCTACATTGGTAGTTACAAAGTCTTTCTGGTAAAATACTTCCAAACAGTTTTTACATTGTTTGGATATGGATTCAAATTCTGATTTTATCCAACGTCTGGCGGCTCCTATACCTCTTGTGTTTGAAACCGTATCGCTAAAGGTATTTCGAGTACCAAAATTTGCTAGAGTAGTGATATCTTTTTGCAATCGTTCTGTGGAAACCGATTCAATAATCTCGTATATTCTGGAATCGGTTTGTGCAATAGCACTCAATGAAACAAAAAATAGTAGTAGGGATAAAAATTTCATGTCCTTTTCTTTCAAAGATACAAATTGTATTTCCTTGAAATGAAAAGGACATGATAAAAAGAAATAATGTTATTATAATTTGTTCATATGGGCCGCAAGCGTCTCAATAAATTTTGAGATTGGACCTTTGATCATCATGGCCATCATAGGATTGAATTCGCCATCAAAAACCAATTGTACCTCCGAACTATTTTCATCTAAAGCTTGAATATTTCCGGTTAATGTAAAGGGTAGTTTGTCTGAAGCAGCTCCCAAAACAACTTGAGTTGGAGCATTTTTTTCCTTCATTTTCAATTTGATTTCCGGCATTCCTTTTAATCCAAATATAAAAGAATCTTCTCCGGTTACTTCAAATTTGGCAATGGTATCCGGCATTAATTTTTCAAAATTGCGTACATCACTCAAGGATTCAAATAAGTACTGAGCTGATTTTTCTACGGTAACTTTTGGGCTTTCTAAATTCATTTTTTTTATGTTGTCTGTTGACTCTTGTCTGTAAACGGGTAATTTATTTTCTATTCTCAAACCTCCACACCCCAAGTAGATGGGCTTACACGCCATTCTTGTAAAGTATGTTGTTCTTCTTCGGTGATGTATTTTTTGGCAACAGCCAATTCTAATAAATTGTCATAATTAGACAACGTATGCAACGTTACATTTGCTTTTTTGAAGTTTTCTGTCGAAACATCAAATCCGTAAGTAAATATGGCAACCATGCCTTTGACATTAGCACCAGCTTCTTTTAAGGCTTCAACAGCCATTAAACTACTGTTTCCGGTACTAATTAAATCTTCCACAACTACCACATTTTGTCCTTTTTGCAAAAAACCTTCTACTTGGTTTTGACGACCGTGTTTTTTGGGTTCCGGACGAACGTAAACAAAAGGAAGTCCCATGTATTCTGCAACCAACATTCCAATACCGATAGCACCCGTGGCAACACCGGCAATAACATCGGGTTTTCCAAATTCTTTTTCTATGTGTTTGGAAAATTCCTCCCGAATATAATTTCGAATCGGTGGAAATGAGAGCGTTACCCGATTATCACAATAAATTGGCGATTTCCATCCCGAAGCCCATGTAAAAGGATTTTTGGGATTTAATTTAATTGCGTTTATTTGTAAAAGCAATTCGGCTGTTTTTTTAGCTGTATCTTTATTAAAAATCATACTACAAATGTATAAAGTTTTTGTGAACGACAAGCCACTTTTTTTGACAAATCAGATACAAAAAGAAACTGATTTTCAACTTTTTTTATTGGATAGTGTTGATATAAAAGAACTTATCATCAAAATTTTTAAAAATAAAGTGGACAAAGCTTTTTTATACCATCCGGATGAAAAAGAAATCCTCAAAAAATTGAAAGCTAAAATTCCGGTTGAAAAAGCCGGTGGCGGATTGGTTTTTAATGATAAAAATGAAGTTTTATTCATTTATCGCAATAAAAAATGGGACTTACCCAAAGGTGGAATTGAAAAAGGCGAAGAAATTGAAGATACAGCCCTACGTGAAGTAGAAGAAGAAACCGGAGTAAAAAATTTGAAAATCACGCGTAAATTGACAAAAACCTATCATATTTTCAAACGCAACGGTCGCTATAAATTGAAAATTACCCATTGGTTTGAAATGAAAACTTCTTTTTCCGGAAAAATGACAGGGCAATTGGAAGAGGGCATTGAAAAAGTAGAATGGGTCAAACCCGAAAATATTGCTTCGTGTTTGACCAATTCCTATGAAAATATTAAACTGTTATTTGAGAAAGAAACGATTTAATTATTTAAAATTCTATAAACCGGGTAGGTAAGGTGAGTGGCCTCATAATAAGCCGAATTTTTATAAATCCAATCCAATTGAGCTGAGCCATTTTCAGCAAATGCTTTGTCTTCGGCTTTTTTCTTTTCCAATTTTTCCTTTAAAGATGGATTTTTCTTTAAAATCTCAACAGCCAAATCTTCGAATACATACGCAGAATAACCTTCTTTTTGTTGCAAAACCGCATCAAAAAAGTTCCAATTGAAAAAGGAGTCCGGAGCTTCAGGTTCTAATGTTTCCAACAAATATTTCACCCCAAATTGTTGAGTGGAAATGATATAGTCTCCTTTTTGGAATGAAACTTTTTCTATGGATTTAGTTACTGTTGTATTCGAATGTTGATAATGCCCTTCATAAGCATTTGAACTCGTCTTGTAATCTGCAATTTTATATTTTTCCACTTCAATTATCGTGTCGTTTTTCAATTGTGTCATTTCAATTTGATTGAGTTTTAACAAATCCAGAACATTCCACCACGATTTCGGAATGACATAGGCTGAGGGAATAGTTACGCTTTTGGTGGGAACATAAGAAGTGTAATAGGGTATTTGCTTTTTAAAGGGTTTCTTTTGATCATAGTACAGACGGTCTTTTCCGGATATTTCACTTTTTTTGTATCCGGATTCAAAACCTAAAAATTCTATTTGTTCCACTTTTGTACTGTCAATTTTCCACTGCAGAGGATAAGATTTTCCGAAAGAAAAGGTCTTTGCATTATCCTTTTTTAACGTTTTAATTTTTTTAAAATTAACATCGGTAAATTGTATAGTTTCCAACATAAATTCATAGGTCACTTTTACGCGATCTTCATATTTTTTGAGCATGTGTGTTTCCGGCATATAACCTATTGTATGAAATAAAGAGGTATAACCGGTTGAATATCTGGGTAAATCCATCATTTGTGAAAACCCTTTATCCGGTGTTGCACCATAAACCGTAACATAGGGAATACTTTCAATTTTCTTTTTCAATAACTGTTTTCTAATGGACGGTGTCATTTCATTTTGTAAAAAGAGGCCTATATCTGGACCTAATTTTTGATGTTGGGTTTGAATATAAGTAAACACATATTGGTAATCGGCACCATTGCTTACGTGATTATCAATAAACACATCCGGTTTTACAAGATGAAAAATTTCGGCAAAACTTCTAGCATTTTTGGTATCTGATTTTACAAAATCACGATTCAAATCATAATTTCTGGCATTTCCTCTAAAACCATAGGCTTCCGGTCCGTTTTGATTGGCTCTTGAAAAGGAATTTCGATTTAAGGTTCCGCCTATGTTATAAAATGGAATCATCGCAATAATCGTATTTTTGGGTGTTGGAATTTTTTGTAAAACCAAATCCCGAAAAAGTAGCATCGAAGCATCCACACCATCGGGTTCACCAGGATGAATGTTATTATTAATCAATAAAATGGCTTTCGATTGATTTTTTGAAAGATCAAAATTGCGATCCGGATTATACAGCAAAAGATGTAAAGGCTCACCAGAATCGGTAAGTCCCATTTCTTTGATTTCTAATGTGTTGTATTGAGAAGCTAATCTTTTGTAAAAAAGCATCGCTTCTTCATAAGTCGCGGTTTGATTTTTATTTCCTTTTTCATAAGGAGTTTGCCAATTGGAATTTTGAGCAAAAACAAAAAAGGGTAAAATAAATATGAAAAAAGCCAGTTTTGATTGGAACATAAAGTTATTTTATTTTTACTGATTCGGGAACTAAAACCGTGAAGTCGCCACCGTTTCTGATAACATCGCGAACGATGCTTGAGCTTATATACGAGGTTTTTGAGGCCGTCAACAAGAAAACAGTTTCAATTTTTGATAAACGTCGATTGGTATGGGCAATAGCTTTTTCAAATTCAAAATCGGCCGGATTGCGTAAACCACGCAAAATGAACTCCGCTTTTTCTTTTTTGCATAAATCGATGGTTAATCCTTCGTAGGTAATGACGCGAACTTTGGGCTCATCTTTGAAAGCTTCTTCAATAAATTTTTTACGTTCATCTAATGAAAACATGTATTTTTTTTCAGCATTTACACCAATAGCAACAATGACTTCATCAAACAATGAAATACCACGTTGTATGATATCAAAATGCCCTAGGGTAATCGGGTCAAAAGAACCGGGGAATATAGCTTTCTTCATACTTAATTTGGTTTTAAAGCCAATTCAATGGCATTATCAAACAATTCCGTTAACGAAATTCCGGCAACTTTGGCTTGTTGTGGCAAAATACTCTCGGTTGTCATACCCGGAATGGTATTCATTTCCAGCATGTAGGGTTCGTTATCTACGATAATGAATTCACTTCGAGAAAAGCCTTTCATTTTCAAGACTTCATAGGCTCTTTTGGCAACTGTTTCTACTTTTTGTTTCAATTCATCGCTTATTCGGGCCGGAGTAATTTCTTGCGATTTTCCCAAATATTTGGCTTCGTAATCAAAAAAATCATTTTCTGATACGATTTCTGTGATAGGAAGAACGGTTACTTTTCCTTTGTAATTAATTACTCCAACCGAAACTTCAACACCATCTAAAAAACTTTCGATGATGATTTCGTTATCTTCTTTATAGGCATTTTCTATAGCAGGAAGAAGTTCCTCAATGGTTTTCACTTTCGAAATTCCGAAACTTGATCCTGATTTGTTGGGTTTTACAAAACAAGGTAAACCAACCGTTTTGATAATTAAATCGGCATCAATATCATCGCCTAAATTCAAATAATAGGAAGTTGCCGTTTTGATTCCGTACGGTTTTAACACCGAAAGCAAATCTCTTTTGTTAAAGGTTAAAGCCGATTGGTAATAATCGCAACTCGTTTGAGGAATTCCTAATAATTCAAAATAGGCTTGCATTAAGCCGTCTTCACCGGGTGTACCATGAATAGCATTAAAAACTACATCAAAAGTTAATTTCTTCCCATCAACATCTACAGAAAAATCATTTTTATTTATGGGATATTCAGAACCGGAATCGGTTACATAAACCCATTTTTCTTTGAAAATATGAATTTTAAAAGCCTTGTATTTTGTTTTATCTAAATAGGAGTAAACAACGCCGCCGCTGGTAAGCGAAATTTGATATTCACTGGAATATCCACCCATGATGATGGCAACATTTTTCATTTGATTGCGTTTGAGAGGTTAGGTTTATGTTAAACAAAATTATCATTATTTATTGAAACAAAAAACGGTTTATAATTTTATATCTTTGCAACAAACAAAATAAATATGAGTCTAAGAGCTTATCTAACAAGTAAAATATTCTTCAAACAAATGATTGCTGCAATTTCTATTGTTTTAGTGATTGCATTTGTGTTCTTTAATATGTTATCTTATTTTACCAATCATGGTGAAGAAATTACCGTACCCGATTTGAGTAAAATGACGGTTGAACAAGCCGAAGAAAAGTTGGATAGTTATGACTTAGACTTTGTAATTTTGGATACATTAGACTATGATAAAGATTTTCCAAAGTTTGCTGTGGTTACTCAAGAGCCTAAACCCGGGGCAAAAGTTAAATCTGGACGTAAGGTATACCTAAAACTAAATGCAGAAAGTTATGCTCAAGTAGTTTTACCGGACTTAATTGAAAAAACTTTCCGTCAAGCTGAGCCCACATTGAAATCACTCGGATTAGAATTAGGTGAGATTACTTACAAGCCATACCTTGGGAAAGATATGGTTTTGGAAATGCGACACAATGGAAAAGTGGTAAAACCCGGAACTAAATTAATGAAAACTTCAAAAATTGATTTGGTTTTAGGTGATGGTAAAATTGCATTTGATGAAAATGAAATAGATAGTTTGCTTCAAAAATATGAAGAGGGAAATGAGTAAATTAGATTTGAATCCGGAAAATGAAATTGAAGAAGAATTATTTGAGCATCATAGGTTTGAGGTTCCTAAAGGACAATCCCTGGTTCGAATTGATAAATATTTAATGCAAGTTGTTGAAAATACCACTCGAAATAAAATTCAACAAGCAGCCAATTCCGGCAATATTTTAGTAAATGATGTCCCGGTTAAGTCAAATTACAAGGTTAAACCCTTTGACGTTGTGCGTTACCTTATGGCACATCCACCCTATGAATATTTATTAGAGCCGGAAGATATCCCTTTAAACATTGTATATGAAGATGATCAATTACTGGTCATTAACAAAGAGGCCGGAATGGTGGTACACCCGGGTCATGGTAATTACAGTGGAACTTTAGTTAATGCATTGGCATTTCATTTTGAGAATTTACCGATGAATAGTTCCGAAAGACCAGGACTAGTTCACCGTATTGATAAAAACACATCGGGTTTATTGGTTATAGCCAAGACCGACCATGCCATGGCATATTTGGCCAAACAATTTGCCGATAAAACTTCAGAGAGAGAATACATTGCCTTAGTTTGGGGGAATCCATCTGAAGATGAAGGAACCATTCGGGGGTATATTGGAAGGCATTTAAAAGACCGAATGCAAATGGCTGTTTTTCAAGATGAAGCTTATGGGAAACCAGCCGTTACCCATTACAAAGTATTGGAACGTTTTGGTTATGTAACATTAATTTCCTGTAAATTAGAAACCGGACGAACTCATCAAATTCGGGCTCATATGAAGCATATTGGACATCCTCTATTTAACGACGAACGTTATGGAGGAAATGGTATCCTCAAAGGAACTTCATTTACCAAGTACAAACAGTTTGTTGAGAATTGTTTTAAAATTTTACCACGTCAAGCATTACATGCCAAAACATTGGGTTTTGAACATCCAATCAGCAAAACATTTATGAGATTTGATTCTGAAATCCCAAAAGATTTGATGGAATGTATCGAAAAGTGGCGTACCTATTCAAAATCGCATCAAGAATTCGAATAATTATATCAAACCTGCTAATTATCATGTTTTTCTAAAAGTTTTGTTGTTAATTTCGGAGTATAAAATGGAAAATTTATGCTCACCGATATTCAAATTGCACAACAAGCCAAATTGGTTCCAATTGGGCAAGTAGCCCAAAAATTGGCCATACCTTCTGAAGATTTAGAATTATATGGAAAATATAAGGCTAAACTTCCTTTACATCTCATCAATAAGGAACAAATTACCCAAAGTAAATTGATTTTGGTAACCGCTATGACACCCACACCTGTAGGTGAAGGTAAAACTACTATCTCTGTGGGATTGGCAGATGGGTTAGCCAAACTAAACAAAAAAGTAGTTGCCGTTTTGCGTGAACCTTCATTGGGTCCTGTTTTTGGGATGAAAGGCGGAGCAGCCGGAGGAGGTTATGCTCAAGTTGTGCCTATGGAGGACATAAACTTGCATTTTACGGGTGATTTTGCTGCCGTTGAAAAAGCGAATAATTTGTTATCTGCATTAATAGACTCCAATCTTCAAAGTAAAAGCAGATCTTTAAATTTAGATCCGAGAACCCTTACATGGAAACGAGTAGTTGACTTAAATGACAGAGCTCTTCGAAAAATTGTTATTGGTTTAGGAGGGTCAGCAAATGGAATTCCCAGAGAAGAGGGGTTTTCTATTACTCCTGCGTCTGAAATTATGGCCATTTTATGCTTGTCGGAAAGTATAGCTGATTTGAAAAATCGTTTGGCGTCCATTTATATAGGCAATACGTTTTCCGGAGAGCCTATTTTTGCCAAAGATCTCAATGCAGTTGGAGCAATGGCCGTTTTGCTAAAAGAAGCTATTAAACCAAATTTAGTTCAAACTTTAGAAGGGAATCCGGCTATTTTACATGGAGGGCCTTTTGCAAGTATTGCTCAAGGAACCAATTCGGTATTGGCTACAAAAATGGGATTGTCTTTGGCTGATTATGTTGTAACCGAAGCGGGTTTTGGGGCTGATTTGGGAGCAGAGAAATTTTTTAATATCAAATGTGTTTCCTCAGGTCTCCAACCTAAAGCTGTTATATTGGTTGCAACAATTAGGGCTTTGCGGCATCATGGAGGAGTAAGTTCATCTGAATATGATATTCCAGCATTGGATAAAGTAACTTTGGGTATCAAAAATCTTCACAAGCATATAGAAAATTGTAAAACTTTTGGATACACGCCAATTGTTGCTCTAAACTATTTTCCCAATGATTCAAGTGAAGAAATAGAATATGTTCGTGAATATTTCAAAAATATTGGAATCAAAATGGTAGTTGCCCAAGGATTTGCTGAAGGGGGTACCGGTATGATTCCATTAGCTCAAAGTGTATTAGAACATCTGGAAGAAAGCAATGAAACATTAAAACCTTTGTATGAATCAGATTGGTCTACACAAGAAAAAATAGAGACTATTGCTTTCAAAATTTACGGAGCTAATACAGTTTTATACACCGAGAAAGCCAAAAATCAATTGAAATTGATTGAGAAACTTGGATTTTCTAAGCTTCCCGTTTGTATTGCCAAAACACCAAAGAGTTTTTCAGACAACCCGAATCTAATTGGAGTTCCCGAACATTTTACAGTAACCGTGAGAGAATTTGAATGGGCAACCGGTGCCGGTTTTTTAATTCCTATTATGGGCGATGTAATGCGAATGCCCGGTTTACCCCTTTATCCGGCCGCAGAGCATATCGATTTGACAGATGAAGGATTGGTCATTGGACTTAGTTAAGTTTTGGAATTAATTTAATTCCTATATTAGTGCCAAATTGAAAAAGATGAGGCTTTTTATATTGATAACTGGTTTGTTTTTTGGTCATACTACATTGTCGCAATCATTATTTTCTAAGTCGGATGAAATAATTTATAAAACTTATTCTCAAAGATGGGAGTTGGATTCTATTGATAAGCAAGGCACATTTAAACTGGTGTCCTACAAACCCATTTATATAACTGCCGGACGATGGTCAAGTAGGCCAAATAACCAACCTCGTAGTGAAAATCCCAATTACTCCTCAGCTGAAATAGAGAATTTTAATCCGTTGGAAGCCAAATTTCAATTGAGTTTTAAAACAAAAATTGCTCAAGGGTTATTTTGGGGTAAAGCAGATATTTGGTTAGGTTATACCCAAAAAGCTCATTGGCAAATTTACAATACCAATATTTCCAGAGCTTTTAGAGAACTCAATTATGAACCCGAGTTGATATTGGTTTATCCCTTGCATTTTTCATTTCTAGGTGGACAGATTCGGTCGTTGGGAGTAGGGTTCAATCATCAGTCTAACGGTAGAGACTTGCCTTTATCTCGAAGTTGGAATCGAATTATTTTTCATTTGGGCTACGAGTCAGATTCGTGGATTGTAACTTTTAGTCCTTGGATAAGATTAAAAGATTCAGATGATGAAAACCCAGAGATTACAAATTATATTGGTAGAGGTGAGCTTATGGCATCCTACTCATACAAAAGACATCAATTTTACACTCTTATTACCCATCCTTTTACTAGTTTGAATAGGGGAAGTATTCAATTAAACTATGTGTTTCCGATTAAAGGACACCTTCGAGGACACGTTCAGGCATTTGATGGATATGGGGAAACTATGATAGATTACAATCATCGTCAAACCACTTTAGGAATTGGCGTTTCATTTGCAAATTGGTAATTAAAATTAAAAAAAATGAATTTATCACACATTGAGCACATTGGTATAGCAGTAAAAAGTTTACAAGAAGCTATTCCGTTTTGGGAGGAAAAATTAGGTATCCCTTGTTATAAAATAGAAGAAGTAGAAGAGCAAAAAGTTAGAACTGCTTTTTTCAAAATCGGAGCCTCCAAAATTGAGTTGTTAGAATCGACTGATCCAGAAGGGCCCATTGGAAAATTTATAGAAAAAAGGGGAGAAGGTATACATCATTTGGCCTTGGCAGTTAGTAATATTCAAGAACAATTGGATGAATTAGAATCTAAGGATGTAGTTTTAATTGACAAAAAGCCTCGAAAAGGGGCAGAGGGGCTGGATATTGCTTTTCTTCATCCCAAATCTACTCATGGAATACTATTGGAGCTTTGTGAAGACAATCAAAACAAATAGAGCTAACTTATTTTTTTAGGTATTTTTTGATTGTATTCAACCAAATATTTTTCAAGTAATTCACCTTCCTTAAAAATTTTTTTCATTATAATTTTTTGATTGCTTTCAAAAAAATGTACTTCTACATAAAAACTACCCACACTAAACAACTTTTGATGTATGGGTGGTTTTTTTATTTCTGCAACACATTTTCCATTTGAAAAGATATACTCAAATTGTTCTGAATCTGATAAAGCTAAGAAGGATGTTATTTTCAATTTAAGAAGCATTTTATCATTCAAATATACGAAAGGTTTCAAAAAATGCGAATTACAATTTCTTTTGAGAAGTTTGTTTTTTGAGATTCAGTGCTTTATTTTTTAAAACCTACAGGAATTTTTGTTAAAACAGTCGTAATAATTGGATTTTTCATTAACTTTTTTTTAACTTTACTGTACCCTAATCTTGTGTCAAAATGAAATATGTAAACCTACAATCGGTAAGATTAACCGCTGTGTTAACTTTGCCCTATCTTTTCTTCGCGTGTTCATCCGATGAAGAAACAAAATCTCAAAAAATTTCTATTGCTTCTACGGAAATTTCGGTCTCTGATGTAACCTACAATTCAGCAAAAGCTACTATTGCTTTTCAAATTCAAGGTTCTCCACAAATTGTTGAAAAAGGATTGGTTTGGGGAGATAATCCCAATCTTAATTTTGAATCAGCATTTAAATGTCAAAGTACAGATGAATCACTGAATATGTCTTGTGTAATTACGGGGTTAAATCCCATTACACAATATTATACTAGAGGTTATATAGTTACTACAAAAGGAATTTTTTACAGTCAAGTAAAGACTTTTGTAACTTCTAATACTACATTGGCATTGATTAAAAACTTTAACCTTACCGAAGTTACTCAAGATAGCTTTAGAGCGAGTGCCGAAATAGATTCTGATGGAGGAACTGCGATAACGGCTAAAGGATTTGTTTGGTCTAACCAAAACAATCCTACTTTGGAAACCCAAAATCAAACCAACTCAGGTGAAGGATTTGGTGGATTTTCTTCACTAATAAATCAATTACCTGCTGCGACTCAATTTTATGTACGTGCCTATGCTATCAATGCAAATGGTGTGCATTACAGTGAATCTAAAGTTGTTACAACCTTACCCGGATTGCCTGTTTTACAGACTCAAGCTATTACAGCTATTACTTTTAATAGTTCGGTTTCCGGAGGTTATTCTATTACTGATTCAGGTAGTCCAATTGCAAACAAAGGAGTAGTTTGGAGTACTAATCCAAATCCTACGATTTCCTTAAATACCAAAACAAACGAAGGAACCGGAACATCCAATTTTACTTCTCTTTTACAAAATTTACAACCTTCAACTCAATATTATGTAAGAGCTTATGCCACAAATTCAGTTGGAACAAGCTATGGAAGTCAACTTACATTCACAACGTCACAAATACCAACACCAGTTTATGATGGTGATGGAAATGTTTATCAAACGATTCAAATTGGGAATCAAATATGGCTTAAAGAGAATTTGAAAACGACTCGTTATTGTAATGGCGATTTAATTCCGAATGTTTCATCAAGTTCTCAATGGAGTTCATTAACTACACCGGCGTGGAGCAATTATAACAACAGCTCTACAAATGGCTCTGTATATGGAAAACTATACAATTGGTATGCTATAGAAGATAGTAGAAATATTTGTCCTTGTAATTATAGAGTTGCAACTGAATCCGATTTTGTTGTTTTGGAGAATTACTTGATAAGTTCGGGTTACAATTATGATGGATCCCATTCTGGCAATAAAATAGCCAAGTCATTAGCGTCTAAAGAAAATTGGTCAAGTTCTTCAAATACAGGAGCACCAGGTAATAATTTAAATTTGAACAATTCAACTTTATTTTCAGCACAACCGGGTGGCTATCGTCTCAATGATGGTACTTTCTTGAATTTGAATTATAGTGCTTACTTTTGGGCATTTTCCACTTCTTCAACTTCTCTAGGTCAACACCGAGCTATAAGTAATGGTATGCCAAATTTGGTTTCAAATTCGGTAAATAAAAAAATTGGATTTTCAGTGCGTTGTATTAAAAATTAAATTTTTCACGAATATATTTTAGGCCCTAACTTTTTTATTGAAGTTAGGGTTTTTTATTTACAATATTTTTCAGGTTAAAAATTGAGATTTATTTTTCAATCCTCAAATTGAAGTACGGTTTTTCTAATTAAAGGTATACTTATTTTAAATGTATACCAATCCAGATACTTAAAATTTAGTTTATTTAAAGAGAAGAGATACTTGAATAAACAAAAAACCCTAACTAATTGAAAATCAATTGTTAGGGTTTTAATTCTGCGGAGAAAGAGGGATTTGGATATCCGTTTCAACGAATTGTATTACAGTAAGTTAAAATTGAATTTATAATTAGGTAACCGATTTTACCACCCTTTTTAAATCGTAAATAATTCATTTCATTTGTGAATAACAAATATACTTATTTGAGATGAAAAATCAAACTTAAATTCATTAAACATTGCCAAAAATTGAACTAGTAACTAAAGTATAAAGTAATCAGTTAGATTAAAATTGAATTCTATTTGCTTTCTTTTTTAACCAAAAATTAAGTGAGTTACTTGTTCATATTTTATGCCAGTATATGTACAGAACTCTTCAATCGTTAAAAACTCATTTTCGAGCTTATTGAGGTCTTTTTTTATTTTTTGCATCAATCTCGTACTTTGACGATAACTCTTCCCTGTTATTCGCTGTATGTCTTTAGGATAGATGCACACCCTCTGATTATTCAATTTCATACTTTATCCATGCCTTTGATTAGGCTTTGACTTGCTTCTGACTAGCAGAAAATATTCTGCAATTTACTTATATTTTTTTAAACTGATATAGTGAGTTTTTATGCTCATTATGGACACTTATGTCGATTTTGGACATATGGTACACTGCTGATTTTTTCTTTGGCGAAATGTAATGTAATCTTTGTCTGGATCATTTGAAACTGTTGCAACAAAATTTAGAATGATGGAGTAGTGAGCGGTTTGTACAAGCAAACCTAATGAAGAATTAAATTTTATTTTTATGGCTAGACAGAAAGGCATAATTAAATTAAAAGGTACTATCGGTGATATTACCTTTTACAAAACCCAGGATGGGCATTTGGCTAGAGAGAAAGGAGGAATTGATGCAAGCCGGATTGCCAATGATCCTAATTTTCAACGAACTCGAGAAAATGGAGCGGAATTTGGGCGAGCCGGAAAAGCCGGTAAGCTTTTGAGAAACTCACTGCGAGCATTGCTTTTGAATTCATCAGATGGAAGAATGGTGAGTCGATTAACTCAACGAATGATGAAAGTAATTCAAGCTGATGAGGTGAGTGAAAGAGGTTTACGAAATGTTATTGATGGTGAAGCCGAACTGTTAGCTGGTTTTGAGTTTAACATTCGTGGCAAACTAGGAACTAGCTTGTTTGCTCCATTTACAACCAACATTAACCGGGTTACCGGTGAATTGAGTGTTGATTTGGCTTCGTTTATACCTTTGAACATGATTGCTGCACCTTCGGGAACGACTCATTTTAAAATTGTATCTGCCGGTGCAGAGATTGATTTTGAAGCTGAAACGTATGTAGTAGATAATGCTGTTACAGCAATTATGCCTTGGGATGCTGAACCAACTGTGGCAATCAACCAGGTGAATACGGTTACACCTAACAGTACAAAACCGTTGTTTTTGGCTCTTGGGATTGAATTTTATCAAGAGGTGAATGGTAAATTGTATTCTCTGAAAAATGGTGCATTTAATCCTCTTTCTTTGGTACAAGTAAGTGGAATATAAACTTAGGTTAAAATTAGAATTCAGAAATTTTAGTATGGTATTATTTTTAACCCGAACTTATTTCCCTGATGGAACTAATGGGAAACTCGAATGCGAAGGCAAATTGATTTGTAAAACAATTGAGTTGCCATGGAGACGAAACGAAACGAAGGTTTCCTGTATTCCTGAGGGGAAATATTTTATAAGAAAGCGATACAGTTCCAAATACAAGTGGCATTTGGAAGTTATGGATGTACCAAACAGAAAGTTCATTCTTATTCATCCTGCTTACAATGCACTCAAGGAATTGCAAGGCTGTATTGCTCCTGTAACCCAACTTTCTGGACCCGGACTTGGTTTGATGTCTCGCAATGCTTTTACTAAATTGAAAGACATTGTATATCAAGCTTTGGATGCTCATGAAAGTGTTGAATTAGTTGTTCAATAAATCCTTAAACGGATAACAAAATGAAAATTATGAATACAATTGTAGAGAGAGCGACAGCTCCGACACCTAAGTTCTTTAAAGTTTTGCGTACTATAGGATTGGTATTGGCTTCGGTAGGTACTGCTATTCTGACAGCTCCAATAGCATTACCGGTAGTTGTGACTTCCGTTGGTGGTTATATAGCTGTAGCCGGCGGTGTAATTTCTGCTGTAAGCCAATTAACAGTTGAGAAAAATGAGCAGTCCCAGTAATCCTACTTTAGTGGGAACTGCCGGAGGTACTTTTTTGAGCGTAGTACCCAATTTGAATTCTGATGATTTGATTAAAACGGTTGTCTTAGCAATTGTAGGAGCTGTGGTGAGTTTTTCAATTTCGGTACTACTCAAATTTATTACCAAGAAGTACAAAAAAAAGGTTTAACTCTAGTTGTGGTGACCTCTGAGTTGAACAAATTTTAAGCCCAAACCGAAAGGAATGGGCTTTTTTATTCTACTGTAACTTTTATAGAGAAGTCGAAGGTTTTGTTGTGACAACCAGGACAATAATTACCCATTGGATTTATATAGTAATTGCCATACTTGAACTTATTGAGGTATTCCGGTTGCTCGGATTGTAGTTCCGGGTTTGAATAAATTTTGTATTGAACCGGATCATACATTTTATAGTTTATAGTTTCCATCTTTCCGGATTTTAAATTTATAGCTGGGCCCAAACAAACATTTTGAAATTTTAGACGACCTCCTCCAAATTTAAATCTTTTGGAGAAGCTGCAGGTATTACATGTGCCTATCATTTCGTGTTCCATAATGAATAGTTTACTAAAGTTAAGTGATTTTCAAAAATACCTTTTTAATTGAAATAGGTTTCATGTTTCAAAAATGATTATTAACAAACTTTTTTAACTTCATAATTATTCTATAAAAACAAGCTTTTTTAGATACTGATTGTAAAAGCCCTATTATTCTTTTAGAGTCTTTGCTTTTTTTTTAAGAGATTGATTTAAAGTTTCACTTCCAGTTTACAAATATCCCATTTTCTAGTATTTTTATTTAAATGTCATCACTTTAACGGATATTTCGATCACTTTGTGCTTAGAATTGGAGTTTTTTATAAGAAAATACCTTTATTTTTATTGGTTTTATTCATGTCTCTTTTATAAAGTTATTAACACCTCATTTTATACTTACTAAAATTCCTAAACATTACCTTAAAATGTAAATTTTTCTATTGTAATTCAGACTCTTTTTTAATTTATAAAATGTAGTCCAATTCCTTTATTTTATTTAGGATTCCTAAAATGTAAGAATAGTTTAAATACCACAAAAAACATATTACTTTACCGACAGAAAAGTTCGCTATTTTTTTATCTATTCCCTCACTGTTATAAACCGAAATATAAGAAAATTGTTAATAAAAATATTTAGTTATTTTTTGTAGTAAAAATCCTTTGCTACATTGGCTTTGTCGATGAAATGTATTAAAAAACAGCAAGATAGCACGGTTTTGACTTGAAAATTGTTTCTTTCTTATTGTTATATTTGGAAATGTCTAACTAAAAACACCCAACCATTATGAAGGAAATTACGTTGTTTATCAGACGGAGAGCCCGTTTGAATTTACGGTTTTTTACCCCTTTTATACTTGTAAGTTTTTTATTGCTTACTAGTATAGTTAACTCACAGAATAATCCTATATCTATCCTTTTTGGCGGAAGTGTAGGATGTCAAGTTTATGCTTCCGGAGAGCCACCCAGAGACGAGAAAGAACCTCTGTTTTTGGAGGATATAGGGGATAGCAATTGTTTTCGGATTTGTGAGAATCGAATCATTTATTATTCTTTGCAAAATTTGCCCCCCAACAGTACGGTAGTTTGGAATGCAATCGGAGGAACTGTTCAAAACACAACTACAGATGGAACCGAAGTTTATTGGGGTTCTGCCGGTATGGGTAGTTTGCAAATACAGATAACAACCGGGACGACTGTATTGAACAAGACTCTATGTTTTGAGAAAATTATAGGTCCCAGAGCTTCGTTTGAGGTTGTACCATTTGAACCCAATGAACAGAACTATATTTTAGGTTGTATTGATCAAACTTTATATTTTACGAATACTTCTCATGCCAATGGGGGTAGTGCTATTGTTTCGTATCATTGGGATTTTGGTGATGGTGTAACCTCATCTGCTGAAAATCCAACTCATGTTTATACTGCTGATGGTTATTATGGTATAAAACTAACTGTTACAAATGCTTGTAATTGTACTCACACTTACTCTTTGATAGCCGAAATTGGAAAAAGAGGTTTTGATATCAGTTGTCCCTCAATTGTGTGTGAAGGACAACGGGCAACTTATTCATAGCCTTTTTCAGGGAGGGAGTATTGTAGAGATAACTTTAATTGGAGTGTAGTAGGAGGGACTATTGAGAATATCAATTTTGAAAATGGAGATTTGACTGTCGTTTGGGATCAAGTAGATTCGAGTGGATTTGGGTATGTTACATTCGACCCCAGAGGTTGTAATGTTGACTGTTATAGTCCAACAACTATTAGGGTACCTGTAATACAATCGAATGGAACAATAGTAGGGCCTCAATCAATTTGCGTTAAATCTTATGCACGGTATGAACTGCCACAATGGCCAACAACCGATATTCAATGGGAAATTATTGGGAATGACTCCAATAATTTAGCTGAAATTATCTTAACCGATCAACGGAATGAAGTTATAGTTTATCCCTATGTTCCGGATACTTTGATATTAAAAGCTACTTACATTAACACGTTAACCGGTTGTAGTGGTGTAGCTACCTTTGTTATAACTGTAGAACCTCGAGTTGAAATCATGGGCGACACGCAATTTTGTGTGGGTTCTGTAACTTGGTTTACCACTGGCTCGGGACAACCTGCCGAGTGGACTTTATTTGATGCCGATGAAAATCTTATAGCTACACAAAGTGGTACCCATCAATTTCAATATCAATTTAATACCCCCGGGAATTACGTTCTATCGACCTCGGGATCTGTGATGTGTGAAGGAGAGCAAAAAACCATAACTGTTTATCCTCAACCCGATTCGGTTCAAGCAACTTCTATATTGGGTAACCGAATCATTTGTCCGACACAACCATACACTTACACGATTTCTAATGCCGATCCAAATTTTACGTACACTTGGAGTGTTCAAAACGGAAGTTTTGTTGGTTCGAATCAAGGTACCAGCGTAATCGTTAGTTACCAAGCGTCTGGCCCTTATTCTTTGAGCGTAGTTAAACAATCGATTTCACCCATAGTGTGTAATTCCAGCCCTACGGTTCTCTCAATTGAACTGCAAACGGTACCGGTAACCGTAATGAGTGAAAACAATGTGAGTAGTGTATGTGCGAATACTTACCAAGACTTTTTTGCTTATCAAACGGGTACATCTCAATTGTATACACAAGGCGAGGTGTATACCTGGAGTTTGTCTGATACCGGAATGGGTAGTGTTACTTCCGGTCAAGGTACTCCCTCTGCTTCAATATTGTGGTATAATGTAGATACTCCAACGGTTGTAAATGTTATTTTGACTATTCAAAAATGTACTTTACCCCCGCAAGTATTTAGCTATACTGTTACTGTAGTACCGATACCTTTGATTGAAATTACGGGTCCTACAGAAGTGTGTTCGGGAGCCTCTTTTCAATTGCAAGTAGCCTCTTTAAATGGGGTAGCTTTGGACCCGATGTCTATAGTAACCTGGAATGGTAGTGGAAGTCCTATACAAGGGGGATTAACCCATACTTTTAATTTTCTTAATAATGGAAGTTCTAATATTGGCCGAACTATTACGGCTACCATTGAAACCCCTAATGGCTGTACAGTAAGTACTAATGTTGCCGTATTTAATGTTACTTTGCTACCCGGACCCCCTGCAAGTTTGTCTATTTTTAGTGGTGGAAACTCCTTTTGTGATGAAAATGATATTAATACTTTGTTGGAGATTGGGACCTCTATTGCCGGTTTGAATATTACTTGGTATCAAGATAATGTTATACTTAATCCTCAACCCATACCGAATACTCAATTATTGGTTACCTCATCCTTGGGCTTTGGTAGTTATAAATTTCGTGTTGTGGACAGTAATGGTTGTGTTTCTTTTTCGAATACCGTACAAATACGCCAAGATTGTAATGAAACGGCTGAATGTATTTTGGATCCAATGCCCGTATTGACTAATTTGAGTTTTAACGATTGTGGGATTGTTTATTTGAATGGGTCTACTACTGTGCCCCCTATTGGTGAATCGTATAAAATAGTTGGGCCTAATTTCAATCAAAATGATTACACCGCCTCTTCTTTTGTAGCTGAGGCCGGCGAATATCACATTGATTACAAGGCTCTTTACCAATGTCAAAATCCACCTTTTAACATGGTAAACCTCAGGGATTATAAAAAAGTTACCGTGCCCTATGTTCCAAAATTTTCGTATCAAAAAATTTGCAATCAGAATACCAATTTTACTTTAACTTTTTTTGATGAGACCAATTTTTTTGCTCCCGTTTACAATAGAAGTGTGATTTATTTTATACGTGAATCGCATTTACCTTCCAGTAGCAATGTTCTTGTTACCGGAACCAGTATTTCGAATTTGGGTAGTGGAAGTTATATTATTACCCAAGTAGTTCAAGGTGTATTGGATGGTGTTTTACAAGCTCCCTGTAGCTATGAATTGGAAATTGAATTGCAGACCATGTCTGATGGAATTTTTCCCTTTGTATCAAATGTAATAAAATGTTATAACACTTCTGTAGAGTTTGAAGTATTTGAATCTCTTCCTAGTGATACATTTTCATGGACCTTTGATGAGAATGCTCAAAGTACGCTTAGAGTTCCTCAACGTGTATTTACAACAAGTGGTCTTCATACTGTTCATGTCGTTGTAACCAGTGCTATGGGATGTTCCCGAGCGTTGACTTTGGATGTTTTTATCCCTGAAAAATGTTTTAATGGAGATGTTGCAGTTCAGCCCAATCCCCCCAGTGTGTGTGACGGTCAAGGGGTTACTTTAACCTATCAACCTGCAGCAGGTTCTCCTGATTTGTGTGCGGTAGACACATATGTTTGGATGAATGGATTGCAAGCCGTTACCCCCGCCGTAAATGCTCCTCAGTTGGTAGTAACTGAACCGGGTTCGTACTGGTTGAAATTGTTTTCTCAAAATCTATGTGAGTATGCTACACCCAGTCGTATTAGTCCTGTGTTTAAGCCTTTGCCTACTTTGCACCTGAGTGCAGCAGCTACGGCATGTTCCGGGGAAACCTATGAAGTAAAAGCTAGCACGAATGCCACCGCAATCAGTTGGTATTTGAATGGGATATTGCAACCTGTACTATCTAATGTTATGCAACCCAGTTTTTACGATTTACCAACCGGAACCAATATTATAGAAGCGGTTTCGACATTGAACGGATGTAGTACCAGTTCGAGTTTGACCGTGGAAGTGATGCCAGCACCGACTGATTTGGAAATCTATCCCCCGCAATTGGAAAGTTGTAGCCCTTACCGCTACAGATTAACAGCCCATACCAGTACTCCTAATGCTCATTTTATGTGGAGTGACGGTCAAACCGGTTCTACTATATACGTAGGTGCCGGAGGCCCGTATCGCGTAACTGCTACTATAGGCGGTTGTAGTGTATCGGCTCAAATAGATGTGCCGAAAGATCCTGCCGTTTACAGTTGGATATTTCCATCCGGTTGTTATGATGCCTGTAAAGAAAACCTAGGTACATTGATAGGACCCCGCGTATTGTTGCCCTATTGGGATTGGTCTTTTAACAATCAAATTGAATTACAAGGTCATGATAGTTTTCCTACGCCCTTTGATGTAAATCAAACCGGTGAATATACCTTTACCTTGGATACAGGTGGTTGTGCTTTGACCACTGAACCTTTGTATTTTAAAGAGTTGGAATGTGATAAATGTAAAATTGAACGCATTGTACCTGTTAAAATTATCAAAAATGAATCTAAATTTTGTAGTTTTACGATAGAGTTGCAAATTACCAGTGCGGATGACTTTTTTGCGGTATTGAGTTCGATGGGAGGTGATGTTATTGTGAACCCCTCCGCCTTTACGGTTTTTGCCGGGACGCATACCTATTTGTTTACTGTTATACCAACCGGGGCTTATACGGGAGGAGTTTATTCTTTTGAAATAGAGGGAATAAACAAAGATGGTAAACCTTGTTACTCTAAATTTAATTTGGATTTGCCCCCGTGTGAATCGGAGGAGTTTATGCGAAATGTAAGTTCTACGGAACGATTGGATGTTCTTACACCTTATGAAGTTCAGTTGTATCCTAACCCTACTCAAACTCAAGTTACGTTACGTTATCAAGGGATTGAAGGTGCGGTTCAACTGTATGTTTATGACTTGACCGGCAGACTTATGGATACTGCTACTATTGAGAACGGTAGCGGATTGTTGGAATTGCCTACCGCTGCCTATCCAGAGGGTATGTATTTGGTGGTATTGCGACAAAGTGGGAAACTGCTAAGTCAACATAAATTGATTAAAAATTAATAACCTTTTAGGCCGCTTTCGGGCGGCCTTTTCTTTAAATTACTGCTTATGAAAAAAACTACGTATTTGGTATTATTAACGCTATTTCCATTAGTGGGATGGGGGCAATGTTTTGTGAAATTTGGAGGCGGAGAAAACAATATTATCGCTCAAAAGAGTGATGGAACGGTATGGTTTTGGGGCTGGGGAGCCAATGGGCAATCGGGATTGGGCAATAGTCAGAATCAATTGTTACCCGTACTTTATGGTAATTTGAACCAACCCTGGTTGGATTTTAATGCCGGCTATCAAAACACATTTGTTATAGCCCCCAACGGAGCTTTGTGGGGAAGTGGCGGTAATGATTTGGGCCAGTTGGGAGTTGGAACAGTACAAGTTCAATACAATTCACCGGTTCAAGTAAGCCCGGGTACGAGTTGGCGGAGTGTGCATAGTACCGCTCACACACTAGCCATACAGAGTAATGGGAGTTTGTGGGGATGGGGTCAAAACAATCGAGGCGAAATGGGCAATGGTACGTGTTGTAACAATCAATTGAGCCCTATACAAATAGGAACGGCTACCGATTGGAAACAAGTACAAACGAGTATCAGTGCTGCATGTTTGGCTTTGAAGGAAAACGGAACCCTATGGGGTTGGGGCGGAAATGCGGGACGATTGGTGAGTACCCCGAGTAATCTGGTTATAAATTATCCTACTCAAATAGGCACCGATACGGATTGGGCGTACTTGAGTATAGGAGCTTCACATGCTTTGGCGTTAAAGCAAGACGGTAGTTTATGGAGTTGGGGCAGTAATCCTCAAGGAGCAAACGGCACGGGTTCGAGTTCAAACGTACCGCAAAGAGTTGGAACAGATACATGGATACACATATCAGCAGGACTACAACATTCATTGGGCGTAAAAACGGATGGTACTTTGTGGGCTTGGGGGCGTAATGATTTTAGTCAATTGGGAGATGGTACTACAACTTCACGAGCGGCACCGGTTCAAATAGGAACGGATACGGATTGGGTTGCTGTAGCCGGAGGCGGATTGCATAGTGTTGGATTAAAATCCAATGGTTCTTTGTGGTCATGGGGAAGAAATGTGTATGGCCAATCGGGTAATGGTACTACCACACAATCGCCTATACCCTTATATGTTCCGGTTGAGGGATGCGTGTTGCGTGTAGGTGATTTTCAGCAAATTCCATTGGTTGCCTATCCCAATCCTACGGCAGACCTTGTTTCTTTTTCGGTTCAAACGGAATTGGATTCCCTAGAGTTGGAGGTTTATGATATGATGGGAAAAAAAGTTTTACAAACCGAATTACCAAATGGAGAGTCGCCTTTTACCGTTTCTTTGGGGCATTTGCCTCAAGGCGTATATATTGTTACATTAGTTCAAAACCAACGTGTGCTGGGACGACAGAGAATTGTGCGGGAGTGATTTTGGATTTCAAAATTAATAGATGCCCCAAAAGTTGATTACTTTGGGGCATTTTAATTTTTTAAGGACTTTCTATTTTGTATTATTTCTTAATGTACCGGTAAATTATGACTCTCCGGAGGTCGTTTATAAGGTTCAAATTTTCTTGAAATTGTTTCTCCTTAGTCTCGAGCAATTTTAGTGCTGCAATGGATTTTTTGTGCTTTTCAAAGTCTTCCATGAGTTCGGATGATTTTTGAATTAGATTCTTTTGGAATTCCTTAATTCGGATGTAGGGTATAACGGACCCCATTAGGAATTGATGCCAAAATTTGGCTCTCCAGAGAGTCAAACAAATAGTTTCCATATTGTCTCGGTCCTCTATGGAGTAAAACAGGATAACATAACAATTTGGGCAGGGTATTTTCAGCACCTTTCCAGAGTTGTTTCCTTTGTTCAGGATAAAGAAATGCGGTTGTTGGTAATACATTCCGTCTTTGTGGTGTTTTAGGCTAAAACTAATCATATAATGGCTTTTAAAGATTTCTCGTCAGGACACACTTTTCCCATAAAATTTTTCAAAAGAAAAAAGAGAAAAAAAGAAAGCCATTTGTTCAAGTGAAGGGTTTCAAAAAAGCAAGTTTTTTAAAAAAAATACTACCACCCCCTGAAGTTCATAAGGATTGTAGCATTTGTTTTTATTCGGAGTTTTGATTGAAAACGGTTTGGGGTGGTGGAGATTTTTTTTAAAACCCAAAGGGCTTGAACTTGCTTTTTTGATAACCCGAAACTTATATTAGCTGCCTTTTTTTCCTTTTTCTTTTTAAAAATTTCTATCGTTAGTTTTCTTGCGGAGGCGGGTCGGCAAGGGTATATTTCTGGGGATTGAGCAAAAAAACCGCTAATTCAAATGTGATGCTTTTTGAGCAAGCCCCAGAAATATACTCTTGCATTTGTTTGTGTTTTTCTGGTGCCTGATGGTGTTGTGGAAATCTAAGTTTGAAGCTGTTGAATCGGAGAGGGGCGGCACCTGAAAAAGACAATGAAAAAACTTCCTAGTGAAAAGGCAGAAGCGAGAGCAAGTGTAGGTTTTCAGGATTTGTGAGCACAACTTTTGTAATTGCTTTTCTTGGTGCTGATGCCGGTGATGGATGTCAATAGAATAACGATTTTAGATTTACAAGTTCATAGGAGCTGAGTGGCATCTGCACTGGGAAAAGCAATTGGAGTACTTTTAATCTGGCAAATCCTGAAAACCTACTCTTGCTGGGTTATTTGTGTTTTTCTGGTGCCTGAAGGTGTTGTGGAAAGTTATGTTTGAAAGTGTTGAATCGGAGAGGGGCGGCACCTGAAAAAGACAATGAAAAAACTTCCTAGTGAAAAGGCAGAAGCGAGAGCAAGTGTAGGTTTTCAGGATTTGTGAGCACAACTTTTGTAATTGCTTTTCTTGGTGCTGATGCCGGTGATGGATGTCAATAGAATAACGATTTTAGATTTACAAGTTCATAGGAGCTGAGTGGCATCTGCACTGGGAAAAGCAATTGGAGTACTTTTAATCTGGCAAATCCTGAAAACCTACTCTTGCTGGGTTATTTGTGTTTTTCTGGTGCCTGGTGGTGTTATGGAAATTAAAGTTTGAAGCTGTTGAATCGGAGAGGGGTGGCACCTGAAAAAGACAATGAAAACACTACCTATTCAGGCTCCTAAAGAAAAGATTTAATCTAAGCGTAAATTGAAACGAGATAGTACGAGGAAGTTCAACTGAAAAGGGTAGATGTGACCCGTGAAGCCACGTTTTTTGGTAGCTGGGTGGTGCGAGGAAAGCTGCCAAAAAGTGTGGCTGGAACGGGGCACTCGCGGGTGGGGTGAGCGGCTTTTTTACATAATGTTATTATGGTCTCAATTGAGCCATAATGCAACATTATGTAAAGAAGCTTTGGGAAAAGTTTTTGTTGCCGGCTACTGATTTCTATCGGAGACCTTAACGTCTGGCATACAAAAACTTTTTTGAGCGTTGGGAAGCGGTGGCGAAGTATGATTTGACTATGAACATGATTAAAAATTATAAAAAAGTTTGTATCATATGTTTTTGAATCTTCTCAAAGTAGTATAATTAAAAAATTGTTAGTAACTTTTGACTACATTTTACTTCATTCGTTATATTTAATTACCTGAAAACAGGTATAAATAAATTACTATAATGGATTATTTTTGCACAAATACTTAAATTGATTTTTTTACAATTATTCTTGTATTATTTTGTCTTGTTTCAATGTAATTAAAAACTAAACTGATGAGTCACGGAGATTGGAAAGACATGTTTAAAGCAGTTCAGGAAAATAATATTGATATAGTAAAATTTCATATCTCAATTGGTACAGATATTAATTTTCAACATCCAAAATTTTTTACCTCTGTATTGATAGAAAGTATTCGATTAAATCATCATTCCATCACAAAATTATTGATTGAAAATGGAGCAGATATCGAATTAAAAGAGTCTTATTCAAACAAGAATGCCATTCAGATAGCTAAAGAGTTAAATAATCAAGTGGCTATTCAAATTATTTTGTTTTATTTGAATAAAAAATAAATTTAAATTAATCCGTTTTCTGACAGGACGTTAATTAATTCTACGACATTATTTACTTGAAATTTTTGCAATAAATTTCTTCTGTGGGTTTGAACGGTTAAGAAACTTAGAAATAATTCATCTGAAATTTCTTGTGTAGATTTTCCTTTTTTCAATAAAGTTATTATTTCTTTTTCTCTTCTTGTTATACTTGGAATTTTCTTTATTTCATAGTCAGAAACTTTATCCATCAGTTTCTGTACTTCATTGCAAAAAACTAATTCACCATTATTTATTCCATCTAATGCATTTTTAAAATCTTCAATGTTAGCACTCTTTAACATGTATCCATCAGCACCGTTTTTCATCAGCTGTAAAATAATCCCTCTTTCAGATTGACTTGTTAAGGCAATGATTTTCAACTTTGGATTATTTTTTTTTAATTTTAAGCACAATTCTATTCCATTACAATCTGGTAGAAAAATATCTAAAAAAACAATGTCTACTTTATCAATATTTTTATATTCTACTATTTCTTTTCCCGTATTAAAACTATCAACTACCTCAACATTTTCCAGAGAATTAAAAATTAATTTTAATCCTTCAATTAAAATGTGATGATCATCAACTACTACTGTTTTGAAAATATCACTCATCGTTACAATTTATATAAAGTTCAATATTGATGCAAGTACCCTCATTTGGATTTGATATTAAATCCATTCTTCCTTCCAATAATTCAACTCTGTTTTTTATACTTTTTAAACCAATTCCTTTACTGTTTTGGAGCTGATTTACATCAAATCCAATACCATTATCTTCAATTGTAATTAAAAATAAATTTTGATTTAGACCACAATCTACCGTTATTTTAGATGCATTTGCATGTTTGATTGCATTACTAACTAATTCTTGAACAATTCTATAAATTGTTATTTGATGTGTTTTGATAATTTGATTACTTAAATTTGAAGAATGGTAACTTATTGCCGTTTTTTTTGAGTAGAAATTAAAGCACAAATCATTTAACGCTTGGTCTAAACCTAATTTTAATAGAGTTTCAGGAATTAGATTATAAGCAACTTGTCTTAATTCTATTACATTATTTTCTAATAGCTGGTATATGTTCTTTAATTCATCACTTTTTATTTCTTCATAGATTTTAGAGATTCTCATTTTAATTGAAGACAAATTATTGACAAAACCATCATGTAAATCTCTTGCAATTCTTTTTCTTTCATTTTCCTCCCCTTCCATCATTGCATATAATGATATGATTTCTTTTTCATTTTTTAATGCTGTTATTTTATGATTAAGAGCCAATTCTTTTTCTTTGTTTAGTCTTTTAATTTTTACGAATCTCAACCAAAAAATAACTAATGTTACTAAAAGCAAAGTCAAGATTAATAACGTAATGATGAATTTTAATTTAATATTTATTGCTGTTTGTTTTGCCCTTTCTTTTTCGAATCTAAGTTCATCTATTTTTTTTGTGTTTTCTACTTCATTTAATTCTTTTTCTAAATATGCTGACCTCTCTTGAAATTGACTTTTTTGAATACTGTCATGCAATGAAATATACTCATCATAAGCGTTCAATGCTTCAGGCAACTTATTTAACTTTTTAAAAATCATTGCCATCTCTTTTAAATAATCAACTTTATCCTCTACATTAATGCTTTTATCTTGTAACAATTTAGATAAAATTTCTTCGGCTTCACTATATTTTCCTAGTTCTTTAAGGGATAGTACTTTCATCAAGTTAAGTCGATTCCTCATTAAATAGTCTCCAGTAAATTCACATTTTTTTATCCCATAGTTAAAATTGCTAATTGCTTCAAAGTAAAAACCCTGTTGATGTAAATAAAAACCACTTGAATAATAAAAAGCACTTTGAAAATCAGAATTTGGATAATTTTTAATAATTCCTTTAGCCTCTTCTATTGCTTGGAATGCTAAATCAAATTTTTTAAGAGAAACTAATATTTCTGACTGTAACAACAATAACTGAGTTAACAATTCATCATTATCCAGCCCTTTATTTTTAAATAGTTTTATTGCATCATAAATAAATTTTTCTCCTTTTACATAATTTTTTTCATTGTAAAATTTGATAGCTATGGATTTGTAGGAATGAACAATCATTTCGTAATCATTAATTTTTTTTGCTAATGGCAACACCTCATTAAGCAAAATGTTTAACGATTTTGTTTTGTTTTTATCGTTATAATATATCGATTTATTCAATAATATATTTGTTCTGATTTTATGCACCTCATCAATGTTATATTTTAAAAGTCTCTTATCAGCAAGTTCCAAATGTTTAATATACGCGTCATAGTTATCTTCCAGCATATAAAAGCCAGCGTATCTAAAAAAAATTAAATCATTAAGGAAAGCATTATTTTTACTGTATTTTTTCGCTTGGTAATAAAACTTTTTAAAATTCTCTTGGTCTCTATTTAATAAATATTCTTTAGTAAGTTTTAAGGAAAGAATTGCCCGCAAACTATCATTAGAGGCTAAGCTTAGTTCTCTTTTTAAACTATCAATAACTTCTTGTCCATTAATGGTTTTGTATGGATTTTGAGCATCAACCGTATTGAAAATAGAAATGAAGATTATAAAAAAAATTTTTTTCATTGAGACTATTATTAATTTACAAAAATATACTTATAAGTATTAGTGTTAATTACCTGTTTTCAGGTATTTTCCTTACATTATATTTATCTTTTCTTTGATTTTGAATCAAATATAATATACAAGTTTAATATGAAAGCAAAGTTACTTTACATTTTGACACTAATAAATATTGTTTGTACCAGTGTTTATTTTTTTTCTTTTCGAACTCCAACAGAAGAAAGTTCAGTAATTGATTTTCAAAATAAGATACTTAAAGTACATGGATTAGTGGTTGTAGATTCTTTGGGGATTGAGCGGGTTATAATAGGTTCATCTTTGCCTACTGCACAAAGCAGTTTTGGGAATAGATTATATCCAAGAGAAAAGGGTTCAGGAGTTAGTGGTTTAATGTTATATGATTCTGAAGGTCAGGAAAGAGGGGGGTATGTAACTGATGATGATTATGGTAATATTTTTTTAACATTGGATTCAAAATCAAATCAAACCTTTATTGCTGTTGCAGAACCAAATGGGTCTACAGGTATACAATTATATGATAGAACCGGGAAAAATAAAATAAGTTTGAGTACAACAGAAGACAAAGCGAACATTGAAATTAAATCTAATGACAAAAATATATTAATTTATGAAAAAGAGTAATGAATTTATATTTGTACTGATTTTTTTGAGTTTTAAAATGTTAGCTCAAAATGAAGGTTTGTTAATTGACAAGATGACAGCAATTAATCCTACTTCATACACTGATGTTGTTTACGTCGGGTCAAGGGACACAGCTGTAATTTCAACTTATAGTGGAAGGTTATCAAAAATCATTAAAAATCAACCCGGTGAAAAGATTATAACAAATCTTAATGATGAAATTTATTCATTGGCTTATAATAATAAAAGAAAAGAAATTGCTGCCAGCACAATGGAGGGAGGTATTAAAATTATAAATTTAACTTCCGGAAAAATCATAAAAACTATACCGCTCAAAACAACTTGGTCTAATTTAATTTTATATTCAGATGATTTCAATTATTTGCTTGCACATGATGTAAAAGGGAATCGATATATTTGGGATGTTACAAAGAATTACAAAACAATTGAATTTCCTTCAAAGATTCCGAATGGTAGGATATTTCAAATGACAGATGAATCATTGTTAAAAATTATTACCAATAAAAATTTATATACATGGAATTATAATGAAGATAAGCTACAAAAGATTGATTCTATAAATATTAAACGATTTGGCGATATAGATGAGCATGGTAATATTCTATCAGTTGATTTTAATACTTGTTATTTATTTGAAAATGAAAATAAAAAAAATAAATTTGAGGTAAAACATCCGAATTGGTTACGGTATTACAAGGATTTTCCTAAATATGAGATCTATAAAAAACAAAATCCAAACGATTTTACTGATGATGGATATTTAATTATGGAGGGTTATCATATGCAGTTAACTATGGTAAGATTCATAAAAGATAAGATATGTACTGCAAGTATTGATCGCTCAATTCGAGTATGGGACAAATCAACCGGGAATTTGATTGATTCGCTTACAGGCCATAAAGGAACTGTTAATAAAATCAAAGTAAATAACAATAATGACCAGTTAGTTTCTGTAGATTTGAAGGGAGGTATAAAATTTTGGGATTTTTAGAAATTATCTATTTTATACACAGATAATGATAAAATATTCATAAAGATTCCATAAACATATTTTTAGGATGTTGTATAATGAAGATTTTAAAACTCTATTTGGTACCAGTTTTTTTCACTTTTGCCTGGAAAAAACTGATGTATATCAAATAAACGATGAGACATTTAGAATTTCGTATACTGAAAAGGATAGCTTTATTTTAAAAAAAAGAATAAAGACAAACAAAATCACTTCATTAAGGAGTGATTTTTTAAATTATAGATGGTTAAAATCCAAAGTTCCGGTACCAAAAGTGGTATTCTTGAAAGAAATCCAAAACATTGAATACCTATGTTTAACTGAATTGCATGGCAAAACGCTTGATTATTGGATTGGTAAAATTGAACCCAAAAGAATGGTGAGTATTTATGCAAAATCTTTAAAGTATTTACATTCCATTCCTATCAATAAAAAAGCTCTTTTTCAAGATCTTACGGACAAATTAAAAGTTGCTAAATTAAATATTGAAAGTGGTATTGTTGATTGTAACGATTTACAACCGGAGTATAAGAGCTATAGTTTAGATCAATTGTATATAACTCTCTATGATTTGAAACCCTCCCACTTCGATTTTGTTTTTACACATGGTGATTATTGTTTTGACAATTTGATTTTTCAGAATAGTGAACTATGTGGTTTTATTGATATAGGTAGGGGAGGAATTGCAGATAGGTATCAAGATATTGCATTGGCAATTAGAAACATTAAAGATGTTTATGATAATTCATTAGTAGATTTATTTTTTGAAGAATATGGATTACTATATCCTGATGTAAAAAAAATTGAATTTTACACTTTACTTGATGAGTTTTATTAGATTTTATGCATTTGCACTAACCTTAGTGTTTTTAACTGTTTTCAAATTCTATTGATATATGAGTAATAAATATATATTTAAAAAAAATAATAATTTATTGTTTATTAATAAATATTTGTTATTTTTGTCGCGTAATTTTAAATTTTTAAAAAATGACAAAAAGAAACAATTTAATATGGAAAGCCATACAAACAGTTTGTTGGTTTATTTTTGCCGGTTATTGTGTTCAATCGGGGGGCTTATTATTTAATTTTATTTATAGTTTATTTCGGCCAATTGCTACTCATGACCTTTATCTTGGTTTAGATTTATCTGAATTATTTATTGAAAATAAACCAATATACATAGTAGTTTTATCTATCATTATAATTTTATCGGCATTGAAGGCTTATGTTTTTTTTGAAGTACTAAAGTTTTTTAAATCTGTAAATATAGAGAATCCATTTAGCAATAATGTTCAATTTATAATTTCCACTATTACCTATCAAACTTTTTATATTGGAATTATAAGTTTACTATCAAAAAAAGTTGTTGAAAGATTAATTTCAAGGGGTTATACATTTGGATCGATTGAAGATTATTGGCATGATGGTATTGCTTATTTATTTTTTTCTTCAATTTTATTTGTCATCTCATTGATGTTTAAGCGAGGTATTGAATTACAAAATGAAAATAACTTAACAATTTAAGCTATGCCAATTATAGTAAATTTAGACGTAATGATGGCTAAGCGAAAAATTTCGCTTAATGAATTATCTGAAAAAGTAGATTTGACTTTATCAAATCTTTCTATTTTGAAGACTGGAAAAGCTAAAGCAATTAGATTTAGTACATTAGAATCAATATGTAAAGCTTTAGATTGCCAACCGGCTGATATATTAGAATATGTAACTGAATCACCAAAATAAATCAACATGAAAACATTATTAACAACTTTGTCTATCATAGTTTTTAATTTGTGTATAAACGCACAGCAAACTACAAGTATTATTTCTGGTAAAAAAGAAATAATTCATTCAAAAATTCTAAATGAAAACAGAACCATTTGGGTATATACACCTAATCTTACTAATCCAAATATTGATAGTTTAAAACAATATCCTGTTTTATATTTATTAGATGGAGAGTCACATTTCTTCTCCACTGTAGGTATTCTTCAGCAACTGAGTCAAGCTAACGGGAATGGGATATTACCAGAGATGATTATTGTTGGTATTGAGAACACAAATCGAATGCGTGATTTAGTCCCTGCATCAGATGAGAATGGCTCTAATAAATTTTTACAATTTATATCTGAGGAATTGATACCCTATGTAAATTTAAACTATAAAGCTGCACCATATAAATCAATATTTGGTCATTCCTTAGGAGGCTTAACTGTTATTGATATTCTTACAAATTCACCTAACACTTTTGATTCATACATAGCGGTAGATCCCAGTATGTGGTATCAAAATGAATTCTATTTAAAGCGTACATTAGATAAAATTGGTAAAAGTGAATTGAAAAGGAAAAAATTATTTGTAGCGACCGCAAATACTCTACCAAAAAAAATAAGTTTTTCAAAACTAAAAAAAGATAAATCACCCGAAACCCAGCACATTCGTTCTATATTAAGATTGGATAATTATTTAAAAAATATCAAGAATGGTCTAGACTATCAACAAAAGTATTATGAATTTGAAAGTCATAATTCTTTACCGTTAATTGGTGAATATGATGCTCTTCGATTCATTTTTAATTATTATCAATTTGAATCCAACGAAAATGACTTTAAAGATTCTACCACATTAATTGCTACTAAATTAAAAAATCATTATTCAAAAGTATCTCAAAATATGGGTTACAAAAATGCGGCACCTGAGGCATTCATCAACTATTTGGGCTATGAAGCATTAAACAAAAAGCATTATGATAAAGCAAGAGCCTTGTTTGAATTAAACATCGAGTGGTATCCAGACCGTACTAATGTTTATGATTCATATGCTGATTATTTTTTATCCATAAAGGATACAGTCAATGCTATTAAAAATTATCAAAAATCTTTACAGATCAATAGTAATGTTGAATCACAACGAAAATTAGAATTATTAACATCGACAAAAAATACCACTATTTCAAAAATTGATTTAAGTAAATATGTCGGTGTATATATTTTAGAAAACTATAATATACCTATAGAGATATTACTACGCGAATCGAGATTATTTGCCAAAGTTCCCGGTCAAAATGAAGATGAATTTGAATTAGTTGATGAAAACGTTTTTACTGTTAAAGGAAAGCAAGGATATAAAATCACTTTTTATATGGAGGAAAATAAACCTATTCGTTTTACATCTGTGCAACCTAATGGAGTTTTTACAGCAGTATATACTGGGAAGTAAAATAAAATTAATGTTGGGTGTAGAATATTTTATGTGATTATGCATTGATTTTTAGTTTTTTTGACATTATTATTTAATTAATGTACTTGCTTTTATTTAGAGTTTACTCATTAAACCAGAATAAGAACATCTTTAGTAAAAAAGTCATTTTGACATAGTGAAATAAATACACCCAACATGTAATTATAATGAAGCTTACAAGTTATTATTTAGGATTTTAAAAACTTAGTAGTTTGAATACTGTAATAGCTATTTGTAAGCTTTGTTATATATATACCTTTACTCAATTTTGAAATATCAAAAGTTTCAAAAGAGTTTGTTGTTTTTGTATTATAAGTCAAAAGTAATTTTCCTGATATATCGTATACGTGGACCAATAATTCTTCAAAATTATTTTGTATGAATAGTTTATCATCATTTGCATAAATATTTATTTTATTGAATTTATTATCCCCCACATTAAGAGGATTAATAACACTATTTATCCAATTTAAAAAATTAATTACCTTGACGAATCTTCCGGGTTTATTTAAATCGGTATATTCACCTTCGCCATGGCTTACTACACCTAGTAACTTAGGAATATTATTTTCTATTATAAAGCTAGGTCCGCCACTATCTCCAATAGCCGCTCCTGTTGCTACTTCGCCATCAGTATAGCCAATACAGAAATAAATATCTGTGTTGGTTGGTTGCCCACCCGGATTACCCGTACATGGTTTAATTTTTGAAATCACCCACTGTAGAATACTTGCTCCCATGCTCCCATTGCTTTGCGAAGTTGAACCCCATCCTGCGATTAAAATATCATTTTCAAAGTCATAGAGATTTTCATCATTTAAATTAGGTAATAAAGCCGGATTTATCGTTGTAACCGGAGTAGACAGTTTGATTAGAGCAAGATCAATGTCTTCGGTTTGATACCCTGGATGTTTATACACCTCTAATGCTGTTCTAACTTCTCCACCATTTGGATTTATGGGACCAGAAGAATTTATTGAGTTGAATCTTAGACTTGACAAACTAATGTCATCACCAGTTTCAAAGTCAACACAGTGACTGGCTGTTAATACCCACTGAGGAGCAATCAAAGTTCCACCGCAAAGATGACCAATATCAAAAATTTGATAATTGTAATGCAAATCAACAACCCAAGGGAACTGACCTTGATTAGCGTTTTGGCCACCAATTATCATTACTGAGTTTTGACTGTAAACAAAAAGAACTTTGCACAATAAAAATAAAAGTAATAGCTTTTTCATAGTTTTCATTTTAATTTAGAATATTTTTTCTACAAAATTATAGTAAGAAAATTGAGAAAAATTGTAAAAAAAAGACACTCTAAGTCATTAAAGGATTTTTTTAGATTCTTAAAATAAATTAAGCTATTATTAAAGCAACATAAATAAGAAAGTATACTAATCATTAGAATTGAATTAGTAGCAATAATTACCTTTTTTCAGGTATTTTTTTTTGGCTTTAATTCAAATAATTTTACCCTAAAAAAAGTTATGAAAAAGCTAAAAATCATTTTTACATTAGTATTTTGTCTATGTTTAAAAACTACTATTGGACAAGAACTGTACACAAAAGAGAGTACTAATTATAAGGGTTTTAATTTAAGCCAAGAGTTCGGGTTATTATCAAAATACACTTCGAGTAATTCAAATAATTTTAATTCAAATTTTCGTACAAGCCTAAGTAATAATAATAATGTTACAGACTATGATTTTCTTGGCAAAATAGCAGCTTCAATGAGCATTGCAGAGGCATTTTGTTCTGATTTAGAGGGGAATATTTATATCACAGGAAAAAGTGGGAATATTGAAACTAAGTCTGGCGATATTACGGTTATCAAGGTTAATTCTTCAGGAGAGATTATTTGGACTTTACAATTACCTTCTACAGAATTTACAGTTAATTCCGGAACCTCCATTGCAATTGATGAAAATGGTTTTCTATATGTTTTGGGGTATACTTGGAATCAAATGAGTACAGACATCGTTTGTATGAAGATAAGTTCTTCCGGAGAGATGATTTGGCAAAGATTACTAGGCGAAACTTCAACTTTTCAATTGCCTACTGCACTTCATATTTCTGAATCAGGAGATATTTTAATTTCAGGTATATCCTATCAAGAGTCCAATGTAACTTACTACATTTCAAAGTTAAACTCGGAAGGTTCTCTTTTATGGCAATATATTGATAATGAGTTTCCGACTCAAACATGGAATGAACCTGTAGCAATTTCTACCGATAATAATAACAATGTAATTGTTACTGGAACCGGCTTTGATGATGGATTAGGAAGTAAAATTGTAACAATTAAATTCAGTAGCTCGGGTAGTGTTATTTGGAGAGTTCTCAAGAATAAAGATATAGTAGTTGACAACGAATTAATTGCGACTGATATTTTTGCTAAAGATCTAGTTGTTGATGAACAAAATAATATTTATATAACATCCAATTATTCAAAAGAAATTTTAAGACATTCACTTACATTGAAATATAATTCCAATGGTTTTGAAGATTGGGATTTTATTCACGAGTCTTTAAATGAGACGATCATATTAGAGAATGTAGAAATTCAACAAGGTCAACTTTTTGTGGGAGGATATCATTATCAGAATAATGAAGATGGTTTCATTTTGTATAATTTGAATATTAATGGATCCCAAAATTGGGTTCAAAATACAATAGAGGATTTATATTTTCAGAGTAGTTTTACTATGACTTTTTTTAATGAAAATGTATTTTTAGATGCTGTATATATGAATTTGGAAACTGGTGATAGTTATCTCAGATCTAAAAAGTATCAAATTTCTTCCGGTGATTTAATTCAATCGAATGCTTACTCATTTAACAATGTTCAATCGGGATTTTCTTTAAATAATTTTGTTAAACCCGTAATTAGCGATAATTCGAAATCTGTAGTATTTTCTCCCCTTTATTCTGAATTGGGTAATATTATTCAGGTAATCCAATTAGATAGTTTGCAAATCAATGTTAATTGGGATTTAAAATATTCACCTCAAAATTCATTAAGAGCTAACATTTATGAGACAGTAAGCGATTCAAATAGTAATACGTATTCTATTGTCAGTAAGTTTTATGTAAATCCAGACAATTTAAATACAGTATTTCAAAAAAGTTATATTGTTAAATATAATTCGTCCGGTAATTTGGAAGATAGTATAGAGTTAGATGATTCAGAGGGATTAACTACCATTAAATTATCGATTGATCAAAGTGATCATCTGATTTTTTTAAAAAGAAATTCTTCATCTGAAAACGTTTCACTCATCAAAATGTCTCCAATTTTAGATGAAGTATGGAACATCAATTTTCCTCTCAATAGTAGTTCCTCTGAAAAAGTTTTACTTGACAGTCAAAATAATATTTACATTATAACCTCTGAACCGAGTAGTATCCAACCAGAAAGTTCAAATGTAGCAATCAGAAAATATAGTAGTATCGGTGAATTACTGTTTGTTTCAATTTATCAGTCAACAGATGTAAATATTTTACAATCAATTCCTACAAATTGTAAGTTGAATACTAATGGAAATCTTTTAATTGCTGGATTATCTACTGATGGGAGTTCAGCAGGTTTTAATTTTAACTATCAACCTTTTTTACTTAATGTTACCTCTGGAGGTAGTTTAGTGTTTTTTGAGCATTTTCCAATAGCCAATACGACATCAACATATGTAGATTTATTATCTTTAGGTGATGAAACACTCTTAGTTTCAAATACAGAAAACATTTCATCTGGTATTGTTGAAGTTTACTCTTTTAAAGTAAATTCTACCGGGATTACCACAACATCAAATAATTATTCAATAAATAATACTAATATTTACATGCAAAAGATTTTGCATTCAACTAGTACAAATAGGATTTTTTATGTGACAACTAATCTTTCAACTTCAGATTCTAATATTCAATTAACATCATGGGATGAAGACGGTAGTCTTTTAAATACATTTGATTTTGAGAGTAATATTTTTTATCAAGATGCTTATTTGGATAGCCAAAATGTTTATGTTTTAGCACAATCGCAAAACAATCTTAACTTCCCATTTAGATTATTAAATTGGATAGGACCTTTTATTTATTCGACAGTTACTAAAGTCACGCATGATTTAAATTTAAGTGAGAATTTAAATTTAGTAGGAACAAATTATTCTTTGTTTGAACCGAAGCAATTCATACCGTTATCGAATTTAAATTTATTAATTTCAGGAAGACTCTTTCATGAGGAATTATTTTTTGAAGGTTTACAGTTCTTTAGTATTCCTTATGAGCCTGAATTAAACATTCCTTCTGTTCCAGAAGAAGTTAAAAATATTTTTTATTGTTACCCAAATCCTTCTAAGAGCAAGGTATTTATTGCCTCCACTGTAAATAATGAAACTATTTCAAAAATTTTAATTTATGACATAAATGGAAGATTTATAAAGGAATTTAATGAAAATGATTACCAAGTAAATTCAAATCCTATTGAGTTGGATATCTCTGATTTACGATCGGGGGTTTATTTGTTGAGGGTTTTAAATGAATCATCCACACATGGGGTAAAGTTGATTAAAGAATAATCAGCCCTAATAATATATCATTCTTTGTAAATTAAAAAAAATAAACATGAAAAAGAGAATTAGTTATTTGTTATTAATCACCTTTTATTCTATTGGTGCTTTTGCTCAAGATTGGTCCTTTTACAAAGCATTTCCTGTTAATGTAACTCCGCTAGATATTGATATTAATAGTTCAGGAACGCTTTATATGTTGACAACAGATGGAAGAATATTTTATAAGCCAATAAATCAGGAATGGAATTTAATGACCGATCCAAGCGGATTTGGACCAATCAGTCCCCAAGAGATTACAATCAATAAATCTAGTAACACTCTCATTGTTGCAGAGGGATTGGGTGGAGGGATTAAAAGGACATCAAATTTTGGAAATTCCTGGCAAAGCAATTTCTTATTTACCAATCCGATTTCCGGTCTACATGAAAGTGTGTATGAGTTATCAAATGTTACGGCAAATAACACTTTTTATAGTCAGATCATATTAGGAGATTTTGTAAATAGGCTTGGTAAGTTTACCAATAATGGTCAAAATATAGAGTTTATTCAATATGATCCAAGCAATAGTAGCGAAAAGGCAATTACAGAATTACATGTAACATCTAATAACACTCTACTTATTGGCACTTGGAATAATGGAATTATTATTTCAAACAATGGAGGTCAGTCTTTTCAACAATCTAATTTTAACCAACATCAAATATATAAAATTACTGAAGATAATTTGGGAAGGGTTTATGCACTTGGTTATAACCTTGCTAATGATGAGTTGTTTTTAATTCACTCTATCGATTATATCAACTGGAGTTTTATGGATTTACCAAACAGTTCTGAGCGATTTACTTGTCTATTTTATGATTCCACATCTCAGTTTTTGTGGATTGGCAGTGAAACTGGTTTATATCGAAAACAAACTAACTCCTCTAGCGGAACGCAGTGGAGCAGTGCTGTTTTTAATAATAGTACTCAAAATCATGTTGCTATTATTGGAGATTCAGCAGGAAATGTTTATAATTTTTCATTTGAAAGTAATGCTCAAAAATTAAATTCTAACGGAAATAGTTGGTTAAGTGATAATGATGGTTTTACCGGAACTTCTAATTTTATTCGATTTGGGGCTAATAATAAACTTTTTTCGGCCAATATATCCAACAATTCTATATCATCTTTGGAAAATCAAAATGCAAATTGGTCAACACGTTATTTAGGAGGAAATAGTAGTGGTGTTAACAACTTTTTTTCAACAACTGAGGGCAAAATATATGTAAATCTTGGATTATCTTTAAAAAAGTCTATCGATAACGGTATAACATATAGTGATATAACACCTTTGCCTCTAAATAATTTCATTAGTAAATTTTATTTAGGTGAGAATAACACTTTGTTTCTAGTAAAAAGTAACGAAATCAACAACCTTTACATATCATTAGATGATGGTGCATCGTGGTCTTTATCAAACACATTTGCAGATCCAATTGATGATATTGCTCAAGACAGCAATGGTGTTATGTTTGTAACAGTAAGTAATTTTGATGTTTTTTCCGGTTTTTATACCATTTATTTTTCATCAAATAATGGTCTATCATGGAATAGTGTTGTTAATACTATTCCAGTAGAGGTAGGAGCAGTTTCAGACGTTTCCGTTTTTTCAAAATTTCAAAAAACTTACATAACTTATGGAGGATATCTCTATTTGTTTGATTTTCAATCCAACACTCTTTTTCCTATAAACTCTCCAAATAATACCCCTCTATTTGAAGGAGGTATATACATAGATAACGCAAATAATTTCTATGTTTTTGCTGATTTTTTATATAAGTCCACAAATGGGGGAGCCTCATGGTATAGTTTGTCTCGGCCAACATCGATGGTTGCACCTTATTTTGTTGATAGTGTAGTTTTTGATAGTAGCAACAATCCATTTATAGTAACTAGTAGTACTGCAAATGCAGAACAAAATGGAATTTACCGCGTATTTGATAATTTAAGTTTAGATGATTCCAAGCTTGATGAAACTTTTGTAATTTATCCAAATCCAGCTAAAGAATTGATTAGTATTTCAAATTCTGAGGCTATCAAAAATGTTACATTCTATGATATAACCGGAAAAAGAGTTGATATAAATTTACTTTCTAGCAATGTATTTGAAATATCAAATTTATCAGATGGAGTTTATTTTGTAAAGCTTATTGATACAAGTGATCAGATTCGATTTTTGAGATTTATCAAGAATTAAGATAGATTTTAAATTTTAAACAAATACTTAAATAAAATAGAATGAATTCAGATCAATTTAAGTCTTTTACACCGAAAAACGAAACTTTAAAAAAATACATATCAACGATTTATTTTCACCAGAGTGAACATATTCAAGCGATCGAAAAAATTGTTTTTTTTCCGAACACACATAATGCTTTAACAATTTATAAAAATGCCACATGTGAATTAAAATCATCAAAGCCGAAACACATTAGAATAAAAAATCATTCAAACGATAATTATTTATTTTTTTATGGGGGTATTCAAAGTAACTACGTTGTTTCTGAAATTTATTCCCCTTTTGATAAAATAGGTATCGTTTTTAAACCTTTAGGAATCAATTATTTTTTTAAAAAACCGAACTTAGGCAAATCTGTACAGAATAATTTTTGTTTTCCTGAAATAGAAGAAGAAATGATGCCGATAGTAGATTCTATCTACCAAACCGATAATATTGAAAAAAGATTAGATATGCTGGAAGAATTCTTTTTGAATCGATTTAATTCATCATTTAATGAATCTGACTTATCAAAAGCCATTGAAGCCATTGAATTCTCAAATGGAACTCTAAAAGTAGGTGAAATTGCAGAAATGTTAAATATTGCTCATAAAACATTGATAAGAAAATTTAAAAAACATTTGAATTGCACACCCAAGCAGTATTCAAAAGTATATAAATTCAGGCGTGCACTTTCTAATTATCAAAAGAATAAAAAATTAACAAATTTGGCTATTGATATAAATTATTATGATCAATCAAACTTTATAAGAGAGTTTAAAGACTTGACTGGTATAAAGCCCTCTGTTTTTTTTAAAAATATTCAATATTTAGGGCATGATATTTATTGGTTTAAATTTTAAATAAATTTTTTTTGTTAATTTTTAGTTAGTTTTTTTTGCAAAACAAAGGTTAGTATTTGTTTATCTAACCTTTGTTTATTTTATCTGTAAAGAGTAAATCATCTTATAAACTAAAAGTTTTACTAAATGGATATTAAAAATAGATTTTTTTCTAGCCTTTATTTGTTTTACAATTTACCTAATTACAGGTATTTTTTTTGAATAGATATCTATTTAAATTGTTACATTAAAAAACTTTACTTTATGAAACCTTTTATTTTATTTTTACTAGTTTCTGATTTATTTACTTTCAATATCTTAAAAGCACAAAACAATCAAAACAATAATATTTCATTTGTTTTTGAAGGTGTTGTAACTGGTTTTGAAAAAAACAGCAAGCTTTACATAGACTATCATAGCGATAATATAACAAAGTCAAGCGACACAATTACTTTAAAAGATAATTATTTTATTTTTCATGGGGACTTTCCTGCCAACCAAATTGTTTTGGAGGCTATTATAAGAACAGAGGATTACTCCGATTACAGATACCTTTACATTGATAATAAAAAAATTAGGTTTATTGCAGAGAAGCAAAAGTTTTTTGATGCCGAAATAATTGGGTCAGAAACTCATTTGGCTGAAAAAAAATATAAAGATTTAATTAGGTTGGAGCAATCACAAATGGACTCATTATCTGCACTGTCTTTTAAATTGCCAAATAATGATACAAAAGAAGTATGGGATTCAATTTTTAAAATAAAAACTGAAATAGACAAAATAAAAGAGATGGTTCTAAAAAATTATACCATTCCCTTTATTAAGAATAATACAAAATCATATTACAGCCTTTTATTACTTAATACTTATCACAATAGTTTTGGTAAAGAAACCACCGAAGATCTTTATAATAGTCTACCTAAAAAATTTCAAAACCATAAAATAGGATTAGAAATAAAAAAATTTATTCAATTAAATAAAGAAATTAGTATTGGTAACCCTTTTGAAGAAATTATTCAAAAGGGTGTAGATAATAAGTTGTATAAGCTTTCTGATTTAAAGGGGAAATTTATTTTATTAGAATTTTGGTCTTCTAATTGTGGTCCTTGCAGAAAAGAAAATCCAAAATTAAAGGAGTTGTATGATAAATACCATGGTTTGGGGTTTGAAATTTACGCAGTTTCAGCCGACGTATCCGATATAATGTGGAAGAAGGCAATAGAGAAAGATAAATTAGAATGGATAAATGTTAGCGAATTGAATGGTACCAAAAACACAGCATTTTTAACTTACGGAGTTAACGAAATGCCTACTAACTATTTAATTGATCCTAATGGGATTATAATTGGTAAAAACATTAGAAAACACCAACTTGAAGCAAAACTTCTTGAGATTTTTAAATTTTAATCTTCTTATAAATAAAATAATTTAATACTCTACATTATGTTTTTTGCAAAAAAAATCAAAATCGGATTATTGATTTGTTTATTTCAATTTTCTGCTAGTGCACAATCTAACTTCTTATCTTTAGTAGATATCCATAATATTAAAAATGATAATTTTGGTAACATTGAAGTGGGTGTCTTTAAGGCAAAAAATATAAGAGACAAGCCTTTAGTTTTATTTTTAGGTGGATCTTCATTAGAGCCCGTTTTTAGATATAGTTTAGCGGACAAACAAGTGTTTTCTCCTTATTGGGGTTTTGCAAAATACAAAGAGGATTACCACATTGCATACATAAATATTGCAGGGCTTCCATTGTACGATACAGTACCAGATAACAGAACCATGTATAAAGTTGATAGTACTGCCTATAAATATAATACTCTAGATTGGAGAGCTGAATCTGCATCTTTTGCAATTGATCATTTAATTAAAAAATTAAAACCAACAAAGGTATATGTTATCGGACACTCCCAAGGTGGACAGGTGGTTCCAAAAATCGCTGTATTAAATAAAAAAGTAGATAAAATTGTAGTAATGTCAGCAAATGCTCTCGATCATATTTATGACTTAATATTAATTACCAGACAAAAAGCTATTAATAATTTCATGAGTCAAGAAGAAGCTCAATATGTTGTTGATAGTTTATTTAATGTGCAAAAACAAATTTATTTGGATCCCAAAAGTTTGAAGAAATCATTTTGGGGTGGCACCTACAACAAGTGGTATAGCTATTCAAAAACAACACCACTTGATAATATGCTATTACTAAATATCCCCATCCTATTAATAGCGTCTGGTAGGGATGTAGATGGTTCATATATTGCCAATACAGATTACGCCATGTTAGAGTTTATTAGAAAAGGTAAAAATAATTTAACCTATAAAGTATATCCAAATTTTGATCATATTTATGTAGAGGTCATAAGAAAATTTGGGAATGACACGGGTTACGAATTCAAAATGGATGAAGTAATAAAGGACATATTTTCTTGGCTTAATAAATAAATACATGAGAATTTTTACAACCATTTGTATAGTGAGTATTGCCGCTTTTTCACTACTATTAAGTCGTCTTTTAACAAGTAAATATAATTTCCAATTACACCAAAACCAATACATCAACGGATTAGCAAAACATCAGTGTTTTGCGTTACTCATTGCTATTGTATTTATCGCTTTGTTTCTTTGTAAAAATCCTGCTAGTAAAGAGTTTTTTCAAATTGGAGAACTTTCTAGTATAGCAGAAAAGGAAAAGTGGATCGGAATTAATGGCAATTCTACATGGCTTAAAAACGGTTTACAATTATTGTTTTTTATTAGTTTAGCCACCGGTATTTTTGTTGGATTGGGAGTTATGAATTCTGGTAGTATATCCAATTTCCAATTGTCGTTTATCCCTTTCATTTTGCTTTTTTCTTTAACAAATTCATTTGCCGAAGAAATTATTTTTCGTTATGCTATCATTGCCGGTCTCGAAGATTATTATCCTAAAGGCTTAATTTTAATAACTTCTGCAATTTTATTTGGCATCCCACATTTTTTTGGTAATCCAAGTGGTATAGTAGGGGTTATTATGTCCGGATTATTAGGCTATATTTTGTGTAAAGCTACGCTAGAAACAAGAGGGCTATCTATAGCTTGGGGAATTCATTTTGTTCAAGATATTATCATTTTTACCGGGTTATTGATGATGAATAGTTACTCAACTAGTTAAAGACTTTAGCTTTTTGTAAATTAAAAGATTTTTGTTCCTAGTTTTATTACTTATTTACATTATTAAATTACCTTAAATCAGGTATTTATTTTTTAAAATAAAAAATCTACATTTGATTTTCTTTGTTAATTATAAGTCTAGAAT
>NZ_DAIOUN010000001.1:325429-404609 GCF_036759525.1 Flavobacterium sp. | reverse complement strand
TGTCCTTTTTTGAGGTTGGTTTACCGAAAGTGTAATGGGCGAAATGCGGGCCATAAAAGGGGTATACTCCAAGGGTTGCGATGGCGTAAAAGAAAACCATTGCATTTGAGCCGTTCCTTGCATCATGCCGGTGAGGTAGGCATCTCCCGCAGCATTTACCGACAAACTTTGTCCTGAATCGTTTTGACTGCCGCCAGCCGCGAATGCAAAATTGAGAGCTCCGTTGTCTAAATAACGAAGCAAAACCACTTCTCGGTTGGAAAATGTACCCGTAGTGGTGCTCACTTGCTCTGTCCATTGCGTTGTGCCCCCAGAAAGTGTTCCGGTGAGGTACAGACTGCCAAAGTCGTCCAATTGCAGGAAGTTGTGATGGGCCACTTCAAACGAACCGTTTCCGGGGACTTCCCTAGCCCAAAGGTATTGGCCGTTGGTATTGAGTTTGGCTAAGAAAAAATCGACTCCGGTAATGGGGCCTTCCAGGGTAAGATGGTCCAGTTGAACGGGAATAAAAGTTTCGGCCGCCCAATAGACAGATTGGTTGTGTACTTGTACCGTGGGCGATGAGCAGGTGATGTCTTCTACATACTTAATCCATTGAAAAACACCATTGGGATTATATTTCACCAAGTAAACGGTATAATCTAATTGGGTAGGTTGCAAAACTCCGGCATACACCGAATTGGTATGGGCACACGATCCGGTTGCGTATATATTCCCATCGGAATCTATGGCCAAAGCGGTTAATCGATTGACATTTTCCTGCACAATCAACTGCAAGGAAACGCCATCCGGATTTAATTTTTCAATATAGCAGGTTCCGTAATTGTCGTAACCTATGTAAATCGCCCCCTGATTGTCGAATGCGATGGATTTAAACGTGTTTACCCCCACTACAGGCATGGTGAGCACTTTGTGCCAAATTAAAGCTCCTGAAGGGCTTATTTTAAGCAATACGTGCTGAGGCAATCCGGATGTATTGGCAATAATTGTTTGGTCAAATGTTAAAGCGTTCAGATGCTCTACAGCCAGGTATATATTGCCTTGCGAATCGGATTTCATTTGTTGAGCTACGGCTCTACCGTTTAGAGTTTTGAAAAACAACAAACTTCCGATTGGGCTGTATTTTTGAAAACTCAAGTTGCCAAACAGTTCGGTATAGGAATACGGATTGTCTTTGTACCCAATAAAATAAGCATTGTCAAAAGCATCTACAGCTCCCAAATAACCTGAAGGCAACGGTGAGGTTAGGGCACTATTGGGGGTAAGTACCCATTCTACCGATTGGGCATTAGCGAAAATAACGGGAGTTAGTGCAAACAGAAAGAGTAGTTTTTTTAGCATGGTTATTCGGTTGTTGTGTGCTAAAGATAAGATGAAAAAAGGACTATAAGGTTGCTTTGGGAAGGCTGTTTTTTCTAACCTTACGAAATCAAGAACCATTAAGCCGTTTGGCTTATTTCTTTTATAAAAAAGTGAAGCATCTTAATGCTTTACTGTTTTTTACAATCTTTGCATCCTTTGCGGTTAAAAAACCTACTCGCACAAACCCTTCAAGATTTCCAACGCTTTGGGCCAAGTGGCATTGAAATAATCGGCATAATCTTCACTGGTGTCGGTTTCCACCGAAAGGGTCGTTATGCCCTTGTTTTCTGAAAACGTATAATTTTCCAGTGCTCCTTTCCAACTCTCTACCATTTCTCCTTCGGTTATTTCGATATCGCCATCTAAGATGCCCAAATGTTCAATAGAAATGAATTGATTGGGACTATTTTCGACAATACGGGAAACCATGCCTCCTTTTTTTCCTTCTTCTCCCGTTCCGATGAAGTAGATTTTGTCGCCTTTATTCCAACCGCCTTCAAAAGTGGATGTAGGATTGAATGCCGCGGTCCATTTTTCGTAAGTTGGTTTGGAAAGCATAATCCTAAATACCTTTTCGGCTTTGGCCTTGATTTCTATGGAATAGTTTAGTTTTTTCATGTTTTTGTTTTTAGGTACGACACTAAGGGATTTGAAGTTAAACTTATATGACTTATGTAGTTTAATTTATTTACCATATAAGGCATATAAGCTTTAGGTTAGGTTAACGATAATTTCGCTCCACATACCCTTTGAAATTATTCAATATTGCTTGCCAACCCGCTTTTTGCAAGTCTACCGGATTTTGATTTTCTGCTTCAAAAACGGTAGTAACGTTGGTGGTCTTGCCTACTTTTTCAAATGATGTGATTACTTTTCGTCCGTCTTCTAAGGTATAAACTAATTTTTCATTTGGAATGACTTCATCGTACACTGCCCTCAAATCAAAACCAAAACTGCCGTCTTTGGCTTCCATTCGGGAAAAATAGGCTCCGCCCACAACGGGATTATTTTCAGCCCTTGGACAATGCCAATCATCGGAAGCAAAATTCCAATGGATTATATGTCTTGCGTTGGTGTAATAATCCCAAACGACTTCCGGTGATTGATTTACTCTAGCTTCAATCGTAATTTGTATGTCTTTCATAGTCGTATTATTTACTGGTTTCAAAACCCCTTTTAACCCTTTGCAACATAGAGCCTTTCCAGCTTACCTTTCCTCTTCACCAAATTCTTATAATCCCACTGAAGAGTTTCTGCTTTTTTGAGCCAGCGTAGTACATCTTCTGCATTAATTTCGGAAACCGAATTATAAAAAATGGAGGCGTCTTTGAATTTTTCTCCTCTGACGTTCAATGCGGGTTCTTCAAAATCGGCACCACTCCAAAACAATAACCGAATACCTGCTTTTTGTTTGCTAAAACCTACAATCGGATTTCCCTCAATAAACCAAACCGGATGAGCGTGCCATATTTTGCTTTCGGTAAACGCTAAATGAGCCTCAATTAACTCTGTGAGTTGTTGGCCAATGGCTTGATCGGATTCAGAGGGAAGAGTTGCGATATAATTCTGAATGGGTTCCATATTCGATTATTGGATTGTTTGATTATTGGATTTTCAGAAAGTCGAAAGCTCCTTTTCTGAGGTTGATATCATATTCTGAATAAGCTTTCAAACAAGCTAAAAAGTTAGCCCAACCTTCGGTATTTCCGGTAAGCCAACTGATGCCTTTTTCGTTATTCTCTTTTCCATCTTCGGATATGTGAACTAAGGTGCTTTTGTCTTTTTGTTCGGTTAATTGAATGGTTACAATCGTTTCGGGATCCCAAATAAAGGTTATTTTATGGTTCGGAATCACTTGGGTAACGGTTAATGGGCATTTTTCTTCAAACTCCGGAAATGTCCAGATGAGCTCAGCGTTTTCTTCTATTCTACCGGTACTGCTTTCAATAAAATAGTGTGTCATTCTATCCGGATTGACGATATTTTCGAAAACCGTTTCGATGGGTTTTTGAATTTGAATTTTAGCCTGAATGATGAGTTTCATTTTGGTTGTTGTGTTGTTGGTAATAAACTCATTCCTATTACCCCATTAGTCCTTTAATTTTCTCTTTATTTTTGTAAAACACCCAAAGGTTGATTAAAAACAATACGCCGGCAATGGCTAATCCCTCCGGCATATAAACGGCATTATGAAGCAGGATTCCAACCATGACCGGAAAAAGCATTAAGGCAGCCAACAAGCGAGTTTTGGGAAAAATAAATAACAATCCGGACAAGAGTTCTACCGCTCCCACAAGCGGCATAAGCCATGTGATGGTCATAAAGGCTTCGCCTGCTTTTAGTACTTCGGGTTCCAACTCGGGAATGGGCATGTAGTGTAAAAATTTGTCTAATCCGGCATTGATGAACATCAATCCGAAAAGCGTAAACACTATTCCTTTTACTATCTTCATATGGGTTTATTTATTGCATCGAATACAATCCGAAGGTGTTGTTTTCTGTATCCAAACACATGCTGATAAAACCGTGTTCGCCAATTGCCATTTTCGAACAATATACTTTTCCACCAGCTTTTTCAACTCGGCTTTCCTCTACACTACAATCTTCACAGGGGAAGTACACCATTGTAGATGTGTTCCCGGGATTGTTAACCCGAGCTTCTTTCATTTGAACTAAAGCTCCGCTTACTCCTTGGTTTTCGGCATTTGAGAAGCATGACATAATAAATTCATCGCTTCCTCCCGGAGCTTGCATGTCGTGGAATTGGGTTCCTAATACGGTTGCATAAAATTGTTTGGCTCGGTCCATGTTGTCTACATAAATTTCAAACCAACAGATTACATTTTGATTCATAGTTGTTCCTTTTTTGATTGATGGTATACAAATGTAATTGCTTGTTATTACAATATTCTTGTCTTATGTCAAGAAATGAAGCTAACTCATTTCTTTTCGAATTCGACTAAAAGAAGTATCTGTAATTCCCAAATACCGTGCAATGTATTTTAGTGGAGATTGCAGAATCCATTTTGGTTTTTCTTTCAGGAGTTGCAAATAGCGGTCTTTGGCGGACAGGGTTACCATTTCTACCATTCGTTGTTTGAAATGAAACATGCGATTGGTCATCCAAAGCCGGCCCCATTCTGAAAATCCGGGAATGGTATGATACAATTCCTGAAACGTTTCGTAATCAATTTTCCAACAAATACAATCTGTGAGAGCCTGAATATTTTCCTGACTTGGAATGCGTTGAAACAACGATAAAACATCTATAACCACTTCGTTATCTGAAAAGAAATCGGTTGTTATATCGTCTCCATTGTAATCCCAAGCAAAGGAACGCATGAGTCCGCTTTGTAGAATTAAGTATCCGTCTGAGACTTCGCCTTTTTTAAAAATAAAATCGCCTTTTTTAAATTGAATGGGGTAATGAGCTTCTTGAATTTTCTGCAAATCGGATGCGTCTATTAACGGATGTTGGTATACTTGGGCAAACCATTCGTTTATCATGAGATCATACTTTTATTGAAAGTTTAAATATACAAAAAAGATGATCTTTGGCTTAAAAAAAGATTGATTTTAAGGCCATTAAAAAGAAGTGATTTTTTTTATTAAATCAAAAAGCGGGCCTCGATGAGAGAACCCGCTTTTATCAAAAACAATCTATTTTTTATTTTTTCACTATCAAGAATTCACTTCTACGGTTTAACGCGTGTTGTTCTTCTGAACAGTTCTCTTTACAATCTTCTTTAGGCTCAGATTCACCCATTCCTTTACCCGAAATGCGATCTTTAGAAATACCTTTAGAAATAATGTACTGAACGGTAGATTTAGCTCTACGGTCTGATAAATTCATGTTGTAGGTATCGCTACCTCTGCTGTCTGTATGCGATTTGGCTAAAATAACCATGTTGGGATTATTTTGCATTACTTGAACCAACTTATCCAATTCAAATGCCCCTTCGGCAGTGATATTGCTTTTGTTGTATTCAAAGTAAATTGGTTTTAAAATCACTTCGGTTTCTGTAACAATCACATCGATTGGGTTCAGAGGAGCATTTACTGTAGCTTTAGGCCCTTTGCTGGCCGCTACAGGGAAAGTGTTGCTTTCGTAACCGTCTTTTGCTGCCTGAATGGTATACGATTTGTTACATTCAACATAATAGGTAACTTCACCTTTGGCATTAGACATTTCGGTTGCAATTACATTTTTCTTATCGTCTACTATCGCCACTTTAGCATTGGCTAAAATAGCACCGGTTTTGGCATCGGTAACAATAGTGATTACTTCTACACCACAAACTGGGGTAGCCAAGAAAATGTTGTCTACTCCGGAACGGTTACTAGATAGGAAACCTAAATTTTTCTCGGTATTGAAGGTAAAGGCAAAATCATCTTTTTCGCTGTTTACCGGTTTACCCATATTTACCGCTTCACCGGAAGCCATATTGTAGGCAAACACATCGTAACCTCCAAAACCTTGTCTGCCGCTTGAAGCAAAATACAGGGTTTTGTTGTCTTCAGAAATAAACGGGAAGCTTTCGTTGCCTTCGGTATTTACTTTAGAACCTAAGTTTTCGGGAGTTCCAAAAGAACCGTCTTCGTTTACGGCTACTTTCCAAATATCTATACCTCCAATAGATCCCGGCATGTTTGACGAGAAATATAACGTTTTCCCATCTTTACTTAAACTTGGGTTGCTGGTAGAATAGGTATTGCTGTTAAACGGTAGCGGCGTAATGTTTGTCCATTTTCCGTTGGTATTGGTAGCTTTGAATAGATTAACCTGACTCAATTTGGAATTGATAGATTTGTCTTTTTCAAAACTTTTCTCTTTGAAACTTTCACTGGCAAAGTACATGGTTTTACCATCGGCACTGATAGTAACAGGTCCGTCATGCCATTTGGAATTCAGTTCGGTTACCGGTTCGGGATTGGTAATGGTTCCATCTACATTATGGGTCGCTTTGTACACGTCTAAGTAGGGTTCATCGTTCCAACCGTAGGTTTTACGAGCCGCATTTCGGGCACTAGCAAAAAACAATTGGTCTTGATATAAAACAGCTCCAAAATCGGATTTATCGCTGTTAATGTCTAAAGATTTTACTTCAAACTGTTTTTGTTTATCCAATAATTTGGGTAAATAATTTGGATTTGCTTTAAAATCTTTGGCTCTTTGATCAGCAGGAGCTTTTGCTGCAAATTGTTGCATTTGCTTATTTGCTTCTTCGTATTTACCTTGAGCCTTCAACATTTGAGCATAGCGGTAATAGGTTTCGGCATCTTGTTCTGACTCTACAGCTCTAGCATACCATTTAGAAGCTTCAGCTGCATTGAACATGTTAAAATAACTATCGGCCAATTGCTTGAAAACATAAGAATCTGCTTTCCCTTTTTCGGCAATCTTTAGATATTCTTCGGCAGCAGCTACATATTCAAAACGTTTGAATAATTTGTCGGCTTGCTGTGTTTCTTTAGTCTGAGCGTTAAGTGAACTGGCACTTAGCATCAGTATACTCAACAGGGATATATAGGTTTTTTTCATCTTGTGAATGCTTTATTAGGTTAGAAATATCGTGGTGAACGAGAAACCTTTTTCGGGAAATTAACATCAAAAAGTAAGATAATTTCGTGTGAAGAAGGGGTTGTAACATTCAAATCTGAAACGATATGATCGTAAGCATAACCTATTCTCAAGTTAGGACTGATTGCATAGTTCACCATAGCTCCAAAACTGTCTTCTAATCTATAGGTAGCTCCAATTTCGAATTTTTCATTGAAAAGGAAATTGGTAGAAACATCAAGAGATGTAGGAGCGTTAAAAGCCGATTTTAACATGGCAAAAGGTTTGAATTTCAAATTGGGATTCAAATCGAAAACATAACCTCCGGTTAAGAAATAATGAGATACTTCGTTTCCGTATTCTCTTCCGTTAAAATCCAAATGTTTTGCTTTAAGCATGTTTGGAACCGAAAGAGCTACATAGTATTTATCGGTGTAATAAAAGAAACCGGTACCCAGATTGAAATACACATTACTAATATTATCACCAAAAACGCCGTCAGCCGGATCCGGTAGAGTAGGTCTAATGATATTAAAATCTACTTTGTGAAAAGTAGCTCCGGCTTTTAAACCGAATGCCAGACGGTGTTCGCCACCTAAATTTAATGTATAGGAAAAGTCTCCGTAAACATTTTGTTCTTTAACCGGCCCGATTTCATCTGAGATTAAGGACAAACCTAAACCTACATTTTTACCTGCAGGCGTGTGACCTGAAAAAGTAAAAGTAGTAGGAGCATCTTCTATATCTACCCATTGTTTTCTGTAAAGTAAACCAAAAGCTAAGTTTTCTTTACTTCCTGCATAAGCTGGGTTAATAACGTTCATGTTGTACATGTACTGCGTGTAGTGAGGATCCTGTTGGGCGGATACTTCTGATAGGCTTACCAAGACAATCAGTAGTGCAAAATATATATTCTTCATGTTTATTGTTTTTGTAGTTTGAAAACGATACGGTTAGGTTGTTTAGGCTAACCGTATCGAAAAATTTCTAATTATGCTCTCTATTAATATATATCCAACCTGTTTTATTGGTTCCGTCTGCAAAGTCTATCGAATAGTAATACGTTCCGTCTGGGAGTTCATCTCCTTTATCTGTTTGACCGTACCATTCATTCGAATAGTTGTTTTTGCTGTACACTTTTAAACCGTATCGATTGAAGATACTTAATTTGCTTACGTTATAATTAGTTAAGTCAAAAAAGTCATTACTTCCGTCGTTATTTGGAGAGATACCTTTTTGAATTTCACATGAATTAATAGTTACAAAGAAACTGCTTTCGTCATTACATCCTTCTGCAGTAGTTGTATAAATGTATACGGTTTGCGAATTGGTAATGCTACTTCCTGCTTGAAGCTGTGTCCCTTGTCCGTTAGGTTGCGTAAAATATGCACTTCCTATTGGTAAACTTGGCAATACATAGCTTGCACATTCTTCTTGATCTGTAAATATTGGAGCTTGGGCATCAGCAATGGTTACGACAAAGCTGGTTTCTGAGCTACAATTGGCAATAGTTCCCGGTGCAAAAATGTATACCGTTTGCGAAGTTGTAAGAGCTGTACCTGCGGTTAATGCATTTCCAGATCCGTTTTGACCTGTAAAGTAAGATCCGTTAGTCAACGCAGGAAGCGTATAACCCCCGTCTCCTAAACAAGCCGTAACGTTTTGTAAAGTATCCACATTAGGTCGAGCTACAACTGTTACTTGAATCGTTGTTGGAACCGCACATTCTGATGTGTTTGGTGTAAACTCAAATGTAAACGTTCCAGCAGAGGCGGTGCTTATTGTAGCCGGATTCCAAGTACCTGAAATAGCATTGGTTGATGTTCCGGGTAAGGTTGGGCTAGTTGCCCCCACGCAAAGGTTTGCAATAGGATCAAATGTTGGGGTAACCGGAGTGATTACCGTAACGGTAATTTCACCATTTCCTGCACAAGACCCTGAAGCCGGTGTAAAGGTATAAACGGTATCGCCTAAAGCTGAAGTGTTAATAGTTGCCGGAGACCAAGTACCCGATATTCCTTCTATAGAAGTAGTGGGTAAGGTTGGTGCCGGAGCATTCTGACACACTATTGGAATGGCGTTGAATGTTGGCGTTACGGGCTCAGTAATTACTACCTGAATAGAAGTTGGTGTAGCACAAACCTCGGCTCCAAATGGGGTAAATTCGTATGTGAATGTACCTGCTGTAGCCGTAGAAATAGTTGCCGGAGTCCAAAGACCCGTTACGCCGTTATTAGATACGGCAGGTAAAGCCGGAGCAGTACCGCCTACACAAATAGGTGCAATTGGGTTGAATACCGGAACAATTTGAGAAGTAGTTGTAACTTCAAAACTGTTCTCTGATGTACATTGTCCGTTTGTACCTTGAATAGTTGCAAACACATAAATGGTTTGTGGTGTAGTAATAACATCACCTGCATTCAACTGAGTACCTTGTCCATTTGGTTGTGTAAAGTAGTTTCCAACTAACAAAGCAGGTAAAGTATATCCTTCCGATTCACATACTTCAACATCGTCTTGAACCGGTAACTCTGTACCTACAACATTTAATAAAATAGTGTCAGTAGTAATAGTTTGTTCGCCACCACAAGCGGTATAAATAGCTTGAGCCGTCATGGTTGTGGTTTCTTCAACACATACATTGATAGACAAATCATTACTGTAAAATTCTCCGTCTTTTAACCAAGAGAAAGTTACGTTTGAAGGACCTGCCGGAGTAAATCTCCATGCTTCGTTTGAAGCAGACCATGTACCAGTATTTCTTCCCGGAGGTACGTGAGCTTGGGTACCCGCTTGATTTTGAATACCAATTACAGCACGTCCACCATTCCAGGTTGTACAAGAAGTTCTGTTTTGAACATAAACTTCAATTGTGTTTGAAGTTTCATACAAAACGATTTGACTCGTTTGAAGACCCACACTTACCCCACAACTAAACTGAGCTACTTCGGAGAAGTTTACTACCAATACTCGACATGGAGCCGTTCCTAACACTTGGTAGTTGATGCTTGGCTGAGCCGGTGGAGTTGTAACGTTCGGGTTGATATCCTGATATGGTCCGTAGATTGCCGCTTTAATTGGGAAAGCGGTATTTGGTATCGTCTGAGTAAATGGCCATGCACAGTATCCTCCCGGAACTTGAGCACCACCCGGTACTTGACCTTGAATATCAAACGAAATCACCCCATTGGAACCTACCAATGCTTGTGTATAATTTTGTCCGAAGAAACAGAAATTAAAAGGCAATTGGATAGCCGGTGACCATACGTCATCGGTATTTACCGAAGTAGGAATACCTCCAACAAATGGGAATGGTGGTGAAAATGGAATAGCAGACACATTGTATGTAGTTGTATCTCCCGTTTCGAAGAAAGAAGCCGTTAAATCAACACAACTTTCTCCCGGACATAAATTCAATACACCCGGAGTGTTGGTTTGTAAATCAATATCAACACCCGCACAACCCGGCAATGAAGCCAAAATGAAGAAAGTTTGCGGACCAGACCACGCACTTAAATCTGATGTAGAACAAATAGCTCTTACATAGAATTCATAGAAACCGGCATTTAAGCCTGTAGCTGTGTAAGGATTGTTTGCTGTAATAACCCCTGCAACTGTTGGTACACCAGATCCAACGGGTTGAACAACCACTTCAAATAAAGTAGCCGTAGAAATGTTGGTCCATGATAAAGTTGCGGTATTTGTATCGGCACCAATAACTGTTAAGTTAATCGGTTGCGGACAAGTTGGTAAAGTAGTTCCCGTACCCGGAGTACTCCAATCACTAATGTCATCATCGGCACATACGGCTCTAACATAGAAATTATAACAGGTTAATGGATTCAATCCTGTGTAGGTATATGTTGTAGAGGTAGCTGTTTGCCAACCTGTTGAGCTAGCAGTTGGAGCAGCAGAACCACAAGGTAATGCTAATACTTGCCAAGTTGTACCTGCCACACTTGTCCAAGTTAAATTTGCCGTAGAAGTGTTGGTGTCTGTTACTGTAACTGCGGTTGGTTTTGGACAACTTTCACATGTTACATTGGCCACCCATCCCGGTCTGTTGAAAGAACCATCACTTCTAAAATTGAAAGTCAAACATCCTGTTGGACTTGTAGAAGTAAAAGGTCCTGGAATTGTAGTTCCCCAGAAACCACCCGGTAAACCACCCGGTACATTTCCTGCACCATTTCCACTTGAAATTTGAGGAGCTGCTGTTGAGTTTCCGTTGAATACATATAAAGCATCCCAGTTGGCTTCTGTATCAAAAGAGGTAAAAGTTACCGTTACAAATTCACCGGGATTTGCAGGACAAATAGTTACCGTTGAATTCGCATTATTTGGGTAGTTAGCTGATATTCCTCCCGGATCTACAAAGTTTCCTCCACATTCCGGTGGGGCTACTTGTGTTGTTGCATTAACGCCGATACTCCAATTACTTGAATCGTTTTCAGCACATACTGCTCTTACGTAGAAGGTGTAGCAAGTGGCTGGAGTCAATCCGGTTAATACAAAAGGATTGGTTGGAGCATTAACCCAACCTGAAGCTGTAGAAGTTGGAGCTGGAGAACCACATGGTAATGCTAATACTTGCCAAGCTGTCGCCCCACTGTTATCGGTCCAACCTAAAGTAGCTTGATTGAATAAAACGGTAGTAGCTGTAAGAGCACTTGGTCTAGGACATGTTGGAGCCGGAGCACAAGTTACATTAGCAATCCATCCGGTGTTCACCACACTACTATCTGATGTAAATACAAAGGTTAAACATCCCCCTGGTGTTGATGAAGTTACCTGAGGAGGTAAGGCGGTACCGGAATACGTTCCTAATAAAGGTGATGCAGCACTTGGACCGTCATATATTCTTAAAAAGTCACAACATCCTTCTGTTGCAAAAGCCGTAAAGGTAACTGTTACTAAATTAGTTGGAGAATCTGCACAAATGGTAGTAGTAACGTTTGTATTGTTAGCATAGTTAGCTGAAGCCCCGCCCGGATCTGTAAATGTTCCGCCACATGCCGGAGGTACTTGTTGGGTGGTTGCATTAACCCCCACAGACCAATCACTTATATCATTTTCAGCACATACTGCTCTTACATAAAAACGGTAACAAGTGTCTGGATTCAATCCCGTAAAAGTATACGGGTTGTTTGTTGTTTGAATCCAACCAGTAGTTGTAGCATTTGGAGCCGGAGCAGTACAAGGCAAAGCTAAAACATGGAAAGTGGTAGCTGTACTGTTATTGGTCCAAGCCAAAGTGGCTGAAGAAGAAAGTACTGCTGATGTTACTAATTGAGTTGGTTTAGGACATGTTGGTGGTGGAGCACATGTAATGTTGGCTACCCAACCGGCTGCTACCACGCTACTGTCTGAAGTAAATACAAAAGTAATACAACCACCCAAAGTAGATACAATTTCAGGAGGTAAAGCTGTTCCAGAATAAGTACCAATTAATGGAGATGCGGCACTTGGTCCGTTGTACACTCTTAAGAAGTCACAACAACCTTCGGTAGCAAAAGAAGTGAAGTTTATAGTCACTAAATTACCCGGTGCATCGGCACAAATGGTTGTTGTAATATTTTGGTTATTAGCATAGTTTGCAGCAGAACCACCAGAATCAGTAAATGTTCCTCCACAAGCCGGTGGAACTTGTTGGGTAGTTGCGTTTAAACCGGCAGACCAGTCACTGATATCTGTTGACGAACATACTGCTCTTACATAAAAACGATAACACGTATCCGGATTTAATCCGGTGAAAGAATACGGGTTGTTAGATGTTTCAATCCAACCTGTTGTTGCAGCTGTTGGAGCCGGAGCTGTACAAGGCAATGCCAAAACGTGGAATGTAGTTGCTGTACTGTTATTGGTCCAAGCTAAATTCAAAGTTGTAGATAAAACCGAAGACGTCACCAAAGCGGTAGGTCTAGGACATGTAGGTGCCGGAGCACACGTAATATTGGCAATCCATCCTGCTGCTACAACACTTGTATCTGATGTGAAGTTAAAAAACAAACATCCACCCGGAGTTGAAGAGGTAAATGAAGGAGGTAAGTTGGTTCCCGAAAAAGTTCCTAATAAAGGAGCAGCGGCACTGTTTCCGTCGTAAATACGTAAAAAGTCACAACAACCTTCAGTTGCAAAAGATGTAAAAGTAACAGTCACTAAATCGGTTGGATTTTCGGGACATATTAAGGTGTTCACATTTAAATTATTGGCATAGTTGGCCGTTGGTCCTCCCGGATCTACAAAGTTTCCTCCACAACCCACCGGGGCAATCGTAGTTGTAAAGTTTACCGGGCCAACCCAATCACTATTATTTCCTTCTCCACAACGAGCTCTTACGTAAAACGAATAGGAAGTATTAGCACTCAAACCGGTTACTAGATAAGGTAGTGCACCGTTATATATTGTTCCTGTACCAGTTGGCGGTGTATTAAGTGGCACCACTTCAATTTCCCATGCTGCCGCTGTTCCTGTCCAAGATAGACTTGCAGTAGTAGCAGTTACGGTAGAAGTTAAATTAGTAGGAACTAAACAACGTTCTACTAAACGAACGTTATCTACAATCCAACGATCTCCTGTTAGAGCAGTTGTAGGTTGATTCATCAAAATGACAAATGCTATGTATACCTGTTGATTTTGATAAGCTGTCAAATCAACTATTTTGTCTTCACAAATATTGAAAACTTCATTAAGTTCCTCCTCAGTCCATTGTTGAACCGGAGTAAAAGTACCCGTGTTGGTTTGTGAAAGAGTAGAAACCCGAATCTGATACGTGGTATTATTCGGTCCACTAATAGTTGAACGCGTACTGAAAATCAACTGTCCGTTTGCCGGGATTGTTACCAAATTAGTAACCATCCAATTTTCGGAAGTGTTTCCTGCACCAATCTGTTGTCTTGCGTTCATAAACGCCGAAAACTCCCCTTGACATACCGTGGGAGGCGTACTGATGGTGTTTGTTGTGGTCCAAACATTTGAACCCAAGCCATTGTTGAATACGGCCCAATTGGCTGGTATTCCCGTTTCAAAATTTGAAAGTAGCTGGGAATAGCCGACATTGGACAGTATAAACAATAACATCACTAAAGTAATTCTTTTCATAAATGAAAGTTTAGATTGTTTTTGAATATATCTTGTAGGTTTAGAACGTCAAATTTAACAAAATTTAAGAATTAGCTAACATAAAATTATTTTTTAACAGTTAAAATGCAAAATATTAAAATTTTAAATTCCGAAAAAGTAAGTTAAATATGGCCTTATTTGACTAATTTTGTGGTCCATTTATAAAGATTGTATGTTAGAGAAGGAAAAAATAAATTTTGAAAAAACCGTTATTGTCGGGATAATTACAAAAGACCAAGACGAGGTTAAACTCAATGAATATTTGGATGAATTGGAGTTTTTGACTTTTACGGCAGGAGGCGAAGTAATCAAACGCTTTTGGCAAAAACTGGAAAAACCCAATCCTAAAACTTTTGTGGGAACCGGAAAAATGGAAGAAATCAATTCTTTTATCAAAGAAAATGAAGTTTCTACGGTAATTTTTGATGACGAACTTTCTCCGGCTCAGCAAAAAAACATATCCAAACTTTTGGATTGTAAAGTTCTGGACCGCACCAATCTTATTTTGGATATTTTTGCTCAACGTGCCGAAACTTCGTATGCACGAACCCAAGTAGAGTTGGCTCAGTGTCAATATTTATTACCGCGGCTTTCGGGAATGTGGACACACTTGGAACGTCAACGTGGGGGTATTGGAATGCGGGGTCCTGGTGAAACGGAGATTGAAACCGATAGACGAATTGTACGTGATCGGATAGCATTGTTAAAAGATAAAATTAAGACGATAGACAAACAAATGTCGGTGCAACGCAGCAATCGCGGTGCCATGGTTCGCGTGGCATTGGTAGGATATACCAACGTTGGGAAATCTACTTTGATGAATGCCATTGGAAAAAGTGATGTTTTTGTAGAGAACAAATTGTTTGCTACTTTAGACACCACCGTTCGAAAAGTGGTGATTAAAAACCTGCCTTTTTTACTTTCGGATACGGTGGGTTTCATTCGAAAATTACCCACCCAGTTGGTCGAATCTTTTAAAAGTACATTAGATGAAGTTCGTGAAGCCGATTTATTGCTTCATGTCGTAGATATTTCGCATCCGGATTTTGAAGACCACATTGCTTCGGTAAACCAAATTTTGCAAGACATTAAAAGTGTAGACAAACCTACTATTATGGTGTTTAACAAAATTGATGCCTACAAACCGGCTTATTTTGACCAAGACGACTTGGTAACCGAGCGAACCTCTAAGCATTACTCATTGGAGGAATGGAAAAACACTTGGATGCATCATGTGGGTGAAAGCAAAGCCTTGTTTATTTCGGCTACCGAAAAAGAAAACTTTGAGGAATTTCGGGAAAAAGTTTACGAAGCCGTGAGAGAAATTCACATAACGCGTTTTCCTTACAATAAATTTTTATATCCGGATTACAAGGATGCTGTAGAAGAGTAGCTCGTTGCGACAGGGGTTGAAGTGGAAAGCTTTTTTGTGTTTTTTGGTAGAAATGCCCGTGCGAGGAAGCAACCAACGGAAGCTCCCACAGCCGGTGCAGTTGTAGAAAAAACACAAAAAACTTGAAACGGAAAACCCGGCCGTTCGCCCAATAAAATTCCGAAAAACGAAAAATTTCATACTTTATTTTTAATATGAGATTCCTCGTTCCTCGGAATGACAAGATTCTGTGGCAAGTATTTTTTAAAATCCGAAATTCACGCCTAAACCAATAACTTGTCTGGTTTGAAAACCTCTAAAGGCGTTGTCGTCGTATATAGTTTGAAATGCAAGATTGGTTGATAAAAACTTGTTTACCTTCATAACGATGTTGATTTGGTAATCCAGGTCGACGTTTTGAGGGTCTTCCAAATAGTTGGTATACAAATTCAAAATGTTTTCCATGCTTACATTTTCGAACAATTTTGTTTTGTAGTATGCCGAAAGTGAGGCTCCAAACTCAAAACGCATATTATCGCCAGGATCAACTCCAAAAGCCCCTAGGTCTGCCAAATCTTGATCCATAACAAATACAAAACGCGAGGTTAAAGGTGCGATATTCACTTTTAGGTTTTCGGTTTTTCTCCACATCATACCGGGACCTACTTGTAAAAAGGCGGGAGAGAAGAAGCTTGTAGATTTAGGGAGCGAAAAATTTGGTGCGGGATTTCCTAAATCGGTAGTGATTTGCGTTTTTAAGTTTAAGAACATCGAATAATACCAGTAACCGGTTGCTTTTTTACCGGCTAAGGAATTGAATTCAAGACGATCGTCTGATTTTAAAATGTCTTGTCCTTTAATTTTGGTAATCCCATAATTCATCATGAGTTTGTTATCCCAACTCCAATCGTTTTTTTTGTAATTGAAATCGTAATTAATTCCGACAGAAACCGCTAAGTTGGATTGACCACCGGCTAGCCAGTTGGAAAAAGTAGATTGATTGGCCAAAAAATTGAAATTCCCTTTTTTGGTCCATCCTTTTACAGCTGTAGTATCTTCTATTTTTTTGGCTACTTCTTCAACGGATTTTACCACACCGTCTTGAGCCCAAAGTGTTGAACTACACAAAACGAATACAAATAGTACTTTTTTAATCATCTTTTTTTGTATTAAAATAAGTACAAAGGTAAAGTTTTTATTTTATTTTCGTTTAAATAGCGGAACAGCGGAACACGCTTCACCAAACATGACGCTTTTGGCTACTTTTTGAAGTTGTTGCATTGCAATAACATAGGCCGATTCCGGCACCGGTTTTTTGGAACATCCTTTTAGAATAACCGGTTTGTTGCTGTAAACAGAATAATCGATTTGATTGAGAATTTCAGTGTATAAGATCGAATCGATTTCTTCTTTTTTTCCTAAAATGATTTTTTTGGCATATGGTTGTAGTTGTACCGCAACCAAAATAGTTGCCCAAGCCGGCAAGATTGCCTCGGTTGAGCAGTGAATCGCCACCAAATGGTTTTGGTATTGTGACCAATCGTGGTTTTTCAAAGCCTCGCGGAAGTCTTTTTCTTTTAATAAAAAGCCCTCTTCCAACCATTGGGCTATATCCAATTGTGTTCGGATTCCGGAAGGATAATAATCCTCTAAATCGAACACTTCGAGTGATGAGTTGGCTACTTTGTTGGTGATTTCGTTCATGTCTTTTGTTTCAGGTTTAATGTTTCAAGTTGCAGAACCTGAAACTTGAAACTTGAAACTTTTTTACAGCATCCCCAATTCTAATTTGGCTTCTTCGCTCATTAAATCTTTGGACCACGGCGGATCGAAAGTAATTTCTACTTCGCATGACTTGACGGCATCAATGGACTTGATTTTTTCTTCCACTTCTTGAGGTAAAGTTTCGGCTACCGGACAATTGGGAGAAGTTAAGGTCATTAGCACTTTTACGTCGTTGTCTTCGTTAATCATGACATCGTATATTAGTCCGAGTTCGTAAATATCGACCGGTATTTCGGGGTCGTAAATGCCTTTGAGGACTTTAACTACATTTTCGCCAAGGTTTATTTCGTCTTTGTATTCTTCCATTTTGTTAATTTAAAAAATTGAATGTTTATTAACCATATAAGTAGTATAAGGGAATATAAGTTAATCCCAAATTTGATTATATAAATTGTTAATATACGTTTTCTGGCCTTCTTTGTAAATGTTTGTTACATTAAAATTGATTAATAATCCTATTGGTATTTTTAATAAATTCATGTAAGATAAAATCTGAGCTTCAAAAATCGGTTTCATTTCTGTGACCGATTTTAATTCAACTACTAATTTATCATCAATAAAAAAATTACATCTTAATTCGGCATCAACTTCAATACCTTTGTATTGAATGGGTATTAATAATTCCGATTTGAATTTAATTTTTCTTAATTCAAGTTCGTGTTTAAGACATTTATGATAAACACTCTCAAGCAACCCGGGACCAAAACTTTTATGAACTTCAATTGCTGCTCCATTTACTTGATAAATCAAATCCTTTAAATCTTGTTTTGTATAATTCATAAATCTTATATTATCTTATATGGCTTATATGGTAAAAAATTATTGCTTCGCTTCAAAAGCTAAGGCATACATTTTTATTTGCTTGATCATAGAGATCAAACCGTTTGCTCTGGTTGGTGATAGGTGTTCTTTTAATCCAATTTCATCAATAAAATCGGTATTGGCTTTTAGAATATCTGCCGCTTTTTGATTGGAAAAAACCCGAATTAAAAGGGCAATAATGCCTTTGGTCAAAATAGCATCACTATCGGCTGTAAAAACAATTTTTCCTTCATGCTCTTCGCCGTGTAACCACACTTTGGATTGACAGCCTTTGATTATATTGTCTTCTGTTTTGTATTTATCTTCAATTAGAGGGAGCGATTTTCCGAGTTCAATAATGTACTCATAGCGTTGCATCCAATCTTCAAACAGTGAAAATTCGTCCACTATTTCATTTTCTATTTCCGGTATTGACATCATTCTTTAAAAGACAATTCGGTTAATTTATTTACAAATTTTTCTATGGCTACAGGCGGATGTCCGTGATCAAAGCTTTGGGTGCTGTAGTTTTTGCCGTCTAAAGTTACCGCAAAACGAGCGTGAGCGGCTCCGTCATACATTCTTTTTTCGGTAGGGGCTTTTAAATTGGATAATTCATCCAGATTGATTTCTTTAAACAATTCAACCAAACTGTTCCATTGTTTGGCAGACAACGAAACCTCATGCGGTTTATCGTTTCTGGATTTTACCACATACAATTTTTTGTTTTCAATTTTAATGGTTTTGTAAAACCCTCTTGACAACGCTTCATATTCTACAACAGCCGAATCTATTGCATTGGCTTCTTCGCCACATCCTTTGGCCAGGACCAAGGAAAGAAAAATCGTAAAAATGGTTTTCATGTGTTTTGATTTTAAATTAACTCAACATCATTTGTGCTCTTTTAACGGCTTCTACCAACGCATCGATTTCTTCTTTGGTGTTGTAAAACGCAAACGAAGCTCTCAAAGTTCCCGGAATTTGATAAAAATCCATAATGGGTTGGGCACAATGGTGTCCGGTGCGAACCGCTATTCCTAATTTGTCAATAATCGTACCAACATCATACGGATGAATGCCGTCAAGATTAAACGAAATTACGGAAGTTTTTTGGTTTGATGTGCCATAAATTTTCAAACCTTCTATTTCCAGCAATCTTTTAGTTCCGTATTCAAGCAATTCGTGTTCGTAGGCGGCAATGTTTTCAAACCCAATTGCATTGAGGTAATCAATGGCGGTTCCGAGAACAATTCCTCCCGCAATATTGGGTGTTCCAGCTTCAAATTTGTGTGGCAATTCGGCATAGGTGGTTTTTTCAAACGAAACGGTTGCAATCATTTCGCCTCCACCTTGGTATGGGGGTAGTTGGTTTAACCAAGCTTCTTTTCCGTATAAAATTCCGGTTCCGGTAGGTCCGCAGATTTTGTGTCCGGAAAACACATAAAAATCACAATCTAAGTCTTGCACATCGGGTTTGAGATGCGGTGTGGCTTGTGCTCCATCGATTAAAACGGCTGCACCCACTTTGTGAGCTTTTTCAATCATCCATTTAATGGGATTGATGGTTCCCAATGCATTGGAAATATGGTTTACGGTTACGATTTTGGTTTTTTGTGAAAGTAATCGTTCGTATTCTGAACGAATGAGTTCGCCGGTTTCGTTCATCGGAATCACGACCAATTTTGCTCCTGTTTTTTCGCAAAGCATTTGCCAAGGAACAATGTTGCTGTGGTGTTCTAACGCAGAAACCATGACCTCATCACCCGGTTTTAGAAAGCTTGCAAAACCATTTGCCACCAAATTAATTCCGTGCGTAGTACCGGAAGTAAAAAGTACTTCGTGACTGAATTTAGCATTGATATGCTGTTGAATTTTATGACGAGACGTCTCGTATGCATCGGTAGCCAATTGACTCAACGTATGCACTCCCCGGTGAATATTGGCATTAATTTCTTTATAATAATTCGCTTCGGCATCAATTACCACTTGAGGTTTTTGCGAAGTGGCGGCGTTATCGAAATAAACAAGCGGTTTTCCGTTAACAGTTTGAGAAAGAATTGGGAAATCGGCTCTTATTTTTTGACTATCTATCATTTTTATTTAGAAAAATTCTAAATACAAAAGTAGTAAAAAAGGAAGTCGTAACCGCCACAAATTCACGAATTTTTATGAATTGTGAGAGCAGAAATACCTCAAATGGTGTTTTTATTTCTTATTTTTTATACATTGCAGGAAATAACATTTCAAATGAAAAAAATTTTCAAATTTTTAGGTGTTTTGCTTGTATTGGTTGTCGTTTATTTGGGGGTAACCACCTATCCCAAATTGGATATTGTATCCGGTTTTTCAGCCAAAAGTGTGGCTTCGGGACATTTTATTGATGGTCGTTCTCTGGAAGTTATTGAAAGTGGCGATAATGACATAGATAATGTTCGTTTGGCAACTAATGAAATCCATGAAGAAGGAAAATTTGTTATTTCTTCGGCTTTTGGATTAAAAAAACGCAAAGCCCTTTACCGAGAAGGTTTGGGAGCAACATTGATAAATGATGCTTTTGATGAAACACAACCGTATTTGGTTCCGAAACGAAATAAAACAGCACTTAACTTACCTTTTCCGTATGGAAATTTGGAACCCCAAGACCGCGTTTTTCCGGAAGTGAATTACGAAAAACTGAATCAAGCGGTTGCGAATGCTTTTGATAAAAAAGGCGAAAAAACCAAACGAACCCGAGCTCTTTTAGTGATTTATAAAGATAAAATCATTGCTGAGAAATACGAAGCCGGTTTTTCTAAAAATACCAAATTCTTGGGTTGGTCGATGACCAAAAGTATCACAGCGACTTATTTTGGAATTTTGCAAAAACAAGGAAAAATTGACATTACTAAACCCGTTGGTTTACCGGAATGGGCAAAAGATGAACGTTCTAAGATTACATTACACCATTTGATTCAAATGAATTCGGGTTTGGAATGGGAAGAAGATTATGGAAAAATTTGTGATGTAACAGAAATGCTTTTTTTGGCCGAAGATATGCCCCAAGTGCAATTGGAAAAACCGGCTGCTTATGCCCCTAATACGCATTGGAATTACTCTTCGGGAACAACCAATTTGCTTTCCGGAATTTTGCGAAGACAATTTAATAACCATCAGGAATATTTAGATTTTTGGTATGCTTCACTAATCGATAAAATCGGCATGCATTCGATGTTGATTGAACCGGATATGGCCGGGAATTTCGTGGGTTCTTCGTATGGTTGGGCAACGGCAAGAGATTGGGCTAAGTTTGGCTTACTTTATTTGCACGAAGGCAATTGGAATGGTGAGCAAATTTTTGATAAAAGCTGGGCGAAGTATGTGGCGACTCCTACTCCTACTTCTAACGGTGCATATGGCGGTCATTTTTGGTTGAACGCCGGTGGAAAATATCCTGATGTGCCGAAAGACATGTATTATGCCAGTGGTTATCAAGGACAAAAAGTCATCATTATTCCATCCAAAGAAATGGTAATTGTTCGTTTTGGATTGACGGAAGATGAGGATTTTGATTTTAATGGGATGATGAAAGGAGTTATTTCCTCAATTAAATGATAATTTAACCGCAAAGAGCACAAAGTAAAATCACAAAGGACGCAAAGTTTAAATCATTAACTTTGCGTCCTTTGCGTAAAACTTAGCGGGCTTTGCGGTTAATTTTTACAAATCAAACCCCAAATTCACTCCCAATTTCATCGCAATAATCTTCATGATGCGTTGTTTGAGTTCCGGGATTTTGATGCTTTCGATGACTTCGTTGGAAAAGGCATACAACAATAACGCTTTGGCTTCTTTTTGCGGAATACCGCGTTGTTGCATGTAAAACATAGCTCGTTCATCTAACTGACCAATCGTACAGCCGTGGGAACATTTGACATCATCGGCAAAAATTTCCAATTGGGGTTTGGCGTTGATGGTGGCTTTGTCGCTCAACAAAATGTTGTTATTCTGCTGAAAAGCATCGGTTTTTTGGGCTTCTTTTTCTACGAAAATTTTTCCGTTGAACACGCCGGTTGAGCTTCCGCCTAAAATGGTTTTATAGTTTTGATGGCTTTCGCAATTGGGCGTAGCATGATTCACTAAGGTGTAGTGATCCACGTGTTGCTTATCGCCAATAATGGTAATTCCTTTTAAAGTAGAATCAATTCGTTCACCAAAATGATAAAAGTTCAGGTTGTTTCGGGTGATGTTTCCGCCAAAAGAAAACGTGTGTACCGCCACTCTACTCTCTTGTTTTTGAGAAATATAGGTGTTGTCAATCAAATTGGCCGTTTGTTCGTCGTTTTGAATTTTATAGTAGTCCACAATCGCTCGTTTTTGAGCAAAAATTTCGGTTACGGAGTTAGTCAACACCGGATTGCTATTCAAACTTTGATGGCGTTCGATGATTTGCACGTGGGCATTTTCACCCACAATAATCAAATTTCGCGGTTGTACCATCAACGCACTTTCGTTTCCGGTAGAAAAATGAATGATTTCAATGGGTTTATCGGCCACTTTGCTTTTTGGAATATTGATGAACGCACCTTCTTGTGCAAAAGCCGTGTTTAATGAAGTTAAACTTTCGTCTTTGCTGGCAATTTGGTTGAAATAGGTGTCCAAAATCATTTTGTATTTTGGCTTTGTCAGCACCGAAGAAAGCAAGCAAACGTCAATTCCTTCATGTGTAGTTGACGACATAAACGAACTGAATTTTCCATCTACAAAAACCAGCTTGTACGTGTCGATTTCGTGTAGAAAAAACTTCTTAACGTCTTTAAATTCAATTGCATTATCCCGCTTTGGAAAAACGGAGAAATCGTTTTTCAAAACCGAATTTAGAGATGTATATTTCCAAGCTTCCTCTTTTTTGGTTGGGAAACCTTTGTTTTCGAAATTCTTGATGGCCGAAGTTCGAATATCATGCAAATCTGCAGTAACATCTACTTTTTCTTCAAATGCCATGAAGGATGATATGAGTTTTTCTTTTAAATCCATTTTATTGGTTTCAAGTTTCAGGTTTCAAGTTTCAAGTTATTGAAATTTGTTTCCTTTAAAATCTGTTTTGTTTAAATAAGTTATAAAATTTTTAATCTTACCGCTTAAAATTTCATATTTAGTTTTCAAATCTTCAAACTTTTCTAACGAAACATATTCGTAATCGTAAAGTCTATAAATTTGTGATCTTGATTCTCCGGCAGATCCTTTTGCGATGGATAAAAATTGTCGAAATTCAATGTTTCCATCTCTTTCAAAACCTTCTGCGATGTTATCCATAACGGAACCAGATGATGCTTTTATTTGTTCTTTAAATCTAAAATCTGTTTTTAAATCCGTTTCTTATGTAATTATGTAAATTTCTTTTGCAAGTTTTCTGGCTTCTTGCCAAATTTCTAAATCTTCAAACTTTGTAATGGTTGCCATGGCTTATATATATTTAAATGGTTTATACTAGTTTAACGAGAAAAACTTGAAACTTGAAACCTGAAACAAATTTTAAACTAATTCACTTTTTATCCAATCGTAACCTCTTTCTTCTAACTCCAAAGCCAATTCTTTTCCGCCGGATTTTACGATTTTTCCGTCCATTAAAACGTGTACAAAATCAGGAACAATATAATCCAATAAACGTTGGTAATGCGTAATAACTAAAACCGCATTTTCACTGCTTTTTAATTTGTTTACGCCGTTTGCCACAATTCGTAATGCATCAATGTCTAATCCTGAATCGGTTTCATCTAAGATGGCCAATTTGGGTTCTAACATGGCCATTTGAAAGATTTCGTTACGTTTTTTTTCTCCACCCGAAAAACCTTCGTTTAACGAACGAGATAAAAACTTACGGTCGATTTCTAATAATTCTGATTTTTCACGAATTAGTTTTAGCATTTCGTTGGCCGGCATTTCTTCTTTACCGTTGGCTTTTCGGTGTTCGTTAATAGCCGTTTTCATGAAGTTTGTTACCGAAACACCTGGAATTTCTACCGGATATTGAAACGATAAAAAAACGCCTTTATGAGCTCGTTCTTCCGGAGCTAATTCAGAGATATCCTCCCCATCCAACAGAATTTCACCTTCAGAAACTTCGTAGTTTTCATTTCCGGCAATAATTGAAGAAAGAGTTGATTTCCCGGCACCGTTTGGCCCCATGATAGCGTGCACTTCGCCGGCTTTGATTTCAAGGTTGATTCCTTTTAATATTTCTTTGTCTTCGATGGAAGCGTGTAAATTTTTTATGCTTAACATGTTACTTTTTGTTTCAGATTTAATGTTTCAGGTTCATTGAATATGACTCTTGAAACGATTCATGTAAATTATTTTTTTATTTTAAATACTAATTTGTTTAAGTTTAGGAACAGCTTGAAACCTGAAACTTGAAACAAAACTATCCTACCGAGCCTTCTAGTGAAATCTCCAACAACTTTTGAGCTTCCACCGCAAATTCCATCGGTAATTTATTCAATACTTCCTTGCTGAAACCGTTTACAATTAATGCAATCGCTTTTTCAGTTGGAATACCACGTTGGTTGCAATAAAACACTTGGTCTTCTCCAATTTTGGAAGTCGTTGCCTCGTGTTCGATTTTGGCAGATGTATTTTTACTTTCGATATACGGAAAAGTGTGAGCTCCACAATTATTCCCCATTAAAAGCGAATCACATTGTGAAAAGTTTCGGGCATTTTCTGCTCTTGACGAAATTTGAACCAAACCTCGGTAACTGTTTTGTGATTTCCCGGCTGAAATTCCTTTGGAAATAATGGTTGATTTGGTGTTTTTTCCCAAATGAATCATCTTGGTGCCGGTATCGGCTTGTTGGTAATTATTGGTTACGGCAATCGAATAAAATTCGCCTATTGAGTTATCGCCTTTCAACACACAAGATGGATATTTCCAAGTAACGGCAGAACCGGTTTCTACTTGTGTCCATGAAATTTTGGCATTTTTCTCGCACAAACCTCGTTTGGTCACAAAGTTATAAACCCCACCTTTTCCTTCTTTGTTTCCGGGAAACCAGTTTTGGACGGTAGAATATTTTATTTCGGCATCGTCCAACGCAATCAATTCTACCACAGCGGCATGCAATTGATTTTCATCACGACTGGGAGCCGTACAGCCTTCTAAATAGGAGACATAACTGCCTTCATCAGCAATAACTAAGGTGCGTTCAAACTGACCGGTACCCGCTTGATTGATACGAAAATACGTTGATAATTCCATCGGACAACGCACGCCTTTTGGAATGTAACAAAAACTTCCGTCTGAAAAAACTGCGGAATTCAATGCCGCATAAAAATTGTCTTTGGGCGGCACAACGCTACCGATGTATTTTTGAACCAACTCGGGATGTTCTTTGATGGCTTCAGAAATACTCATGAAAATGATGCCTTTCTCAGCCAATGTTTTTTTGAAAGTAGTGGCTACCGAAACGGAATCCACCACAATATCAATAGCCACATTGTTCATACGCTTTTGCTCATCAATCGAAATTCCGAGTTTTTTGTACATCGCCAACAACTCCGGATCTACATCGTCTAATGTTTTATTGGGATACGCTTTTTTAGGTGCCGAATAATAGGAAATAGCCTGGAAATCAGGTTTCTCATAGTGCACGTTAGCCCATTCCGGTTCGGTCATTTCTTGCCAAGCCCGAAAGGCTTCTAAACGCCAATTGGTCATCCATTCGGGTTCTCCTTTTTTCTGAGAAATCGCACGGACAATGTCTTCATTTAAACCCACCGGAAACGTTTCCGAATCTAATTCGGTGTAAAAACCGTATTCGTATTCTTTGGTTTCCAGTTCAACTTTTAAATCGTCTTCTGTATATTTTGCCATTGTATGTTAATCTAAAAAATTGAAAAATCTAAAAATCTAAAATAAGTTCAGCAACACTTTTCTTATCTTCAATCCTTTTGATTTTTTTGGTTATCTTTATTCTGCTTTTCTAAATTTTTTAAATACTTGATATAATTTCCTAATTGTTTAGAAATTTCAAGAACATCATTTCTGTGTTCATAAAAATTTTCATTATCAATATATTCTAACAATTGTAAAAAATTAAACATATTTCTACTCTCTCCCGCAGAACCTTTTGAAATATAAAGAAATCGAATTAATTCTTTCTTAGTTTCTCTTTCAAAACCTTCTGCAATATTATTAGAAATTGATAAAGCCGCTCTTTGCAATTGATCTTTTAAACCATAATCTTTAGCAATCTTTTCATTTGTTAATGTAAGTTTATAAACTTTTACACCAAACTGTAAAGCTTTTTGGTAAACTTCCATTTCTTCGAAAGAGCTATATTTTGCCATTATTATAAATTTAAAAAACTTAAAAAATCTAAAAAATCTAAAATAAGAACAGATAACAATTTGCTAGCTTTTGATTATTTAGATTGTTTTTCTTGTTTTGATTTTTTTGATTTTTTTGATTTTTTTGATTCATTTACAACGAAAAACTTTCACCACATCCACATGTTCTATTCGCATTTGGGTTGTTGAAAACAAATCCTTTTCCGTTAAGTCCTCCTGAAAATTCTAAAATTGTTCCGGCTAAATAGAGAAAACTCTTCTTTTCAACCGCTACTTTTATATCGTTATCTTCGAATACTTTGTCGTTTTCTCCTATTTCTTTGTCAAATTTTAAATCATAAGACAAACCGGAACATCCACCGCTTTTTACGCCTACACGAACATAATCATGAGCTGCATCAAAGCCGTCCTCCGACATCAAGTCGATGATTTTTTTTCGGGCTGTATCTGAAACTTTTATCATGTGTTATTTTGATTTTGTCTAAATTAACTGCAAAGATACATCAAAATAATAATTTTAAAAGAGTTCGTAACATTATTATAACGTATGTTTTTATAGAAAATATTTATGAAACTTTCTTTAAAACAGGTATTTTTCCTAATTTGCAACACCTAAAAAATCAAGCTAAACCATATGAAACTATACCCCATTGAAGCCGGAAATTTTAAACTTGACGGCGGAGCCATGTTTGGCGTGGTACCAAAAACCATTTGGAACCGAACCAATCCGGCAGACGAAAACAACCTCATCGACATTGCAGCTCGATGTTTATTAATTGAAGACGGCAACCGATTAACCTTGATAGATACCGGAATGGGCAACAAACAATCGGATAAATTTTTTGGCTATTATTCCCTATGGGGCGAACATTCGTTAGATAAATCCTTGGCAAAATATGGTTTTCATCGGGATGATGTGACCGATGTTTTTATGACACACTTGCATTTTGACCATTGCGGTGGGAGTGTCAATTGGAACAAAGACCGGACCGGTTATGAAGTGGCTTTTAAAAATGCAAAATTTTGGACGAATGAAAACCATTGGAAATGGGCTACCCAACCCAATGCTCGAGAAAAAGCGTCATTTTTGCATGAAAACATTATTCCGATGCAAGAAAGTGGTCAGTTGCATTTTATCCAAAGAGCCAAGGGTGATTTTGGCTTTTCGGAAGAACTGAATTTTGGCATTTTTTATGCCGATGGTCATACCGAAAAACAAATGCTGCCACACATTCAATACCAAGATAAAACCATCGTTTTTTGTGCCGATTTATTGGCTACAGCCGGGCATATTCCCATTCCGTATGTTATGGGATATGATACCCGACCGCTTTTAACCTTAGATGAAAAAACGAAATTCATGAATGCCGCGGCTGAAAACAATTACTATCTCTTTTTAGAACACGATGCCCATAACGAAATCATCACGGTTGAAAAAACCGAAAAAGGCGTTCGTTTGAAAGAGGTTTTCCGTTGTGAAGATGTCTTAAGATAGTGTTAATGGTTAGGGGATAAATAAATTTCATTTTAAATTAGCTCCAAAAAACAAGATGAAACTCAAAAATAATTTGGTTCTGGGATTGAGTACTTTAATCCTAATGGGATGTGCTTCGACCCGAAATTCCCACTCACAGCTTTCGTTTCTTACTGCCGAAAATGTACTTTTAAAAAACGGTTCAATTCAGGAATCTGAACTGATTCGTTGGAGTCATTTGGATTTAATTCGAGACACCATTCCCGGAATGAGTGTGGATAGAGCTTATGCTGAATTGCTTCAAAACAAAAAAAGCACAAAAGTAATTGTTGCCGTAATAGACAGCGGTACAGATATTGAGCACAACGATTTAAAGGGGAAAATTTGGACCAATACAAAAGAAATTCCAGGGAACGGTATTGACGATGACCAAAACGGATACGTGGATGATATTCACGGATGGAATTTTTTGGGGAACATCGTTCATGAAAATCTCGAAATGACCCGAATTGTAAAAAAGGGAGATGATGGATCGGAAACTTATCAATTGGCGAAACAAAAGTTAGATGAAAAATTAGCCGAGGCTCAAGCCAACCGAGAACAACTTGAAGCCATAAAAGGTGCAGACCAAGCTATTTCTGAACATCTGAAAAAATCAGAATATACTCTTGAAGAACTAAAATCAATACAAAGTTTTAGCAGTTCGCTAGGTAGAGCCAAGATGATAATGACGCAAATGCTTGCAAAATCTACTTTGACCGATTTTCGAAAAGAAATTCAAGATTATGAAGAATACGTTTCAGATCAATTGAATTACCACCTAAACGTATCATACGACGGCAGAGCTCTATTGGGTGATAATGCCGAAGATTTTTCAAATAAATATTACGGAAACAACCAAGTTTGGGGTCCCGATAAAAAACATGCTTTACATGGAACCCATGTGGCCGGTATTATTGCTCAATTGCGAGGGAATGAATTAGGGGGTGATGGTGTGGCAACTCATGTTGAAATTATGGCCCTACGTGCGGTTCCAAATGGTGATGAATACGATAAAGACATCGCTTTGGCGATTCGCTATGCGGTAGACAACGGTGCAAAAATCATCAATGGTAGTTTTGGGAAAGGATTTTCTCCTCAAAAAGAATGGGTGCATGACGCCATAAAATATGCGGCTTCAAAAGATGTTCTTTTTGTGCATGCCGCCGGAAATGACTCCAATGATTTGAACCAAGTTGAAAGCTACCCAAATGATCGGGTTGGTGAAAATGAAATTGCAACAAATTTCATCAAAATTGGAGCTTTAAACTTTGAATACGGGACTCAGGTTGTAGCCGATTTTTCGAATTACGGAAAAAAAGACGTCGATGTTTTTGCTCCGGGTGTAAAAATTTATGCCACCATTCCTAACCAAGAATTCAAATACGAACAAGGAACGTCTATGGCTTCGCCCAATGCTGCCGGTGTAGCCGCTTTGATTCGTTCGTATTATCCCAAATTAAAAGCTTCACAAGTAAAACAAATTCTTATGGAAAGCGGTATAGCCCTTTCGAGATATGTAACGGTAGGTGGTGATAAAAGCCAAAAACTCCCTTTTTCAGATTTATCTGTTTCCGGAAAAATAGTGAATGCCTACAATGCTTTGTTGATGGCCGAAAAAATGTCAAAATAATTATGATAAAATCAATTCTGACCCTTATTTGTTGTGGAGTTTCCTTGAGTTTTTGGAGTCAAAACAACCCTAATCCCGGATATTGGCAACAACATGCCGATTACAAAATGGAATTAACTATGGATGTGAAAACCTTTCAATACAAAGGAACACAAACCTTAGAATATACCAACAACTCCCCAGATACACTCCATAAAGTGTTTTATCACTTGTACTTCAATGCATTTCAGCCGGGAAGCGAAATGGATATTCGCTTAAAATCGATCAAAGATCCAGACAAACGAATGGTAAAGAGCTTCAAAGTAGCGGATAAAGACGTGACTGAAAGTAGAATTTCTTCGTTAAAACCGGATCAAATTGGGTATTTGAAAATCGCCAATTTTAAACAAGACGGACAAGTTGCTGCTACAAAAGTGGTAGGAACCATTTTGGAAGTTACGTTGGTAAAACCGATTCTTCCCAAATCAAAATCAACTTTTACCTTGGACTTTGACGGACAAGTACCGGAGCAAATTCGACGTTCGGGAAGAAACAGTTCCGAAGGTGTAGCTCTTTCGATGACGCAGTGGTATCCGAAAATGTGTGAATTTGATTTTGAAGGCTGGCATGCCGACCCTTACATTGGAAGAGAATTTCATGGGGTTTGGGGCAATTTTGATGTAAAAATTACCATCGATAAAACCTACACGATTGGTGCATCGGGTTATTTGCAAAACAAAAACGAAATCGGTCACGGTTATCAAGACGAAGGCGTGGTGGTGAATCATCCGAAAAAGACTAAAACGTTGACTTGGCATTTTGTGGCACCCAAAGTGCATGATTTTGCTTGGGGTGCCGATAACAATTACATCCACGATAAAATTATGGGTGATAACGGAGTGGAACTTCATTTCTTCTATAAAAATGATAAAGAAATCATAGAGAATTGGAAAGCACTTCAACCTAAAACGGCAGAATTGTTGCGTTTTTTCAATACAAACATTGGGCTGTATCCGTATAAACAATATTCTGTGATACAAGGAGGTGATGGCGGAATGGAATATGCCATGTGTACGCTTATCACCGGAAAACGTTCGTTAGGCAGTCTGGTGGGTGTAACCGCTCATGAATTGGCTCACATTTGGTTTCAACACGTATTGGCCACCAATGAAAGCAAACACGAATGGATGGATGAAGGATTTACCTCTTTCATTTCAGATCTTGCTATGAATGTAGTTATGCCTCCAAAGAATAAAAAAGAAAACGAAAGTCCGTTTCAAAGTTCGTATAACAACTATTATTTTATGGTGAATACCGGGCGTGAACAACCCCAAAGTACGCATGCCGACCGCTATGATGAAAATCGAATTTATGGTATTTCATCCTACAGTAAAGGAACCGTTTTTCTAACGCAATTGGGCTACGTGATTGGAACCGAAAATATGATGAAAACTTTAAAACGGTATTATCACGATTTTCAATTCACGCATCCTACACCCAATGATTTTAAACGTACCGCAGAACGCGTTTCAGGAGCGGTTTTAGACTGGTATTTGGTGGATTGGACGCAAACTACCAACACTATTGATTATAGTATAAAAAACATTGACGATGCCGGAAAAGTTACTCTCGAACGTATCGGTAGAATGCCTATGCCTTTGGATATTTTGGTAACCTATGAAGACGGAACTGTAGAAAGTTTTTACATTCCGAACCCGTTGATGCGATGGGAAAAAGAAAACCCCTATCCGCAAATAAAACGAACGGTTTTGAACGGTTGGGATTGGGCGTATCCTACTTATGAATTCACGCTTTCGCAAGGAAAAGCAAAAATCAAATCGGTGGTGATAGACCCCAGTGGTTTAATGGCTGATGTGAATCAAGAGAATAATAGATATCCCATAGCAAAATAAAAAAAGTCCGGACGTTGAGTTCGGACTTTTTTATAAGAGTTGAAACGCAAAAAAACGCCCCTTAGAATATAAATTTCTTAGAGGCGTACTGAAGTATGAAAGTAGTCCATTTAGATTAAAAACCAGATGGTCTTTGTTTAATTCCCTTTGCCTTTTCCACCTCCACGGGAATTCCCTTTGGCTTTATTTTGTTTTACAACATACGCATTGCCATTGTTTCTGTACTTCACTTTATGCTGTTTGTGAAATTTGTAGGGAGCATTACCTCTGTAATCGGTTAAATATACAATGTTTGAACCTCTCAAATTGTAACTTCTGTATCGTGCCGGAAGAGCTGCGGAACGATGCCATCTTCCATTTCTGATATAGATGAAACGTTCTGCCGGAACATCATAATACACATCTATTTCCGGAAGGTAATAATACTGAACTTCAATTCGATCTGCAGGTGCCCAAACCGGTGGTGTTCCCAAATTAATATTTACAGAAACCTGAGCCTGAATGGCATAACTATGCAATAGTAATCCAAATAATATAAATTTAAGCGTTTTCATAATCTTTAGTTTTAAATGGGTTTGTAATTATTTGATAGGCAAAGATTGTGCAATAGCGTCACAATTGTGTTACATAATTTTCATTGTTTTTTATATAATTTCATTTCTGTACTAAAAAAACATGTTCTTTTTTTGGAGAAAATAGTCCAAAAAGCTATTGTAACAAGTACCATCTTAAGGTATTCATATAAAAGCTTAGCCTTCTGGTTCCCCGCTCTTCATTATGAGTTAATACCATGTCTCATTCACAAATATACAATCACTCAAAACCTTTTTGTACTTTTGCCTCATGACTTTCACTTATCCCAAACACGAAAAACTCAAAAGCCAAAAGCAGATTGATTTACTGTTTACGGAGGGAAAATCAATTTCCAAGTATCCGTTGCGGTTGGTTTTTGTACCGGTGGAATTAGATAAAGACGAGAAAATTAAGTTTGGGGTTTCGGTTTCTAAAAAACACTTTAAAAAAGCTGTAGATCGCAATTACTACAAACGTTTGCTTCGCGAATGTTACCGACTAAACAAACACATTTTGTTGGAAAATTTAAACAAACCCTATGCCCTTATGTTTTTTTATCAAAGCAAAGAAGCCATTTCTTTTTCTGAAATGAATGAAAAAACGATTCATTTGTTTGAGAAATTTATCAAAGAAATTCAATCGTAAAAATGGGTACAATTGTTGGTGTACGTTTTTTGAGAAATTATCGTTTTATATTTTACGCAAAGACAAGGGACGCAAAGTTTGGGTTTCGTTGATTTTAGGTGTAGATTTTAATTTAAATGCAATGTTTAAAATCTTTATCTGCGACTTTGCAAGAAAAATTACGTGAAACCAAAAATCAATCCATTATGAAATTAACAATTGCCTACCTTTCTCTCTTGGTCTTTCCGTTGATGTGTGGCGGAAATCCGGATAATACCGTTTATGAAACCGCAGCTACAGAGGATGTCGCTCCGGCAATGATAGACGACAAAGTAGCTTCAAGCAATTTTGAAGCCCAAACCGAACAAAAAATCATCAAAGAGAGCAATCTTCGCTATGAAACGCAAGATTTAGAAGCTACCTATCAGCAAATTATTGCATCCGTTAAGAAAAACAAAGCCTATATTCAAAGTGATGCAGAAGGAAAAGATTATAATTCACTTTACCGAACGATTACAGTTCGCATTCCAAACGCCAATTTTGATGCTTTTTTGGCCGATGTGGGAAAAGGCGTGGCCTATTTTGACCGAAAAGAAATTTCTGCCCGAGATGTTACGGCCGAATTCATTGATATTGAAGCCCGATTAAAAGCCAAGAAAACCTTGGAAGAACGGTATCTTCAATTGCTTTCCAAAGCAAGTAAAGTATCCGAAATATTAGAAATTGAAAAAGAATTATCTACTATTCGTGAAGAAATTGAAGCGAAAGAAGGACAATTAAAGTATTTGCAAAACCGCGTTTCGTTGAGCACCGTGACTATTGAATTTTATAAAAAAGTAGCTAATGCAGAAAATGCAACGGTTTCGTATGGAACCCAAATGTGGAACGCTCTGAAATCGGGGTGGAACGGAATTTCGGGATTCTTTATTGGATTGCTTCACATTTGGCCATTTATTCTTATTTTAGTGGCTGTTATTGTTTACATTCGTAAAAAATTGAAACGCAAAAACATCTCATAATGTCGAAATATTTTAAAAAACGCTATGTTCTTCCCGTAATATTTTCGGGTTTTCTTTTTATTGGCTCCGGATTCAAGGAAGATTTCTTTGAAATTGCCAAACAAATTGAAATTTTTACCAATTTGTTTAAAACCGTAAACATGAATTATGTAGACGAAACCAATCCGGCAGAAATGATGGACCATGCCATTAAAAGTATGTTGGCCGACCTTGATCCCTACACCAATTATTTTAATGAAGCCGACGTGGTAAAATTTAAAATAAACAACTCCGGCGAATACACCGGAATTGGTGCTTTAATTACGCGAAAAGAAGGAAATATTATCATTAAAGAACCTTACAAAGGTTTTCCGGCAGACAAAGCCGGATTGATAGCCGGTGACGAAATTTTTCAAATTGGCGATATTCTTTTAAAAGATTATAAAGAAGACGCTTCTGCCTTGATGCGTGGTGCAAAAAACACGAAAATAAACATTAAATACACACGCCAAGGAAAGGTAAATCAAGGAGTTATTGTTTTGGATGAAGTAGAAGTAAAAGCGGTTCCGTTTTATGGAAAAGTAAATGCTACAACAGGATATATTGTATTATCGCAATTCAACCGTAAAGCTTCATTTGAAACTCAAGCCGCACTTTTGGATTTAAAATCCCAAGGAATCGAAAACCTAATTTTGGACCTACGAGGTAATCCGGGTGGATTGCTCAATGAGGCAGTAAACATTTGCAATTTATTTGTACCTAAAGGTGAAATTATTGTAACCACTAAATCTAAGATTGAAAAACACAATCAAACCTATAAAACCACACGAGAACCCATAGATTTAAACATTCCGATTGTGGTTTTAGTAGACGGAAAAAGTGCTTCTGCGAGTGAAATTGTAGCGGGTGCTCTTCAGGATTTAGACCGAGCTGTAGTAGTAGGTAGCCGAAGTTTTGGGAAAGGATTGGTACAACGCCCGTTGGATTTGACCTATGGAACCCAAGTAAAAGTAACCATTTCAAGATATTACACTCCTTCCGGAAGGTGTATTCAAGCTTTAGATTATTCTAAAAAAGATGCTTCGGGAAAAGCAGTTAAAACAGATGCTAAAAACTTTAATGCCTTTAAAACCCGAAAAGGAAGAACTGTGTATGATGGAGGTGGAATTTTACCGGATGTACAACTTCAAGAAACCCAACTAAGTGCTATTGCCGAGGCCTTACAAAAAAACGACGCCATTTTCAATTTTGCAACACAATATGTTGCTCAAAACCCGAATATGGGAACAAAAATTCCGAACCTGACTGATGCTGATTTTAACCAATTCAAAACTTTTTTAAAAAAAGAAAACTTTTCGTTTGATACAGAAACAGAAAAGCAACTTAAAAAAACCTTAGAATCGGCTCAAAAAGAAAAAATTGATGACGGTATAAAAGCCGAATATCAAAACTTACTGGCTGCCCTCCAAAAAACGGAAGAACAGTTATTGCAAAAAAACCAAGAAGAAATTAAAAAACTTATCTTGGACGAATTGATTAAAAGATACCAATACAAAGAGGGTCTTTATGCCTATTACATCCAAAATAATGCAGAAGTTAAAAAAGCATCGCAAATATTATCCAATCCTTCTGAGTACACTAAAATCTTGCGTTAATGAAACTTTTTCAAGCCTTATGTTTCTTTTGGTTTTGTGCACTAAACATTCAGGCACAAGAGGAACTGGTATACTCTATTTATTTTCCTACCAACAAATCTGAACTCACCAAAGAGCAATCTAAAAACATGATTGCTTTTATTCAAAAAATTGATAGTTCGCGTATTGAAACTATTCAAATTTATGGGTACTGTGATGATGTGGGTAAGGATGATTACAACCGAAAACTATCTACAGACAGAGCCAACAAAGTAAAAGAAAACATAACCTCAAATGGCATCACTTATAAAGTGATTGTAACCATTGAAGGTAAAGGTCGGGTTTTGATTGATGATGATATTGTAGAAAACCTACCCGAAGTGCGTTCTAAAAATCGTAGAGTAGATGTTGTACTCAACCTAAAGCCACTACCTAAAAAAGAACTTAAAATACCGGGAGTTTATACCACTTTTACCAAAGACAATATAATTGGAGATCGCATCCTACTATCGGATATGCTTTTTGAAAGGGGAAGCAGTAAACTCACTTTGAAAAGTAAAAATGAACTTGACAAAATAGCCAAAATGCTGCATAAATACAAAAACATTTCCATTGAAATTCAGGGACATGTGTGTTGTACACCGCCACATCATAAAGAAGCTATAGACAAGGATACCAAAAAAAGAAAGCTCTCACACAATCGGGCTGAGAGCGTTTTCAACTACTTGGTTTTCAAAAAAGTGCCCAAAACCCGTATGACTTTTAAAGGTTACGGAAATACCAAACCGCTAGGTGATAATCCGGAATTAGACCGCAGAGTTGAATTGGTAATTACCAAAATGTAACTCACTCTATTTTCATTTCGATGTGCGGAATATCGTCTTCCAAATACACATCGCTGGTTTGTTTGAAACCTAGACTTTCATAAAACTTTTGAAGATACAATTGAGCCGAAATTGTGATTTTAGTCTCATTAATCTCGGTTTGAGTAGCCAAAATAGCCTTCTTCATTAAATCGTATCCCCATTTTTGAGATCGGTATTTCAACTTTACTACTACCCTACCAATGGAAGCTTGTTCAAAATAATCGCCGGGTTTGAAAATACGAACATAAGCCACTATTTCATCTTCAAAAATTCCCAAAAGGTGAATTGCTTTTTGATCTTTACCATCAATATCTTGATAAACGCAGTTTTGCTCAACCACAAAGACTTCACTTCTTAATTGAAGTATTTGATACAACTCTTGAGTAGAAAGTTCGTTAAATCGCTTTATTTGGAATTTTAAATCGGGCATCGTTTTGATAATCTGGAAAAGCCATTACAATAATTTTACGGATTTAATAATGGCTTCTAATTCGTGCATTAAATCACGCTTGGTTTGAGAAGGATTGTAACAAAAGCCTTCGAGTATTAAATATCGATTGTTTTTCTCATCCTTTAAAGCATAATTAATGAACGGTCCGGCCATGTAATCGTTTTTCAATTCCCAGGTTCCTTTCATTTCGTAGGCTTTTTTTCCGGCCAATTGCGTAACAAATAAGTAGGGAGCATAGGAAGCCTCGGTAACCATAAACGTTTGAGGCAAGGTCCCTTGAATATGGATTTGACCAATAGAATCTCGCATTTGAACCATACGGGAAACGATATTGGTGTCTTTTTCAAAATAATTCAAAGGCACTTCATAGGCCAATAAACTGGCGTTACCTGAGGGCAATTCCTTTCTTATCCAAAAAAACTTTTCATCTTCAATGATGTACCTGTAAGCTGTTGGTAATTTCAGAGAGGCTTTAAGTTTGTTTTTGATTTTAGAATCGTCTAGCAACGACTTTGAAATGCGTCTTTGATTTTCGGTTATTTCTGTTTTTTTGAATTCTTTAATAATGGCATCGGCGTGTCTTTCAATTTGTAAAACCAATTGTTCCACATTGGTACCTGAAATATGGGCTACATTTTGGGGTTGTGCAAATTCATTTTTTCGCAGTTCAAAGCCCGATTCTTCTTTTTTCAAAACCACCAATATATTTCGACTATTGGTCATGAAGCCTTCAAATAGCTGGGGTTCGTATTGTTTTATGGTAAAAAGAGGTTCTTCTTGTGGTAAACCATCTACGGGAGCCGCAAATTTTCTGCGAATACTATCACCTACTTCGCCATTCCACAATTTGTTTTCAATAATTACCGAAAGATGATTGATTTTTCCGGAAGATTCTTTTAAAACTGTTTCCTGTTTGTTTTCGTTACACGAAATTAAAATCAAAAAAAGAGTTCCTAAAAAAGCCAGTTTTTTCATGAGAAATAAAATTTAAAGGGATAAAATTAACCGCTGATTTTTAATTTCATACCCGGTTTAATATTTCCTCCGCTAATACCGTTCCATTTTTTCAAATCGGAAACAGTAACCCCTTTAATTTTTTGTGAAATGCTGTACAAAGAGTCGCCTTTTTGAACGATATAAACATTTTCTTTCTTGTATGCCGACTGTTTTTCAGCCTTTTGTGGTTTCGTTTCTTGAAGAGCTACTTCACTTTTCTCTGCCACATGAATTTTTAAAATTTCTCCGGCTTTGAGTGATTCGTCAGTCAAATTATTCCATTGCATCAATTCATCAACCGATACTGCATGTTTTTGAGCTATAGAAAGTAAATTGTCGCCTTTTTGAATAACATAATTTTGAATCCCAAACGAAGTTTCTTCTTTGGTGGCTGTCAAAACTAATTTAGCCCCAACCTGAATGGTTTCATCAGACAATTGATTCCATTCTTTTAAATCTTCTTTTGAAATATTATACTTTTGAGATATGGCAAATAAACTTTCGCCTTTTTCAACTAGGTGAAAATCGGGAATATTCTTTTTGGATACGTTTGATTTGACTGTGTCTTTTGAAACAATCGTGTTTTTGGTTGGTTCCGGTTTAGGAGTATAAGAAACCACAACAGCTTCTTGGGTAATTATTTTTAGGCTTTTACCCATGGGTACTGTATTGGATTTAAGATTATTCCATTTTTTTAATTGCGATAAACTTACACCGTATTTTTGAGAAATTCCCCCCAAAGTTTCGCCTCTTTTGACTTTATGAAAACGTGTTTTCGAAGTTACCATTTCAGAAGTTGCAGCATAAGCTTCGTTTGTAGTAAATGGTTTTTCACGCTTGTTAAAATCATAGGCCGCATAGGCATAGATTTTATCTTCATTTGAAGTTACTAAAGCAATTTTATCCAATGGTAATCTTAAATAATGCGGTTTATCGGCCATGTAAGGAATAAAATCTCTTTTGTAGGATGGGTTTAAAAACTGCAATTGTTCTACCGAAATATCTAACAGGTCTGAAAGTTGTTTGAATGTGATTTTGTCTTTAACTCTGATTGTATCCGTAGCAAAATGATTGATAACTGGCTTATTGGGTTTAATTCCGTGTTCTTTGTGAAACTCAAAAACATACATGGTTGCCAAAAAAGCCGGAACATATCCTTGCGTTTCTTTAGGTAAAAAAGGTCTGATGTTCCAGTAATTCTGTTTGCCTCCGGATCTTCTTATGGCTTTTGACACATTGCCGGGTCCGGCATTGTAAGATGCCAGCACCAAATCCCAATCACCAAAAATAGCATACATATTCACCATGTATTGGCAAGCAGCTTCGGTGGCCTTTAATAAATCGCTTCGCTCATCGGTAAATGTTGTAATGTCTAGATTGTATTGTTTTCCGGTAGCATACATAAACTGCCAAAGCCCTGTTGCACCGGCTTTGGAAACCGCTCTAGGGTTTAAAGCCGACTCTACAACGGCGAGGTATTTTATCTCCAAAGGCACATTATACTTGGCCAATGCATCTTCAAAAATGGGAAAATAATATTGAGAAAGAGCCATCAATCTTTCGTAAGAACGCTTTCTGTTTTTTAAATAATGCTTGATAATATTTTCCAAACCGGGATTGTATTCGATATGAAACGCCGACTTTGAATCTAAAATTTTCAATCGTTCCTTGAGTAATTCGGTAGACAATTCATAATCCACTTTTTCATCGGGATTAAAGGTTTGAATATCCGAAATCATTTCGTTGTACAAATCTTGATTGCTCAACTCACTCATCCATCTTTCCTCAACACAAGCTGCTATTTCGTGATGTACAAATGTTTTTTTTATAGAATCTAAATACGAAATTTTAGGTTCTTGCTGAATGGAAACATTAACAACTGTTGTGTCTTGAGCCAGTAAATTGGCTGCATACAACATCAAGGAAAGCATTGTGGTATTCTTTAAATTCATTGTTTTGTAATGTTTTATTTTTCAGAAAGTTAGGTTAGTTTGCAAACATAAATATCTCAAACGAAACTTTTTACTTAAATATTGTTAAAAATCAAATTTTAACTTAGTATCGCAGCAATTCCCGGAAGTGTTCTCCCTTCTAACATTTCCAACATGGCACCGCCTCCCGTAGATACATAGCTCATCTTGGGCTCTAAACCAAATTGTTTTACAGCCGCAACTGAATCTCCACCACCAACTAGAGAAAAAGCACCCTTTTGAGTTGATTCGGCGATGTAATTTCCAAGTGTAATAGTTCCTTTGGCAAAATTTTCCATTTCAAAAACACCAAGAGGACCGTTCCAAAGTATCGTTTTGGAGTTCATAATGACCTCTTTAAAATTCTCTAACGATTTGGGTCCGGCATCCAAACCTTGCCAACCATTGGGGATTTCACGAACATCAACAATTTGAGTATCGGCATCGTTGGAAAAGGCGTTAGCAGCTACAACATCTACGGGAATGTGAATGTGAACGTTCTTTTCTTTTGCTAAATGCAAAATATCCAAAGCCAATTGCAATTTATCCTCTTCGCAAATAGAATCACCTACTTGGCCGCCAAGAGCTTTGATAAAAGTAAAAGTCATTCCACCGCCAATAATCATGTGGTCTACTTTGTCTAATATATTCTCAATAACCGTAATTTTTGAAGAGACTTTAGAGCCCCCTAAAACGGCTGTTACCGGCTTTTCACTGTCTTTTAAAACTCTATTTAGACTTTCAATTTCTTTGGCCAAAAGAGTTCCGAAACACTTTTTCCCTTCAAAAAATTGAGCTATAATTGTGGTTGAAGCATGGGCTCTATGTGCAGTTCCAAAGGCATCGTTTACATAAATGTCTCCCAATTGAGCTAATTTTTTAGAAAATTCTATGTCTCCGGCTTCTTCTTCGGTATAAAAACGTAGATTTTCCAAAAGTAAAATCTCTCCCGGTTTGAGTTGAGCGGCAGCCGTTTCGGCTACTGTTCCGATACAATCAGAAGCAAAATGAACCGGTTTTCCTAAAACTTCTTCTGTTTTCTTGACAATATGTTTTAACGAATATTTTTCTTCTTTTCCTTTAGGTCTTCCCAAATGTGACATTAAAATTACACTTCCGCCATCGGCTAAAATGGCATCAATTGTGGGTTTTGCAGCCTCAATTCTGTTGGCGTCGGTCACATTAAAATTTTCATCCAATGGGACATTAAAATCTACGCGAATAAGGGCTTTTTTATGCTGAAAAGAAAAATCGTTAATCGTTTTCATAAAGTTGATTTTGATTTATTGTTTTTTAAGATTTTACAAATATAAATTATTCTGTTTTCATTTGCTATGACATTTATTCTGGAATATTAACCGCTAAAACCCATAATTCATCGGTATATTTCTGATTGAACTTAGATTCCTTAAGGGATTGGGCTTCTTGCTCTTGATTGTAGTAAGCCAAATAAACGTATAAAAATTTAGTTTCGGGATGGGTGAAATAATTGGGGTTTAATCCATTATCTCTCAATTGCATCATAAAACGAGCTGCATTAACGCGGTCGCTAAACACATTGGCTACCAAATAAAATCCTTTGGGAGCATCAATATTCATTAATCTTTTGATTTGTTCTGATTTTTCATTCTCAAGTTTAACTTCCACTTTGTTTTCCGAAATCATCGTTTTGTTTTCAGCAACTGAATCTTCTTGAATTGATTTATTTTCTTCAGCTTTGAGCTTTGGAAGTTCTGGTTTGGCAGAGTTTACATAATGTTCGTAAAGGGGCTTTACTTCTTTTCGTTCAATGGGTTTTACCACAAAATCCTCTTTTTTTACTTGTTTCAAAGTGTCGTTTTCAAAAACAAGTCGGTTTTCCGTATTTTCAATAACCTGTGGTACAAAAGCTTCTTTTACATCTAAGGCTAATCCACACAAAAAAAGGTAAAAAACATCACCTGTGGACTTCATTTTTACTTTGGCTTCTTTAGCTCTATTCCCAATTAATCTATTGTTATTGTTTGGCAAAGTCATTACCAAAGCATCATATCCTAACGTATTCTCGCTATCGGGAATTCGGTACTTAAAAATTGCATCTTCGTGAGTAATTTTGCTATTAAAAAAATTACTGTAAGGTCTGTTACCTGTTTTGAGATTGGTAAAATCCGGAGAAGTTGTTGAATTGAACATAATCAAGTCGCCGTCTACATTAAAATCGCCCTCTAAAGCAGAAAGTACAAGTTTAGCATTAATATCGCCATAGGGTGGCGTTTCAAAAGATTGAAAAGTGATATCCATGCTTTGATTCATTGCTCCTAAAAACCCATCCTGAACCGATATATACTTTTCAGTCATAGATTGATCTTCATATACAAAAACGATTGTCCATCCTGCAGCCGAACCGCCTATTAAAGTACCTTGCGTAGCCTTTACATTGGCCACTGTGTAAAACCCAAACGGATTTTCTAATTCTTGAACAAGCTGAGTCACATCGGCAAAAGCCAGATAAGGTGCCGCATCTTTAAATTTACTGTTTTTAGCACCATCAAAAAGAACTTGACCCAAAATGGGTGTGTAATCTTTAGTATTGGGTAACTTTAGTAAGATTTCATGAAAAGCTTCACGGGTTTTATCAAAAGCTACAAACTTATCTTGCCCTTTTTTGTATCCGCTTTCATACTTGTAGGTTGCCGACCAATACAATCCGGCAAAAACAATCTTTTTATCGGCCTCATTTTTCATGAATAATGCCGCACTACTGGATGAAAAGGTAGATTTATCGTTATCTATATCAATATATTCCATGTCAAATTCATCATTGACCGGGGTGTCATATTGTTGCAAATGAAAGGGGTCATTTGGACTGTTTTTTCGGTCAATTCTGTTCAAAACAGAATTGGCAATTAGGGTAATATCTCCTTTTAATGTAGTCTTAAAACGTTCCTTAAATGCCAAACCCTCTTGAGAAAAAAGGGAAACTGAAAACTGTAAAAAAGAAATCAAAAAAATCTTTGAAGCGATATTTTGATTCAAGAAAAGATTCATGAGGCACAGTTAATTTTGGGATTAGAATTGAATGTCAAAGGTACTAAAGACAAACGACAAAAAGTATATTTTTCTCGATTAAAGTCGTCTTTTTGCGTTTCTAATGAGATTAGGCTCACCAAAAGCAACATTAAGACCCAAATAGGAGTCTTAAAATTTGAAAACCCAAATACAAAAAAACAACTATATTTGTTGCATGCAGTTTTCAGAAATAATAGGCCAAGAACACATAAAAAATCATTTGATACGGTGTGTAGAAACGGGTAGGATTCCGCATGCACAGCTGTTTGTAGGTCCGGAGGGATCGGGCACTTTGGCTACAGCCATTGCTTTTTCGCAATATTTGCTTTGTCAAAACATTCAGGGAGAAAATGAGGGCGGAAATGCATCATGCAATTTAAAATTTGCCCAATTTGCTCATCCCGACCTTCATTTTATTTACCCAACTGCCACAAATGATGATGTAAAAAGCAAGCCTAAGAGTAGTGATTTTATTAAAGAATGGCGACAGTTTTTGAGTGAATCTGTTTATGGAGGGCTTCAAGACTGGTTTAAAATGTTGGGTGCCGAAAAAAAGCAAGCTGAAATTCGGGTTGATGATGCTCAGGAAATTTTAAAAACATTGGCCTTAAAATCGTATGAAGGCGGCTATAAAGTTATGATTGTTTGGATGGCAGAAAAAATGAATATCTCGGCCTCAAACAAGATATTAAAGATTCTGGAGGAACCCACAGATAAAACCGTATTTATTCTCATAGCCGAACAAGCTGAAGACATTTTACAAACGATTCGATCGCGTTGTCAGGTGTTGGATTTTAATGGGATTCCTGAAGAATTGATAGCCAAATCCTTGGTTAACCAATACCAAGCGGAGTCTAAATGGGCGGCAAAAATTGCACACCAAGCTCAAGGAAATTACAACAAAGCCCTTAAGTTACTTCATAATGAAACCGATGAATATCCTTTTGAAGAATGGTTTGTTTTATGGGTAAGAGCCTCGTTTAAAGCTCGAGGTAACGCTTCGGCTATATTGGAATTGATTGAATGGAGCGAAGAAATTGCCAAAATTGGGCGAGAACCTCAAAAGAATTTTCTGAACTATTGTATAGAAATGTTCAGACAAGCTTTGCTTATAAATTATCAGGCTAATTCATTGGTTTTTATAGAACCCAAAGTCGCTCAATTCAAGCTTGAAAATTTTGCTCCTTTTGTAAATGGAAATAATATTTTGGCTATCTACAAAGAGTTGAATGATGCCATTTATCACATAGAACGAAATGGAAATGCCAAAATCATTTTAACTGATTTATCTATAAAATTAACCCGTTTAATACATAAAAAATAAGATCATGAACAATCCTGCTTCTTTTTTAATTTTACTTTTTTTAGCTCTAACCTTTTTGCAATCGGGTTACGACAAATTGTTTTATTGGAATGACAATGTTTCCTGGTTGAAGGAACATTTTTCTAAAACGATTTTAAAAAACCATGTGCCTTTGGCCTTGGGAAAAATTCTGGTTTTAGAATTGGCTTCTGGAATTCTTGCTATTGTAGGAATGGTTCAACTCGTTTTAAACGGCGACCGGGAATATGGTTTTTATGCAGCCATTTTGAGTTCGTTAACCTTATTGGCTTTACTTTTTGGACAAAGATTGGCTAAAGATTATGACGGAGCCAGAACGATAGTAATTTATTTTATACCGGCTGTTTTGGCTGTTTTTTGGCTCAATTAATCTTGCGTTTCCAAGGCGGCTTTATAGAGTTTTAAATCTTCCCAAGTGAGTCTATCTCCTGCCATTTCTTTGAGGTTCGTTAAACTTTCGTCCGGATAGTTAAGATAAAGATTTTGAAGATACTGTATTTTATCAGAGCTTAAAATCTCGGTTATTTCAACTTCTTTGGCACGAATCAATTTGACCAAGTGATTCGTGATGGTCTGCTCTGTTAGCATACGAATTTGAGCAATTTCTCGTATCGATTTTAGTTCTTTCCACAAAACTAAAGTTTCTTGAATGGTTGATTTCTTTGGTTCTTTTACTTTCTTTTTTGGAGAAGTGTAATCGTAAAAAGAATCGACTTCTTCTGTTGTGAATCCTTTGGAATTGGCTTTAAAATGTTCCTGAACCTGTACTTTTTGTTTATTTCTGTAATCTAAGGCTTCTAAAGAGCTTAGACTGTCCTTGTTTACCTCTTTCCCCTCGGCCAAAAGTTGTGCCCATTTTTCGGCTTTAAATAGGTTTAAAACCGCAGTTGCAGTTCGTTCTTCGAGCTCTGCTAGTTCTGAATAAAATTCTTTGGCTCTTTTTTTTCGCTTTACTTCTTCCATTTTTAAAAGAAGCTCAAATAAAACCTTGTCTAATTTTGGGAAAAAATACGTTTTGGCTGCTACAACTCTTTCTTTGACAAAAAGAAAATCTACCGGTTTTTTATGAAAAAGTTGGTTTAATTGGTTTTGAAATTTAACCGAATCAACCGCTAGAGATTGTAAAATTTCTTCTTGATTTGTAGCCCATTTGTAATGTTTGGCTTTTTCTGATTTTTGTTGGTCTGCCGTGTAGCTAAATTTGTGATTTCGCCAATGTTGAATTAAATCAGACCACTCAAAAGCATTTTGAATAAAAAAACGAGAATACTTTTCGGTTTCTTTTTGCAATTCTTGCGTTAGTAAAGCGTTGTCGGCCTTATTTTGAGCATATTGCATAACATTGGAATCGTTTGCCAATCCATTCATTTGAATGGGTTTAAGTAACACTAGTCCGTCTAAATTTCGCAATCGGGATAATGCCACATAAGCTTGTCCGGGTAAAAAAACCTGAGAAACATCCAAAACCGCTTTTTCAAAAGTAAGTCCTTGACTTTTATGAACGGTAATGGCCCAAGCTAATTTGAGAGGAAAATGGACAAAAGTTCCTAAAGTTTCTTCATCAATTTCTTTGGTGTGTTCATTAAGTGAATATTTTATGTTTTTCCATTCGTATTTATCCACTTCAATCGTTCTGTTTTCATCCGGAAAATGAACGGTAATTTCAGTATCCGAAAGGAATTTTACAAAACCCATTTTACCATTGTAATAATTTTTTTCCGGAGAAGGATCGTTTTTAATAAACATAACCTGTGCCCCTATCTTCAGGCTTAAAAGCTCGTCTACAGGATATATTTTTTCCGGAAAATCGCCAACAATTTCAGGTTTAAAAGTAAAAGTTGGAGCATTCAAATTGTGTAAAGCTTCTGCGTTAATTGCATCGGCTTTGGCATTATGTGTTGTTAAGGTAATATAGCCCGGATGGGATTGGGTATCAAAATTTGGTTTTACATATTCATTTAAAAAATGCAATTCGGAACGCGTTATCGTATTGTTTCTTAGACTATTTAAAACCGAAATAAAACGCTGATCAGATTGTCTGTAAATTTTTGTAAGCTCAACATACAAAAGTGGATTTTCCCGAATAACTTTGGCATTAAAGAAAAATATGCCGGGATAGTACTTTTTTAAAACTTGCCATTCTTCATTTTTTACAACCGGAGGCAATTGCAACAAATCTCCAATAAAAAGGACTTGTACGCCACCAAAGGGCTTCTCGTTTTTTCTCACTTTACGCAACATAAAATCTACAGCATCGAGAATATCGGCACGCAACATACTCACTTCATCTATAATTAACAGTTCCATGTTCAAAAAGATGGCTTTTTTTACTCCGTTCATTCTAAAATGTTTACTTAGAGTACTTTGCGTTTCTATTTTTTGAAAAGTGGAAATATGAATTGCCGGAATAGTATCGGGTATAAAAGCCCCAAAAGGCAATTGAAACATGGAGTGAAGCGTAACTCCACCGGCATTGAGTGCTGCAATTCCTGTGGGAGCCACTACAATTGTATTTTTGTGAGTGGTTTTAATTATTTGATGAAGTAATGTTGTTTTACCAGTACCTGCTTTACCTGTGAGAAATAAGGAGCGTTGGGTTTGATTGACAAATTGTAAAACTTGATGAGCAATATCATTGTATTCCATGTGGCGTAGATTTAATACAAAAATAAAAAAACCTCTCGTTTAGGAGAGGTTTTCAGAATTTATTTATTTCTTCGTCTGTGTAGAATCGGTTTCTTCTTTTTTGGCTTCTGCGTTGCCTTTTGACTTGTATTTTTCGTTTAAAAGTTTGATTACTTCATTGGTGATGTCGTATTCTTCTTTTGCATAAAGTACCGTTGCTACATCTCCGGTTCCGTAAATGTAGTTGTACCCTTTTTCTTTACCGTATTCTTTGATAAATTTCTTTACATCTTTTACCAAGCTGTCCATTTCTTTACCGCTTTCTTCTTGAAGTTGACGCAAGATAGCTTGTTGAGCATAGGATAACTCTTGTTCTTTTTGTTGCAATTCGGCTGCTTTTTGTTGGGCCCATTGTTGCCCATAAGCTTGTGCATTTTTTTGAAAATTGGCTGCTTCAGAACGAAAACGAGCTACCTCAGCTTCCAATTGTTTTCCCATTTCAGAACCTTTTGCTTTGTATTTTGCTTCAATATCTTTGGCTTCTACAAATTCTTCCATCAATTTAGAAGTATCTACATAGGCGGTTTTAAAATCTTTGGTTTCTGCAGCCTTATCACAAGAAAGTAATGAAAGAAGAAGACCAAATGCTAAAATTGATTTTTTCATCAGAATTGTCTATTAAAAATTTTGGTAAAAGTACTAATTCCACATTAAGAAACAAATGGGTTTTTAAATGGATTTATTAAATATAATAAAAATCTATTGAAAAAAAGTAAAACCAACATAAAAAACTATTAAAGATCGATCATTTAGAAATGCCACAATCGATTTTCGCAAAAAACACAAGGAAATTGATGTTTCGCGTTTCAAAAACTGCTTAAAAGGCCTTAAAATAAAAATTAGCTGTTTTTAATGATGTAAATGTGAGAAGAAAACTCTTTGGTCTTTTTGGCTTTCCAATTGGATTGCAATCCAACCCAAAAGGCTGTTAAAAAATTCATTTTACCGGTTTTGTATTTTTCAGATAAAAGCGATACATAAAAACTATCCCAATACATCGGTTTAATATCTTTTAACTTGAGATTTTCTAATGCAAAAAGTTTATCGATAGCTGTTTTTGAAAAATGCCATAAATGGCGAGGCACATCATAGGCGGCCCAAAATTTACCATAATAGTGTGCATCAAAAGATTTGTAATTGGGAACCGCAACAAATAAAACTCCATTGGGCTTGAGTAATCGTTTTAATTCTTGAATTTGGAATTCCAAATTGGGAACATGTTCTAAAACATGCCACATGGTAATAACGTCGAAATAGTGATCTTCTAAATCTGGGAAACCTTCTACTATACAAACGCCTTTTTGCTTAGCTAATTGTTTTGCTTTGGTACTGGGCTCTATCCCTACCGTTTTCCAATCTCGTTTTTTGGCTTCTAACAGAAAATCGCCGGTACCTGATCCAATATCTAAAACAGACCCTTTTCCGCCGGTCCAATATTCAATTAAATCTAATTTGTTTTGAATGGCTTTCCCTTTTACCCAATGATACATTTTTTCAAACAATGACCTTTGGCTATCAGTATGCGAAATGTAGTCATCGCTTTCATAATATTTAGACAAATCATCTGGCGTTGGTTGAGGATAGGTTTTGAGTAATTGGAGATCATGATCCATCAACAATTCAAATGTTTCTCCTGTAACCGAATAATCTTTTACCTTTAAAAAAGGTTCTTTTGAAAAATTCATTTCTTTAATTTTTAAATCTAAAAGCCCGTTTTTATTGAGCTCAAGGTAATCGTTTCACGTGGAACATTAAAACAACTACCTACCCATATATATAAGTAGTATTGAAATATCACTTGGTGAAACACCACTAATTCTAGATGCTTGTGAAACCGTAACCGGCTTAATTTTTTTAAACTTCTCTCTGGCTTCAAAAGAAAGCGACTTTATTTTATCGTAATCAAAATTTGAAGGAATCTTTACGTCTTCTAGTCTTTTTAATTTATCTGCATTGTTTTTTTCTTTTTCAATGTAACCACTATACTTAACTTGAATCTCGGCTTGTTCAACTGTTTCTTCATCCAGTTGATTTGTGGCAATATACTCTTTGACTTTATCAAACAAAACTATGTCCTCCAGCTCTATTTGAGGTCTAGAAAACACTTTAAACATTTTATCTGACTGACTCATTAAAGAACTATGCTTTTGTTCTAAAACCGGATTGGCTTCTTCTGGAGTAATACTGGTTTCTTTAAAAAAGGAAACCATCTTGGCTGCTTCTCCAAATTTATATTCCATACGCTTTAAACGTTCTTCTGAGGCCAATCCTAAGGCATACCCTTTTGGTGTTAATCTTTCATCTGCATTATCTTGACGTAATAAAGTTCGGTATTCGGCTCTTGAAGTAAACATTCTATATGGCTCTTCTGTACCTTTTGTGATTAAATCGTCAATTAAAACACCAATATAAGCTTCATCTCTTTGCAAAATAAATGGTTCTTTTTCTTGAACTTTTAAAGCCGCATTTATACCTGCCATCAATCCTTGTGCCGCAGCTTCTTCATAACCAGTAGTGCCATTTATTTGTCCTGCAAAAAACAAACCTTGAACCAATTTTGTCTCTAGAGTATGTTTAAGTTGCGTTGGTGGAAAATAATCGTATTCAATAGCATAACCGGGTCTAAAAAACTTAACATTTTCAAAACCTTCAACAGAACGTAAGGCTTTAAACTGAATATCTTCCGGTAAAGACGTTGAGAAGCCGTTTACATAAACCTCTACAGTATTCCAGCCTTCCGGTTCTACAAAAAGTTGATGTCTGTCTTTATCGGCAAAACGATTGATTTTATCTTCTATAGATGGGCAATAACGAGGCCCTGTGCTTTTTATTCGCCCATTAAACATAGGAGAACGATCAAAGCCTTCTCGCAAAAGATCATGAACCGTCTCTGAGGTATAGGTCATCCAACACGATTTTTGAATCGACAATGGTTTTGTTCTGTCTAAATATGAAAACTTATGGGGTTTATCATCTCCCTTTTCTTCACGCATTTTGGTATAATCTAAGGAACGACCATCAACTCTTGGGGGCGTACCCGTTTTCATTCTTCCGGACGAAAAGCCATGTGCCACTAAATCTTCGGTTATTCCGAAAGAAGCACTCTCTCCGGCACGTCCACCTCCAAACTGTTTTTCGCCGATGTGAATTAAACCATTCAAAAAGGTGCCGTTTGTTAGCACAACAGCCTTCGCTTTAATTTCAATTCCTAATGACGTTTTAATGCCTACAATTTTATCTTGTTCTAACAAAAGCCCAGAGACCATTTCTTGATAAAAATCAAGATTTGGCGTGGCCTCCAACATCAATCTCCATTCTTCAGCAAACCGCATACGATCGCTTTGAACTCTAGGCGACCACATAGCCGGTCCTTTAGATTTATTAAGCATTTTAAATTGTATAGCTGTTGTATCTGAAACAATTCCAGAATAACCTCCTAAAGCATCAATTTCTCGTACAATTTGACCTTTAGCAATACCGCCCATAGCCGGATTACAAGACATTTGGGCTATAGATTGAAGATTCATCGTAACCAAAAGTGTTTTACAACCCATATTGGCTGCAGCTGCAGCTGCTTCAGAGCCTGCATGTCCCGCACCCACCACTATTACATCATACTTTTCTAAAAACATAATTCTGAATTTGTTCCACGTGAAACATTATTTACAACAAACTATGGTTCCACGTGGAACATAGCTATTTTCTCTTCTTCTTTTGAACGCATTATCAACTCATCCTCTTTAGACTTGTCTTTATAACCACAATAATGCAAAACTCCGTGCACCATTACTCGCTTAAGTTCTTCTTCAAAAGAAACCTTAAAATCCAAGGCGTTATCTTCAACTCTTTCAATAGAAATAAAAATATCTCCATGTAAAAAATTTCCTTCACTATAGTCAAAGCTAATAATGTCTGTAAGTGTATCGTGATTGAGATATTCTAAATTGATTTGATGCAAATATGCATCGTCACAAAAGATATAATTTATATCCCCTTCTGTTTTTGATTCTGACAGTATAACAGAAGAAATCCATTTCGAGAAATGCATTTCATTAGACAATCTAAAATCTGATTCGTAATTAAAACTAATCATTGGTTTTAAAATATTCTTGTACTTTTTGATTGAAATTGGACCGCAAAGGTAAACTTTGTCTATTTAAAATCTCTATACTATTTAAATATTCTTGTAATTGTGGGTTAATTGTTGCAGGGTTGTTTGTAAAATTATTTTTATTCGTTTGCGATTCACGTTGGGAATCTTCTCCTTGAGATTGTAGGGCTTTTTCCAGCTTTAACATCTCGTATTTTATATTTAACATGCGTTGTAGAACTTCATTTTTGAAACCTTTATTTAAAAGTTGCTTCTCTGCATCTTTCATTTGGTCTAAAACTCTTTTGCCATCTGGTGTTAAACCTTGTTTTTCAAGCATGTCTTGGAGTTGTTCTCTAAGTTTTCTTTGTTCTTTATAAACTTCCATTAGTTCTTTTGCATTTTCCTCACCATCACCATTTTGTTGGCCACCACCACCGGAACCTTCACCGGGCTTTGCTCCTTTAGATTGTCCTTTTTCTGAACTTTCTCCCGGTTTGTTACCCGGCTTTTCTCCTGGTTTATCGGAAGGTTTTTCTCCCTTACCTATACCTTCTTTCATTTTATCAGACAAACCTTGTTGCTTTTGAATAATATCAGGTAGCTGCATTCCGCCTTTACCGCTTCCCGGTTTGGGTTTGCCGGAACCTGAACCCGACATAGACATTTGCATTGAATTCATTGTATCGCTTAAGAAATCGGCCAAACGATTAGCCGCAGCTACAGAAAACTGTTGGTGTGAAACTCCTTTTGCAATGTAGGCTTCTGCTAAAGATTCTAAAGATTTATCTACATTGTAATGCACGTTTCCAATTTCTTCGGTAATGCGTTCTGTAATTTGAGCATTACGAAGAGACATGGCAAAAAGACTATCGTCAATATGTTTGAACTGTACTTTTAAATCTTGTTGTTTTTTGAGATGAAAAATATAAGATGGAGAACCCTTTTTTAAGCCTTTAAATTGATTCATTACCTCTTCTTGTTTGAAAGAGAAAGCCAATAAGTTGTCTAATATCTGACGCATCATTTTAATATCTTCCTCCATTTGTTCTTTTTGAGAACCAGCCATCCCTTCCATCATTTGCATTCCCATTTGTTTCATTTTTTGGGCAGCATTTTTTTGTTTGGGTTTTGCATTTTCCTTCTGATTTTTATTTAAATCTTCAGAAGCTTTTTTCATATCTTCTTGAATACTTTTTTCTGTTTTTTCATCTGAAGGTATAGACATAGGGCTTTTCAACTCTTTGTTCTCTTTTTCAAGTTCACGAAGTTCTTCGCTGATTTTCTTAAACTCCTCATTTATTTCTTCTTGTTTTTGAACCGAATTTTGATTGTCATCTTGGGTCAATTTTTCTTGTTTGTTGGCCAACTTATCTAATTTGTTAGCCAATTGTTCTGCTTTCTTTTCTACGTAGTACTTTTTGGTAAGTTCTACCAATTGTTCCAAATTTTTAGTTTGATTTTTTGAATTTTGTTTGATCTTGTCGAGTTTTTCTTGAATATCTAAATCTTGTATTTTCTCGGTAAGTTTGTCTAATTCATCTAATAGTTTTTGATTTTGATCGGATTGTTTTTCTATGCGTTCGGCTCTTTTTTCTAATAGGTCCTTTTGAGCATCCTTTTCGTTTTTAGAGTCTTTTAGATTATCTTTTAAATCTTTTGTAAACTCCTTCATCATTTCCTCTTGTTGTTTTTGACGTTTGATAAAATCGTTTAATTTTTGTTTGTCTTTAAATTCCAAACGCTCTTTCTCTTTGGATAATTTTTGAAGTTTATCCATTTCACTAAGCTGTTTTTCTTGGCTTTTAAGAGACTTTTGAAGGCTTTTGATGTTGGTTTGCTGTTGCTTTAATTGCAAGTCTTGTAATTCCTGTTCAGTGCTGATTCTGTCTGAAAAAACATTAGATTTAGTGCTTTTAAAATTATGTATCGCATCGTTATCAAAAACTTCAAAATAATAGTCATAAGATACGCCTTGTTGAACCGGTAAATTACCGGGAAAGGAAAAAACAAATTGATCAAAAATTTCTTTTTTTACCGGAAGTAAAAACTTTTGAGCGGCTTTTTCATTATCTCTGGGATAATAAACAATCTGTAATTTAGACAACCCTATATCATCACTTACTTGACCTACCAAAACCTTCTTTGCTATTTTTAAACTATCTGGAGCCAATGAAACTGCTATAGAAGGATATTGGTCTTTGATAGTAGTAATCTGATACATTAATTTTTCGTGATTTTTGACCTTTGAATTTGAGGTTACTAATTGATAATCTGTATTTTGGTAAAAAGATTTTGAAAGACTAAAACCTTCTGAACCTTTTGAAAAAGGAACCGATTGTGAATCCTCTTGATACAGAATCTCGTCTGTTGCAGCGGCTTTTACTTTCCAAATCACTTTTGTTCCTTCGGGAACTATGGCATTTCCTGAACCTTGAACCACCTCTGACTTTCGATTTAAATAGGATGGAAACTGCAAAAGCATTTCAAAGTTAGAAATGGTGGGAACAGCTACTACTGACAAGACATAATCAGGAGAAACTACTGCATTAGCTTGAATATGAAACGCAATGTCTTTAATTGGTTTAGAAAAACGGTATTCAAACAAACCCGGTTGAACCGTTTCCATGAAATAACTTTCTTCTCCCATAAAAATAAGAGCACTTTCGGGTATCATTTTTCCGGTAGATTTAACCTGAAGCACAAAATCATTTCCTTGTTCTGTTTGTAAACTTGTATTAACAACTTGCAAAGCAAATGGAGCCGGTGGAGTAAACTTTTCGTTGTAACGCACAACTCTATTCATACTTTCCGAGAAAATCGTATGGTTACCGCTAAGCATGAAAAAAAACCAAAACAAAAGCGGAATAATGGCCCAAGGCAAATATTTGGCATTGCCTTTAAAATTAATTGCATTACCAAAAGGAACAGGACTCAACGTTTTCCCTTTTTGTTCAATTGATGCAAACAACAACTCAGAAGGTTGTTTTTCATTTGCCAGTTGAAGAAAATTAAGCAACGTATCATTTACTTCAGAAAAATGATTGCCAATAATTTGTGAAGCTTGTTTGTAATCAATCCCTTTTTGAAGTTTGAATAATTTAAAAAGCGGAAACAAAATAAAACGAGAGAGTAAAAACAACTCAACGCCAACAAAAGTCCAAAATAATAGGGTTCTTCCCATGGGTTTAAGCCACAAGAAATATTCGATAAAAAGGGTAACAAACAAATAAATTAATCCAAAACCCACAAAAAGGATTATTCCTTTTAGGAGTTCATTGGCATAATATTTTTTAATAAATGCTTCTAACTTTTGATAAATCAATGCTTTTGTTTCCAAAATAGTGTGGCTTTTACTTGTAACCGATAAAAGTACAATTTTATTTGATAGTCAAAAGTTAAATGTTTTTTAATGAATACAGCCTCAAATTGTTTTTATTTACTATGGAATAACAGCAAAATAATTTATAAAAAACACCTCAAAAGGAAAGATTAAATCCAATAGAAACGGCTACCATATTCTACAATTTCTAGTTTTTAATAGCGTTTATTTTTCGAGACAATTTCTTCTGTAAAACTCATAAAATGTATCTTTGCCAAAAATTTATACAAATGTCAAGACCTGTTCGCGTTCGTTTTGCACCCAGTCCCACCGGCCCATTGCATATTGGAGGGGTTAGAACTGCATTATTCAATTATTTATTTGCTAAAAAAAATAACGGTGTTTTTTATTTGCGTATTGAAGATACCGATCAAAACCGATTTGTTCCCGGAGCAGAAACTTACATTTTTGAAGCATTGGAATGGTTGGGTATTTCTCCCTCTGAAACGGTAGGAAAAAACGAAAAATTTGGTCCCTATCGTCAAAGTGAACGGAAACATTTATATAAACAGTACGCCGATAAACTGATTCAATCGGGTTGGGCGTATTATGCTTTTGATACTTCGGAAGCTCTGGATTTACACAGAAAACAACACGAAGAACAAGGTAAAACCTTTATTTACAATTGGCACAATCGTGAAAAATTAGATACTTCATTGGTGCTTTCTGCCGAAGAAACGAACAAGCGTATTGCTTCGGGTGAAGATTATGTGATTCGCTTTAAAACACCAGTGAATGAAGTTTTGGAATTGAAAGACCTCATTCGAGGTGCTATTAAATTTGATACGAACTTATTAGATGATAAAGTGTTATTTAAGAGTGACGGAATGCCAACCTATCATTTGGCCAATATTGTAGATGACCATTTGATGGAAACATCACACGTAATTCGTGGCGAAGAATGGTTGCCTTCACTCCCACTTCATCATTTGTTGTACAAAGCTTTTGGTTGGGAAGCACCTGAATTTGCACATTTACCGTTAATTTTAAAACCCATAGGAAACGGGAAATTATCCAAACGAGACGGTGATAAAATGGGCTTTCCGGTTTTCCCGTTGGAATGGAAAACTGAGGAAGGCGTTTCATCCGGTTATCGTGAAACCGGATATTTTCCGGAAGCAGTTATCAACTTTCTAGCTCTATTAGGATGGAATGACGGCACCGACCAAGAACTATTTTCACTAGGTGAATTAGTTGAAAAATTCGATTTGAACCGTGTGCACAAAGCCGGAGCCAAATTTGACCCGGAGAAAAACAAATGGTTTAATCATCAGTATTTGCAGAAACAAAGTGATGAAGAACTGGTTGATTTATTTATTTCTGACTTAAAGAAAAGAGATTTCTCCTTCGTCGAAATGACAAACAAACCGCACATGAAACGAATAGTTTCTTCCATAAAGGAACGAGCAAATTTTGTTTCCGATTTCTGGGAATTGGCTGATTATTTCTTTGCAGCACCCAATTCATACGACGAAAAAGCAACCAAAAATTGGAAAGAAGAAACACCGGCTTTGATGAAACAAGTTATAGAAGTTTTAGAATCGATTGAAGATTTTACTTCTTTAAACATTGAAACAATTTTAAAAGAATGGATGACAGCCAATGAAATTGGAATGGGAAAAGTGATGCAGCCGCTTCGATTGAGCTTGGTAGGAGCATTAAAAGGGCCGCATTTATTTGATATTATTGAACTTCTAGGTAAAGAAGAAACCGTTAAAAGAATACTAAAAGCAATAGAAAAAATTTAATCGTGTTAAAAGGTTTTACTTTTGCAACATGTTAAATAGGCTTCGACATTTTAGAATAACCCCAATTTTATGGGGATTTATGGCATGTTATCTGTTAAATATCAGTATAGATGTGACTACCCTATTTGATGAAAAAGTACAAAAAAACAGAAATTACAACAAACAAGAAAGTGTTGTAGAACTCGTTTTTGAGAAAATTTTAGGTTTTGAAGAGGCCATTCCCGAAAATGATTCTAATGACAACGAACAAAATCCAAATACCAAAAAAGGATTTACAATAGATCAATTTGTACATACACCTTTTACTATTCATGCCAAAATTATCGTTTATTTTCCCCTTAAAAAAGGTTTTCACTATACTAAAAATAAAATAACAATACCTTCTTTGGAGATACATTCCCCACCACCGGAAGTTTAATTATTTATCCTAAAATCCTCTTGTCCTCTACTTAAACAAGACAAAATTTAGTATTAATTAAACTTTTAAAACTTATGAAAATTTCTAGTTTGAACATTTTCTTTGGAATCTCCATGCTATTAATATACAATCCAAACAGTTATTCCCAATCTGAAAAAGAGATTGAAAATACAATTAAAGATAGTTTGTACATTGAAGAGGTATTAACAAAAACCGAAAAGCCCAAAATTCTTCATGCCGAACCCCTATTTATTGATTTGATTCGCGATTTAGGAGCAAGAAAAGGAGAGAAAGAATGGAATGTTGGTTTTGGTATAACCGACAATAATGATTATGTAGAATACTTGGCATTGGTAGAGTATGAATGGGCTCCCTTAGATCGTCTGGGATTGGAAATTGAGTTACCCTTTACTATTTATCCATCAAGTAAAAATGGAACAGCCCCAGGCAGCAGATTAAACAGTTTGAAATTTGCAGCACAGTATTCGTTTTTGGTTTCTGAAAAAAGGAAAACCTCACTAGCAGTGGGCTATATACACGAGTTTGAAATGAATGAATTCAATGCCTATGCAAACGGAAAGTTATTTATTGGAAACATTTACAATCCGTTTTTTGTAGCAGCCAAGCGTTGGGGAAACAATTTTCACACCCTACTCTACACCGGACCGCTTTTTATTCATCACTTTGATGCCCAATCCACGTATACGAATTGGCAAATAAATAGCAACTTTCACTATATGATTCCCGGAACACGAAACTTTATTGGAGTAGAAATTAATAAAGAATTTACCCAAACCGATTTTGATATGGTAATTCGTCCTCAAATGCGTGTGGGTATTGCCGAAAACTTACTTGTGGGTATTGTAACCGGAATTCCTATTCAAAGAGAAAATCAAAGATTTAGTACCTTCTTTAGGTTGATATACGAACCGGGACATTAAAAAAAAGCTCCATCTCTGGAGCTTTTTTTAAAAGTATACAATAATATTTGCAGCTAAAATTCCTAAATTACCTTTTAATTTTTCGGTAGTTACCAATTTAACTTCGTCTTGTTTGTTTAAGTTATTTAGAATATTGGTTATACCGTATTGAAAGCTCAAATTCAATCGTACATTGTCAAAACCTCCGGTTAATCCGATATGAGCATTGCAATTGATTGGAGAAATTTCTTCAAGATTTTCGACCCGAAGTAATCCGGTATCGGCAATAAAAAGATTGGCATCTGCCTCATCAAACTTAATTTTGCTATTTACTTGTAAAACAGGACCTGCATCTATAGAAAAATTACTACCGGCAATTTTGTAACTCAACAATAAATGAACTTGCACCGCCATCATTTTAAGTTCTACCTCTTTGGTTCCTAACAAAGAATTGGCTTCTACTTTAAACAAATTATCGGTAAAATTCATACCATATACCATGGCAAAATTATTATAATAATTGCCTCGTATAGCTAAACCTGCCGTCCAACTCATACCGGGATTTACATTAAAATTATCGGTAAACAAATGCGTTTGATTTACACCCAAACTAAGTCCAATATGATTGTAATCTCCTTTACCGTATTGAGCAAATGATGAGGTGGCAAGTAGTACTAAAATTAAAGTTGAAAAATATCTTTTCATGAATATTGTGTTAAGTTGTAACAAACGTACGAGAAATTTCGTATCATTACGTATAACTCATTAAACTATTTTTTATGACAGGTTACATTATTATTGTTTTAGGTGTATTTCTATTGTTGGCTTCCTTTTTCACCGTGAAGCAACAAACGGCTGCAGTAATTGAACGATTTGGTCGTTTTAGCAGTATTAGACAATCAGGTTTACAATTGAAAATTCCGGTAATTGATCGTATTGCAGGTAAAATTAATCTCAGAATTCAACAATTAGATGTTATCATTGAAACGAAAACCAAAGACAACGTGTTTGTTAAAATGAAAGTTTCGGTTCAGTTTAAAGTAATTCAGGAGAAAGTTTATGAGGCGTTTTATAAACTAGAATATCCGCACGATCAAATTACGTCATATGTATTTGACGTAGTGCGTGCCGAAGTTCCTAAATTAAAATTGGATGATGTTTTTGAACGCAAAGACGATATTGCTATAGCAGTAAAACGTGAATTAAATGAAGCAATGACCACTTATGGATACGACATTATCAATACATTAATTACCGATATTGACCCGGATATTCAAGTGAAAAATGCGATGAACCGAATTAACGCTGCCGATCGTGAAAAAACCGCTGCCGAATATGAAGCAGAAGCCGGAAGAATTAGAATTGTAGCCAAAGCTAAGGCAGAAGCTGAAAGTAAAAGACTTCAAGGTCAAGGTATTGCCGATCAAAGAAGAGAAATTGCTAGAGGTTTGGTAGAATCTGTAGATGTATTAAACAAGGTTGGTATAAATTCTCAAGAGGCTTCCGCTTTGATAGTAGTTACACAACATTATGATACGTTGCAAGCGATTGGAGCCGATACCAATTCTAACTTGATTTTGTTACCCAACTCGCCTCAAGCAGGTAGTGATATGTTAAATAACATGGTAGCCAGTTTTACCGCCAGCAACCAAGTGGGTGAAGCCATGAAAAAAGCGAACAGCACTTCTCGAATTGGAAAAAAGAAAAAAGATGAATTCGGTACAACCGAAGATGATGCATAATTTTGAAAGAGGCCTTCGGGTCTCTTTTTTTTGAATATAGATTTTGAAAGAGATAAATATAAAAAAATATTTTTCCCATAAAAAACACGGAAAACACAAAATTTTTTGTTTTAGAATTTTTAAAAGGGAAAAAAGTAGATGAAAAATGACCAAAAACGAATTAGAATTGTTTAAATTCACTTTCGTTGAATAAAGTATAAAATTATATTGCCCTTTGTTTTTCTTTTCTAAAAAACGCTCTAAAAAAGCCGTTTTTAATTGTTTTTAACAATAGAAAATAAAAACCAATAGAAAATACAAATAATAGAAAAAGCCACAAAAAAATGTGGCTTATATAGTTTTTTATTATAGAAATGAATTACTCCTTCGCTTCTACTTTTGCCCATGTATCTCTCAAACCAACCGTCTTATTAAAAACTAATTTTTGTGAAGAAGAATCTTTGTCGGTGCAAAAATAACCTAGGCGTTGAAATTGAAATTTATCTTCCGGTTGAGCCGATGTTAAACTGGGTTCAACATATCCGGTGATTACTTCCAATGAATTGGGATTGATGTAATTTTTAAAGTCAACTTCTTTATCCCCATCCGGATTTTCGTGCGTGAATAAACGATCATAAATACGCACTTCTGCCTCTACAGCATGCGGAATTGAAACCCAATGTATGGTTCCTTTTACTTTACGTTGACTAGCCTCTGTACCACTACCCGACTTAGAATCCACATCATACGTTGCGTGAATTTCGGTAATATTTCCATTGGCGTCTTTCACAACATGCTCACCTTTAATGATATACGCATTCTTCAAACGTACTTCGGTTCCTAAGGTCAAACGGAAAAATTTCTTATTGGCTTCTTCTTGAAAATCATCTCTTTCGATGTATAATTCTTTGGAAAAAGGCACTTTTCTATACGTTAAAACTTCTTCTTCCGGATTATTTTCAGCATCCAACCACTCTTCTTGACCTTCAGGATAATTGGTAATCACCAGCTTAACCGGATTTAAAACTGCCATGACACGAGGAGCTGTTTTATTTAAATCCTCACGAACGCAAAATTCCAAAAGGGAAACATCTATTAAATTGGTTCGTTTGGCAATACCAATGGTTTTGGCAAAATTTCGAATGGAAGCCGGTGTATAACCACGTCTTCTCATACCGGAAATCGTGCTCATTCTCGGATCATCCCAACCGGAAACATGACCTTCTTGTACTAATTGCAGTAACTTTCGTTTACTTACAACCGTATGTGAAAGGTTTCTTCTGGCAAATTCTCTCTGTTTTGGACGTACTTTTGTACTGTCGTAAATTTGGTCTAAAAACCAATCGTATAATTCTCTGTGGGGTAAAAATTCCAGTGTACAAAGGGAATGTGAAATGCCTTCAATATAATCACTTTCGCCATGAGCCCAGTCATACATAGGATAAATGCACCATTTATCACCGGTTCTGTGGTGGTGTTTATGTAAAATTCGATACATAATTGGGTCACGCATCAACATATTGGTAGAAGCCATGTCAATTTTGGCTCGTAACACATGCGTTCCTTCCGGAAATTCTCCGTTTTTCATACGTTCAAAAAGGTCCAGATTTTCTTCTACCGAACGACTTCTGAAAGGACTATTGGTACCTACTTGCGTTGGTGTTCCTTTTTGTTTGGCCATTTCTTCAGAAGATTGGCTGTCTACATACGCTTTATCTTTTTTGATAAATTCAACCGCCCAATCATACAATTCTTGAAAATAATCAGAAGCATAGCGTTCTTCGGCCCACTGAAAACCAAGCCATTGCACATCGCGTTTAATTGCATCAACGTATTCTTGTTCTTCTTTGGCGGGATTGGTATCATCAAAACGCAAATTCACAGGCGATTGGTAATCAATCCCTAATCCGAAATTCAAACAAATTGAACTCGCGTGACCCACGTGAAGATATCCGTTGGGTTCCGGTGGAAAACGAAAACGTAGTTTTTCTCTTGAAAAACCGTTTTTTAAATCTTCTTCTATAATTTGTTCAATAAAATTGAGCGACTTTTCTTCTGACATAATTCCTTAAAATGAGCCACAAAAATACATAAAAAAGGAACAAAGATTAGAACACCTTACCTATTTTATCATATTTGAAAAAATAAAAAACAAGAGAATATTTACGGTTTTATAGAACTGCAGTTACGGTTTTCCACAAATTTTACATTCAGCTGTTGATAAATGTGTTAAAAATGATTTTTGTGAAAAAAAAATACTTACTTTCGGAGAGTAATTAACAAAGATTTGACAAAATCGGCGTAAAACCTTTATCGTTTATTTTTCGTAATTGAATGTAGTGTAGTGCCTATTAAGATTACAAAAAATTAATAAAAAGTCGTTTGTTTTTGGGGAAAAACTAACGGGTTTAAGGAGTGTTTTATGGTTACTACAACTACCCCAAAAAGACTGTTAGCTTCTCTAGCTTTAGGTTTCCTGATTTTAGGAAACTCTTGGGGTTATGCACAAACGATAGTTATTGGAACTCCTTCATTAAGTTTTACACAAGCCTGTGCATCACAAAACTTCAATTCTTATAACCTAACTTTTACAGTATTTCCTACCGCAAATATACAATCGGGTAATCAATTCATTATCGAAATGTCGGATCCAAACGGAAGTTTTGGAACTGCAACTACGTTGACTACAGTCACAAGTTCGACATCACCGGTTAATGCAAATTTTGCCCTACCTACACAAACCGCAGGAGAAAACTACAGAATACGTGTAAGAAGTACTGCTCCTGCAGTAACGAGCCCAAATAGTGTGGCTTTCTCTGCTTATTATGCGGTACACAACCAACCTTTTTCAATAAACAATAATATAGGAACTTTATCTTTTTGTGAAGGAGGAAATACAACCTTACAAGTTGATGCCACCGGAACTCCAGCTTCGCCTTTATTTTATAGCGGTTTGAACTACAAATGGTATCGGAATTTTGCAGAAATTAGCGGAGCAACAGGACCTTCATTAAACATTACACAATCCGGAAACTATTATGCCATTGTTGATTATGGTAGTTGTGTAATGAATTCCTATTCAAACATTGTGACTGTAAATGTGACATCCGGAATAAATTTAAGCATAAGTGCTTCAAATGGAGAAGAAGTTATCTGTAACGGAAACCCCAGAATACTTACATCGTCACATCAAAATTCTGGATACGCATACCAATGGTTTAAAAACAATGTTGCCATTTCGGGAGCCACAAACGCAACGTATTCGGCAACCCAAGAAGGCACCTATAAATTAAAAATCACATTTGGTGGATGTGAGTTTGAGTCCAATGCTATCTTCTTAGAATTAGTGGATTTATTAGTAGATTGGGATGTAGACCCCATAGAAATTCTTATTCCCGGAGAGACATTAACCATAACTAGTATAACCAATGCAGTAACCCCAACCTATCAATGGAAAAAAGATAATGTGTTGATTTCAGGAGCTAATTCGCCTACTTACACGGTAAATCAACCTGGAATTTATACGTTAATTGTTACCGAAAACACTATTTGTAATGTATCTGAAGAACTTAATGTTACGGTTCAATTTCCAACAGGATTTAGCGGAACCATTCAAAATAATGGAGATTATTTAGCCTGTAGTAGTTCTTCGAGCACATTGACTTTGGCAACATTAACAGCTCAAACAACAAACGGAAATATTCCGGTAAACACAACGAATTCAACCTATACTTACCAATGGTTACTAAACAATAACCCTATTACCGGAGCTACATCAACCAGTTATACTATAGCTAATGCTACTCAAAATGGAAACTACAAACTTAGAATAACAATACCCGGATATGCTCCATTTGAAACCAACAGTATAGCGGTAAATCTGCGTTTAGAAACACCAACCCTATCAATTATAGGGGCTTTGTGTGGAGTATCTACTGTAACTTTACAAAGCTCGGTTACCCATTCTGAATATAGCTACAGATGGTATCGAAACAATGTGCTTATTACCGGAGCTACACAACCCAGCTACACTACAAATCAAATAGGTAATTATTATTTAGTACTATCACATACGGGCTGTAATGCAACATCGGCCACGGTAAATTTGATAGAGAACAGTATAACTGCAGAGCTCAATTATTCCGGAAGTACTTTACTAATACCCGGAGAATCCAAAACATTAAGCGTGACAACCAATGCCAACAATCCTCAATTTCAATGGTTCAGAAACAACGCTATAATAGCCGGAGCAACATCTTCAACTTACAATGCAACAGAAGACGGAACATATAGAGTTCAAGTGACACAAAGTGTAGGTTGTAATGCTACTCAAGAAGCTACAGTAGTTTTACAATATCCTAACTCATTTACAGTAACAATTGCCCCAAATTCAGGATATGAAAACTGCAGTAGCACACAAGCCACTCTGAGTATAACTTCATTTCAAGCAATTGGAAACTCAGAAACCCAATCCTTACTTTCTAATTCATTTGGTTATGTTTACGATTGGTATCGAAATGGAACAATGATTCAATCTTCGAGTAGTACAACTTTTAATGTTAGTTCTAATGCACTTAACGGAACGTATGAATTAAGAGTTCAAATACCTAATTTTCCAAATGTAATTTCGAATAATGTTACGATTCATTTAGGGGTAGCCGAAACTATTGTGTTATCCTCTAGCGGTACTTTATGTGAAAACGGAGGTGAGGTAGTTTTGAGTTCTACGGTTACAAATTCACAGTATGAATTGGCTTGGTATGCAGAAGGAAGCAATCAAATTTTGGGAACTTCGTTAGAGTTAACAGTTAATACGCCCGGGAGCTATTTCTTGACAGCTGTTTTTCAAGGATGTACCTACACTTCAAGCCTTATAAATGTTGGTGTAGAAACCTCAAACGGAATAAGTTTATCTATTCCGCAAAACATTACCCTAATACAAGGAGGCTCCAGAAATGTAACCGCATCCGGGGCCACCAGCTATGTTTGGATGCTAGAAAATACAATCGTTGGAACCGGTACTGATTTCCAGGTTACACAACCCGGAATTTATACTGTAATAGGCACTACTGGAAGTTGTGAATACAGTACATCTTTCACTGTTACAGTTGTTGAAAACACCAGTACCGTAGTTCCAAACGTTGTAACCATGAATAATGATGGGAAAAACGATTTTTGGTCAATACCTAATGAGTATGTCAACAAAGAAGAAGTAGAGGTTACCATATATTCTTCTACGGGAAAAGTAGTTTACAGAACCCGAAACTATCAAAACAATTGGCCGGAACCCGGATTACAAGTGTCAAAAAAAGAACCTGTATATTACTATACCATTTCCGAAAATGAGGCCATAGTAAAAAAAGGTTCAATAACCCTAATTCAATAAGAAAATGAAAACAAAACTACTTTCACTCTTATTGGTTTGGTTTATTGTACACTCGGGATGGGCACAAGAAGAACCCGTTTTAACCTTTAAGCTACCCACCCAAAATGCCTTATTGCTAAATAGGTTTATAATGAATCCTACCTTTTCTGCGGTTCGTGAAACCGAAACCTATCTCACGCTATATCACAGAAGTCAATGGATTGAATTTGATGATTCACCAGAGTTATATATGCTTTCGTATACCGGAAGGTATGGAGAAAGAGCCGGTGTTGGAATTGGTCTTTTTCAACAAAACCTAGGTGTAATCACAAGCTTTGGGGGAGTTGGTAACTATGCTTATGAAATTCAGCTGCAAGAAAAAATGAAACTTACATTGGGTTTCAATTTGGCCTATTATACAACCGGGGTAAACAGAAACAGAGTGGTAAGTAACGAACCCGATCCGCAAATATTGGCCTTACGAAATCAATCTGTTTTGACTTTAAATCCGGGACTCAACTTAACATGGGGAAGTTTTGACTTAGGTGTTTCTGTAGATAATGCCGTTGATTACAATTTCAAATCAAGTGAAACCATTAAGGATTTCTCTGAAAAAACATTCAATTCACATTTGATGTACCATCACCAAATGGAAGCTCAAGAAGGTATGTTTGAATCCGGGTTTTTCAGATTACTATTACGAGGTAAAATCAACCAAACCGATGGTTTTCAAATGGGTGGATCGGTACTGGTTAACTATCCTAAATTGGGATGGATTCAAGCCGGTGTAGATGATTTTTATGGAGTAGGAATAGGAGGAGGGGCACACTTAACTCAAAAACTTTCTTTGGGTTACACCTATGAAAGGGTTATAAATGAAGGATTGGTAAATTTTGGTCCTACCCATGAAATTACTTTGTCGTACCGATTCAACTCGGGAAATCAAATTTCAAATACTCGAAACTCGGTTAAAAAACCGCAACCTGTAAAACCATTAAAAACAAAAAAAATAGCCTTCCAAGAAACCGAAGAATTCGAAGAAGAATTTGAAGAACCGGAAATAGAAACTGAAAAAACAACACCTAGTATTCCTGTAAAAACCAAACCCAGCACCTCTACAAAAGCCAAAACCGCGTCTAAAGCAAACTCACGTTACGATAGAAATGGTGAAATAGAAAAATTAAAATTGACATTAAGTGAAGACCATTTAAAGCTATTAGATATGATTATCAAGCAAGATTCTGTGGAATCTATGGCAAAAGAAGAATTTGAAAAAAGAATTGAAAACTTAATACAATATATCAAAAGATTAGAAACTACTATAGCTGAAAAAGACTGTAATTGTGAAACTCCAGAGGCAATGGTAACCGAAGAAAAAACAGTAACCACTACTACCAAAACCATGGTTAATAATAAAGTTATTAAAAATGAAACAAAGGAAGAATACGATATAACAACAAAACTAGCTTCGATGAAATCGGCTACGAAAAAAGAAAATATTAAAATAGAAACCCCTAAAAAAGCATCAAAAGAACAAGAAATAGAACGAAAATTAACCGAAATAAAATCAAGCACTACACCCAATGATAATTCAGCTAAAACCAAATTTAAATTAACCGATGATGAAATAAAAGAATACTATTCTAAATTAACCGACAAAAAAAGAGCTACTGCCCGAAAAAATATTTACCTGCAAGTAGACAATCAAGAGCCCGGATTTTACATCATTGCCAATGTATTCTCCGACCCAACCTTTGCCGAAGATTTTTTACAAAAATTAAAAAAGCAAGGAGTTAAAGCCAACTATTTTGTGAATCCAAAAAACAATTACAGATATGTATATCTCAAAAAACATTCGGAATGGAGTGAAGCCCTGATCTCGTATTACACGAATGTAGACAATACCTATTTTGATGAAATATGGATTATGAACATCAACATTAAATAAACCCAAAATGAAAATGCCCCACTTAACCTACACCTTAAAAACAATAGTTCTATTCTCTTGTTTTTACCTCTTGGGTACCAACCTACATGCCCAAGTAGCCGTTCCGTTTACTGTTCGGTTTCAGCAAAATCTCAAAGGAGATATGACACTGATATCCAACAATATAGTAAACAGACAAGATGCTACCAATACACCCAATACCGCTTATAATTTGCTAGGTAATTCCTCCGAATTTAACGACAATTTGAACATGCGTTATATCGATATAGATGGAGATGCCTCGACATTCAGTTCGAGTAGTGCAACTTTATCTATTCCTAATAACGGTTGTAACAAAATTGTTTATGCGGGACTGTATTGGTCTGCAACCTATCGTTACAATAACGGTTTTTCTACCACCAATGGAGATGGAGATAATATTAGAGAAAATAATTTTAATCAAATAAAACTCAAATTACCCGGTGGGGCTTACCAAGATATTACAGGACAAATAATTTTTGATGGGTTTACAAATGCAAACTTTATATCCAATAGTCCTTATGCTTGTTATGCAGATATAACCAACTTGGTTTCCGGATTATCCAATCCGGAGGGTGAATATACCGTAGCTAATATCAAAGCTACTCAAGGTTTTATAAGTGGAGGAGGTGTTTCTGGAGGTTGGACTATCTTCTTTGTTTATGAAAATCCAACATTAACCGGTAAGTACATAACTTCATATGATGGCTTTGCGGGGGTAAGAGCTAACATTGGTCAGGTAGACATCAATTATAGTGGGTTTACAACTTTACCGGCTCCGTTTCCCGTTAGAGCCAGATTGGCTTCAGCTGCTTTAGAGGGCGATAACCGAATTACAGGAGATCAATTGCTTATAAGAGCCAATTCGAATACGGTTTTTACACCCTTAAGTAACACATTAAACACGGCAAACAATTTTTTCAACAGTCGAATTACACTTAATGATACCGACTTTAACCTGAGAACACCCAACAGTTTAAACACACTGGGTTATGATGGAGATATTATTGCTATAAACAATCCGTTAAATTCTGTTTTGCCTAACAATGAAACACAAGCTACCTTGAGAATTACCTCAAATCAAGATGCTTATTTTATGTTTTTCAATGCTTTGAATGTAGAAATCATTGAGCCGGAAATAAAATTAGTTAAAAACGTGCAAGACATAGCCGGAAATGACATCGCGGGGGCTGATGTTAATCTAGGGCAATTTTTAGACTATGTAATCACATTTCAAAACATTGGTAATGATGATGCGACCAATGCTACCATTAGAGATATTTTACCTATAAATACAAGTTTTATCTCGGCCGATTTGAGTGGGGCTCCCGGGGTAACTTTTACACACAATCCGGTAACCGATGAATTGGTTTTTACTTTGCCTGATAATTTATTAGAAATCGGAGACCCTATTTACACCATAAGAATTCGGGTACAAGTTGCTACAACTTGTAGCGAATTGGAGGACGCTTGTTCTAATCTAATCCAAAATCAAGCTTATACCACTTATCAAGGCGTTTTGAATACCAATGTAATTTCTGACGATCCAAGCTTTGCCGGACTAGACAGCTGCGGATTTGGTCAACCGGGTCCTGCCAACTTTTTGGTAGATATAGACGATTGTATTTTTACTACCAATGAAATTTTATGTGGAAGTAGTATTCAACTTACAGCGGCAAATGGTTATGAAAGCTACACTTGGACCAATAGTGCAGGAACTGTAATTGGAACCAGCCAAACTATTACCGTGAGCAGTGTTGGCACCTATACTGTGGTAAATGTTCCAACACCACCTTGTATTGGGATAACCCAAACCTTTAACGTAACTCTTTTTGGAGCTACACAAGCAAATCCTATTATCCCTTTTGCAGATGAGGTTGTTACTTGTCCTAATGATGGTGAACAATTGCCACTTATTTTCTTATGTGGTGTAAATGACAGTAGACTCATTCAAACCGGAATAAACGACGCTGTTAGCATAGTTTGGGAGGTATTAAATGAAAACAGCTGTCCGGCAGTAGGAATTGCAGATTGTGCCAACAAAAACCCAAGTTGTACATGGAATCAAGTTGGTACCGGTGCCAATTTTAACGCAACTACATCCGGTCAATACAGAGTTACTATCAATTATCAAAACGGCTGTTTCACACGGTACTATTTCAATGTTTTTACCAATTTGTTAGATATTCAGTATACCGCAACAAACATCATTTGTAACAGTCAAGGATCTATTCAAATTACCAATCTACCGGCCAACTATGAGTATCAGTTAATCAATCAAACTACCAATACAATATTGGTTCCTTACCAAAACAGTCCAAACTTTACTATTACACAATCGGGAATATATTTTGTTCAAGTAAGACAACAAGGAGTTACGGATGGTTGTGTGTTTGAAGTGCGAAATATTGGTATCCAACAAAATACATTTAGTGTAAACGTTATTCCTCAAAATGCCAATTGTAATGGTTTTGGTAGCCTGAGAGTACAAGCCTTGAATGCGGCACCTCAATATACTTTTTCAATAACTGGTCCGGTAACTATTTCTAGTGGTTTAGTAACCGATAATGATTATACTTTTCAAAATCTAAATCCGGGAACTTATACTGTAACAGTTACTACAGATGATGGTTGTACTTCTACGCAAAACGTAACTATTATCAATCAAAGCACAATAACATTAACCGCAGTTATCTCGCAACATATTACTTGTAACGAGGGAAATATTCAAGTTAATGCCGGTGGAGGTCAACCGCCTTACACTTATGCAATTTACAGTTACAATGGAGTTTTACAAAACCCAACGAGTTCGGACTTTCAAACCAGTGTAATTTTTGATATTCCTTTTGGACAACAAGGCACTTATCAATTCATTGTTGTAGATCGCAATAATTGTACAGCTTTATCCAATCCGGTTACTATTAATTTGGTTCCTAATGTTGTATTTACAACCAGTGTTCAAAATGTTACTTGTGCCGGTGCGTCTAATGGTTCTGTAATCTACAATTTGGTAGCTGCAAATGGATATCAGGTTTCCTACCAATTGCTAAATAGTAGCGGTCAAGTTATAGCTAGTAATAACTCGGGAATATTTACCGGATTACCTGCTGGTCAATATACCGTAGTATTGATTCAACGTCAAGGAAATAGAGTATGTAATTTTCCGGCAGATTACACAATAACAGAACCGGCTCCACTTATGGGTACTGCAACTTTATTGAGTAATTACACTTGTTTAAATACGGGAGCTACCATAGGAATTCAACCCGGTAGTGTAAGTGGGGGAACAGCTCCCTATCAATACAGTATAAACGGAATAACCTTTGGAACCAACTCTGTATTTTCGAATTTAACGGCAGGCACTTACACGATAACGATTAGAGATGCAAATAACTGTCTTTGGGTTACAAATCCAATTACAATCAATCCATTAGTTAGACCTACCGATCTTTCATTTACAGCAACACCTTTAACGTGTCCGAGTTTAACATCTTCTATAACTTTGGCAGTTACAGGAGGAACCGGACCTTTTGTTTATGAAATCATTGCTCCTTCAAGTAGTGCAATTGTAAATAATGCAAATCCAACATTTACAAATCTACAAGCCGGAACTTATACTTTTCAAGTAACCGATTCTAATGGTTGTAATTATCAAGAAAACTATACTTTACTTCCGGTTAATCCAATTTCTGTATTGGGTCAGGTTACCTCAAATGTTTCTTGTTTTGGGGGTTCTGATGGTTCTTTAACTTTCACTGTAAATAGTAACAATCCATACAATTACACTGTAACAAATGGCTCGGGAACTGTTGTTGCATCGGCTACAGGAAGTACGCTTTCAAACCATGTAGTAAACGGATTGAATGCTTCTGTTTATACCCTTTTGGTAACTGATACTTTAACCAATTGTACCGATTCTGCTTCAGTTACTGTATCTCAACCTTCAAGTGCACTAACAGCTACACTAACCGTTAATCCAATTACATGTATTGGTGCAGGAAGTGTACAAATTACAGCAACCGGGGGTTGGGGATCCAATCTTTATACATTACTTCAACCTAACGGAACCCAAGTTGGACCACAAAATTCGGGCATATTCCCCAATTTAACTCTAACAGGTGCTTATACGGTTCAAGTTCAAGATAGCAATGGATGTATTGTGAGCAATACATTTAATTTAACTACACCAACTAATCCTGTTGCTGTTCTTGCGGCATCAACTGACTTGTGCTTTGATGCGAATGGGGCTTCATTAGCAATTACAGTAACGGGAGGTGTAGTTCCTTATTCTTACAGTTTAAATGGAGGTTTAGCTCAAAATAATGGGGTTTTTAACAATTTGCAACCGGGAACTTACACTATTTTGGTAACAGATGCCTTTGGTTGTACCGATAGTATCACACAAACTATCTATCCAGAATTGGTTTCAAATACTGCAATAGTTAAGCCTTTAGATTGTAGTATCACTCCAGATGCTGCTATTGAAATTACAATTTCAGGAGGCCTCGCACCTTATACATTTCAAACTTCTTTCAACTCCGGAACCTACACCGGTAGTACTAATGTGGCGGGTTCAAGTTTTACTTACACCACCAATAACTCGGGAACGTATCAGTTTTTAGTAACCGATGCACAAGGTTGTACCTTTGAAACCAATGTTTTAACTATCTCACCATTAACATTACCCGAAATTGTTGCGGTAAATCAAATCCAACCTATACTTTGTCATGGTGGAAGTGATGCCGAAATTGTTATCTCTGTAAACAATTTAGCCGGATTGGCTCCTTTTTTCTTTGAAATAATCAATACTACTACAGGTGTCAATTATGGTACCGTTACTTCGGGATTGAATGCTGGAGTATATCAAATTACGTTGATTGATTCAAATAATTGTACTGATACGGAAACCTTTACCATAACAGAACCAAGTCCGCTTAACTTTTCCATAAGTACAGTAGATATAACCTGTAACAATCCGGGTGGAACTTCATTTGGTGAAATTAGAGTACAAGGAGTAACCGGAGGTACGGCTCCTTATACTTACAATTTATTCAATAATTTTGGATTTATTGATACGTATACCACAACATCAAATGAAAATCATTCTTTTGTAATTTTAAACTTCGGAATTTACAGTGTTGAGGTTATCGATTCAAACGGTTGTGTAGTTGCCAATCAAAATATTACTATTGCTTCACCTCCAAGTGATTTGATAATTGATGTAAGTACCTCAACGGTAGATTGTACAACCGGAGGTACTGCAATTATATCGGTAACCGCTGCTGTGAGTAGTGGTTCTTATGAATTTGCTATTTTGGAGACTAACACGCTTCCATACTCATCCTCGTACCAACCGGCCGATTTAGGAACTCCGGAATCGTCAACTTTTACCGGGTTGATACCTGGTGTTATTTACACATTTGTTGTACATGATTTGGTTACAGATTGTTACTATTTCAAAACAGCTGATACGCCTATCAATACGCCATCCAACTTAAATATAGTTTTAGATACTATTGCCAATGTGAGTTGTACCGGAAATTCTGATGGATATGTAAACGTTACTTTGAGTAACTATGATTTAGGAGCAACAGCCATAGGATATGAAATTTTTACTTCTCAATCTAACACAACTACCGGAATTACAGGAACCCTTTCACCTCTTACGGGGTCACCAATAAGTGCAACGAACTTAGGTCCACTGGCTCCCGGTAATTACTACATTTTATTCACCGAAGTGGGTGGTGCTTTTGCCGGGTGTACGGCTTCTTCTGCTGCATTTAATATCTTTCAATCTACTAACTTATTACAAGTTGGAGCCAATGTAACACGAAACGATAATTGTAATTTAAACCGAGGAAGAATATCTGGAGTTGCTCAATTTGGAACCGCTCCTTATCAATTTCAATTGGTTAATGCAGGTGACCCTGCACCAACTGTAGCTACTTGGGCCGGTATTCCAACCAACATATTCTTTGTAGAAGGTGGAAACTACGTTTTATATGTAAGAGATGCAAACGGTTGTATTCAATCTACACCCGTATTTGTACCTACCGATCCTGCTCCTTCTATAAGTGCTGTGGTAACCAACTTATGTAGTGCTACACAAGGAAACTTTACCCTAGAAGTTTCGTTAACATCACCAGGCATTGCTCCATATACATTTAGCATCAATGGCGGTGCTTTTCAAACTCAAACTGTACCAACTTTTACGTATACCAACTTAACTTCTGGTAATTACAGTATTCGAGTTCGTGACTTTAATGGATGTATTGCTACAGCAACTGTATCTATACCTCAACCACTACAGTTAAGCCCTACTGTTACTGCACTTGTTTCTTGTGTTGGAAACGATGGACAAATTACATTGACTCCATCAGGAGGAAGCGGTTCGTTTACTTATAATCTTTTAGATGGTTCCGGAACAACATTGATAGCCAACCAAACGAATCCCCAATTTTCAAACTTAAATAGCGGAACCTATACAATTGAAATTAATGATTTAGTAACCGGTTGTAACCGTCAAGTAAGTGTTGTTTTGGATAATCCAATTCCGGTATCTTTTTCATCAAGCTTTACTAATGTAACTTGTGAAGGAGCCTCCAATGGAAGTATTACTCTTGTTTTAGATGCTTCAAATACGAATCCCGTTTACACGTTCACCTTATCAAACGGAAGTAACCCACCTGTAATTCAAAATAATGGTTTATTTACCAATTTACCAGGAGGAAACTACACGGTAACGGTTACTTCTTCCCGAAATTGTACACGTATAGAATCGTTTAATATTATCGAACCAAGTGCTTTGACAGTTTCGGCTTCGGCTACTGCATTTGAATGTGATGCCCAAAATAATTTTGAAGCCTCGCAACTAACAGTAACTGCCAACGGCGGAACTGCACCCTATTTTTATAGTATAAATGGAACTGCGTTCTTCAGTAATCCTGTATTTGAAATTGCAGATACCGGTTCTGTTCAAAATATTACGGTGACCGTTAGAGATTCAAATGGTTGTATCACCACTACTCCAATAGTACTAAATCCGTTACCTGAAATACAATCAATCCAAACCAATTTGGTATCTGGTATTACCTGTTTGAATGATGAAGAGGTTGAGGTAAGTGTTGTTGGCGGCTCAGGAGATTTTACCTTTGAAGTTTTGCCGGTTGGTACTCAAGCTCCTATAACTCCGGGTGCAGGTGTATTTCAAGCCCTTTTTAACCTAAGTACACCAGGCAGTTATTCCTTTTTAATTACCGATAACATTACCGGATGTACCCAAATTTCTTTACCCTATGAAATTACTCCATTTGATACCCTAAACGTTACTGCTACTGCTGTAGATGCTGTCATTTGTTTTGGAGATACCAATGGAAGTGTTTCTTTAAACGTAAACGGATATAGCGGAACGTACACCTATGAAATTCTAAACGAATTGGGAACAATAGTAAGTTCCGGAAATGGTAACACAACTGTAAATCCATTGGTAATTGGAGGTCTTTCCGGTGGAAATTACACACTTTCTGTTGTGGCTACCGGAACCCCTTTCTGTAGTGCTACAAGTAATACATTTACCATTGTATCACCTTCTTCAAATTTAGTAATTGCTGCATCGGAAACAGCTAATGTTACATGTACTAATTCTGAAGGTGAAATAAGTGCTACGGCATCAGGTGGTTGGGGTAATTTTGAATTCCAATTGATTAATACATCAACCGGTGTTACCGTTCAGCCTTATGGAACTAATGCTTTATTTACCAATTTATCTGCCGGTACCTATTTGGTTTCAACCAGAGACTCCGGAGGATGTATTGTAAGTACAACTGTTGTTTTAACTCAACCCAATTTAATTAACGCTACATTAAATGCCTCTCAAACCCTTTTATTGTGTCAAGGTGATTTTACTGCTTCTATAACTGCAACTAGTGTTACGGGAGGTCAAGGCTCTTATCAATACATTTTAAACCAATACGATGCAAGTGGAACAACTATTGTGAGCAGTTCCGGATCACAAATAGAACCTACTTTTACAGGTTTAGGTGCCGGAATTTATAGCATTACCCTTACGGATGGTTGGGGATGTGATTTTACTACTCCTACAGTTCAAATAACCGAACCTTCAAATATAATAGCTTCATTAACTGTTGACTCAACATTAACTTGTACTACCAATGCAACCCTTTCAATTTCGGCAACCGGAGGTACTCCACCTTATCAATACAGCTCAGATGGAATTAATTATTCTTCACAATCGGTTTACAATGTGGGACCTGGAGTTTACCAGTTTTTTGTTCGGGATGCTAATAATTGTACGGCTGTAAATACCAATCAAGTAACGGTAAATATGATTCCAAATTTAGATTTAAATCTGAATTTAAACAGTGCCAACATCAATTGTTTTGGCGAAAATACAGCTGTTATTATTGCAGATGCAACCGGTGGATTAGGAAATTACAGTTATACCTTATTTGATGGTTCCAATACAGCTATTGCCGGACCTCAGCCAAATGGTACTTTTGCTAACTTACCTTCTGGAATCTATTCGGTACGGGTGGAAAGTGGCGACTGTATTGCTAATTCCAGTACGATTCAAATAGGCGAACCAAACGAGCTTGTGGTTACCAATGTAAATATAACCTCGGTACTTTGTGCAGGTGGTGAGAATGGTAGTGTGGAAATCCTTACTCAAGGTGGAACCGGAACAATTCAGTTTGCAATTTCTCCAAACTTAAATCAATTTTTTAACACCGGATTGTTTACAGATTTAGCCCCGGGTAACTATCAAATTATAGTTCAAGATCAAAAAGGATGTTTCCAATTGCTGGATATTGAAATTACAGAACCTCTACCATTACTAGCCGATGTGGCTAATGTAGTTCAAAACTTGTGTTTGGGAGATAATGACGGATCGTTTGACGTAACTGTAACCGGTGGAACTGCACCCTATTTTACCAGTTTGAATAATCCGGATCCGGCCGCATTTGTAGAAGGACAACTTTCGTTTTCCGGACTTGTCGGAGGTACAGATTACTTCATTTTCGTTCGCGATGCAAACGGATGTGAAACCATTGCTTATGTCTTTTTAAATGCTCCCGAAGAGGTTGTTCCCTCTGCAACTGTAACCTACAATTGTACCGGAAATGTTCCCGGAAATACCGTTACGGTTTCAGTAAATGCCTCTGCCATGGGCAATGTTCAATATGCCTTGGATGGCGGAACTTATCAAAGTTCAAACCTTTTCCAAAATGTAGTTTCCGGAACCCATATTTTTTCGGTGCAACATACCAATGGATGTATTAAAACGGTTACGGTAAATATTGATGACAATCAACCCTTACAATTGAATATTACAAACCTTCAGAATGTTGCTTGTAACGCTGGAACGAATGGTAGTGTAACTGCAAGTACTTCCGGAGGAACAGGACTAATAGAATATGCTATTTCACCCAATTTGGGAACCTTTGGAACCTTGAATACTTTCAATAATTTAACAGCCGGAAACTACACCATTGTGGCACGTGACGAGATTGGTTGTACCGTTAGTCAAGATTTTACCATTTCAGAACCTACTGCTGTAAATACAACCGTGAGTGCTATTACACAAGAATTATGTGTAGGAGATGGTAATGGAAGTATAACCCTAGCTATTTCGGGTGGAGTAGGTCCGTATGCTACTAGTTTAAATAACCCTAATAATTTTGTATCCAATCAAGTGAATTTTACAAATTTAACGGGAGGTCAAACTTATACTATCTACATTAGAGATGCTAATAATTGCATAAGCACTTTAAATGTGCCATTACAAAGTGCGGTATTGCTTACTCCAAATGTCAATATAACCTATTTGTGTACCGGAAATGTAGTAGGAAATACAGTAACGGTTACGGTTAATACAGCTGTTCAAAATGAAGTATCCTATGCTTTAGATGGAGGAGCATTTCAATCTAGTGCATCATTTACAAATGTTGCAGTAGGAAATCATACCATTACCGTAAGACATACTAACGGATGTGAACAACAAGTTCCTTTTGTAATTCAACCTTCAACACCTTTACAATTTACTTTCAACACAACTCCTGTAACTTGTAACGGACTTACCAATGGTTCCATACAAATTAATGCCACAGGCGGAACCGGTACTTTAGAGTATGCTATTTCACCTAATTTAAACCAATTTGGAACAGCTTCTACGTTTAGTAATTTGGCTGCCGGAAATTACACTGTAATCGTGAGAGACGGCATACAATGTACCCGAACAGAAACTATAACCATTACACAACCAAATACCTTGGTAGCTCAATTAGAAACGATGTTCTCAGACTTGTGTGCGGGTGATAATCTGGGTGCTATTGAAATCACAATTCAAGGAGGAACAGCCCCTTACCAAACAAGTTTAAATCCGAATTCTAACTTTGTAACCAATCAAACATTATTTGAAAATCTAGCCGGAGGCAGATCTTACACCATTTACGTTAGAGATGCCAATGGATGTCAAACCAGTTTGGTAGTTGCTGTTGATGGAGGTGTAGTTCTAGATGCTGAAATTGATGTGCGTTATTTTTGTTTTGACGATCCAATTCAGAACCGAGTTACAGTTTATGTTTCCGGAACTGTAGCTTCACAAGTAACTTACTCTTTGGATGGCTTACCCTTTCAAAATAGTCCTCAGTTTACCAATTTATCCAATGGATCTCACACAATTACGGTTCTTCATACAACTGGATGTACCGAAACACTTACTTTCACAGTTCAAAATGCACAGCCTTTAACGGTTAGTGTAATTGAAAGTAATCCGAATCAGATTACTATAAATGCCGCCGGAGGTTCAGGTTCATATACCTACTTTTTAAACGGAACCAATTATGGCAATCAGTCGGTAATCAATGTGTTTTCAACCAATACCTATACGGTTACCGTTGTAGATAGTAACAATTGTTCGGTTACCACACAAATTGATATTACTTTTATTGATATCGATATTCCTAATTTCTTCACTCCAAACGATGATGGAGAAAATGATACATGGCAACCTAACAATTTAGATGGTTTTCCTAATGTTCAAATCCAAGTATTTGACAGATATGGCCGAATAATAACCCAATTTGGACAAACCGGTTCTTGGGATGGTCGTTACAATGGTGCTCTGTTACCTACCGGAGATTATTGGTACACGATTGTTTTGGATAATGGAAGACAAATTGTTGGAAACGTAACTTTATATAGATAATACAAATAATCCTGCCCAATATTATGATTTATTTGGCAGGGTTTAAATCACATATCACATACACTATGAAAAAAATAGCCCCACTTTTCATGTTATTGGCCTTCTTAAACGGAAAGTCTCAGGAATTAAATCTTCCTTCATTTACTCAATATTTAGCAGATAATCCGTTTGTAATATCACCGGTATATGCCGGAATTGGAGACCATGTTAAAATACGTGCCAACGGATTAACGCAATGGGTTGGCATAAAAAATGCTCCACAAAATCAATCTTTAGCTGCAGATATGCGTATTCATGATCAATCCGGAATAGGTGTTTACTTATACAATGATAGAAACGGAAATACCCGCCAATCGGGATTAAAATTCAGCTTTGCTCACCATTTGGTTTTAGATAAATATGAAGAACAATACCTATCTTTCGGTATTTCGTATAATCTGAATCAATTTCGAATTGAAACCGAAAATTTTAACGGAACCGATTTTGGTGTTGTTGACGATAGAAGGCTTACCAATCACAATGCAGATGTAGGAATTCTGTATCGTATAAACGGATTTTATGCCAGTTTTACAGCGGCCAACTTGTTAAATAAAAATGTAGATATTTTTAATGATATTGAGCCCTTAGAATTAAGAAACTATCAATTTTTTAGCGGTTACAAGTTCCGAACTTTTCAAAACAGCGATACCGAAGTAGAACCCTCTGTTTTCTTTCAATATTTTGAAAGTGATAAAAGATCAACTACCGATTTGAATTTGAAGCTACGATTTTATAACTTTGAAGATTATTACTGGGCGGGAATATCCTATCGCTTTTTAAACGATCAGTTATTAGAACCTTTAAATATCGGACCCATGGCAGGGATTAAAAAGAATAATTTTTATTTTGCTTATTCCTATCAAGTTACCCTTAACAAGTTGATCAATTACAACTCCGGAACGCATATGGTAACTATTGGCTTAGACATTTTTCAAGGAATCAGTAATTGTCCCTGTACTTATTAAAAAACAAATGGGAATTATCAAATTACAAAACATCAGAACATTTTCGTTTCACGGTTGCTTGATTGAAGAAAGTAAAATAGGCTCCGATTATTCTGTAGATTTGGAAATCAAAACCGATATGCGAAAATCTTCGCTATCAGACGATTTAAAAGATACAGTTGATTATGTGCATTTGAATCAAATTGTAGTAGAAGAAATGGCCATTCGATCAAAACTCTTAGAACATGTTGGACGAAGAATTATCAAACGAATTTTTGACGAACTTCCGGCAGTTTCTCGTGTTCTAGTTTCGGTTTCAAAACTCAATCCCCCTATTGGTGGCGATGTAGAAGCGGTAACGGTGGTGATGGAGGAATATAGGAATTGATTTTGTTTCAAGTTTTCAACACAATATTGTCATTCCGAAGAATGAGGAATCTCATAAATTTAAGATTAAGTTTACTTTTACAAAAGTTTTTTGAAGTTTAGTTTTTTAACTTTAAACTTTTTATATACATTTGCCATCCGATTATATGGCGTCGTGGCCGAGCGGCTAGGCACCGGTCTGCAAAACCGTCTACCCCGGTTCGAATCCGGGCGATGCCTCTGAAACCTTCAAGGAAACTTGGAGGTTTTTTTATTGTAAATTTTTAGAAAAAATTAATTAAAGATAACGCAAAACCGTCTAACCCGGTTATCCCGATAGCTATCGGGAGGGCGATGCCTCTGAAACCTTCAAGGAAACTTGGAGGTTTTTTTTATTGTAAATTTTTAGAAAAAATTAATTAAAGATAACGCAAAACCGTCT
>NZ_DAIOUN010000001.1:205812-325329 GCF_036759525.1 Flavobacterium sp. | reverse complement strand
TCAAGGAAACTTGGAGGTTTTTTTTATTGTAAATTTTTAGAAAAAATTAATTAAAAATAACGCAAAACCGTCTACCCCGGTTATCCTGATAGCTATCGGGAGGGCGATGCCTCTGAAAGAGTTGCTGAAAAGTAGCTCTTTTTTTTAAAAATTTTAGTTAACAGTGTCATTTCTCCTATCTTCGAAATGACAAAGGGTAAAAAAATCACTCCTTCATCTTCTCCAACTTCTCCTTAATCATTTCCTTTTCCTCAGGAAAAAAACCTTGAATGATTAAAAAGAATCCAAAAATCATTAAAATTACACTGATAACCCGTTTGATTTTATAAATAATATAAGGCGTTAAACGATTTTTAAGTTGTTTGGCTAAAATGATTTTGATAATATCAGTAATGAGGTAAGTTATAAGAATTACCGACATAAAAAGGACAATTCGATTAGGATTCATATCCATTTGCGGACCAAAAACGATGATGATTCCTACCCAAAAACCCAACACACCAATGTTGATGAAATTGAGTAAAAAACCTTTGAAGAATAAACCCAAATAATTGTTTTTTGGAATCGTATCGGTTGTGAACTCGGGATTTAAATTTTTTTTCTTGTTTTTTTTCTCCTTAATAAAAGATATAATTCCGTAAAAAAACATGATAACCCCACCAAAAATGAATAAACTCGGATCGTCTTTGAGTTTTTCCAACAATTGGTTAGTACTGAAATAAGCAATGAGTATAAAAACCAAATCTCCAAAAACAACCCCAAAATCAAACGTCATAGCGGCTTTAAAACCTTTGGTAATACTGGTTTCTATCAGTACAAAAAACACAGGACCAATGGTAAAAGCCAAAAGAATTCCCCACGGAATAGCAGCTAAAATATCGTTAAGCATGAATGTTTGTTTCAGGTTTCAAGTTTCAGGTTTCAAGTTTAACCCAAACTTTACAAATGCTAATTTAAAATTTAATATTCAAATTAATACATTTCTTAGTTCATTTCTTTAATTGAACCCCCTAAAACGGTTTTTTGATTGATTTGTTTTGGACTGCCGTAAATGTAAATATCACCTCCGGCTCTTACTTTAGCATCTACAAATTCTGTAGCAAAAATAGTGGCATTTCCACCGGCATTCAAGGAAATGGTAGTTTGTTCAGATTGGAAGTTTTTAGCCTGTAATTCAGCACCGGATGAAAGTATAATATCCTGATTGGCAGTAGTTCCGGTAATTCTTAATTTTCCTCCGGAAGTAGCTTTTATCGTTGCTTTTTTAACTTCTAAAGCTATTCTGATTTCGGCTCCTTCTTTGGCATTTAAATTAAAATTAATGGCTTTTATTGGTTTTTCTGAAATAACATAAGAACCTTCACTAGCTTCCACACCTTCCAATTTTTTATAATAAACGGTTACTTCAATTTCTTCGCCTTTTAAAAGTTTTGGAAACGGCATTCTTATTTTTAAATCGCCATTGTTATTCACTACTTCCACTTCTGCTGCTCTAGAACCTTTGATTTCTACTTTATTTTCTGTTGATGGAATGAGCTGAGCCGAAATTCTGTCAAATATTTTTACGGTTGTAAAGTCGCCCGGATTCTTAGTTATATTTTGAGCAAAAAAAGGAGAAGTAGCTAGTATAAATAATAAAATGATTTTTTTCATGATTTGAGAATTTTAAAAGTCATACAACTTCAAAAATGATACCATTTTACAGATTTAAGCAGTTAGAATAAAACAATTTTTTCATCCCTATAATTCATTTAAGTTCTAGAATGTGAAACTTAAACAACTGGTATGGTTCAATTATTTACAGCTTTTTGTAGTTCAACAATTATTCTTTTCTTCTAATAAAATGAAAATCCAATTGTTTCTTCACTAAATCAGCATTTTTAACTTTAACATAAACTTCGTCACCTAATTGTAAAATACTTTTAGAAACTTCACCTACTAACGCATATTGTTTTTCATCAAATACATAGTAATCTTCGCGAATTTCTCGGATTCTCACCATTCCTTCGCATTTATTTTCGATGATTTCTACATAAATTCCCCATTCAGTAACCCCGGAAATTACACCTAAAAATTCCTGATCTTTGTGGTCTTGCATGTATTTCACTTGCATGTATTTGATGCTATCTCGTTCGGCTTGAGCGGCCAAATTTTCCATATCAGACGAATGAGCACATTTTTCTTCGTACACTTCTGCCGAAACCGATTTTCCGCCATCCAAATAATACTGCAACAAACGATGCACCATCACATCCGGATAACGACGAATAGGCGAGGTAAAATGCGAATAATAATCAAACGCTAATCCGTAATGACCAATATTTTCGGTAGAATAAACGGCTTTACTCATACTTCGTATGGTCAATGTATCAACTAAATTTTGCTCTTTTTTACCGTTTACTTCATTCAATAAATTATTCAACGATTTCGAAATATCTTGTTTGGATTTGAAGTTTATTTTATATCCAAATTTTGAAATTACCGTTTGTAAATTGATTAATTTATCTTCATTCGGCTCATCGTGAATTCGGTAAACAAAGGTTTTCTTTTGCTTTCCGATGAATTCTGCTACTTTTCGATTGGCCAGTAACATGAATTCTTCAATTAAATGATTGGCATCTTTAGATATTTTAAAGAAAACACCAACCGGTTCTGCCTGTTCATTCAAATTGAATTTTACTTCTACTTTATCAAAGGATATTGCTCCGTTTGCCATTCGCTTTTGACGTAAAATTTTAGCTAATTCATCCAATTTTAAAGTAGCTTCTACCACTTTTTCATCTACTTTATAATCTTTTCCGGTTAACGAAATTTCAGCCGGAATTACCTCTTTTTTAGTTTCTATAATGTATTGAGCTTCTTCATATGCAAATCGCTGATCCGAATAAATCACCGTTCTTCCAAACCATTGATTGATTACCTCTGCTTTAGGTGAAACTTCAAAAACGGCAGAGAAGGTAAATTTATCTTCGTGTGGATTTAGCGAACAAGCATCGTTGCTCAACACCTCCGGAAGCATCGGAACCACACGATCTACTAGATAAACCGATGTAGCTCGTTTATAAGCTTCATCGTCCAAAATGGTTCCTTCTTGCAAATAATGCGAAACATCGGCAATGTGAATGCCTATTTCATAATTTCCATTGTCTAATTTTTCAAACGATAACGCATCATCAAAATCTTTGGCATCTTTTGGATCAATCGTAAACGTTAATGTTTTTCGCATATCGCGACGTTTGGCAATCTCTTCTTCAGTAACTGAAGTATCAATTTTATTTGCGTAAGCTTCCACTTCAATCGGGAAATCATACGGCAAACCATATTCGGCTAAAATGGCGTGAATTTCGGTATTGTGCTCTCCGGGTTTTCCTAACACTTTAATCACTGAACCAAACGGACTATCGGCTTTTTTGGGCCAATCTTCCATTTTTACTAAAACTACATCACCATGTTCCGCATCACCTATTTTATTTTTTGGGATGAAAATATCCGTATACATTTTAGCATTGGCAGTTGTGACAAACGCAAAATTCTTTTGAATATCAATTACTCCCACAAATTCTGTTTTAGCTCGTTCCAAAATTTCCAATACTTCAGCTTCGGGTCGGCGAGAGCTTCTTCGGTTGTAGATATAGGCTTTTACTTTATCTCCATCCAAGGCGTGATTGAGGTTAATAAATGGAATAAATACATCATCTTCCAATTCATCACACATAAAATAACCGGTTTTTCGGGAAGTCATATCGATAGTTCCTTCGTAATATTCGGCTTTGGAAACCATTTGATACTTTCCAATTTCAGTTTCATGTATTTTATCCTGTGCTTTTAAAATTTTTAAATCACGGATAATTTCATTTCTACTTTTAGTATCCGTTAATTCTAAAACAGCAGCTATTTGTTTGTAATTGAATGATTTATTCGGTTCTTTGGATAAAATTTTAAAAATCTGTGCGGTAAAATCTTTGTTCTTTTTACCTAATTTTTTGGGTTTCTTACTCATAGTTCTTTTCTAATAATGCTGAAAATTACGAATAAGATAGCAGAAAATAGAATTTAGAAAGTAGATTTATTGAAAATATAACTTTTGTATCTTTATAAAAATTTGCAAAATGAAAGACTTTGTAACCATAGCGATTTTCAATTTACCCTCTGAAATTGCGGTTTTAAAATCCATTTTAGAAAATGAAGGAATTCCTTATTTTTTTGAAAATGAAACGATTGTTTCAATTGATCCTTTTGCAAGTATTGCGTATGGTGGAATTAAATTAAAAGTACATCGCAATGATGAAGAACTGGTTCGAAATATCTTAGATAATTTAGACAATCATCTTCGGATTGTAGAATAGCTATTTCTCACAGAAAACTCGAAAAGCAAAGAATTATTCTTTTTAAAAATTAAGAACACAGATTATAAAAATTTGAGAAATCTTTATAATCAATGGAACGCGGATCCCGATAGCTATCGGAACGGATTAGCTACGCTAAACGCAGATTTAATCGGATTTTCCAAACTTAAAAGAAATAAATTCTTCAAACTTCTATCCAAAAATCAAAAGAACACGGATTTTTAAAATTTAAGAAATCTAAAACCTTTTACCAATTACCCTTCACCCATTACCTAAAAATCTAAATAGTTTTCAACATTCTTTAAAAACATCAAAAAGAAATTTTAAATTAATTTTAATTTTATGATGGTTATTATAGTGTGTTAATTTGTAGAAAAACTTTTTTGATAAATAATTTGAAATGCAGTTTCAATTAGTTTTACAAAATTATCAACACCTTTTTGGGAATTTAAAAACTTGAAAATGACTGTTTTTTTTGTTTTTGTTAACAGTTGTTAACATTCATTTTTGAATTGTAATTCTGAATAAGTTTGTTGTAAAAAACTGTTGAAAACCGAGTTGAAAAAGTTGATAATTTTAAAGTAAAAAATCAAAACTAAAGTTGATTTTTTCATTTCAATTTTTGTTTAGAAAAAATTTCTTTACTTCTTTAAAATACTTCTAAAATTCTATCTGAATTTATTAACAATCCATGTTAATTTAATGTTATCTGAATATCAAGCAATTATGAAATGCTGTTAACAATGGAAAGATTTAAGGTTTGCTACAGTTGTCTGTTATCGGTTATCCGTTGTCAGTCAACCATTTACAGATAACGGAAAACAGTCACACCAATTTCCACAAAGCTCGAAAAGTAGCCTTAATAAAAAGCCATTTGGGTAAGGTTAACATCACTTTTAAATCGGAGAAAATAGATCCTTCTTCGTTTAAAAATGTAAAGATATTTTGAATGGGATTTTTTTGAAAAAGCGTTCCAAAAAGTTGAGCTCCTAATTCGTTATTTTGATGTAAAACTTCCAACAAAATTAAATCGTACAACCAGTATCTATTTTTTTGATGAAATTGGGTTAGGTTTTGATTGGTTTTTAGAAATTCCACCAATTTTTTAGATTGTTTTTTACTGTTGAAAAACGTAAAACCGGTGCTTGCTTTTGTCCAACCACCTGCCGTTCCGATGAATAAAATCCTTTTTGAGTTTTGTTTGTGAAAAGGAAAACACGTCATCGGAATGTTTCCGGCTTCTTTTTCAACAATTTCATACTCTTTTATTCCAAGATTTTGAAGATAATTTTGAATGGCTGTTTCGTATTCAACTTTTTCTAATATATCTTCTGAAAACAATGTATATTCAAATAAAGCTTCGCTTTTTGAAGTCGGCAAAACATACATAAATCGGGTATTTCCGTTTTGTTCAATCGTAAAATCCATAAATTTTACTTCCGAATCATCAAAAATTTCCTCTTTGGTTTTGATGAACCAACCAATAAAATGTTGTTTTAAATACGGATATTTATTTTGGTTGAGAAGCGGATTGACATCAAAAAAACTATTCAATAAAAAACTTCCGCAATAGATTCGATTTTTTCCAGTGATATCGACCGAATTTCCAATCGTTTTCCAATTTAAAATTTCATCATTTATAAAAGTAAAATTAGATTTAGCCGAAATAGTATCGAATACCAATTTGTAAAAATCACTACTTCGAATCATTTTATACAAATAAGGATGCATGGAAAATGATTGTTGAAAATCCTGATTTCCTATGAATGCTTTTTCCCAGGTTTTGGATAAAATAGCATCAAATTCGCCGTTGGGTTCTTCCCAAAAACACCAGGTTCGGTCGTTTTGGTTTTTGGTTTCTTTGTCGATGATTAAAATCGATTTGTCATCAAACCAAGTATCATTCGCCATTCGATATGCGGTGAGCAAACCAGATAAACCGGAACCCAGAATGATGTAATCGTATTTTTTCATTTATTTTTGTTTGACACGAATTCATCAATTATTTCTTCTAATTTGTAGAATTCGTGAATTCGGGGCCACTATTAAAATTTATTTTTAAAACGCTTAAAATCTTCATTCAACCCTTTAAAGTCCAAAACCCCTTTTCGATTTTTCAAATGCTCTAAAATTACGAATGATTTTTCAATCCGAAGTTGTGAACTTTTGTATTTATTCACTACATGAATTAACGTTCTTTGTTTGCCGGGTGTGAGTTGATGAAACAAATGACTTCCTTCCGGGTCGCTGAACAAAACTTCTTGCATTTCCTCAGAAAGCGGCATACCGTATTTACTTTCGTCTTTTACTAATTCTACTTCCACTTCATCATTCAAATGTAGATTCAGTTTTTTGCAGATTGCTCTATTCAATAAAATATAATGAAAGGTTCCTTTAGGCAACATCGCACAATGAAAAGAAAAATCTTTATTTAAGGTACAAACAACACGTTTGTCTTTGGATAACTCAACTAAAGTTGAAAAAACATTTTCCGGAATAGGGATGTGTAATTCCCAATACAAAACATTATCATCAAACGAACAAACCTGACCGTTAAATTTCATCCTAACCTGATTGAATTTGATTATTTTTGTAAAGATAAAAATAACAACACAACTAAAATGAAAATATCCATAGGAAACGATCACGCCGGCCCGGATTATAAAAAAGCCATCGTTGATTTTTTAGAAAAAAATGGCCACGAAGTCATCAATCACGGAACCAACACCACTGATAGCGTGGATTATCCCGATTTTGGTCATCCCGTAGCCATCGATGTTGAGACAGGAATAGCCGATTTAGGTATCGTCATTTGCGGCAGCGGAAACGGAATAGCTATGACGGTAAACAAACATCAAGGCATTAGAGCTGCTTTGTGTTGGACGAAAGAAATAGCGGCTTTGGCCAGACAACATAACGATGCCAATATTATTAGTATTCCGGCTCGATTTACTTCGATTCCGCAAGCGGTGGAAATGGTGGATACGTTTTTGAAAACCGATTTTGAAGGCGGAAGACATCAGAATAGAGTGAATAAAATAAGTTGTTCGTAATAGTTTGAACCATTAAGAAATTAAGGTTCATAAAGTTTTAGTTTCTTAATGTTTCTTAATTCCTTAATGGTTTTAAAAATAAAAAACCTAAATGTCCACCAACCCTAAAATTCACAAACACAACGTAAAAGGCAATAATTTAATTTATTCGATTTTACTGAACACATTGATTACGATTGCTCAGGTAATTGGCGGCATTTTTTCCGGTAGTTTGGCCTTAATTTCGGATGCGTTGCACAATTTTTCAGATGTGCTTTCGCTGATTTTTAGTTTGGTGGCACACAAATTATCAAGAAGAAAAGCGTCCATCAGTCATACATTTGGTTACAAAAGAGCCGAATTAATTGCAGCGTTTATCAATGCCTCTACATTGATTATTGTGGCATTTATATTGATTTATCATGCGATACTAAAATTGATGCAACCTGAACCCATTGAATCGAACTTAGTGATTTGGTTAGCCCTTTTAGGAATTGTCGTCAACGGTTTTTCAGTGTTATTACTTCGTAAAGATGCCGCTCATAATTTGAATATGAAATCGGCTTATTTGCATTTGTTAACCGATATGATGGCCTCTGTGGCGGTTTTAACCGGAGGTTTGTTGATGAAATATTATAAAATATATTGGGTAGATAGTGTGATGACTTTGTTAATTGCCTTGTATTTAATTGTGGTTGGTTTTGATTTGTTTATAAAATCCACCAAAATGTTGATGTTGTTTACACCGGATACCATCGACATTAAAGAAATTGTTCGCGAGGTACATCAAATCAAAGGGGTTGGGAAGTTGCACCACATTCACGTTTGGCATTTAAACGAAGAAGAACTGCATTTAGAAGCTCATCTCGATTGTGCTGCCGACATCAAAATGAGTGAATTCAACGATTTATTGCAGGAGATTGAAGAAGTGCTTTATGATAAATTCAACATCAATCACGTGAATATTCAACCGGAATTTCAGAAGGTTGATCCGAAGGATTTTATTGTGCAGGATTAGAATTATAATTCGTCTATTTCATTTATTTTTTTAAATGATTTTTCATATTTTCCATCAATAAAATAAATAAAACTTCCCTCTATTGATTGATTTGACGTTATCCCTGAAACAAATAAATTCATGTATTTTTCAGTTAGATTGGTGTTGTAGAATTCAACATCAATTCCAAATAACGGTTTTTTTAGAAGATAATCAGTATCCATTAATGCAGCATCATAATATTCCGCTACTACAAATAATTCGATATTATTTTGTAAACATCTATTTTGTACAATATTCAAAGCGTAACAAAATTCACTTTTACATTTTGGTTTCCAAATATAGATGAGCGACTTAGGGTATTGTTTCAAGCAATTTTTTATATCCTCATGATGTATAACAATTACTTTTTTTGGGTTTTCAAATCGACATGCTTTCGCCGCATCATATTTTTCAATTAACGATGGTTTCGCTTTTTTTGTTGAATGATAGTAACTGTAAAGTCCCTGAAAACTTCCGTTTATTTTACAGGAAGTGAGGGATAAAAGTAGTATTATGAAGATATTTTTTTTCAACGTTAAATCTACTTCACTATCATTTTCTTTATCAAGACTTTATCATTATCAAATGTAACTTTTACCAAATAAAGCCCTTTTGAAATCCCATTTATATTGTATTCATTTGAATTATTTTTATTTTTAAAAACAAGTTTACCCAACATATCAACTATTTCTACCGTTTCTATTTTATCAATAGATGAAATCGAAAAAGAACCATTGTTAGGGTTTGGGTATAAATTTACATCCGCAATAACGGCATCGTTCAATGATAAAGGATTAGGATCAAAACGGGCAATGAACGTATTGTCAATTGTCAAGGCTGCCCAAGGACTGTTATTATATAAAAAATTGGGTTGAAGAGCACCAGCAGTAGTAACACTGGATTGACTTTGGGTTCTACCAAGTAAAAAAAAGCTATCGTTTTTAAAGAGTACATTCATAATTTGATCGTCTAAATTTCCTCCAAAATAACTACCCCATTCTCTTTGCCCATCGGGATTAAACTTGATGATATATCCATCATTGATGCTGTTGATAATTGGTTGAAAGGAATTAGTCGTACTTATATTTTCAATCAAAAATGTACCGCCAAAAAGATAAATAGTATCACTAAATATTTTAATTCTAACAGAATTATAATAAGTAACAAAATTTGTAAAGTTATTATTTTCCCCTACGTAACTACCCCATATTCGTTCCCCGTTTTCATTGAACTTTACAAGATAATTGGTATAAGTAGAATTGATTTTTGTAGATTGGAAAGAATTTGGCGTTGTGATATTTGTATTGCTTGATGTCATACCGGAAACATAAACAAATCCATTGTTGCATTTTAAGTTATTATTAAAATTTCTTTCAGTTGAAGTACCACCATAGTATGTGCTCCAAATGCGTTGTCCATCAAATGAGAATTTTGTAATAAAGGTATCACTACAACTTCCCGGAGAAGGTTGGTGACAATTAGGTGTAGCAAAATAATTGTTGGGCGTAAAAGTAGGAGGGCAATCTACAGTTAAACCTGTTAAAAAAAGACCAGTTTGTCCAATATCTATGGAAGCAATGTAAGATGCATTTGAGCCATAATAAGTTGCCCAAACTCGATTTCCGGTATCACTAAATTTAGCTATTACTGAACCCGCATCGTTTTTAATTTCTTGAAATACTCCAGTTGTTGCTAAATTGGTACTAGATGTTTGAAAGGCAATATAAAAATGATTAGCAGTATCATTTATAATTGAACTTCTAATAAATATGCTATTAACATCACCATTATTTAACGCGACTCCTATATTTCCGCCGAAATAGGTACTCCAAAACACGCTTCCTAATGGATTTAATTTTACTATAAATACAGCAGACAAACCTTCTAATTGTGTTTGGAAAGCATTTTCTGTACTTATATTCTGTGCACTGTTAGTCGCTCCAATGCAATAAATGTTGTCGTATTTATCAATAGAAATTGCTTCAATTACATCTATATTTTCTCCTCCAAAATAAGTAGCCCATAGTAAATTACCTTCCATGCTAAATTTTGCAATAAATCCATCTGAGTTACCTCCGCCAAAAACTTCTTGATGAGCATTAGGTGTGGTTAGATTAAATTGCCCATTTTGATTTTGTTGCACTTTACCAACGATATAAATATTACCTTGGCTATCCATTTCGCTATCGGCAATTTTAATGCTTTCGTCACCAAAATAGCTCGCCCACGTTTTTAAATAATTGGGTTGAGCATGAAGAAATGATGAGATAAATAAAAGTACTAATATAATTTTTTTTTCATAGCTTTAAATATTTAAACCCCTATCAAACAATTATTTGATAGGGGTTAATATGATTAATTATCATAAATAACTATTAATGCACCTCCCAACGGAAGCATTCCATTTGGTTCATATGTAGCCTCCCAACCATTGCCAGATAATGGAACAGTACTATTATCAAATAAATTTCCACCGCCTAGCGACCCATTTGGTCCAACTTGAAATTTTATAAAATGAAAAACTTGAGGAGCTGCAAGTGCATTGTTTAGGTTAGTACTCAGAAAATTAGCCCATGTAGCTCCGGCAGTAAACTGTCTTTGCCAAGCATTAATATTTGGAAAACTTGTGGGAGAATAAAACGGAAAATAAGTGGCGTTTGGGTTTTCTAACGTGTAAGTAGTACCAGAAGGCACATTGATAATTCCTCCTGAATAATTGGTTCTAAATCTTGGATAAGTAGAAGTGGCACTTGACTTACTTTGAATTTCTCCAACCTGAACGTTATAGCTGGAAAAATTAAAAATATATACTGTTTTTTGAGCAAAACTAGTGATGCTTAAAAAGAAGGCTAAAAGTAAAATGATTTTTTTCATGTCTTTGTTTAGTTAGAGGTTACAATTTTGGTTTTTTCAGCATAAAGTTGCAATGCCATTGTAATGATAGAGGCATTATCGTCTCTTTTTTTTGACGCTTCAACAGCTGATTCTAATCCATTTGCTATTAGAAGTAGCTCTGCATTCTCTAATAAGATGTCATTTTTTGTTTTTTCTTCTTTTTCAGCGGTAACATTTATTTTAAAACTGGGTGAGTTTTTAATTTTTAACCATTCAATCATTGAGTTCCTGAAATTTGTCATTTCAGGGGTTTTTGCCGCCTCTGGCATTTTACTCGTTGTTGATGTTATTTCTTCTTCTGAGGCACAAGCAACAAAAAAAACGGCAAAAATCAGTAAGAGGTAATTTTTAAAATTTTTCATTAATTTGCATTAATTAAATGAATTGCAGTCTTACTATGTCGTCGAAAACATATAAAAAAGTAAGGCTGCTTTTTTGTGTTTGTTTGGTCGTTCAAATTGTTGCTCAACAAACTTCAATAGTCAACAATTTGTTTCTAAAAAGTACTTACAAAAAACTAGAAAGGCATTTTTTGTATTGTGTCACAAGTGGGTGGTTAGTACTTTTAAACCCTTAAAAATTTGATTATTAACTTGATAATTCCAAATATAAGGAGTTAAAAACAATAAACCTAGTCAGAATCTGACTAAAATTAACACTTAAAATTTGTAGGAATCATTTTTTTTCTTTCTACTTTTGTAAAACCCAAAACAAATTAGCCTAAAACAGTTATTCATGTTTTAATGCAATGCTATGTCTTCTAAAACCTTACAAAAAATTCGTCAACTCAGAAACGATAAAAACCTTACACAAGAATTTGTGGCAGAACAGATTGGTTGTTCCCAAAGTCATTATGCCAAACTGGAAAATGGAAAAGTGAAGTTAAATTTAGTAACCATAAACAAAATAGCTTCTGTATTAGAGGTAAATGCCACTGAATTAATGGATTAAATTCATTTTATATTGTTTGATATTTATATATTTTTGTAAATTCCGTCAACCAACTGACTCAATTTAGCTAAATTCCGTCAACAAACTGACGGAATTTACATTTTTTTACTATCTTTGTTCTTTCAATGCTAATTCAATTTTGAAAATGAATTATTATAAAAGAGCTGTGTTAGCTGATTTTCAATCCAAATTAAAACCGAATAAAGTATTAATTTTATTGGGAGCAAGACGCGTAGGCAAAACGCAACTGATAAAAAAATATTTAGAAAATGCAGATGAAAAAGTACTTCAACTAAATGGAGAAGACGTAAACGACGCTCGTTTGTTGGAAGAGAGAAGTTTGGCTAACTATTCAAAATTATTGCAAAATATTTCCCTATTAGTTATCGATGAAGCTCAGAATATTACAGATATTGGTCTGATTTTGAAATTCATAGTAGATACCATAGATGGAATAAAAGTCATTGCAACCGGTTCGTCTATGTTTGATTTAGCCAATAAATTAGGTGAACCATTGGTAGGAAGAAAAAGCACATTGTATTTATTTCCGTTGGCACAATTAGAGTTTTTACAGTTTGAAAATTATAAACAAACTACTGAAAATTTAGAAACCCGATTACTTTATGGCGGCTATCCTGAGTTGACTCATTATGAATCATGGGATGAAAAAAAAGATTATTTAAAAGAAATAGTGAATGCTTATCTGTTGAAAGATATTTTAATTTTTGAAGGTATTAAGAACGCAGATAAAATTTATGATTTACTGCGATTGATTGCATTTCAAATTGGCAAAGAAGTTTCGTTGCAAGAGTTAGGAAATCAATTGCAAATGTCTAAAAACACGGTAGAACGTTATTTAGATTTGTTGTCTAAAGTGTTTATATTGTTCAAAGTAGAAGGTTTTTCAAGAAATCTTCGCAAAGAAATAACCAAATCAAGCCGTTGGTATTTTTATGATAATGGTATCCGAAATGCCATTATTAATAATTTTACTTCGTTGAATAACCGAACAGATGTTGGCGATTTATGGGAAAATTATCTTGCCTCTGAACGAATGAAAAAACAAGCCTATCAAAAAATGTCAAAACATAATTATTTTTGGCGAACCTATGACCAACAAGAATTAGATTGGTTAGAAACCGAAGCAGATAGTATCAATGCTTTTGAATTCAAATGGAGTGAAAATAAGAAATCTAAAATTCCAATTGCTTTTGCAAAAGCTTATCCGGAAGCAACATTTGAAGTAATTAACAAACAAAATTATTTAGAATTTATTACCTAATGACCAACATCCAATATATTCAAAACGCCACACAACTTCCCACTAAAGGAGTTGAAAACACAATTAATCTGTTAAATGAAGACTGCACTATCCCTTTCATTTCCCGTTACCGAAAAGACCAAACCGGAAATTTAGATGAAGTGCAAATCGAACAAATTTTCAAACTCAACAAACAATTTGAGGAAATTGTTAAGCGAAAAGAATCCATTTTAAAAGCTATTGAAGAGCAAGGACAATTGTCGGCGGAATTAAAGTTGAAAATTGAAAATTCGTTCGATTTACAGGAAATAGAAGATTATTATCTTCCTTATAAGAAAAAGAAAAAAACCAAAGCCGATGTGGCTCGCGAAAAAGGATTGGAACCGTTGGCCAAAATCATCATGGCTCAAAACAGCGATGACATTGAATTTATTGCGTCTAAATATTTGAATAATCAAGTTGCTAATGAAGATGAAGCCTTACAAGGAGCACGAGACATTGTTGCCGAATGGATCAATGAAAACACGTTTATTCGAAAAAATCTCCGTCGTTTATTTCAGCGAAAAGCCATTGTTTCAACTAAAGTGGTGAAATCAAAAAAAGAAGACGAAGCCGCTCAAAAATTCAATCAGTATTTTGATTGGGCCGAACCCCTTTCGAAAGCACCATCGCACCGATTATTGGCCATGTTGCGTGCCGAAGCCGAAGGTTTTGTAAAAATGAATATCGAAATCGAACCCGAAGAAGCTATCGAATTCATCGAAAATAATACGATTAAAAATAACAAAGAAACGGCACATCAATTAAAATTAGCGATAAAAGACAGTTACAAACGATTGCTCGAACCGGCTATTTCCAACGAAACACTTCAAGAATTTAAAACTAAAGCGGATGCCAAAGCGATTGAAGTTTTTGCCCAAAATTTGAGTCAGCTTTTGTTGGCTCCGCCTTTGGGAGAAAAGCGAATTCTGGCCATAGACCCGGGCTATCGCACGGGTTGTAAAGTGGTTTGTTTGGATGAAAAAGGCGATTTGTTGTATAACGAAACCATTTATCCGCATCCGCCCCAAAACGAACATGCTATGGCGATGAAAAAAATTCGTTCAATGGTGAATGCGTACAATATTGAAGCGATTTCAATTGGAAACGGAACAGCCAGCCGAGAAACTGAATTTTTCATCAAAAAAATTGCATTCGATAAGCCTGTTCAAGTATTTGTGGTTTCTGAAGCCGGAGCATCGGTTTATTCGGCTTCCAAAATTGCTCGGGATGAATTTCCGAATTATGATGTGACTGTACGCGGTTCAGTTTCCATCGGAAGACGATTGGCCGACCCGTTGGCTGAGTTGGTAAAAATTGATGCCAAATCCATCGGAGTGGGGCAATACCAACACGATGTGGATCAAACGAAATTAAAGGAAGAATTAGATACGGTTGTCGTTCGTTGTGTGAATTCGGTGGGTGTCAACTTGAATACCGCCAGTAAATCGTTGTTGAGTTATGTTTCCGGAATTGGCGAAAAAATGGCCGAGAACATTGTGGCTTTCCGTTCCGAAAATGGTCCGTTTGAAGATAGAAAACAGTTAAAAAAAGTACCGCGATTGGGCGAAAAAGCCTTTCAACAAGCGGCGGCTTTTATTCGTATTCAAAACGGAAAAAACCCATTGGATAATTCGGCGGTACATCCGGAAGCGTATGCACTTGTGGAAAAAATGGCGAAAGATTTAAAAATATCTTTAACCGATTTAATCGGAAACAAAGAAAAAATAGCGTTGATCAATCCCGAAAATTACACCAATGAAACCATTGGAATTTTAGGAATCAAAGACATTTTAAAAGAACTCGAAAAACCCGGACTTGACCCCAGAACATCGGCAAAGGTTTTTGAATTTGACCCGAATGTCAAAAAAATGTCCGATTTGCGAACTGGCATGATTTTACCCGGAATTGTAAACAACATTACCGCTTTTGGCTGTTTTGTGGATATCGGATTAAAAGAAAGCGGTTTGGTTCACATTTCACAACTCAAAGCCGGATTTGTTTCGGATGTAAATGAAGTGGTGAAATTACATCAACACGTTCAAGTAAAAGTAGTTGAGGTGGATGAGGTGCGAAAGAGAATTCAGTTGACTATGGTATTATAAAAAAAACCAAACACAAATTACTTAACTTGTGTTTGGTTTTGGGATAAAGAGAAATGAAACTTACTCTTTGGTATCGTCTTCTTTTTTAACAGCCGGTTGGTCTTCTTTAGCAGCGTTTTTAAATTCTTTAATTCCGCTTCCTAAACCTTTCATCAATTCCGGAATTTTTTTACCTCCAAAAAATAAAAGTAAAACCACAATGACCAATACAATTTGCATAGGTCCCGGAATTCCCAAAAATATAGCTAATGCATTCATGTTTTAAACTTTAATTGAGGTACAAAGGTAAAAATAATTTAGTGTAATTGTTCAGATTCTAAACAATTCTTAACTAAAAACTACGTTTAACAGCATTATCTTTGTGTAAAACAAGAAATCAGACGCTTTTTACAGAAGCTTTAATTCCTATATTTGTGTATAAATTATAAAAACATGTCAGAAAAACGTCTGAAAAGGCAACGACTCAAAAAAAAGTTATTTACCAAAAATCGTTTGGTGGTTTTAAATGAAGATACATTTGAAGAGATTTTTTCTTTAAAACTCAACTTGATGAATGTTTTTGTGGTAGTTACCGTTTCGGCTATTCTTCTTATTTCAATCACGACTTATATTATCGCTTTTACACCTTTGCGAGAATTTATTCCGGGTTACGCTTCGAATAAATTGAAAAAGGATGCTACTATTTTAGCAGTAAAATCAGATTCTTTAGCTTTGGAAGTTAAAAAAAACGAGTTATACATAGAATCTATTAAAAAAATCTTAACCGGAGATTTGGAATATGCTCATTTTAATAAAGATTCAATATTAGCAAAAGAAGTTCCCGATCCTTCGAAGTACAAATTGAATCCTTCGGAAGAAGAAAAGAAATTAAGAGAACAAGTAGCATTGGAAGACAAGTATAATCTTTTTGAAAAAGCTCAAGCCAAAATAAGTTTGGTTTTGTTTCCTCCGGTAAAAGGAAGTATCACCGATAGCTACAATGCCAAAAATAAACACTTTGCGGTAGACATCGCCGTGGCCAAAGATACCCCTATAAAATCGGTTGCCAATGGCACGGTTGTGTTTGCCGATTGGACACCCAATACCGGAAATGTTATTATTATCAAACATCGGGAAGGAATTTTATCGGTTTACAAACATGCGGCCAGTTTAACCAAAACGCAAGGCGATGTGGTACGAACGGGAGAAGTAATAGCTTTGGCCGGATCTACCGGAAAAGAATCAACCGGGGTGCATTTACACTTTGAACTTTGGAAAGATGGATTCACCATTGACCCCACTCAATTTATTGATTTTGAATAGGAAATTATGCGAATTAAAGTTTTAGCTGCTAAACTTTTAGCCCAAAAAGTAAATAGAGAAACTCAAAAATGGGCTTCAAAACCAGAAGAAACCCAACAAAAGGTTTTTAAAAGGTTGATTAAGGAAGCATCTCAAACCCAATTTGGCAAAGAGCATCATTTTGATCAAATCAAAACGGTTCAAGATTTTGCAGCAAAGGTTCCGGTTCGTGATTATGAAGCGTTACGTCCCTATGTTGATTTGGTTGTACAAGGAAAACCCAACATTTTATGGAAGGGCAAACCCATTTATTTTGCCAAAACATCGGGAACAACATCCGGTGCCAAATATATTCCCCTTACCAAAGAATCAATTCCATTTCATATACAAGCGGCTCGAAACGCATTACTGAGTTATATTTATGAAACCGGAAATGCCGATTTTGTGAAAGGGAAAATGATTTTTTTGCAAGGAAGTCCCATTTTAGAAGAAAAAAACGGAATTAAACTTGGGAGACTTTCCGGTATCGTAGCTCATTATGTACCGAAATACTTACTTAAAAATCGTATGCCATCTTGGGAAACCAATTGCATAGACGATTGGGAAACCAAAGTAAATGCAATTGTTAACGAAACGATTAAAGAAGATATGACGGTAATTTCCGGAATTCCGGCATGGGTGCAAATGTATTTTGAAAAACTTCAGGAAAAGTCAGGAAAGAAAGTGGGCGAGTTGTTCCAAAATTTCAGTTTGTATGTGTATGGCGGGGTAAATTTTGAACCGTATCGAGCTAAATTTGAAAATTTAATCGGTCGTAAAGTCGATTCGGTTGAATTGTTTCCGGCTTCCGAAGGGTTTTTTGCCTATCAAGACAAGCCAAACGAAAAAGGCATGTTGCTCTTGCTAAATGCCGGTATGTTTTATGAATTTATCAAAGCTGACGAGTTTTTTACCGAAAATCCCAAACGATATACAATTGGAGAAGTAGAATTAGGGGTAAATTATGCACTAATTATCTCTACCAATGCCGGACTTTGGGCCTATAATATTGGAGATACAGTTCAGTTTACTTCCTTAAAACCGTATCGTGTGATTGTTTCCGGCAGAATCAAACATTTCATTTCGGCTTTTGGCGAACATGTGATAGGAAAAGAAGTAGAACAGGCTTTAAAAGAAGCGATGGATGGCACAACTGTTCGAGTAAATGAGTTTACTGTTGCTCCACAAATTACTCCAGAATCCGGATTGCCTTATCATGAATGGTTCATTGAATTTGAAAACGAACCCGAAAACACGGAATTGTTTGCCTTAAAAATCGACAATGCTATGCGTAAACAAAATACATATTATAATGATTTGATTGAAGGAAAAGTGTTGCGAACATTGGTTATAACCAATGTGGCTCAGAACGGTTTTCAGGATTACATGAAGTCCATTGGAAAATTGGGAGGACAAAACAAATTGCCTCGGTTGTGTAACGACCGTGCAATTGCAGATAAATTAAAAAGTTTATAAAGTGCTTTTTTGTCATTCTGTAAGATGACGAAGTCGAAATAAGGCACGAGCGTCAGCGAACTGGCGAAGCAATCTCCTGCATCACAGGCAAAAAGCAAAAAAATGATCAAAACCAAACTACTACTTTTTCTTTTATTCACCATTTCAACCCTTTCTGCCCAAATTTCCGGCACCGTGAAAGACAGCACAACAGGAAAACCCATTCCGTATGTAAATATTTGGATAGAAAATGGAGATTTAGGAACCAATTCAGAAATAGATGGAACCTTTTATTTGAAAGCAGCACCCCATCAATTTCTGGTTTTTTCATCTTTGGGTTATGAAACCAAAAAAATTTCTGCTTCACAAAGTCAGACCATTTGGTTGCAACCCAAAATTTACGAACTACAAGAAGTGGTTTTAGAAAAAAGAAAAGGGAAAAACAGGGTAAGCCATGGCGATTTTTCGGGAATAAATCTCAATTCGGGAGTAACCAATACCGGACAAGACGAAGTTCATATTTGGGGTAAATGGATACAACCGCATGAAAAAATAAGAAAGCACCCATACTTAGAGTCTATTGAATTCAAAACCCGTTCACAGTTAAAAAATGTAATCATGCGATTGCGTTTTTATGACGTAAATGCCGAAGGTATTCCTTTGGGCGACATGGTAACAGATGAAATATTGATAACCGTACAAAAGGGAACCCGATTAAATCGGGTTGATCTTTCGGTTTATCAAATTAAAATTCCGGAGAATGGTATGATTATAGGATTTGAATATTTAAAATTGGAGCAAAATAAATTCGAATACATTTACACCGTTCAAGGTGAAAAAGGACGAAAAAAAGGAATGAGATATGAGCCTTCAATAGTGGGGTTTTTTCCGGGCGGAAAAAATCTTATGGTTTTAAATAAAGACGATTCATTGCGTCGATCTTACGGAACTGTAGAATTGGCCGTAAAGTTAAATTTGATAGACTAAAAAAGCAGAACATGCAGTAAGATTCCTAAATTTACACGACTAAAAATAAAAAAACTACCTTTGTAGGTTAGAAAACAGAAATAAATGAAAGAAATTAAAAACATATCTCGTTCCAGAGCTCAAGAATCTTCTGCGGCTATAGAGCGATTATACATTACTATGCGTCATTTGTTTAACCGAGGATTTTATAAGCCCATGGGGGTATCCGGTGAGACATTGCGGGAAGCGTTACTGCAATTACGCCCCGAAATTTATGGTTCTATTGCCGAGGAAAAAGTAGAACTCAACGGTTTGTTGTATGTTATTGAACGCCTTCCGGTTGGAATTGAGGAGTGTAGATACATCAATTTAACTTCGGATGAAGGGTACTCTAAATCGCATTTTCAAGCCATCGTTCCTCCTAAAAGAAGACGTAATTGCTACCGCATTGATGAAGAACAAATGAATGTAGAAATTACGCGTGGACGTTCGGATATTTATGACATATTAACACATTTGACTTTTATTTTTATCGAATCGCATAAAATTAAAGATCGCGTTTTATTGGATGAAAACCATTTTGAAGTAACTCGCGATTGGAAAAAAGTGGAACATTATGTGTTACAAGGAAAAAAATTGTCTCAAATAGATAAAGAAAAAGCAATTTCTCATGCTTCAAATGTTTTAGGAAGAAGTTTTTCTGAAATTATTGATATTTATGATGCATTTGGAACATCAGAAAAGCCGGATCGTTTTTTACACATTATCTATTGGTTGGGGAAATTGGCTATCGAAGAAGTTGTAGACAATACTAAACGGACAATTACATTTAGTCCTATTTTAAGAGAACGCTTAGGGCATCATATACATGGAGAATTTTGGGCTACCCGAATTAAAGATGTATTAAAAGAAAACGGTTTGTTGAATAGACCCATTCACATTATTAGTGCCAATATGCACAGTGTAATGAATTCTTTATTTGCTACTCAAGTTCTAAAATCTAAATATAAAGACAAACCCGATTTTTTTATTTATGAAGAGTTAAGCAAATCAGGAGCCAATGATTTGCGTAGCAAAGTTGAGGAATTTGCATTAAAAAACGGAATGATTTCTTTGTTGGATACTTCGGGGACCAATATTGATGTACAAGTTTTTGATACAGCGAAAATAGATTTTGCCAAAACTAATTTTTCTAAAGCAACCTTTAACGGACAAAAACCGGTATTAATTGTAATGGACTATGCTTTTGGCGAACAAGCTTATGAAACGATTGACGAATTATTAAAACCTTATAAAGAGGGCAAGTCCAAACAGACCTTTTTAGAAGTTGAGTCGGTTTCTATAATGGGTAAAGCCGGAATTTTGCAAGGCGGAAAAGGAGATATCATGATTCCGTCGGCTCATATCAATGAAGGAACCGGTGATAACTATCCTTTTGAAAACGAGTTAACAGCCGCCATGTTAATGGGTAATGATATTCCCGTTTTTGCCGGCCCAATGGTTACCGTTTTAGGAACTTCATTACAAAACAAAGATTTATTGAAATTTTTCCATGAATCAACTTGGGGTGTAATTGGACTGGAAATGGAAGGAGCCTATTACCAAAAAGCCATTCAATCGGCCTCCAAAATTAGAAAAAGCATACCCGAAAACGTAAAAGTACGTTATGCCTATTATGCCTCAGATAACCCTTTAGAAACCGGAAGCACATTAGCCTCCGGAGGATTAGGCACCACTGGTGTAAAACCTACTTATTTGATTACCATCAAAATTTTAGAACAAATTTTTAATATTAACTAAATTCATATGAGTTCAAACACATCACCCAATACTGATAATCAAGAAATAGACTTAGGTCAGTTAGCTCAAAAAGTGAGCGGATTGTATGACCGATTTTTGAATAGTATTTTCAAATTCATATTGTTTTTGAAAAGAAATGCGGTAGTATTGGGGTTGCTTTTTGTTGTAGGAGCCGCTATAGGATTTTTTCTAGACAAAAAAGTAAAAACCTATAACCATCAGATGATAGTGTTGCCCAATTTTGGTAGTACCGATTTTGTTTACGCCCAAATTGATTTGTTGCAATCTAAAATCAAAGAAAATGACACCATATTTTTAAAGGAGATTGGAATTAAAGAACCCAAAAAATTAGGTGAAATAAAAATTGAACCCATTATTGATGTTTACAAGTTTGTAGACAACAAAGTAGAAAATTTTGACTTGTTAAAATTAATGGCAGAAGATGGAAATATAGACAAAATAATAGAAGGTAAAATAACCAGTAAAAACTATCCATTTCATACCTTGACTTTTACGACTTCAAAACTTTCTTCAAAGGATCAAACAGTTGAACCTATACTTAATTTCTTAAACGAATCGGATTATTTTAAACAAATTCAAAAAGAGTCTTTGCAAAACATTCAAGTAAAAATGAATGAAAACGATTCTATAATTTCTCAAATTAACGGGGTTTTGAATCAGTTTAAAAACAAAATGAATTCCAATACAGGAGATAAGTTGGTTTATTTTAATGAGAACACGCAATTAAATGAGATTATAAAAACCAAAGATCTTTTGATTCGCGAACAAGGGAATTTACGTTTAGATTTGGTGAATTTAAGCAAAGTAGTACGCGATATTAGTTTTATAATTAATCAAAAAGAAACCAAAGGGGTAAACGGAAAATTGAAATTTGTACTTCCATTCTTGTTTATATTCTTATTTATTTTAGGCGGAAATTTGATGCGATTTTATAAAATACAATCCTTAAAAAACCAATAATTTCATGAAAGGAATTATTTTAGCCGGAGGTTCCGGTACGCGATTACATCCGTTGACATTGGCTGTGAGTAAGCAATTAATGCCTATTTACGACAAGCCCATGATTTATTATCCATTGTCCACCTTGATGTGGGCCGGAATTCATGAGATATTAATAATATCTACACCACATGATTTGCCTTTGTTTCGCCAACTTTTGGGAGATGGAACAAAGTTGGGATGCCGATTTGAATATGCGGTTCAAGAACACCCCAACGGATTGGCTGAGGCTTTTATTATAGGAAAAGAATTTGTGGGCAACGATAAGGTAGCCTTAATCTTAGGAGATAATATTTTTTACGGAACCGGTTTGGCAGAACTTCTTCAAGCCAATAACAATCCAAATGGAGGGATTATTTATGCTTATCACGTGCACGATCCGGAACGTTATGGTGTGGTTGATTTTGATAGCCATGGGAAAGTACTTTCAATAGAAGAAAAACCGGCAAAGCCAAAATCGAATTATGCTGTTCCCGGAATTTATTTTTATGACAATAGCGTTTTAGAAATCGCAGCAAACATAAAACCAAGTCCACGGGGTGAATTAGAAATAACAGACGTTAATAAAGAATACTTAAACCGTGGAAATTTGAAAGTTAGTATTTTAGATAGAGGAACAGCTTGGTTAGACACCGGAACGTTTCAATCGTTAATGCAAGCAAGTCAGTTTGTTCAAGTAATTGAAGAACGTCAAGGTTTAAAAATTGGAGCTATCGAAGAAGCGGCTTTTAAAATGGGTTTTATAGATGCCAATCAACTTAAAAAGTTAGCAGAACCATTGCTAAAAAGTGGCTACGGAACACATTTAATGGGATTAATTTAATTGACACATTGACGAATTGTCAAATTGACACATTATCACTATGAATTTTACAGAAACCAAGCTCAAAGGCTGTTTTATTCTAGAACCCAAAATAATTCAAGACGAACGCGGTTATTTTATGGAAAGTTTTAATGAACGAACTTTTCAAGAAGGAGTGGGGCAAAAAGTACATTTTGTACAAGACAATCAATCGTTTTCCTCAAAAGGAGTTTTACGGGGTTTGCATTACCAAACCGGTGAATTTGCACAAGCTAAATTGGTTCGAGTTTTACAAGGAGAAGTTTTGGATGTGGCGGTTGATATACGACCTGATTCGGAAACTTTTGGGCAGTATGAAGCCGTATTGTTATCCGAAACCAATCAGAGGCAGTTTTTTGTACCTAGAGGGTTTGCACATGGATTCTTGGTACTATCCGATACAGCCACTTTCTTTTATAAATGCGATAATTTTTACAATAAAGAATCAGAAGGCGGTATAATCTTTAATGATAGTTCTATTGGAATTGAATGGGGTTTTGATACCGAAAAATTAATTATTTCAGAGAAAGATCGGTTATTGCCTGTCTTGGAAAACGCAAAGAAAGTATGGTAGTTTTAGTTACAGGAGCAGGTGGACAGTTAGGGCAAGCTTTGCAGTTTTTGGCACCAAATTATCCGGATATACATTTTGTTTTTTGTGAATCAAGTCAGTTAGACATAACGAATTTGAACCATATTAAACAACAATTTAAACAATTTAAACCCTCTTTTTGTATTAACGCAGCGGCTTACACAGCCGTTGATAAAGCAGAAAGTGAACCCGAAAAAGCTCATTTAATCAATGTGGTTGGTCCAAAAAACCTGGCTGAGGTTTGTAAAGAATTTGACACTATTTTACTCCACATTTCAACTGATTTTGTGTTTGACGGAACCAAAGATTCTCCTTATACTGAAGATGATTTTCCCAACCCAACCGGTGTTTATGGACAAACCAAATCAGAGGGTGAAAAAGCGATTCAGGAAACTTGGCAAAAGCACTTCATCATTAGAACATCTTGGGTTTATTCACAATTTGGTAATAATTTTATGAAAACCATGCTTCGATTAGCCACTGAGAGAGATAAACTAGCCGTAGTAAACGACCAAATCGGAACCCCGACAAACGCAGTCGATTTAGCCGAAGTTTTGGTTAAAATAATTTTGTTCAACAACCAACAACCAACAACCAACAACTACGGTATCTACAACTTCTCCAACGAGGGCCAATGCAGTTGGTATGATTTTGCTAATAAAATCTTTGAAATTAATAACATCAAAATCAATTTAGAACCCATACCCACAACAAGTTATCCAACACCCGCAAAACGTCCGGCTTACAGTGTTTTGGATAAAAGAAAAATTAAAGATACATTTGGTATTGAGGTTAAGAATTGGGAGGAGAGTTTGAGAAAAACAGTAAATAAAATAAACTTAAAAGTTTAAATATTTTCAATTTTTTTGGCTTTTACAGAATCAAAATATTTAAAGTAACACAGAAAGATTAGCATAAAGAAATAAATTCCATTTTGTCTATAAAAATAATCTTCAATACAGCACATTAGAAAAGTATTTAAAATAAATACATAAAAAACGAAAGAGTTAATTTTAAGTGCAAAGTTTACAACTCTGTAGCAGAAATATAGAAACCCTGTAAACCCTACAATTCCTGATCCTAGCAATATATACAGAAAATAATTGTGTGATAAATATTTGTGATTTTCATAGAAAGAGGAATGGTATTTTGATTCAAAACAATTTAAAAGCTGATTTTGAATATCATAAAACCCTATCCCTTGCCAAAGATTGTTTTTTATAATTTCCCAATCACAGGTATAAATTGCTACTCTAATATTAGTTGAGTCGTGAGCTACACCTGTCGGGTTTATTCCAAAACTTGTAAAAATTTCAACAAACCGAATGTAAAGCCCTGGGACGTAAAATAACGAGAGTATGATGGATATAACTATTAGTAATATAAAAGCCGTTTTTTTTATACGAGAAATTGTAGTATGGAATAAAATGTAAACAATTAGAATTAGATTCATTACAACAATATTTAATTTCGTTAGCATTAAAAAAGTGATAACGTATAAAAATAAGAGAATGATACTATTGATAATTTTAGGATTGATTGTATTATTTTTTAATTGGTAAGCCATACAAAAAATCACAATTGAAGTGTAATAAGCCGGATGTATGCTAAATATTTTTGTTTCACTGTAAACAAAATCACGAAATAATGAGCTGTTGTATTTGGTTTCAATTAAACTAGAAACAGGTTTGTTTAATACAAACAATAAGAGATAGGAAACTCCCAAAATCACACAAACCCAAGTTAGTAAATTGAAATAGCGGTGTAATTTTTCCTTAGTAAATAAGTAAGAAGGTGCTAAATAAAACACTACAGGAAACAATAAAAAGAGCAAGGCGTGATTTATTGCACTTCCACTTTCTTTCAATCTACCATATAAAAATGCGTCTAACAGAATAATCCAAAAAGGGATAGTAAAAACAAGAATTTTTTTGTTTAGTTTTTCACCTTTTGAAAAACCAAATTTTACAGCGATTGTTAATAACCCAAAAATTAAAAAGGCAAGGGAAGATAAATTTTCTTTAAGTAAAGGAAAACAGAATAAAAGTAAGATAGAATAAGGATATCTTTTTACAATAAAATCTTTGATTTGGATTGATTTAATCATGGTAAAAAGATATCCTAAAGGATTTATTAAAAAACAGATTCGTGTTTTTTAACTTGAGTGTTAATCCATTCAAAAGTGAGTTTCATTCCTTCTAGTAAAGACATGGTTGGTTCCCAGTTTAATTTCTCTTTTAGAAGTTTATTATCAGAATTTCTTCCTCTAACTCCTGTTGGACCAGGAATATTTTTTATAGTTAAATTTTTTCCGGAAATTGCAATAGCCATATTGGCAAAATCATTAATTGAAATCATTTCCTCTGAACCTATATTAACAGGGCCTGTGAAATCAGAATCCATTAAACGAATTACAGCTTCAACGCATTCGTCTATGTACAAAAATGAGCGGGTCTGTTTTCCATCACCCCAGACTTCAATAGCATCTCCATCTTTGGCTTCGGCAACTTTTCTACACATTGCAGCAGGAGCCTTTTCTTTTCCACCATTCCATGTTCCTTGGGGTCCAAAAATATTATGAAAACGAGCTATTCGAACCTCCATTCCATAATTTCTATGATAAGAAAGATAAAGACGTTCGCTAAATAATTTCTCCCAACCGTATTCACTATCCGGATTTGCAGGATACGCAGAATCCTCAGAACATTTGGGGTTATTAGGGTCCATTTGATTGTATTCAGGATACATACAAGCAGAAGAGGAGTAAAAAATTTTTTTCACACCTGATTTTTGAGCGGCACCTAAAATATTTAGGTTACATAAAGCAGAATTATTCATAACATCAGCATCGTGTTCACCGGTAAATATGTATCCGGCTCCACCCATGTCTGCGGCTAACTGATAGATTTCGTCTATATCCTGAACTACTTTACTTGCTATAATTGGGTCTCTTAAATCGCCTAAAATAAATTCGTTTGAGTTGTTGTTTCCATATTCATTTTCTTTTAAATCAACACCTCTTACCCAAAATCCTAATGATTTTAATTTGTTTACCAAATGCCCCCCAATAAATCCACCTGCACCACAAACTAATACTTTTTTCATACTAACGCTTAAAATTAAATAACAAAGTTAGTTTTTTTGGTTTTAAATTGAAAATTTCTATCTCAATTTTCTGATAAATTAACAACAACATCATACCATGTTATTACTTGATTGTGTTTGATTTATGTAGAAGAATGAGTTTTAAGAGTTTAAAACCTTTTAAGTATCTAGGAATAAACACTTTGGGATTAGAAATACATCTAGATAACCAACCTAAATACATACGATCAACCCAAAGCGGCATTTTAACTTGTCGGCCTGTCTTAAATGATATTGCAGCTCCCGTACACATTATTGCAGGTTTGTATGAGAGGTTTTCTTTTAGAAAGAGGCCTAATTTTTCTTGAGTGCCTCCACCAATGTTAATCATTATCCACTTTGGTTGGATTTTTTCACATAACTCTATCAAGTCTGTATCTATTACATTGTCACCATAAAAAGGGGCGGTAAAGTTGTATATTGTTTCTTCGTTAAATCCCTTAGAGACTAAATAGTTTAGATTAATTTGACCATCTTCATGACTTGGATTTACTAAAAGTAATTTACTTTGGTTTATGGTTTTAGATTCGTTTACAAAATAGTCTATGAATTCTAAACCCGATATTTTATAAAGTTTATTTGAAGAAATCATGTTCCAAATCAAAATCATATAGCCGCTATCCGGAATAACTAAGTCGGATTTTAATAAAGATTGATAATAGGCTTTATCATAGGTAATAGTTACCAATGCTGGTGCAGCAGGTACTGTCATCAATCCTCCTTTATTTTTTAAATAGAGAAACGCATCTGAAACTTTACCTTTAATGAAAGAAATTCCTAAAATTTGAATGGTAGACAGAGGTTTAAAAATTTTATTCATTAGAAGGATATTTTGATTTGATTCTGATTTAATTACTAAAAATCATTAAATTATGTAGTGATTTTAGTTTTGATGAAATGCTATAAAACGAGGGATTAAATAATTTCCAAAAATAATTTTCTTTTTTTATTTCGAATAGAAAATATGTATAAATTTGTTCCGCTAATTTAATTTAAACATGAAAAAATTAATTTTTGTTTTTGCACTTGTTTTGGTCTCTTGCGGAAGAGAAAAAAAAGAAGTTCAAGCACCCGTAAATGATAAGTTCAGCATTGTATTAGAAGCGGTTTATCAGTTTGATGACAGTTTGTCTGTTGTAATAAAAAAGGATGGGTATTGGGATTATGAAAATCCCATTCCGGTTTCAGTTAAAGGACAAGAAATGATTCAAAAAATAACAGTTGCAATTCCTGAACAAGTATATTTGGAAAACTTTCAAATTACTTTGAGTACCAATAAAGAACAAAAGCATTTGGACTTAAAAGGGGTAACCGTCTTGAATAACGAAAAAGTAATGCTGGAAGGTAGTGCACTTAAATATGTACCCTATTTTAATGCCAATTCCGGGATGAAATGGGATGAAAAAATGATGCGTAACGACTTGAGTTTTGATGGTGATTATCCTCCAGGATTTGTAGGAAATGAACAATTAGAATCGGTTTTGATGAATTAAAATAAAAGAGTTGGAAACAACTCTTTTATTATTTTAAATCGTTATATAGTTCATTCCAAAGCCAGCCTTTTTTCTCCCAAGAGTATTCGTTATATGTAAATTCGGAAAGTTGATTTCCTCGTTTAATTCGTTCATTAGTGCTCCAATGTGATGCCTCATTTAAAGCTTGGGTTAAATTTTCCAATTCTGGTTCAATTAAAATACCGCCGTTTTTATTCCATTCTTTTTTTAATCCAGTATTCCATGTAGTTATTACGGGTGTTTTAAGAGAAGCAGCTTCCAAATTCACCATTCCGATGACTTCAGAATAGGAAGGATTTACAAAGGCTCTTGCTTGGCCAAATAGTTTCACTTTCTCATCTCCAATACACTCTCCAACACATTCAATTCGGGAATTTAAATTTTTAGATTCTATGAGTTTTTTGATGGTTTGTGAATATTCATTTGGAAACCCGGCTAGTTTGAGTTTAATTTTTTTATTTTCTATTTTTTCAAATGCTTGAATGAGCAATTCAATTCCTTTAACTTTATGAAATCTACCTAAAAATAAAAAATAGTCCTCTTCGGGATTAAATAAAGCACTTTTAGAATTTTCATCAATAGAAATTAAGTTAGGGATTTCAACAATGTTTTTATGACCACTTAAACGGTATAGATTTTCTTTTTCATTACTCGTGATAGCATGTAAAACAGTAGTGTTTTGAAGTAGTTTTTTTAATATCAAATGGTAATACACTTGTTTTTTAAAACCTTTATCTTGAAACAAATACGGCTCTAACATTCCGTGGGCAGTTAAGACTGATGGTACTTTTTTGATTCTTGCTATTTTAGAAGCAATGTATTGTGGATACATCCAAACTCCATGCAGATGAATTATTGAATTGGACTGAATGGTCTTTTGTAAGTAGGTTGACAAATCAGAATTGTAGTGCCAAGCATTTCTTTTGCTAGACAATTCGTGAAAAGAGTCTGAAGCTTCTTTGTGAAGGGTAATAACTTTGGATTTAAAATCATCAGATGAATTTAAATAGTGGTCTAATTTTGAAATCATGGTTCGTAAACCACCACTTTCATAAGTTAAGTCTTCAGCAATATGGAAAATTTCTTTAGGCTTCACGAGTTTTGGAGTTGTTGAAAATTTGTTTTTGCTCTTTTACACTAAAGTAGAAAAGCCAAATGAATAAAAATAATTCTGGAGGGAAATAGTGTCCATCTCGAAATAATTTTAGTAAAAAATAAATAAATACTCCTTGAGCAAAAAACAAATCAGGTCTTTTAAAAACGGTAGAACTGTAATACAAAAACAAAAATACTCCGATAATTCCAAAAAGGCCAAACTCAGAAAATAACCGAGTTGCTAATGAGTTGGCATCAAAAGAATTATCGGTATGTCTTCTTTGAATTCTAAGATACTCTGGAGGCCTCATTTCTTTCAAATATTTTTCAGTATGCATGTAATGATGGCTACCTATTCCACTTCCTAGAGGGTGATCTGAAATATTTTTTCTGGCAATATATAAATTCCCAATCATTACATAGGAACTTAAATTGGTTTTTTCATCAAATTTTCCGGTTTGAATCACTTTCAATGAGTTGTAGGTATCATCAACTCTCATTTTGAAGAAGGTATGTTCACTGTAAATATAGTAAAAAACAGCTCCTACAATCGGTAGAAGTGCTACTAGATAACCCATTCTGCGTAAAGTTAAATTTGGCAGAATAAACATAAGTCCACAACCGATATAGCCTAAAGATGAATTTGATAAAATTAGTGTGCCAAAAATTATACTAAATTCCAGATATTTCTTTGATTTTAAATAATAATAGCAAGCCGGAATAACAACTACAACATAATGAGCAGGTTCTTTAAATATACTCATCAAGCGGTAGCGGGGTTCGTTGTAATTTATAACATAAAGTATGTATCCTATTACGGCTACATATAAACTCATCTTTATATAAACTTTTATGATTTCTGAGGTTTTAAAAAGAGATACCACATTGTAAAAGTAAGATCCCACTATCGCGATACCAATGATTTGCGAAAGCATAAAATTATAGGGAATACCTATGGCTGTGTAACAAACTAAGCCATGAATAAAGAATCCTAAAAGAATAAAAACAAAGTTGCGATTGAATTTGATGTGATTGATTTTAAGTAAGAGTAAAAAATTTGAAAGAACAATCAAATACAATAATTTCCAATCAATAATATAATTAAAGAAAAAGGCTTCTGTAAAAATGGCAAAAACCGAAGAGTAAAGAATATATTTTTTAATATTTATTTTCAAAAGCCAATTTTTTCAAATTTAAACCAATCCGGATTTGGTATTCAGAATTAGGGTTTGTAAAATATACCATCAACTTCGAGCTGTTTTCCAGTTTTTTTATCATAGAAACCGTTTTCAATAGCCATCAACTTAAAACCAAAGTTTTCTAATTTTTGTTTAATGGTTTCGTAGGTTAATGCACCCTCATAACTTGGAATAAAAGCCATTTCTATTTGAATTCCATTGATTTTACTTAGGCTATTTAGAGCACCTTCTAAAACTTTTTCTTCATAACCTTGGGTATCTATTTTGAGATAGATTTTTTTACCGTTTAATTGCAAAGAATCAAAAAGCGTATCAAGCTTCGCTATTTTTATTTCTTCTTGTGTGATAAAGGAGGCTTCGGGAGCACTTTCGGTTAGTTGTGGAAGGTTGTTTAGTAAAGAGCTACTAACAGAGTTTTTAGAAATATTAATAACCGCTACGCCATCGCGTTCGCCTAATGAAGAGTGGTAAACATCCCAAAGCGGGTCGTTTTTTGCATTTTTAGCCAATTTAGTAAAAGCCTCTTGCATCGGTTCAAAAGAAATGATTTGACCTTTGAATCCTAAATTTCTCATCTCACCTCCATACTGACCAATATTGGCACCCACATCTAAAATGACATCTATTTGATTGGATTGAATCAATTTTATACGTCTATCTAATTCCGGACTCGGATATTTTGAAATTTCAATGCGTGTTACCGAATTAAATAAGCGTTTTAGTTTGAGTAGGAAGCTTTTATTTTGAAGTAGGAATGAATTCATTTTTATGGTTTATCTCTAGTCTTGGGCTTTCAACTTATTTATAGCTCCAAATGTACAAATTATTAAAGTTTTGATTGTAATATTTTTTGCCTTGGTATTCAATAAATGGTTGATTAATTGTATTTGAAATAATTTGATCAATCGGTAATTCGTCCTGTTTGATTCTATTGGTATTATTTAAGACATTAATGGCTTTTAATTTTATGTGATCATAATAGAAATCTTTGAATAATGGATATTCCCAATCAGACATAAAAAGACCAATAGTGGTATTATCTATTATACTTTCTTTGATTTTTTTATATTCACCGTGAAGATTTAGTTGATTACTAAAATAATTTCTGTATCTGTTTTCATAAAATGATACATCTTTTGTGTATTTAGAATGTTTTATAAGTGGTCGTAAATTGTTGTAAACAAAATAAAAAATAAAACCAGTCAGACAAATTGTCAAAACGATGATTCCCGTTAATCTGCGAATTTTATATTCTTTAAATGTTAGTACTAAAATTATACAAGATTCTATAAACAAAGGAATGTGAAGACGTGTATGCCAAGGTTGCCATTTTAGAAACAATACAAATAAAATTATTTGTAGAATTAAGATGCCCCAAAGTGATAAAAGGAATAAGCTAATTTTTCGATACCGAACCATTTGATAAATTGTAAATAGAAAAGCACAAAAAATAAAAAGAAATTGAAATGTATTTGGAACATAATCTTCGTGTGTAGTCAACTTTCTTGCACCTTCATAGGGTATACCAAGATAATTAAGTTTGGGATTATTAATGTCAATATTGTTTTTTTCGTGCCATTTCCTAATTCCTTTATCAAATACATCTTGGAACGGATAACCTAAATGTAACCCTATATTTTTAATACAATTTGAGGTAAAAAAAGATACAGACATGGATTCATTTGAATAACCTTTTGCTTCGTTTTTATCAATGTTTAAGATATCTTGATCTACTTTATAGTTTCTATAAAAATGAGTTGTATTTATTGACAATGCAATTACTATGGCTATAATTGAATGTGTTAACCAAAAATAGGATTTAGTCTTGACATTTTTATATAAAAAAGATATTCCTAAAATTAGGATAATAGGAGCAGTAAAAACATAGAATGTACTTTTAGTTAACATTCCCAAACCTATCGACAGTCCAAGAAAAATAAAATCTAAGGGTTGATTGCTTTGAATTATTTTTCTAAAAAAATGAATTGTAGTTAAAATAAAAAAAGCAACTACAATATCATTTTTAGTTGTGGTTGCCTGCAAAAGGACACTTGGTGTGTTTAAGATTAATAAGCAAACAAAAAGTTTATAATTTTCACTAACTCCAACTTCTTTTAAAATAGCAATAGCAACAAAAAGGCACCCAATTAAATAAACCCCTTGTACATTATTTGAAAAATAATCATTTCCGTTAGCTAAATTTAAATTAAGAATGACGTATTCAGCAAAAGGAGGTTGGTATAAATGTCTCAAAATATGAGTTTGAAAATGATCTACAGATCCATTTCCAATCCAATACATAATTCTAGACATATGATAAGTTAGAGAATCCCAATTATTAGGCGGATAAACAAAACCTTGAAAAAACAGGCCTATAATTATTAAAATAGTAATACAAAGTAAAATTTTAAAAGACTGCTTACTAGTTTTAAAAATTTCAATTTGACTCTTAATTTTAGATAATATGTTTTTATAGAGACCTTTTTTATATGATAGAAAGAAAAGAACTAGATTAACAAAAGACCAAGACAATATAACTCCAATATGATCAAGAAAACCAATTAAGGAAAGGAATTCAGTTATTCCAAAAACGGTTACAGAAAATAAAAGTAATGCTTTAATGAAAGATAAACTTAAAGATTTATCATTCATTAAAATAAATAAAAGAAAAAGATTTGTTGTCAGAAGTATCACATCTTATCTTTTGAATAAACCATATTTTAAAATACAATAAATAGCTCTAAAACCATCTTTCCAACCTATTTTTTTGCCTTCTTCATAGGTTCTTCCGTAATAGGAGATACCCACTTCATAAATTCTAATTTTGGGTATTCGTGAAATTTTAGCAGTTATTTCGGGTTCAAAGCCAAAACGTTTTTCACGAAGTGGAATTTGTTGAATGATTTTGGTATTGAAAAGTTTGTAACACGTTTCCATATCTGTAAGATTAAGATTGGTAAACATGTTAGATAAAAAAGTTAAAAACTTATTGCCTATTGTGTGCCAAAAAAACAAGATTCTATGTGGATTTCCGCCCATAAAACGGCTACCATACACTACATCGGCAAAACCATCTAAAACCGGTTGAATCAATAAATTAAATTCATTGGGGTCGTATTCTAAATCTGCATCCTGAATAATTAAATATTCACCTGTAGCTTTACTAATTCCGGTGTGTAGTGCAGCTCCTTTGCCTTTGTTTACCTCATGTTTAAAGTATTGAATCGACATATCAGGATGAGTTTCAATGTATTTTAAAATAGCTTCCTCAGTATTGTCTTTAGAACAATCGTTTACAATAATGATTTCTTTTTCAATGCCATTAGGTAATGTAACATTTTGAAGTTTATCTAATATAAAATGAATAGTTGGACCTTCGTTGTAAGCAGGTATTATTATAGAAAGTTTGTTCATTTAAGTTTGGTTTGTTTATTTAATTTTTGACTATGGTGCGGAAAGATATAGAAATTTTTTTCAAATGATTTTGTGTGTGAGATTCTTTTTTACAATTCTGTAGGATTCCCAGGGTTGTAAAAAGCACCAAATGAATACCAAAACTGCAGAAGCTATAGCTACTGAAGAAACTCCAAAATGAAATTGAATAAGAAAATAGGTGATGGGAATTTTTAACAAGACACTTACTACCAAGGTTAGGATGTACCTCTTTAATTCTCCGATACCACTTAGAAAAAAACCATAAAAAAGCGAATACAATCGAAATAAGGTTAAGAATCCAATTGAAATGAATAACGTTTGAGAATAGTTAAAATCAGGTGAAATCCAAAGAGGAAATATCCATGGAGCTAACAAAGCAAAAAATACAAATAATAAAGAAATAACTAAAAACCCTAAGTTGAATTTGCGAAAACCGTCAAGCAACCAATGGTATTCTTTTTCATAATATTTTTTAGCAAAAATAGACCATAAGGGAGACATAGCCGCCATTAAAACCATTAGTGGAAATTGAAAATATTTGGTCAAAATCTCATAAGAAACTACCTCGGTTGAACCAAAAAAATAACTGATTAAATAGGTGTCAGAATTAAAAATAAAAATAAAGCACACTTGTATAATCATAAACTTCATACCCATCAGGTAAAGTTCTTTCAAGAAATTTTTAGGTGATTTTGTTCTTTGTTGAAACGAAATTTTTTCACTTTTAAACAAGTGCATCGTATACCCTAAATGCACACCAATCCCTACAATACCATTACAAATAGAAACCATAAGTAATTTAGTATCTGCATCAAAATCGTTTCCCCATAAGTAAAGGGAAACCAAGGATATCAAGAAAAAAATTTGATTAACGGCAATTGATTTTTCGGCATATTTTCCTTTTAAAAAACCTACATAAAGAGACTTGTGTGTATTGAGAATAAATTGAACACAAAAAAAACCTATGTTTAAAACAAAAAGAAACCGAATAAATCCAAGAGAAAAACCGGTAATATTTAAAATGTTCGTTATATCAAAAAAATAAATTAATACTGAAAAAATTAAGAAAGAAAAGAAGGCAATACCGGTTGTAATTTTGTAAGTTGATTTAATGTAAGCGTTTAATTGTGAGGGTTTATTCTCTAATTTTAGAACCGGAATTTTGGATTTGAGTACACTTGAAATACCCAAGTCCATTAATAAAATCCACTGAAACAAAGCAAATATTAGAACCCAAATACTAAAACTGTTTTCTCCCAAAAACTGTATTAAAAGCGGAATGGATATAAAAAGGGATAGACCTGATATACCTTTATAGATACCGCTTAAAAATAAATTGTTTTGAAATAAAATTCGAAATTTTTGCATCAAATGGAAAGGGGTTAAAATTCACTTATGCTATCACAATAAATTGATTCTATGTCAAATTTTAAATCAATTGGCAATCTACGAGATTGAATGCAAATATAATCTAAAGTGTTATTTAATTACATTTTTGAGTAGTCAATAGTAAAAATTACCGGTATTATGAAAAAAATACTACCTTGCAAAGGGTTTGAATTATTTTATTTCAAATGTAGAACATGTATAAAGCTCAACATCCAATAAATACTTTTTTTAAGGATATACTTTTTGAATCTAAAAATCACCATTCCTTTTTACCCATGGTATTGCTTTTGGTTACCTTGCCACTGCACAATGGATTGAACAATGTGATGCTAGTTTTGTATGCTCTATCTGTCATTTTCTCTTTTAAAAGAGAAAATGTGCATTGGGTTAAAAATTTATTTCCGCTCATAGTTTTATTTTTTATAACAATTCTTTCTCTGAGTTGGAGTATAGATTTAGAGAGGTCATTAAGAGCATTACCCCGATTTACGGCTTTTCTTTTAGTGCCTGTTTTATTTATGCTTTCCAAGCCTTTCAGTAGGAAACAGTTGAGTCAAATTTTGAGAATTTACAGTTATTCTATTGTGATTTATTGTTTGTTTTTTACACTAAAAGCTTTCAGTTTTTTTATTATTTCACAAGATGTCTCCGTTTTTTTCTTTCACGGATTGGTTCCTAAAGAACTGAATGCGGTTCATGTCTCGGTATACGTTGGTATGGCTTTTTTCATTTTAATTCAGCAAAACCCAAGAAGTTATTTAACAACTCTTTCGCTTTTATTGTTATTTGTTTTTATGATATTATTATCTGCCTATGCTATTTTAATTACTTTTTTACTGCTTTTTATTGTTTATTTGTTTTATTTCACCAAAACAGGAAAACAATTGAGGCTTCGAAACCTAATAGTCTTTATTTTGTTTATTGGAAGTGTTTTTTTTACGGGGAAAATCCAAGATTCTGTAGAAAGTGAATTAAAAGCAAAGTCAGAAAAAAGTATTAATCATACCGTAATAGCAAAAGAGGAAGTGGGTTTAAGAATAGTAAGTATCAATGAAGCCTGGACAAACAAAGAGTTTTCACCAAACGATTTTTTTCCAGGAACCGCTTTTCGGGTTTATCAAGCTCGCTTATTCTATGAGTTATTTCAAGAAGAGAAAGTATTTTGGACAGGTTTCGGCTTGAATGCATCCTATAAAAAGCTACAAGAAAAAGCTAATTCATATAATGTTTTTCAAGGAAATGAAACACAAGAAGGCTACCAAAATAAAAATTTTCACAACCAATACATTCAAAATTTTGCCGAGTTAGGTTTTTTTGGTTTTTTGATTTTATTGCTTTTGGTTGCAATTGTGTTTAAAAATGCCCTACAACAAAAAGATTTTATTCAAATTGCTTTTGCAGTTCTAATGATAAGTTTATTTTTGACAGAAAGTTTCTTATGGCGACAAAGAGGCGTTGTTTTTTTTACAGCATTTTATTGTTTGTTTACCGCCACGCAACTTTTGCCAACAAAAAAAGATTAATATGAAGAGAATTCTTATAACAGGAGCGGCCGGATTTTTAGGCTCGCATCTATGTGACCGGTTTATTGCAGAGGGCTATTATGTTATTGGAATGGATAATTTGATAACCGGAGATTTAAAAAACATCCAACATTTATTTAAAGAACCTCATTTTGAATTTTACCATCACGATGTAACGAAGTTTGTATTTGTTCCCGGAAATCTGGATTATATCTTACATTTTGCCTCACCGGCTAGTCCAATTGATTATTTAAAAATACCCATTCAAACTCTAAAAGTGGGTTCTTTGGGAACACATAATTTATTGGGATTGGCAAGAGTTAAAAAAGCCAGAATATTAATAGCTTCAACATCTGAAGTATATGGAGATCCTTTGGTACACCCTCAAACTGAAGAATACTATGGTAACGTAAATACCATAGGACCACGAGGAGTATACGATGAAGCCAAACGTTTTCAGGAATCCATCACCATGGCTTATCATACTTTCCATGGTTTAGAAACTAGAATTGTTCGTATTTTTAACACCTATGGCCCACGTATGCGATTAAATGACGGGCGTGTTATTCCCGCTTTTATTGGTCAAGCGTTACGCGGTGAGGACTTAACCATTTTTGGAGATGGCATGCAAACCCGATCTTTTTGTTATGTAGACGATCAAGTAGAAGGGATTTACCGTTTGTTGCTTTCCGATTACCATTTGCCGGTTAACATTGGAAATCCAGATGAAATTACCATCAAAGATTTTGCAGAAGAAATTATCAAACTTACCGGAACAACACAAAAAGTGGTGTACCATCCATTACCTATAAATGACCCGTTGCAAAGGCAACCGGATATTACAAAAGCGAAAGAAATTTTGGGTTGGGAACCCAAAGTCTCTCGTGAAGAAGGGATGAAAATTACCTATGAGTATTTCAAAACACTATCTTCGGAAGAACTGTTAAAAGAAGAACACAAAGATTTTTCAGGATTCATTCACTAGTATGGTCGCAGCTCAAAAAGGTAGATATTCCAAATACATTAGACCCATAAGTGTCTTTCTAGACCTTTTGGTTATTACCTCTTTGAGTTTGTTTTTTCTGGCAGATTTAAATCTAAATTTCCCAATTTATCTTTTATATCAAACGATTAGTTGGAGCTTAATCGCCTTTTTTGTAGACTATTATGAGGTGTATCGCTTTACAACACCGGTGGAAATTTTATCCAAGATTTTCAAACAAGCTGTCGTTTTTTTGCTCGTTGTTATCGCTTTCTTTCCCTTTGCTAAAGAAGCAGAGTTTAGCGGTAGAGCTATAGCCTATTTTCTTACGGCTTCATTTAGTTTGATTTTATTTGTGAAATTTTTACTTTTTTATTATCTCAAAAAGTATAGAATTGTAACCGGTAGTAATTACAGAACCGCTATTATTATTGGTTATACCGAAGAAGCGATTGCTTTAAAAGAACTTTTTGAAAACCGAAATGATTACGGTTACCGCTTTTATGGATTTTTCTCTAATAAAAAGTCAAACGAACACATTGTAGGAAAAATTCAGGAGGTTAAAGAGTTTGTTTTGTTAAATCGAGTGGATGAGATTTACTGTAGTTTAAACGAAATTAGTAATGATCAATTAAAAGATTTGGTAGAATTTGCAGACGAACACTTCAAAACAATCAAGTTTATTCCGGATACGAAACAAATCTTCTCTAAAAATTTGAAGATAGATTATTACGAAATGTTTCCGGTTCTTTCACTGCAAAAAACATTACTCCACGAACCGGTTACTAAACTTTTCAAACGTTTTTTTGATATCGTTTTTTCACTCTTTGTCATTGTGTTTTTATTGTCATGGCTAGTGCCAATCTTGGCTATTTTTATTAAACTGGAATCCAAAGGGCCTGTTTTTTTCAAACAAGGCAGACCCGGCTTAGACGAAAAAGAATTCTTTTGCTACAAGTTTCGTTCGATGAAAATCAATAAAACTACTGAAAAAGAAGCTTCAAAAAATGATCCAAGAGTTACCAAAATTGGAAGAATTTTACGAAAAACCAGCTTGGATGAACTTCCCCAATTTTTTAATGTTTTAATGGGCGATATGTCGGTTGTAGGACCAAGACCCCATCTTTGGTCACAAAATAAAGCCTACGGAAATAAGATCAAGAAATACATGGTGCGGCATTATGTTAAACCCGGAATTACTGGTCTAGCACAAGTGAAAGGATTTCGTGGCGAAATTGAAACCGATGAAGATATGATTAACCGCATCAAATTTGATGTTTTTTACATCGAAAATTGGTCGTTTTTATTGGATGTTAAAATTATCATTCAAACGGTAATTAATATCTTTAAAGGAGAAGACAAAGCCTACTAATGGATTTTTTAGTATCTATAGTTACTCCTACCTACAATTCGGAACAGTTTATTGCCGAAACCATTCTGTCGGTTCAAAATCAATCTTATACCCATTGGGAATTACTCATTGTAGACGATGGGTCTCAGGATAAAACGGCAGACTTAGTAAAAGAGCTTCAAAAAAATGATTCTCGAATTAAGTTCTTTCAATTAGAAAAAAATTCGGGACCAGCCGTTGCCCGTAATACCGGAATTGAACAGGCTCAAGGCCAGTACCTCACTTTTATAGATGCAGATGATATTTGGTTTCCAGATTTCATGGCAAATAGTATTCAAACTATTCAAAAAACCGGAATTCCCTTTGTTTTTTCTTCCTATAGAAGGGCTGATGAAAATCTCAACTTTGTCTATTCGGATTTTATTGTACCTCAAAGTGTAACTTATTCAGACATATTGAAATCCAACTCTATTAGCTGTCTTACGGCTTTTTTGGATATCCAAAAACTGGGAAAAAAATACATGCCCCTTATACGAAAAAGGCAAGATATGGGATTGTGGTTGCAGTATTTAAAAGCGGTTCCTTTTGCTTACGGTATTCAGCAGCCCCAGGCTATTTATCGAATAAGAAAAAATTCTTTATCCCGAAAAAAAACCGATTTGATTAAGTACCAATGGCAATTTTATAGAGAAGTAGAAAATTTATCGGTATTTCAATCGCTCTATTATTTGATGCATTGGGCCTATAGAGGATTTCTGAAATATAGAAATTAAAGTAAAGATTGAAATTGTTTTAGTTTGCCACTTTTGGTGCGTTGCAAAACCTCTTTTCGGTTGTATGTAAAAGTTAATCCCGGTTCTAAATACTCGGCAATTGATTTTTCTATTTCTTTTATTTGGATTTCATTTAATTCGGTAGTACTCACATAATCAATGTCAAATTGATCAATTTTTGTTTGTTTAATAATAAACTCCTTAACGTTTCCATCGTCTTTTATGATGCTTTTTGTTACATAATAAAAGGTCAATCCCGGTGATTTTTTTCCACTGGGCAGGATAGCCACATCGTTTGTTCTTCCAATTAATTTTTTCAGATAAACGTTTTTTCCACTACTTTTTTCATCTAGAATTCCCATATCGCCAATCTCATATCGAATGAAAGGATGAGCCAAGTTGTATAGAGAAGTTATTACAATTTTGCCTTCTTTTCCATGAGGAACCGGCTCATTGTTTTCATCTAAGATTTCTACAAATAAAGTTTCCGTGTTTACCTGCCATTCGCCTTGTAGATTTTCAAACGCTATTAAATCCAATTCAGAAGCACCGTACTCATTCACTACAGGGATGCCTAAATATTTTTCCAACATTCTTCTGTCGTCATCAAAAAGCATTTCTGAGGTTACCATACAAACTTTTAGTGTTGGACAAATAGTTGTGAGGATGATGTTTTTTTCTTGCAAATATTTACCAAATAACACTATTGAACTGGTATAACCATTGATGTAGTTAAATTTTTTAGTTTTAAATTGAATCAAAATTGTATCCAAAACCTTTTCGGATAAATCGAAAATAGGAAAACGGTAACGATGACTCAAAAAGTCTTTTAATCGTTCTTTGTAATACCCTAAAAAGTCAAGAGGAATTCCATAAAACCGAGCTTGAAAGGAGTTTGAAAAGTCAATTCCATACCATCCAAAACGGTGAATAATGGAAGCCCAAGTAATAGCGTGGGCTTTTTTATCCTTGGCAAAAATAAAAGGATCACCACTAGAACCCGATGTTTTATTTAGGAATACATTTTTTAAGGTATACCCCTTAGAAAGTCTTTCTTTTAGAGGTTTTTGCAAATCTTTTTTGGTTAAAACCGGCAACTCATTCCACGTTTTATATTGCTTTCCGGGGTTTAAATTACGGTAAAAAGGGTTGTTATTTAAATGAAATTCTACAATCTCCTTTTTTCTGTTTTCAAGGTATTTTTCATAATTCTCTTCAGGAATTTTTAAAATTTCCTCAAATTCTTCTTGTGCTTTCTGGATAGGAAAACCATTTAATTTTAAAGAGAGAAGAAATAAATTAAACATTCCAAAGATTTTTTTTCAAAAATATAAAAACCACAACCGATAAACTATTCAACCCTCTTTTTTTTTACCTCAAAACAAACTATTTTTGCCCCACAACAGCTTTAGAACCATTTTGAGATTAAAAATCGAAAAGAGTTCTTTTAAACAACACAACATGACAATTTTACTTCTTGGCTCCGGCGGACGCGAACACGCGTTGGCTTGGAAATTACTTCAAAGTCCTACTTGCAAAAAATTATTTGTGGCACCCGGTAATGCGGGAACGGCATCTATTGCTTCAAATGTAGACATACAACCTACAGATTTTACGGCAGTAAAAGAATTTGTCATAAAAGAAAACGTAACCATGGTTGTTGTAGGGCCAGAAGACCCTTTGGTAGCCGGGATTTTTGATTTTTTTAAAAACGACACTGAATTAAAATCAATTCCCGTAATTGGCCCTTCCAAAGAAGGAGCAAGATTGGAAGGAAGTAAAGAGTATGCCAAAGAGTTTTTAATCAAACACAGCATTCCAACCGCGGCTTATGATAGTTTCACAGCTGAAACAGTTGAAAAAGGATGTCATTTTTTAGAAACTTTAACGCCTCCTTATGTTTTAAAAGCAGATGGTTTAGCGGCCGGTAAAGGAGTTGTAATTCTTAATGATTTGGAGGAAGCCAAAACGGAATTACGAAGCATGCTTGTGGATCAAAAATTTGGCAATGCCAGTTCTAAAGTAGTAATTGAAGAATTTTTAGACGGAATTGAACTGAGTTGTTTTGTTTTAACCGATGGAAAAAACTATAAAATGCTTCCTACCGCAAAAGATTACAAGCGAATTGGTGAAGGCGATACCGGTTTAAACACCGGTGGTATGGGTGCTGTTTCTCCTGTTCCGTTTGCCGATGCGGTTTTAATGGAAAAAATTGAAACCCGAATTGTAAAACCTACGATTGAAGGCCTTCAAAAAGAAGGAATTGAATATAAAGGTTTTGTTTTTATAGGTTTAATCAACGTAAAAGGTGAACCCATGGTAATTGAATACAATGTTCGAATGGGTGATCCTGAAACCGAAGTGGTTATGCCAAGAATCAAATCGGATTTGGTTGCATTATTTCTGGCGGTTTCTCAACAAAAATTAAACGAAATGACACTTGAAATAGATTCAAGAAGTGCTACTACGGTTATGATGGTTTCGGGAGGTTATCCGGAAGCATTTGAAAAAGGAAAAACAATAACCGGTTTGGAAAACATAAAAGATTCTATTGTTTTTCATGCCGGAACCAAACTTGAAAACGGAACGGTTTTGTCAAACGGGGGACGGGTTTTAGCCGTTACTTCGTATGGAAACGATTTCAAAGAGGCTCTAAAAAAATCTTATCAAAATATAGAAAAACTACATTTTGATAAGATGTATTATAGAAAAGATATTGGTTTTGATCTTTAAATAAAAAAACGAGAAGAAAGATTTAAAAAAATCGGACTTCGGTTTTTATTTTAAAAACGAATGAGCCGTTGTATCTTGATTTTCTTCGTTATTGGCTTTGTGCAATTTCAATTGTTTTACCCAGTATACTAAGGCACCTGCACAAATAATCATAAATAGGAAGTTGATCGTATTGGCACCCCACCAACTACTTAATTCTAAGTTTCTTATGGCGTCTAAAGGAGCGAATAAAATATCGACAAACAAGTATTGGATTGCTTCGAAAAATGCTTTCATGCTTTAAAGTATTATATTTACACCCACAAAAGTATAAAATATCTGTATGATAGCAAGCATTTTTAGTAAATCAAGACCATTTAATTATATTTTAATTGCCAGTGCTTTGATTTTTTGTTTCGTTATTTACCAAATTCATTTGGGTTTAGGTCAAGAATCTGCAGGCATTGAAGTCGTAAAAAAAGGATTAAACTTAATTTTCCTAACCGTTTCCATTTTCTTAGTCAATTTTATAACCAAACGTAACGAGTTGAGTAAAGACAATAGTTACACGGTGTTGTTTTATTTTTTATTGCTTCTTTTTATCCCCGGCGTTTTTGATTCGAATGCTTTAATTGCAGCCTCTTTTTTTTTAATATTAGCTTTTAGACGGTTAATGTCTATGAAGTCGATGATTACTCCAAAAGAAAAAATATTTGATGCTTCTTTTTGGATTATAGTGGCCTCATTGTTCCATTTTTGGTGTATTTTGTTTTTGCTTTTGGTGTTTGTATCTATAGTGTTTCATGTTTCCAGAGACTACAGAAATTGGCTTATTCCCTTTATTGCATTTTTTACGGTAAGCATTTTGTTGGTTTTTTTTAGTTTACTATTGGAAACCGATTGGCTCTCTTGGGTTGGCTCTCAAATTAGAATTAGTACAGAATTTGCCCTTTCTGAAAAACCTATTGAAAACATAGCTTTAACCGTATTCTTTATTTTTTCGGTTTTATTCTTTTTCTCGTTACTTCTAACACTTACCAAAAGACCTTTAATTCAGCACGCATCATTTAAAAAGGTTCTATTTAGTTTTGTTATTGCCCTTCTAATTTATGTTGTATCTCCTAATAAATCAAATGATTTGCTACTTTTTGGAGTTTTGCCGGTTGCTATTATGGGGACTTCTTTTTTAGAAATGACTAAAGACAAATTAACAACCGAAATTTTGGTGGGTTGTGTTGTTATTGCCTCCGTTTTTTTGTTTATTTTTCAATTATAATTTGACACCATAGGCCAAATCGCCTGCATCACCCAAACCGGGAACAATGTAGTTTTTCTCATTTAATTTTTCATCTAAAGCGGCAACCCATAAATGACAATTGGCCGGAAGGTTTTCTTCTAAATAGGCTATTCCTTCGGGAGCAGCAATCACTACGGCTATGTGAATTTCTTTCGGGTTTTGCTCTAAATGCAATTTATTTAAAACAGCTACAATCGATTGTCCGGTGGCTAACATCGGATCGATTAAAATTAAAGTCTTATTTTCAAAAGAAGGAGCGGCTTGGTATTCTACCAAAATATCAAAATAAGCATCATTATTCGGATGATGACGATAAGCCGAAACAAATCCGTTTTCGGCATTATCAAAAATGTTCATAAAACCGGTATGCAACGCCAAACCGGCTCTCAAAATAGAACACAAAACCACATGGTCTTCCAAAGCTGTAGTTTTTTTTATACCAAGCGGTGTTTGCACTTCTACAGGAACATAGGGCAGCGTTTTACTCAATTCATAAGCCATAATTTCGCCTATTCGTTCAATGTTTTTTCGGAAACGCATACTGTCTTTTTGTACCGAAACATCTCGAATTTGTGCCAAAAAATGATTGAGAATGCTATTTTGTTCCGAAATATAATGAAGATGCATAAACGTTTTAGTTTTGAATTAGTTTGATAAAGGTATAAAAAGTATATTTGTATTTTAAAATTTAATCCTATGTTTTCACAATTTGCGTTTTCTGTTTTTGAACAAAGTATAGCCGATTATCATATTCATGATAATGTGTATCAACCGGTTAACAACCCGTATCCCAAAGATAAAATTGAACATTTATTGTATGCCAAAAATTGGGTTGACACCGTGCAGTGGCATTATGAAGACATCATCCGTGATCCGCAAATTGACCCGGTAGCGGCACTGGATTTAAAACGAAAAATTGATGCGTCCAATCAAGTTCGCACCGATATGGTGGAATATATTGACAGCTATTTTCTTCAAAAATATAAAGACATTCAGGTAAAGGCAGATGCTAAAATCAACACCGAAAGTCCGGCTTGGGCCATCGACCGCCTTTCTATTTTGGCTTTAAAAATTTATCACATGAGCGAAGAAGCCAATCGAGGAGAAGCCACTCCGGAACACAGAGCCAAATGTCAGGAAAAATTAAACGTTTTGTTAGAACAAAAAAGCGATATGTTTTCGTCTATCGACCAATTGTTGAAAGATATTGAAAGCGGAGACAAATTCATGAAAGTCTATAAACAAATGAAAATGTACAACGACGAGGAGTTGAATCCGGTTTTGTATCAGAATAAGAAGTAATTTTATTTGAACCATTAAACATTTAAGAAGAGTTAAGTATCAAAACGTAATGAACCTTAATTGTTTAATGGTTTTTAATTTTAAAAAATCATTCATTGTCGCAAAAACCAAAACATATTCTAGTTATTCGTCTCTCAGCTATGGGCGATGTAGCGATGACCGTTCCGGTTTTGCGAGCATTAATTCAACAACATCCCGAACTTACACTTACTGTGGTTTCCCGACCGTTTTTTAAACCTTTTTTCGACGGAATTCCAAATGTGCATTTCTTTGCGGTTGATTTACAAAAACGCCACAAAGGATTTTTCGGTTTGCTTCAATTGTTTTCCGATTTAAAAAAGTTGGATATTGATGCGGTTGCTGATTTACATAATGTTCTTAGATCAAAAGTTATCCGAAGTTTATTCGCTTTAAGCGGAAAAAAAGTAGCTTACACAGATAAAGGAAGAGCGGAAAAAAAAGCGTTGACCAATTTGACTAACAAAGTTTTCAAACCCGTAAAACCCATGGTGGAACGTCATGTGGAAACGTTTAAAAAACTCGGTTTTTCAATTGATTTAACAAACCCTCAATTTCCCCAAAAAGCAGTTTTATCAGATGAAATTCTGAAAATCACCGAAAATAAAAACCAAAATTGGGTCGGTATTGCACCGTTTGCTCAATATGAAGGAAAAGTTTATCCACTCGATTTAATGCAAAAAGTGATTGATGAATTGTCTACAAACACTTCCATCAAAATTTTTCTTTTTGGCGGTGGAAATGAGGAAATTCAGCAATTAAATCAATTGCAAAACAATCACTTAAATGTAGTTGTAATTGCCGGAAAAATAAAATTTAAACAAGAATTGGATTTAATTTCCAACTTAGACGTAATGCTTTCCATGGATTCCGGAAATTCGCATATAGCAGCGATGCTAGGTGTAAAAGTTATTACACTTTGGGGAGCCACACACCCGTTTGCCGGATTTTCACCGTTTAATCAACCGTTGGAAAATTGTATCACCGCAGATAGAGAGAAATTTCCGCTTTTGCCAACTTCCATTTATGGAAACAAGAAAGTAGAAGGTTATGAAGAGGCAATGCGAACTATTGAACCGGAAAAAGTAGTGTTCAGAGTTCAGTCTTTGTTGGGGGTTTAGTTTTCAGTCGCAGTTTTCAGTCTCAGTTTTCACACAATCTTGTCATCCTGACGCAGGAAGGATCTCAATTATTCACTCGCAGTCACAGTTTTAAGTGATAAATTACAAGTAAATTTTATGGTCTTTACACATTCCCAGAATAAACGATTTTAAATTGGAAACGACTTCAGCATAATTAGGTGCATCATAGCCAAACCGTTCGTGTTCCAGTTGTTCTTTTTCCAGAGCATTACATCCTTTGAAAACTTCCCGAATCATATCGAGCAATATCAGTTCTTTGTTGTTGGTTTTTTCAAACTTTAAATCTACCAATTCATCTTCCAATCGGTCGCAATATGCCAAAAGCTCTTGCACTTCCGGTTTATCCAAAAGGGCTTGAGCTTTTTTAAATATTTCCAGTTTGTTTTTCACCAATCACTAATTACTATTCACTAATCACTTTCCTAAACATCATCATAATCCACAAAAATTTCACCCGAAGTTGGATGTGCCTGGCACGTTAAAATCAACCCTTCGGCAATTTCACCATCGGTTAAAATGGTATTCTTTTTCATTTCGGCAGTTCCTTTAGAAATTCTCGCAATACAACTACTGCATATTCCGCCTTGGCAAGAATAAGGAGCATCCAAACCTTGTTTTAAAGCGGCTTCTAATAACGATTGTTTTTGCGACATTTCAAATGAAGTTTCATCGCCATCTACCAAGACGGTAATTTTGGTGTGACCTTCCAATGATTTCTGAATTTCATTTTCAGATGATGAAGCCGAAAACAATTCAAATTTTATATCTTTTTCTTTAACATTGTTTTCTTTTAAAACAGCACTTACCGTGTTAATCATTTCCTCCGGACCACACAAGTAGAATTTGTCAAATTCTTTCTCTTTGTGTTTGTTTTTCAACACAAAATTTACCACCGATTTATCAATTCTTCCAAACAATTGATCATCGGCTTTTTGCTGACTAAAAACATAATGAACAATAAAACGTCCAACGTATTTCAATTGTAAATCGTGCAATTGGTTGTAAAAAATGGTTTCGTTACTTGATTTATTTCCATAAACCAATACAAACGTACTGTTGGGTTCTTGTTCTAAAACGGTTTTCAAAATGGATAGTACCGGCGTGATTCCGCTTCCGGCCACAAAACCTGCATAGTTTTTTTGTCGTGAAGCATCGGGTTCAAACGTAAATTTTCCTTCGGGAGTTCCTACTTCCAAAACTTTCCCGGCGGTTAATTGCTCATTGGCAAACTTTGAAAAATAACCGTTTTTGATGGCCTTAATGGCAATTTTCAACTCACCACTCTCAGGTGTAGAACAAATGGAATAGGCACGACGGATTTCATTTCCGTCTAAAGTGAGTTTTAAGTTGATATATTGACCAGCTGTAAAACGGTAATTTTCTTTTAATTCGGATGGAACGTTGAACAAAACGGAAATCGCTTCTGGTGTTTCACGAATAATATCTTTAACTGCTAATTTATAGAAAGTGGACATAGTTTTCTTTTTTTACAAAGGTAATAAACCCGTAGTTTTAGAAATTGCAAATAAAACAAAAAATTATACCTAAGTTTTTTATGTATAAGAATCTTATGTATATTTGTGTTTCAAATTCACTTAAAATGAAAAACTCGGCATTATATAAAGGAAGTCTTAATACCATTATAATGAAGCTTTTAGAAGAAAAAGGCCGCATGTATGGGTATGAAATTACCCAAAAAGTAAAAATCATCACGCAAGGTGAATTGAACATTACCGAGGGAGCTTTGTATCCGGCTTTACACAAATTGGAGGCCGAAGGTTTGCTTGAAGTAGAAGTTGAAAAAGTAGATAACCGTTTGCGAAAATACTATAAACTCACCGAAAAAGGCACCAAAGAAACGGTAAACCGATTGGCAGAATTGGAAGAATTTATAAAGAATATGCAGACTATTGTGAATCCTAAATTGAGTTATTGAGATGAATACATTAACTATTCAAAACCTGAAATTCATTGATAATTATCTCAAACAAAGCCAAGTTTGTTATGATGATATTCGAATGGAACTCACCGATCATATCGCTTCGGCTGTGGAAGAAAAAATGAGAACGGATACGATTGATTTTTATGACGCTTTTAAAAATTACATGATTTTGAATAAGAAAACCCTTTTGAAAAACTTTGCAGGAGGGGGATTTAAATCTTTTGAACCTATTAGAATTTTTAGCAAGTATTTATTAAAGCGTAATTCAATTGTTTTTGCTTTTCTCTTCTTTTTGGGAATTTATTTTTTTCAATATCAATTAGATAAAACGTATTTCATTGAAGAATTTCACGCATATTGGTTTTCGTTTTTTTTCCTATTTGCGATAGCACACTTTATTTTTTTTCATTTCATAAAGAAGAAACGATTTTTTGTTTTGGAACAATCTTTTTTAGTTCTTTTTTTCATCAATTATCTCATCATTCCTATATCCCAATTAATTGATGTAAATAAAGTTACACAGGTATTTTGGTTTGATGTCTCAATACTTTTCATATCAATTGTTTTTCTGTCTTTTTACGGTAACTCTATTCAAAAATATTACAAAAAAAAGCACATATGGAATTAAAAGTTAATCAAGAACAAATTGATCGCTTGTACCGTTTCACTCGCGAACATTTTGTAGAGCACTATGATTTGCAAACTGAATTGGTGGATCACCTTTCCAATGCTATTGAAGAACAATGGAGAGAAAATACCAAAATATCCTTTGAGGATGCTTTGCAAAAGGAATTTAAAAAATTTGGAATTTTCGGTTTTAGTGATGTAGTAGAAGAACGCAGCAAAGCATTGAGTAAAAAATACCATTTATTGATATGGAAACATTTCAAAGCGTTCTTTTCTATTCCCAAAATTGCCGTAACAGCAACACTAATTGTCGGACTGTTTTATTTTTTCAAATACATTTTCTTTTATGAATTGATGACATTTGGAATGGTTTTTTGGTTTTTAGCTCTAATTGTATTCTTAATTTATGAAAGAAATAAAATGAAGAAGCGAAAAAAACAAACCGGAAAAAAGTGGATGTTTGAAGAAATTATTTACGGTTATGGTTCATTCTCGGGTGTTTTTGCTTTTCCGTTGCATTTAATCAATATATTTTCCAATTACGGTAGTGGTGTACCCAATGATTACATACTTTGGGGTATAAGTGTATTTCTGGTATTGCTGTTTTTGGGGACTTATATTATTGTAAAAGTAATTCCCTCTAAAGCCGAAGAATATCTAAAACAAACCTACCCGGAATATTCTCTTTCAACTTAGATTGTAACATTTTTTTCACATGTACGACTCATTTCACATTCTTAGGTTTAAATGAATTGATAACTAATCGCAATTGTATGTTTCTACGTTTTATCTCATTAGAATTTAAATCTTTTATCAGGTCGGCAAGCGTTGGAAAAAGTATTGCGTTATAAATTTTATTAGGGTTTTTGGCGGTTTACTTTTTAACAGCTTTTTTGTTTTTGGGAGTGGCTTTGTATCCTATTTCAAAAGAATTGAACCCCAACCAAGACCCATTAACAACCGTAAATAATTTTGTTTTACTTTGGTTGGTCATTGAGTTATTTTATCGTTTTTTCCTTCAATCTTTACCGGTTTTAAATATAAAACCACTTTTGGTTGTGCCTATACCCAGATCAAAAGTTATCCATTTTGTATTGTTAAAAAGTTTGCTTTCTTTTTACAACATTTTACCCTTATTGCTAATTGTGCCTTTTGGTATTTTTTATGCCGTAAAAGAAAAGATTTCGGTATGGAATATAATTCCTTGGATGGTATCGGTGTATGTTTTGACCTTGTGTGTAAATTATACTAATTTCATTTTAAAGAAAAGATTTGCAGACAATTTGAAAAGATTATTACCTTTTTTGGCATTGGGATTACTATTGTTTGGATTGGAATATTTTGAAGTTTTTAGAATTACCGTTGCATTTGGAAAACTTTTAGGTTTATTAATCGATTATCCAATTCTAATGGGATTGCCTTTTTTGATTCTGTTCGCTTTATATTATTGGAATTTTAGCAATTTAAGAGCCAAATTTTATTTAGATGAATCAATCCAAACCAAATCTAAAGAAGTTTCAACGGTAGATTACAATTGGGTAAGACGTTTTGGTAAAATGGCTCCTTTTTTACAGTTGGATTTAAAATTGATTTGGAGAAACAAACGACCCAAAACAACCGTTTGGATGTCATTATTTTTCTTATTGTATGGATTAATTTTTTATCCTAATCCAACCTATCAAAGCATGCCGGCCTTTTTTGTTTTTGTAGGGATTTTTGTCACCGGAATTTTTATGGTAAATTTTGGACAGTTCATACCTTCGTGGGATAGTGCCTATTTTTCTATGATGATGTCTCAAAATATTCCTTTAAAAGAATATTTAAATTCTAAGGCCGGATTAATGACTTTTTCGGTTATTGTATTGGCCATTTTGAGTGTGCCTTATGCTTTCTTTGGGCTCAATATTTTAGCATTAAACTTAGCCTGTGCTCTTTATAACATAGGGGTAAACGTTCCTATTTTGATGTATTCAGGATCATTTAATAAAAAAAGAATTGATTTAGATAAGAGTCCGTTTATGAATTACCAAGGAACCGGTGCAGCTCAATGGATTGTAGGGTTTCCCTTGTTGCTAATTCCTATACTAATTTGGTATCTGGCCTACTATTTTTTCTCTTATGAAACAGGAGTTGCTGTTTTGGCAATTTTAGGCTTGGTTGGAATTTTATTGCGAAATTATCTAATGCAAAAAATCGCATTGCAATATGCCAAAAGAAAGTATGATATCCTATCCGGATACAAACAACAAGAAAGTTAATCATCATCAATCTTAATACACAACATCCATGATTCAAGTAAAAAATCTTAGTAAAACCTACAATGGAAATACGGTTTTAAATATTGAACATTTAGAAATTTCAAGAGGACAAAGTTTTGGTTTGGTTGGAAATAACGGAGCCGGCAAGACTACTTTTTTCAGTTTGTTATTAGATTTAATTCAGCCTACTACCGGACTGATAACGAACAACTCGATTCAAGTAAATACAAGTGAAAAATGGAAACCATTTACCTCTTCTTTCATTGATGAGAGTTTTTTAATTGGATACCTTACACCCGAAGAATATTTTTATTTTATTGGAGAACTTCGAGGTTGGAACAAAGCCGATGTAGATAGCTTTTTGTTTAAATATTCAGATTTTTTTAATGGAGAGATTTTAAAAAACAAAAAATATTTGAGAGATTTATCCAAAGGGAACTCCAAAAAAGTTGGAATAGTAGCCGCTTTGATTGGTGAACCTGAAGTAATTATTCTTGACGAACCTTTTGCAAATTTAGATCCGACTACTCAAATTCGATTGAAAAAAATCATCAAAGAATTGGCAGATGACCCTACAGTTACCATTTTAGTGTCAAGTCACGATTTACAGCATACTGTAGAAGTTTCCAATCGTATTGTAGCACTACAAAAAGGGGAAATCAAGCTGGACCTAATTCCTACATCGGAAACCCTTAAAGAATTGGAAGCGTTTTTTGCAGAATAGCATTCAAAACGCCTAATTTTCAAAACCGAAAAGGCTTCTGCATACAAAAAAGAGTCAATATTTTTCTCTATTTCAAAAAGAAACGTATTTTTACCCTTGCTATATACTAAAAGAGCTCTTTTTTTAGTTATGCCATTAAATGTTTTAATTTTGAAATCTGCTGCAAAAAAAACACTCTACTTATCTCTAACTATTCTCGTTTTTGGGGCTTGTTCTACCCGAAAAGATAAATTTTTGAACCGAAATTTTCAGGCTTTGAATACCGAATTCAATGTTCTTTACAACGGTAATTTGGCTTTAGAAGAAGGTTTGACAGATTTGAGAAACAATTATAAGGATAATTTCTGGGAAGTTTTGCCAGTAGAACGCATGCAAGTCGCCCAAGAAGCGAGTATGCCCGGCGAAAGCAGAAATCCTAATTTTGAAAGAGCAGAAGAGAAAGCAACTAAGGCAATCCAAAAACGTTCTATGCTTATTGGGGGTAGTGAAAAAAACCCACAAATGGATGAAGCTCACCTTTTGTTGGGTAAAGCCAGGTATTATGACCAACGTTTTGTACCCGCTTTAGAAGCATTTAATTATATTTTATATAAAAATCCGGACAGCGATAAAATCTATGAAGCCAAAATTTGGAGAGAGCGTACCAATATCCGTTTGGAAAATGATGCTTTGGCCGTAAAAAACCTTCGAAAACTACTAAGCGAAATTAAGTTTAAAGATCAAGTTTTTGCAGATGCTAATGCCAGTTTGGCTCAAGCTTTTCTTAATTTGGAAGAACAAGACAGTGCTGTAGTAAGACTCAGAAAAGCATTAAGTTATACAAAAAAAGATGAAGAAAAGGCTCGTTACCGTTTCATTTTAGGGCAATTGTTTGATAAGCAAAAGCAAAAAGACAGTGCTTTACACTATTACCAATCGGTAATAAATATGAAACGAAAATCTCCCAGAAGATATGTAATTCAAGCCCATGCCAAACAAGCCGCTTACTTTGATTACCAAAAAGCGGATACACTTCCTTTTGTAACGCAATTCAATAAACTTATTGAAGATAGAGAAAACAGGCCCTATTTGGATGTTTTGTATTATCAAAAAGGATTGTTTTATGAAGGAATGAAAATGCCGGACCACGCGGTTATCAACTACAATAAATCACTTAGAGCCCAATCGTTAGATCCCTATTTATTGGCTTCAAATTACAGAAACTTAGGTGAAATTTATTTTTACAAAGCCAAATACCAAACATCGGGACAGTATTACGACAGTACTTTGGTTTTATTACAACCTCGCACTCGCGAATTTAAAGCCATCAAAAAGAAACGAGACAATTTAGTTGATGTGATTAAATATGAAGGTATTGCTCAAAGAAATGATAGCATTTTGAATGTGGTTTCGCTTTCAAAAGAAGATCAAATCGCTTTTTATGAAGCCTATATAACCGACTTGAAAAAAACAAATGCCAAAACCGCTGCTCAAGAAAAAACCAATCCTACAACAGAATCAAAAGAACTTTCCTTTAAAAATTCGGCCAGTTTAACAACAGGAAGCAGTGGGTCAACGTTTTATTTTTACAATGCAGCTACCTTGGCTCAGGGAAAACTCGACTTTGTAAAGCGATGGGGAAAACGAAGTATGGGTGGTTATTGGAGATTAAATCAAAAGCCGGGTACTTCATTTGTTGAAAGCCCTGATTCTCCCGAACAAGAAGATGATACCGTAGCAAAAGAGGAAAAAGACAACCCCATGTATTCTCCTGAATTTTATTTGAGTCAGTTACCAACCTCAAAAATCGTGATAGATAGTATTGCCAAAGAACGCAATTTTGCCTATTACCAATTGGGAGTTATCTACAAAGAGAAATTCAGAGAGTACTACTTATCTGCCGATAGATTTGAAATTTTATTAAAAAGCAAACCTGAAGAACGTCTGGTTCTACCGGCACTTTACAATTTGTATAAAGTGTATGAAATTATCAATCCAACTAAGTCTTTGACACTTAAGGATAAAATTTTAACGCAGTTCCCCGATTCGCGTTATGCTCAAATTTTAAGTAAATCAAACGCTTCTGCCGATACTATGATAGACGATCCGGAGCTTGTTTATAAAAATTTATACAAGCGATACGAAAATCAAGACTACAGAGCAGTGGCCTTAGAAACCGATTTAGCTATTGAAAAATTTACCGGAGAAGAATTGTTGCCCAAGTTTGAATTACTCAAGGCTTCTCTTGTAGCCAAAATGAAAGGAATTCAAGATTACAAAAAATCGCTCAACTTTGTTGCTTTAACCTATCCTAACGCAGACGAAGGCAAACAAGCCGAAGAGTTACTTTATGATAATATACCGTATTTGGAAAGTTTGTATTTTGACCAAGCACCGCCAACAACGTATAAGATTTTATATCGAGCAGATAATCTGGAAGACAAAAAAACCAAAGAATTACTTGAAAAAATCAGTAAATTCATAAAAGAAAGAAATCAGATACAATTGTCACATTCTATTGATTTGTACACAACGGACAAGAACTTTATTGTAATTCATGGATTAAAAGATGAAGAATATGCAAAAGGTGTAGCCTCAATATTGAAGGAATTTAAAGAATACAAAATAGCAGAACCTTTTGTAATTGTTTCTACGGAGAATTACAAAATCATTCAAATTAGAAAAAATTTAGAAGAATACCTAGACCCTAGTTTGAGAGTTGTTCCGCCACCGTATATTCCCAAGCCCAAGCGAACTCAAGCCAAAAAAGAACAATCTGAGATTGTAATTCCTATGCAAAATCCTGCCGGAACACAAAACCCGGGTAAAGGCGGCTCATTAATGCCTCCGGGAGGAAACGATATGCCCCCTGCAGGCGGAAAAACCAATTCTTCCGGAAAAGGAGGAAATGAATCAAATTTTCAACAACAGTTACCTCCGGCACCAAACAACACTAAAAAAGGATAGTCATGTTTAAAAAAGATTCAAAATCCTATACCGATTTATTGGGTAAAACCAATAGAATAGTTGAAGGAACCATAATAAAGGGCGATATACAATCGTCTGCCGATTTTAGATTGGACGGACATTTAATAGGTAATTTTTATTCTAAAGGGAAGTTGGTTATTGGCCCTGCCGGAAGTATTAAAGGTGATATCGTATGTAAAAATGCCGATATTGAAGGAAAGTTTGATGGAAAAATTCAGGTTTTAGAGATTTTAAGTTTAAAATCAAAAGCTATCATTCACGGGGAAGTAGTCTGTGGCAAATTGGCAGTAGAACCGGGAGCCGAATTCAGTGCTACTTGCGTAATGAAGCCCAATGTGAAAACATTACCTACTCAAAATGAACCCGGACCCGAAGAAAAAATCGCTTAACAAATGGTTGGTTTTTATGAATATTCCCTTTCAAATGGGAGTAATCATTTTATTAGGAGTTCTTTTGGGTAAATGGATAGATGAAAAACAACAAAATTCAACCCCTGTTTTTACTATTATTTTATCGTTATTTTCCGTATTTGTAGCATTATACCACGTGATACGTCAAGTAAAAAACATTTCAAAGCAAAACGAATGAAAGAAAAACTATTGCCTTTTATTAAACAGTTTATCCCGTTTTCCCTTCTTACTTTTGGCTTACAATTCTGGGTAACCCGTTTTTTGCTTCCTGAAACTTCTTTTTATTATTCTTTGATTGAGGTATACAGTTTTCATTTTTGTGTTACCTTTTTATTATATTGGTTTTTAGTATTTGTCAATACTACTTTTTTTGACAAAACCGGATACACTTTTTTAGCAACAGGAATTTTAAAAATGATGGCTTCTATAGTTTTTTTGATGCCATTAATCCAATCCGATTTTGAAAATAAAATTCCGGATGTTGGTGCATTTTTTGTCCCTTTTTTCCTTTTCTTGCTTTTCGAAACCATTCATTCTGTTAGACTTTTAAACGTAAAATGATTGCGTAATTTTTAAAAACAAAACAACTTTGAAGACTTTCCTTAAAAATTCTTTTGATATATTTTCATTTATTAATTAAATATGTACCTTTGCACGAAATTTTAACGACATTAAATTCTGCTAAATTTTAAAAATGAGAATAGCAAAAAGTACCATTCAGTTCCTAGCGATTTTATTAGTAACGTTGTTACCCATTTCTGGATTTGCAGGTGGGTCACATTCTGAGGATAAAGAGTTTAATGCCACCGACTTGATTAATTCACACATTGGAGATTCGCATGAGTTTCATATTGCCGATTGGAATGGACATGCGATTTCATTCTATTTGCCGGTTATTTTATGGACAAATAACGGTTTGACGGTGTTTTCATCTTCAAAATTTCACCATGATAATGAAGGAAAAGAAATTGTTGAAGTAAACGGAGAACAATTTGTGCGATACAAAGAAGTGATTTACTATGCCGATAAATTTGCAGAAATCACAGATGAAGCAGATAAAAGCGGTTTAAATTTTGCAGCCAGACCGTTGAACTTTTCAATTACCAAATTGGTTTTCTCGATGTTGATGTCGGTTATTGTTTTATTCTTATTGTTTACGGCAGTTGCTCGTTCATACAACAAAAACAAAATGGCTCCCAAAGGATTGGCCGGTTTCTTGGAGCCTTTGGTATTATTCGTAAGAGATGATATTGCTATTCCAAACATCGGACACAAAAATTATGCAAAATATATGCCGTATTTGTTAACCATCTTTTTCTTTATATGGATTAACAACTTAATCGGATTAATACCTTTCTTCCCATTCAGTGCTAACTTAACCGGAAATATTTATTTCACTTTCGTTTTGGCATTTATCACGTTTTTAATCACTACTTTTAGTGCTAACAAATACTATTGGGGACACATATTTGCTCCACCGGTTCCAAAAGCATTATACCCCATCATGTGGCCGGTAGAAATTATCGGAATGTTTACTAAACCTTTTGCCTTGATGATTCGTCTTTTTGCTAACATTACAGCGGGACACATTATTATATTGAGTTTAATTTCATTAATCTATATTTTCAAAACTTGGATGATTTCTCCGGTTTCAATCGGTTTTGTATTGTTCATGAGTGTTTTGGAAATGTTGGTAGCGGCACTTCAAGCGTATGTATTTACCTTGTTGTCTGCTTTGTTTATTGGTCAAGCTGTTGAAGAGCACGACCATCACTAAAATTGAGTTTTTTTTAATTATTAACTATATAAATTTAACATTATGGTATTAGCTGGAATCGGTGCTGGATTAGCTGTTATTGGAGCAGGAATCGGTATTGGAAAAATTGGTGGATCTGCTATGGATGCTATGGCAAGACAACCAGAAGCTGCTGGAAAAATTCAAACTGCTATGATTATTGCTGCGGCTCTTATTGAGGGTGTAGCTCTTTTCGCGGTGGTTGTTGCTTTGATTGCAAAGTAATTTTAAAAAAAGAACCCGTTTCGTAACGGTTGGTTGCGAAACGGTTTTTTAAAACAAGTAAAACTATTTAATCTATATAAAACATGAACTTAACTTCACCGGAAAGTTTAATTTTTTGGACAACGCTCATCTTTGTTATTTTCTTTTTCTTAATGAAAAAGTTTGCCTGGAAGCCTATTTTAGGAGCTGTAAAAAGCAGAGAAGAATCAATCAACAATGCATTAGCAGCAGCTGAAAAAGCTAAGTTAGAAATGCAAAACTTGACCGCTTCCAATGAGCGTTTATTAGCCGAAGCCAGAGCAGAGCGTGATGTCATGCTTAAAGAAGCTCGTGAAATCAAAGAGAAAATGATAAACGATGCCAAAGCCGAAGCTCAAGCTCAAGGAGAAAAGATGATTGCTCAGGCAAAATCTGCTATTGAAAGCGAGAAAAATGCAGCGATGGCCGAATTGAAGAATCAAGTTTCTACGTTGTCTATTGAGATTGCAGAGAAAGTATTAAAAAGTGAATTATCCAATACAGAAGCTCAAACCCAATTGGTTGAGAAAATGTTAGGCGATGCAAAATTAAATTAATCCGTATGTCAAGAGCTGCGATTAGATATGCCAAAGCTATTATAGAAAATGCTGTTTCAAACGGAAGAGCCGATGCGGTGAATCAAGATATGAAATTGATTAACGAAACGGTAAATTCTAATGAGGAATTAAAGCTTTTTTTAGTTAGTCCTGTAGTAAAACCGGAAGCAAAATACGATGCCTTGTCTGAAATATTTGCCTCCGTTCAAAATGACACCAAAGGATTGTTTTTGTTGCTAAAAGAAAATAAGCGTTTCGAGATTTTAGGAGAAATTGCAAAACAATATAATGCTCAATACGATGAGTTAAACGGAATTGAAGTGGCAAAAGTAACCACTGCTTTCCCAATTACTCCGGACTTAGAAGCAAAAGTTTTGGCCAAAATAAAAGAATTTTCAAATAAGAAAATCACGTTAATCAATACGGTAGATCCAACTATCATTGGAGGATTTATCTTGAGAATTGGCGATCAACAATACAACGCATCTGTAGCAAACAGATTGCAACAATTAAAGAGAGAATTTAGTAATTAATATTCCAATAAAGATATAAAACAATGGCGGAAATTAAACCTGCTGAAATTTCAGCAATATTAAAAAAACAATTATCTGGTTTTGAATCAGGTGCTTCGTTAGAAGAGGTAGGAACAGTTCTTCAAGTAGGAGATGGTATTGCTCGTGTTTACGGCTTATCAAATGCACAATACGGAGAGTTAGTACAATTCGACAACGGATTGGAAGCTATCGTATTAAACTTGGAGGAAGACAATGTTGGGGTAGTATTGTTAGGTCCTTCAACAGGTATTAAAGAAGGTTCTACTGTAAAAAGAACACAACGTATCGCTTCCCTAAAAGTAGGGGAACAAATGGTAGGTCGTGTCGTAGATACTTTGGGTAATCCAATCGATGGGAAAGGACCAATCGGTGGAGATCTTTATGAAATGCCATTGGAAAGAAAAGCTCCCGGAGTAATTTTCCGTCAGCCGGTAACTGAACCTTTACAAACAGGAATTAAATCTATTGATGCGATGATTCCGGTTGGTAGAGGGCAACGTGAGTTGGTTATTGGTGACCGTCAAACCGGGAAAACAACGGTATGTATTGATACGATCTTAAATCAAAAAGAATTTTATGATGCAGGTCAACCTGTGTTTTGTATCTATGTGGCAGTAGGACAAAAAGCGTCAACTGTTGCCGGAATTGCTAAAACATTGGAAGATAAAGGAGCAATGGCTTATACTGTAATTGTTGCAGCAAATGCTTCAGACCCTGCACCAATGCAAGTATATGCACCTTTTGCTGGTGCGGCTATAGGAGAATATTTCCGCGACACAGGTCGTCCAGCTTTGATTATCTATGATGATTTATCTAAACAAGCTGTTGCTTACCGTGAAGTTTCTCTTTTATTGAGAAGACCACCGGGACGTGAGGCATATCCTGGAGACGTTTTCTATCTTCACTCTAGATTGTTAGAAAGAGCTGCAAAAGTAATTGCAGATGACGATATTGCTAAAAACATGAACGACTTACCAGATTCTTTACGTCCAATCGTTAAAGGAGGAGGTTCGTTAACGGCTCTTCCTATCATCGAAACTCAAGCGGGTGACGTTTCTGCCTATATTCCAACCAACGTAATTTCGATTACCGACGGACAAATTTTCTTGGAGTCTGATTTATTCAACTCAGGGGTACGTCCGGCAATTAACGTAGGTATTTCGGTATCTCGTGTTGGAGGAAATGCTCAAATTAAATCGATGAAAAAAGTATCGGGTACTTTAAAATTAGATCAAGCTCAGTTCCGTGAATTAGAAGCTTTTGCTAAATTTGGTTCCGACTTGGATGCGGCTACTTTAAATGTTATTGAAAAAGGAAGACGAAACGTTGAAATTTTGAAACAAGCAGTAAACGATCCTTATAAAGTAGAAGATCAAATTGCTATTATTTATGCAGGTACAAAAAATTTACTACGTAACGTACCGGTAAATAAAGTAAAAGAATTTGAAAGAGATTATATTGAATACCTAAATAACAAGCACAAAGACACATTGAATGCTCTTAAAGCCGGTAAATTCTCAGACGAATTAACCGATGTGTTGGAAAGTGCAGCTAAAGAGGTTTCAGCGAAATATAATTAATTAGTCAATTTGTTAATGTGTCAATTAGACAATTAATTGGCACATTGAAAATTGGCACATTGACACATTATTCAAAATGGCAAATTTAAAGGAAATCCGTAATAGAATTAGTTCCGTTCAGTCAACGATGCAAATTACATCGGCGATGAAAATGGTTTCTGCTGCAAAGTTGAAAAAGGCTCAAGATGCCATTACGGCTATGAGACCTTACGCCGAAAAATTGACTGAAATTTTAAAAGGTCTAAGTGCATCTATGGAAGGTGAAATAGGTGGTGATTTTACGGCTCAACGCGAAGTAAAAAAAGTATTAATAGTTGCAATAACTTCAAACAGAGGTTTGTGTGGTGCTTTCAATACCAACGTTATTAAGCAAGTTAAAGTACTTACGGATGCTTATACAGGAAAACAAGTTGATGTTTTTGCCATTGGAAAAAAAGGAAACGATGTATTGCGAAAAACAAGCACGGTTATTGAAAACAAAAGTGAGGTTTTTGACCAATTAACTTTTGATAATGTAGCTGTAATTGCCGATATGCTCATCGAAAAATTTGTTTCCGGACAATACGACAAAATAGAAATCGTTTACAATCAATTCAAAAATGCAGCAACGCAAATTGTTCAAACCGAACAGTTTTTACCACTTGCACCCGTAGTTGGAGCTTCAGTTTCAACTTCAGATTATATTTTTGAGCCTTCAAAAGAAGAGATTGTTTTGACTTTGATTCCAAAATCTTTAAAAACGCAACTTTATAAATCCATTCGTGATTCTTTCGCTTCAGAGCATGGAGCACGAATGACTGCTATGCATAAAGCTACAGATAATGCAACGGCTCTAAGAAATCAATTAAAGTTAACTTATAACAAAGCTCGTCAGGCTGCCATTACTAATGAGATACTTGAAATTGTGGGTGGTGCCGAAGCTTTAAAAGGTTAAAAACACTTTACTATAAAAGTAAAAGTCCCAAGAATTTCTTGGGACTTTTTTTATAAATGGGGATTGCTAAATTTTGGATCTTGTGTAATAACCGCATCAGTTAATGTTTCCAAAAAGGCTCTCAATTGTTGTTTTTGCAAAGGGGTCATATTCAGTTGTTGAACCGTGTTATTGGGTCCTTTTAAACGATTGTCTAAGGCGGGGCCATTCAATATTCCGGAATTGTAGTGTTCGATTACTTCATCTAATGAGGCAAATCTACCATCATGCATGTACGGACCAACTGCACTATTTTTTAAGGAAGGCGATTTAAATATACGAGTTTCATTGGCATCTAATCCATTGCTTAACGAATTGGCAGCCAAAGCAAATGTGGGTGGAATATGACATCCCGCACAACCTAAACCTTGAGGTTTAGGTAATAAAAAAAGACTTTTACCGGCATTCTCATTAGGTGTAAATTGTGGAAAAGGAGCACCGATTCCTCCATTGGGGGCTTGTGGCGAAAATACTTCTGCATAGGCTGAATCAAATTTACTATGCGTAGAAATCATACTTCGGATGAATTGAGCCAATGCTTTTTGTATCCGATCTTCCGTAATATCGGGAGTTCCAAAGACTTCGTTAAAGAGATAAGGATAGTACGGAATTTGATTCATTTTATTTAATAATGTTGTCATACCGCCATTGGCCGAGCTAAAGCCCATTTCAATATGGTCTTTAATAGGCATGGTAGTTTGGATTTCCAAACTAGGAGCTCTCTTATCCCAAAACATGCTGTTTCCGGTGTAAAACACGCTATTTAAAAGACGCATGGAATGAGCAGGAGTAGTACCGTTTACACCCGTAGATACAATAGCACTGTCAGTAAAACCCGATGACTGATTGTGACAACTTGCACAGGATATAGTGTTATTTATACTCAATTTTGTATCGTAAAACAAAACTCTTCCCAAGCTAGCTCCTTTATTGGTAATAGGATTGGAAAGCGGGACATTCACATTTTGTAAAACGGGACCCGAATAATGTACAGGATATGAAATATTAACATACTCCGGTAGGTTTGACCAGTTTAGATTCAAATAATCGGATAGTTGAAAAGGATTGGGTTGAGGTTCGGGATTGGAACCCTCATCCGATCCGGAACAAGAGAATAGGGCAAAAGCTAAAATCAAATAAAAAAGTCTCATAAAAGTTTTGGTTTTAACAATTAGACTTTCCAATTTAAGAAAGGTTTAACAATTGCTGTAAAAAAATTACAATTTTGAGAAAATACACCTAGTAGGAATAGATTATATTTGTTTCAATCAAAAAAAAGAACCGATGCGATTGTTTATTATCCTTATGGGTTTACTCACTTTGGTAAACCATTCTTATTCTCAAGAACTCGTTTTGTCTGAAATCATGAAAGGGGATGAATTTATTGGACACCAACCGGAAAATCCCAGATGGTCTCTTGATGGAACGACAGTTTATTTTGATTGGAATCCAAATAACGAGGTAGGAAATAGCACTTTTTTTTGGAAAAAAGGAATGAAAAATCCGGAAAAACTTACTCAAAACCTAGATTTGTATCCATTGAGTTTTGACTTCCCAAATGAATTTGACGAATTATTTTATTCTCAAAACGGAAATTTGTACAAATACGACAAGAAAATCAAGAAACATCAAATTGTAATAGCATCTTCAAACAGAATTTCCAATATAGTTCGAAGTGTTCAACCTCATATTCTTTATTTTCAACAAAATCAAAATATATATCGGTTAAATTGGAAAGATTTTTCATTAGTACAGTTAACTCATTTTAAAAGTGGAAAAGAATCCGATTTAAAAAAAGCAGATAATTTTTTGACCAACCAACAAAAAGAACTGTTTCAATATTTAAGAGACCAGGAAACATCCAAAGAATGGTATAAAGCACAATCCGAGTTAAACAAGAGTCAGCTACCCAAAGTTTTCTACTACGACAAATCTTCTTTGGAGCAAATTTCTACGGCACCCAATGGTAAATTTGTCACCTTTAGACTTTCCGAATATGCAACCACACCATCTACCAAAGTAGAACAACATATAACTGTAGACGGATATACGCAAAGTCTCTCTGCTCGTGCTAAAGTTTCAACAGCCAATTTTTCAAAACATAGATTAGCAATATATGCAGTTGAAAAAGATACCGTTTATTATGTGTCATTTTCCAACTTAACCGGAATTTCAAAATTTCCTAAATATTATGAAGAATATGACCATTTGAAAGAAACAGAAGCCACAGAAAAAGCAATAGTCATGCAGGCTCCTATCTTTAGTTCTGATGGGAAATGGGCGGTTTTAGAAATACGAAGTCAGGATAATAAAGACAGATGGATTGTTCAATTGGATTTACAAGCCAATAAAGTACATGAATTGGACCATCAACATGATGAAGCATGGATAGATGGTCCCGGAATTCCGGGGTATGCATTTGCCAGAGGAGTTATGGGCTTTTTGAAAGACAATGAAACCCTTTATTTTCAATCTGAAGAATCGGGGTTTTCACATTTGTATTTATTGAATTTAAAAACCAAACAAAAAACCCAACTCACCCAAGGGAATTGGGAGGTACGTAATGTTAAATTATCCCGTGACGGCAAATCATTTTACCTGACTACAAATACGACACATCCCGGGAATCGAGGCTTTTACAAATTGGATATTTCTTCTCAAAAAATGATTCCCATTTTAACTCAAAATGGTGCTCATGAAGTTGAATTATCTCCCGACGAAAAAACACTATTGGTACGTTATTCATACAAAAACAAACCTTGGGAATTGTATATTGCCGAGAACAAACCCAACACTACTTTACAACAGATTACTTTTTCTACCACCGAAAATTTTAAAAGATATGCCTGGAAGGAACCCGAAGTAGTAACTTTTAAAGCTCAAGATGGCACAACAATTTATGCAAGACTGTACGAACCCCATCCTGATAAAAAGAATAACGCGGCTATTCTATTTGTTCATGGAGCCGGATACTTACAAAATGCCCATAATTTCTGGAGTAGTTATCATCGTGAATATATGTTTCACAATTTGTTAACCGATTTAGGTTATACCGTTTTGGATATAGATTACAGAGGAAGTGACGGATATGGTAGAAACGTGCGAACCGGAATTTATCGTCACATGGGCGGATTGGATTTATCAGATCATTTAGATGGCAAGCAGTTTTTAACAACACAAAAAGGGATAGATTCCAATCGCATTGGTATTTATGGAGGTTCATACGGGGGGTTTATTACTCTCATGGCCTTATTAACAAAACCGGGTGAATTTAAATCAGGTGCTGCTTTACGCTCAGTAACCGATTGGGCTCACTACAATCACGGTTATACCGGAAATATTTTAAATTTTCCAGAAACCGACCCTATAGCTTTTAAAAGAAGTTCACCTATTTACTTTGCCGAAAATTTAAAAGACAAATTGCTCATGTTACACGGTATGGTAGATGACAATGTTCAGTTTCAAGACGTAGTTAGATTATCACAACGATTTATAGAATTGGGTAAAAACAACTGGGATTTGGCGGTTTATCCGGTAGAAGCTCATGGATTTAAAGAAGCCTACTCATGGGTAGATGAGTATACCCGAATTTTGAATTTGTTTAATGAAACATTAGTGAAGAAGGATTAATTGTTAGCTACAAATTCGCTGATTGCTATTTTTAATTAAAATCAGTGAATCACTAGCACCAACAAAAAGAAAATATTCTGTGAATATCCTTTTATAAAAAAGTACAAGTGTAATGCAACTGAAAGAACTCACGACCAAAGAAGAAATGCTTGAACAATTGCCTTTAATTCAGCAATTGTATCCTGAATTTAACGAGCACATATATGCAAACTTATTGGATGAAATGTTACCCAATAATTACCGTCAAATTGTGGCTTTGGAAAATGATGCCCCTATTGGTCTTTCCGGATTTTGGGTTGGAACCAAATTATGGTGTGGCAAATATTTAGAGTTGGATAATGTAATTGTTCATCCAAACCACAGGTCTAAAGGGGTTGGAAAATTATTGACTACCTATTTAAATCAAAAAGCTATAGAATTGGGATGTAAATTGGTCGCTTTAGATGCTTATACCACCAATTTTTCGGCACATAAGTTTTATTACAATCACGGTTTTGTTCCCAAAGGGTTTCACTTTGTAAAGTTTTTGGAGGAAAATGATTAAACGATTTTCATTATTTGGATTGCTAATTTTAATGGGTTGTGCTACCAATAGTTCCATTACGACTTCATTTCCGGTTGAAATAGCCAATGCCTTTTTCGTGACCCATGAAAACCAAACTACTTTTACGATAGAATTTCAACAAAAACTCCCATCCCATATTAAATTAGAAAAACTGTATTTTAAAAACCAAGAAGCAGTTCTAATTCAAAATTCGCCACAAAGTGTATCAGCCACATTTGAAAAACCCGATTTAATTCTGGATTCGAACCCCAAAAACGAATATGGAAATCAACCCGCAATACATTTTGAGCCGTTCTATAAGCTTAAGGATACAGAAGCTCTTATGGAATATTTTAAAAACGGAAAAATAAAACGTTTCAAAATTACCAATGTGATGGAAAAGTCAAATAAATAGTTAATTTTGCTTACACCAATATTAATTCTAGAACTCTTTGGGACTTTACAGATCACTTTTTAAACAAACTGCTATATACGGATTGGCTACGGTCTTGCCTCGTATTTTTAGTTTTTTATTGGTACCTCTATATGCAAAAACACTCGATAGAGGAGAGTATGGTGAAGTTTCCATCATTTTTTCATGGCTGGTTGTTTTCAATGTGCTGTTGGCCTACGGAATGGAAACCTCCTTTTTTAGATTTTACAATACCCATGACGATAAAAGGGCTGTTGTTGGAACCTCTATGATTTCAGTTTTTTGGACAACTCTTTTGTTTTTGATTGTATCTATATTGTTTCGAAACACTTTGGCAAAAATATCCGGTATTGATGTAGAATTTATTACCTATACCATTTGGATTTTGGTTTTGGATGCTTTGGTAATCATACCTTTTTCTAAGTTAAGGGCCTATCAAAGACCCATTGTATATGCTATTATCAAAATTGGAAATGTTATTATTAATTTAGGATTAAATATTTTCTTTTTGATTTATTTACCCCAAATTGCACAACAACATCCCGAAACATTTTTGGCTAGTTTGTTTATTGAGAATTTTCAAATTGGCTATATTTTTGTAGCCAATATTATAGCTAGTTTATTAACTTTAGTGGTTCTTTCGCCTAATTATTTCCACATTCAATGGCATTTTGATGCTAAGCTATGGAGGCAAATGATACGTTACGGCTTCCCGATTTTGATAGCGGGATTGGCTTTTGCCATAAACGAACATTTTGATAAAATTTTATTAGAAAAATTACATGTAAGTAAAGCAGACATAGGGGCTTATTCGGCTTGTTATAAAATTGGTTTATTCATGGTTCTATTTCGTACAGCTTACTCCTTAGGAATTGAACCTTTCTTTTTTAGCTATGCCAAAAATGAGAATGCACCGCAAACCTATGCCAATGTTACAAAGTATTTTGTGATTTTTGGATCAATAATTTCGCTGTTTGTAATTGTTTTTTCCGATTTGTTAAAGCAAATCCTCATTCCAAATGACACGTATTGGTCCGCTATGAATGTAGTTCCTTTGATTGTCTTGGCCAATTTCTTTCTGGGGATATATACCAATTTGTCGGTTTGGTATAAATTAACAGATAGAACTCAAATGGGAGCCTATATTTCAATTGTTGGAGCAATTATAACCTTGGTTCTTAATTTTGTTTTAATTAAAAAAATGAGTTATATGGGATCTGCCATTGCAACCATAGCAGCCTATGGTTCTATGATGGCCATTTCGTATACTTTAGGTAATAAATATTATCCAATCCCTTACGATAGAAAAAAAATTGGAGGATATCTCGGGCTTTCAGTCTTGTTCTCCTTTGTTTATTTTTACGGTTTTCGAGAAAACTATGCAATTGGGGTAGGATTACTACTTCTTTTTGTCTATTTTGTTTATCGTAACGAAAAACAGGTATTGCTACAAATTATAAAAAAAGCGACTTAAAAAATGCAAATAAAAATCATTAATAAATCACAACATGCTCTACCCCATTATGAAACCATTGCTTCTGCTGGAATGGATTTAAGAGCCAATTTATCCGAGCCAATAACCTTAAAACCACTAGAGAGAGCTATTGTAAAAACAGGTCTCTTTATTGAATTACCAATGGGTTATGAAGCTCAAGTTAGACCAAGAAGTGGTTTGGCTGCCAAAAAAGGAATTACAGTGCTTAATTCACCAGGAACTGTAGATGCCGATTACCGTGGCGAAATTGGGGTTATTTTAGTAAATTTATCCAACGAAGATTTTTGTATCGAAAATGGTGAACGAATTGCCCAACTTGTAATTGCTCAACACGAAAGAGCAGAATGGATTGAAGTTACAGCTTTATCCGAAACCTCCAGAGGCGAAGGCGGATTTGGGAGTACAGGAGTAAAATAAGCCCCCTAACCCCTAAATGGGAATTGGTATGCTTGAAAAATAATAATTAAAAACCCTATTGACCCCTAATAGGTATTCCCCTTCGGGGGTTAGGGGGCTGATGTATGAAAATAATAGTTCCAATGGCGGGTCGCGGTTCACGATTAAGACCCCATACTTTAACCGTTCCAAAACCATTAATACCCATAGCCGGTAAGCCAATCGTTCACCGTTTAGTTGAAGATATTGCGGGTGTTATTAACCAACATATAGAAGAAATAGCATTTATTATTCATAAGGATTTTGGGAAACAAGTAGAGCAAGAACTGATTGCTATTGCAGAAAAATTGGGAGCCAAAGGCGTTATTTGTTACCAAAATGAAGCTCTGGGTACCGCACATGCCATTATGTGTGCCAAAGAGAGCATGACCGGTCCTATTGTGATAGCATACGCCGATACACTATTTCGAGCCGATTTTACGTTAGATACAACAGCAGATAGTGTAATTTGGGTAAAGCAAGTAGACGACCCAAGTGCTTTTGGAGTAGTACAATTGAATGAAAAAAATCAAATTGTTGATTTTGTGGAGAAACCCAAGCAGTTTATTTCAGACTTAGCTATTATTGGTATTTATTATTTTAAAAGTGGCGAAACATTACGAAAAGAATTGCAGTTTTTATTGGATAACCATATTGTCAAAGGAGGAGAATACCAACTTACAGATGCCTTGGAAAACATGAAGCAAAAAGGATTGAAATTTGTACCCGGTAAAGTTGACGAATGGATGGATTGTGGTAATAAAAATGTTACGGTTGAAACCAATACCCGAATGTTAAACTTTTTACATCAAGATGGAGAAAAGTTAATTTCAAAGATATTGATAAATGAGAATTCAACCCTAATTGAACCTTGTTACATTGGAGATAATGTGGTATTAAAAAATGCAACTATTGGTCCAAATGTATCATTAGGAAACGGATGTAAAGTTGAAAATGCAACCATAAGTAACAGTTTGGTTCAAAATTTGACAGTAATAAAAAATGCCAAATTAGATAATGCTATGATAGGAAATCATGTGGTATTTGACGGTCATTTTACACAAATCAGTATTGGAGATTATTCCGTATTAGAATAAATGAAAACAAAAAAGAGCTTTTCCTTATTTTTCCTTGGTTTACTTTTCCAAGCCAGTATGCTATGGGCCCAACAGGAACCTGAAGATATTGCTTTGGAAAACGATGCGTTTCAGATTTCTTTTTATGAGTCGCTTCGGGAGAAAGGCATAGAAAATTATGACAAAGCGGTCTTGGCATTGCAAAAATGTGTACAGTTACAGCCCAATAATCCGGTGGTCTATTTTGAATTGGGTAAAAACTATTATTATCAAAAAGACTATTCCAATGCATTATTAAATTTTCAAAAAGCGACCCAATTAGACCCTAAAAACAGATGGTTTTGGGTAGGAGTTTACGATGTATATTATGCTACCAAAGAATACCCCAACGCCATTAAAACATTAACTCAATTGATAGAATTCAGAAAAGAGTATAAGGAAGATTTGGTTTCACTGTTTATGTTTACCGGCCAATTGGACAATGCGTTAAAACTAATAGAAGAATTAAATAGCACAATAGGAAAATCGGAAATGCGGGAACAATACCGCTCCCAAATTTTGGCTTCTGGAAAATACCAAAATATAGAAAGCGACAAACTTTTAGAGAGTCTTAAAAACAACCCCAAAGATGAAGCAGTTTATGAAGCTTTGATTGCGTATTATTTGAAACAAAACCAGCAAGAAAAAGCATTTGAGTTAACTCAAAAAATGGAAAAAGAATTGCCGGAATCAGATTGGGCTCAAGTAAGTCTTTTCAAGTTTTATCTGGATCAAAAACAACAACAAAAGCTTTTGGAATCATTACATAAATCTCTTTCAAGTCCAAAAATAGACATCAAAATTAAACATCGGATTTTTAATGAATTTTTGATTTATGCCAAAAACAAAGAAGAATTGGTTCCGGAAGTAGAAAAGGCCATTTCTCATTTTAAAAACGAAAGAGATATTCAGGTGGCCAAAGAAGTGGGTAAGTTTTATCAAATGAAATTAGATTGGATCCAAGCGGCTCACTATTATGAAATGGCAAATCAGAATTATCCCGATGATTTTGAAATTCATTTTCTCTTGTCGGAAGCCTTATTGCAATCAAAACAATGGGATAAATTAAAACGATTCAGTTGGGATAATATAGAAAAATACCCACTTCAACCCGAGTTTTATTATTACGCTGCCAAAGTAGCCTATGAGATTAAAGATTACCCCAAAGCCCAAAAAACGCTCGAAACCGGTATAGATTATATTGTAAATTCGGAAGAATTAGAACGTCAATTTTATTTGCTTTTAGCCGATACTTACAAAAGTTTGGGAGACAACCAGAAAGCCAATTTATATGTAAACAAAGCCCAAAAAATTAAAAAATGAAAAAGTTATTTCTTCTCATAGTAGGGTTGGTTTTACTTCAAAGTTGCCGAACACAAAAGGGAATTGCCGAAGGAAAGGCAACAGAGCAAGTAGCCGTTCAAAAAATTATAGACCAACATTATGCTCTAAAAACCAATTTTGAAACCGTTTACATAAGAGCGAATACCAAATACAAAGACAACAATCAATCTTTGGGATTTACCACAGAAATTAAGATCAAACGAAACGAAATTATCTTGGTGAGTGTTCGTTTTTTAGGGATGACTATGGCCAAAGGATTGTTAACACCGGATTCGGTTCAATATTATGAAAAAAATGGTGGAACTTACTTTGAAGGCAATTATGGGACATTAAGTAATTGGTTGGGAACCGATTTGGATTTTTTCAAAGTTCAAAACATGTTAATTGGCCAGGCTATGGATAATTTAAGAGATAAAAAATACATAAGTTCAATAGAGAACAATCAGTTTAAATTGTCAGAAACCGGAACTACCGCTAAATCGTTTTACTTTGAAGCCGAAAACTTTTTGATAAAACGTCAGGAAATTGAACAGTTTGACAAAAACAGAAAATTAAAAGTTACCTATCCCAATTACAAATCTTATAAAGAATCTGTCTTACCTTTGACGGTTTTAATAGAAGCTATGCAAGAAGACCAACGCAATACAATCACGTTGGATTACAACACGGTAACTTTTAATGAGGCCTTGTCTTTTCCTTACAAAGTTCCTGAGGGATTTACATTAAAAACGATTGAAAATTAAAATGAAATGAAAAAGTATTTCCTCCTATTCCTATTTTTATCCTTTGGCATTACAGCATGGTCACAAACAGATGACCAAAAGAAACTTGAAGAACGAAAAGCTCGATTACTAGAACAAATAAAGGAAAATGAGAGAATGTTAAAAGAAACAGCTCAAAAAGAAAAATCAGTCATTCATGTTATTCAACAACAAAATGCCAAAATTGAATTAAGACAAAGACTCATTCAAACAACCGAAAAGCAAGCTAAGTTGCTTACGGATGATATTTATGTAAACCAACTCAAGATTAATAAACTCAACAGAGAACTGGAAGCTTTAAAAGAAGATTATGCCAATATGATTGTAAAATCATACAAGAGCAGATCAGAGCGAAGTAGAGCCATGTTTTTATTGTCGTCCAAAGATTTTACTCAAGCCTACAAAAGAGTTCAATATATGAAACAATATGCAGGATATCGTAAAAACCAAGGAGATGAAATCAAAGTCAAAACCGAAGAATTAGAGCTTCAAAATATAAAATTACAAAAACTTAAATCGGAAAAGGAACAGTTGTTGGTTCAACAAGAACAAGAAAAAGCCACATTAGAAAAGGAGAAGAAACAACAGGAAACGTTGGTAAATTCTTTAAAGAAAGATAAAAATAAGATAGCAGCTCAACTAAAAAAACAACAGCAAGAAGCCAATGCTATAGATCGTAAAATACAGCAATTAATTCGTGAAGCTATTGCAGAAGCCAATCGAAAAGCTGCCAAATCATCCGGAACCAAAACCGTATCAACCGGTAGCTCTTCTTCTAAAATGGTTTTAACTCCCGAAGGGAAAATTGTTTCAGATAACTTTAAAGCCAATAGAGGAAGATTGCCATGGCCTGTAAAAAAAGGTTTTATTTCCTTAAAATTTGGTTCGCAACCGCATCCGGTTGTAAAGACTACTCAAGTTAACAGCAACGGAATAGAAATTTCAACTGAAGAAGGAGAAAATGCCTATGCTGTTTTTGGAGGCGAAGTTTTTTTGGTACAAATAATCACACCCATGAAAAAAGCGGTGTACGTTCAACATGGTGACTTTTTCACGGTTTATTTCAATTTAACTTCTGTAAATGTTTCAAAGGGAGATAAAATTAAAGAGAACCAAGTTTTAGGAAAAATTTTTACAGATGGGACAGGAAAGACAGCTGTCAAATTCTCCGTTTTGCAAAATGATATATTTTTAAACCCGCAAACGTGGTTGGCACCAAATTAAATAAAAAACGATACCTAATTGGTATCGTTTTTTATTTATACAAATAATGCTTTTAATTCTGTGGCATCATTTGGAGCCATTTTCCCAGCTAAAACTAAGCTTAATTGTTTACGTCGCAAGGCAGCATCAAACCTTTGTTTTTCTAACTCTGTTTGTGGCTCTATAGGTGGTACAGGAATGGGTCTCCCGGTTTCATCAACTGCAACAAAAGTATAAATTGCTTCATTGGCTTTACTTTTAATTCCCGATTCCCGATCTTCAATCCATACATCTATAAAAATTTCCATCGAAGTTGTAAAGGTTCGAGATACTTTTGACTCAACAGTTACTACACTTCCCAGCGGTATAGCTCTATTAAAAGCAACATGATTCACAGATGCTGTAACACATACGCGTCTGGAATGCCTGCGAGCTGTAATACTAGCGGCTCTATCCATTCGTGCCAATAGTTCGCCTCCAAAAAGATTGTTCAAAGGATTTGTTTCTCCCGGTAATACAATATCTGTTAATGTGGTTACAGATTCTGAGGGGTGTTTTGCTTGCATTGTTTTTTTTGCAAAGGTATAAAATCTCAAGATAGTAAATAAAAAAACTCCCGAAGGAGTTTACTGTATGTAAAAGTGAGTTAGTGTAATTCTTGAACAAGCATCCAAGCTTCTTTGTTGTGAGAGATTCTAATAGAATCTAATACTTTTTGAGCTTCTTCTGCATTGGAAAAACTTCCATAAAGAACCGGATGCAATCCGTGTTTGTTAGGGCTTATTTTTTTGGCATCAAAACCTAAATCCAAAAGAGCATTAAGTGCTTTTATGGCATTTTCTTCGTTTTTAAAAGCTCCGGCAACCAAATGGTAGTTGTAGTTTTTTGTGTCAGTATTGGTTAACGTTAGGGCTTTCATTGGAGCTTCAATAAAAAAGGTGGCTTCTTGTATTTTGGCTTCTACTTTTTCTTGAACAGCTTGTTCAACCAATAATAATTGTTTTTCGTTTTTTGAAACATGCCATTGGTTCAAATAGTATCCTCCAATACCAACACCAATTACAAATAAAGCAGCGTATTTCAACCAAGGATAGGTTCTTTTCTCCGGAGTTAGGGTTATAGGAGCCTTATCTTCAAAAGCTTGAGCTTCTTTTTTGTATATTTCTCTTTTTATTTCCGGTGAAGTAAAAGAAGAAAGTCCAAAAGAACGAGTTAAATAATTGATGTTTTCGGTTGGTTCAAATAAATAGCTTAACTCTCCATTACCTTTAAAAGTTCCAATATTCTTAAGAATGACAGGTTGGTTTAAATCTAAAAGAGTTGTCCAAGAATTCACCTCAAGTTCTACTTTTTTCAAAGCTTCTTCAAAAGTGATTTTTTCTACTTGAGAAATAAAATCAACCAACAAGCCATCATTGTTTGTAATTCGATTGTTAAAGGCCAATTTTTTGAAAGGAGGATAAAAAGTAGTTCCGCTTTCAGAAATTCTAGCCGATTGAATTTCGGTCACAAAGGAACCAAAACCCGGAATCGTAACACACTGGTAGCGATATAGAAGTTGCGATATGTATTGCTCAATTCTCATAGAAACAAAGAAAAAAGATTCAACTCTCGAAACAAAATTTTATTCACAATTTTTATTAACAATTTGAGGTATTTTGATAACTATTTGCTCTTCAAAACATTAGGTTTTTTTATGCGTAGAAGCGAGAAGTTTTGGACATGTTTCATAAAAATTCTTTTACAATTTGTAAAAATTATGTTTCTTTGAAATTCAATTATACGCCATGACAGAATCTGAATTATTTTACACCTTAGCGTTACTTCGTGTGGATGGAGTGGGTGATATTATCGCCAAAAAATTAATCCGTGAATTTGGCACTCCGGAACTTGTTTTCAAACAAAAGAAATCGGTACTAACTAAAATTGAAGGCATTGGTTCTAAACTGTATTCAAGTCTTCAAAACAAATCTATTTTTGAATTAGCAGAACAAGAATTACAATTCATTCAAAAAAATGATATTGAGGTTTCTTTTTTTGCAGAAAAGAATTATCCCGAACGACTTAAGCATTGTATTGATGGACCAACTTTACTATTCTCAAAAGGAGCAATTGATTTAGAAAATAAAAAAATCATTAGTGTTGTAGGAACGAGACAAATTACATCTTATGGAGCAGATTTCTGTAAAAAATTTGTAGAAGAAATTGCACCTCTAAATCCGGTTATTGTGAGCGGATTTGCATACGGTGTTGATATTTTGATTCATCAATTGGCTGTTGACAACCATCTTCAAACGGTTGGAGTTTTGGCACACGGTCTTAATCAAGTTTATCCTAAGACACACCAGAAGTATGTAACTAAAATGGAACAAAACGGTGGTTTTTTAACCGAGTTTTGGAGTATCCATAATCCGGATAAAGAAAATTTTGTTAGAAGAAACCGAATTGTAGCCGGAATATCAGAAGCCACGATTGTAGTTGAAAGTGCAGATAGAGGCGGCTCATTAATTACAGCAACTTTGGCCGCTGATTACAATAGAGATGTATTTGCCGTTCCGGGAAGAGTTTCAGATAAATACAGTATGGGTTGTAATACATTAATTAAAACCCAAAGAGCTCAAATGCTCACATCTGCGGCAGACTTGGTTTATATGTTGAATTGGGAAATTGAGAGTCAGTCCTCAAAATCTATACAAAAACAACTTTTTGTAAGTTTAGATGAAAGCGAACAAAAAATTTACGACTATTTATTAAAAGAAGGAAAGCAAGAGTTTGATTTGATTGCTTTACATTGTGATTTCCCTATTTTTAAAACGTCATCATTACTCACAACTATGGAATTGAAAGGGGTGGTGAGACCACTTCCCGGGAAATGGTTTGAAGCCATTTAGTTAAATCGTTTTTTCCCAAATTACTTTATATTTTGCCCATTGGGTATCATCTAGTTTTTCTATGATGTATAAGTTTGGGAACAATTCATTGATGTTTTTTTTAAACTCGGCTTTTTCTACTGCCTCAAGAATTTCGGGAATGGTAATGGTTTTTAATGTTGCTGCTTTGGTGTTTTCAAGAGTTTCAAATGGGTCTTTCATGAATTGAAAAACAAACAAGTTTCTGCAGAGTATAAACCTTGTTATATTTACCTTACGATGTCTTTTTTGAATGTAATCTAATTTGATTTTCTTCAAAGGGTTTTGTGAAACCGTATGCATACAACTACTCGATTCATTTTGATTGAATAGTATATGAACAGCTTCGGTTTCTTGTGCCCCTAAGCCAATAGTTATGAGAAGAAAAAATAAAATTAATTTAATTTTCATTTTATAAAAATCCGAGTTTGTTTCTAACGCGTTGAAGTACTTCTTGTGCTTTTAATTGTGCTTTTTGTGCTCCTTCAAAAAGAGCTTTGTCTACTTCAGGTAAGTTATTCATATAATAACTGTATTTTTCACGTTCTATTTTAAACTTGTTTACAATTAATTCATATAATGCCTGTTTAGCATGTCCATAACCATAATTTCCTGCCAAATATAAGTTTTTCATTTCCTGAGTTTCAGCAGCTGAAGCTACAAGTTTATACAGGGCAAACACTTTACAAGTATCGGGATCTTTAGGTTCTTCAAGAGGTCTGCTGTCTGTTTCAATAGACATTATTTGTTTTCGTAATGCTTTATCATCTAAGAAAATATTGATGGTGTTGTTTCTGGACTTGCTCATTTTGTGTCCATCAGTTCCGGGTACATACATAGTTTCTTCTTGAATTTTAGCATCAGGAAGCACAAATGTTTCGCCCATTTGATGATTGAAGCGTGAAGCTACATCACGAGTGATTTCCAAATGTTGCAATTGGTCTTTCCCAACCGGAACTATTTCGGCATCATACAGTAATATATCTGCAGCCATCAGCATTGGGTAGGTAAACAATCCGGCATTTACATCATCCAGCCTATCTGCTTTATCTTTGAAGGAATGAGCTAAAGTTAAGCGTTGAAAAGGAAAAAAACAACTGAGATACCAAGCCAATTCGGCTGTTTGTGGAACATCACTTTGTCTGTAAAAAACCACTTTATTCAAATCTAAACCACATGCCATCCAGGTTGCTGCCACGCTGTAGGTGTTGTGTTTTAAAACTTCACCGTCTTTAATTTGGGTTATAGAATGTAAATCAGCAATAAATAAATATGAGTCGTTTTCAGGACGGTTTGCCATTTCTATTGCTGGAATGATAGCTCCCAATAGATTTCCCAAATGAGGAGTTCCTGTGGCTTGAATTCCGGTTAAAATCTTTGACATAGTGTTTTTAGAATTAGTAAAACGTAAGTTTTATAGGGTTTTAAAAATGCAAAGGTATTTTTTTTGAATTAAAGTTTTATGATTATCCGTCTTTTCGTTTACAAATTAATTTTCGTTTCCTTACATTTGAAACTATGAAATTAGTTAAAATTATTTTTTGGATACTCTGGAGGGTTTGGTTTTATCTTCTTATTGCTCTTCTCATTATCGTTTTGTTTCCTCTTTTAGTTCTATCTATTCTAAAAGAATCTTGGTATCCTTTTTTTTTCAAGTTGGCTCAATTTTGGGCTAAATGTATTTTATGGGGTATGGGGTTTTATACCAAAATACAGTACGAAGCATCATTTTCTAAAAAGCAAAGTTATATGTTGGTGGCAAACCACACTTCTATGACCGACATTATGCTTATGTTAGTCATAGCAAAAAATCCGTTTGTTTTTGTTGGGAAGAAAGAATTAGCCAAAATTCCATTATTTGGATTTTTTTACAAAAGAACCTGTATATTGGTTGATAGAGACAGTCCAAAAAGTAGGATGGCCGTTTACCAAAGGGCACAAAACAGATTAAATCAAGGATTAAGTATTTGTATTTTTCCGGAAGGGTTGGTTCCTGAGGATGAATCTGTGGTTTTAGCCGATTTTAAGGATGGAGCTTTTCGTTTGGCAATAGAACATCAAATTCCAATTGTTCCCATGACTTTTTACGATAATAAAAAACGATTTTCATATACTTTTTTAAGCGGAAGTCCGGGTATAATGAGAGCCAAAGTACATCCATTCATTCCTACTTTGGGATTGACTTTAGAAGATAAAAAGAATATAAAAGACCAAGTTTGGAATATTCTTTTCCAAGAGCTTTCTTCCTCTAATCACAAACTGTAATTAAAACTTTTCGTTATGTTGTGAGAGGTCAAGGCCCATAAGTTCTGATTCTTCAGAAACTCTCAACGGAATAATTTTGTTGGTTATTTTATAAAGTACAAGTGTACCAAAGAAAGAAAATAAAGCGACAAATACTAAGGCAATCATGTGATGTCCAAATATACTCCAACCCCCATTTAACAAACTTACATTTTCGCCCTCTGCAAATAATGCGGTTAAAACCATTCCCATTATTCCACCCACTCCATGACAAGCAAATACATCTAGTGTGTCATCTATGGCTTTTAGTTTTGACCAATTGAGCATCACATTGGAAACGATGGCAGCTACAAATCCAAAAAACAGACTTAGAGGAATAGAGATAAATCCGGCAGCGGGAGTTATAGCAACCAAACCTACAACCGCTCCTATACAAGCTCCTAGTGCAGATACTTTTCTTCCGTTTAGACGATCAAAAAATATCCAAGTTAGCATTGCAGATGCCGATGCTATTGTAGTGGTTGCAAATGCCATAGCGGCTGTGCCATTGGCTGCCAATGCAGACCCTGCATTGAAACCAAACCAACCAAACCACAACATTCCGGTTCCCAAAAGAACAAAGGGAATATTGGTGGGAATATGCTCGCTGTTTTTTCTTTTTCCAAGAACTAAAACACCAGCCAAAGCGGCAAATCCGGCACTCATATGAACTACTGTTCCGCCTGCAAAATCTTTTACACCAAAATAACTTCCTAATAATCCGTTTGGATGCCAAACCATATGGCATAAAGGGGTGTAAATAAATAAGGTGAAAAGGCAAATAAAAAGCAAATAGGATATAAATCGAACCCGCTCTGCAAATGAGCCGGTAATAATGGCAGGAGTGATAACAGCAAATTTCATTTGAAAGAGAGCAAACAATACAAAAGGAATGGTAGAAGCCAAGTTTGTATGAGGCAAAACCGATACTTGATCAAAAAAAGCATATTGAAAAGGATTGCCTATTAAGCCATAATGATTCCCATTGAGTGTTATTCCTATGGGGTCTCCAAAAGCCAAACTAAATCCGAAAGCTACCCATAGTAATGATACTACACCTAAGCATATAAAGCTTTGAAGCATGGTAGAAATGACATTTTTTTTTCCAACCATTCCACCATAAAAGAAAGAAAGTCCGGGTGTCATCAATAAAACCAAGCAGGATGAGGTTAGAAGCCACGCGGTATCTGCTGCGTTTATATCATTTAAGGTTAAGAAATTATTTTCGTATTTTGTACTACTGTTTTTCCAGAATAAACCAGTAATGGCTAAAATTGAGATTAATCCAAATGAAGCGACCCATCTTTTTTCTAATTTCATATGCCCCTATTTTAATTAGGGTAAATTTATTAAATTGTATATTTATTTACACATAACCCCTAAATATTTTAAGCCCATACTTGTATTTTTAATAAAAACAAAAAAGCGAGACCGTTTAAGTCTCGCTTTTTTAACTTTTTGTAAAGAGTGTATTAGTTTACTACTATATTGTCAATTTGCATTGTGGTAGTTAAACCAGTGGTTCCGTTTCCTACATATTCAAAAACAAAGAAACCATTTCCGGTGATTGAAGCCGGAATATTATAAGTACCACTGTTTGTGAAATTTGCAGGATAACCAGAAGATAGTCCTGCAGATATTGAAAAATTCGAGGTAATGTCAATTAATGTAGCTGTATTAATATTGGCACCAGGCGTATAATTTGTGGTGTAATATACTTTAAATACAGAGCCATTGGTAAAACCTGCTTTGGTTTGGAAAGACAATGTATTGGCAGCTGTCATATTTACAGGTACCATAAATAATGCTCTATTGGCTTCCGGAGTACCACCAAAAGAAGTCATTTGAATGTATTTGTTGCCACCAAATGTTGTGGTTGCCCAGTAACGAGTACCTACTGCGGCATCGTTTACATATTTATCAAATTGTCTGTTGGCAGGCGAAGTCGTAGGATAGCTTTCAAAATTTTCATTAAATGAACCTAAATATTGTATATTATTCCCAACAATAGGTGGGGCAAAATCAACTTCTACTCTATCATTAGTAAAGTTCACATCGTTTTCGGTACGAATCATAAACTGGAAATCACTTCCAAATTTGGTTAAAACACCTCTTATTTTTCCATTTAAAGTTGGAACAGCATTTCCTGCAAAACGAGCATACTGACTTACACGTACGATAATTTTGTTTCCAAATTGATCTGTAATCTCGTGATTTGTAGCACCACCCGGTGAAGGCAATGAAGGGTCGTAGTATTTTTTTCCAAGCGAGGCATCAGTAAATTGAACGTTATTAAATTCAATTAACATGTTCAAATTTTGGTTGTTTTTGGCTTGAGCAATTGTAAAGTTTTTTACCAATTCGTCTTCGTTAACATCTGAACAGGAACGAAGAATAATGTCTTTATATTCAACACCAGAAACTCTTCCTACACCATTGTTGAAAGAAGACCCAATAACGGTTGAACTGTTTTGAAGGTTAAAGAAACGATCTTTCATTCGGATGCTTACTTTTCTTCCAGGTTCAAATTCGTTGAACAAGTTGTAATTATCTACCGGCATGCTAAATCCTACTGTGTTGTCTAAAGAGACAAAGGAAATAGATTTGTAAAAATTACCACCTTCGTCACTTGAAGTTACATAGGCTTCAATAATGTCATCTCCAGTGTACTGAGTAGCACTTGAAGTAGCTACAGAAGTGATTTGAGACACTTGTTTTGTAGCAGCAATATCAACACAATTTCCAGACAAATCCGGAGCGTTGTATTCATCGCTATTTACACAACCTACAAGGTTGAAGAAAACAGCTGCGGTTAGAATTATTTGAATCTTTTTCATAGTTATAGATTTTCAAAAATTTTAATATTGTCTAATTGATAAGTAGTTGTAACGTTATTTTGTTTGCTACCAACATATTTGAAAGCCACTCGAACATTGGAACTATTGTACATACTCAAATCGATGTTTCCACTATTTACAAAAATATCAGCTTGAGATGAAGTAGGTAAAATAGGATTCAATTGGGTCCATGTAGCTGTGCTGATTCCGGCTTGTGTACCATCATAATTTTCAGAAACATATACCGTTAAACATTGTCCTTGCCAAAAACGAATTTTAGTATCAAAGCTTAAAACCTCATTAACACTATTGGTTAAATCTACTGCGGGAGTTATTAACCAAATTTCATCATTTGGATCTGTAGCCGCTACAGAGAAGAACGAAGAAAATTCGGCATATTTATTATTGCTAAAAATACGTGAATGCCATTTTCTAGATCCCACTACACTATAGTTACCCCAACCTTCTAAGGAAATAGGCACTTCATTTGCACCACTACCTGTAGTCGTAGATTCGAAAGTTTCATTTAATAAAAGTTCTATTACGGTAGGAATGGCGTAATCATCCTCTTTAATGCAGCTTGTAAGTGTAAACAATGCCACTGCTACAAGACTAAGTTTTTTGAATAAATTTTTCATAAAGTGCAATTTTTAGAAATTAATGTAGAAGTTAACAAAGAACGTACGTGTATATCCATAGAAATATCTGGGTCCAAATGAAGGAGATCCATACGCACGATCTGCTGCCAAATCAACAAAAGTAGCTTTACGTGATTGTTCAAAACCACCGGTTTTATATTTTATATCAAATAAGTTATTTATTGATGCAAAGAAACCAAAGGTATCTCTTGTTTTACGACTTAGTCTCCAAGATTTTCCTCCCGTTAAATTTACCAATGTAATGGGGTCAAATTTTTCTTGTCTTAAAGCTTCTCTAACCGTTTCTTCAGTGGCACCTGGATAAGATATTCCGGTTTGATCATCGATACTAAAATTATCGGTTCTCATAATTTTGGAAACACTTATATAGCTGTCATCTAAGTAGTTTATGTTAGCTCCAATCCACCAAAATTTCGGATCTCTATATTCAATACCAAATGAATAAGCTTGTTGTGGCATTCCGGGTTGACGGTAGTTTTTCAAGTAAACGGTACCGAAATCTTTGATTGGACTTTGTCCTAAAGCGGCTAAATTATCATCACTTGTTTTTAATCGAGCATTGTCAGAATAGATGTATTGACCATAAGAGGCCGCTCCGGTTAATTTTATGGTTGAGGTAATTTGGTATTCCAAACCTAATTCACCACCTATGTTTCTTCTTTGAACACCGGTTGTTATTTCGGTTACAAATGAATCTTCATCACCGTCATTATCTCCAATGTTTTCAGCATAGAAAAATGCAATTTCTGTTGCGTCTGAAACTTTTGTAAAGAAACCGGTTGCTCTAGCTTTGAATCTTGGAGCTCTTAAAATATAACTTGCATCTGCACTTATAACAGCTTCACTATTTAAATCGGGTGTAAAGTCATTACTTCTACGGGCATTGAAGAAAGCGTTTCTTAAACTTGGGGCTTTAGTCATGTAAAGTCCATTGAAATCCAATAAGTGACGTCCTGTAATTTTATAGGTAGCTCCACCTTTGAAACCAAAGTTTTCAAAAACTTCTATAGCACCTTTACCAAAAGAGTTATTGGCATAATTTCCGCTTCTGAATAACCCTTCTCTTTGGTAGTCTGTTCTAGAAAAAGTTTGAGCTAAATAAAAATCAACTTTGTTGTAATTGAATTTAAATTGGGTAAAGGCTTCGGCAACATTAGCAAATAAATTATAGTTGTAACCAAATGTTCCTCCTTCACCAATTTGAGCATTTGGATTATTTAAATCAAATTGTGAGTTATCTCCACTAAAGAAACGATCTACATTCAGTACATAAGCACCACCTAATAAATCGGTAACAGTTGTATAATTATGTGATTTTAATTTCTTAAGACTAACTCCTGCGTTTAAACTCACATTATCAGATAAAATTGTATTTAGCAAAGAGTTAAAGCTAAATTGTTCATCGTCATTTCTTTGTTCGGTCAAAATAAACGCACTTTCACCTGTTGCGGTGTTTTGATTTGCTATGTACATAGCATTCCAGTTGATTTGGCTGTTTAACAAAAACTGTTCACGAGCAATATCAGCCAAAGGATTGGTTACTGTTGTTGAGCCATCCGGGTTGTTTACGGTAACATAATTATCCGGGTTATTCAAAAAGTAACTAGGTAAGTTTCTGTAATAGGTTGGATCGGGATTGTTGCCAATAGGATTTTCCAAACGAGAGTTTGAAATTCTACCAACTTGGTATGCAATATTCGTATTTAATAATGTTTTTGAGTTGATTTTCCAATAGTGTGAAAGCATAGCAATTGGCTCTTCTACATCTTTATCTCTGGAATTGCGTTTCTTGCCATCTTGATATCCCCAGTAGGAGTTGTATTTGATACCCATCAAATTATTTACTTCTTCAGTATTTGGTGAATTTTTACCTCTACTGTTTTGGGCATAAATAGTTGTTAAATTTAAACTATGACGATCGTTGAATTTCTTCTCTAAACTTGCAAAGAAAGAATTGGCACTGTAATCAGTTCCTTCAAAATGAGCTTCTTGTGCCCATCGTCTAGAGGCTGAAATTACATAAGCCCATCCGTTTTTATCCATTCCCGAAGCATGAGTTCCCATAACTCTCCAGCTATAGTTCGTATTCGTTCCTGACATAGAAACTCTAGAGCCCGGTCTGTACAATGAGGCTCTTGTGTTAATTTCTTGTGTTCCCAATGGACCTCCAAAAGTATAATCTGAGGGTTTAGAACCCATGGTAAACTCCTGGTTACGAGTGGCATCATTCAAACCTCCCCAGTTACTCCATTGAGGTCTTCCATCAAACAATTTATTCATTGCTATACCATTAATCATCGTAGTAGCATATTCGTTATCCAATCCTCTAACTCTAAAACGAGCCTGACCCCAGTTAAATGCAGCAGTTTGTTGGAAGGCATCTCTCGAAGCTTGTAACAAACCGGCTGTGTTTTCAGAACCACTATTATCGTCTCCTAAATCATTTTCGGTAAGAGTAATCAAACTTAATTGAAGTTCGGCAGTTATATCTTCTTCAAAAACAATTACGCCTAAATCTACAGTTTGGTTTTCAACTACTTCAACTGATAAAAGCTGAGGCGTATATCCATCACTTTTTACTTGAATTAATTGGGTTCCGGTTGGAACTTTTTCAATAATAAACACCCCTTCAGCATTGGTCAATTTCATCAACACGGTGTTTTGAACACTAACTACAACACCTTTAATAGGTCTTTGAGTTTTAGAATCTACAACTTTACCTGTAACTTTTGTTTCAGATTGTGCCATCCCCAACAGCACCTGCATTACAAGTAAAACACTAAAAATAAGTTTTTTCATAAAAAAAATTAAATTAATTTACTTTTTGTTAAGTTAATTATTTCTTAACAGCCTGCAAATGTACATCTTTTAATAATATTATTTACTTTTGGTGCGAAGTTTGTATCAAACTTGATAGTAATTTAATATACAATTTATGAAAATTAAACATTTTATTGCCGCTTTTATTGTTATATGCTCAATAAATGAGGCAGTTGCCCAAAACAAAAAGTTCAAAGTTCACACGGTTGCCTTCTACAATTTGGAGAATTTATTTGACACCAAAGACGACCCGAAAATTAATGACGAAGAGTATACTCCTGCTCAGGGATGGACTGATGCTAAATACCAACAAAAATTAAGAAATTTAGAACGTGTTATTTCTGAAATTGGAACTAGTGAACAACAAAGTAATGCTCCTGTAATATTAGGTGTGTGCGAAATTGAAAACAGAGATGTTTTGGAAGATTTAATTAAAATGCCCAAATTGGCAGCCAAAGATTATGGAATTGTTCATTATGATTCTCCAGATGGACGGGGTATTGATGTGGGCTTTTTATATCAAAAGAAGCATTTTACACCTACAAGCTCTATCAATATTCCTTTGATGATTACCAATGTAGACGGTAGCGGAAAAAGAGTTTACACTCGTGATCAACTACTCGTTACCGGTTATCTAGATGGTGAAGAAATGCATTTTATCATCAATCACTGGCCTTCTCGCTCAGGTGGTGAAAAAAGAAGTAGTCCCTACAGAGAAGCTGCCGGAAGGTTAAATCGTAAAATTATGGACTCTTTAATTGCTATAAATCCCAATGCCAAAATTATGACCATGGGTGATTTAAACGATGGAGCCTACAATAAAAGTGTGAAAGTAGGAATTGGAGCCAAACTAAAAAAATCAGAACTTAAAGAACCGAGAGATATTTACAATCCTTTTGAACAAATGGCCAAGGATGGACACGCCACTCTTTTTTACAGAGATTCAGGTGATATTTTTGATCAAATCATGGTTTCAGAACAATACATTAGTGAAGATTTTTCATCCTTCAGATATTGGAAAGCCGGTATTTATAACAAACCCTATATGATTCAACAAACCGGACAATATAAAGGATATCCGTTGCGAAATTCACCTTCCGAACCCGGATTTAGCGACCACTTCCCGGTATATGTTTACATTATAAAAGAAGTAAAATAAATTCCAAAGCCGATTCCCTTCGGCTTTTTTTATTTCGTAAATTTACCATTCAAAAAAATCGATACAAATGGCCATTCAAAAACCATTCAATCTCACCCAATGGATTGATGAAAACCGTCACCTACTCAAACCACCTGTTGGTAACAAAAATATATATGTAAATTCCGGAGATTATATTGTTATGATTGTAGCCGGACCCAACGCCCGAAAAGACTATCACTACAACGAAACCGAAGAACTATTCTACCAACTCGAAGGAAACATCACGGTTTATGTACAAGAAAACGGAGAAAAAATTGCCATGCAACTCGGTCCCGGCGATATGTTTTTATTGCCCGCCAAAACGCCACATTCACCCGTGCGAGAAGAAAACTCCATCGGATTGGTAGTCGAACGAAAACGAATGGGCCAAGATATTCCCGACGGATTGCTCTGGTTTTGCGATAATTGCAACCATAAATTATACGAAGTCTATTTTGAACTCAAAGACATCGAAAAAGATTTCTTAGGCCATTTTCAACACTTTTACAATTCCAAAGAACTTAGAACCTGCCAAAATTGTGGCACCGTCATGGAAACCGATCCGCGATTTGTCGCCAAGTAAACTTGAAACCTGACACGAGTCTAGAAGGCGACTGGCGAAGCAAACCTGAAACTAAAATTTTGGCAGACAATTCCCGCTGTCCGCTCCAAGCTTGTTTGCCCAAACTGTTTTTTCTAAGCTGCCCCAAGAGCTCCTTTTAGTCGCTTTGGTTCAACAAGAAAAAAGCAGTTTTTGCTATACAAGGCTTTCCACTACCATCGGGGCTGCAATTCACTGCTACACAACAAAAGCAGTTTTCCAAAACAAAAAAAATCGGTATCTTCGCAAAAAAATATAACAAAAACCTTTAAAAAAGTTATAATGTCAACCATCGCACAACAATTCGGAATGACCGAAGCCCTAGAAATATTAGGTATCAAACCCATCAACGAAGGAACTTCCACCGGAAACAACCATTTTTCCAATGGCGAAATCATCGAAAGTTATTCACCCGTTGACGGTCAATTGATTGCCAAAGTAAAAACCACCACCGCAGCCGATTACGAAAAAGTAATGCAAATCGCTACCGAAGCGTTTAAAACCTTTCGTTTAATGCCGGCTCCAAAACGAGGCGAAATCGTTCGTCAGTTTGGTGAAAAATTGAGAAAATACAAAGAACCACTCGGGAAATTAGTTTCCTACGAAATGGGAAAATCATTGCAAGAAGGCTATGGAGAAGTGCAGGAAATGATTGATATTTGTGATTTTGCAGTAGGTCTTTCTCGTCAATTACACGGTTTAACCATGCATTCTGAGCGTCCCGGACACAGAATGTACGAACAATACCATCCGCTTGGTGTGGTGGGAATCATTTCGGCCTTTAACTTTCCGGTAGCCGTTTGGTCTTGGAATACCGCTTTGGCTTGGATTTGTGGCGACGTTTGCGTTTGGAAACCTTCTGAAAAAACACCACTTTGTGGCGTGGCGTGTCAAAACATCATTGCCGAAGTGTTAAAAGAAAATAATTTACCAGAAGGAATCTCTTGTTTAATCAACGGCGATTACAAAGTAGGGGAATTAATGACGCATGATAAACGCGTTCCCTTAGTTTCAGCAACCGGTTCTACTCGAATGGGTAAAATTGTGGCTCAAGCTTGTGCCGCTCGTTTAGGCAATTCGTTGCTTGAATTAGGTGGTAACAACGCCATCATCGTTACGCCGGATGCGGATATTAAAATGACCGTAATTGGTGCCGTTTTTGGTGCCGTTGGAACAGCCGGACAACGTTGTACTTCTACCCGACGATTAATCATACACGAAAGTATTTACGATAAAGTAAAAGAGGCTTTAGCTGGAGCATACAAGCAATTACGCATCGGAAATCCATTAGACCAAAACAACCATGTAGGTCCGTTAATTGATGTTCACGCAGTAGAAATGTACAAAAAAGCGTTAGAAAAGGTAGTGGCCGAAGGCGGAAAAATCATCGTAGAAGGCGGTGTTTTATCCGGAGAAGGATATGAAAGTGGGTGTTATGTTAAACCAGCCATAGCCGAAGCTGAAAATCATTTTGAAATCGTACAACACGAAACGTTTGCCCCGGTATTATATTTACTAAAATATTCCGGTGATGTGCACAATGCCATCGAAATCCAAAACGGTGTAGCCCAAGGATTATCATCAGCCATCATGACAAACAATTTACGTGAAGCGGAAGCTTTCTTATCGCATGCCGGTTCAGATTGCGGAATTGCCAATGTAAACATTGGAACTTCCGGTGCCGAAATCGGTGGAGCTTTTGGTGGAGAAAAAGAAACAGGCGGTGGCCGTGAATCGGGATCAGATGCTTGGAAGATTTATATGAGAAGACAAACGAATACTATCAATTATACAACCAGTTTGCCATTGGCACAAGGTATTAAGTTTGATTTGTAGCAAACAAATCGAAAGAAATAAAAAGAAAAGCCGAGTAAATATTCAAAATTTGCTCGGCTTTTCGATTATAATAAATTTAAATACGCAACTTTTTCAACTTTGTAGCATCTTAACAATAATCAAAAAATAAACATATGAAGAAGATTATTTTACTTTTAGCTATTGCCCCCTTTTTACTGGCAACTTCTTGTGATGATGACGATCAAATTTATTGTACACAAGAAGCAAAAGCTGGCTTAAACATTACTGTTAAAGACGCAGTTACCAATGAATACCTTTCTACGGGTATTACCGTAATAGCTCAAGATGGTTCATATACCGAAACTTTGGAAGCATTTCCACAAAGTGACATTCCGGTTTTTATGGGAGCCTATGAGCGTGTAGGAACTTATATTTTTACAGTTTCTAAAGAAGGTTATCAAACTTACACATCAGAGCTTGTAACCCTTACAGCTGATGTTTGCCATGTAATACCTCAAAACTTTTTGGTAGAACTGCAACCCAATTAAGACTTGTATGTTTTGTTTTAGTAACATGAAACCCTGCTAAGCTTTAAGTTTAGCAGGGTTTTTACTTCTTAATCTTGTCATTACGTCTATGTAGTAATCAATATTCTAATTGTATGAGATTCCTCATTCGTCGGAATGACAAACAATGGGTATAAAATTTTCAATTATTTTGTTTTCTTCACATACTGCGTTAAAATATAAATACTTTGGTTTTCCACTCTCCCTTCAATCAGGTTAGCATCATCCCAAACCAATTTAATATTATGCACCGCAGCACCGCGTTTTGCAGTAAAGTTTGCTCCTTTTACATCCAAATCTTTAATCAAAACCACCGAGTCACCGTCTTTTAGGATATTTCCATTGGAATCTTTATGAACGATTTTACCTTCGTCGTCATCGCCTTCACAGGTAGCTTTTGCCCACTCTAAAGCTTCATCATCCAAATACATCATGTCGAGTAAATCGTGTTTTTTGAGTCGGGCCAACATTCGCCATGATACAATTTGTACGGGTAAATGTTCACTCCACATACTATCATTTAAACCTCGCCAATCTTCCGGATTTGTTGTTTCCGGATTTTCGATTTGATTTTTTAAATTTTGAGTGATTAAAATACAGTTTTCAAGGCTTTCTTCAGTCTTAGGTGCGATAGTGTAAACAGTTAAATTTTCATCCGAACCACTTATTTCGCATTTAGATAAACTTCTATCGTGAAGTTTTTTTTCAATTGGAGTCATACTTAGAATCAATAAAATTAAAAACGGTATCCGATACTAAACCCTCCATTGAATTCTATAGCTGTAAAACGGTCTGAAGATTCATCATTAAAATTTCTTCCAATATTTAAGTATGGACCTAAAACAAATTTGTCGTTAGAATTCCATTTGTATCCCACACCAATACCAAGGATGAATCCGCTAACGTCAGTAACTCTTTTTACCGGGTTTCCTTCAACACTTATTTCATCAATGAAATCTCCCCAACGGTATTTAAAGAAAGGGTTAGCATAGATTCCTGAGCCTGCATTTTCTTTTCCAAAATAGTAATTGTAACCTATTTTTAGACTTGATGTTTGGAACTCTCTAGCCCCTTTTTCGGTGTGGTAGTTGATACGGTCATTAAATAAAATTTCACCTTCAATAGATTGATTAGAATCTATAAACCTTTCATAACCAATTTCTACAGAGGCTTGAATTAAGGTGTTTAAAATATTATATTTTATTTCGTTTTGAGGAAAATCTCCATGTTGAGCATTACTGTAAAAAGTACTTAGGAGTAAGGCGAATAATACAATTTTTTTCATAAGTGTCTAAGATTTATTGGTTTCAAAGATACGAATTTAGTTTCTTCCTTTTTCATTAGGGTATAATTGAGGTAAAGGTTCGCTTTGCCAATACATCTTAGAATCGATATCCAAGATAGTAAGCGGCCCATAAAAAGCGGCTCCGGTATCAATATTCCACACACAGGCTTTATTTATCGGAATGGTTTCATTGATTCGAGTGGTAGGGGTATGACCAATATAAATTTCGTCATAAAGTTTAAATCTTTTAGGGAAGTAGGGACTTTCTGAATTTAAATTTGGGTTTAAAGCCAAAGCCGTTTCCCATAAGGTTCGATCCCAATAAAATAAACGCGGGTAATATTCAAACGCTATTCCATTTACATTGGTAAACCCGGCATGTATAAAGAGTCGATTTTGGTCGTCTAGGTGATAATCTTTCAATTGGTTTTCTAAAAAATGAATATGCTCATGCCGCGTTTTCTCAGAAACCTTTTGATAGGCATCAATAGTCGATTGACCACCGTGTTTGAACCATTCCTGATTGTAATCGTTTGTTTTTAAATAATTGAGTAACAATTCGTCGTGGTTTCCGCGAATGAAAATACAGTTTTGATGTTTTCCTAATTCAATTAAAAAATCTAAAACTTGTGGCGATTCACTCCAGCCGTCAACATAATCGCCTAAGAAAATTAAGGTGTCATGTTTGGTGGCTTGGCTTCTTTCGAGTACTTGATGTAAAGCCCGAAGCCCACCGTGAATATCTCCAATAACAAATGTTTTAGTCGCTGTTTTTATCATATTTTACTTTTCTTAATATCCTCATGGTTTCCTTGAAGTTCGTATAAACCACAGGGTTTTCTACTGCTTTGAGTAGGGTTTTGGCCTCTATCAATTTTGTTTTGGCTTCTTCAAATCCGTTTAAAAAGCAAATCATCAAAGTAGAAGGCAAATTTAATAAATCTCGTTTTTCATTAGGAGTTAATCCCATTCCTTTGTTCAGTTTTTGTAACAATGCTAGGTTCGAATTGTAAATATGAAACATCATTTTTCGGTTGTATTGTGGCGGTTCAAACAAAAATTCGGTTTCAATTTTGTAATATCCATTATCAAAAAATGTCAAGGTTTGTCTTTCTAAAGGATAGTAACTGGTTTTGTCATTTAAACCTAAGGGTACGTATTCAGTAATGGCAAATGTTTTCTCATTATATTCAATAGTAACTTCGTCGAGAGCAGAATAAAACAATTTAATTTGTTCATTAATAAGCTCAATGTCTACTCTGGAAAAAAATACTTTATCGCGTATTTTCTTTTTATTACCGGCCCAGCAAACTACAAAAAGCTCTTTAAACACATGGTATTTGGTCGTTAAATCTTTATGTCTAAAATTCATGAAATCTAAAACACCTTCAAGGGTGTGTGAGATACTGTTTCGTGAATTGTTTTCAATTCCAATTACCGTTTCGGTATTCATTTTAGAAAAGGGAATTTTTTCTTCGGTTGGAATAGAATTACTTCCTCTTCTAACAAATACCGCTCCAGCCGGGATTACGTGTATGTTTTTTTTAAAGGTTGCGGTTTTACTATTGGGTTTGATTGTAACTAAACCTATAACTTTATCTTTGGGTAAATTGGGAAAAGGAACATTTTCATATTGAATTTTTGGTGGATTTTCCAGAAAAGCATTAACAAGATTTTGAATCCTACTGTCGTCAAAAAAATCGGTTCCTACAATTTCGTTGTCTTGGTCTTCCACTCCCACAACAATATAAGAATTATTGGTTGGATTTGAATTGGATAAAGCACAAATGTGTTTTAAAAATTTTGCTTTTCCTTCTTTTGTGTGAAGATTAAGTTGTCGCTTTTTATCATAAAAACTACTCTCATCATTGTGAGCTAAAAGGTTTTTAATGAGAAGGCGTTTGTTAATCATTTTTTTAGTTTTCAGTTTTCAGTCGCAGTCGCAGTTTTCAGTCGCAGTCACGGTTTTCAGTGAGACAAGTTTTTTTAAAATCTACTTTTTCAACTTATATCTTTATTTGAAACTGCGACTGAAAACTTCTTTAAGGCACTTTATTCCCCATACTTTCGGTCCAAATTTCAAACCAATCTTGTTTTTCTAAAACCAATTCTGATGCTTTTTGTAATTGTTGAATTCGTGCAATATTTACCGTTCCGGCTACCGGAATTATTCCCGAAGGATGTTGCATAATCCATGAAAGTAAAATAATATCGGCTCCCAAATGGTATTTTTCATTCAATTTGGCTAACAAGATTTTAAGCCTACGGGTTTGGTCGGTGTCTTCTCTGAATACGGTACCCAAAGGATTCCATGCCATAGGAATAATTTGATGAAGTTGCATATGGTCTAAACTACCATCTAACATGGGTTCAAAATGGGTAGCCGAAAATTGAATTTGATTGAAATTTACTTTAGTTTTTTGTTGAATTAAATCGGTTTGCGAAGGTGTAAAATTGGACAATCCAAAATCTAAAATTTTACCCTCTTTTTTTAACTTTTCTATGGCTTCTGCAATTTCATCGGCTTGCATAAGAGGGCTTGGACGATGTAAAAGGAAAACATCTAAATAATCGGTTTGTAAATTTTTCAAAGAATTTTCTGCAGACCAAACAATGTATTCTTTTGAATAATCGTAATGTTTTATTCTATTTTGACGGTTTTCTGTAACATATTGAATTCCGCATTTTGAGATTAATTGAATTTTTGAACGGTTTATCTTAGATTCTTTGAAAGCCTTTCCAAAATCAGATTCTGTGGTATAGCCTCCATAAATATCGGCATGATCAAAAGTGGTGATTTTATTTTCATGACAAACATGAATCAAATTTGCCATTTCCTGTGTTGTCAAATTTTTATCCCAGAAGCCCCAGTTCATGGTTCCTGCGATGATTTTAGAGATAGAAGTCATTTTTTAAGTTTCTTTTATGTTTTTTTTATGATTTTTAAAGCATTAGAATTTTTTTTATTCCGTTATGAATATACTAATAATAAGTATAACAACCCCATGAAAAATCTTAAAAAAAACCTAAACCTAATAGCAGCCGTTATCCTATTTTGTATGGTTGCTGTAAGTTGTTCAGATTCTGATGATAATACAAAAGGGACTTCCCGTATTGTTGTCAAGATGACAGATGCTCCCGGTGATTATGATGCCGTTTTCGTTGAAGTGCTTGATGTAAGAATTAAAAATTCTTCCAATTCAGATGATTCGGGTTGGGTAAGTGTAGGAAACATCAATCCGGGTATTTACAATTTGTTAGAATTAACCGGAGGTGTTACGGTTTTGTTAGCAGATAATGAAATACCTTCTGGTTTTGTGGGTCAAATCCGACTTGTTTTAGGCCAGAACAATTCGGTTGTCAAAGACGGTACAACCTATCCGCTTCAAACTCCAAGTGCACAACAATCGGGTTTGAAGTTGCAAATCAATCAAACGCTTCAACCTAATGTGAACTATACCTTTTTAATTGATTTTGATGTGAATCAATCCATTGTTGTACAAGCCGGTAATTCGGGTAACTTTAATTTACATCCTGTTCTTCGCGTATCAACAGAAGCTGCATCGGGATCTATTACAGGTATTGCTATGGCAGGAGAATTTCAAGTATTAGCATCTGTTACAGTTGGAGATGAGATAGTTTCTGCATTTACAGATGAAAATGGAGTGTTTTACCTTCACGGAATTCCGGCTGGAACTTATGCCGTAACTCTAACCCCAGACGTTAATTCAAATCTTCCTCCGGTAACTTTAGAAAATGTAATTGTAATTAATGGAGAAATAACAGAACTTGGAAATATTCCTATATAATAAGTTAAAGGAATCTATAATTTTATTAAAAGACAGCCAATTCAATGGTTGTCTTTTGTTTTTTAACCAATTGTTAACATCAAAAACGTAAAAAAAAATTCAATTTGCACTGTTAAAATTAACAATTTAACTTTAGTTTTAAAAACAAAAGAAAATGGAAGAAAATACGACTTTGGATATCAGAGCTATCAATGAAAAAATAGAAAGAGAAAGTGCGTTTATCGATTTGCTTACCTATGAAATGAACAAAGTTATTGTGGGTCAAAAACACATGGTAGAACGACTGCTTATTGGTTTATTGGGACAAGGACACATTTTGTTGGAAGGCGTTCCGGGGTTGGCTAAAACCTTAGCCATTAATACCTTATCTCAAGCCGTTCAAGGTTCGTTTAGTCGAATTCAGTTTACGCCCGATTTACTTCCCGCCGATGTTATCGGAACCATGATTTACAACATTAAACAAAACGAATTTTCAATTAAAAAAGGTCCCATTTTTGCCAATTTCGTTTTGGCCGATGAGATCAATCGGGCTCCTGCAAAAGTACAATCGGCATTATTGGAAGCTATGCAGGAAAAGCAAGTTACCATTGGCGAAACCAGTTTTAAATTGGATAAACCGTTCTTGGTTTTAGCCACTCAAAACCCAATTGAACAAGAAGGAACCTATCCGTTACCGGAAGCTCAAATGGACCGTTTCATGCTCAAAACCGTAATTGATTATCCCAAAATGGAAGACGAGCGTTTGGTGATTCGTCAAAACTTAAGAGGAAGTTATGAGAAGGTAAATGCGGTGATTTCCATTGATCAAATTCTTCGTGCTCAACAAGCCGTTCGCGAAGTATATATGGATGAAAAAATTGAAAAGTACATTCTCGATATTATCTTCGCAACGCGTTTCCCTGAAAAATATAAACTAGAAAGCTTAAAACCACTTATCAGTTACGGTTCTTCGCCTCGTGGAAGTATCAATTTAGCCACAGCTGCCAAATGTTACGCATTCATAAAACGAAGAGGTTATGTGATTCCGGAGGATGTTCGTGCCGTAGTACACGATGTGTTACGTCATAGAATCGGAATTACTTACGAAGCCGAAGCTGAAAATATTACTTCGGTTGAAATCATTAACAAGATTGTAAACGAAATTGAAGTGCCTTAATTTTTTGTTTCAAGTTTAATGTTTCAAGTTTAAATACCTGAAACAAAGAAAACCTGAAACTTGAAACCTGAAACAAAGAAAGAATGGAAACAAAAGAGCTACTCAAAAAAGTACGAAAAATAGAAATCAAAACCCGACGATTGAGTGATCATATCTTCTCGGGAGAATACCATACGTCGTTTAAAGGTCGGGGTATGACATTTTCTGAAGTGCGTCAATACCAATTTGGCGATGATGTTCGTGCGATTGATTGGAATGTGACGGCTCGCTATAATGAACCGTATATCAAAGTTTTTGAAGAAGAACGAGAACTTACCATGATGTTAATGGTGGATATTTCGGGTTCGGAAAGTTTTGGCACAAAAAACCAATTGAAAAGTGAAATTGTCACTGAAATTGCCGCAACAATGGCTTTTTCAGCAACACAAAACAACGATAAAATCGGACTGATTTTGTTTTCAGATGAAATCGAATTGTATGTACCACCCAAAAAAGGGAAATCACACGTACTTCGTATCATTCGGGAGTTGATTGAATTTAAGCCGAAAAGCAACAAAACCAATCTTTCACAAGCCTTGAAGTTTTTGTCAAGTGTGATGAAAAAGAAAGCGATTGTTTTTTTAATTTCTGATTTTATTGCCGATGATTCGTATGAACAGACGCTAAAAATCGCTGGGAAAAAACACGACATCACCGGAATTAGAGTATATGATATTCGGGAAGAAAAAATACCTAACATTGGAATGGTAAATATGTTGGATGCTGAAACCGGAGAAACTCTTTTGGTGAACACCAATTCAAAATCCATCCGAATGGAATATGAAAAATACTACCGAGACAGAGTGAATTATTTCAAAGAAACCTTTTCCCGATGTGGCTCGGGAACGGTTCATACACGTGTAGATGAAAGTTATGTAACCAAATTATTGACTTATTTCAAATCCAGATAAACTAGTTGTTAAGCCAAAATGAAACAAAAAATTTACATACTATTTTTACTGCTTTCTACTGTGGTTTTTGCTCAGCAAAAAAGAGTAACGACTTCAGTTGACAGTACCAAAGTAAAAATAGGAGCTCAAATCAATTTGACACTTAAGACAACGGTAGATACTTTGTCCAAAGTTGCCTTTCCCGAAGGAAAATTATTCGGACGATTGGAAGTGCTAGAAAGTTATCCCACCGATACCATCAAGGAAAACGATAAATACCAATTGATTAAAAAATACGGGTTGACGCAATTTGATAGCGGAAAATATACCATTCCTTCCCTTCAAGTGATAATCAATTCAAAAGTTTATCCGACTGATAGTGTTTTGGTTGAAATTCTCCCTGTGGTGGTTGATACGTTAAAGCAACACATGTATGATATCAAAGATATTTCAACGGTTCCAAATGATTATTCCTATTGGTTGATTATTCTATTGATTGTTATTGGAGTTGGCGGATTGGGTTATCTTATTTACCATTTCATTAAAAGAAATAAAAAACCGGTTGAAGATGAAATCGTGTATGCTTCTCCCATCGAAAAAGCTACGGCTCATTTAAAGTCATTGGAAAAAAAGAGTTTGGTTGAACGTGGTGAAGTGAAAGAATATTATTCCGAATTAACAGATATTGCCCGAACGTATATTGAAGAAGCCATCGAAATTCCGGCCATGGAAAGCACCACCGATGAGTTAATAGCAGCTTTTAAAATAGCTGTGGTTAAAAAGAAACTTTCCTTGACGGATGAAACTATCAAAAATCTAGAAAAGGTTTTGAAACAAGCCGATTTGGTAAAATTTGCTAAATCAAAACCGTTGGAATTTGAGATTGCGGATGATAAAATCAAAATAGAAAAAACCATTTATAAAATTCACCAATCCATTCCGGAAGTTGTAGAAGAAGAGGAAGATTTAATCGATAATGAAGCCCTAAAAGCCAAAATTTTAAAACGCAAAAAAGCGAGACAACGCAACATTATTATACTTTCTACGGTTGGTGTAATACTACTTTCATTGGGTGTTTTAGTGGCGGTTAAAGGATTTGATTTTTTAAAAGACAACATCATTGGCCATCCAACCAAAGAATTGTTAGAAGGCGAATGGGTTACAAGTGAATACGGAAATCCGGCTATACGAATTGAGACTCCCAAAGTTCTTACCAGAATGGATGTTTCTAAAATGATAGGGAAAGAACTAGGTGAAATGGTGAATATGCAAATGTTTGGTTATGGATCTATGATGGATAACTACTATATTGCCATCATGACAACCCGTTTCAAGCAAGAAATAAATATAGAATTGACTCAGGCATTGGAAGGCTCATTAAAAATGATGGAAGCCAATGGGGCTCAAAATATCTTGATAAAACAAGAACAATTTTCAACACCTGAAGGGCACACTGGTTTAAGAGCATATGGTACAATGAGTATTTTAGATAAACTTACCAAAAAAAGCAGAAAAGCCTATTATGAATCCATTTATTTTGCCCAAGAAGGAGGTTTACAACAAGTTATGGTGATGCATGAAGAAGGCGATGAAGTTGCCAATCAAATTTCAGAGCGAATTATGAACTCAGTAGAAATGGCCCAATTGAAACAATGATGGAAAAAATAACGTTTTTACATCCGCAGTTTTTTTGGTTGTTTACCCTTTTACCGGTTGCAATCGCTTGGTATGTTTGGAAAAGAAACAAACAAACCGCTACGTTAAAAGTGAGTTCTTTGAAAGGTTTTAAAGTAAAAGGTTCCATTCTTCCTAAATTGAAGCCCATACTTTTTGTAATGCGAATGTTGGCTTTAAGTGCCATAATTGTTGCTTTAGCTCGCCCCAGAACGGTGGATGTAAGCAACAAAACCAAAACCACACGCGGAATTGACATTGTGATGGCTACAGACGTTTCAGGAAGTATGTTGGCCAAAGATTTAAAGCCTAATCGGTTAGAATCACTAAAAAAGGTAGCAGCCAATTTTGTGAACGATCGACCCAATGACCGTTTCGGAATTGTGGTGTATGCCGCCGAAAGTTACACCAAAACTCCCGTAACGAGTGACAAATCAATTGTGATTGATGCCATCAATAGCATTAAGTATGATAATGTCTTGAAAGATGGAACCGGAATCGGGATGGGATTGGCTACAGCTGTAAATCGATTAAAAGACAGTAAAGCCAAAAGTAGAATTGTGATTTTACTAACTGATGGAGTAAACAATGCCGGATTTATCGAACCCGAAACTGCAGCTGATATTGCCAGAGAATATGGAATAAAAGTATATACCATTGGAATTGGAACCAACGGTATGGCTGAATCTCCATATGCATATGCTCCAAATGGAGGGTTTTTATACCGCATGATGCCGGTTGAAATTGATGAAGCATTAATGAAAAATATTGCTAAAAAAACCGACGGAAAATATTTTAGAGCCACAAGCAATAGCAAGTTAAAAGAAATTTACGACGAAATCAATCAATTGGAAACCACCGAGATTGAAGAACAAAGATTTTACAATTACGACGAGAAGTTTCGTCCGTTGATTTGGTTAGCCGGATTGCTATTATTAATTGAAATTGTATTAAGACAAACCATTTTTAGAGGTTTTATATAAGATGTATTCCCAAATAGACGAAAAAATATATTTGTACTTTTTAGCAGTTATCCCTGTGATAGTTTTGCTTTTTCTTTTCAATTTATATTGGAAACGCAAAAAGCAACGCGAATTTGGCGATGTTGAATTGGTTAAAAAATTAAGTCCTGAAAAATCGGTTTTCAAATCGGTTTTAAAGGTTTCGGTTTTGATGTTGGCTTTGACTAGTTTGATTATCGCTTTAGCCAACCCGAAAATTGGTACCAAAATGGAAACGGTAAAACGAGAAGGAATCGATATCGTTTTTGCCATAGACGTTTCCAAAAGTATGTTGGCCGAAGATGTTGCTCCCAACCGATTGGACAAAACCAAACAAATTGTTTCGCAAATTATCAATCAACTCGGTAGCGACCGCATTGGAATGGTAGCTTATGCCGGAAGTGCTTTTCCCGTGTTGCCAATTACAACCGATTACGGTGTAGCCAAGATGTATTTACAAGGTATGAACACCGATATGGTTTCTTCACAAGGAACCTCACTGGAAGATGCCATCAAATTATCGGCCAATTTTTTTGATAAAGGCAATGCAACCAATAAGTTAATCATTTTAGTTTCCGATGGCGAAGATCATTCCGAAGGCTATGAAGGAGCGATAGAAGAAGCGGTAAAAGTAAAAGCAAAGATTATTACCATTGGAGTTGGTACCGAAAAAGGCGGACCAATACCGTTAAAAAGAAATGGAGTAGTTGAAAGTTTTAAACGAGATCAAAATGATGAGGTGGTTGTGACCAAACTCAACCCTGAAATTCTAAAAGAAATAGGGAAAGGAACAAAAGGCGGTTATGTGTATGGCGGAAACACTAAAGAAGTTTTAGATTATGTTAAAAATGCCTTGGATAATATTGAAAAAACCGAATTTGAAACCACACAAGTAGCCGATTTTCAATCGCAATTTCAATGGTTTTTAGGAATTGCATTTTTACTTTTGTTTTTAGATGTTTTCTTGTTGGAAAGAAAAACAAAATGGATTAGTAAGTTAAACTTATTTAACGAAAAGGAATCATGAAAAAGCTAACTGTTTTAGTATGTTTATTTTTTTCCTTTCTTTTACAAAGTCAGGAAAAAGAAAAGCAGGAAAAAGATAAAATTTTGCCCAAAGCAAACGAAGCTTTTGCCGATAAAAAATATGCAGATGCCGAAGCACAATACCGAATTTCCAATTCCAAAGGATTATCGGGTGCAAAACCCGCATACAACTTAGGCAATTCAATTTACAGACAAAATCAGTTTAGTGAATCAAAATTTGCCTATGCCAAAGCCATCGAAAAAGCTACTACTAAAGAAGAAAAACACAAAGCGTGGCACAATTTGGGCAACGTTTTTATGAAAGAAAAGCAATACAGTAAAGCCGTTGAAGCTTACAAAAATGCTTTGCGAAACAACCCCTCTGATGAGCAAACCCGATACAATTATGCTTTAGCCAAAGAATATTTGAAAAACAATCCGGAAGAGCCTAATAAAGACAAAAAAGAGGATAAAGAAGACCCGAAAAAAAATCAAGATAAAGAACCAAATCAAAAGCCTCAAAACGATAAAGAAAAAGAGGACAAACAAGACAAACAAGATAGTGATTCAGGTCAAAAAGACGAAAATAAAGACGGCAAACCCAAACCACAACCATCCGGAATGTCAAAAGGAAGTTTACAAAATTTATTAGAGGCAGTAAACAACGAAGAGAAAAAAATTCAAGAAAAGGTTAATGCTCAAAAAGTTAAAGCGAAGCCCTCTCCAAACGAAAAAGACTGGTAAAATTGAAGTGCATAAAATGAAAAGGTATATTTTAATATTTTTAATCAGTTTACAAGGGCTTTACGCCCAAGTTCAATTTGATGCCAAGGCAAGTAAAACCTCTTTGGGTTTAAACGAACGATTGCGAATTGATTTCACGATGAATGTAGATGGCGATAATTTTGTGCCACCTTCATTTGAAGGTTTTCGCTTATTAGCTGGTCCAAGTCAGCAAGTGAGTCAGTCGTGGGTAAACGGAAAAAGTTCGTTCAATAAAACCTATTCGTATTATTTATTACCTCTACAAAAAGGGAATCTGACCATAAAGCAAGCCTCAATTGAGTACAATGGTCAAGTTTACAAAACAACACCTATAACGGTAAAAGTCACCGATGCGGTTGAACAACCCCGGGACCCAAATGACAATTCTGTTTCTATAAATGACGCCTTGCATCTGGTTGCCGAAGTAAGTAAAACCAATCCTTATCTAAACGAACCCATTACGGTGGTTTACAAATTGTATTTTAGTCACAATATCGGGATAACCAACTGGAGGGAATTAGATAAGCCCAAATACAATGATTTTTGGAGTCAAAATATCGATATTAAACAATTAGTTGCGGAAGAAGGAACCTATAACGGAGAACGATTTCGTTTTGTAGTGCTTCGTAAAACCGTTTTGTATCCCCAAAAAGCAGGAAAATTGGAAATTGAACCGCTTTCGCTGGATATTGATGTTGAATTGCCTACCAACCGACGCAATATTTTTGGTCAAGTCATGCTTACCAAAGATCACAAGAGGGTTTCTGCCGGAAGCAAAATCATTAACGTGAAACCACTTCCCGAGAACGGAAAACCTTCAGATTTTTCGGGAGCTGTAGGTAAATTTGATTTCAAAGTAACTCCTTCTAAAACCACTTTAAAAAATGGGGAAAGCATGGATTTGGAAGTAAGTGTATCCGGAACGGGAAATTTAAAGTTATTCAGTTTGCCCAAACCAAATGTTCCTACGGCATTGGAAATGTATGAGCCGGTTTATTCCGAAAATGTGAATACGCCTTTGAGTGGAATGAACGGTAAAATTGCTGACAAATACACAATTATACCGCAATTCAAAGGAAATTATACAATTAAACCGATGCAATTTTCGTATTTTGATTTAGGGACTTACAGCTACAAAACAATTACTTCCAACGAAATAACTATTAATGTAACAGATGGGCCAACTTCACCAAATGCCGGAAATTCAAATCAAGACAATGCTTCCGTGGAGAAAAAAACGGTTTCGGCTCAAGATCAATTTAAGTTTATTCATTTGAAAACCAAATTATCCCAAATCAATAAAGAAGATTTCTTTGGATCAACGATGTATTATGTTTTGTTGGGAATTCCATTTTTATTGATACCATTCATCATTTTATTTAAAAAGAAAAAAGAAGCTATCGATGGAGATGTAATTGGTAATAAGTTGAGAATGAACAATAAACTGGCAAAGAAATATTTATCAGAAGCTAAAAAACAATTGGGCAACAAAGAACCGTTTTATGTGGCGTTAGAAAAATCGTTGCACAATTTTTTGAAAGCCAAATTGAAAATTGAAACTTCAGAAATGAGTAAAGAACGTATTAAAGAATTTTTAGCCGATAAAAAAGCCCAACCGGAAACCATTAATAAGTTTATTCAAATAACCGAAAATTGTGAGTTGGCTCGTTATGCCCCTTTTTCAGATGTGGCTATGCAAAATGATTTTGACAAAGCTGCGGAAGTGATATCGGAATTGGAAAAACAAATTTCTTAACATCAAAACCATGAAGAATAGCATTTATATCTTACTCTTAATTTCCCAAACATTTTGGGCTCAGAGTGTTTTTGATAAAGGGAACGATCACTATCGGAAAGGCAATTATCAAGAAGCGATAAATGCCTATGAAAGTATCATAAAAGGTAAAAAAGAATCGTGTGATTTGTATTTTAATTTGGCCAACAGTTATTATAAATTGAACCAAATTGCTCCCGCAATTTATTATTATGAAAAGGCATTATTGATTAGTCCAAACGACAAAGACATTCTAAACAATCTAAAATTTGCCAAAAACAGTACGATAGACGACATTAAAGAAGTTCAAAAAGTAGGATTCGAAAGAGCTTTGCGAAATTTTACCGAATCGGTTCATTACAATACTTGGGGTTATATTTCAGTTGGATTGGCTGTTTTGTTTTTGATGTTTTTTATAGGCTATTATTTTTCGCAAACCAGTTTAATCAAACGTATTTTCTTCTTGGGGATGTTTGTCATCCCGTTTTTGATAGTAGCGGCAGTTGGAGCGGCAATTTTCGAAAAAAACCTATACGAATCGGAACGTCCGGCAATTGTTTTTGCCGAAGTAGTTTCGGTTAAAAATGAACCTCGTGAAAACGCAACCGATGCTTTTATTCTGCACGAAGGAACCAAAGTTTTTGTTTTGGAAACCGTTGATAACTGGAAAAAAATCGAACTCACAGATGAAACCGAAGGCTGGATTTCGAGCGAAGCCATTAAGGAGTTGAAGTAGTATCTTCATACATTTTTTTCACATCGTCAACCCAATTGGGAACCATGGGTAATATAAAAGCAGTGGTATCTAAAATAGGTCGGTAGAAAACAGACTTTTCTTGTTTTTCTTTAGAAATCAATTGATTGTCAAGATTTATCTTTTGAATTAAATTCAATACAACTCCAATTATCAAAACGGTTTTTAGAACCCCAAAAACGCCGCCTCCTAATTTATTTGCCCACCCTAAAAAAGCAAAATCAGCTATTTTGGTAAAAATTTTGGCTAACAAATGAACGCCAATTACCACCAAAATTAAAGTTATTACAAAAGCACTAATTTGTAGGGTTTGTGGATTCCAACTGACAGAACCCTCTAAAAATCCTCTCACCAAATAGGAGAATTTAATCGCTAGAAAAATACCTAAAACAAACGAAATGAATGAAGCAATTTCAACAAACAAACCATTTTTTATGCCGTGATACAATCCGATAATTAGTAAAATGCCAATTGCAATATCCATTAGTTGTTTTTAAACAAAAATAACTTTTTTTCAGAATCATTAAGTTATTTTGGAGCATTAAGGCTGAAAAAACAGGTTACTTTATAGTTTAAAGCATATTCTTCTAACTTCTAACTCCAATCTCCCAACTTCCTTCATTTTAAACTAAAAACTTATCTTTGCCAAAATTGTGAATGATTGACGAAATGACTCTTCCATCATCACATTTCTATTTTCTACCATGTCAAGAGATACACAGTTAAAAGAACGTTGGGAAAACGTTGTCAACATATTATCCAATCAATTTGCCGATGGCGATGAACTCGACCTCGATGCCATCATTTATCTTATTGGTGTACAAGAATTGGGTAAAGTAAAACAAACCTTCAAAAAAGACGAAAAAATCAATTTGATGCACATTGCCATTTGTCGTTTACTCGAGCCGTATGGCTATTATGAGTTTGATTTTTACGACAACGACGGTTGGCCACACTACAAAGTAAAAGAAGAACTTCCGCCTCTAAAAGCCGGTGAACAAACGGTTTTGATGAAGGAAGCCATTGTGCATTATTTTTTGGATAATGAGTTAATTAAATAGTTTTTAGTTTTTGATAAAAACACCCATCTTCCAACTCCCAACTCCCAACTTTTTCCTAAATTTGCACCTTTACAGCACTAACGATGATAGATAAGATTAAAGAATACATTGACGAAGCACAAGCTTTTCAAACGGATAATAAGGAAACTCTTGAACAATTCAGAATTAAATTTTTAGGAAGCAAAGGTCTTTTGAAAGACTTGTTTGCCGAATTTAAAAATGTTCCCAACGAGCAGAAAAAAGAATTCGGTCAAGTGATTAATACCTTGAAAAACACGGCTGAGGATAAAGTAAAATCCATTCAGGAATTGTTGGAAAGCAAAGAAGAATCGGTGGGTGTTTTTGGCGATTTAACACGTCCGGGAGAACCCTTTCCGGTAGGTTCACGTCATCCTATTTCGTTGGTAAAAAACCAAATTATCGATATTTTTTCCAATATTGGATTCAATGTTTCCGAAGGTCCGGAAATTGAAGACGATTGGCATAATTTCACCGCATTAAATCTACCGGAATACCATCCGGCAAGAGATATGCAGGATACGTTTTTTATTCAAACCAATCCCGATGTTTTGTTGCGTACGCACACTTCGTCTGTTCAAGTACGATACATGGAAAACAACAAACCGCCCATTCGAACCATTTCTCCGGGACGCGTTTTTCGTAATGAAGCCGTTTCCTCGCGTTCGCATTGTATTTTTCATCAAGTGGAAGGTTTGTATATTGACAAAGATGTTTCGTTTGCCGATTTAAAGCAAACACTTTTATATTTTACGAAAGAAATGTTCGGAAAGTCCAAAATTCGCTTGCGACCTTCTTATTTTCCTTTTACCGAACCCAGTGCTGAGGTGGATATTTATTGGGGTTTAAAAACCGAAACGGATTATCGCATAACCAAAGGAACCGGCTGGTTGGAAATCATGGGCTGTGGAATGGTTGACCCCAATGTTTTGAAAAACTGCGGTATCAATCCGGATGAGTACAACGGCTTTGCTTTTGGTATGGGAATCGAACGCATTGCCATGCTTTTATACCAAATTGGTGATATCCGAATGTTTTATGAAAACGATGTTCGCTTTTTAGAGCAATTTAAAACGAGTATTTAATTCTACGATTAAACCTGACAGGTTTCCGAAACCTGTCAGGTATAAATAGTCTCCATGAAATCTGACATTATCATCCCCAAAGTAGAAAACGTCTTTTTAGCTGCCATCCAAGAATGGAACGACGACTTTTTGGATAACGTTTGGAATGTGTATCTCATCAACGACAGCGACTTCAATTTAGATAGTGTGATGGTTGTTTCAAAAGCATTTGGAACCGTAAATGGCGAAATGAAAAAAACTTCGCTTTTACGTCATGCTTTTATGGAAATCCCTGCTGTTTCTGCCGTAAAAATTGAAATGATTGAAGCCAGTGTTTTAGCCTTGAACAATGAATTCATGGTAACCTATTTCATAGGAAACACTCTATACGACAAAAAATTTACTTTTAGAACCAACACCATCAACGAACGAGCCATGGTAGAAGTACCGGTTTTGTTTAAAAATGGGGTGGTGGTGAAGTAAAAGAATATAGAACAAAGAATTTAGAAAATAGACCAAAACTATGCGTATGAAATCTATTATCTTTTTTCTTTTCTCTATTTTCTTAATAAATTAATCCAACTTATCTGTCAACTTTTTAAACACTTTTTTAGGTTCTTTTCCTTCATACAAAATCTCATAAACCGCATCAATAATTGGGGTTTTGGCTTTGTAGTCTTGGTTGAGTTTGTAAGCACTTTTAACGGCATAATAGCCTTCGGCAACCATACTCATTTCCATCATGGCACTTTTTACGGTATAGCCTTTTCCAATCATGTTTCCAAACATTCGGTTTCTTGAAAAAACCGAATAGCCGGTAACCAATAAATCGCCCAAATAAGCCGAATTATTGATGTTGCGTTTCATTTTGTGTACTTTTCGGATGAATTTTTTCATTTCACGAATGGCATTGCTCATTAACAAGGCTTGAAAATTATCGCCGTAACCTAAACCGTGAGCCATTCCGGCAGCAATAGCGTAAATGTTTTTGAGCATTGCCGCATATTCGGTACCAATAATATCGTCTGAAATTTTGGTTTTAATGTAGTTGCTGTTTAAATTTTTGGCTACAATTTTGGCTTTTGAAGCATCGGCACAAGCAATCGTCAGGTACGAAAGACGTTCTAACGCTACTTCTTCTGCGTGACACGGACCGGTGATTACGCCAATGTTTTCATACGGAATATTGTATTGTTTATGAAAATGTTCACCAACAATCAAAAACGTCTCGGGAACAATTCCTTTGATGGCAGAAAAAATTATTTTATCGTTTAAGGATACAGTTAATTTGGATAATTCAGCACTCAAAAAGGCTGATGGAATGGCAAAAATAAGCACATCGGCATAGTTTACTGCTTCATTAATATCTGTTGTTAAAAGCAGTTTTTGAGTGTCAAATTCTACGGAACTTAAGTAATTGGGATTGTGTTTTTCGGTTTTAATATGGTCGATTGCGTTTTGATTTCGCATGTACCAACAAATTTCAGGTTGGTTTACACAAAGCATTTTGGCTATAGCCGTAGCCCAACTTCCGCCACCAATTACAGCAAATTTTGGAGAATTGTTCATTTTGATTGTTTAGTTTGCAAAGGTAAATTTAACCTAAATTTTTAAATTGATAGTTTAAAAGTTGCATCAATTTGTCTGATAAAATTGTTTTCCCTACAGAATGCTCATTTTCATTAAATTGTGGCGGAATTAAATTCATTTCCAATGCTTTTTCGGTGTAATATTTTTTTCGGGTGGGATGAAATGGTGCCACAGCATTTAAAACCGTGTTCCAAACTTCTTTTTCAATGATATTTTGGATGATTTCAATGCAGTCTATTTGATGTATTAGATTGATTGGTGCTTCCGAATTTTCCACATTATTTCTTCCGGCTAAAAATTTAATCGGATGTCGGTCTTTTCCAATCAATCCGCCAAAACGAAGAATTGTGGATTGAAAATGGGGGTTTTGTAAAAGTAAATTTTCAACTTTGAGTAATTGTTTTCCACTTTCGGTTTCCGGATTTGGCGTTGTTTCTTCGGTAACAATTTGATTTTCGTCCGCATAAACTGAAGTTGAACTCACAAAAATCACTTTTTTAACCGACGATTTTTGGATAAACGGAATGAAATTTTCCATTTTCGCCACGAAATTTTCACTGGTATTTCCTCTTAATCCGGGTGGAATATTGATAATCAAAACCTCTGAATTTTCTAAAAACGCATCACTATTACTCGGAAGTTCATTCGCATTAAGCGAAATTAAATAAGGCAAAATGCCCTCACTTTTCAAAAGGTCTAGTTTTGATTCGGTTGTAGTTGATCCTTTTATCGCATAGCCTTTTTGGAGCAAATGTATTGCCAAAGGCATTCCTAACCAGCCACAACCTAAAATGCTAATTTGTTTCAAGACTGTCTTTTTGAGTGTTTAAAGAATCTATTGCAAGAGTTGTAGTCTCTTGAACCTGTACCTCTATTTTTGATTTTTTAAGCTTTTTCTTCACTACAATGGCATCATTCAATACAAAAGGCATCGGAATAAAAGCATCGGGTCGTTTGGGAATACTGAATTGTGAATTTTCTAACAAATCAAATGAAGAAACCATAATATCTAATTCCAAGTTGTCGTCTTTATGAATTTGAAAGCTCAAGGTTAATGGTTTATTGTTAATGGGATAATAATTCAAAACGTTTGATTTTTTACGTTTAAAAAAACTTCCTTTTTGGTTAATGTTCTTAACTCCATTGGCTTTTAGATGATGAATTTTAAGATGTTCCGGTGCAAATACATCCACACGATTCACATTTCGATTTGCATCTATTTTAAGGGTAAGTGCCCGCTGATTGCCCACTACCGTGTCTCTTAAAAATGTAAATGTAGGATGGGCAATATTCTTTATTGGAGCTTCGGCCGAGTAACGGTAACCTGAATTGTATTTGCTGGATAATCCGTGCTGATTAAGACTGTTTTCTAAACTAGGATTTTCTCCTAAATAGTTTTTAGTCCACGGGTCTAAAACATTATCGTAGGTAGTCCAAAATGCCTGATTGCTATCGGCATTGTATACATATAAAAGACTGTTGGGTTTGCCTTTACCTTTTTCAAAATCACTTTCTATATGGGCTTTGATAAAAAATCCGATACTTATAAAAAATAAAAATGTACCCCAATAGCTTTTTTTAGGATATTCTCCAAAAACCGGGAGAAGTAGTGTAAAAGTCAAAACAACCAGAATAGCACTACCAGGTAACATTTTGAGTCCCAATCCTATAGGAAATAACTGTATAAAAGGGACAAAAAGAAACAAGGCAGGTATACTTAATGCAAGATTAAGAAAAACGTTTGATTTTTCTTTAAAAACCGAATAAGCCAATATAAATATACCAAAGTAAAGCGGAATTATAAAAAAGCAAGCTCCTTTTAAATAGAAGTAAAGAAATAGATTTAGGATAAGCCATAAAAACAATGGAGCTACAAAATGACTGGGGATGATTTTACTTTTTGTAAATTTTGCATAAATCCAAAAACAAATTGCTAGAGCCAACATAACAAAAGCCAAAATATAACTGTGACCATTGTAAGTAAAACCGTGTAGCATATCTTGATATTGGGGATAGATGGCAAGAATAAGTTTCCAACCCAAAAAAGAAGATAGCCCAACTACAACTATGGTAAAAATTAAAGGAACAAAACCTTTAATCACTTCATTAAAATCGAGTACATGCTTACCGAACCCGAGAATTACAGTGGTTATAAAAAGTACAAATGCCATAATTAATAGCGGAATATTCCACGAGAATGGATAATGAAAAAACCCAATAGGAGTACTAGAGTAGACTTGTTCTTCATCGGTTTTGAGTTGATTTAAATCTGCTGAGGCATAATACTTTAAAAGAGGCATTAAATAGGTAGATTGATGTTCTACGGCTTCCGGAGTTAGGTTTTCAAAATTATCTTGGACGGTATGATAATCAAAATGATCGTCAATAAAGGCAAAATTAAATCCGGGAATATCAGCTTTTTCCCGAAATGCGGTTAAATCAGTATCATTTGGGAGCATTTTGTAAATGCTGTACATTAAGGAATTAGATACGGTATATTTAGGATTTGCTTCGCTAAAGGTTCTAATCAATTGGGCATTACCTCCGTTGGTTTCGGCCAACATCATGGATGGTCCGGCTGTTCCGCGAGCTTCAAAATTAATAACTAAGCCTACATCTTTAGCCCAAGGATGTTCGGAAGCGAAAGCATACGCACCATTTAAGCCCAATTCTTCGGCATCGGAAAACACAATTATAATATCGTTTTTGGGTGTTTTATTGGTGTGTAAATAGGTTCTGATTCCTTCTAAAATTACACCTAAACCATTGGCATCGTCACTGGCTCCATAGGATTTACTATGAGGAGCACTATCAAAATGTGTGAGTAAAAGCAAGGCCTTAGAAGAATCATATCCTTCAATTTTAGCAATTACATTTTGGGTTTCAACAAGATTATTCCATTTACTTAGTACCGTACTCTTTTGAATTTGAGTTTCAAGTCCCAATTTTTGCAATTCTTCCTTGAGATAATTTAAAACAGTATTGTGATAAGGCGAACCCACATAATGAGGTTTCTTGGAAATTATTTCAATATGTTTGAGTGCTCGTTGTGTAGAAAATTCAGAAAGGGCAATTTCTCCTTTGGAATAATCTGACGGCATCATTCGATAAAATACAAATGATATTATTCCCAAAATCAGAATTGAAAGCACTACAGAAAGTTGGTTTTTTTTCATGGTTAAGTGGTATAGTTTAATGGTCTCTTTTGACTAGCATAAAATAGTCGTTTTCTAATGCCATGTAGCCTTGATCGTATAAAAAATGATAGGTGTTCCCGGTTTTGGTGTGTAAAATAGAGGTGAAAAATTCAAAATCAAAACCTTTACTCAAAAGTTTAGATTTGGTGGTTTTGCTTTTACCTTCTACGTTTAATTCGCATAAAATACGATAGTTTTTTCGCAGCTTGTTGTTGATGTTTCGCATCAAATTGTTGCTGTCTTTGTTCATTTTATTGTTGTAGGCGTTTCTACAACCGTCGCTGCAAAACTTTTTGTCTTCTCGACCAATGATTTTTTCACCACATTCTAAACAGTTTTTCATGGTAATAAAACTTTAAAAATCAACCAAATATAATGAATTTCTTTTCCGTTTGCAAACGTTTACAAATATTTACAGTCGAAAGTAATTGATTTTATACCGAATAAATTTTGCAAACCATCAAATCTTTGCCTCGTCGAAAACAAACAACGACAAGAATAATTTATAAACCATTTAATATTTTACACGCCATGAATGCATTAAAAAACAAAGTTCAGTTAATCGGACACGTAGGAAAAGATCCTGTTATCAGAGATTTAGAAGGAGGAAAAAAAGTAGCATCTTTATCACTTGCCACTAAAGATGTTTATGTAAACAAAAGCGGAGATCAAAAAGAACAAACCCAATGGCATAATGTAGTTGCTTGGGGAAAAACTGCCGAAATCATAGAGAAGTTTGTTGACAAAGGAAAAAAAATCGGTTTAACCGGAAAGCTGACTTCCAGAAGTTATGACGACAAAGATGGAAACAAACGTTATGTGACTGAAGTGGTGATTAACGAACTTATTTTGATGAACTAAGAAGTAATTTCAATAGCAAAAATCAATTTCAATAGCAAAAATCAATACTTATTAATTATTAAATTTTATACGCCATGAACACAATGAAAAACAGAGTACAGTTAATTGGTCACGTAGGAAATGACCCGGAAGTAAAAACCTTTGAAGGAGGTAAAGTAGCCCACTTAAACTTGGCAACAAATGAATCCTATACCAACAAAAAAGGAGAAAAAGTTGAACAAACGGAGTGGCACCGATTGGTAGCTTGGGGTGCCGCTGCAGAAATTATAGAAAAATATGTAGTGAAAGGTAAAGAGATAGCTATAGAAGGAAAACTATCTACCAGATCTTATGACGATAAAGAGGGCAATAAAAGGTTTATTACCGAAGTTACGGTGAGTGAAATTATGCTTTTGGGAAAGTAATTTTAAAATAGTATGATTATGAAACTGAAACATTTTAGAGTTCGTGTAAGTGGGGAGCATTTACAGAATGATCAAGAGGTGCTAAATACATTTTTAAACCATGTTGAAGTAATTAAAACAGCCACTCATTTTATAACCGGAATGATTGATTATTGGTCGGTTTTGGTATTCTACATATCCAAGAATGACAAACCTAGGGAGACCTTCGAGTCTGATAAAATGTCTGTATTAAATTATGATGAGTTGAGCGAGTCTGAACGACATACCTTAAATTCTTTAAAGCATTGGAGGAGTGAAAAGTCGTCAAAGTTGGGTTTGCCGCAATACATGATTTGCCATAATTCTGAACTTATGTCTATTGCAAAGTTAAAACCCGACACTTTGGATGATCTAAAAAAGATTAAAGGTTTTGGTGAACAAAAAGTAATACGATATGGGAATGATATTATTTCGTTGCTTCATGCTTGTTAATTTAACTGTAAATTTTGATATAAGCGATACCCAAAAAGTATCGCTTTTTTTGTGGGAAATTTTATTTAATCACTTGATTTAGAAAAACTTTTCAACACGAAAACGTTTTCGTAAAAGGCAAAAGTTGTATTTCGTAGATTTAATTCAAAAAGATTGTATAATTTAGATTTTGTAATCAAATGAATATGAGCCAGTCGAGAATTATTTTGTTGCTTTTTTGTTGTTTTTCAATTTTTGCTTTTGGGCAAGTTGGAATCAATACCACCAATCCATTGAGCACTTTAGATATCAATGGGAACCTCTCTGTTAAAGTTTTAACTCTTTCTGGAGGAGGTAGTGCTGCAACAGCTACAATTATTAATGATGGAGTTTATATTTCTTTAGATCCGAGAAATAACACAACAGATCATTTTTCACTGCCTAATCCATCAGATGTGCCTGGAAGAATTTATTTTATTAGGAATATAACCAATTTTGACACGGCAAAATTAAGTATTCAAGGTCAAAACGGAAATCTTCGTTTCTTTCCAAAGAACTCTTCCACAGGATCAAATACATTAGATTTACCTCCTAATTCTCAAAATAAAACCATTATTCTTGTTAGTGATGGTTTCAATTGGACTTATTATAATTAAAATACATTCTTTGCTACACGAAACGTATTCGCATGAGCTTCAACAATCGTTTTGATTTCAGGTGAATAACCACCACCCATACTTACTTGAATAGGAATTTGATGTTTTAAACATTGCTCAAAAACCATTTCATCTCTTTTTTTGCACCCTTCAATCGTACAAGATAATTTACCAAGTTTATCAGTTGCCAAAATATCAACACCGGCCAAATAAAAGATAAAATCCGGTTTTTCTTTTTGGATTAATTGGGGTAAAGTTTCGGTTAAAATTTTTAAATAGGTTTCATCATTCGTTCCATCCGGTAAAGCAATATCTAAATCAGAAACTTCTTTTTTAAACGGATAATTCGATTTTCCATGCATGGAAAAAGTAAAAACGGAAGGATTGTCTTGAAAAATTTCTGCTGTTCCGTTTCCTTGATGCACATCTAAATCGACTATTAAAATCTTTTTTGCTAATTTTTGATTCAGAAGAAATTGAGCTGCAATGGCTTGATCGTTCAACAAACAAAAGGCTTCGCCTCTGTCTGAATACGCATGATGTGTTCCGCCGGCAATGTTGAACGCAATTCCGGTTTCAAAAGCTTTTTGTGTTCCCATAATAGTTCCGTTCGCAATACGAAGTTCACGTTCAACCAACTCAGCTGATAAAGGGAATCCAATTTTTCGAGCCGATCTAGGGTCTAAAGTTAATTCCAACAACTCATTCACATAAGAACGTTTGTGAACATTTAAAACGGTTTCCAGATTAGCAACTTCCGGTTCAAAAAAAGCATCATGTTCTGCCGTTCCCTCGTAAAGTAATTGTTGAGGTAACAATTCATATTTAATCATCGGAAACCGATGACCTTCCGGTAACGGATGTTTATAAATGGGATGAAAAGCAATCGGGAGTTTCATATTACAAAAGTGTAAGCACTTCTTGTACAGATGAAAAGGCTTTAAAATTGGGATGATTGATTTCAAAATCAATTTTCTCGTATTCCCACGTAGTGTGATACGGAATGTGAACCGCATGACCACCAATATTCAAAACCGGTAACACATCTGATTTTAAAGAATTACCAATCATCAATAAATCTTCAGCTTTACAATCCAAACGACCTAACATTTTTTGATAATCAATTTCGGTCTTGTCACTCATTACTTCAATATGGTGAAAATAATGCCCAATTCCGGAGTCATGTAATTTCCGATGTTGGTCTTTTAAATCGCCTTTGGTAGCAACAATAAGTTTGTACTTGCCATGTAATTGCTGTAAAACAGGTTCTACTTCCGGCAATAATTCAACCGGTTTTTGCAACAAATCTTTTCCAATGTGAATGACTTTTTCAATGTTTTGTCCTGAGATAGAACGGTTGGTTAATTCCAAAGCCGATTCAATCATAGACAACGTAAACGCTTTAATTCCAAAACCATACAACGGTAAATTCTTTACCTGATGGTTTAAAATCAAACCCAATATTTCCTGTTTGGAAGCAAAATCCTGAAACAATTCGCAAAACCGTTCTTGAGCCTCGTCAAAATAAGGTTCGTTGTGCCATAAGGTATCGTCGGCATCGAAGGCGATGATGGATGGTTGTTTTTTCATTATTACGATATCAAAGCCCCATTATCCACCCCATCCGCATCCGGATTCACAAAAACCAATTTCCCTTCGGCATTGTTGGTCATTAGAATCATCCCTTGGCTTTCAACACCACGTAAGGCTCTTGGGGCCAAATTCACTAAAACGGTCACCCGTTTTCCAACCACTTCTTCCGGCGAAAAATGTTCTGCAATTCCTGAAACAATGGTTCGCACATCCATTCCGGTATCTACTTTTAGCACCAACAATTTATTGGCTTTCGGCATTTTTTCGGCTTCCAAAATCGTGCCTACACGCAAATCCAATTTTGAAAAATCTTCAAACGTGGCAGTTTCTTTTTGGGGTTCAACCGTTTTGTTTTCCATTTTGTTTGCAGTTTTAGTAGCTTCTAATTTGTCTATTTGTTTTTGGATTTCAGCATCTTCAATTTGGGCAAATAATATTTCTGCCTGACCAATTTTGTGACCGGGTTTTACTAATTCGGATGATTTGGAAACTTTTTCCCAACTAATCAAATCATTTTTAAAAATAGTGACCATTTTTTTGGCTGTAAAAGGCAAAAAAGGCTCTGATAATATTCCCAACGCCGTAGCAATTTGCAACGCCACATACATTTGTGTTTTTACCCGTTCCGGATCGGTTTTCACCATTTTCCAAGGTTCTTCATCTGCCAAATATTTGTTTCCTAAACGAGCCACATTCATCAATTCGCCCAACGCTTCTCTAAATCGGTAACGTTCAATAGATGAGGCAATCACTGCCGGATAAGCTTTTAATTCTGCTAAAATTTGCTCATCCACTTCCGTAAATTCATTCGGTTGAGGTACAATTCCATCATAATATTTATTCGTCAACACCACCACTCGGTTGATAAAATTCCCATAAATAGCGGCCAATTCATTATTGTTTCTCGCTTGAAAATCCTTCCAAGTAAAATCATTGTCTTTAGTTTCCGGTGCATTCGCAGTTAAAGCATAACGCAACACATCTTGTTTATCCGGAAAATCAATCAAGTATTCGTGCAACCAAACCGCCCAATTTTTAGACGTTGATAATTTATTGCCCTCCAAATTCAAAAATTCATTCGCTGGGACATTATCCGGTAAAATGAAACTGCCTTCGGCTTTCAACATCGCCGGAAAAATGATGCAATGAAAAACGATGTTATCTTTTCCAATAAAATGAACCAATTTCGTGTCGGCATCTTTCCAATACGGTTCCCAATCTTTGCCTTCTCTTGCTGCCCATTCTTTGGTAGAAGAAATATATCCAATCGGAGCATCAAACCACACATACAATTTTTTACCTTCGGCACCTTCCACCGGAACATCAATTCCCCAATCCAAATCTCGCGTTACGGCTCTTGGCTCCAAACCACCATCCACCCATGATTTTACTTGGCCGTAAACATTGGGTTTCCAGTCGTTTTTATGGCCTTCCAAAATCCATTCCCGTAAAAAAGCTTCATAGCGATTCAAAGGCAAAAACCAGTGTTTGGTTTCTTTTTTCACCGGAGTTGTGCCGGTTATGGTCGATTTTGGGTTAATCAAATCCGTCGCATTCAACGTAGAACCACATTTTTCACATTGGTCGCCGTAGGCTTCTTCGTTACCACATTTCGGACACGTTCCCATCACAAATCGATCGGCCAAAAACTGCTGAGCTTGTTCGTCATACAACTGTTCGGTCACTTCTTCCACAAAATCGCCGTTTTCATATAATTTTCTAAAAAAAGCCGATGCTGTTTCATGGTGAATTTTAGCCGAAGTTCGCGAATAATTATCAAACGAAATTCCAAAATCTTCAAACGATTTCCGGATAATTCCGTCGTATTTATCAATCACTTGCTGGGGCGTGATGCCTTCTTTTTTGGCTTTCATCGAAATCGCCACGCCATGTTCATCGCTTCCGCAAATAAACGCCACATCTTTTCCCTGTAAACGCAAATAGCGGGCATAAATATCAGAAGGAACATAAACGCCCGCCAAATGTCCAATGTGAATCGGGCCGTTCGTATAGGGCAAAGCCGCCGTAATCGTATATCTTTTCGGATTTTCTATCATAATTTCGAAATTGTATGCAAAAATAAGTTTTTTATCGCAGAGACACGAATCAATGACTTCAGAGATTGCATTTTATTTTTTTCAAGAAGCTATTCCGGCTATTCGTTCCAAGCTTTTTTGTCTTGTTGTTTTTTTCTAAGGCAAAAAAAGAGCTTCCTTTGGTCGCTTTTTTTACCAAGAAAAAATACAACAATCCTGCAAAAGGCTTTCCACTTCTATCCGGGCTAAAAATTCGTATAACAAATCATTTCAAAACAAATCAACTTGCTAAACCAAAGGATAATTTGTTTATTTGTTAAAAGAAAACCGGTGAACATGAAAAACGTTGTAACCCTTTTATTCCTTTCACTTTTTTTCACCACCAAAGCTCAAATGGATAAAAAAATGATCACTCCACCGTATTTACAAAATGGCGACACGGTTGCCATTGTTGCCACCGCCAGAAAACATATCAATGACGATTTAAAATTAGCCCAAGAGTTTTTGGAGAATTGGGGTTTAAAAATTATTATCGGTTCTTCTATAGGTTTAGATAATCATCAATTGGCCGGAACAGATGAAGACCGAGCTAAGGATTTTCAAACGCAAATGAACAACCCCAATGTAAAAGCTATATGGTGTGTTCGTGGCGGTTACGGAACCGTTCGGATGGTTGATTTGATTGATTTTTCTGCATTCAAAAAAAATCCAAAATGGGTGATTGGGTTTAGTGATGTCACAGTTTTGCATAGTCATTTGAATACCATGGGTTTTCAATCCATTCACGGCATGATGCCGGTTAATATTCCCAGAGCTACTCCCGAAGCCAAAGAAAGCTTACGCAAAGCCTTATTTGGCGAAAGCCTTTCCTATTCGATTCCGTATGATAAAATGAATAAGTTGGGTAAAGCCAAAGGTGAATTGGTGGGCGGCAATCTTTCTATTTTATACAGTTTGTTTGGGTCGGCATCTGCGATCGATTGCACTGATAAAATTTTGTTTCTGGAAGACTTAGACGAATATTTATACCATATCGACCGCATGATGATGAACCTCAAACGCAACGGATGTTTGGAAAGTTTAAAAGGAATTGTAGTGGGCAGCATGACAAAAATGAATGATAACGAAATTCCGTGGGGCAAAAATGCCTTGGAAATTATTCAAGATGTAACAAAAAAATACAACATTCCGATAGTATATAATTTTCCGGCTGGACATATTCCGGATAATCGAGCCTTGGTTTTTGGAAGGCAGGTTACATTAGAAGTTAGTGAAAGTGGAACAGTTTTGAAGTTTGAATAACGATTAACGAATGATGAATTTTGAAGTTTAGAAATGGCAAAACACAACGAACTCGGTCAAAAAGGAGAAGAAATAGCCGCTGATTTTCTACAAAAAGCAGGTTATGAAATCTTGGAACGCAACTGGGTTTTTCAAAAAGCCGAGCTGGATATTGTGGCCCAAAAAGATAACATTTTAGCCATTGTGGAAGTCAAAACCCGAACCTCAGCCGATTTTGGTTTACCGCAAGATTTTGTAAAAGTGAAAAAGATTCAAAACTTAGTCAAAGCCGTTGATCAATACATGATTGAAAACGACCTGGATTTGGAAGTGCGTTTTGACATCATTGGTATTGTCGTCAACAATCAGGAAACTTCTATTGAACATATCGAGGATGCATTTTATTATTTTTAGCAATTACTTTAGTAAATAGCTTATTTTTAACCCATTAATTGTTTTGAAAGAAATGAAAAAAGCATTTGTCATTTGGTTTTTGGGTTGTTTCACCCTTTTTGCTCAACCTTTTCAAATCGGAAGAACTACTCTCAACCTTTTTGATGCTTCTCGAAATAGAACTATTGCGACTGAGGTTTTTTACCCGGCTGATACCAATGGAACAGATGTTCCGATAACGGTCTCTTCCAGTCAAACTTTTCCGTTGCTTTCTTTTGGGCATGGCTTTGTCATGACTTTTGAAGCCTATCAAAATTTTTGGGAAGAATTGGTTCCGCAAGGATATATTATGGCCTTTCCAAAAACAGAGGGTTCATTTTCTCCTTCGCATACCCATTTTGCTAAAGATTTGGCTTTTGTTATTGAAGCGATGAATGGGTTAAACAATCAATCCAATTCGCTTTTTTTCTCAAGAGTTTCTTCAAAAAATGCAGTAATGGGACATAGCATGGGGGGTGGTTGTGCTTTACTGGCGAAACAATATTCTACTCAAATTAATCATGTGGTTACTTTTGCAGCAGCAGAAACGAATCCTTCTGCGATTTCGGCTTCCTCTACAATTGATTTACCAAGTTTTACCATTGCCGGAGTAAATGATTGCGTCACACCTCCGGCTTCCAATCAATTACCGATGTTTAACGCTTTGCAAAGTAGTTGTAAAAATTATTTGGGCATTACTGGTGGAAGTCATTGTCAAATGGCTAATTCTAATTTTTTCTGTTCGGTGGGCGAAGGAAGTTGTTCACCTTCACCTACAATAACCAGAGCACAGCAACATCAAATTATTTATTCTTATCTCAATTTATGGTTGGATTATTATTTGAAGGAAAATTGTGTTTCGGGTGAACTTTTTGAAGCACTAAAAACAAGTGATAATGAAAATGTAACCAACAGCAATTGCCAATTATGTGAAAATTTATCGCTTACAAATTCATCTCCAACGATACTTTTTAACGTTACTCCCAATCCGTTTAAAGAAGTAATTACAGTAAAGTCAGACACAAAAACTCATTTTGAATACAGGCTTTTTGATTTGAAAGCGAATAAAATTTTGGAAGGAAAAGCTATAAACGAAATTCAATTGGAAACTTCTTTTCTTTCCGGTGGAATATATTTTCTGACTGTAATTCAATATCAACAAAAGAAAACGGTAAAATTAATAAAACACTAAATGTTATATTTGTAACAAATTGTTTTTATTTATATCTTTGTGGCGTTTTTTAAACGAAATGATATGAAAACAATTTCTTCGGTTGTAGAACATTACATCAAGACCAAACCTTTTTTGTTGAGTGCTTTGTCGCAAGGTATCATCAATCTCACTTCATTATCACGAAACATGATGCCCGAATTGGAGCAGGAATTGGGCAAAGATGTCAAGCAAGGAGCGGTGGTTATGGCTTTAAAACGCCTTTCAGAAGAATTGGATTTTCGAGTGAACCACAAAATTTTAAAAGTCTTAAAAAACATTGGTGAAATCACGGTTCGTTCTTCATTAATCGATTATACATTTGCGGTTTCCGAAACCATTTTAGACAAACAAGCGGCTTTGATTTCCGAAATCAATAAAGAAAATGGTATTTTTTATACGTCTTCTCGTGGCGTAAATGAAACAAATATCGTGGTAAGCAATAGTGTTGGTTATTTAGTTGACAAACATTTTTCTGGTGAAAAATTGATTCAAAAATTGGAAAATTTGGCTTCCATTACTGTAAAACTACCTAAAGAGAACATCAGCATTCCCGGAATTTATTACTTCATTTTTCAACGTTTGGCTTGGGAAGGAATTATCATCAACGAAGTAATTTCAACCTCCAACGAATTTACCATTTTAGTAAGTGAAGAGGAAGTGGATGTTGCTTTTAAAGTGATTAAAGACTTGAAAAGCTTATAAAACATATATGACTTATATGGTTAATTTTTTTACCATATAAGTCAAATAAGTTTAAAAATAGTTATTGTGAAAATTATCTTCCCATCATCTCCATCAATTCCAACGCCTTCCTAATCGATTTTACATTTTCAAAAGTCAATAACAAACGCAAGCCGCTTTTGGTTTCTTTTTCTTTCATTTTGCAGAGATTGCCGTTGTGTTGCACAAATTGAAGTACTTTATGAAAACGAGCCGATTGGTAATAATCACTTTGTTGGTCGCCCACAAAATAACCAATCATCTTGTCTTGTTTCATAATGAGTTTTTCAATGCCTAATCGGGTGGCAATCCATTTGATACGGATGCTGTTTAACAAGGCTTGGGCTTCTTTGGGTAAAGGCCCGAAACGGTCAATTAGCTTTTGTTCGTAAGCCAATAAACCTTCTTCATCTTTTACATTTCCGAGTTCGTTGTATAGATTCAAACGTTCATTCACGCTGTTAATGTAATCATCCGGAAACAACAATTCAAAATCGGTATCAATTTGAAGATCTTTGACAAATTCTTTGGTTTCCAAATCATTTTCTTCTTGATACAATTCTTTGAATTCGTTTTCTTTTAACTCTTCAATGGCTTCGTTCATGATTTTTTGGTAGGTTTCAAAACCAATTTCGTTGATAAAACCACTTTGTTCACCACCCAATAAATCGCCGGCACCTCGAATTTCTAAATCTTTCATGGCGATGTTGAAACCGCTTCCCAACTCGCTAAATTGCGTTAACGCATTGATTCGTTTTCGTGCATCTTCCGTCATGACCGATTGTGGTGGCGTGATAAAATAACAAAATGCTTTTTTATTGCTTCGACCCACGCGTCCTCGCATTTGGTGTAAATCAGATAGACCAAAATTATTGGCATTATTGATAAAAATGGTATTGGCATTCGGCACATCCAAACCGCTTTCGATAATGGTGGTGGCCACCAAAACATCAAATTCACCATTCATAAAAGCCAACATCAATTCTTC
>NZ_DAIOUN010000001.1:0-205712 GCF_036759525.1 Flavobacterium sp. | reverse complement strand
ACATTCACGCCAAATTTTTGTTCTTCGTCAATGATTAATAAACCTAAATCTTTGAATTTTACGTCTTTGTTAACCAATTGATGGGTTCCAATAATGATATCTACTTTGCCTTCGGCTAAACCTTTTATCGTCTCGGTTTTTTGTTTGGCGGTTCTAAATCGGTTTAAATAGTGAATTGTAACCGGCATATCTTTCAATCGTTCCGAAAACGTTCGGAAATGCTGATAGGCTAAAATTGTTGTAGGAACTAAAACGGCAACCTGTTTTCCGTTATCAACGGCTTTAAATGCGGCACGAATGGCGACTTCCGTTTTCCCAAATCCCACATCACCACACACCAATCGATCCATGGGACGGTCGCGTTCCATGTCGTTTTTTACATCTTGTGTAGCCGTAATTTGGTCCGGCGTATCTTCATAAATAAACGAACTTTCCAATTCTTTTTGCAAATAACTGTCTGGTGCACAAGCAAAACCTTTTTCCAAACGTCTTTTGGCATACAATTGAATCAAATTGAAAGCAATGTGTTTAACACGAGCTTTCGTCTTTTGTTTTAAGGCTTTCCAAGCATTAGAGCCCAATTTGTAAATTTTAGGCGGCGTGCCGTCTTTGCCGTTGTATTTCGAAATTTTGTGAAGTGAATGAATGCTCACATACACAATATCATTATCCGCATAAACCAATTTGATGGCTTCTTGCATTTTGCCTTCCACCTGAATTTTTTGCAAACCGCCAAATTTCCCGATACCGTGGTCAATATGCGTCACATAATCGCCAACCGAAAGTTGGGTTAATTCCTTAAGCGTAATGGTTTGTTTTTTAGAATACCCGTTTTTGATGCTGAATTTATGATACCGTTCAAAAATCTGATGATCGGTATAGCAAGCTAATTGATTTTCCTCGTCAATAAAACCTTGAAAAAGCGGAAAAACAATGGTTTTGTATTGTTTTCGAATGTTTTCGTGATTTTCTTCATCCAAACTTTCAAAAATATCATGAAAGCGATTGGCTTGATTTTCGTTGGAACAAAACAAATAATTTTTGATTCCGTTAAAGTGATTTTCGTTCAAATCATTCAACAATAAATCAAATTGTTTGTTGAATGAAGGTTGTGGTTTGGTATGAAATTCAATTGTTTTTTCGGATTTAAAAACCGATTTCAATCCAATTTCTACTATTGAAAAATCAAGTGCTTTTTTTACAAATGACGATTGATTGATAAAAAGTTCTTCGGGCGAAGCCTGTTTTATTTCATTGGAAAGTTTACCAAAAGCTTCGGTTGCTTTGTCAAATAATTTATCAAATTGATTCAAAACCATTTCCGTTTCCTGAACAAAAAGAACGGTTTTGGGGCTGATGTAATTTAGGAAACTTTCTCTATTTTCTTGTAAAAATTTATTTTCAACATTGGGAATGATGGCAATTTTCTTTTGTTTTTCCAGTGAAAGTTGGGTTTCCACGTCAAACGTTCGGATACTATCTACTTCATTGCCAAAAAATTCAATTCGGTACGGATTGTCATTGGAAAACGAAAATACATCGATGATTCCGCCACGAACGGAAAATTCTCCGGGTTCCGATACAAAATCGACTCGTTTGAAGTTGTATTCAAACAATACTTCGTTGATAAAATCAATCGAAATCTGGTCGGCAACTGCCACTTTCAGCGTGTTTTTATCTAGCTCTTTTCGCGTAACTACTTTTTCAAAAAGAGCTTCCGGATAGGTCACAATAATCGATGGTTTTTTGCGGGAATTGATGCGGTTTAACACTTCGGCCCGAAGCAAAATATTGGCGTTATCGGTTTCTTCAATTTGATAGGGTCGGCGGTACGAACTCGGATAAAACAGCACATCTTGGTCGTTGATGAGGTTTTCTAAATCATTCAAATAATAAGCGGCTTCTTCTTTATCATTAAAAAGCAATAAAAATGGCAATTCCGATTTTTCAAAAAGAGCTTGAACAACAAACGAAAGTGAAGAACCCACCAATCCTTTGATTTGTACTTTTTTTTCGGGAACGGCAATATTTTCTGCCAATTGTATGATTTTAGCAGAAGAATTATAGGCGGAAGAAATATTTGAAACGTTCAACTAGTCTAGATTTTTTGGTTTTTCACGAACGGCTCTGGAAGTGTCTAACATTCGAATCATATCTGCCTCACCTTGCTCTAAAGGGATTTGTTTTTTTCTAGCCCATTCGTTGATTTGTAATTCTATAGAGTTCAATTGAAGGTTAATTTCTTGAATTAAGTCGATTACTTTTTGAGGTGGAATTGTATTCAAGTTTAAATACAACTCCAGAGATTGGAATTTAGTTTGAAGAACAAGAAATCTACTTTTGAATTCGGGAGCACTAAATTCGGCAGGAACACTTTCTAAAAGTTCTTGAGATTTTTTGGTGAGTGTTTTAGATTTTTTTTGAAAAGCACTTAATGAATAGGTAGGTTTTTGGTTTAATTCATTTACAAACAAACGCCATTGTGCCCAATTTTTCAAAAGAATTTCAGCGTCAGTGGAAATAAGTAGGGTTTTAAACCGCCAAGATTCACTAATTTTTTTAAAAACCATATCTTTTTTAGCTTCTTCTTTTTCTTGAAGAACCAATCGTTCCTTGTTGTTATTTTCACAAGAAACGAAACAAAAGAAACCAATAAAAAGAAAAATGAGATGTCTTTTCATGTACTGAAATTTAGTTGTAAAAATACAAAGGTAATTTGAATCTTGCTTTATTGCGTTAAAGCTTTCCAAAAATCTACTTATACAACAGATACGAAAACGTTATATTTGTACCATCAAAATACAACACATGAATACGAAAATTTTAATTATTGGTGCCTGCGGACAAATAGGTACAGAATTGACCCACCGTTTACGGAAAATGTATGGAGTAGAGAATGTTATTGCTTCCGATATTCGAAAGTTGAACAATGAAGTGGTAAACGAAGGGATTTTTGAAGTGCTTAATGCTTTAGATTTCAATCAAATTGAACATATAATAGAGCAATATCAGGTGGAGGAAGTCTATTTGATGGCGGCTTTATTATCGGCAACAGCCGAAAAAAATCCGGCATTTGCTTGGGATTTGAATATGAATTCCCTTTTTCATGTGTTGAATTTAGCGAAAGCCGGAAAAATTAAAAAAATATTTTGGCCCTCTAGCATAGCGGTTTTTGGTCCAACTACGCCTCGAGAAAACACACCGCAATATACCATTATGGAACCAACAACGGTATACGGAATTTCTAAACAAGCGGGAGAAAGATGGTGTGAATATTACCACACTATTTTTGGTGTTGATGTAAGAAGTGTAAGGTATCCGGGATTAATCAGTTGGTCCACTCCACCGGGAGGAGGGACTACAGATTATGCCGTTGATATTTACCACAAAGCCTTGAGTGAGGGTAAGTTTGAATGTTTTTTGTCTGAAGATACGCGTTTACCTATGATGTATATGGATGATGCCATTCGTGCCACTATCGAAATAATGCAAGCTCCTTCGGAAAATATTAAAATTCGTTCGTCTTATAATTTGTCGGGAGTGAGTTTTACTCCAAAAGAAATTGCTGCAGAAATTAAAAAGCATATTCCTGATTTTACCATTTCATACAAACCGGATTTCCGTCAGAAGATTGCTGATAGCTGGCCGGGATCAATAGATGATTCTCAGGCTCGTAGAGATTGGAATTGGAAACACCATTATGAAATGGATTCCATGACACTTGAAATGTTGGAAAACCTTAAATAAAAAAAGCCCCGAAGATTTTTTTTTCGGGGCTTTTTTATTTTTAGAATGGCTTTTAACATTTATTCTTGAACTATTGGAGCTCTTAAAGATTCTAATACCGTAACAACTTCTCCTATTAAGACGGGGTCTGTAACACCGTTAAGTCCGGCTGCGGCACCAACATAGCCAATAAATTTATCATAATCGGCATTGTTTGCTTTTACTCCCATTCTTGGATTTTGAGCCGGATCATGAGCGGCTACCATGCCCAAGCCTGTGTAGGTATTAGTGGCACCACCTCCTGTATTAGCAGCAAAAAAATCGGTTAGGTTTTTACTCAAAACCGCAACATTTGTTGCGTTTCCACTGGAAACTTCGGCTACAATAGGAGCAAAATGAGCTCCGAGATTTCCTTGTGAGCCAGCCACAATGTCGGCCACAATCAGGGTTATCGTACTATCTACAACAGAGCGGTAGGAAAGTCTACCTTGTTCAATCAATTGGTTTGGATTGTTAGGGTCTTGAACTTTGTTAAATCCTCCAAGTTTTTCATAAAGAGATAATTCAGTTGGAGTTGATTTGTCATCATCACTACAAGAATAAAGTGTTATTCCGGCAGATAAACATAGAAAGAGAACAGACATTTTGGTTGCATTTTTCATAACAGATTTTATTAAAGGTTAATTAAAAAGTCGTTGAATTCCTCTTGAAAATTTGTATCCAAAGCTATTGGTATTCATAGCCGGACAAACTTTTTTAGAAGCGATTTCCTGTGATACAGTAAAGGGTTGTGCTTTATAGTCTCCTAGTGAAGACAATTGATTGAAAACCCCCTCGGCATTCACTACACGATTGTCGTGAAAGTAAACAACGATTCCTTTTTCGGAGAAAATTTTAATGTTTTTTACACCGTTTATCGATTTAAGATTGCGATGAACTTCTTTGGTTTTAATAGAGTCTAAAGGAGTTTCAAAATCGATACGACTAATTTGAAGGGTTGCATTATCAATTTCAACCGGCTCAACGGTTGCAATATGTACAACCAAAACGATAAAAAGAAAGAGAACAATTCCGAAGAATGTACCCAAGAGCATTTTAACCTTTCTATTGATTTTCATAACTAAGAATTTTTGAGTTTGTTCTTCTTAGATACGAGAAAACAGATAGATTGGTTTTATTTACGAATTATTATTTTGATTTTAATTTTTGAATGAAGATACTTTCAAGAGAATCTTTGGTAACTATAACGTCTTTTGCTTTTTCATTTGGTATAGTCATGGAAAGAACATAATGTTTTATTTTCCAGGTTCCGTTTACTTTTTCCAAAACTCCAGAGCCTCTGCAAATCTTAAAAGAGGTATCAAGTAGTTCGTCAAACCAAGCTATTTTTTGGTTTTTATCGGTATAAACATTTCTTTCCAAAGAATGAAATGTCCAGGCTTTACCTTTATCAAAATGGGGTTTTGAATAAATTTCAAACTCTTTTTTGTTCCAATTTTCACTAGCGTCAGTTCCAATAAAAACGGCGTCGTCTGTCATGAGATTAAAATAGGTCTCAAAATCAGCATCAGCTGCAGCTTTATGCCATTGATTTATGCAGAGGTTTATGTTTTTTAGCTCTTGTTCAGAATTGGATTTACATGAAAAAATCAAAACAATTAAAGCGAGGAGTACTACTTTTTTCATAGGTTGAAATTTGGTTGAAAGATACAAAAAAGAGCACTTTTCGTGCTCTTTTTACAGTTATTGTTGATGGCATAACAATAACAAACTTAACTAAAATTTTAAAAACGATAACTTATTCCCGAGTAAAGCCCAATGAAATAAGGTCGGAAACCACCGTCATTACGACTAAATGGATTGATTTGATATTTAAGAGTGGGTTCAAAAGTAGCTCTAAAAGAACGGTTAAATTGATAGTGCATACCTAAGCCCAAATTGGATGTAAAGTGAATAGTATTTAGATTGTTGGCCTTTCCTAAAGCGGCAGAAAAGCCATCTGAAATAACTAAAATTTCGTTATTTTGGAGAAATAAAGTGCTTAACCCGCTTATAACTTGAACGCCAAATTTTTGATCTAAAATCTGATATGAAATTTCAAGAGGAACTTCTAAATAGCCAATTCGTTGCTCAAGAGAACCTTCTAAAGTTGTATTTATACTGGAAAAGTTGGCCACTGCATCTTGAACAATAATAGTAGCTCCTTGTGTATTGTAGTTTACGGTAGACATGAGTCGGGAATCTAAACCCGGGTAAAAAGCTATATTATTGGTTAAATAATCAAAATTGATTTGATGCAATCCGGATCTGATTTTCAGTTTAGGACTTATTTCGTAGGCAATACCAATTCCAACAGAAGTGGTGTTTTTTAATTCTTTGGGGTTGTTGTTAAATTCAGAATCAATAGGAGAACCGTTGGAAGACGAACCTAAATAAACATGAGCAAATGATGGAGTCACATGCCATCTGTTTGATTTAGATTCGGTCTTTGGTTTTTCTTCTTTTTCATTTGTATTTAGCAATTCTTCCAACGTAATCGGTTTGTTTTGTTTTTCAGTTGTTGTAACTAGATTTTGGGATGAATCTGATTTTGAAGGGGAATCAGAAAATACCATAAGTTCAAACGGTTTTGTATTTAAAGGTTTTTCATTTTTTTCTGAGAATACGTCTTTGTTATCGGCTAGTTGGGTTTGATTTGGTTTGAATTTATTTTGTTTTGAATCGGATTTTGTAGAGTCGGATTTTGTATTGATTGGTTTTGAGAAAACAAAATTGGATTCTTTGGCGTTATTTTGAGTAAAAGAATCTATTGATGTATTTGAATTTTTCGAGTTTTCAGAGGGTGCAATTACGATGTTGTTTGTCTCTATATTTAAGGGCTCTTTCGAGTTCTCTTTTGAAAAACTATCATTTTGAGCGGCATAAAAAACAAGCCCTCCTATGATTAATACTGCGGCAATTTCCGAAAACCACCACCATAGGGGAATTACCCTTCTTTTCTTTTTCTGATTGAGTTCTTTTTCCAGTCTAGTCCATGATTCCAAAGGCGGTACAACCTCAAAATCTTTGAATTGTTCTTGAAAAAGGCGATCTATATTTTTAGGTTCTTTCATTGGGCTTCAATTCTATTGAATGAATTTTTAGCTTCTATTTTTTCTTTTAAAATAGCTCGGGCTCTCGATAAATTAGATTTTGATGTGCCTTCCGAGATTTGTAACATTTGAGCTATTTCTTTATGCGAATAATTATCTAATACATATAAATTGAAAACCAAGCGGTATCTATCGGGTAATTCTTGAATTACTTTGGTTAAAAAAACAAGATCAACTTCTTCGGTATCAATTTCAATTTCTGCAGGGGTTTGATGTTTTTCAGAAATAATTTCAAAAACAACTTGGCCTCTGTATTTCTGAAGAATATTATTTAAAACCACTTTTTTGGCCCATCCTTCAAAAGAGCCTTTTCCTTCAAATTTATGAATCTTATCAAAAATCAATAAGAATCCGTCATGTAAATTATCTTGTGCTTCAGTATAATTTTTGGAATATTTAATACATAAAGCAAATAATTTTGGCGATAATAACCGATACAATTGTTCTTGTGCTTTTTGGTTGCCTTTTTTGCATTCGCTAATGAGAGACTCTAAACCCACAAGACTTTTTTGTATTAGTTATTAGTTACCGGTATATCAATATAATCGTAAATAGGATTTCCTTCATCATCTGTTCCTTTGTAAAAGCGAAAAGTATAGGTTTCCAAATTGGATACAAAAAACTGAAATGAAGTTTCATAAATTTCGCCTTGAGATTCTACACAATCGTTTCGATCGTAAACAATACTTTGAATGGCAACCGTACGCATATTGAAATAACGGTCAAAATAAATGCCTCCCAAAGCATGACAGTCATTGGGTCTTTTGTAGAATAATTTTATTTCATAAGTGTTTTGAAAAACAAAACTTTCCGGAATAGTATAATATTCTACGGGTAAAATTTCAAAATGTTGTTTGGGTAAATCCTCCGGAGTACAAGCCGAGAAAAAGAGGGTTACCACAATTAAGTACACTAATTTTTTCATTTTGGGTATTCGTATTTTACAAAAGATGCAAAACCAGGACTAAGGTTGCGTTTAAAATAAAAAAAAACCCGATAATTTCGGGTTTTTTTATTTATTCGGCATCTTTGATGCGTTCTTTGATTTTGATTTCCAATTCTTCTGCCAATTCAGGATTGTCTTTAATCAATGCTTTAACAGCATCTCTACCTTGTCCTAGTTTGGTTTCACCATAGCTAAACCACGAACCAGATTTTTTTATGATTTCAAATTCAACAGCCAAATCTAAGATCTCACCGGTTTTGGAAACTCCTTCTCCATACATAATGTCAAATTCGGCCGTTTTAAACGGTGGAGCTACCTTGTTTTTTACCACTTTTACTTTGGTTCGGTTTCCTATTACGTTTTCACCGTCTTTAATTTGCGTTGCTCTTCTTATATCTAAACGCACAGAAGCATAAAATTTTAACGCATTACCCCCGGTTGTTGTTTCAGGATTACCAAACATTACACCAATTTTTTCACGTAACTGGTTGATAAAAAACACAGTACAGTGGGTTTTGCTGATAGTTGCCGTTAGTTTTCTTAAAGCTTGTGACATCAAACGAGCGTGTAATCCCATTTTGGAATCGCCCATCTCTCCTTCAATCTCACTTTTGGGAGTTAATGCAGCAACCGAGTCAATAACCACAACATCAATAGCTCCTGAGCGAATTAAATTTTCGGCAATTTCCAAAGCTTGTTCCCCGTTGTCCGGTTGCGATATAATTAGGTTTTCTATATCTACCCCCAGTTTTTCGGCATAATGACGGTCAAAAGCATGCTCTGCATCAATAAAAGCGGCAATTCCACCGGCTTTTTGAGCTTCGGCAATAGCATGAAGTGTAAGTGTAGTTTTACCCGACGACTCCGGACCATATATTTCTATTATTCTTCCTTTTGGATAACCGTTTACTCCTAAAGCAAGATCTAATCCTAAAGACCCTGAAGAAATAGTTTCTACTTCTTCAATGGCTTTATCTCCCATTTTCATTACAGTACCTTTGCCATAGGTTTTGTCTAGTTTGTCTAGTGTTAATTGAAGGGCTTTTAATTTGGCTTCTTTTTCTGAACTCATAATATAATGGCTTTATTTTTTTTTGATTACATTTTGTAAAAGTACTTTTTTTGGCAAACAAATAAAATTATTTTTTAAGTAAAAATGAACAGTCGAAGTGATTTCTATTGCGTATTTTTGCTTTTAATTCTTTTAGAGATGATGAAATTGATTTCGTACCCCGTTTCTGTTGTGTATTACCTTACTTTTGGAATGCTTTTGTGTTTTTTTCATCCAATTCAATGGTTCTGTTTCAACATTTTGGGGTATCAAGCTCACAAGAAAAGTGTTGACTATTTAAACTTTTGCTTGGTTAGAAGCACTCATTTGTTAGGAACGACGTACGATTTTCAAAACCGTGAAAAATTACCTAAAAATGTACCGCTTATTATTGTAGCTAATCATCAGAGTTTGTATGATATTCCACCCATTATTTGGTTTATGCGACGATGGCATCCCAAATTTATCAGTAAAAAAGAATTGGGCAAAGGCATACCAAGTGTTTCCTATAATTTAAGACACGGTGGTTCGGTTTTAATTGACAGAAAAGACCCTAAACAAGCTTTACCGGCTATCAAAGAAATGGCTGAATATATTGAAAAGCACAAACGTTCTACAGTCATTTTTCCCGAAGGAACCCGAAGCAAGACCGGTACTCCAAAAAAGTTCTCAGAAAACGGATTGAAGATTTTGTGTAAATATGCTCCCTCAGCTTATATAGTTCCAATATCAATTAATAATTCTTGGAAAATGGTTCGTTTTGGTCAATTCCCGATGGGATTGGGGAATAGATTAACTTTTACCATTCAAGAACCTTTTCCTGTAAAAGGGAATTCGTTTGAAGATATAATGCAAAAAACAGAAAATGCCGTGGTAAGCGGAATTAAAAATTAAAAAATTTATGTCAATTAAAAACATTCGTTTAGAAGTAATGCAATTATTGGAAAAGAAAGTAGATTCATTTATGAACGACTTTTTGATTCCGGTAGAAAAAATATGGCAACCCTCAGATTTATTACCGGATTCTGAAAAAGAAACTTTTTTTGAAGATGTAACGGAGTTGCGTGAAATTGCGAAAGAACTTCCGTATGATTTTTGGGTAGTTTTAGTAGGTGATACCATTACAGAAGAAGCTTTGCCAACCTATGAATCTTGGTTAACCGAAGTGGAAGGTGTAGATAGCGAAAGCCGAAATGGCTGGTCTAAATGGGTCAAACATTGGACAGGTGAAGAAAACCGTCATGGTGATGTGTTGAACAAATATCTCTACTTATCCGGACGAGTAAATATGCGTGAAATTGAAATGACTACCCAACATTTGATAAACGATGGTTTTGATATTGGCACAGGGAAAGACCCCTACAAGAACTTTGTTTATACTAGTTTTCAAGAGTTGGCCACTTATATTTCTCACAATCGCGTTTCGCAAATAGCCAAAAAATTTGGTGATAAAAAGTTGTCTAAAATGTGTAAACTGATTGCGGGTGACGAAATGCGTCATCATCATGCGTACAGCGAGTTTATCAATCAAATTTTTAAAGTTGATCCTAGTGAAATGATGTTGGCTTTTCAGTACATGATGAAGCAAAAAATTGTAATGCCTGCTCATTTTTTACGTGAATCGGGTCAAAAAATCAGTTCGGCATTTGAACAATTTTCAGATTCGGCTCAGCGAATTGGGGTTTATACGGCAGCTGATTATGTAGATATTCTTCAAAAACTTATAGATAAGTGGGAAATTGATAAGCTAAACGGTTTAACAGACGAAGCCGAAAAAGCAAGAGAGTATTTAATGAAACTTCCCGCTCGAATGGCTAAAATTTCAGAACGATTGGTGATTCCGGAAACGGGTCATGTGTTTAAATGGGTGCAACCGGCTTTAGTGAAATAAAATGAATCTCATAGACAAAACCATTCTTTTTGTTAAACACCAACTTCAAAACGCTGAAGGAGGACATGATTGGTTTCATATTGAGCGGGTTTATAAAAATGCAGTTTTGATTGCACAAGAGGAAAATTGCAATCTTACTGTTGTAAAATTAGGGGCGTTATTTCACGATATAGCCGATTCAAAATTTCACGAAGGTGATGAAGAAATTGGGCCGAAAACGGCTCGAAATTTTTTAGAAAGCGAAAATGTGTCCGAGGAAATCATTGAGCATGTAGTGCAAATTATCAAAAATATTTCATTCAAAGGTGGAAATTTTGAGAGAACCTTTTCCTCTAAAGAATTAGAAATTGTGCAAGATGCCGACAGACTGGATGCGTTGGGAGCCATTGGAATTGCAAGAACATTTAATTATGGGGGTTTTAAAAACCGAGCGATTTACAATCCTTCTATCGCACCAAGACTCAACATGAGCAAAGAAGAATATAAAATAAGTGATTCGCCAACACTGAATCACTTTTATGAAAAATTATTGCTTTTAAAAGATAAAATGAATACCGAAACCGGAAAAAAATTAGCTCAAGAACGTCACCGTTTTATGGAAACATTCTTGAGCCAATTTTATGCGGAATGGGAGGGGGAGAAGTAATTATTATTTTAATGAAATTTTTAATATTTGTTTTTTCTTTCCTTTCCGGCCTATAAAGTAAATATTATCACCTGAGATGGCTCCATCAGAAACCATAAATGGGACTTCACTATCTTTATCATCTAAAATTTCTTTATAATCAAAATCACCATTATTATTGACTTTAATGATGTTTAAATTTGATTTTTTTGCAGAAGTTTGACCAAATTGAATTCGGTCATTGCTCAATTTTTTTACTTTTTCTCCTGTATTAATGAATATATAGGAGTCTTCACCTTTGACAGTTGAGGTGTATGAAATATAATCATCTTCTCCTCTAGTTGATTGTCTTTTGTTTATATTTCTTGCCCAAACAATGCTTCCGCTTTGGTCAAGCTTTACCGTTACAATATCATCGTAGTGGTAAATGTAATAACTATGAACACCACCGTTTTGAGAATTTACCTGATGAGTGGTAATATAATATTCTTCTGCATTGAATATTATTTCATTTTTATTGTTGATTAGAATTTTTCTGAAAGACAGGTTTTTAAGCTCTTTATCTTTGCTTTTTCCATATTTGTCAATTATGAATTGTTCTGTAAAAGGATTGTACTTAGCTTTTTTAATTTCTAATGAAGATGGATCTAATTCAAAATAAACAACTCCTTTAAATCTTGAATCTTTTCTATCAGAATAAAAACCAACACAAGCTAATCGGTCTTCAAAAATGATTGTCTTAAGTGAAGCTGCAAAATGTTCCTCGGTATCAAAAACTTGAGTTTTTTCACTGTTTTTTGTAATTTTTGTTAACTCATATTGATACCTACCGCCCTCTTTTTTCTTCTTTTTTTCATCTGTTTTTACTTTTCCCAGCAAATAGAGAGTGTTTCCATCTTTAGAGACATCAATGTTTTCATATTTGAATTTTTTGTCTTTTACATCTCTCTTGAAAACATGTTCAAATTTTTGATTTAAACCATCATCAAATAAGTAAATTTTGTGGGTTTCTGTATTTTTATCTACAATATCAACGGTTATAGCAAATGCATTTCTATCCTCGTTAATAATCATTTGGGCTCCAGAATCATTATCGAAACCACTTGATGAACCAAAGAAGCTAAACTGTTTTATTTCTTCACTTTTTATTCGGAATAATTCTTTTCTGTTGAATTTAAAATCAGCAATTTTACCTGTTAATGCTGAACATATAAAAGCTTTATCTTTTTTATTGTATAAAAAATTGATCAAGTGAATTTCATCATCTTTTTTTATCAATCCTAAAACGGAAGAATATTTTTCATCATCAGAATACTTCATCTCCATTTCATATTCCTTGATTAATTTTAAATTGGAATCATAATGTTCAAAGTAATATCCGCTTCCAGAAGAAAATACACCGCCATAATAGGAACGTACTACCAACACACCATCTACACCATCATCTTCAACAAGAATAATTTTAGAATTTTTATACTCATCTTTAAAAACAGCACTCTGTTTCACATCACAAGGAATATTTTGAGAAAAGTGTTTTATTGATATAAAACAGGCAAACACTAGAAAGATTATCTTTTTTTTCATGGAATCATTGATTATGGGTTAAAAATATTAGTTCCCTTTAAACTCAGCTTTTCTTTTCTCTAAAAAAGCCGTTGTTCCTTCTTTAAAATCAGCAGTTCCAAATGATTTTCCGAAGTTTTTAATTTCTATTTCATAACCATTTACACCATCTTTGAAATTAGCATTCACCGCAGCTATTGCATTGGAAATGGCAACAGGAGAATTTTTAGCAATTTTGGAGGCTATTCCTTTAGCAAATTCGATTAATTCCGCTTGGGGAACTACATGATTCACTAAGCCGTAATTTTTAGCGGTTTCGGCATCAATCATGGCGGCACTCATAATCATTTCCATGGCACGCCCTTTTCCAACGAGTTGAGGTAAACGTTGTGTTCCCCCGTAACCGGGAATTACGCCTAATGTAACTTCCGGTAAACCCATTTTGGCATTATCGGAGGCAATTCTGAAATGAGCAGACATGGCTAATTCCAATCCGCCACCCAATGCAAAACCATTTACAGCAGCTATTACCGGTGTGGATAAATTTTCAACAAAATCAAACAATAATTCTTGTCCTTTTGCGGCTAATTTTCCACCTTCTTCTTCGGAAAAATGGGCAAATTCCGAAATATCGGCTCCGGCAACAAAGGCTTTTTCGCCACTTCCGGTGATGATAATAACTCGAGTGGATTTGTCGTTGTCTTCGGCTTTAAATGCCAAGTGTAGTTCTTCTATAGTAGCTTTGTTTAATGCATTTAATTTTGTTGGACGATTGATAGTTATAATTGAGATTTCGTCATTTTTTTCAATGGTTATGTTTTCGTAATTCATGGATTATTGGTTATGAAGGTTAGTCTGGTTAGGTAGGGTTACGGTAAAAGTAGTTCCTCTATTTTGTTCTGATTCAAAAGTAATTGTGCCGTTGTAATTCTCAATAATTTTTTTGATAATTCCCAATCCCAGACCCATTCCACTTGATTTGGTTGTAAATTTAGGTTCAAAGATTTGAGCTTTATTTTCGTTAGAAATTCCAATTCCGTTATCGGTAACTTTAATTTGTACATGTTGCGATATTTGGCTTAAATGCACTTCAATTCTCGGGTTTGACAAAGAGGATTCAACCGCTTGAATGGCGTTTTTTACCAAATTGGTAATTATACGAATGAGTTGAGTTCTATCCATGTAAATCAAAATTTCCTGAGAATCACTTTCAAAGAAAATGAAATTTTCATTAAAAATCTCAAGTGCCAATTGAATAATTTTCACACAATCAATTTGTTCGTTTTGTTGAGCCGGCATCGAAGCAAAATTTGAAAACGCATTGGCCACAGAACTCATAGTGTCTATTTGTTGTAAAATTGTTTTGGTATAATCGTCTAGTTTTTGTGAAATTTCCGGATCATTTGGATTAAATTTTCGCTGAAAGCTTTGCACCGTTAGCCGCATTGGGGTTAATGGATTTTTTATTTCGTGGGCTACTTGTTTGGCCATTTCTCGCCAGGCTTCCTCTCTTTCACTTTGAGCCAACTTGACAGCACTTTCCTCTAATTGATCTACCATATTGTTATAGGCCTCTATCAAAAGTTCAATTTCACGGCTACTAGCTTCCAGTTCTATTTTTTTATTGTTCTTGGATAAATGGGTTTCGGTGAGTTTGTCTGAGATGGTTTTTAGTGATTTTGTAATGTACTGTGAAAGGAAATAAGCAATAAAACCGGATAGCACCAACATAAACAGATACACTTGTCCAAAACGAATTAAAAATTTGCGAAGTTCTCTTTCATAATATCCATCATCTTCAATGTAAGGCAAATTGAGTATAGCCAAGGGCTTGAATTGCGTGTCTTTGATTTCGCTAAAAGAGGACAAATGTTTGATTCCGTCAATTTCTTTGACTTCTACATATCTTTTGTCAATACTTGACTCGATAATTTTGATAACAAATTCATCTATAGGTTTCGGATTGTTATCAACCGCAAAAGATGCTTTTGATGACTTTAAAAGATTTCCTTTTAGATCGTAAAAACTTATCTGAAGGCTATGAATATCCGCCATTTCATATATTTTGTCTTTAAATATAAGTGGGATATTTTCGGTGGTTAACGGATAAGTTGTGGTATTTAAAACGTAGGCAATATGTTCTTTAATTGCATTTTCTTTACGTTCTAACCGCTCTTCGTGATAAATCTTGGCTTCTCTTCTAAATTGAAAAATGGATACCGATGCAATCAATACGGATGAAATAATGGTTAGAAAAATCATTGAAATGAAAATTCTAGTTCGTAGTGATAGTTTTTTTATTTTAAGTAAGGGCATCAATTTTTTCGTTCTCTGTAATTTTTGTAGAATTTATATCCCAATAGAATTAGTATCGAAAAAAGAAATATTCCAATAACTCCATAAATCCAATTCACAGCATTTTTTAATAGTACCAAAAAGACCACCGCAAAAAGAATCAAGGTAGCTCCTTCATTCCATAACCTGTAAAAGTTAGAACTATTCTTTACAATATTTGACTGTAAGTCTTTGAAAATAAAATGACATTTGAGATGGTAAGCATAGAGTAATAGCACAAATCCGAGTTTTACCCACATCCAATCTTGTTGTAACCAAGCCGGAACAAGATACAATAGCACAAAAGCAAAGATACTGGCCAAAATAGCACTAGGCCAAGTTATAATGTACCACAGCCGGTATTGCATGATTTGGTATTGTTGAATCAAAATACTTTGTTCGGGTTCTGGTTTTGTTTGGGCTTCTGCATGGTAGACAAACAATCTAACGATATAAAAAAGTCCGGCAAACCAAGTAATTACAAATATTAAATGTAAGGCTTTTATATAATTATAGAATTCCATCTGTTTTTTCAATTAATTTCGTTGTCATTTCTTTTCTCAAAAAGTAAGCCGTAATTAATGTAGCCAATACATCAGAAATGGGGAAGGCTACCCATACTCCAAAAATACCAAAATAATTTGGTAAAAGGAGAACAAGCGGAATAAGAAAAAAACCTTGCTTGGTAAGTGTGAGTAACAAAGCCGGAATGGCTTTCCCTGCCGCTTGAAAGTAGGCGGCTCCAATAAGTTGTAAAGCAATAATTGGTGTAGCCGCAAAAACCCATCGCATTGCACTTGGGGTTTCGTTTATAACATTTAGGTCATTGGTGAATACAGATACAATAGGTTTGGCAAAAATTAAAATCAGAAGAAAAATAAAAGTAGCCAATACAGCCGCATACTTAATTGAAATAGAAATGGTTTCTTTAACTCTATTGAAGTTTTCTGCCCCATAATTGTATCCGGCTATGGGTAAAAATCCGTGAGTTATACCCAAAATAGGAAACAAAGCAAACATCAACATTCTGCTAATTATGCCATAAACCACAACCGAGTGTTCTCCGCCGTAAACAAATAAGGTATGATTGACAATAATGGCCAAAATACTCACGACTCCCTGACGGGAAAAGGTTACCAATCCTAAAGAAGAAATTTCTCTAACCAAAGGGAAGTCAAATTTATAGTGATGAGCAGAGGGTTTTAATTCGCTTTTTTTGATAAAAAACCAAAGTATAAAAACAAAACACATGAAGTAAGAAATGGTTGTAGCCAAAGCGGCTCCAAACATCCCCAAATTCATGAATTTGATAAAAACGATGTCAAGAAAGATATTGCCAAAGGCCGGTATAATCATGGCCATCATCGCAAATTTTGCCTTCCCTTCGGCACGAATCACATTGTTGCCCATCATGCAGAGGGCTAAAAAAGGAACACCGATTAATACCGGAAAGAAGAATTCCTTTGCCGGATTCATGATTTCTCCATTGGCCCCAAAAAGAAGTAAAATTTGGTCTGAAAAAACAAAGCCGATTAGTACAAAAAACAAAGCCAAAGCTAAGGTCATAACAATTTGGTTCCCAAAAGTTTGATAGGCTTTTTCTTTGTCATGGGCTCCCAAAGCTCTGGAAATGATAGAACTACCCCCAATGCCTATAGCCATTCCCAAAGACGAAATTAAAAAAGTAATAGGAAGTACAACTGTAACAGCAGCAATGGCCAAAGAACCAATCCATTGACCTACAAAAATGGTGTCGACTAAAATATTAATCGACATAAATAAAATTCCTATTGACGCCGGAACCGCTTGTTTAATTAACAGTTGCTTGATGTTGTCTGTACCTAATGCTCCTGAAGATTGTGCCATTAATTTGCGTTTTCCGTTTGGGCAAAAGCCCATTGATCAATCCATCGACTTAAGGTTTTTACCCAATCTTCTCTATCATTTAAACACGGAATGGATAAGAATGCTTCTCCGCCGTTTTCTTTAAAACTATGTGCGGCTTCCATGCCAATCTCTTCTAATGTTTCCAAACAATCACTCACAAAAGCCGGAGTAACAACGGCAAGTTTTTTTATGCCTTTTTGAGCCAAACCGTCAATAGTTGCGTCTGTGTAAGGTTGCAACCAAGGATCACGACCTAATCTCGACTGAAAAGAGGTGCTGTACTTTCCTTCTTCTAAGTTCAAAAATGCAGCAACTTGACGAGTGGTTTCGTAACATTGGTGACGATAACAGTAGGCATGAGCTTCAGAAGGTGTTTGACAACAGGAACCATCTATTGCACAATGACTTTTTGTAATATCCGATTTTTTTATGTGTCTTTCCGGCACACCATGATATGAAAACAACAAATAATCAGGTTGGAAAGCCGTCAACGATTCTTGAATCGAATTTGATAAATCACGAACATAATCCGGTTGGTTATAAAAAGCCGGGACGATTGTAAAATTCATATCCGGAAATTGTTCCTTTCTTATTTTTTCGGCTAAAACCAGAATAGTTTCTGTTGTAGCCATGGCAAATTGTGGATATAATGGCACCAATAAAACTTCTTTGATTCCTTGATTGTAGAGGTTTTTTAATCCGGTTTCAATACTGGGATTTCCATATCGCATGGCTAATTCAAGCGGAACACTTACTTGCTTTTGAATTTTATCTTGTAATCTTTTGGAAAGTACAATTAAAGGTGAACCTTCTTCCCACCAAATCTTTTTATAAGCTTTTGCCGATTTTTTGGGACGTGTATTCAATATTATTCCTCTTACCAAAAGCACTCGCAACAGATAGGGAACATCAATCACGCGTTCGTCCATCAAAAACTCATCTAAATACTTGCGAACATCTTTGGGTTCAGGGCTATCCGGCGACCCGAGATTAACTAATAATACTCCTTTTTTCATTTTTTTATAGCGATTTTTTTTAATTTTTAACTCGACAACGACATTAAATACTTCTTCGGAGTAGTACCGAATTTCTTTTTAAATGCCGCAATAAAATGCGAAGCGGTGCTGTAGCCTATTTGAATTCCCACTTCATTTACATTATAGGTGCCACTGTCTAATAATTTTCGAGCATATTCCATTTTGTAATCAAAAAGGAAACTGTAAACACTGTCACCATAAATTTGTTTAAATCCTAATTTTAATTTTTTCAAATTCAGCCCTACTTGATCGGCCAATTCTTGAAGTCCCGGAGGTTCGGCCATATTGGCAATTACGATTTCTTTGGCTTTTTTTATTTTCAATACGTTTTCCTCATCTATCAAGAATGGACAGTGCTCTGCATTGGGGTCTTCGCTGCGGTTAAAGTACAAACTTAAGAGTTCATACCCCTTGCCTTTGTAATAAAGATTTTTTATAGAGGCATTTAAATTGTAATGAAAAATTTGATTCAATACAATGGCCATAGACGGACTAATATTTTCCTCTGAGTAGTATTTTTTCTCTCTGTTATTTTCACTCAAAAAAGGAATGTATTCGGCTTCCTTTGAAAACAAAGTGTGAAATTTCTTGATAGAAACCAAAACAGAAATTATCCAAGATTGGGGAGCGATTTCCAAATGAACCGGTAATTCTTTTTGCGGATTGTAGAGTAAAAGAGATTTTTCCTCTTTCATTTCCAAAGCATAATTACCTTGATTAAAAATAAATTTAGCTTTCCCTTTTAATCCAAAATGAAATTGAATTAAGCCCGTAGATACTTGTCTTTCAAAACGGATGACTTCGTTGGAATCGTTTTGAAATCGTATCAAAATAAAATCATCTTCAATTTTTATTTCTTCTTGTGAACCCATAGCGACATTTTTTCGTATGTAATTTGAGATACTTCGATTTTCATTATTTAGAATTATTCTAAACAAAAAATTTTAAAAGTATTGTCAATGCTACAAATATAAGAGAAATTACGTTGAAATCTATTTTTTGGATTGCGATATCTTCAAGCGATACAAAAAGAACTTTGAGCGATACTTTTATAGGTTTGTTACTAATAATTTTGTTGAACTTTTAGGAAAGTGAATTTATGGAAAATTTAAACTTATCAAAACATCAAACTTTTTACGCCGTTGGGCTGAGTTATAAAAAAGCTGATGCAGAGACAAGAGGGAAATTCAGTTTAGACGATAAAGCCAAAACCCAAGTGCTCATTCAAGCCAAAAATGAGGGGATTGACAGTTTAATTGTAACTTCTACCTGTAACCGTACCGAAATATATGGTTTTGCACAACATCCTTTTCAATTAATTAAATTGATGTGCGAAAACAGTAAAGGAACCGTAGAAGAGTTTCAAAAATTTGCCTACGTATACAAAAACCAAGAAGCCATCTCGCACATGTTTCGAGTAGGAACGGGATTGGATAGTCAGATCTTAGGTGATTTTGAAATCATAAGTCAAATAAAAAATAGTTTCATAGAAAGTAAATCTTATGCCTTAGCCAATTCTTTTATGGAACGTTTGGTTAATGCAGTCATTCAAGCCAGTAAGCGAATTAAAAATGAAACTGAAATTAGTTCTGGAGCCACTTCTGTTGCTTTTGCTTCAGTTCAATATATAATGAATAACGTGGAAGATATTTCTCAGAAAAATATTTTGTTATTCGGTACCGGGAAAATTGGAAGAAACACCTGTGAAAATTTGGTTAAGCACACCAAAAACGATCACATTGTTTTGATTAACAGAACCAAAAATAAGGCTGAAAAAGTAGCCGGGAAATTCAATCTGATTGTAAAAGATTATACCGATTTACCGGTTGAAATTCAAAAAGCCGATGTTTTGGTTGTTGCTACTGGAGCTCAAAACCCTACAATCGATAAAGATCTTTTGAATCTAAAAAAGCCCCTTTTGATTTTGGATTTATCAATACCCAAAAACGTGCACGAAAATGTAAAGAGTTTGTCAAATGTGAGTTTGATTCATTTGGATCATCTTTCACAAATGACAGATGAAACTTTAGAAAAACGAAAAGAACATATTCCGGCAGCAGAAGCAATTATTGCCGAAGTCAAAACCGAATTTGTTGCTTGGATGAAGGCTCGAAAGTTTGCTCCAACCATTCATGCTTTAAAAGAAAAGTTGAATGCTATAAAAGAAGGAGAATTGGATTTTCAACGTAAAAAAATATCTAATTTCGATCCGGAACAAGCCGAGATTATCAGTAATAGAATTATTCAAAAAATTACAACTCATTTTGCCAATCATTTGAAAGATGATACTACCATGGTAGATGAAAGTATCGAATGGATTCAGAAAGTTTTTCAAATAAACCCTTCACATACAGAGGGCGAAATACTTCAAAAAGCAGGATATAATGAATAATAATTCTGCTTTATCACAAAATTCTCTAGAGTCTGGAGGCCTTATACGAATTGGTACCCGAGATAGCGAACTCGCACTTTGGCAAGCCCATACCGTTGAACGTAAACTCAATAATTTGGGTTATGCTACTCAAATCGTATCGGTAAAATCTACTGGAGATTTAATCTTAGATAAACCCTTGTATGAATTGGGAATTACCGGAATTTTTACTAAAACTTTAGATGTTGCCATGCTCAAAGGCGAAGTAGATATTGCGGTTCATTCTATGAAAGACGTTCCAACCGCTTTACCCAAAGGAATTGTGCAAGCAGCGGTTTTAGAACGGGCCTCAACCTTAGATATTTTGGTACACCAAGGCGATTTGTCATTTTTAGAAAATTCAGGAACAAGTCCTATTACTATCGCAACCGGAAGTTTGAGAAGAAAAGCCCAATGGCTACATAAATATCCTACGCATCATGTTGAAGATTTGAGAGGCAATGTTAATACACGCATGCAAAAACTTCAAAATAGCCATTGGCAAGGAGCTGTTTTTGCTGCAGCAGGATTGGAAAGGATTAACTTAAAACCCGAAACCTATTTAAATTTAGATTGGATGATTCCCGCCCCGGCACAAGGAGCGATGATGGTGGTTGCCATGGAAAACGATTCGTTTTCAAGAAATGCACTCGCACAGTTAAACCATAATGAAACCGAAATTTGTACGTTTGTTGAACGTCAATTTTTAAAAACTTTAGAAGGCGGATGCACTGCACCAATTGGAGCTTTAGCAGAAATAATCGAGGATACTATCTTGCTAAAAGGGGTTCTTTTTTCTTTGGATGGAAAGCGTAAATTGGAAATAGAAAAAACGGTAAAAATCAATTCGTATCAAAATTTTGGCGAAATTTGTGCTACCGAAATTTTAGAAAATGGAGGTTTTGAGCTCATGACAGAAATCCGTTCTGTTTTGGCCAAAAAGAACTAATAGAGCAGTTTATGCAAAAAGATTCCATACTCAAGATAATTTACAGGTTTTTTGATCTGATTGTATTAACCTACATTGTTTTTGATTTCGGATATAGCGTACATCAAGTATATCATACACCCAAGTTTATAGGATTGGTACTCATTGCATTGGCATTATTGGCTTTCAATATCTTTAAGTACTTTTATTATAAAACTTCAGGCAGGAAAAAAGTAGCATTAGTAAATTCGGTTATCATTGGAGTTTTACTTTTGGTTTCTTTGGTCATTTCTATTATTCATATCGATTTACATTATCTGGATGTTTTAAAGAAGATTAGGCCTATTTTAGAAGCCGGTCTTGTGTTTTATTTCATCATACGATTGATGATTTTGGTTAGATACGTGTATGAAGTTTATTACAATCCGGCCATTGTTTTTGTAGGTAGTTTTTTTGCGATTATTTTAATTGGAGCTTTTTTATTGATGTTACCCAATGCAACGGTTCACGGTATTTCTTTTACCGATGCATTGTTTACAGCTACAAGTGCAGTATGTGTAACCGGTTTGATAGTTCTCGATACGGCCACAGATTTTACAACTATTGGTCAAACGATAATAATTAGTTTGATTCAAATAGGGGGATTGGGAATTTTAACATTCACCTCTTTTTTTGCTTTTTTCTTCAGAGGAAGTTCATCGTTTAAAGAGGGTTTAAATGTTCGTGATTTTATAGCACAAGAAACCTTGAAAGACGTCTTAAAAGCCGCTTTAAATGTTGTTATATTTACAATAAGTGTTGAGTTGATAGGTGCTTTGTTTATTTACTCTTCAGTTCTTGACAATCCAGAGATACAAGACAAAGTGTTTTTTTCCATCTTTCATTCTATATCCGCTTTTTGTAATGCCGGTTTCTCTACATTAACCTCCGGTTTAGCTGAGTCACACATTCAGTTTAATTATTACATGCAATGGGTAATTATCTTGTTGGTAGTTTTTGGAGGTTTGGGCTACAACATCATTTTCAATTTCTATCAATACCTAAAAATTTATGTTTTGGAGTTTTTTGATCGCAAACGCATTCACAAACAGGTGAGCGTTATGACGCTAAATTCTAAGATTGTTCTTTACACTACAGGAGCATTATTGTTGGGAGGATTTGTGTTTTTAATGATTTCAGAATATTACAATACGTTGCAATTACATCAAACGGGTTTTGGAAAAATTACAACTGCTGCATTCAATGCTGTTACCCCGCGTACAGCCGGATTTAACACTATGGATTTTTCAACATATACCGTTCCAACCTTATTATTTGTTATTTTTTTAATGTGGATTGGAGCCTCACCGGCTTCAACTGGGGGTGGAATAAAAACCAGTACTTTTGCCTTAGCAACACTCAATATTTTTGCTATTGCCAGAGGAAAAAGTCGCATTCAAATTTTAGGAAGACGCATATCGAGCGAATCTACATCAAGGGCATTTGCTATTTTATGTATTTCGCTAATTGTGATTGGATTTGCGATATTGGCATTGCTAATTTTACAGCCCAAAGGAACCGATTTATTGGCTGTAGTTTTTGAATGTTTTTCAGCATACAGTACAGTTGGCCTAAGTTTAGGCTTAACTACAGAACTAACAGAGCCTAGTAAATATGTTTTAATTGCTACCATGTTTATAGGCAGAATCGGGATGCTCAATTTGATGATTGGTTTATTAAGACAAATTAACCATCAGTTTTACGAATATCCCAAAGAAAATATTTTAATAAACTAAAATTAAGTAAAATGAAAATTATCATTTTTGGATTGGGAAATTTCGGGATGTCACTAGCTCTAAGTTTGACTGAAACGGGAAATGAAGTGATTGGGGTAGATAAACAAATGGATAAGGTTAATCTAATCAAAGATAAAATTTCTCATGCCATTTGTATGGATTCTACAAATGAATTGGCTTTTGAAGCCCTCCCATTAAAAGATGCAGATAAAGTTGTGGTTGCTATTGGAGAAAACGAAGGGGCCGCTATAATTACTACTGCTATTATCAAAAAATTATCAAACGCAAAAATTATTAGTAGAGCTCTTTCTCCCATTCACGATACGGTTTTGGAAGCTATGGGGATTTACAGTATCATACATCCGGAACAAGAAAGTGCAGACCGACTTACCAAACAAATTAATTTTAAAACGACCTTAGAAAATTACCAATTAGATAATAATTATACCATTTCTGAGGTGAAAGCCAAACCGGAATTTCATGGTAAAACGTTATCCGAACTGAATGCAACAGACAAATACCATTTGAATTTGGTAACTATTATTCGAAAAAAAGAAAAAACAAATTTAATAGGTAAAAAATCAATTGTGAAAGAGACTATTGGTTTGCCAACCCCCGAAACCATTATTTATGAAGATGATATTTTAGTGGTTTTTGGTGAAAATAAAAACATTTCTATCTACTGCGAAGAGCAAGAATAAATTGGAAAATAGAATCAGAATAGTATCCACTAAGAAACTTCAACCCAACCAAAAACAGTTTTTACTCAATGCTGATTTTCGTTTGATTGAAGCTGATTTTATTCAAATTAAACCACTTAAAATCAATATACAATCAAATTATGAATATTTGATTTTTACCAGTCAAAATGCGGTTTTGAGTGTTTTAGAAAATGAAAATCATCCAATTTTAAAAAGTAAAGTTTCCTTTTGTGTGGGAATTAAAACCAAGCAATTGCTTGAAGCAAACGGATTCCAAGTTGAACAATCTTTTGATTATGCTGAAGAATTGGTTGATTACCTTTTAAAACAGCATTTCGATAAAAAATTTACTTTTTTTTCCGGAAATTTGAGAAGAGATACGATTCCGAATGCTTTTCAAAAAAACAATATTATTTTTGAAGAAATACAAGTGTATCAAACCCATTTAACGCCACATAAAATGAATAATTTGGTTGATGGGATTTTGTTTTTTAGTCCGTCGGCTGTTCAAAGTTATGTAATGGAAAATACGATTACAAATGAAATTTGTTTTTGTATTGGTACAACAACTGCGGCCGAATTAACAACAAACAATAAAATAATTGCAAACCAACCCACCGTTGAAAATGTAATTATTCAGTGTATAAATTATTTTAATAAATCATAAGTTTTAAATATTGAATATGATAAAGAACGATCTTTTCCTGAGAGCTTTAAATAACGAAACCGTTGAGCGTCCACCCGTTTGGATGATGCGTCAAGCCGGAAGATATTTACCTGAATTTAGAGCTTTACGCGACAAATACGATTTTTTTACGCGTTGTGAAACACCGGAATTAGCAGCTGAAATTACGGTTCAACCCATTCGAATTGTAAAACCCGATGCAGCCATTTTGTTCTCAGATATTTTAGTTGTACCAAGAGCCATGGGTATTCATGTGGAATTGAAAGACAATTTAGGACCCATTATTCCGAATCCTATTCGATCCATGGAGCAAGTGAACCAAGTAGTTGTTCCTAATATCGAAGAAACGTTAGGTTATGTGATGGATGCCGTGAAATTAACCAAAGAAATGTTGAATGATGAGGTACCGTTGATTGGTTTTGCCGGTTCACCATGGACGATTTTTTGTTATGCTGTAGAAGGGAAAGGTTCTAAAAGTTTTGATACCGCCAAAGGATTTTGTTTTTCCAACCCAATTGCGGCTCATACGTTATTGCAAAAAATAACCGATACCACTATTTTGTATTTAAAAGAAAAAGTGAAAGCGGGTTGTAATGCCATTCAAATTTTTGATTCTTGGGGAGGAATGCTTTCTCCGGTGGATTATCAAGAGTTTTCATGGCAATACATCAATCAGATAGTAGAAGCTTTGGCTCCTTATACCAAAGTTATTGTATTTGGAAAAGGATGCTGGTTTGCATTAAATGATATGGCCAAATCAAAAGCTTCGGCTTTAGGTGTAGATTGGACGTGTTCTGCTCGAAATGCTCGTTACTTATCTGGCGGAAAAATCACTTTACAAGGAAATTTCGACCCATCACGATTATTGTCACCAATTCCAACCATCAAAAAAATGGTACATCAAATGATTGACGAATTTGGAAAAGATAGCTACATCGTAAATTTAGGTCATGGTATTTTACCAAATATTCCGGTAGACCATGCTAAGGCTTTTGTAGAGGCGGTGAAGGAGTATAACAAATAAACAGTCACAGTCTCAGTTTACAAATAAGCTGTGACTGAAAACTAATTAAGATGAAAGACAAATTTTATCAATACATACAAACCCTTCAAGACCAAATCTGTAAAGGTTTGGAAGATGTTGACGGCGGTTCCAAATTCCGCGAAGATATTTGGGAACGTCCCGAAGGTGGAGGAGGCAGAACTCGTGTAATTGAAAATGGGAACGTTTTTGAAAAAGGCGGTGTGAATATCTCAGCCGTTCATGGTAAATTACCCGATACGATGCAAAAAATGTTTGGTGTGGGCGAAGCCGATTTTTTTGCCTGCGGATTGAGTCTGGTCATCCATCCTAAAAATCCTATGGTGCCAACCGTTCATGCCAACTGGCGGTATTTTGAAATGTATGACCAAAACGGAAACATCATCAACCAATGGTTTGGTGGCGGACAAGATTTAACGCCGTATTATTTGTTTGAAGAAGATGCGATTCATTTTCACCATACTTGTAAAACCGCATGCGACAAACACAATCCCGAATTTTATCCCAACTACAAAAAGAAATGCGATGACTATTTTTGGAATGCACATCGCAATGAAGCTCGTGGTGTTGGCGGTTTGTTTTTTGATTATTTAAAAACAACCGATACTATGACGATGGAAGATTGGTATAATTTCGTTACCGAAGTTGGTAATAGTTTTCTTGAGGCTTATGTTCCAATTGTAGAAAAAAGAAAAAATGCAGCATACACAGCCACACAACGTATGTGGCAAGAAATCCGCAGAGGGCGTTATGTAGAATTTAATTTAGTGCATGATAAAGGCACTTTATTTGGTTTGAAAACCAATGGCAGAATCGAGAGTATTTTGATGAGTCTGCCGCCGCATGTACAATGGGTGTATGACCATCATCCTGAAAAAGGTAGTGAAGAAGAAAAACTATTAAAAGTATTAAAAGAACCTATCAATTGGGTATAACTTTTCAGTAATTACAATTTGAAACTTTAAACCTGAAACTTTTTAAACTAAAAAACTATGTTTCCATTAAGAAGAAACCGAAGATTAAGAACCAACGAAACCATTCGTTCTTTGGTTCGTGAAACTATTCTTTCGCCCAGCGATTTTATTGTTCCGCTATTTGTTGTGGAGGGAAAAAATGTAAAAGAGGAAATCGCTTCTATGCCAAACTATTTCCGTTTGAGTTTGGATTTATTGGAAAAGGAAGTCAAAGAATTGGCTAAGCTAAATTTAAAAACGGTTTTAGTTTTTGTAAAAGTCCCCGATAATTTAAAAGACAACAAAGGAACCGAAGCTTTAAATCCCAACGGATTGATGCAACGAGCTATAAAAGTGATTAAAAATGCGGTTCCGGATATGATTGTGATGACCGATGTAGCTTTAGACCCGTATTCGTCTTTTGGACACGATGGTGTGATTGAAAACGGAATAATTGTAAATGATGTTACTTCTGCCATTTTAGCTGAAATGAGTTGCTCACATGCCGAAGCCGGTGCTGATTTTGTAGCACCCAGCGACATGATGGACGGAAGAATTTTAGAAATCAGAGAAGCGTTGGAAGACGAAGGGTATGTAAACACCGGAATTATGGCCTACAGTGCCAAATATGCTTCGGCTCATTACGGACCGTTTCGCGATGCGTTAGATAGTGCTCCGGTGGATGCTCAAAATATCCCGAAAGACAAAAAAACGTATCAAATGGATTACCATAATCGTATCGAAGCTATCCGAGAAACGCGAATGGATATAGAGGAAGGAGCTGATATTGTCATGGTAAAACCCGGAATTGCCTATTTGGACATCGTTAGAGAAGTAAAAAATGCGTTTGATGTTCCGGTAGCGGTTTATCAGGTTTCGGGTGAATATGCTATGATTAAAGCGGCTTCAGAAAGAGGTTGGCTAGACCACGATGCGGTAATGATGGAACAAGTAACGGCTATCAAAAGAGCAGGTGCCGATATGATAGCGAGTTATTTTGCTAAGGAAGTAGTAAAGATAATTTCGTAACTGATAAATATCACCTTTTTCTGTTTTTTTAAGGTGTATATTTGTGTAAATCAAACACCTAGACCATGAGAAATCTATATTTTTTATTTATTGGTTTGTTTTTATTTTCCTGTCAAGATAAAAAGCAAGAGCCCTTTGGGAAAGAAGCGTCTGCAACTCCTGAAGTAACTGAAAATTCAGTAGAAGCTAAAATTAAATTGGGAGAAGAACTTTTCAATGGGGTTGGACTTTGTTATACTTGTCATAAACCGGATCAAAAAGTTATAGGCCCAAGTATAAAAGAAATAGCTACAATTTATAAAGAACAAAATGCCGATATGGTTGATTTTTTAAGAGAAAATGCCAAACCAATTGTTGATCCAAGTCAGTATGAAGTGATGAAAACCAATTTTTCGATTACCAAAAGTATGACCGATCAGGAACTTCAAGCTTTGGAACTTTACATGTATAGCCTAATCAAATAAATCGAACTATTCTGTTACCAACTTAAACCCAACTCTCGGTATATTTTCTATCCGAATGTTGGGTTCGTCTTTAAATATTTTTCGCAATCGAGAAATAAAAACATCTAGACTCCGTCCCATAAAATAATCGTCTGTACCCCACAATTCGATTAAAATAGTCTCTCTTTTCAAGACTCTGTTTTTATTATCTAAAAACAGTTTTAACAATGCCGATTCACGTTCGGTTAAATTGATTGAATCTTTTCCTTTTGAGACACAATAATTTGTAGGGTCAAATTCAAAAGAACCAATTGTATAACGTTCATTTTTATAACTGGTTTTTTGGCTTCTATTTAAAAAAACTTCAATTTTAAGAATAAGTTCTTCCATACTGTAGGGTTTCACCAAATAGTCATCGGCACCTAGTTTTAAACCTTTGATGCGATCTTCTTTCATGGTTTTGGCCGATAAAAAAAGAATGGGAATTTCTCGGTTTCTTTTTCGTATTTCTGTGGCCATTTCAAAACCATCCATATCCGGTAGCATCACATCAAGTATGCATAGATCAAATTCTTCAGTACAAAATGCATCAAATCCTTTTTGACCATTGGTGAAATGCGAAACCAAATATTGGCTTTCCAAACTATCTGCAGTTAAAAAACCCAGTGTTTCATCGTCTTCTACATATAAAATTTTTTTCTTATTCATAAATATCTTTATTAGGAATAAAAATAGAAACGGTAATTCCTTGAATGGCGTTGTTTTGAATGGTAATTTTCCAATGGTGTAAATCCATTATTTTTTTAACATAAAACAGGCCTATTCCAAATCCTTCAATATCTTTTTTGTTTTCTCGGGGTACTCTGTAAAATTTATCAAAAACATAATCTAAATGTTGAGGATCAATACCGCTACCATTATCAGAAATACGCAATTCCATACCTTTTCCAGATTGGATAGTTTCTATTTCAATTTTAGGTTTTTCGGGTCCATATTTTAAAGCATTGTCTATTAAATTGTAAAGAATGTTCGTAAAATGAAATTCATCGACATTAATTTTTATTGAAGTGGGAATTCGAATCGTAATTTCACATTCTTTTGAACTTTTTAGTTGTGAGTTTTCTTTTACCAGTTCGGCTATTTCGTAGAGGTTTACGGGTTTTTTTTCCAATTCAATCCATTTAGAATCGCCTTTGGCTACGTTTAAAATCCGCTCGATATGCAAATTCAATTTTGTACTTTGATTGGTTATGATTTGCATGTATTTTGCCAGTTTGGGATTGTTTTTTATTTCCTCTTGATGAGTTGCATATTGAGAGGCAATTAATATAGACGCTAAAGGAGTCTTAAATTCGTGCGTCATATTATTGATGAAATCGGTTTGTAATTCGGTGTATTTCTTTTGTTTTAGAAGTAAAAGTACAGAATATACATAGATAATTAATACCAAGAATAAAATGAAAGTATAAATCCAATATTGACCTAAGGAAGTTATAAATTGTTGCTTTAATTCCGGAAATCGAATTGCGAAATAATAAATTAATCCTTCTTTTTTTTCAAAGCAATTTTCACAGGTTTTTTGGGGCTCCTTTTTTTGAGAAATGTAACTTCCGTAAATCATTTCATCTGTAGCACAGTCGTATATGGCATATTCATAATCCATTTCCAATTTAACTTTTGAAAATTCGGATTTTAAATAGTATTCTAATATTTCATGTTCAAATACATCTTCTATATTCACAATATAATAGTCGTCGGTAATTTTTTTAACCTGATTGGTAATGTTTAGATCGGTTTTGTTATCGCGATAAATACGTTTGACTACATCTTGAAGAGCAAAATGAATTTTTTCTTCAAATTCTTTCTTTTCAAAAGAATAGGCTTTGTTTAGCATCAAAAGTTGCATAACAATTACACCAACTATGGCTAGAAACCCAATAAAAATAATGCTATTTAATTTTGTTACTTTCAATTTCTCTGAAACTTTAAAGGGTAAAATTATCTACAAATTTAGTGTACAAGCCTGAATAATATAGCATTAACATGTCGTTAACAAAAGTTTTAAAGTGCTTAACACAATTATAAAATTAGCAAGCTATATTTGTAATTCAAAATCGAGACTAAATTTAAAACGAATATTTATGAAATCAGTAAAAACCACATTATTTTTAATTGCAGCTACTCTTTTTGTGAGTGGTTCTGCCATGGCTCAAGAAAAATCAACTGAAGTTAAACCTACTATTACAACAAGTCCTGCACCTCAAAAACCAACTTCTCCCGTAAAATGGAAAGAAGAGGTTCATGATTTTGGTGATTTGAAAAAAGGAGTGCCTGTATCTCACGATTTTACATTTGTAAATACAACAAAACAAACCGTTTTAATTACCAATGTAAAAGCAGCTTGTGGTTGTACCGCTACAAATTACACCAAAACTCCAATTAAACCAGGAGAAACAGCTACAATTACAGCAACTTACAATGCAGCTACAGCCGGTCCGTTTTCAAAAACAGTTACGGTTTCATTGAATGAAAATGAAGTGCCTAAAATTCTAACTATAAAAGGTAAAGTTGTTGAATTACAATAATCAGATTTTCTAAATTATAATTCATTTAAAAAACCATCTTCTAGCTAAGATGGTTTTTTTTATACAATAATGTAAAGTATGTTTTACATTATGGAAAATATTTTTTACATTTGTGGTGTTAATTTAAAAAGATTATTTATGAAAACTAATTTTTTATTACCTCATGGTTTTCGAAAATGGGGATGGAGTATTCTGGGAATTGCTTTCATTCTAATTTTTTATTCGGTGTATTTTGAATCAGAGCTTTCTTTTTTTGATTGGAAAGTCTTTGCCGTTTATTCCAATCATCTTTTGAGTGAGGTTCAGTATTTTACTTGGATATCGAATAATGTACAAGATGAGATAAGTGCATTATTGGTTATTATAGGCGGACTTTTTGTGGCCTTCTCTAAAGAGAAAATAGAAGATGAAATGGTGGCCAAAATTAGAACCGAAAGTTTAGTTTGGGCTACCTACGTAAATTATATTGTATTAGCTTTTTGTCTAATATTCTTTTACGGAATGTCATTTTTGACCTTATTACTTTGCAATATGTTTACTATATTGGGTTTCTTTATTTTCAGATTTCAATGGAAGATGTTTCAATCTAATAAATTAACGGAGTATGACTAATTCTATTAAAATAGCTCGCGTAATAGCTCAATTAACCCAAGCCGAACTAGCTGAAAAAATTGGAGTTAGCAGACAAACCATCAATGCTATAGAATCCAATAGGTTCGTACCATCAACCGTATTGGCATTGAAATTATCTCATTTATTTCAAAAATCGGTAAACGAATTGTTTCAATTGGAAGATACAGATTAAATGAAAGTTTTTAATTACTTTTAAGGTGTAAAATTATACACCATGATAGAAAAAGTAAAACTCGACAACATTCTTTTTTTAGATATTGAAACCGTTCCGGAATTTGAAAATTTTAGCTTATTGGATGAGGAGCAACAGTATCTTTTTGATAAGAAAACAATTTTTGCTCGTAAAGACGAATTTTCTGCTTCCGAATTTTATGAAAGGGCTGGTATTTGGGCTGAGTTTGGTAAAATTATTTGTATTTCTGTAGGCTATTTTGTCACTAAAGCTGATGTGCGAAACTTTAGAGTTACTTCATTTTATGGGGACGAAGTAAAAATATTAAAAGATTTTTGTAACCTTTTAAATACGCATTTCAGTCAACCGCACCATTTATTATGTGGTCATAATTCTAAAGAATTTGATTTCCCTTTTTTGGCCAGACGTATTATTATAAATCAATTGCAAATGCCGGCAAAATTGAATTTATTTGGCAAAAAACCATGGGAAATACCCCATTTAGATACTTTAGAATTATGGAAATTTGGCGATTATAAACATTTTACTTCTTTGCGATTGCTCACCAAAGTTTTAAAGATTCCTTCACCTAAGGATGATATCGATGGGAGTGAAGTAGCACATGTTTATTACGTTGAGAAAGATATAGATAGAATTATTACCTATTGTGAGAAAGATGTTATTGCAGTAGCTCAAGTCATATTAAGATTGCGAAACGAAGATTTATTAATAGAAGAAGAAATTAGTGTAATATAAAAAAGCAATAACTAAAATGCCCCAAATAGTATCTAACTTTTTGGGGCATAATTATTACTTAACTTTTGTTTTATTTCTTTACGCTTATTTTTTTGCTAATCTTTTGATTGTTGTAATCTATAGATAATACATAAATTCCTTCTGATAAATGGGCGACAGAGAGGGTTTCGGATTGATTTAAAGTTTCTATCGCACTTATTTTTCGGCCTTGTAAATCAAATAATTCCATTTTAACCGTTCTGTCTAAGACAAATGGAATTTGAACCGTAAAGGAATCACTAGCCGGATTAGGCACAACTGTAATTGCTTTAGAATTAAAATCGGATATGCCTAATGAACTTTGAATTGTAATTGGGACTACTCTTTCTGGAATCCACCCCGAAAAAGCATTAAGGATACTCACTTTAAACGAATCGGTGTTAGATTCGGTTAATGCATTAACATAAGTTATACGGTTTAAATTAATATCATTTTGTGTGAACGTATTTCCTACAGTCATAAGAATCCCGTTTTTGAATAATTGACCTAAACTAGGAGTTTGTAATAGGGTGTAAACCTGACTTTGACTGTTTTGATTTGGAGTTGAGGCATTCATTTCTGAATTTAAAATCACTTTGGTACTGGAAATATCAGTTACAATTCCATTATTTTGAAAGGAAAGTAGGTTAATTATATTAGTTAAACTACAAATATCAATTCCAAATTGGTTTATTCGACCTCCATCTTGATTGTGATTGTCAACTACTTCCAGCCACCATACTCCATCAGCAGGTAGATTATTTAATGAACTTAATGGGTCTAATGGTTTAACAACCCCCGAGATTCCGGGATTGTTGCCGCAAACAATATTGGACCCGCTATCATCAAGAGTCGCAACGATGTCGTCTTCTCCGCCACAAGGTTCTTCAAAAAGTATAATTTTGGGACTGCCAATACTCGCTGGACCATACAGATTAATTGTCATGTCTTGAATCCAAGTATGTGAAATGTTTAGTCTAACATTTAAGTCGCCAATAGTATAACCACCGGATAGAGTTAATGGAACTGTAGCTATGGAATTGGCAACGGTTCCAATTACGGCATTGTTATAATTGGTTGCATTAAAAGGGATTGTGCAAAACAATAAACCCGTTTGAAAACTTGAAAAACCAAATTGAGTGGCTGCACCACAACGATTACTGGGTTTCACTCGCCAATAATAGACTGTTTGATCGTTTAAATTTGAAACCGTAAAAGAGGTTTGTGAAGTAGTTGAGGTTCTAATGATATTTGAAAATGTAACATCTGTAGCCAATTCTACAATGTAATTTTCAGCATTTACATCGGGTTGCCAGTTAAGAGTAACCGTTGACCCTAAGCTGGTTTGACCGTTTGTTGGAGAGACACTCACAAACGGACTAAAATTTGGACTAAGAACTTTCAAAGTTACATATCGGGTTTCACTTTCAATCCCGTTTGAACCCGTAACCCCAATGGTATAAGTTCCGGGATTCACAGCATTCAATTGGGATACGGTTAATGAAAAAAAGCCGTCCGAATTCAACGAAGTTGAACTAAATTCAGCTAGAGCACCTTGGGGTACATCTGTTACAGAAAACGTAACATTGGGTCCGGAAGTTTTTCTAAAATTAAATCCAAAAACCGCATTTTCACTTGAACATAAAACTTGATCATAACCTTGAGGAACAAATCCAAAGGAAGATTGCACTCCCGTAATTACTAATCCAAAATCTTGAAAATTGTCAACCAAAGTACCTTTGTGAGTAATTGTAATAGTATAGTCGCCACCATTAGCATTATCAATTTTTACCGATTCTACTGTATCTACATTATTGTCTGAGTTTCGTAAAGCTGCTCTGGTAGCATCGGGTTGTAATTTCCAAGGATAAAAAACAGAAGACCCTTGAGTTATGCGAATGTCTAAATCGTTTACTAAAGCTGGAGTAGGGTCGTTTAAAACACCTATATTGGCTGTTCCGGGTACATCTGTCCAACAAATTGTGGCAATCAAAGGGGTATTATTTGTAGATTTTACGGTTTTTGTAAAAACTTGATTCTGATTCAAACGTTCTTCTGATACCCAAGAATTTAAACCGTTATTTGTTATCACATTTGCGGCTGCTTTGGCATTAATTAAGCCCCAACCAAAACGTGCATCAGGGCCTACAAGTCCGGCATCGTCTGCTGTATGACATGCTAAGCCTTTAAGAGTAGAAGCTTTTAAAAACTTTTGATTTAAATTGGAATAATGCTGTTGTATAAGAAGTAGAGTACCCATCACATTGGGACTAGCCATTGATGTTCCGGATATGGTTAAATATGCACTATCACCGGTACTATTTGTGGAGTACAAACCAGAACCGTTTCCGGTTATATCCGGTTTTATTCGTAAATCGTCTGAGGGTCCTTGACTGCTTCCGGCATTAATATTTACCGAAACTAAATCCCCATTTACATTAATATTGGCATCTAATGCATTGGCAATAACCAAATTGTTTTTGGCATTTTTATTTCCCATTAACTTGTCAAATCCAAATGTTGTGGGTGAGGGATTGGCATTACCCCCATCGTTCCCGGCAGATACAATCATTAAATAATAGGGAGATACATAATGTATTTGATCCCAAACTCTTGCGTCTGGAGAATAGGCTCCGGGATACCAATCTCCTGGAGAGTTGGCTAAAGGGGTACCATAAGAATGATTGGAAAGTAAGAGTCCGTTTTGAATTTCTTGTAAAACTTCGGCTTCATCATTTGTCCAGGTAAAACTTTTTACTGAAGCTTGATTTGCCATTCCTTTTGCACTAAAATCTACACCTGCAGCTGCTACGGTTCCTGTTACATGGGTAGCATGAAAACTATTATTGTTTAGATTAAAAACACCATCACCAATAGTTACTCGGTTATTAAATTCCTGATGTGATACTCTTACTGGTCCGCCATCCCAAACTCCTGCAACCATGTTTTGACCATCCAATTGAAGTCCCATAGCACCACCTGAATTTAAAAAACTGGCACGACTAGATAAGGCTGCTGCAGTGTTGTTTAATGAAAAATACTTAGGACTGCCATCGGGGTATAACCCAACGAGTTCATCAAAACTGCCGTCTTCATTAAATTTATAAATCTCCCAACCGTTTATTTTTGCTAAAGCTAAAGCCCGTTCTCTGTCAGAATTGTTTTTCTGAAGAAGTTCTTCTTGAAGGAGTTTTATTTTAGCCAAATCATATTGTTCTAAAATCTTTGCTTTTTGTTCTTCTGTTTGGGCAAATACAGAATTAGAAAATACTAATAAAAACAAAAACAAAGTAAAAGAAGTGTAGTTTTTGTAGGTTTTTTTCATGGTATTGTGCAATTTTTTTCAAATATATTAAATTTTACGAATTTATTTTAATTTCTAATATTGAAAGAAATTATGGTTTTATAAGTACAAGTAAAATGTAGAATAGTTTAATTTTACTTTCTAAACAGTTTAGGGTTTTCTTATATTTACGTTTCAATGCCAATTTTAGATTTATGGATAAATCACCACTTTTAACCATTCAAAATTTGACTCTTTCTTTTTTACGAGAGAATCAGTTTCATACGGTAGTATCCGACATAAATTTTGAAGTTTTTCCAAATGAAATTATTGGAATAGTTGGAGAGTCGGGTTCCGGAAAATCGATTTCTACATTGGCTATAATGGGCTTGTTGCCTCAAAAAGTTTGTAAAATTGAAAAGGGGAATATTTTTTTTCAATCTGATGATTTGACTCAGTTTTCAGAGAAACAATTTCAAAAAATTAGAGGAAAAGAAATCGCGATGATTTTTCAAGAGCCTATGAGTTCTTTAAACCCATCGATGAAATGTGGCAAACAAGTGGCTGAGGTTTTGGCTCAACACACTTCTATGAATGCAAATCAAATCAAACAAGAGGTTATTGCGTTATTTCACAAAGTAAAACTACCCAATCCGGAGACCATTTTTGAAAAGTACCCGCATCAAATTTCCGGAGGACAAAAGCAAAGAGTAATGATTGCAATGGCTATTGCATGCAAGCCGAAATTACTCATTGCCGATGAACCCACTACAGCTTTAGATGTTACGGTTCAGAAAGAGATTATTTTACTTCTCAAAGAAATTCAAAAAGAAAATGAGATGAGTATTCTTTTTATTTCTCACGATTTGTCTTTGGTTTCTGAGATCGCTCAGAGAGTTTTGGTTTTGTATCAAGGTAAAATGGTTGAACAAGGTTTAGCTAAAGAAGTTTTTAACCATCCTAAACATATTTATACACAAGCTTTGATAGCTTCCAGACCCACATTGGATGTACGTTTAAAACGACTTCCTACCATTCAAGATTATATGCTGAACCAAGTTGATAAGCAAATTACAACTACCGATTCACGGGCAAAATATCACGCTAAAATGTACGCCAATCCGCCATTATTGGAAGTAAAGAATGTAAATAAAGTCTATTTTTCAAGAGTGGGCTTATTTGGAAAAACAACAACATTTAAAGCCGTAGACGATGTAAGTTTTTCGGTATATGAGGGTGAAACTTTGGGATTGGTAGGCGAATCGGGATGTGGTAAATCAACATTAGGAAATGCTATTTTACAATTAGATAAAGCCACCTCCGGTTCTATTTTATATCGTGGTAAAAACATTTCGGAATTAACCGGTGGCGATTTAAGAGTGCTACGCAAGGAAATTCAACTCATTTTTCAAGACCCCTTTTCTTCTTTAAACCCTAGAATTCCTGTAGGTAAAGCCATTATGGAGCCCATGATAGTGCACAAATTGTATGATTCTAATGCAACCCGAAAAGCTAAAGTAATCGAAATTTTAGAACGTGTAGGTCTTACAGAAGCCCATTTTAACCGCTATCCTCATGAGTTTTCCGGTGGTCAAAGGCAACGAATCGGAATAGCACGAACAATCGCACTTCAACCTAAATTGATTGTGTGTGACGAATCGGTTTCGGCATTAGATATTTCGGTACAAGCCCAAGTGTTAAATTTATTGAATGAATTGAAGGAGAATTTCGGATTTACCTATATTTTCATTTCTCATGATTTAGCCGTTGTTAAATATATGAGCGATCAAGTTCTGGTAATGAATAAAGGAAAAATCGAAGAAATGGCCGATGCCGATATATTGTATGCCCATCCTAAAAGTGAGTACACTCAAAAATTGATTGATGCCATTCCGAAAGGGTAATTAATAATATTCAATTTTTCGGTAATAAGTGTTTTTATGCCATACCGGTTTAGGTTCACTTCCGTTGTAACTGGTGTTAATGAGATTTGATACATTCATTTCAATCCAATTTCCTTTTTTATCATAAATTAAAAAGGTCTCAGACCGAAGTTCGTTTTTATCGTTGTAATATTTTTTGGCCCGAAGTTTATTTTGTAAATCGTATTCGAAAACACGTACAAAGGTGATTTTATTATTGTAGGTTTCTGTAATACAGATGATTTTTTTGCCTTTTTCATAATATGTTAACTCTTTAGTTCTCAACTGTAAAGAATGGTCTTCAAGATTTTTTGAATATTTATAAACGGCACTAGTGTCTGGGGTTGATTTATAAATATAATGGTATTCCATTACTCTATTGTCTTGCCAAATTTTCTCTACTTTTTTTCGATTTTGAGAGTCGTATTCATAAATCGTTTTCAAGTTGTTATGACGCATTACGTTTACAGATTCGATGAGCAAGCCTTTAGTGTTAAAAGTATTTTTTAGAAATTCGGGTTCTTTTTTTCCTTCATCATCAAAGGTTTCTGTCTCCAGTAAGTTGGAGTTTTTATCATAAAATAACCTTTTTTCCCATATTAAGTAACCTTCCGAATTGAAGGTTTTGGAACGTATAATATTCCCCTTTTTGTCAATTGTTTTAATGGTTTTATGAGTTCTTCTGGGCTCGGCCGTTGCATAACCGGTGTAGGGATTTTTTTGGTTTTCCTTAATCGAAAAATGGGCAAATTCTTTATCCAAATCATCACAATAGTCACACAAATCAGTGACAATTTGATTCTTTATATATTGGTTTCGCTCGAAAGTATGTAATCTTTGGTTAAAAAAAGTTTTAGATTGAATTATTCTTCCTTTTGTGTCAAATAAAATATGTTCAATTGGAGTTTGTGCGGTGTTTTCTTTACTTACACTTAATTCAATAGACTTAATTTTTCCTTTAAGAACTTCATTTTCGAGTTTGTATTCTTGGCAAAATCCATAAGACCCAAAAAATACTATAATCCAATATAATTTATTCATCAATTTAGGGTTCAGTAAGTCTTAATCCAAAACCATTTCCGGAATTTCACCTTCTACAATAAGAGTTCCTTCAGTAGCTTTAATGATTTCCTCTACCGATACACCTGGAGCTCTTTCTAAGAGTTTAAAACCATTGGGCGTTACATCTAAGACCGCTAATTCGGTAACTACTTTTTTTACACAACCAACACCGGTAAGAGGCAAACTACATCTTTTTAACACTTTTGATTCACCAGATTTATTTACGTGCATCATAGCTACGATAATGTTTTCTGCAGAAGCAACCAAATCCATGGCTCCACCCATACCTTTTACCATCTTTCCGGGAATTTTCCAATTGGCAATGTCGCCGTTTTCGGCTACTTCCATGGCTCCCAAGATAGTTAGATCTACTTTTTTACTGCGTATCATCCCAAAACTAAAAGCCGAATCAAAGAAACTCGCTCCGGGCAAGGTGGTAATGGTTTGCTTTCCCGCATTAATAATATCGGCATCTTCCTCTCCTTCAAACGGGAAAGGTCCCATACCCAATACACCGTTTTCACTCTGAAACTCAACCGAAATATCGGTACGGACAAAATTGGCTACTAATGTTGGAATGCCAATTCCTAGATTTACGTAGTAACCGTCTTTCACTTCTTTTGCAATGCGTTTTGCAATTTGTTTTTTATCTAAAGCCATTTTTTTAATGTGTCAATGTGTTAATTAGTCGATGTGTCAATTTGGAAATGTGTCAATGAATTGTCTAATTGACAAATTGTCCCATTGGCACATTATCTCTGTCTAACCGTTCTTTGTTCGATTCTTTTTTCATATTTTTCTCCTTGAAAAATACGATTGATCATGATTCCCGGAATGTGAATTTGATTGGGGTCTAGGGTACCGGCTGGGACTAATTCTTCTACTTCAGCTATTGTAATTTTGGCAGCTCCAGCCATACAGGCATTAAAATTTCTTGCCGTTCCTTTGAAAATTAAATTTCCGGCTTCATCTCCTTTCCATGCTTTTACAATAGCGAAATCGGCTTTGTATGCTTCTTCCATGACATACATTTTGCCATTGAATTCTCGGGTTTCTTTTCCTTCTGCCACTTCAGTTCCGTAACCAGCTGGTGTAAAAAAAGCAGGAATTCCGTGTTGAGCAGCTCGGCATTTTTCGGCTAAAGTACCTTGAGGTGTAAGTTCAACTTCCAGTTCTCCCGAGAGCATTTGGCGTTCAAACTCGGCATTTTCACCTACATAGGAAGAAATCATTTTTTTTATTTGTTTTTTTTGCAGTAGGAGTCCCAATCCAAAATCATCCACACCCGCATTATTAGAGATACAAGTGAGATGGGTGACATTCATTTTAACCAATTCGGCTATGCTATTTTCAGGGATTCCACATAGTCCAAATCCACCCAACATTATCGTTGTGTTATTAGTGATTCCGTGAAGAGCTTCTTGCACAGAATTAACTTTTCGTATAATCATAGTGTTTGTTTTTTCGGATTTTAAAGGTATAAAAAAATGGGCTTTTTGCAAAGTCCATTTTAAAGTTATGTTTATTAGAAGTTGAATTCATCTACGTTTTGGTCAAAATCTAAAGTGTCTTTGGTAGCCTTCCAGCAATCTACCTTGATGTTTAAATTTTCGGGCCTTTCGAAAGGGTCTTTGGAGACGTTGAGTTTGTCGTCTTTGTAGCATTTATCCATGTACAATCCCCAAATAGGCAATGCCATTGTAGCTCCTTGTCCCATAGCGGTACTTCTAAATCTTGCCGCTCTGTCTTCGCATCCTACCCAAATTCCGGTACATAAATTTGGAACCATTCCCATAAACCAGCCGTCAGAATTATTTTGCGTAGTTCCTGTTTTTCCTGCTATGGGATTTTCAAATCTGTAATTATACGATTTAACGCCACCACCGCCCCATCTTAATCGGGTTCCTGTACCAGATTCGGTAACTCCTTCCATTAATTTGATAACCGCATAGGCGATATCTTGATTGAGTACGTCATGGCTTTCCGGAACAGTTTCAAAAATGAGATTTCCGTTTTTATCTTCAATACGGGTTATAATTTGTGGTTTTATGTAAATACCTTTATTGGCAAAAGTGCTAAAAGCGGCAACCATATCATGAACCGTAATTTCAACAGCACCTAAACAAATAGAAACTTGTTCGGGTATGTCTGAGGTAACACCCAATTTGTGAGTTAAATCGATAACGGGTTTAGGTCCGGTTTGATCTATAAGTTTAGCAGATACAGTGTTTATGGAGTTTGCCAATGCTTTTTTCAGATTGATCATTCCTCTGTATTCGCCATTAGAATTTTTTGGTGTCCAAGACTCACTTACATTGTGTCTTCCTCTAGGGATAGTAAAAGGAGAGTCAATAATAGAATCACAAGGTGACATATTAAGTTGTTCTATAGCAGTAGCATATACAAAGGGTTTGAAAGTAGATCCTACTTGTCTAGCTCCTTGACCGGCATGATCGTATTGAAAATGCTTGTAATTAATGCCTCCAACCCAAGCTTTAACATGTCCGGTTTGTGGTTCCATAGAAATCATTCCGGTACGTAAAAAATGTTTGTAATACCGAATAGAATCCAATGGAGTCATGATTGTATCACGTTCCCCTTTCCAAGTAAAGATTCGCATGTCTGTTTTTACACTAAACGATTTTATGATGTCTTCCTCGCTTTTGTCTTGAGCTTTCATGAGACGCCATCTTTCCGAATTTTTCATGGCTCTGGTCATGAGCTTTTGAGTTTCGTCGTCAGTTAGTTTTAAAAACGGGGCATTTTTATTGCTTTTTTGGGCTTTAAAAAATTCGGCTTGAAGATTTTTTAAATGTTCATCAACGGCTTCTTCGGCATGTTTTTGCATGCGTGAATCGATGGTGGTATAAATTTTTAGCCCATCGTTATAGATATTGTATTCCGAGCCGTCCGGTTTTTTGTTTTCTTTTACCCATTTTTTCATATAATCACGAAGGTATTCTCTAAAATAAGTGGCAATACCGTCTACATGACTTTCGGGATTAAAATCTAATACAATAGGTTTTTTTTCAAGTAAAGCTTTGGCTTCGGGTTCTAAAAAGTTATTGCGAACCATTTGAGCCAAAACCGTATTTCTTCGTTTTAAAACAAGCTCTTTTCTTTTTTCTCTGACAGGATTGTAAAGAGAAGGGTTTTTTAGCATTCCTACCAAAAGAGCACTTTCTTCTATGGTAAGGTCTTTGGGTTCTTTACCAAAATAGACTTTGGCAGCCGATTTAATTCCTACAGCTGTGTTGACAAAATCGGCTCTGTTTAAATAAAGAGCAATGATTTCGTTTTTGGTATACTGGCGTTCCAATTTGGTAGCAATAATCCATTCTTTAACCTTTTGAATAACTCGAAATAAAATAAATTTAGAGCCTTCTCCGTGAAAGAGTAGTTTAGCTAACTGTTGTGAAAGAGTACTTGCTCCGCCATCTGAACCTAATTTTACAGCAGCACCAAAAGTTCTTCGGGCATCTATTCCGGAATGTTCATAAAAGCGTTCATCTTCGGTAGCAATAAGTGCATCAACTAAATGCTTGGGTAATTCTTCAAATTTTACCGGAGAACGGTTTTCCTTGTAAAATTTACCAATAACAACACCATCGGAAGAAATGATTTCTGTGGCCAAATTGGAATCGGGATTTTCTAATTCGTCAAAACTTGGCATTGAGCCAAACAAACCAAAATTAGCAAAGACAAAAAACAGAAATATTCCGCCCAATCCGTATAAAAATACTTTCCAGAATTTTTTTTGGTAATAGGCTATATCTTTTGTGAGTGTATTTTTTTTATGAGCCATTTTACTTTATTGTTTCAATTCGTAATCCAATTTCGGTTATACCTTCCAGATTTTCAACACCTTCAATTTTATTTTGCTGTCTAACCGCCTGTTGTATATAAAAGGTGTGTGGTTGGGTATGGCTAAAAGTAAAGTTTTCTTTGTAAAAAAGCTTACTCTCTTTGGTATCGGTCATTCCATTGCCTAAAAGAGTCCCATCCGGATTTGCCATAACATATTCTAGGGTATCAATAATTGATTTTTTGTTCCCTTGATTCATTTCAACAATTAAAAAAAGGTTTTGAAAAGGATAATTGTTGTTGTTTCTTACCGTTAAAAAAAGATTGTATTTTTGGGTTGAATCTTTGGGAGTAAAGTCAAACGAAACGATACTGTCTTTATGCCAAGATTCTCCGGTGCTTTTGTATTGGTCAAAACCCCGATTTTTATCACACGAAAATAATGTGAACCATACAAGTAAAAACAAACTATTTCTTAATGTCATTTTTGTTTTGGGTATTGGGTCTTCTTTTTTTATTATTGTTTTTTCTTTTTTTCTTGGGTTGGTCAAAACGGGTTAAACTTTCTTGTCCCATTGCATTGTTAAAGTCTTGTTTTGGCTCTTGGGCTAGTTCTAAAGCAAAATCTTCAAGCGAACTCACTTTTTTCTTTTGCTTGTTTTCAGCCACGATTTCCTTAACTTGATCTACATGTAATACATGCCAATTTGCAATATTATCAGCATAGGCAAACCACATGAGTCTTTTAAAGATGTCTTGCTTTTGGCAATAGGCCAAACCCTTCTCAGTATCTAATTTGGTATCAAAATCCGGAAAATCTTTCAAAGCATCCATGTAGGTATCTAACTCATAGTTCAAACAACATTTTAGTTTACCACATTGTCCGGCAAGTTTTTGCGGATTTAATGAAAGCTGTTGGTATCGAGCAGCAGAGGTGTTTACACTTCTAAAATCGGTCAACCAAGTAGAGCAACACAATTCTCTTCCACATGAACCGATTCCGCCTAAACGAGCCGCTTCCTGACGGAAACCTACTTGTTTCATCTCGATTCGGGTTTTGAAAGATTGAGCATATTCTTTAATCAATTGACGAAAATCTACGCGGTCTTCTGCGGTATAATAAAAAGTAGCTTTTGAACCATCTCCTTGAAATTCAATATCAGAAATTTTCATTTGCAATTGCAAACGAATCGCAATTTCTCGAGCGGTTACCTTCATAGGTTCTTCTTTTGCTCGGGCGTCTGACCAAATATCAATATCTTTTTGAGAAGCTTTTCGGTAGATTTTGGTAATTTCAGGACTAGTAGGATTTACGCCTTTTTTCTTCATTTGAACCTTAACCAATTCTCCGGTTAGGGTAACAATTCCGATATCATGTCCCGGTGAAGCTTCAGTTGCCACAATATCTCCAATAGAAAGTGACAATTTTTCGGTATTGCGGTAAAATTCTTTTCTTCCGTTTTTAAAACGCACTTCCACACAGTCAAAAGGTTCTTGACCGCTAGGCAAACTCATATTGGAAAGCCAATCGAAAACCGTTAATTTGTTGCAGCTATCGGTGCCGCAAGTCCCTTTATTTTGACATCCTTTGGGAGCTCCTCCATCTTTACTCCCGGTAGAACAGTTTGTACAAGCCATAATTTTGTATATATTGGTCATCTCGTTATACAAAACGAGACTACTGACATTAAACGTTAAGAGTGTAAAGATAGTATTTTTTTGGTTGATGTTTCACCAAAGTTTGATTTTCAATTTCTAAAAAATCACGTTTCTTTTACCGAAATAATATGCACCGGACAAGCTTTTTGAGCTGCTTCACAAGCTTCTACAATCGTATGATTGGGCGACTTTAAAGTGTGAAAACCCTTGGTGTTTACGGATTTCAACAAAACTGATTTTCCGTCTTTTTTTGACATTTGAAATTGTGCCGGAGCCATTTCTACACAATAATTACATCCAATGCATTTGTCGCGTTGCAAAGTTATGACTACCATTATTGCTCCACAATTTTATATAATTTATCCGAATTTCTCACTCTAAAAGGTAATTTCAGAGTGCAGCTATCCCCTTTGGATGCTTTTTCTAAACGGTTATCGTTTACTAGCATTTCATTGATTACGAGTTCCTGTACTCCCGTAGTTGGTCCGGTTATCATGATTTTATCACCAATTTTGATGTCGTAAGCCTCAATTTTAAATTCGGCGATATTCGTTTTCGGAAAAAAGTGAACGCCTTTACCCACATATACTTTTTTCTGTGTTGCATTTGAACCCGGATTGGCACTCCATTCACCTAACTTTTGTCCCAAATAATAACCCGACCAAAAACCTCGATTATAAACGGTACTCAAATCTTCCATCCATAGGTCGATTTTTTCTTTGGTAAAAGTTCCGTTGTAATAGGAATCAATTGCATCACGATAGGTTTTAGTAACCATTGCCACATACTCCGGAGCACGTCCTCTACCTTCTAATTTCAAAACTTTAATTCCCGAATCGATTACTTGATCTAGAAAATCCAACGTACATAAATCTTTGGGAGACATCATATATTCGTTATCAATTTCAATTTCAAATCCGGATTCTTGATCAATTACAGTATATTTTTTTCGGCAATTTTGTTTGCAAGCTCCCCTGTTGGCAGATGAATTGTGTGAATGCAAACTCAAATAACATTTTCCGGAAACGGCCATGCACAAAGCCCCATGTCCAAAGATTTCGATTTCTACTAAATTACCACTTGGGCCTTTGATTTGTTCTTTTTCAATTTGTTCTGTGATTTTTTTCACTTGACGCAAACTCAATTCACGCGACAGCACAATGGTATCTGCAAACAAGCTGTAAAATTTGACAGTTTCTACATTTGTCACATTTAGTTGGGTTGAAATATGGACTTCCATCCCGATAGCTCTAGCCGAAGCAATCACGGCTTGGTCTGAAGCAATCACAGCTGTAATTCCGGCATCTTTGGCTTTGCTAACCAACGTTTTTACAACGGATAAATCGTGGTCGTAAATAATGGTATTCAGCGTTAAATAAGTTCTAACCTTTTGGGCTTTACAACGTTTAGCAATTTCGGGTAAATCTTCCAAAGTAAAATTGATAGTTGCCCGAGCTCGCATATTCAGTTGTTCTACACCAAAATATACCGAATCGGCACCGTTATCTAATGCGGCTTGCAACGATTCAAAATTTCCGGCCGGAGCCATGAGTTCTATTTTTCCTGATGGAGTCATGACTAGCTAATAACTTTAAACAATTTATCCGATAATCGAATACGAAACGGAACTGCAAACGTTAATTTGTCTCCCGGTTTGGCAACCGTTCCCTCTTGACCATTGACAAATATTTTTTCTAAAACCAGCTCTTGATTGCCGGTGGTTGGCCCGGAAATTAAAATTTTATCTCCAGAGTTTATCTCTTGGTTTTCAATTAAAAACAAACCAACACTAGCTTTGGTATAATAATGTTCGGCTTTGCCCACTAGTATTTTTTTACGTTTTATGCGTTCGCGAATAGGTTTTGGTTTTTCTATTTCATTTGCAACGGCCAAGGGCACATCGCTTAATTCGCCGGAATGTTTGAATTTTAAAGCAGGTGATTTTCCTTTTTTGAAAATCATGTTTCCTTTTTGAATGCCTTTTCTCAATTTGACTTGCTCGGCTAATGGTAAATGAATGATTTCCTGACATTCGGAGGAACAACAATTATCCATTTTTTCTTTGCATTCATCACATTGAATGAATAGCAAATGGCAACCATCGTTCACACAATTGGTATGATTGTCACATGGTTTTCCGCATTGGTGACATTGCGAAATGATATCGTTTGTGATGCGTTCGCCCAAACGATGATCGAACACAAAGTTTTTACCAATGAATTTGCTTTCCAAACCTTCTTGCTCAATTTGACGGGCATATTCAATGATTCCACCTTCTAATTGATAGACGTTTTTGAAACCTTTATGCTTGAAATAGGCACTGGCTTTTTCGCATCGAATTCCACCTGTGCAATACATCAACAGATTTTTATCTTCTTTAAGGTCTTTTAATTGTTCTTCAATAATGGGAAGTGATTCTCTAAACGTGTCCACATCCGGGGTGATGGCTCCTTTAAAATGACCAATTTCACTTTCGTAGTGATTTCTAAAATCTACCACAATGGTGTTCGGGTCTTCTAAAAGTTGGTTGAATTCCTTCGCTTTTAAGTGAATTCCTTTATTGGTTACATCAAAAGAGGAATCATCTAAGCCATCGGCTACAATTTTATGACGTACTTTTATGGTCAATTTTAAAAAGGAATGATCGTCTTGCTCGCGAGCCACGTTCAATCGGATGCCACGCATAAAATCATAAACATCTAACGTGTCTTTGAATTGATAAAAGTAATCTGCCGGTAACGAGAGTTGGGCATTAATACCTTCGTGAGCCACATAAATTCTACCCAAGACATCCAACGGATTCCAGGCTAAGAACAAATCATCTCTAAATTTTTTTGGATCTTCAATTTTGGCATAGGCATAAAAAGACAACGTAAGTCGTTGTTTGCCGGCTTGATCTATAAGCTCGGCTCTTTCTTCTGCCCTCATCGTGTTATACAGTTGCATGCTATAAACGTTTTTGGGTTTTACAATAAATTGAATTCTAAATGGAAGAATTTTGGGTAAAAGTATAAATATTTAATATGAATTAAAAAAAATGAAGTTCGTTTTATAAAGAAGATAGGGTTTTCATTTTATTTAAAATCCTTATTTTTAATAAAGTTTATTTAGAGTTGTAATTTTAATTTATATCAGATGTGCAGATTTCACAAAGTTCATTGAACTGTAAATTGTATTTTGTATTCCTGAATTTAAATTAATTTAAGAAAGGAGAGTTATTCTTTAAATGCAACTCTCCTCATTTCATGGGCTTAATTTTTCTAATTTCCAACTATTACACAACCCCCATTATCACATTCCACCGTTTGGGGTGGTAAAACAACTGCACAGTCTGAAACTGCATTCGTTTGAATGTTGTACTCTAGGTTTAATTGATTGTAGATTTCAATCATTGACTCTAATTCGTCTAAATCAATCGATGATGGAAAAGTTAAAAACTCTGTTGGCCCACCACACGGTTTCACACCAAATGCTATAGTGTTGCAGTTTTCTGAGTTGTTGCATTCAAAACCGGCGATGTAATCTATAATCTCCTGTTTTTTCAAATTTAATTGTTCAAGGGTAATAGGTTCAGAATTATTGTCTTCACACTGAAAACTTTGAAGCAACACGGCCAATACAAATAATTTTAAAATAAATTTCATAGCTGTTTTTAATTGGTTATCCTATGTGTAAGATGAGTTTTTTTTAAAAGGTTGCGTTTTTCATTAAAATAAAAAACCCTCTCAAAATCAGAATTTGAGAGGGTTATTTTAGAAACGATTTCTATTTAACAAAATTCGTTATACGCATCTTTTAAATTTTCAGCGATCATTTCAGCCGGGCGACCTTCAATGTGGTGACGTTCTAACATGTGTACTAATTCACCATCTTTAAACAAAGCCATACTTGGCGAAGATGGTGGAAAAGGAAACATATGTTGTCTTGCGGCATCAACCGCTTCTTTGTCAACACCGGCAAAAACGGTTACCAATTGATTCGGTTTTTTAGCTCCGTCTAAGCTCATTTTGGCTCCCGGTCTAGCGTTTCTGGCGGCACATCCGCATACAGAATTTACTACAACTAAAGTAGTTCCGGGTTGTTTGATAGCATTTTCAACCGCTTCTGCACTATATAATTCTTGAAAACCAACTTCCGATAATTCGGCTCTCATGGGTTTTACCATTTCTTCTGGATACATATTTTTTTTATTAGATTGTTAGATTTTAGGATTGTTCGATTCTCAGAATCGAAAACTTTGCAAAGTTACTAAGTTTTCATTTTCATTTGATGATTTCAATCATAAAGATTTGTTATGATGGAATAATTTTTACAACAAATCGGTTCCAATCTTTAAGCCAATAAAAATAGTTCTGGGTCGAGATGGACCGTAAATATAATTGGCATCTCGGTTTACACCTAAGTCAAAATCGTTTTGATATTGATTGAATACATTCTGAATTCCGCCACTTAATTGAAGGTGTAATTTTTCTTTTACCACAAAGGTATAGGATGATTTTAGATTGATTTCATAAAAATCAGGGGTGGTTACTAAACGGTCTTCGGCAATGAATCCGGCAAAGTGTTGAGCATACATTTTTCCGGTATAAACCAATGAAAGATTGTTTTGAAAAGCCTTTTTAGGAGAAAATGTTGCCATTAAATTTCCATATACATTTGGTGAACGGAAGAAATTTCGATTGGTATTGGTCACGTTTTCGCTCCATTGAACCGCTTTGTCATACAAGGCTTTTTGAATGGTTGCTCCCGCTTGAAATTGCCATTTTTGTCCCGGAGCATATTTGGCTTCCAGGTTAATTCCGTAAACATTTGCTCCTTTTCCATTGCGTTTTTCCCAGATGGTTTCTGTAAGTTGTTCCAAGACAAACGGGTCATTTAATCGAGTGTAAAAGGCTTCAAATGTTAATCCGGCTTCCGAATTAGGCGAAACATTACTCCAATCTAACGAAGTTAAAAAGGAATGGGATGTTTCCGATTGTAATCCGTCTGCTAATTCAACCAAAGCCACTTCTCCGGCGGCAATTCGGGCGTGTATGTCTTCCGAAAATACTTGTGGTGCTCTAAACCCTTTGGCATAAGAGTTTCGCCATTGCAAATTTTCTTTAATATTGTACAGAATATTTAGTCTTGGGTTCAATATCACATCTTCATCGGCGGCATTGTGAAAATCGGCTCGTAATCCGCCTAAAACTTTTAGTTTTTCATTTACTTTCCATTCTTGTTGAGCATAAATCCCAAGAATATCTAAAGTTTGATTGACGAACGCATTGTAACCGGGCTTGGCATCCCTCATTTTTTCTTTTTTGTATTCGGCTCCTGTGGTTAACGTTCCTGAGCCTCCTAAAAAGGATTCTTGTTTTCGATTGTATTGCGTACCACCAATCCAAGTAACTACCTCAGTATTTCCGTATCCTCTTAGGCTTTCGGCATAATCTATATTACCCAATTCATCATCCACACGACCGCCATAAAAATTGTCGTTTTTAGATTGTTGCGTGTTGATGTAAACGGCATATTTATTCTTTTCATTTTTTGAATAATTTTCAAATGTGAGTCCGCCACCCACCATTTTGGACGTAATTTGTTCTGTGGTAAGTGCTTCAAAAGGTTGTAAATTAAAATTGTTTTCACCCCCTCTTCTGAACTCATTTACCGTATGAAATTCGGCAGTAATTTTACTTCGCTCAAACGGTCGGTAAAACGATTTGAATCCGAATGTTCGGTTTTGCATGGCGGTAATTTCGGTAAAATTATCCTCATTGGCATCAAAAGCACCGCGATCACGAAGCATTGCAAAAAGTTGAATGCCTAAATTCAAATCGTCTGATAAAACGGTTCCGTTTAACGTTAAGGCTTTGTCAGGTGTTTTTCCATCAATCAATCCTAAATGCGAATTTACTTCAAATGAATTTACAATCGGATCTTTTGTAATAATGTTGATGGTGCCCGCAATCGCATTCGAACCATATAAAGACGAACCACCACCACGAACCACTTCAATGCGTTCAATCATATTGGTCGGAATTTGATCTAAACCATACACACCATTTAAAGCTGAAAAAATCGGTCGGCTGTCCATTAAAATTTGAGAATACGCTCCATCTAAGCCATTCATTCTAACTTGAGTAAATCCGCAGTTTTGGCAATTGGTTTCCATTCGTAATCCGGGTTGAAAACTCAATCCTTCCGATAAACTGATGGCTTGGGCTTTTTGTAGAACTTCAGAATTGGTAACGGTAACAATCACTGGAGCTTCAGTTCTTTTTTGAATTCCACGTGTGGCTGAAACCACCACTTGATTGAGTCCGAATACACTTTCTTCTAAATTAAAATCCAAATGAATTTTTCCTCCAGGGGGCACAATTATGTTTTTTTCTTGGTTTTTAAAACCAATAGCTTGTACAATTAGGGTTTGTTTTCCAGATGGAACTTCAATAGAATAATTCCCGTTTTCATCGGATGAGGTCCCGGAGGTGGTGTTTTTAAGTAGAACACTGGCAAAAGGAACAGCTTGACCTTCAGATAGTATATGGCCTACAACGATGCCTTTTTCTTGTGAAGAACCAATTAGGGCAAGCAAAAGGAATAACAGCAGTATATTTTTTTTCATTTCAAAAAATAATTTTAGACAAAACTAAAAATATTTTTACGCATATAAAATAATTTTTTATTTTTGTTTACAGATTTTAACAGCATGACGTATTCTGAGGAGAATTATTTAAAAGTTATTTATCATTTGTCTCTGGTTTCTCCCAAAGGGATCAATACAAATGCAATTGCCGGTATGATAGAAAGTAAAGCCTCTTCGGTAACGGATATGGTGAAAAAATTGGCCGAGAAAGAATTGGTTCACTATCAAAGATACCAGGGTGTAACCTTGACACAGAAAGGGCTTCATGCGGCTAAGATGATTGTAAGAAAACACCGGCTATGGGAAGTTTTTTTGGTTGAAAAATTAGATTTCACATGGGATGAAGTGCATGATTTGGCAGAAGAGTTGGAGCATATCAAATCGGAGAAATTAATCAATAGGTTGGATGAGTATTTAGGATTTCCAAAAGAAGACCCGCACGGCGATCCCATTCCGGACAGGTATGGTCAAATGATAAAAGTTGATAAACAATTACTATCAGAGGTTTTACCTTCCAATAAAGTTATTTGTTTGGGGGTAAAAGACAGTTCGCCGAATTTTTTAAAATATCTTGACAAATATCAAATTGCTTTAGGGTCTGAAATTGAAGTAGTCAGTAAAGAACCCTTTGATCAATCGTTAGGTATTTTAATTAATGAAAGGCAAATTTTAATTTCATATAAAATTGCGAGTAATCTTTACGTAAAATTAGTGTAATATGTTTGATTCTGTTGTAGCTTATTTATCCGGAATTAATCCGGTTTTAGCAGCCTTATACGCTACTGTTTTTACGTGGTTTTTAACGGCTTTAGGAGCATCTGTTGTATTCTTTTTTAAAACGATGAACCGAGCTTTTTTAGACGGAATGCTAGGTTTTACTGGTGGCGTAATGGTAGCGGCGAGTTATTGGAGTTTGTTGGCACCTGCCATTGCTATGTCTGAGGGAGAAGGTTTTGTAAAAGTTTTGCCCGCCGCAATTGGTTTTCTGCTAGGAGCTTTTTTCTTATTTGGCTTGGATAAATTATTGCCTCATATTCATATCAATTTTAAAGAAACGGAAGGTGTGAAATCACCATGGCAAAAGACAACGCTTTTGGTTTTGGCAATAACATTACACAACATTCCCGAAGGATTGGCAGTTGGCGTTTTGTTTGGAGGTGTAGCAGCCGGAATTCCCGAAGCGTCAATAGCCGGAGCAACCATTTTAGCGATTGGAATTGGGATTCAAAATTTTCCGGAAGGAATTGCTGTTTCTATGCCGTTACGACGAATGGGAATGAGCCGAAAAAAGAGTTTCTTATACGGACAATCTTCTGCGTTAGTAGAACCGATTGCCGGAGTTTTGGGAGCTGTTGCTGTTACGTTTTTCACCCCAATTTTGCCTTATGCACTTGCTTTTGCAGCCGGAGCTATGATATTTGTAGTGGTGGAAGAAGTAATTCCGGAAACGCAACAAGACAAACATACCGATATTGCTACTCTTGGATTCATTGGTGGATTTGTAGTGATGATGAGTTTGGATGTGGCGTTAGGAAGTTAATGACAACCACAATCATCACCACCGCAATTTTTCTTTGATTTTTTCTTCATGAATAAAGGTTTCAAAAGAACAATTACAGCAATGGCTACTAAAATATAAACGATAATAGTTTGTATCATAATGTAAAAATAAATGGTTTTCAATTATCTGAAAACCATTTATTTGTTAAAGTTTAGCTCCTACAGAAATATAAAATGTTCTGCCTTCCCCGGGAAGAATACCCGGACCCGGATAACCACCGGCTCTTCGGGTGGCATAATCTTCGTTAAGCAAGTTGTTGATACCGGCACGAATGTTATAATTTTTCAAAAATCTATATTCAGTAGATAAATCAAAAACACGATAATCGTCTAAAAGTCCGGTAACACCATTGGCTGACGGAGTTGTTGTATTATTAGCGTCCGTAAATATTTTACCGGACATTCTATATTGTAAAGTAGAAGAGAAATTGGTATTACTCCAAGAAAGTCCAAAATTGTGAATATAACGCGGTGCATTTTCAACTCGATTTCCATCTAGATTCGTTTCTGTGATGGTAACATTTGGTGCCGTTCCAGAGGTGTTAAAAATTCTGAAATCGGTGTAGCGACTGTCGATAAAACTTATAGAGGCAAATAAATCTAAATTACCATAAGGTTTATCTACTTCAAATAATTTCGTAAAGTTTAAATTAAAAAATCCTTCGATTCCTTTGTTTACAGTTTCACCCAAGTTGGTTCTGTAGATAAAGGTTCCTTGAGTTGGGTCGTTGTTTACAAATTGTCTTATTCCGCCAATTCTATTGTTGTAACTTAAATAAAATAGACTGAAATCGAAATTTAAGTAGTTTTTGTAGGTTCCTCTGAAACCTAAATCGGCATTAAAACCACTGGCATCTTTTAAATTTGGGTCAATAACATCGGTTACTGCAGGGGGAGTTAAATCTGAGAATAGAACAGGTCTGTAGGCTTGAGTAATATTTGCATAAATATTTGTTGTTGTAAATTTGTATTCCATTCCTAATCCAAACAAGGGTTGACTTCTTGAAATCGTTTTGTCGGGAAAGGCTACATCATTACCATTACTGATTCCGAATCTTCCTTCGCCGGTGTTTTTGATGTATTCATATCGTACTCCCGGAGTAACGCTAAATTTTTCAGTTATTTTAACTTGATTCTCAGCAAATACCGCTACGTTTTCGGTAGTAAAATTAATGTCTCGGGCAAATCTTCCGTCAATTGATAAATCGAAATCGGAACCCGTTGTGCCTCTTCCATCCTGAACCCGTTGTGTATTTGCTTTATACAAACGCACACCAAAAGCAAGGTTGTTATTTGTTTTTCCAAGTTTGTACTTATAAATGTTTCGATTTTCCAATCCGTAATTTTCGTAAAAATCGCGATCTACTCTTCTATTAGCATAATCATTTGTTGCAGGATTGATAACATCTTCAACATTTGGAGTAGCTGTGAATCCAACACTATTTCTTTCGCCAATTAGTCCAAAAAGTTTTGTGTTGGAAGTAAAATTGTCATTAATTTTTGTGTCAAAATTCAAAGAGAATACATTCCAAGGCGTTCCAAACCAATTACGTTCTCTTAGGGATTGTCTCGGATTATCTTTAAATTGCTCATCGGTTAAACCACCTGCTTGTTGCATTTGGTAATCCATGTTGGTATATTCTGCCGAAAGTTTGGTGTTTTCGGTAAAGCGATATTCCACAAAAGCGTGTGTGTTTCGAACCGTATATTCGCTATTTTCTCGCCAGCCATCTGCACTACGTGAATGATTGTAAACATAATAGGAAAACTTTTTGAAATTACCGCCAATGGCATTAAAGCTACTCATCATGCCATAACTACCTACTGTATTTTGGGTTTCAAATGAAAATTTCTTTTTCGTTTCTCTTTTTAAAACATAATTCAACATTCCACCAAATTGGGGACCAAACTGTAAAGAAGATCCTCCACGAACTAATTCAATGGTTTCAACGGCTTCCAATGGCGGATTGTAATAGGCTTCGGGATAACCAAAAACATCCGAGGAAATATCGTATCCGTTTTGACGGGTATTCAATTCCCAACTTCTATTTGGACTTAAACCGCGGACTCCTACATTAATTTGGATTCCAGAGCCTTCGTTCTCCCAAATGGTAACACCCGGAATTCGGGAGAAAATTTCTCTACTATTATTGGTGGTGAAATTTCCGTCGATTTTGGATAAATGTAACACTTCATTTTTTTTACCTGAAAACAAAATATTTTGTTTGATTTCAGGCATTCTTTCCGGACTATTTTTTTTGGGTTCTAGGATAACACCATCAAGTTTTAGTGTATCGGTTGTTTGTTCTTGTTGACTAAAGGCATTACATGTTAGTATGAAAGAGAAGAAAAATAGGTGAAAACGCTTTTTCATTTTTTATTTAGATTAATTCTATGATGCAAAAGTAAGACCTAGAATTTATTTAGACAAATTATAAATAACGTTTTTTCTAATAATTTTTTAATGAGTTGAAAATGAATTTATTTCAAAAATTGAAAAGCCAATAATGCACAAATATAGGCCAATCCACTCATGAAAAAAAGTTGAATTGTGGGCCACTTCCATGAATTGGTTTCTTTTTTTACTATAGCCAAAGTACTCATACATTGCATGGCAAAAGCATAAAAAAGGAGTAAAGAAATTCCGGATGCAAAATTGTAAATAGGCAGACCGCTATCAGGATGAACTTCATTTTTCATGCGTTGTTTGATGGTGTTTTCTTCTTCTTGATGACTTCCTACACTGTATATTGTAGCTAATGTTCCTACAAATACCTCACGTGCAGCAAAAGATGCAATAATTCCGATGCCTATTTTCCAATCGTAACCTAACGGTTTTATAACCGGCTCTATTGATTTACCCAATATTCCAATGTATGAGTTTTCCAACTTGTATGAAGCAATTTTATCCTCAATTTCATCTTCATTAAGCGAAGTATTTTGGGTATCAGATTTTACGATAGATTCGGCATTTTTAAAATTATCTGAAGGTCCGTAAGAAGCTAAAAACCATAGTATTATAGAAATGGATACGATAATTTTACCGGCTCCAAAAACAAAAGCTTTGGTTTTCTCTATAACATTTAAAGCAACATTTTTGTAATAGGGAATTTTGTAGTTTGGCATTTCTACAACAAAGAAACTTTTAGACTTAAATTTCAAAATTTTATTCAAAACTAGTGAAGATAAAATAGCCATTAGAAAACCGATCAAGTAAAGCAACATTAAGGTTAAACCTTGTAAATTGATTAAACCTAGCACTTTTGTGTTGGGAATTACAAGAGCAATTAGAATGGTATATACAGGAATTCGGGCAGAACACGTGGTAAAAGGAGTAACTAAAATAGTAATTAAACGTTCTTTCCAATTTTCAATATTACGAGTAGCCATTATGGCTGGAATTGCACATGCCGTTCCGGAAATTAACGGAACTACACTTTTGCCGCTAAGTCCAAATCGACGCATGGTTTTATCCATTAAAAAAACTACTCGACTCATGTACCCACTTTCTTCTAAAAGTGAAATAAAAAGAAATAAAAAGGCAATTTGAGGAATAAAAATCACGACACCACCAATTCCCGGAATTATGCCCTGTGTAATAAGATCTGTAAGTTTTCCCGGAGGTAAGGTTTCGCTAAGCCAAGTGCTCCAATTGGCAAAAGTTTCGTCAATGTAGTCCATAGGAATACTAGACCATTCAAAAACAGATTGAAAAATAAGAAATAAAACCCCAAAGAATATAGTATATCCCCAAATTTTATGCATCATTATGCGGTCTAATTTACCGCGTAAATCTTGAGCTTTTGAGGCATCTACTTTTTTATTTTCTTTTAAAATTTCATTTATAAATTGGTACCGCTTTATGGTTTCTTTGTGTTGAAGTTTTTTGAGTTCACTATCCGATTTGGAAAAAGAATCAATTTGAAGTTTGTTTTTTGATAATTCACCATAATTCACATCTTGAGTGATAACCAACCAAAGTTTGTATAAATTATGACTGGGATAAATACGTCTCAGATTTTCAAAATAATCTGAATCTATAGATGAAGTGTTTAAGCAGGGTTCTGTGTTGAGTTGGTTGTAATTTTGAATTATATTTTTCAAATCGGTTATCCCGGTAGATTTTCTTGAACTCACCAGTGCAACCTTGGTTTTCAGTGCTTTTTCTAGGTTTTCAATATTCAGTTCTATGCCTTTAGCCTCCATTTGATCGGCCATATTGATTACCAAAACAGTTGGAATTTCTAAATCTTTTATTTGAGTAAAAAGGAGTAAATTCCGTTTTAAATTTTCTACTTCAGTAACCACCACCACCACATCGGGGTAATCTTTATCATTTTTGTTTAACAACAATTCTATAACTAAATTTTCGTCAAGAGAATTGGCATTAAGACTATACGTTCCAGGTAAGTCTAATAAAGTTACTTTTTTATAATTGGGTAAATAAAAGGTTCCTACTTTTCGTTCAACAGTTATCCCGGGATAATTACCCACTTGTTGATTTAATCCGGTTAGCTGATTGAACAACGAAGTCTTTCCGGTGTTTGGATTGCCAATTAGTGCAACTTTTAAGGTAGAATTCTCCATTCGCTAGGGTTAATTTTGAATGATTTCTACTTGAATTTCTTTGGCCATATCTTTTCTGATGGCTAAATGGGCTCCATTGATTTCAAGATAAAGCGGGTCTCCTAAAGGGGCTACTTGAACCAATTCAATCCAATGGCCTTCCATGCACCCCATTTCAATTAATTTCAATGGAATACTCTCTAAATCAAAACCGATTATAATCGCTTTTTCTCCTTTTTTTAATTGGTCAACTGTTGTTTCCAAGCGTTATTTAGAATTAATTTAAATACAAAAGTACTATTTTAAATCGAAACGAACCTAAGAATTTAAAGAATCAAACTATTTTGTGTCCTCTAAAAGAATTTTAATGTCTTTTATAAGTTGGGCTACTTCTTTTGGATTTGTTCCGTCATAAAATCCGCGAATTCTTTTTTCTTTATCAATTAAAATGAAATTTTCAGTATGTACCATGTCGTAAAGTTCGCCCGCTGTTTCGGTTTTCACGGCCAAATAAGATTTTCTGGCCATATAAAAAATGTCTTTTTTATCGCCCGTAACCAGGTTCCATTTCGAGTCAATTATTCCTTTTTCTAGGGCATATTTTTTTAGTACAGGAACACTATCTATGTCCGGCATAACCGTATGAGACAATAACATTACATCCGGATTGTTTTCAAATTCATTTTGAATTAAAACCATATGGTTTTGCATGATAGGGCAAATGGTGGGGCAAGTTGTGAAGAAAAAATCGGCTACATATATTTTGTTTTTATAGGCATCTTGTGTAATAATCTCTCCATTTTGATTGGTAAATGAAAAGTTGGCTATCGTATGAAATTTACTGATGTGTTGAACTGTACTGTCAACCAATTCCGGATTAATATCTGACGGATTAAAATAAGGGAGTCGGTTTTTGGGTTTTAAGAGATAGTAGGAAATAGTCAAAAAAAGAGTTGAAAACAAAATGAATCCGATAAGAGCAAACTTATATTTTTTTAAAAAAACTAGCATACAAGTGATTTTTTTTGCAAAGGTATAAAAGTTAATCGCTATACATCTTCTTACACAACTGTTAATAATTACAAACTATACCTAACAATTTCCTATTTTTGAATTAAAATTTTAAAAAATAATGAAGAAGCTATTACTTTTTATATTATTTATCTATCAATTCAACGGATTTGCTCAATTTAACGAAAGTGCACCTTGGATGGAAAACGTGAAAAAAGACGCCAAAGGCGAAGCTACTGTTGAAGCCATTCGCGAAGCCTTTGATTTGTATTGGAAAGATCATGATAAAAATAAAAGAGGTAGTGGTTACAAACCGTTTAAACGTTGGGAAACCCATTGGCAGGAAAAAACCGACGCCAACGGTTACATCATAACTCCTGAGCAATTGTGGAATGCCTGGAATCAAAAGAGACTAGCTGCTACACAACGAATAGAAACTCAAAGTACCCTAAGCAACTGGCAACCTTTGGGCCCCTTTAATCATGTCAATACCGGTTCATGGTCTCCCGGTCAAGGTCGTGTTAACGTGGTTTATGTTGATCCAACTAACGCCTCAACTTTATATATTGGAGCTCCTGCAGGCGGAATTTGGAAATCTACTGATGCCGGATTGAATTGGACTCCCTTATCTGATTTTCTCCCACAAATTGGGGTTTCCGGGATTGTGGTGGATTATACCAATCCGAATATTATTTATATTGCAACCGGCGATAAAGATGCCTCAGACACCTATTCTATTGGAGTTTTAAAATCTACAGATGGAGGTCTAACTTGGAACACAACCGGATTACAATTTACCAATACCACTACGGTAGCTGCCGATATTTTTATGCATCCTTCAAATCCCTCTATTCTATGGGTAGCAACCAGTGCGGGATTGTATAAGACTATAAATGCGGGATTAACTTGGACAAGACCATTAACCGGAAACATCAAAGATTTGAAATTAAAGCCTGGAAATCCGGATGTTGTATATGCCGTTTCTACGAATAGATTCTTTAGATCTACCAATGGAGGGGATACTTTTACTCAGATATCTTCCGGAATGCCTGCTAATTCGGGTAGATTAATTATTGATGTTACTCCGGCCAATCCCGAGTATGTCTATGTTCTTAGTGCACGTACAGATTGGGGTCATCAAGGATTATATAAATCTACAAATTCCGGATTAAATTTTACCAGAACCTCAAATACGGTTGATATTTTTGAAGCAGATCAAGCCTGGTTCGATCTGGCTTTGGCGGTATCTGACTCCAATCCGGAGGAGGTTTATACCGGAGTTTTGAATGTTTGGAAATCTTCAAACGGAGGCAATACATTTACAAGATTAAACAGCTGGTCAAACCCGTTTCAGCCTACTTACACACATGCCGACATTCATTTTTTGAGGTTTTACAACGGTATTTTATATTGTGGAAGTGACGGTGGTGTTTATGTTTCAAACAATAACGGGGCTTCTTTTACAGATTTAACCGCAACAGCACAAATTGGACAGTTTTACCGAATTGGATTATCCAAACAATCGAGTTCAAAAATCGCTGGAGGTTTACAAGACAATGGAGGTTATGCTTTGAGCAATAATTTATGGAAAAATTACTTTGGGGCCGATGGTATGGAGGCCGTGATAGACCCTACCAACCCTAACAAGTATTACGGTTTTATTCAAAACGGTAGTGGTTTGTATTTTACCAATAACTCCGGAAACCAATTAAGCGGAAGTATTAGTGCTCCTAATGATTTATCCGGGAATTGGATAACTCCATTAGCTATAAATTCTGTAGGGGAATTGTTTGCCGGATACAATGGCGTGTACAAATTAATCAATTCCAGTTGGCAATTGGTATCCAATTCGTTAATTACAGATGGAAATTTGGAACGAATAACGATTGACAAAACCAATGATGATATCATTTACATAGCCGATGGTAGAAACTTGCTAAAAAGTGAAGATAGAGGAGTTAATTTTTTCAACTGCACTACTTTTTCTTCAAACATTACATCCATTGAAGTGAATTCAAACAACAATCAAATTGTATATGTTTCAACCTCGGGAACCGGAGGTTCGGTTTTTCAATCTACCAATGGCGGATTTTCTTTTACTAATATAGGTGCCGGATTGCCTTTAATTGCCAAAACAGTTGTTAAACATCAAGGATTGCATGTTTTGAATCCTTTGTATGTTGGAACGACTTTGGGAGTTTATTACAAAGACGATTCTTTATCTGAGTGGGTTCCCTATGATACTGGTTTACCCAATGTAACGGTAACAGATATAGAAATTCATGAAATTGATCAAAAAATTGTGGCCTCAACATACGGGCGAGGGGTTTGGGAGTCACCAATTCCCACTCAAATGGCCTCAAACGAAATTGCTTTATTGGGTATTGAATCACAAAGCTCAGCGAATATAGATTGCAACAATTCTCAAATTGCATTTAATATTCAAAATTCAGGTTTAGAGAGTATTTCCTCATTTACATTAAATTATACGATAAACGGGATTTCAAATTCTGTAAATTGGGAAGGAAACATACCTTCGCTGGCTTCTACAACAGTAGTTGTTCAAAATTTAAATTTACCCAAAGGGAACAATTTAATAGCAGCCACTGTCGTGATGGCCAACGATACTTTCTCAAATAACAACTCTTTTTCGGGAAGTTTGCTCACTAATGATATGGGACAAGTGGGTGTCATCAATACGTTTGAAGGTAACCATTCGGATTGGTTAATTTCACAAGAAGGAACAACAACGGTTTGGGAGCGAGGAATTCCATCCGGTTTAAATTTGAACACAGCTTTCTCTGGGACTCAAGTTTATGCAACCAATTTAACCGGAAATTATAGCAACAATCAAAAAGGATATCTGTATTCGTCATGTTACGATTTAACTTCTGTGGTCAATCCGATACTTCGTTTCAAAATGGCTTTCAATTTAGAATTAAATTGGGATTTAGTCTATTTACAATACAGTACCAATCAAGGAGAAACATGGTCACTTTTAGGAACCGCCAATGACCCCAATTGGTATAATAGCAATCGATTTCCAAATAATTCAAATTGTTTCAATTGTGTGGGAGCTCAATGGACAGGTACCAATCTCTTGTACCAAGAGTACAGTTTGCCACTTTCTTTTTTGCAAAATGAATCCAATGTAATTTTCAGATTTGTATTTCATTCAGATGAGTCTGTTACTTTTGAAGGGGTTGTAATGGATGACTTTAGTATTGATGGAACCCTTTCAATTCCATCAAATCAGAATCTTGAAATGACAGTGTACCCCAATCCAACCAATGGATTTGTATCGGTATTTATCCCTATGGTTCAATCAGGAAGTATAGAAGTGTTTGACATATCCGGAAAAAATGTAAAAAAACAAGCTATTTCAAATACCCAAACAGAACTGGATTTAAGTTCACTTTCAGCCGGAGTATATTTGCTAAAAGCGACCACTCCTGAAAACCAATTTATCAAAAGAATTATTAAAAACTAAATCATGAGAACACTCCAAAGACAATTTACTATTCTACTTTCCGCATCAGCATTTGTGGTAGGTATGGCACAGAACAAAACGCAGGAATCGCATGGAATTAACACCGATTTTATGGATAAAACCGTTAAACCCAGCGATAACTTTTTTAGATATGTAAATGGAACTTGGTTAGACAATACCGATATTCCGGCAGATAGAACCCGCTGGGGAAGTTTTGATGAGCTCCGGGAAAAGACAGATAAAGATATGATGGCTATCTTAAAAGAAGCTTTAACAGATTCTCGTTACACTGCAGATTCCGATCAAGGTAAAGCCCTTAATCTTTATCGCTCTGTAATGGATACGCTTACCCGAAATAAGCAAGGGGTTAAACCTTTGAAGCCTTATTTAGATAAAATCAATGCAGTAAAATCAATGAGTGATTTGAGAAAATTACTTATCGAAATGGAGACGCAAGGTGGTGTTGGATTTTTTGGGGTAGGTGTAGGAACCGATGCCAAAAACAGTAACCGAAATGTAGTAAATGTAGGTTTAGGCAGTTTAGGTCTTCCGGACAGAGATTATTATGTTTCTGAAGATAAAGACAGTAAGGAAAAAAGAGAAAAATATGTAGCCCATGTGGCTCGAATGTTGGCCTATTTAGGTGAAAAGCCTGCTGTTGCTCAAGCCAATGCTCAAAGAATAATAGAACTCGAAATCGCAATGGCAAGTCCGAGATTGGATCGGGTTGAAAGAAGAGACAGAAGAAAAACCTACAATCCAATGACAGTTGCCGAGTTACAAAAAATAACCCCTTCTATCAATTGGACAGAATATCTTGTTGGAGTTGGACTCCCAGTTGTTGATACATTGATTGTCTCTCAACCGCGTTACATGACGGCTCTTGAAACTATTTTTAAAGAGAATAAAGTAGAACACTGGAAAGCCTATATGCGTTGGACTTTATTAAATCGCTCAGCCGGAATGTTATCTACCGAAATAGGTAACGCCAATTGGGAATTTTATGGTAAAACTTTAACCGGAGCCATCAAACAACGCCCTTTTGAAGAGCGAGCTTTACAAACCGTTAATGGAGTTTTGGGTGAAGCATTAGGTAAAATTTATGTAGAAAAAATGTTCCCGGCCGAAGCTAAAGAAAAAGCTCAAAAAATGATACAAAATGTGTTTTTGGCTTACGAAAACAGAATCAATAATTTGCCTTGGATGGCCAAAACAACCAAAGAAAACGCTATTGCAAAACTTAAAAAATTTACAGTCAAAATTGGTTATCCCGATAAATGGAAAGATTATTCCAAAGTAGTTATATTACCTCCATCTCAAGGAGGAACCTATTATGAAAACATGAAGAAGGTTACCCAATGGCGTAATGCGGAAAACTTTGCCAAATTAAATAAACCGGTTGATAAAACCGAGTGGGGTATGTCTCCGCAAACGGTAAATGCATACTACAGCCCTTCTTTTAATGAAATAGTATTTCCGGCTGCTATTTTACAACCGCCTTTTTATGATTATAAAGCAGACGAAGCGGTAAATTATGGCGGTATAGGAGCTGTAATTGGTCACGAAATTTCACACGGTTTTGACGATAGTGGTTCACGTTACAATGCCGATGGTAATTTGGTAAATTGGTGGAGCGATGAAGATTTGAAAAAGTTTAATGAATTAGGAGGAGCATTAGCCGATCAGTATTCGCAATTGGAACCTATACCCGGCATTTTTGTAGATGGTAAATTTACTTTAGGTGAAAATATTGGGGATTTAGGAGGTGTGAGTGCCGCTTTAGACGGATTGAGAATTCATTTGAAAGAAACCGGTAATCCCGGATTAATTGATGGCTTTACACCAGAACAACGTTTCTTTATTTCTTGGGCTACTATCTGGAGAAGTAAAGCAAGAGACGAAGCAATTAAGAACCAAGTTAAAACAGATCCCCATTCACCGGGACAATATAGAGCTTACGTACCGTTGCAAAATGTAGATGCGTTCTACGAGGCTTTCAACATCAAACCGGGAGACGGGATGTATTTACCGGAAGATAAACGTGTTAAAATATGGTAATTTTATAAAAAATTGAAAATCAAAACAATATGTATTTCATTTTGACGTTTTCTATACAATAGATTTGAAAATCTAGTTAGAGTTAGTTAAATTTTGTTTTGGTGTTTTGAGAAAAAGGCGTTCCGGAAGTTGATTCGGGAACGCCTTTTGATTTTTTTTTGAGTAGCAGAAAAGCCGAGTTACTGAGTTTCCAAGTAATTATATAATGATTGCATTTCTATCTAAGTTACTCAGCATCTTAGCTACTCTTTTTAATAACTCATTTCCACAATTTGTCTCACTTTTTCCAAAGTAATATTTTGTTTTTCTCCCATGGCTTTCCAACCTCTTTCTTCAAAACGATTTACGATAAAATCGGATGCTTTTTCATAATCGGTTGTATAGTTTGAAAGTTTAGTTTCCATTCCCATTTTATGAAGGAATTCAACTGTTTTTTCAATAGCTAATGTAGCTTTTTCTTCAATAGAATTTCCGTCTATTTTCCAAACGCGTTCAGCGTATTGAGCTAGTTTTTCCTTTTTGGTTTCAAACATAGTGCGGTATAAATTTGGACCAATAATAGCCAACGTTCTTGCGTGATCAATTTCGTATAAAGCGGTTAGTTCATGCCCAATCATGTGGGTTGCCCAATCGCTTGGCACTCCTTTTTGAATTAATCCGTTTAAGGCCATCGTGGCACACCACATAAAGTTAGAAGCTAGTTTATAATCCGATGGATGTTGAACTACATCCGGTCCAATTTCAATTAGCGTTTGCAAAATACTTTCGGCAATGCGGTCTTGCAAAAGAGCATCATGCGGATACGTTAAATATTGTTCCATCACATGAGTGAAAGCATCGACCACGCCATTTTCCAATTGTCTTTTGGGTAAAGAAGCCACCACAGTTGGGTCGCAAATGGAGAATTTTGGAAACAACGCACTTCCGCCCAAGGTTAATTTTTCTTGCGTAGCTTCGATGGTCACTACCGCACCCGAGTTCATTTCGCTTCCGGTTGCCGGTAAGGTTAAAACCGTTCCAAACGGAATGACTTTGGAAACATCTTTGAACAAAACGCGTTTTTTCAAAATCTCAATCGCATCACCTTCAAAATTAACGGCTCCTGAAATGAATTTCACGCCGTCAATTACACTTCCGCCACCAACGGCTAAAATAAAAGTGATGTTTTCGCTGCGAATGATTTCTACCGCTTTCATTAAGGTTTCATAACGCGGATTGGGTTCGATACCACCAAATTCTATAATTTCCACTGATGAAAGTGCGGATTTCACTTGGTCGTAAATACCGTTTTTAAAAATACTTCCGCCACCATAAGTCAATAAAATCTTACTGTTGGCAGGTATTAATTCGGATAGTTTTGCGATTTGACCTTTTCCAAAAATGTAATTAGTTGGGTTGTATAATTCGAAGTTTGTCATTGTAAAATTGTTTAAAGGATTAAAATTGTTTAAGCGTTTAAAAGGTTTAAAGCTTAAACGAAAACAAAGTTACAAAACGATTGAAGGAACAAGTGGTAAAGGAGTGTTAAGAGAATTTAAATACCGTCAAATTTTGGTTTATTTAGCTTACTTATTTTCTTGATTTTGCAAGATTTTAATTATCGAATCTTGATCAACACCTATTGTCTTTAGGATAAAATCAGCTTTATTTTTATCTTCTTTTAAACATCTGTCAAACTCATCTGTCAAACCGCACATATATAGTCTTTCATTGACCGTCATTCCGCCAATATTTTCTACTGTTTTAACTTTGTCAATTATCTCTTTCTCTGTCATTTCCTATAAAACAAATTATGATCTAAAAAAGCCCACACATGTTCCGGTAAAACGGCTCTCACATTTTTACCGTGTTTGATGCTTTCGCGAATAAAAGTTGACGATAATTCTATCACTGGAGCTCCTACACGATGAATTTTGGGATGATTGATAAATTGTTCGTCCATCACACCGGAATTTAATCTCGGATACACAAAGATGTCATGGTTTTGCAGAATGACTTCGTAGTTTTTCCATTTATGAAGCGAATTCAGATTGTCTTCGCCCATAATCAAAGCAAATGCATAGTTAGGATATTTTTCCTGAAGATGAGCTAACGTATTAACGGTATAATTGGGTTGTGGTAATTTGAATTCGATATCAGAAGGTTTTATTTTCGGATACTCTTTGGTCGCCAAATGAACCATTTCTAGTCGATTGTAATCATCCAACAAGGTGCTTTTTTGCTTGTGCGGATTGTGCGGCGTAACCACCATCCAAATTTGATCTAAATCAGAATACTCCGCCATGTGGTTGGCAATGATTAAATGCCCCACGTGAATGGGATTGAAGGTGCCGAAATAGAGACCGATTTTCATTTTGTTACACTATAAAAAAATTTAAAAAAGCTAAAAAACCAAAAAAATGTTGTTTTAGATTTTTTAATCATTTGGATTTTTTTGATTTATGAATTGTCTGACCAATTCATATGCTTCCGCTTTCGCTACATCCAAATCATAATTTTTAATCACTTTGTCAAATTGGGGTGCGGTGGCTAATTCTACTGATGCTTTGGCAATTCGCATATTGATTTTATCTTCACTTTCGGTGGAACGTTTTTTTAATCGAATTTTTAACTCGTCAATGCTTGGCGGTTTTACAAAAACAGCTAAAGTTTCTTGTGGGAATTTCTTTTTTATTCGCAATCCGCCGGCTACATCAATATCAAAAATCACATTTTTTCCTTTGGCCCAAATGCGTTCGACTTCACTTTTTAAGGTGCCGTAAAAATTATCACGATACACTTCTTCCCATTCAACAAATTCTTCCGCTTTGATATGGTTTTTAAATTCTTTGAGCGATATAAAATAATAATCTTTTCCGTGAATTTCTTCACCTCGTGGTTCTCTTGTTGTACAAGAAACAGAAAATTCCAAATTCAAGTCGGTTTGAGCCAATAAATGTCGTACAATGGTGGTTTTTCCCGAACCGGAAGGAGCAGAGAAGACAAGTAGTTTTCCTTTAGTCATTGTGTTGTGTTTTTAATCCAAAGAATTGATATTCAAAAGATTTATAATTTTATTAGATTTATTTTTTTATGGGTAGTTTTCCAAAAACAAGTTCAACTGAACGTTTCCCGTTTCTTTTGAATTTAATGGGTAGTTTTTTTCCTTTTTCTAATCCCCAATCGTCTAGTAAATCGGTGTTAATATAAATGATTTTTATTTTTTTATTGGTTTGTTCTAATGCTGTGAGCCACTTTAAATTTTCCTTGAATTCTTTTTTATTTTGCATGTAAGTATTCCACGTTTCAAACAAATAGTACTCAGAATTTGGTAAATTTGAACGACTTACACTTTTGCCATTTTTGTCTTGCAATAATTTTAAAAAGTTGTCCAAATGGATTTGATTATTAGATTGACAAACTGAAAAATTAGTTTCAACATTTTTAAAAGCTTCTTGCATTAAAACTCCGGAACATTCTTCGGTGCCTTGAAAACAATATTTTTTTCCACTTTCTGTATGAAAAAGGTACAAATCGGAATTAAACCCAAATAAAAACCTCTCAAAAATTTCGGTACTATCTTTTGGGGTTTGTACATTTAAAAAGTAAGTGTCAAAATCACCTGCATTTTCTTTTACATACTGATTAATATCATTTTTGGATTGAACAACAGGGTCTTTAAAACCGCTTAACATCCGGATGGTTAAGCCACAAGATGAAAAAAATAGTACTATACTTAAGATTGCTAAAGTTCTTTTTGTCATTGATTTGAATTTAAAAAATCTTACTTCTTTAGTCTTGATACTTACATCTTTCATCTTGATACTTTACAAAACATTCAAAACCTGTTCTTTAATTTTTTCCAATTCATCTTTCATCATTACTACCAATTTTTGCATTTCAGAATGATTCGATTTGGAGCCCATTGTGTTAATTTCACGACCGATTTCTTGGGTAATAAAACCTAACTTTCGTCCGTTGGCTTCCGTTCCGGCAATAGTTTCAATGAAATAATTGAGGTGATTTTCTAAGCGAACCCGTTCTTCTGTAATGTCATATTTTTCAAGATAAAATATCAATTCTTGTTCAAAACGGTTTTCGTCTACATTGGCTTCCAATTCTGCTAAAGCGGTTCGAAGTCTATTTTTTACGGTTTCAATTCGTTCGGCATCCATACTTACCGCTTGATTCATAAAATTCCGAATGTTTTCGATTCGCATGATGAATTCGTTTTCTAGCGATTTTCCTTCGTCGATACGAAATGAAGCGATATTTTTCATGGCATCATCAACCACTTTTAAAATTTCATTCCATTCGTTTTCATCGATTTCATCGCGTTCGGTTTTGAGAGCATCGGGCATACGAACAGCCATTTTCATCAATTCGGTTTCATCGGCATTCGGAATTACGGCTTTCATTTGATTAATATAGCCTTTCACAATCGGAACATTGATTTTGGAGGAAGTTTCTTCACCGGTTATTTCTATAAAAATGGAAAAATCAACTTTGCCTCGCTCTAATTTTTGTGAAATGATGTTGCGTAAACTTAATTCCATTTCACGATAAACAGATGGCATTCTGACATTCAAATCCAATCCTTTACTGTTTAACGATTTAACTTCTACGGTTATTTTTTTGGTTGGAAGTTGCAAAGAAGCTTTTCCAAAACCGGTCATTGATTGTATCATGCTATTAAAAAAATGTTTTCAAAGATAATTAAAAGTTTACAGTCTCAGTCTCAGTTTTCAGATTAACTGCGACTGTAAACTGCGACTGTAAACTACTTTTTCTTCTGAGTTACCAAATAAACTCCTGTGAAAATCAAAATAGCCGAACCTATTTTCACCCAACTCAATTCGTCTTTTCCTAAACTGATGGCAAAAATGGTTGCGAATAAAGGTTGAAGATAGATAAATACCGCTACTGTTGTAGGCTTCAATTCCCGCATAGAAACCAAGTTTAACAAATACGTTAAGAAAGTTGAAAAAACAACCACGAAACCAATCTTCCAGTAAATTTCAGTAGGCACTAAACTCCAATTTACAGCCTCAAATTCGCCCCAACCAAAAGGCAAAACCATCAAAAAGCCAAAGCTGTAAATCCATTTTACAAAGGTAAAAGCATTGTATTTATCCATTAATTTTTTTACGATGATAAGGTAAAAACCATAAGAAACGGCATTGATGAATACCAATAGATTCCCTAACATTTCGTTAGGAGCATTAATCATCGATTTACCGTAAAGAATGAGTGAAACCGTTCCGGCTAAGCCCAAAATGATACCAAATACTTTTCTTTTTAGCATCCGTTCTTTCATGATAATGGCTGAAAGAATAAGTACAATCATAGGTGTGGTAACCATCAAAACCGCTCCCATGATAGGCGAAGTATAACTTAATCCTTTAAAAAACGTGAGCATGTTTAACGCTACTCCAAAAAAAGCAGCAGCAATTATTCTGGGAAAATCAGATTTTGCAATTTTTTCTTTCGGGCCAAAAAAGGATACCATCCAGAATAGTAAAACCGACCCACCAACACGAAGGACAATAAAGCCAAACGGTTCAATAAATTTGGGCATTACATCTTTGGCAATGGTAAATGTAACCCCATAAATAATGGAAACCAAGGTGGCCGCCATTAACGCCCAATGTCTTTTACTCATTTGCTAAAAAATCAATGGCTGCTTGTACGATTTTGGGACTATTACCAACAAAAATAGATTTGTCAATCACAATAACCGGACGATTCAAGAATGTATAATGTTCTAAAATATATCTTTTATAGTCGGATTCAGTGAGTTTTTCATCTTTTAAACCCATTTCTTTATACAATTTAGCTCTTTTGCTAAAAAGCACTTCATAGTTTCCGGTTAGCTGATGAATTTCTTCCAATTGCTTCACAGTAATAGGTTCTTCTTTGATATCTTGAAGTGTAAAACCGTTTGTGTTGGGAAGTGATTTGATGATTCTTTTACACGTATCACAGGTTTTGAGGTAGAAAATTTTACGCATTTCAGATTTTTTTGCAAAAGTAAGTACTTTTTGAGTAATTCTTAATCAACAAATTGAGAAGTTGTTACAGTTCGATGCTAAGTTAAGTCGGTAATAAATTGAATTAATATTTTGAGTAAATAAAAAATAGTAGTAATATTGCACTCTCTAAGCGGGTCCTATAGCTCAGTTGGTTAGAGCACCTGACTCATAATCAGGTGGTCCTTGGTTCGAGCCCAAGTGGGACCACAAAAGTGCCTTCACGGCACTTTTTTTATTTAATGTCTTATATGCCTTATTGTTACATTTTATATAGTCCTTCAAAGAAGATTTATTACACTGGTTTTACCCAAACAGATTTAACAGAAAGAATTTCCAAACACCATTCAGGATATTATGATAAGACGTATTCTTAAATTTTTTACAGGCTTGCTGTATGTCTGACAAAGATTAAAAATTCAGAATAAACTATTAATTCAATCCGTTTTGTAGAATTAAAATTTATGGTTTGTAGAATTTTGTTGATTATGGAAACCAAAAGTAATTTTTTTACGTTAATATAAACTCAGTTATGTATGATGTTATTAAAAAACCGTTACATTTGCCGAGGTTTTGCCAATTAAAAGATTGATTTTAAAAAAATAACGCTTTAGTTTTTTTTTATTGAGTTTTTTACTTTATTTGTCAAAAATTTTGTTAAAGAATAAAAACAATTACTTTTGCACTCTATGAGAATTTTTTCAAACAAGTATATTATTCTTTTATTGAGTTCTTTTTTTGGTGCGAGTGAGACGTATTCAAATGGTTTAATGTTGAATAATAATCCACCTCCGCCAAACCCACCACCACCTCCTGGTCTTCCAATAGATGGCTGGATTTATGTTATTGGTTTTTTAGGACTTCTCTACGCTTTTTATACGATTTCAAAAAATATGAAAAAAGCTCCGAAATAATTCGGAGCTTTTTTAATTTCGTAATGAAACTATTCGGCTAATATATTTTCCTATCAAGTCAAATTCTAAGTTTATTTGAGTTCCAACAGAAAAAGTATGAAAGTTGGTGTGCTCATAAGTGTAAGGTATAATGGCTACACTAAACTCATTTTTCTTAGAGTTCACAACTGTAAGACTTACTCCATTAACGGTGATAGAGCCTTTTTCTATAGTAATATTGTTTAAATCTGCGTTATATTCAAATGTAAAATACCAACTACCATTTGATTCGCTAATTTGGGTGCAATAGCCCACTTGGTCTACATGGCCTTGAACTATATGTCCATCCAATCGGCTTCCCAAGAGCATGGCTCTTTCAAGGTTGATTTTATCACCAACTTTCCAATTACCTACATTGGTTTTTTCCAAAGTTTCTTTAATAGCTGTTACTGTATAGGTTTTATCTTTAATTTCGACAACAGTTAAACAAACCCCATTATGTGCCACGCTTTGATCTATTTTCAATTCTGGAGTTAAAACAGATGAAATAGTTATGTGAAGATTACTGCTTTCCTTTTTAATTTCGGATACAATTCCAATACTTTCTATAATTCCGGTAAACATTTGACTTTTATTTTCTTAAATTTGCAGTTCAAAAATAGGAATAAATAGCGTGTAGTCATGGTAAAAAAAGCAGAAAATATTTTAGTAGGGATTTCTATCGGAGATTTAAATGGTGTAGGTTCAGAAGTTGTACTTAAAACATTTGAAGATGCTAGGATGTTGGAACTTTGCACCCCCGTGATTTTTGCAAATGTGAAAATGTTGTCCTATTTGAGAAAAAGTTTTGATTCTACTGCGGTTTTACATGGAATAGATAGGTTGGATCAAATTGTTCCCGGTAAAATTAACGTCTTCAATCTATGGAAGGAAAGCTTTAATTTAGAATATGGTATAGAGAATGAAATCGTAGGGAGTCATGCCATTAAATCTTTTGTAGCTGCCACAAAGGCTTTGAAAGAAGGAATTGTTGATGTTTTGGTTACTGCTCCAATAAATAAACATACCGTACAATCTGAAACGTTCAATTTCCCGGGGCATACCGATTATTTAAATCAAGAATTAGAAGGCGACGCTTTAATGCTTATGGTTTGTGATGATTTAAGAGTAGGTTTACTAACCGACCATGTTCCGGTTACAGAGGTTGCTACCTTTATTACAGAAAAAAGAATCAGACAAAAAGTACAAACCATTAAAAAGTCGTTGATTCAAGATTTTTGTATTCCCAAGCCTAAGATAGCCGTTTTGGGTTTAAATCCACACTGTGGAGACCAAGGTGTAATTGGAAAAGAAGATGATGAAATCATTAGACCCACATTGAAGAAAATGTTTGAGGAAGGAACACTGGTTTTTGGACCTTATGCTGCCGATAGTTTTTTTGGATCTCATTCTCATGAAAAATTTGATGCTGTAATAGCCTGCTATCACGATCAAGGGTTAATACCTTTTAAAACTTTGTCTTTTGGGAAAGGCGTAAATTATACAGCAGGATTGAATAAAGTTAGAACATCTCCAGATCATGGAACTGCATATGAAATAGCCGGTAAAAATCAAGCTGACTTTAATTCATTTACAGAAGCAGTTTATTTAGCCTTGGATATTTATAAATCTAGGTTAGAGCACGCACATTGGGCCGAAAAACCACTAAAATCAAAAGAAAAGCAGTTTTAAACAAAAAAATGTTTATAACTGTTTTGGAATTGCGATTATTTTATATCTTTGCAAACCAAATTTTTGGGACAAATTGTTGTACAGATGAAAGTATCTAATGAATTTTTAATACCGTTCATCGGATTAAAGTTGGGAAAACATCAATTTGACTATCAAATAGATAAATCGTTCTTTGATCGCTTCGAATATGATGAGTTTGAAAATTGTGCTATTGTTTCAACGGTCGTTTTAGAAAAAAAAACCACCCTGTTAGAGTTGCATTTCAAACACAAAGGAACTGTAAATGTTCCTTGTGATTTAACGGGTGAGTATTTTGATTTGCCTATTAAAGGGAAGTTGGATTTAGTTGTTCAGTTTGGAGACACGTTCAATAATGATAATGAGGAGTTGTTGATTTTGCCTCATGGAGAACATCAAATAGATGTGTCACAATTCATTTATGAAATGATTGTATTGTCAATTCCATATAAAAGAACACATCCGGGCATTAAAGATGGAAGTTTGAAATCTGAAGCCATTGAAAAATTAGAGCAATTGGCAGTCAAAAAGAAGAGTGAAAAAAAAAATAATAATGATACTGATCCACGTTGGGATCAATTAAAAAAACTATTAACGGATAAATAATATAGTAAAATGGCACATCCAAAGAGAAAGACCTCGAAAACCAGAAGAGACAAAAGAAGAACTCATTATAAAGCTACTGCAGCTCAAATAGCTACTTGTCCAATTACAGGTGAAGCTCATTTATATCACAGAGCTTACTGGCATGAAGGTAAAATGTATTACCGTGGTCAGGTTGTTATTGATAAAACTGAAGCAGTTGCCTAGTTTTTCAATATAATAGAAAGAAAAACTCTCACTTGGTGAGAGTTTTTTTGTTATATCAATATTTTAACAAATAACCCTTTCTAAAACACTTAAGTTTAGATTTTTTTTTGTAATTTCCACCTCTTTTTCTGTGATAAGATAAAAGAAAAACAATCGAACCCTATGAGTAATATAACTGCAGCAATCACAGCCGTTGGTGCTTACGTCCCGGATTTTGTATTGTCTAACCAAGTGCTTGAAACTTTGGTTGATACCAATGATGAATGGATAACAACCCGCACCGGAATCAAAGAACGTCGGCTGTTAAAAGAAGAAGGAAAAGGGACTTCTTTTTTGGCTATAAAAGCCGCACAAAATCTAATTGAAAAACGGAATCTCAATCCTCTTGAAATAGATTTGGTACTCGTTGCAACTGCTACACCTGATATGCCTGTGGCTTCTACAGCTGTTTATGTTGCTACTCAAATTGGAGCTACCAATGCTTTTGCCTACGATTTACAAGCCGCTTGTTCCAGTTTTTTATACGGAATGTCTACAGCAGCTGCTTACATTCAATCCGGAAGATATAAAAAAGTGCTTCTAATAGGAGCAGATAAAATGTCTTCTATTATTGACTACACTGATAGAGCTACCTGTATTATTTTTGGTGATGGTGGAGGAGCTGTTTTATTTGAGCCCAACTATGAAGGTCTTGGATTGCAAGATGAATATTTGAGAAGTGATGGAATAGGTAGGGAGTTTTTAAAAATTGATGCCGGAGGTTCTCTTTTACCCCCGTCTGAAGAGACCGTAAAAAACAAACAGCACTTTGTTTTTCAGGATGGAAAAACGGTTTTTAAATATGCCGTTTCTGGAATGGCTGATGTAAGTGAAAAAATAATGGAACGAAACCACCTCACACATGATGATGTAGATTGGTTGTTGGCTCACCAAGCCAATAGAAGAATTATTGACGCTACAGCATCAAGAATGGGATTAAATGAAGATAAAGTTTTAATAAATATTCAAAAATACGGAAATACAACTTCTGCTACTTTGCCGTTGTTAATGAGTGATTTTGAAAATAAACTAAAAAAAGGAGATAATTTAATTTTTGCTGCATTTGGTGGTGGTTTCACATGGGGAGCTATCTATTTGAAATGGGCATACGATACAAAATAAAAAAACAAACTAAACTTAGATAACATGGATATTAGAGAAATTCAAAACCTAATCAAATTTGTAGCAAAATCAGGTGCTACCGAAGTTAAATTAGAAATGGATGATTTTAAGATCACCATCAAAACTACCGAAGCAGGTGCCGCTGAAGCATCCTATTTTCAACATTATCCAGCCGCTCAACCTATGCAGCCAATGATGTCTCAACCTGTTGCTCCAGTAGCTCAGGCTTCCGTTAGTACGCCTGTTGTGGCCAGTGCTCCGGTTGAAGACAATTCAAAATACATTACAATAAAATCTCCTATGATTGGTACTTTGTACAGAAAACCATCTCCAGATAAAGCTCCGTTTGTAGAGGTAGGAGCTACTATCTCAAAAGGTGATGTAGTATGTGTTATTGAAGCTATGAAATTATTCAATGAAATTGAATCTGAAGTTTCAGGAAAAATTGTTAAAGTTCTTGTTGACGATTCTTCTCCTGTTGAATTTGATCAACCTTTATTTTTAGTAGATCCATCTTAATTTTAGATTTTTAGATTTTTAGATTTTAGAAATTATTTAATTTTTCTAGGTCTAGAAATCCAACAATCCAATAATCCAATAATCTAAATTAATAAAAGATGTTTAAAAAAATATTAGTAGCCAATCGCGGAGAAATTGCACTACGTGTGATAAGAACGTGTAAGGAAATGGGTATCAAAACTGTGGCGGTTTATTCTACAGCCGATGCAGAAAGTCTTCACGTAAAGTTTGCCGATGAAGCCGTTTGTATTGGTCCTCCGCCTAGTAATTTGTCCTATTTAAAAATGTCAAACATAATAGCAGCTGCAGAAATTACCAATGCTGATGCTATTCATCCCGGTTACGGATTTTTATCTGAAAACGCTAAGTTTTCTAAAATTTGTCAAGAACACGGCATTAAATTTATTGGGGCTTCTCCTGAAATGATTGAAAAAATGGGAGACAAAGCAACTGCTAAAGCTACCATGAAAGCAGCTGGAGTTCCTTGTGTTCCCGGATCTGACGGAATTTTAGAATCGTTTGAACAAGCTAAAAAAGTAGCCAAAGAAATTGGTTATCCGGTAATGATGAAAGCTACTGCCGGTGGTGGTGGTAAAGGAATGAGAGCCATTTGGAAAGAAAGCGAGTTAGAAAAAGCTTGGGAAAGTGCCCGTCAAGAAGCAGCCGCAGCTTTCGGAAATGATGGAATGTACATGGAAAAATTGATAGAAGAACCCAGACATATTGAAATTCAAGTAGTAGGTGATGCCTATGGTAAAGCGTGTCACTTATCCGAAAGAGATTGCTCCGTTCAACGTCGTCATCAAAAATTAACAGAAGAAACACCTTCTCCTTTTATGACCGATGATTTACGCGAAAAAATGGGAGAAGCTGCTGTAAAAGCCGCAGAGTTTATCAAATATGAAGGGGCCGGAACGGTTGAATTTTTGGTGGACAAACACCGAAATTTCTACTTCATGGAAATGAATACACGTATTCAAGTAGAGCATCCTATTACGGAACAAGTTATTGATTACGATTTGATTCGTGAACAAATTTTAGTTGCAGCAGGTGTGCCAATTTCCGGTAAAAATTATTTGCCTCAATTGCATTCTATAGAATGTCGTATTAATGCAGAAGATCCGTACAATGATTTTAGACCTTCACCGGGAAAAATCACCGTACTCCATGCACCGGGCGGACATGGTGTGCGTCTAGATACACACGTGTATGCAGGTTACACGATTCCACCAAACTACGATTCGATGATAGCCAAATTAATTACCACTGCTCAAACCCGTGAGGAAGCTATCAACAAAATGAAACGTGCTTTAGATGAATTTTATATTGAAGGAATTAAAACTACTATTCCGTTTCACCGTCAATTAATGGACGAACCGGATTATGTAGCCGGAAATTATACCACAAAATTTATGGAAGGTTTCAAAATGAACGATCCGGAATAGTGTAATACAATATTCAAAAACGTAAAAGAGTCTGATTTTATCAGGCTCTTTTTTTATTTGTAAAAGGGGTAATCGATGTAAAATTTACACATTACAAAGTGTGTAAAATTCCTTTTAATGGGTATTTTTTACACAGCGATTTTAAGGCATTGTGTTAGTAAATATCAGAAAAACAAGGGTTTGTAAAAAAGGAATAGCACTTGCTTTGTACGATAATGTGTTTTTACTCAAACCTTTCAAGTTCAAGACAAATTAGAGTTGGGTTTTGATTAAGAATACCAAGTATAAGTTCAATACCAAAATTTTATAACTATGGAAAGCCGAAATCGATATCCAAATGAATCATCTACTACAAAACAAAACGAACAGGAACAAAGCTTATTTAGTTTTGTTGTTCCGATTTATACTAAATCAATGCATCGGATTATGGCACAAAAAGGTACGGAGATTAAAGATTTCATTCAAAGAAAAAGAAGGTTTTCCAATGTGTCAAAATATAGACTTATCAATGGGGTTGTGCTTGCCGGAACTTTCTTCATACTGGCTGGATCTGCTTTGGGTGCTTATCATTTGCAACCCCATTTTGAACAATTTAATATAGATAGAATGGGAACTGTTTTTGGGATGTTCTTTCTAATTCTGTCACTGGTTTTGTTATTTTATAAACTAGGTTTTTCTCTTTATCAGGTTTATTTGTATTTAAGGTATAAACCTATTCAATCGGTTTCTGATGAAGAATTACCCACATGTACAATAATTGTACCGGCTTACAATGAGGGGAAACTGGTATGGGAAACCCTTAAGAGCATTGCAAATAGTGATTATCCTCAGGAAAAATTACAGCTATTAGCCATTGACGATGGCAGTAAAGATGATACATGGTATTGGATTCAGCAGGCAAAAAATGAATTGGGTGACCGATTGACAATTTTCAAACAACCCGAAAATAAAGGGAAACGTCATGCTCTTTACAAAGGATTTACTATAGGAACCGGAGATGTTTTTGTTACAATAGACAGTGATTCTATCGTTAAGAAAGATACCCTGCGAAACTTGGTTAGTCCGTTTGTAACTCAAGAAAATTGTGGTGCTGTGGCCGGAAATGTAAGAGTTCTAAACAATCAAAAAGCCATGTTGCCTAAAATGTTGAATGTGAGTTTTGTAATGAGTTTTGAATTTGTTCGATCGGCAGAAAGTATGTTAGGTTCTGTTTTGTGTACTCCTGGAGCTCTAGCAGCATATAAAAGAGAAGCGGTATTTAATTGTTTGGAAGAATGGATTAATCAAACTTTTATGGGGCAACCCTCTGATATAGGTGAAGACAGAGCCATGACAAATATGATCTTGAAACAAGGTTATGAAGTCTTATTTCAAAGAAATGCCCATGTGTTGACCAACGTACCGGAACAGTATAAAGGACTTTATAAAATGTTTATTCGTTGGGGAAGAAGTAATGTGCGTGAAAACATTATGATGGCAAAATATGTGTTTACAAATTTTAGAACGGAATCTAAATTTGGTGCTAGGCTCTTATTTTTTAATCAATCATTAAATATAGTAATGACCTATCCATTTCTGATATTCATGCTGTTTTTTATTATTACTCACCCGGTTTTATTTTTAAGTTCAACACTGGCTAGTATATTCGTTCTTTCATCATTCCCGATGTTGTTTTATGCTAAAAGATATAATTTTTCTGAGTCGGTTTGGGCATATACTTATAGTGTATTGTATACGTTTGGGCTTTTTTGGATAACGCCGTATGCCATTGCCACAGCAGGCAAAAGGGGTTGGTTAACCCGTGAAATACCGGCCTAATCAATCCTTATAATTTCAGATTAATGAAAGTATCAGTTCCTAATAAATGAATAAAAATTGGTTAAGTTAAGTGGGCAGCCAAATACCCCAAGATTTGGCTGAATAAAAAGAGGTTTTTAAAACCTCTTTTTTTATTTAGTTATTTTTTAAGAGAATTTTCATCGGAATGCCTTATTTTAGCTATATCCAAAGCTAAATACATGAAGACTATTTTATTGATTGAAGACGATATTGCTTTTTCAAAAATGGTGAGCAACTTTCTTTCTAAAAATGGATACCTTGTTGAAGCAGCCTATACTGCACAGGAGTCCAAAAATCGTTTTAAAAATTCAGATTTTGATTTGGTTTTGTGTGATTTACGTTTGCCGGATAGTGATGGTATTGACCTGATGATTGATTTAAAATCAACTAAAAATGAGGTTCCGGTAGTTTTGATGACGGGCTATGCCGATGTAAATACTGCTGTCAAGGCCATGAAAAAAGGAGCGGCAGATTATATTTCCAAACCGTTTGTTCCCGAAGAAGTTTTATTGGTTCTTTCTAACGCGTTACTTTCTCCTAAAGCTCAAAAAAAGCCTGAAAATAGTCAAAAGAATAAAATAGAAAGTTCTGTTTCTAGTGATTTTGTTCAAGGGATCAGCCCCGTATCTAAAGCGATGAACAAGCACATTGAATTGGTAAGTCCAACTAATTTATCGGTATTAATTATTGGTGAAAGCGGAACCGGGAAAGAGGTTGTGGCCAAAGAAATCCACAATCTGAGTCATCGAAATAAGGCTCCATTTATAGCGGTTGATTGTGGAGCTATTCCCAAAGAATTAGCGACCAGCGAGTTTTTTGGTCATTTAAAAGGTTCTTTTACAGGTGCGGTAACAGATAAAATGGGGCATTTTGAAGCCGCAAATGGGGGTACTTTGTTTTTGGATGAAGTGGGTAATCTAACCTATGAAAATCAAATACAACTATTAAGAGCTTTACAAGAACGCAAAGTAAAACGAATAGGAAGCAGTAAAGAAGTAGAAGTAGATATTCGAGTAATTGCAGCCACAAATGAAGATTTAAAAGAAGCGGTGAAAGCGGGAAATTTCCGTGAAGATTTATACCATCGATTGAATGAATTTTCCATTGAAGTTCCCAGTTTAAATGAGAGAAAACAAGATTTGCTGATGTATGCCGAATATTTTTTGGAAAAAGCCAACGAACAATTACATAAAAAGGTTTTAGGATTTTCACCCGAAACACTTCGAATTTTTCAAAACTATTCTTGGCCCGGAAATCTAAGAGAATTGCAAAATATTATCCGAAGAGCGGTATTGTTAACCCCTGGAGATCTAGTCGAAAAAGAGGTTATTCCTTCTGAGTTTTTTGAAGTAGAAAACCAATCTTCATCTGCATTTTCAAAATCACAAAACGAAAAGGAAATGATAGTTAAAGCTCTTCAAATATGTAACGGAAATAAATCAGAGGCTGCAAAAATGTTGGAAATTAACCGTAAAACACTTTACAATAAACTTAAGCTTTATCACTTAGAGGATTAATTCTTTTTCTAATGTATCAATTAATTTTGTAAGTTTATTTCGAACCTCATTAAACAACTTTTGAAGGGCAGAGTTTGAGACATTTGATGTTTTACAAGTTTCCATTTCTTGCAAAAGCCGAACAATGTGTGAAGCTCCAACTTGATGAGTCATTGGTATCATTCGATGTGAAATAGATTCTACCAAAGAATAATTTTTCTCTTCAATTGCTTTTTCTATTTGAATCAAACTGGAGCGTGTGTTTTCTATATACGAATTTAAAACATCTCGAATAGCCTCTTGATCATTATCCAACATTGTTTTTAAAGCACTTAGATTGTACGCTTCAATGGTGTTTTCTTCCTTTTTTAAAATTTGCTTTTGATTTATTTCAATTGGAGTGTGAAGTACTTGATTTAAAACAGAAATCAACTCTTCAGAGGTATATGGCTTGTAAAGTAGACTGGCAAAACCTTTGTTTCTATAATATTCTTTTTCCCATTGACGTTGCCCCGTTATTGCAATTACCGGAATCGAACTCGGTATTTGTTCTAACAACTCAAATCCGCTCATTTCTGGCATTTGAATATCCGTGAAAACAACATCTACACTTGATGTGTGTAGTGCCTCCAAAAGTTCTTTGGGATGGTTAAAAGAAAGAACATTGAATTGATGTAGTTTTAAAAATGTAGTTGTAAGTTGGAGTAATGAACTGTCATCATCCACAACAGCTAGAGTGTAATTATGATTTTGTTTTGAGTTTTGTAATAGTGTATTTTCTATTTCTTTACTTTTTGCGGGAAGTATCATTTGAAATGTACTTCCTTGACCCAATTCGCTTTCAACAGTTAAGTTGCCGCCCAACATTTCAGTAAGTTTTTTGCAAATGGTTAGACCTAATCCGGTTCCGCCATATTTTTTTTCTATGCTGGAATTGGCTTGAGTAAATTCATTAAAAATCAAATGTAATTGATCTTTTTTTATTCCAATTCCGCTATCTTGAACACTTAAATACAGTTGGTTTTGATTGTATTTTGCCGTGATTTTTATGAATCCGTTCTCCGTAAATTTATAGGCATTTCCTATCAAGTTACTCATGATTTGTCGAATGCGTAAGGCATCACTCTCTATCAAAAGGTTTTCAATGGCATCTAACTCGAATTGTAAGGAAATCGTTTTATTGTGATAAAGAGATTGAATGCTTAGGGCAACTTCTTCAATGAGTTGGTGTAAATTAAAAACAGATATTTCCGGCTTAATTTTTCCGGCTTCAATTTTGGAAAAATCCAACAAATCGTTGACCAATTGATTGATATAAACCGAAGCACTTTGAATATTAGAAATATAGTAGTTTTGTTTTTCTGAGATATTTCCGGATTTAACAAGTTCACTAAATCCTTGAATGGTATTGAGTGGAGTTCTCAAATCATGACTCACCGTTGCAATAAGTTGCTCTCTAGCGGTTAATAGGGTTTCTGTTTTCTTTTTTTCTATTTCTAATTGTTTTCTGTAGCGTTGATTTTTAAGAAAATCATTGGTAATCAAAAGGAAAAACAATCCGGTCATTAGGAGTCCAATTACCGCTGCCGAGGTTAAAATAGAAACGGTCTTTTGTTGGGCTTCTTCTCTGGAAAGATTATTTAAATTGGCTTTTTTGATGATATCAGATTCAAATTCAACCAAAATTTCGTTTAGTTTTTGTGAAATAAACAAATCATTACGCAGTAATTCAATTTCTTTATTTTTTTGCGAAGTCGTTTTTACCTGATTATTGGTGCGAACATTTTCGAGTATTTTTTTGGATGATACCAAAATAGAATCTATTTCTTTATCCGATAATGTACTCGCTGATTCTTTGGGTACGTTTTCATTCAGATAATCAACATATTCCTGATATACTTTTTTTTCGTATGCAGAAAGTTGGTTTGGATCAATATTTAATCCTTCTAAGGTAATTTTACCCATTGATTCTTCCATTCTTCTAATATCGGTAACTGCTTTTTCAATAGAACTGTAATCGTTTTGGGATGTGTTCATTTTTTTTAGTGCAGTTATGTTTGCTACTTTTTGTTCTAAAATGATTTTTAAACTATCTAATTGTTCTATCTGTTTGGCATTGTCAATTTTTTGTTCAAAAGAATCGATGGCTTTTATGAGTTTTTGATTTTCTTGGTAATAGAGTCTGAAATCATTTTCTTTATTGTTTTGGGCTGCAATTCGACCTAAATTATCAACATCATAAATTTTAGAAATTAAAGAGCTGAGATGGATTAGTTTTTGGTTTTCAACAACAGATTCATTTTCATAAGCTGTAAAAAGTTTATTTTCTTTAAAAAGCAAAAAACCTACTGCTATTACCAGTGTAGCAAGCAGTAAGTAACTTAGGAGCACTTTGAGTGGAATAAAGCTTGATTTTTGTGCCATTCTCAAAGATAAAAAGAACAAAAGGTTTTGTTTACCTAGGAAGTGTTAAAAAAAATTCCCGATTGCCATCGGGAATTAAATTATAAGGTTTCTTTTAACCAAGAAAAGAATTCGCGTTGCCAAACTATAGCATTTTGCGGTTGAAGAACCCAGTGATTTTCTTCCGGAAAATAGATAAATCTACTTTTGATACCTTGCAATTGAGCCGCTTGAAAGGCTTCTTGTCCTTGACCAATGGGCACACGAAAATCTTTTCCACCTTGAATGATTAAGATAGGCGTATCCCATTGGGTTACATTTTTAATGGGATTAAATTGCGAATAGGTTTTTTGAGCCAAAGTATTGGTTTTATCCCAATACGGTCCGCCCAAATCCCAGTCGGTAAAAAACACCTCTTCGGTTGTCCCATACATGCTTTCTAGATTGAAAACTCCACAATGCGAGATAAACGATTTAAAACGTTTGTTATGTATTCCGGCTAAATAAAAAACGGAATAACCACCATAACTTGCACCTACAGCTCCCAAACGTGATTGGTCTATATAACTTTCCTTAGCCACATCGTCAATGGCAGAAAGGTAATCATCCATCACTTGTCCGCCCCAGTCTTTGCTGATTTGTTCGTTCCATTCAACCCCATGACCCGGCATTCCTCGACGGTTTGGAGCCACTACTACATAACCCTGAGAAGCCATCAAACTGAAATTCCATCGAAAGGAGTAAAATTGTGATAGAGCTCCTTGAGGTCCTCCTTGACAATACAATAATGCAGGGTATTTTTTTGAGGCATCAAAATTGGGAGGAAGAATAACCCAAACCAACATTTTTTTTCCATCGGTTGTAGTTACATATCTTTTTTCAAATTTGGGTAAAGCTAGTTTTTTATAGATTTCATCATTTACTTTGGTGATTTGTAACCACGTTTTTTTCTTAAAATCATAGGAATAAATTTCTTTTGCATGGTTCATGTCGGTTCTACCCACAATAATTTTATCACCTGAAAATCCCACAATATCCGTGACATCAAAATCACCCGATGTAATTTGACGCACCGTAATAGCTATTCGAGTTAATCCCGGAAAGTTTACTTCAAACAATTGTTTGGTACCATCAACCGGAGCTAAGAAATAGACTTTTTTCCCATCGGCACTCCAAGTGAAACTGTCCACTGTTCCGTCCCAATTGGCGGTTAAGTTCATATCCATTCCTTTAAAACGAACAATTATGTCGTTCTTGTCGGCCTCAAAACCATCGCGTTTCATTTGCAGCCAAGACAATTCGCCATTAGGTGAAATGGTGGGATGCGTGTCGTAACCTAAATTGTTTTCGGTTAGATTGGTAGTGGTTTGGGTTTCTAAGTTGTACTCGTATAAATCGGTATTGGTAGAAACGGCATATGCAGTACCTGATTTCTTTTTGCATACATAAATAATACTCTTCCCATCTTTTGACCAAACGTAATCTTCGTCGCCACCAAATGGTTTTTGAGGAGAATCAAACGGTTCGTCTTTCATGATGTCAAAAAAGGAGTTTTCTTTACCTATTTCTGAAAAACAAACGTGGTTGTGTTTGCCTTCATTCCAGCTGTCCCAGTGGCGGTAATTTAGTCCGTTATAAACTTGAACATCCGACTTGTTAAGTTCGGGGTAAATGTCTTTTCCGTTTATCTTTTCCATTTTCACTTCTTTGTGAGAAAGGAGAAATTTTCCGTCAGGAGAAATATTTTTATCGTTTAAAAGCTCTTTGGTTTCGGTAATTTCTGAAGCAACGCCGCCATTAATTGGAATGCTGTAGAATTTGGAATTGGATTTATTTTCTTCTACAGAAGGTGTAGCAACTTTGTAAATGATATTTTTTCCATCTTTGGAAATGCCTAAAGGCGAAACTCTGCCCAATTTCCATAGAGTTTCCGGAGTTAACACTTGTTGAGCGGTTGAGGTTGTTAATCCCATAAAACAACTTAAAATTAAAATTAGATTTTTCATTTTTAAAAAAATTAAAGGCTAAAAGTAACGATTTTATAGCTACTTTTGAACTTATTTGCCAACTACTTTTTAAAAATAGGATACATTTACATCAAAAAAATTGAAGATGCAACTTAGTTTTTGGGAACTTAAAAATTGGTTTACAAATGTAGATTTCACTATTGTAGGTAGTGGAATCGTTGGGTTACATTGTGCTCTTGAATTGCGTGAAAAATTTCCTTTAGCCAAAATTTTAGTACTCGAAAAAGGAGTGCTTCCTCAAGGAGCCAGTACTAAAAATGCCGGATTTGCTTGTTTTGGTTCAGTTTCCGAAATTTTGGATGATTTGAATTCGCATTCAGAAGAAGAGGTTGTTCAATTGGTTCAAAAAAGATGGAGTGGATTGCAGTTGCTCCGTAAACGTATTGGAGATAAAGCTTTAGACTTAAAACCTTTTGGCGGATATGAGTTGTTTTTAAAAGAAGACGAATCAACATATGAAACCTGTTTGCAAAAGCTTCCGTTTATTAATGAAATGTTGAAGCCGTTGTTTAAAAATGACGTTTTTTCAAAAGAAATAGACCGATTTGCATTTCAGGGCATCCAAGAATATGTACTTTTTAATCCCTATGAAGCACAAATCGATACCGGAAATTTGATGCAAGAGCTTCTGAGAATGGCTTCAAATCAAAATATATTAATTCTAAATCAACAAACGGTAACATCCCATAGTGATAAAAATAATGCAGTTGAGGTTGTATTGGACAATTTTTCTTTTTCAACTCAAAAATTGTTTTTTGCTACTAACGGATTTGCCAACGAACTCACTAATGGCGAGGTGAAACCGGCCAGAGCCCAAGTTTTAATTACCAAACCCATACCTGATTTAGATATGAAAGGAACATTTCATTTGGATAAAGGGTATTATTATTTTCGAAATTTTGAAAATAGAATTTTATTAGGTGGAGGCCGAAATCTAGATTTTGAAGGCGAAACGACTACAGAGTTAGCTCAAACAGAAATCATTCAAAATAAGTTGGAGCAATTGCTAAAAGAAGTAATTTTGCCCAAGCATACTTTTGAAATAGAACACCGGTGGAGCGGTATAATGGGAGTAGGAATCCATAAAAAACCCCTTGTGAAAAGGCTGAGTGAAAATGTGTATTGTGGTGTACGATTAGGAGGGATGGGAGTTGCAATTGGGAGTTTAATTGGCAAAGAATTGGCAGATTTAATCGATTAATTTATGATAAGAAAAATATTTCGTTTCCTTTGGAAAGCGATGTTGTGGTTTTTTGGAATTTCAATTTTTTTAGTGATTCTCTTCAAATTTGTTCCGGTTCCATTTACTCCTTTGATGGCAATTCGAGCTATTGAGCAGAAAAGTGCCGGAAAAGAAATGACTTGTAGTCATGACTGGGTACCACTCGAAGAAATTTCAATTAATCTTCAAAAAGCAGTCATAGCCAGTGAGGATGGCAATTTTTTAACTCATAATGGTTTTGATTTTAAAGCCATTGAAAAAGCCATGGAAGCCAATAAAAAAGGGAAAAAATTACGAGGGGGAAGTACGATTTCACAACAAACCGCCAAAAATGTTTTTCTATGGCAAGGTCGTAGCTACCTACGAAAAGGATTGGAAGCCTATTTTACGGTTTTGATAGAGCTTATTTGGGGTAAAGAACGTATTATGGAGGTTTATTTGAACAGTATTGAAATGGGCGACGGCGTTTATGGTGCTCAAGAAGCTTCTCGGGTTTGGTATCGAAAAGATGCAATTCATTTAACGCCTCGTGAAGCAGCCGGTATTGCGGCAATTTTACCCAACCCTCGAAAATTCAAAGCTACCAATTCTTCTAATTATATCAATCGAAGAAAAAATCATATTGTAAGACAAATGAGTTATTTGGGTAAAATAGAATATTAAATATTTTAACGGACTTTAAAATTATAGATTATCGTATTAGCGGTTTTACAAAAAAGATAACCACTAATTCACAACATACTATCTGTGAATCAGTGGTTTTTTATTTTTATAAAGTTACTTTTAGATTTTTATAATCCCCATATTAAATAAGGTAAACGCTTGAATGTCGGCGTTTTCTTCAATGGTTTTTGATATAGGTTTTCCGGCTCCGTGCCCTGCATTTACATCTATACGAATCAATACTGGATTTTCACCGGCTTGTTTGTCTTGCAATTCTGCAGCAAATTTAAAACTATGTGCCGGAACAACGCGGTCATCATGATCGGCTGTAGTTACTAAAGTAGCAGGATACTGAACCCCTTTTTTTACATTATGTACCGGAGAATAGTTTTTTAAATATTCAAACATTTCTTTACTGTCATTGGCTGTTCCGTAATCGTAAGCCCATCCGGCACCGGCTGTAAAAGTATGGTATCTTAGCATATCCAATACCCCAACTGCAGGAAGTGCAACTTTGGCCAAATCGGGTCTTTGAGTCATAACAGCTCCTACCAGTAAACCTCCATTTGAACCTCCTCTAATGGCTAAATAATCTGAAGAAGTGTATTTTTCTGTAATTAAATATTCTCCTGCAGCGATAAAGTCGTCAAAAACATTTTGTTTTTTCATTTGAATTCCGGCATCATGCCATTTTTTCCCATATTCGCCACCACCCCTTAGATTTACTACAGCATAGATTCCGCCGTTTTCCATCCATACGGCATTGGGAATGCTAAAACTGGGAGTTAAACTAATGTTGAATCCACCATAACCATATAAAAGGGTTGGGTTTTTTCCGTCCAATTTGATGCCTTTTTTGTACGTTATTATCATAGGAACTTTTGTTCCGTCTTTTGATGTGAAAAAGACCTGTTTACTTTCGTAAGCTTTAGAATCGAAGTCAACTTTTGGTTTTTGGTACTCTTTTGAAGTGCCGGTTTTGGGGTCAAAAGAATAGATTGTTCCGGGGGTTACATAATTTGAAAAAGAAAAGTACAATTCTTTTTCTGTTTTTTTTCCGCCAAAACCTCCGGCAGAACCTACACCGGGTAATTGAATTTCACGAATTAGTTTGCCATTATAATCGTATTGTTTTACCTGAGAGATAGCATCTTTCATATAATGTGCAAATACATATCCCCCTCCAATAGATGGGGTTAAAACATAATCGCTTTGCGGAATAAAATCTTTCCAGTTTTCAGGTTTAGGATTTTTGGCATCTACGGTTACTATTTTTTGGTTTGGTGCATTTAGATTGGTAACGATGTACAATTTTGAACCCAAATTATCAATGATGTAATTGTTGCTGTTGAAATTGTCAACAATAACTTCCAATGAACTATTCGGATTTTTTAAATCTTTAATGTAAAGTTCATTACCGGTAGTAGAATTGGCTGCCGTAATAACTAAGTAGTTTTGATCTTCTGTAACTGCACCGCTCACGTAACGTCTTTTTTGATTTTGACCAAAAATCACCTTATCTTCTTTTTGAGAAGTCCCTAATTTGTGATAATACAATTTGTGTTGGTCTGTTTTAGCCGATAATTCGCTGCCTTCGGGTTTTTCGTAACTGGAATAGAAGAAACCGTCATTGCCCAACCATGCTATTTCACTAAATTTTATGTTGAGTAAAGGTTGTTCTATGGGTTTTCCCGACTCGGCATCCAGAATTTCAATTTTGTTCCAATCGCTACCGGCGTCAGACACGGCATAAGCAACACGAGAGCCGTCTTTTGAAAACTCGAGCTTGGTTAACGAGGAAGTGCCATCGTTTGCAAAAGTATTTGGATCTAGAAAAATTTGCTCTTTTCCATTGGCGTCTCTTCGGTACAATACCGATTGATTTTGAAGTCCGTTATTTTTAAAAAAATAAACAAACTTTCCTTCTTTAAAAGGAGCCGAGATTCTTTCGTAATTCCATAATTGTTCCATTCTTTTTTTGATTTGATCACGAAATGGAATGGCATTTAGAAAATTAAAAGTAACCTCGTTTTGGGCTTTTACCCATTTCCCGGTTTCTTCAGAACGATCATCTTCCAACCATCGGTAAGGGTCAGAAACGGGGACATCAAAATAGGTGTCAGTAACTTTTTCTTTTTTCGTTTCGGGATAAATTACAGACGGAATTTTATTTTGGGCATTTAATCCAACAATTGCAAAAAGGGCAATAGACATAGGAAATGTTTTCATTTGATTGCGTTTTATCACACAAAAATACGTGTTCAAATGTTACGAATTAGTTAAATAGAGGTTTGTATTTTGGCCAGAGTTTGTATACTAAAATAGCATTTAAAATAATAATTAATAAAGCACCACTAATACCGGGGATATCCAAAAATAAATGAAACAATAAGATGTTGAAAGAAATTGGAGCTAGTAAAATAAGTGCAAAAGCTACCCATTTATTAGCTATTAGTAAAAGGCCAATTGTAACTTCAAGAATACCAACAACTTGTAAGACATAGCCGGTTTCGCCCAGTGAGGTAATAAATTTGGCAGCTGCTTCAGGCAAATCGGGGGCAGGTATAAATTGGATAAACTTGTTCAATCCGAATAAAATCAGAATTAATCCTAAAATAATGCGTACGAGAAGGGTAAATCTTGAATTCATAAAATTTAGTTTTAGTTAGTGTAACTAAAGTACTAATAATTATTCAATAATTTACAGGAATGCTAATAAAAAAACCAAACCTATGTTACTAAGTTTGGTTTTTTGACATAAAAACAAGGTTTTTATTGAATTATTATCGGAAAGGTAACTTCGATATCTGTTGATCCACCGGCATTTGTAATGTCTCCGGATGCCACACCAGAAGCATTTTTATTTAATAAGTGTCTAAGAGTTACGGTTAAATTTCCGGTACCCAGATTGGCACCTGTTACAAATGTAAAAGTTAATCCCAGCGGTCTGCCATTGGAATCTAAATCGGTGTAAGTAAAATTCCCTAAGTTATTTGAAACACGGTAAAACACTTGGTGTTCAACGTCTTTCTCGGCAATTTCTAATGTTACATCTTCAGCCGGATTTTCCGATTCATTTAAAAAGACTACAGAACCTATATAAGTGGTTGAAGGAGCAAAATTACCACTTACGTTAATCACCGGTGGATTGGGACCATCGCCATCCAAATCACGTGAAGTTAAAGTTATCGTTTGACCCCCACCAACAAATGTAACAGTGGCTGTGGTAATTAATTCTTCTTCAATTACAGGTGCATCATCGTTGCTGCAAGAGTTAAAAGTTAGTAAAGCGGTTAAGGCAAAAGCCATGAATTTTAAATTTTTCATTTTTCTGATTTTTTAATAATTAAATTTTAATTGCAATTGAAAGTTTCTACCCATTTCGTCAACAAAAAAGCGTTGCCGGTTGAGGTAGTCTCGATAAGATGTGTTTCCTAAATTTTGAACAGAAAATGCCAATATAGTATTCACTTTTTTAAACGTTTTGAATTTGATTTCCGTGTACAAATGAAAGAGTTGATAGCCTCTTGGTGGGGTACTCACATCAACGGTAACCGGAACAAAGTTGCCCTCAACTATAATGTCGGTGTTAAAATTATAATTGGGAAAACGATTTTGACGAAACACCATTTCAGATTGGAGTTGAACCATGAAAGCATTCCATTTTGGGATTTTATACTCAATCAAGTGGGTTAGGGTTAAAGGAGGCATATCTATCAAAGCTTCTTTGTTGGTCAAATTTTCTCCATGAACATAAGCCAATGAAAATTGATATTTCCATTTATCCGATAGGTTCCAATTTGAGTTAAAATCGATACCACTCAATACAGCATTTGTTTGTTGAAACTCCCAAACCGGAAACGCACCTCGAATTGTGGTTTCAAAGCCCACGGGTCGTAAGAAAATAAAATCTTTTATACGATGAATGAAAGGGCTAATATCTATTGCAAATCCATTCCATCGTTGAGTTAAAGAGCTCGTGAGTTTAACAGATTCTTCTTTTTTTAATCTCAAGTCACCCAATTCAATCTGACCACTTGAATGATGTAAACCGTCAGAAAAAAATTCGGAAGGATTGGGATTTCTATTGGAAAAACTCACGTTATTAAACCATTTCCAACCCGATTGAAACTCTTTTTTTACCCCTAAGCTTGCCGAAATATTATGAAATGTAAAACGAGGTTTCGTTAGCCATTGATCTGAAGTTTCTCCTTCAATAATATGACTAAAATCGGTATCATAACCTCTCTCGCTCCATCTGGATTTCAGATAATATTTGGTTGCTTCCAAAGTAGAGAAATCATATCGAATCCCGCCTTCCAAAAGCAAATCTTCTTTCATTTGATACGTTCCAATGGAATAAAGTCCCGCATCAAAACGTACATAGGTAGGAATTAATGGCCTTATTCCGGTTTTGGGATTGGCAAAATTATTTTGAAACAATCCGCTTACTCCCGTTTGCCAGGTTAGTTGATTCCATTCTTTTTTATAATCAGAATGAATCGAATGTGTTGTCAATTCTAAATCTAAAGAGGCTTTAGATGAATCGGCACCCAATCTCAAATCAAACTCTTCTCTGTTATTGTGTTGAAGAGCATAAAATGTAGAGATGGAACTGTTTTCGCTTAATTTCTGAAAATAGTTGAGTTTAACCAAATGATGTTGGAGGGTTTGCTTTGGATTTTGAATAGAATAGGTAAAGTTTGAACGTTCGTAGGGTGATTGGTTGTTAATCGAGTTGTACAAATCGGTTACATTTCCAATATGAGAAGCACTCAAAATACCCAAAACAGCACGATATGAACTGTAAAAAGCAGATACTTCATAGTTTTCTTGCACATAGGATAATGTTCCCGAAAAGTTAAATTCTCGATTTCCCGAATTGGATAAAACATAGTCCGGAGCTTCACGATCTCCCATATAGGTTAAGGTTCCTTGCACATTCCATTGCCAACCCTGAGAGTTGCCTTTGTAAAGACTTGTACTTAAAGTTCCGCCTCTTCCATTGGATGAACCGGTGAAGAGCGTTTTCCCATATACGGTGTCTTTTCGTATTTGAGCCGATTCTATAACGACCATTCCCCCTACGGCATCACCACTGTATTGCAATCCGGAAGCTCCTTTGATTACCGAAATTTTTGAAGCGGCATTCAAATCAAAATTCGGAGCATGTTCTGCACCCCATTGCTGATCTTCCAATCGAACTTGATTGGAAAAGATGGGAACGCGACTGCTGTGCAACCCGTTAATAACGGGTTTTACAATGCTTGTTCCGGTTTTTAATACAGAAACTCCGGTAACTTCTTTTAAGGCTTCGCCTAAAGTTTTAGAGCTGTACCTTTCTATCTGGTTTTTAGAAATAGTTTGCTCTACAATACTTTGGCTTACTTTGGTGTTTTTTTGCTTAACCGTTACTTCTTCTAGAGGGGTTTCAATAGGTTTAAGTTGGATGAATACTTTTAGATCCTCATTAAAATCCAATAAAGTATCACAGGTTTTATAGCCCAAATAGGTAATATAAACCCGTGTTTGCCCTTTGGGTAAATTCTTAATTTCGAATTCTCCAATAGGATTGGTTACCGTGATGGCATACTTTGTATGGACATGACTTCCTGTAAGAGGTTGCTTTTTTTCATTGGTTACAGTTCCGGATAATGTAAATTGCCCGTAACCCGAAAAAGCAATCATCTGTAAAAGAATAAAGATGAGGTATCGCATTTTTCTGTTCTAAAATAACAAACACATTGAGTCATTTCTTAGTAAAAGAATGACTTTTTTTTGTATCCAAAAATTTTAAACAGTTGTTGGTGGACCGCGATGTGAGAAAAGAGAACCCGAAAAACGAGAAACCCAGTCTTGTTTTACTACAAAATAGGGAATGGGTTTTACGGGAAAATCCAATCGATATGTGAGTACCTCGGGTTGAATATAATACCAAAAATGAAAATCACAGATAGAACATGCGTCTTCTGAATGTTGATGCGAAAAATCATGATGGGATTGATGACAAACCTCGGGTATTTCCAAATAATCAGCTACCAAATGCCTGTAGGTATGCAATGACTGAAACAGTATTGTGAACAATACTGCCGACATTAAATACAGGTTTAGTTGAGCTAATTTCTTTTTCATTGGTTGCAAAGGTAGGGAAAAAGCAATTTACTTAATATTTTTTTAGAAGACTTTAGGAAGTGGGGTTTCAAATTTTGTTTTGTGTTCTACTCATTTATTTTCCGCCAAGTCAGGAGACATTTGCGGAACGTTTCATTAGGGATTTTACAAGAACATTTTTCGGAGCGGAATTTTTAAGGTTTTTCAAATCATAAATTTCAATAAAAACAACAAAATTCTTCCCAAAACTATAACAAAAAAAGCCCCTAAAAAAGGGGCTTCTAACTATTATAATTTTATTTTAAACTAAATTATGCTCCACCAAATACTCCGCAATTTGCACCGTATTGGTTGCGGCACCTTTGCGTAGATTATCCGCTACAATCCACATATTTAAGGTGTTGGGCTGGCTTTCGTCACGGCGAATTCTACCCACAAAAACATCGTCTTTGCCTTGAGCATAAATAGGCATAGGGTAGGTTTTGGTGTCTAAATTATCTTGAACGGTCACGCCCGGAGTGTTATGTAAAATCGAACGCACTTCATTTACCTCAAAATCATTCGAAAACTCCACATTCACGGCTTCACTGTGTCCGCCAACCACCGGAATTCGGATGGCAGTTGCGGTCACGGCTATTGATTTATCACCCATAATTTTTTGGGTTTCGCGAACCAATTTCATTTCTTCTTTGGTGTAGCCGTTGTCTTCAAACACATCACATTGCGGAATGGCGTTTCGGTGAATGGGATACGGATACGCCATTTCACCTTTCACTCCGGCATATTCATTTTCCAATTGTTGCACCGCTTTTACACCTGTTCCGGTAATGGATTGATAGGTAGAAACAATTACGCGTTTTACGTTGTATTTTTTATGCAACGGATTCAAAACCATTACCATTTGAATGGTTGAACAGTTGGGATTGGCAATAATTTTATCGGCTTTGGTTAATTCGGAAGCATTGATTTCCGGAACTACTAATTTTTTTGTAGGATCCATTCGCCAAGCAGAAGAATTATCGATAACGGTAGTGCCGGCTTCCGCAAATTTGGGTGCCCAAGCTAAGGAAGTTTCACCTCCGGCTGAAAATAAAGCAATATCCGGACGCATTTCAACGGCCGTTTGCAATCCAACTACTTTATATTTTGTTTCTTTGAATTCGATTTCTTTTCCAACCGACTTTTCCGAAGCCACGGGAATTAACTCTGTAATCGGAAAATTTCTTTCGGCTAAAACCTGTAGCATAACTTCGCCAACCATTCCGGTAGCACCAACAACTGCAACTCTCATGTGTGAATTTTTAGATTTAAAGTACAAAAGTAAAGAATAGTCGGTTGAAAAAAATCAGTTTCACAAAATTTTGATTTTTTGTAAAAAAAGACCCCGAACAAGTCGGGGTTTGGTTAGAATATATAGTATAGCGGAACTTCTATTTTTTCAATAAATCTCTGATTTCAGCCAATAATTCTTCCTGAGTTGGCCCTGCCGGAGCTGCCGGAGCTTCTTCTTTTGGTTTTCTCATTTTGTTGTACCCTTTAATGATAATAAACATCACAAAACCAACAATGACCAAGTTTACTAAGGTATTTACCCAAGCTCCCCATCTAATGGCTACTTCCGGAACGGCAGCAACCCCTTCGGATGCTTCAACAGCATCTTGTAAAACAACTTTCATTTCTGAAAAATCAACGCCTCCGGTAAGCATTCCTACAACAGGCATTACAATATCGTTTACAAATCCGTTTACTACTGCTCCCACGGCTCCAGCCATGATTACAGCTACGGCAAATTCAATAACATTGCCGGTCATGATAAAATTCTTAAATTCTTTAAGCATATTCTAAAGTTTTAATGTTTTTGTTGTAACGAAGTTAGTTAAAATTTTAACAAAAAACTAAAAAATTATTCTCGGTAGAAAATTCTTTTTACTCTTTGAGAAATTCCGGTTAAGATTTCGTAAGGGATAGTTTGTAATTCAGATGCCATTAAAGTTGCCGATGGATTTTCACCCAAAACAATTACTTCATTACCTTCGGTACAAGCAATTGACGTTACATCTACCATCAACATGTCCATACAGATACTGCCAACAATGGTAGCTTTTTGGTTGTTTATCAAAACAAAACCCAAACCGTTCCCCCAGCTTCTTCGAATTCCATCGGCATAACCAATAGGAATAGTAGCAATTCGGGTTTCTTTTTCGGCAACAAATCGTCTTCCGTAACCCACACTTTCTCCAGCTTGTATCGTTCTGATTTGAGAAATAACCGATTTTAGCGTTCCCACATTTTCTAAAAATTTTTGCTCCTGCGGATCGTTTGAAATGCCATACAAACCTATACCCAAACGAACCATGTCTAATTGAGCTTGTGGGTAATTGGATATTCCCGAAGTGTTCAGAATATGCCGAATCGGACTAATTTCTAATGCCGAACTTATATAGGTAGAAATGCGTTTGAATTTTTCTATTTGTTCCAATGCAAATTTATTATGCGACAAATCATCACTCGTAGCCATATGCGACAAAATGCTTTTCACTTGAACGGTTTTGCAGTTTTTTAGAATCGAAATCAATTCTTCCAAGTGAATTTCATCAAAACCCAATCGATGCATTCCGGTATCAATTTTTAGGTGAATGGGAAAATGCTTCAAATGTTTTTGTTTGGCCAATTTTAAAAAGGCATTTAATCCTTTTAGGCTGTAAATTTCCGGTTCTAATTGGTGTTGTATTAATGCTTCAAAACTGGTAGTCTCGGGATTTAATACCATTATAGGTAGTGATATCCCATTGCTTTTTAATGCAATTCCTTCATCGGCAAAAGCCACTCCCAAGTAGTCAACTTTGTGATATTCTAAAAGTTTAGCAATCTCTAAACCTCCATTTCCATAACTAAAAGCTTTCACCATTACCATCATTTTGGTATGCGGATTTAATTTGGCTTTATAGAAGTTTAAATTGTGCGATAGGGCATTGAGGTTGATTTCTAAAACCGTTTCATGTGTTTTTTCCTCTAAAAGTGAAACAATTTCTTCAAAATGAAAACTTCGGGCTCCTTTTATTAGGATGGTTTCGTTTTCAAAATTTAATTGTTCAAAGTGCGTTAAAAAATCGGCTTGTGATTGAAAGGTAGTACCGTTTAAAAACTTGTTTTTATAGTTAGAAATCACTTCTCCTACACCAATAACTCGAGTGATCTTATTTGATATAATCATTTGGGATACGCGAGAATAGAGTTCGTCATTTTCTAAACCACTCTGAAATATATCGGAAAGAATTAAAGTTTTTTTGGAATGCTGCTTTTGGTTTTCTAAAAAGTCCAGAGCAATTTTTAGCGATTGAAAATCCGAACTGTAGCTGTCATCAATCAAGGTCGTATTATTAATTCCTTTTTTTACTTTCAACCGCATTTCTATGGGATACAATAGAGCAAGTCTTTTTTGGATGGTGTCTAAATCATATTGAAAATAGAACAAAACCATCATGCAGTGGATTACATTTTCTATTGAAGCTTCATCAGAAAACGGGATATTGATTTTAAAACAGGTTTTTTTGTAGGTTACATTCAAACTGGTTTTATTGGAATACGTTTTGTGATGCACCATAACATCGGCAGTTGGGTCGCTAGAACTCCAAGAAAAGGTTTTAATGTCTGGGTTTAGGAAAGCTTCAATGGATTTATTTTTATTAAAAATTAAAACCTCAACATGGGAAAACAGCTTGACTTTTTCTTTGATTTTTTGTCCTAAATTTTCAAAGCCTTCGTCGTGAGCCGAACCAATATTGGTTAAAATTCCAATAGTAGGTTTTATGATTGTTTCTAGTTTTTGCATTTCGTTTACGGTTGAAATACCGGCTTCAAAAATGCCCAGATTGTGTTGCTCATTAATTCCTATAACCGATAGGGGTACACCCACTTGTGAGTTGTAACTTTTGGGACTTCGGATAATGTTGTAATCCGGACTCAATAAAAAGTTGAGCCATTCTTTTACAATGGTTTTTCCGTTACTTCCGGTAATCCCAATGATAGGAAAATCAAACTTTTGGCGGTAAAAAGAGGCAAATTTTTGAAGAGCTTCCAAGGTGTTTTCAACTTTGAGAAAATTAACATCTTCTGAATGTGAAATATCTTGAGAAACTACAAAATTGCGAACGCCTTTTGAAATGAGTTCTAAAATATAATCGTGTCCGTTGTTATTGGGACCAATCAAACAGAAAAAAAGAGTCTCATCGTTGTTTTGAAAGGAACGACTGTCTATGGATACATTGGATATCACATAGTTTTTAGGGCTTTCCAAATTAGCACCTAGAGGTAAAATAATATCGTTTATAACGAGACTCACACGTGATTATTTTGAAGCGTTTTCGGGTTCATTGGAAGACAGGTCACTTTGTTCACGCATGGCATGATAATAGGCAGCACGGCTCAAGGGTTCGTATTCTTCAGTTTCTCCCAACATTACCAATTTGTCATTGGCTGTTTTTCTAAAACTGTAATTGGCCAAATTGCCCGTTCGGGTACACACCGCATGTACTTTGGTTACATATTCTGCAGTAGCCATTAAAGCAGGCATGGGGCCAAAGGGGTTTCCTTTAAAATCCATATCCAATCCGGCTACTATTACGCGAATTCCGGAATTGGCCAAATCGTTACAAATCGCAACAATTTCATCGTCAAAAAACTGGGCTTCATCTATTCCCACAACATCACATCCTTGAGCTAGAATTCGAATATTGGCTGCTGCCGGAACCGGAGTAGAGCGAATCTCATTGGCATCGTGCGACACTACCATTTCGTCATGGTAACGCGTATCTATAGCGGGTTTAAAAATCTCCACTTTTTGCTTGGCAAATTGAGCTCTTTTAAGTCTACGAATCAATTCTTCGGTCTTTCCGGAGAACATCGATCCACAGATGACTTCAATCCAACCAAACTGTTCTTTTGCATTTACGGTATTTTCAAGAAACATTTTGTACTTTTCTAGCGGTGAACAACATATTTTTATGTTATTTTGTAACTGTAACAAATTTATAAAAATACAAACGCTATATTCAATAATAATGTCAAAAGTTATGAAGAAAAAGTTAGAAGCCGATTTAATCAGTATTGCACACAGAATTTTAAAATTAAAAGGCAAGGAAGATGTAGTTCAACTTCATATGGAAGCCCAGAAATTATATGAAAAATTAGCGATTCTTCGTTTTTATGAGGAAAATATTGCCTTGCAAGAAGAAATTCCGGTTGCTGTTTTAGAGGAAAAGCTGGAAGATAAAGCACCTCTTTCTGTAGAGACCAAACCTTTAGATTCTCCTGTATTGCAAAATGAGAAAATAGAAGAGCATGCAGAAGAAGTCATTCTTGAAGCCGCAACGGTTGAGAATACAGAAGAAGAAGCAACTGTAGAAATTGAAGAAGCTCTCGCACCTACGGAAGAGGAAGAGGCTCATTTTAATCCTTTATTTGAATTAACAACAGAAGAAGAAACTCCAGCCGAGCCCGAGAAACCTCAAACGGCTGCTTTAGAACAAAAACAAATTTCTTTTGACGATTTGCTGGGCCTTGATTACAAAGAACCCGATTTTGTAAAAGTAAATGAAGTTCCCGAAACAGTTGAAAAAGTAACCGAGATTACCTTCGAAAAAATAGAAGAGGTTCACACACCGGATCTTAAGTCTGAAATTAAAACCGAGACTATTACGGTTAAAACGGAACACAAAGTAACCTCTCTAAACGATACTTTAATCAAAGGAATTAATATTGGATTAAATGATAGAATAGCTTTTGTGAAACATTTGTTTGACGGAAGTAATGAAGATTACAATCGGGTGATTTCTCAAATTAATACCTATGATTCTTTTGATGAGGCCCAAAATTTTATTGATGACATGGTTAAACCCGACTACCATAATTGGGAAGGGAAAGACGAATATGCTACACGATTTTTGAGTTTAATTGAAAAGAAGTTTAACTAAGCTTTTTTACTATACCTAAACCAAATTCATGAGTAAACTTTACATTGTTCCAACGCCTATCGGAAATCTGGAAGATATGACCTTTAGAGCTATCAAAGTGCTCAAAGAGGTTGATTGTATTCTTGCCGAAGATACCAGAAACAGCGGAAAATTGTTAAAGCATTTTGAGATTTCTACTCCAATGCAAAGTCATCATATGCATAACGAACACAAAACCGTAGAAGGAATAATCAAACGTTTACAAGCTGGAGAAACCATTGCTTTAATTTCAGATGCCGGAACACCGGCTATTTCCGATCCCGGATTTTTGCTCACAAGAGCCTGTATAGAAAAGAGCATAGATGTTGAGTGTTTGCCTGGAGCTACTGCTTTTGTTCCTGCCTTGGTGAATAGTGGTTTTCCCAATGATAAATTTGTATTTGAAGGATTTTTACCCGACAAAAAAGGAAGACAAACCCGTTTTTTGGCTTTGTCTGAAGAGACCCGAACACTCATTTTTTATGTTTCACCTCATAAATTAAATAAAACTTTGGCCGAGTTTGTTCAGTATTTTGGTCCGGAAAGGGGGGTTTCAGTATCTAGAGAATTGTCGAAATTGCATGAAGAAACCATACGAGGCACAGCTACAGAAGTTTTAAAACATTTTGAAACAAAACCCGCCAAAGGCGAAATTGTAGTTGTGGTTGCCGGGAAATCTAATAAACAAATACCTCATGAGTGAACAGATAGTTAAAACCTTTTGGAGAGGCTCTATGCAATTTGAATCGTCTAATCCTAGCGGTGAGACCCTTTGGATAAATGCCGGACCTGAAAATGGTGGAGAAGGTAATGGTTTGCGACCTAAAGCTTTAATGCTTTCAGCTCTGGCCGGATGTTCCGGGTTGGATGTAGCTTCACTAATTCAAAAAATGAAACTAGAAATTTCTGATTTTCATATAGATGCTAAAGCAAACTTAACCGATGAACACCCCAAAATTTATGATGCGGTACAATTAGAATACCATTTTTATGGTTCCAATTTAGACGAGGCAAAATTAAAAAAGGCCGTAGATTTATCGGTTGAAAAATATTGCGGAGTCATGGAAATGTTTCGTAAATTCGCTACTGTAGATGTGAAATTGTTTTTTCACACTGTTTCAATATAAGCCATTAAAATAATATCGTATGAGATGGAATCTCAAACCCAAACCTCAAGAAAATCAGGTGATTCAATTGGCAACTCAATTGAACGTAAGTCCCTTGGTTGCTTCTCTCCTCATTCAACGGAATATCACCACATATGAAGAAGCCAAACTTTTTTTCAGACCTCAATTAGAGCAATTACACAATCCGTATTTGATGCAGGATATGGATAAAGCCGTGGCTCGAATTGAAAAAGCGATAGCCAATCACGAAAATATTTTAGTTTTTGGCGATTATGATGTAGATGGAACTACGGCAGTTTCTTTGGTTTCTTCCTATTTAAGAAGTTTTTATCCAAATGTCGCCACTTACATTCCGGATCGGTATGACGAAGGTTACGGGATTTCATATAAAGGAATTGACTTTGCCGATGACAATGATTTTCCATTGATTATTGCCTTAGATTGCGGTATAAAATCTATAGATCATGTGGCCTATGCCAAAGAAAAAAATATTGATTTTATCATTTGTGATCACCATCGGCCGGGCGAAAATTTACCCGAAGCTATTGCAGTTTTAGACCCCAAAAGAAGTGATTGCACCTATCCTTACGATGAACTTTGCGGTTGCGGAGTGGGGTTTAAATTAGTTCAGGCATTGGCTCAAAACAGAGGTGAAACGATTGCCGATTTGGTTCCGTATTTAGATTTGGTTGCCACAGCTATTGCCGCAGATATTGTCCCGATTACGGGAGAAAATCGCATTTTAGCCAAATTTGGTTTAGAAGTTATCAACTCTAACCCAAGACCGGGAATCAAAGCGTTGATTCAAAATATAAAGAAAAAAAGTCTTACCATTACCGATGTCGTTTTTATCATTGCTCCCCGAATTAATGCCGCTGGAAGAATCAAACACGGCAATCATGCGGTAGAATTGTTGACAGAATTCAATTTAGAACAAGCCGAACAATTTGCTTCTGAAATTGAAGGATATAATGCAGATAGAAAAGATTTAGACAAACAAATCACCATTGAAGCTTTAGCTCAAATTGAAGAAAACAACGAAAAAGATAATTTCACAACGGTTGTTTACAATGAAAATTGGCACAAAGGTGTAATTGGAATTGTGGCCTCTCGATTAACAGAAACGTATTATAGACCAACTTTAGTTTTTACAAAAAGTGGCGATAAATTAGCCGCTTCAGCTCGTTCTGTAAAAGATTTTGATGTGTATAATGCGTTGGAAAAATGCTCCGAACATTTAGAGCAGTTTGGCGGACATATGTATGCAGCCGGAATGACATTGAAAGAGGAGAATTATTTGCAATTCAAAGAAGCGTTTGAAAAAGTAGTACAAGAAACCATTCATCCCGATTTGCTAATTCCCGAAATATCGATTGATGCCGAAATAGAATTAACAGAAATTAATCCGAAATTAATTCGTATTTTAAACCAATTTGAACCTTTTGGTCCAGAAAATATGACGCCGGTTTTTATGGCAAAAAATCTAACAGATACCGGTTACGGAAAAACCTTAGGTCAAAACAATGAACATTTGAAATTATTTGTCAAACAAAATAACTCAGAAGGTTTGGGTGTAATAGGTTTTGGTTTAGGAAAAAAATTGGAGCTAACCCAAAATTACCAACCGTTTGAAATGGCCTTTTGTATTGATGAAAATGAGTTCAATGGAACGGTTACGACACAATTAAGAGCGAAAGCTATTCGTTAGTTTTTAAATTCTTTCAACTCCATTTTTTCTCCATCAAATACGCCATACGTAAAATAACCAATCCAATCGCCTAAGTTGATATAGGTAGAGTTTTCACCTACTTCCAATTGTAGGGGCAAATGCCGATGTCCGAAAACAAAATAATTATAGTGTTTGAAAGTGAGTTTTCGTTTGGCATATTGTACGAGCCATTCGTTTTCTTCGCCTAGAAATTTAACATCTTCGGCACCGGAAATCAATTTGTTTTTTACAGAAAGATATTGAGCCAGTTTCACCCCAATGTCGGGATGCAACCACCGAAACAACCATTTTGAAAACGGATTGGTAAACACTTTTTTCATGCGTTTGTAGCCTTTGTCACCGGGACCTTTCCCATCGCCATGACCAATTAAAAATGTTTTTCCGTTAAACGTATATTCTTGATTGTCGTGAAAAACCGGAATGTTTAACTCTTTTTCAAAATAATCATGCATCCATAAATCGTGATTGCCTACAAAAAAATAAATGGGAATTCCGCTGTCGCGAAGTTCGGCTAGTTTTCCCAAAACACGAACAAAACCTTTAGGTACAACCGTTTTGTATTCAAACCAAAAATCAAACAAATCGCCCAATAAAAAAAGTGCTGTAGCATCGTGCTTAATTTCATCCAGCCAAGCCACAAATTTTTGTTCTCTGGGAAAACTTGCCTCTTGAGTGGGAGCACCAAAATGCTGGTCTGAAGCGAAATATATTTTTACGGCACCTTTATTCATTTTAAACTATTTTGGATTGTCTGAAGCAAACCACTCGGCATACGAAGTTTCGGTTTCCTGTAGTTTCAATGAATGCAAAACAATATTTTGAGGCAATCGTTTTTGAATTTTCTCAGCAAAATCTGTAACCATATTTTCGCTTGTAGGTTGATAAGGAACCAAGATTACGTGATGACCTCTTTGTTGAAGTTCGTGAGCTAATTCTATGTGCGGTGTATTTTGATTAAAAACCGTGGCATGATCAAAAACATCAACAATCTCTTCACGAACAATTTTTTTCAAATCCCCAAAATCTATCACCATTCCAAATTTCACATGATTTGAATCGCTTATAGGTTCGCCTATAACCGTAACCGAAAGCTTATAGCTGTGTCCGTGAACATTTTTACATTTCCCATCATAACCGTACAAGGCATGTCCGGTTTCAAAGTTGAATTGTTTTGTGATTCTGATTTTTGTCATTTGAATTTATTTGCTGCAAAGGTAGCTAAACTAGTTATTTTTTTCCTTCTTTTTCGCTGTATAATACATCCAATAGGCTAGGCCTACCAAAACTACAAAAGGCAATAAAGAACCAATCCAGATTCCAATTTGGTAATCGCCATCCGGTGCATTTTTTAGTTTTTCGTCTATAACGTCCGATTGAATGAGTAAAAAGAGATTTTTCATTTTTTAAAACTGGCTAATGCATTTTTAGTAAAATCAGAAAGTACAAGTTTACCGGATATTGAAGCTCTTTCATACAAAACTGAATCCCAATCTTCAGTACCTTCCCAAAGAATTTTTTTAAAATTTTCTAAAGCCTCAGGGTTACTTTGAGCCAAAGTTTGAGTATAGTTAGCCAAAGCTAAATCCATTGATTCTGCCGAATCAAATACAGCATTATACAAACCTTTTTCTAATGCCCATGATGCCGTTTTCCAGGTTTGCGGATGCAAAGCCAAATCTGACATAGCCGTTTTTCCAATTTTTCGTGAGACAGCGGGTTCAATCACAAATGGGCCAATTCCAATAGCAATTTCCGAAAGTTTAACAGCTGCATCAGATGTAGCATAAACCACATCGCAAGCAGAAAGCAATCCAACTCCACCACCTACAACTTTGCCTTGAGCTCTACCAATAATAATTTTTTTGCATTTTCTCATGGCATTTAGCACATTGGCAAAGCCCGAAAAAAAGTGTGTTCCTTTTAATAAATCGGAAACAGCTAGCAGTTCATCAAAAGAAGCTCCGGCACAAAACGGGCCTATTCCTTCACTTTGCAATACAATCACTCGAACCAGATTGTTTTCGCTTAATTGATGTAACGTTTCCGATAATTCCAGCAAAAGTGAACTGGGAAATGAATTACCGGAAGGATGCCCAAAAGTTATATGAGCAATATAATGAGCAATAGTTGTGTTTAAGGTGCCCGGGTTTGACATAAGAATCAAATTTTTGTAAAAATAGCGATTTCTGTTTATTTGAATTCTTTTGAAATGGCTTTTTTAAGTCAATTGAATCGGTATTTTTATTTTGTTTGGGCATATTTGGATTTTCAAAAGGAATTATATTATATTTGCTGCCGTATTGGGGATGTAGCTCAGTTGGCTAGAGCGTTTGGCTGGCAGCCAAAAGGTCGTGGGTTCGAGCCCCATCTTCTCCACTTAAAACCCCGAAAACGCTATGTTTTCGAGGTTTTGTTTTTTTTGGTGTAGATTAAGGTATATTCATTATTTTAAATAGGAATGTCTTATAAGTTTTCACATCAAATAGCCTAAGAAACTTCACAAAAAAACCTCGTAGACTTACTGTTTACGAGGTTTTGTTTTTTTATGATTTTAAATAACAACTAAGCATCCGGAAGCGGATCTCCTACTTTAATATCACAACGATGATGAGGTTGGCCATGAGCCGGATTTATTTTAGGCTTGGGAGTATTTACTTGAGTTGTGGAATTAGAAGGAGTAGTGGTGGTGGTTATTTTTGCACCGCCGGTTTGAGTTGTATTTACTTGACCATTTGTTATAGTCTGAGTTACCTGTGACGGTGCAGCTGGAGCAACGGTTTCGGTGGGTTTTACTTCTTTAAAAAAAGATTTTGGAGCCGAGGTTTGTGCCGTTGGCAACGCTTGAGGCGTGGCCGAACTTCCGTCTAGAGGAGCTCCAACGGCTATTTCACATCGGTGGTAAGGTTGTCCATGGGGTGGATTCAATTTTGGAGGTTGCCCGGCAGTATTTGTTTCTGTTGCCGGTGCCGGAGTTGCCGGAGTTGCCGATTCAACTTTGGCTTTTTCTGCCTCAGGGGTTTCTTGAGTAGAAACCGTTTCTTCTTTTTTACATGAAGATTGTGTCAGAAATAGGGCTAAAGCTATGGCTAAGTAAAATTTCGATTTCATAATTTGAATGATTTGAAATTCAAATATAAGGAAATATCACCTTAAATTTTACATTTTAACAAACCTCTTAAAAGAAGGCACGCAATTGAACGCTTCCGGTGTGTATTGCATTGCTCGTTTCACTTTTTCGCCCTTGATAGCTTAAGTTTAAATCTAAAAATTGAGTTAGGCTTTTCTGAATTAAAAGTCTCCAAGTTTGATTTTTTCCGGGTTGTAATCCTTCCAACATTTGAAATCCCACAGCAGAAAGGGGGTCGCCGGTAAAGGTATTAGCAATGTAATTGAACTCTCCGTTAAGTGTAAACTGTTTTACTCCCGAAAAGTTAAAGGATGTACCCAAAAGATTTTGTTGTAAAGTTTCTTCAAACCCTATTTTGTTTTCTTTATTTTGATATTGGTAAAAAATATCCCAGCTCGCATTTTTTGAAAACAGATAACTAATTTTTGGAAGTGCCAACCAGCCTTGAGTTTTAAAATTTCTTGCCTCAAATGAATCGGCATAAAAAGCAGAAGATATCGATTTAATTCCGCATTGAAAAAGCCAACTTTTTTGATACAAATGAGAATATTGAATAAAATGTTGTTGCGAACTACTTTCTTGTAATCCTACCGATAACAAATTGGTAACCTCAGATTTCGAATAAGTGTAAGTGCTGCTGTGTTTTTGTTTGCCACGATTGAAAAAAAGACTGCTTTGCCATGTTGTGGACAATCCCAATATAGCATCTTCTGATGAACTAAACGGATTTAAGTTGAATGTGTCATTTGAACGAATTGTTTTTCGGTCTGTAGTAAACGAAGTGAGCTGGTAAAAATGCGAGAGAAATTTTTTCAATCCGGTTTCATTTTGCCAAATTCCGGGATTGATACTTAGGGATTGCGAAAATTTCACTTGATGGGTTTTTATAAAAATTTGATTCGGAAGAAAAACCCGAATGTATTTGGCTTGATCCGGAAAAGGAGCAATTTCAAATTCTTGAAGTTCCTGAATGCCGTTGTTATTATAATCGTTCCACATGTAAAGTCCTCTGCCGGGTTCTACTTCCAAATACGTAAACTCTTGTTGCGGAAGTGTACCTGCAGCGGTCTCATACAATGTTGTAGTATTTACAAGTTGTTTAAAAAACCTGCCGTTGTATAAGATTCTGGAATTGAGAGAGGTTTCCGTAGGAATTGCTCGGTCTTCAAATTTTAAATTCCGATAGGATATAAAGGCCGTCAAATCGGAAGTAGAGTTTTGAAGCAATCGAGATTTAAGAAAATAAGTGTTTGAACGATTTACCCGGGTTAATATACCGTTTTGCAAACTGTCATTAATTCGGTGTAAATACCCTATTTCCATGTAAACTTTTGTAGTATCTCCTCTTCCCGAAAAAATGCCATACTCTGTAAAACGTTGACTTAATGGGCTAAATGTTTCTAAAACCGTATTTTTTTCCTGATAATCTTCCATCCGAACAGAGGTACCGGACCAATTTTTCCCCCAATCGTATCGCAAGGCGGAATCGTTTCTTCCAAAACGGGTTTCAATACTACCGGATTGGTTTTGCATGATACTACTACTTTGGGTAACGTTCCAATTTTTGTTGCGAAAATGACCATTAAAAACATGACGAATTCCACTGTAATTTTCAGAAAAATCAAGTGTCTCTACTTGATAAACAGCACTGCTTTTTTGAGGAAGTTGCCATCGTAGTCCGGCAATCAAATACCTTTGATTTCCTTGAGGTTGATTTAAATTCCAATCTCTACCAAATTCGATAGTAAATAATCGTTCTATGGTTCTAAAGTTTTGGTCTATAAAATTAAGGTTTGCAAAGGCATCCAGGGTCCAATTTCGAGTCCATAATCGTTGTTGGGCTTCCCATTGTAAGGCAACACCTTGATTGTCGGCATCATCCAAAGAAGAAAACAAATTCAGGTCATTTCTACTTAAACCAACCTCAAATGCTACATTGGTTTTTTCTGAAGGGTTGTATTTTCCCATAAGGGTAGCCATTTGAATTTGCGTAGGAGCGATAAGTCGGATTACAGGTTCATAATTTCCTTGTGGAACACCATCTACTGGGGCTACATATTCATAAATTTTTCCAATCGCTTGATTGTTTGCTAAAATATAATTTCCTTGGTTATTGCCCACCAAAGTAAATCGTACATTGAATAATTCATCATCCGGATTGTTTGAAAATTCAAAATAAGTTGTTCCGGCAACGGTTACTTTTCGATATAAAATTTTATTTTCAGAAAAACTATCTGCATAAGCGGAAGAAGCATTCATCAGAGCTAAATTATCTCCCGCATTTTGCAATACCATTACTTGTTCTGCTGTTAAATTTTGTTGAAGAGGTTGATTTTTTACATCGTTTTCATTGTAAAAAAATCCACCAATTTGCCATTTTTCTCTTTCATGTACAACTCCTCCATAAGCCACAAAACGATTATAGCTTCTATCCGAATACTGGTATTCTATTACAATTCGCATTTCGGAAGTAATCGGAAACAAAGAGGTAAAAGTCACTTCTCCTGCATTGTAATCAATAGTATATTGGTTGTTTTCTCCGCGTTGTACCAAAATTCCGTTAACAAATACCCGTTCCGAACCGGATATAACCAAAACATACAATTCTCCGTTGTTTCCTCTCAGTTTGTAAGGGCCTTGATTGCCTTCCTGTCCCGTAAAATTACTACGAGCATATTGTCCTCTAACCAAGGCTCCGGCCCCAAATACGGTGGTTTTGTTTCCGTTTTCTCCAAACACAAATTGAGATGAGACACCCTGTACTTTCTTGGAAAAATTAAGTAACTTCGATTTTCGATTTTCTAAAAATAAATCACCGGCACGTAATGACCAATCCTGTGAATAGAGCTCAATAAATATTTGATCAAATTCGTCTAATCGTTGGGAATACCCGCCATCCTGCAACGGAATATTACTGTCCTGTATAGAAGCTCTTAAACTAACTTTATCAGAAAGTTTTCCCGTAATTTGTAAGTCCAAGTTTGAGTTGACAACCGCATTTTGATTGTTGCCAATTGTTACCCCTCGCGTTATACTTCCCGAAGTTGTCAGTCCGTCAAAGGGTTTATATGTGGTTTTAGAATCATTGGACAAACTGTATAAAAGTCCGTTCCCTTTTGCATTAGGCACAATCTTGGAAGAATCGTAAACACTGTAAGTTTGGGTTAGGAATTTGGGATATAGCAAATATGAAATTTCAACAGAGTCTTGTGGGCGTAAACCGGGTTTGAAAATAAGTAAGCCTTTAACAAAGTTTGTTTGGTATCTACTCGTATCGATTGATGTTCCCGAGAGGTTTTGGAGTTTAAAATAGGATTTGCTGATTCCGCTAGGGCTGAGAACTAAAGTGTCTTGGGTAATGAGAACTCGCTTTTTTTGATATAAAGATTCATTTTCCTGAGCATACAACCCGGAAATGAAAAGAAAAAAAATTCCCCAAATGCACTTTTTAAGCATAGTTATACAAACTCCAAAAACTCAAAAGTAGTATTTTTGAAGGTTAAAACATGGGGAAATACTATAAATTTAGGGTCTTTAGAAATCACGAAGCAAGTTTTGTTTTAATCTAAATTTTTAATCTACACTTTTTAAATTTAACTTCTTTAAGATATGGTATTTTTGAAATCTAAAAAAAAAGAGTTGTTTCATCACAAAACAACTCTTTTCATGAAAAAAAGTAACACTTTTATTTAGGCATAACAACTGAATCAATGGCGTGTATTACTCCGTTTGAAGCGGGTACGTCCGGTAGAACAACCGTTGATTTTCCTCCTTTAGCATCAGTAAGAACTACCTTTCCATCTTCAAGACTTAATGTGATTTTTTCACCTTGCACAGTTGCTACTTCAAATTTACCTTTATTGGTGTTGATAGCTTCAATTACTTGAGCAGCTTCAAATTTTCCTGCAACTACATGATAAGTCAACACTGACGTTAATTTTTCTTTGTTTTCGGGTTTCAATAAAGTTTCAACAGTTCCGGCAGGAAGTTTTTCAAAGGCAGCATTAGTAGGTGCAAAAACAGTAAAAGGACCTTCTCCGCTTAAGGTTTCTACCAATTCGGCTGCTCCTACAGCAGCAACTAGCGTGCTAAAGTCGGCATTGCTTGAGGCAACTCCTACAAGGTTTGGGGTTTCAACTACCGGCACTGCTTCTTCTGTAGTTACAACTTCTTCTACAACTTCTTCTTTTTTGGCTTCACCACACGAGGATAAAATTATTCCAACAAATGATAATGCGGTTAATGTTTTGATTAGTTTCATTTTAATTTTTTTTAGAATTAGAATGTAAAGGTAGAGGATAAAATATCTTGTTTAATATTTTTAACAAAAGATTAAACAAAATTAAAAATGGATGTTTTTTATTGGTTTAACAAGTTAATAAGACACCTCCTATGGTGGTATGACAAAACTAGGAGACCTAAAACCAGAAACCCAAAAATTACTCTTTCGTTACAACCTGCAACGTTTCTCTACTAATTTGTTTTACCAAAACGGTTTTATTTTCCTCTACCATTTGAGCAGCTTTTTCTGTGAAATGGCGAATGGTATAAAGCGATACATTTTCGTTGTAGGATACTTTAAACTTTTTGGACAAGATTGATTTTAATTCCGGGAAGTTTCCAAATTTATCTTCAATACAAACCGAAAAGCTAATGGCCGTATTTTGGATTAAACTTACTTTTATTTTGTATTGGTGGAAAAGTGCAAAAATCTCACTGATATTTTCTTCCATAATAAACGAAAAATCAATAGAGGAGAGCGAAATCAATAATTGATTTTTTTTCACTATAAAACACGACGTTTGCGGTTCTAAATCGGCACCTTTATATACTCTTGTTCCGGGCAAAAGCGGATTCACAAATGATTTTACAAACAACGGAATTTCCTTTTTTTGCAGGGGTTGCAACGTTTTTGGGTGAATTACAGAAGCACCGTAAAACGCCAATTCGATGGCTTCGCGATAGGATATTTGATTCAGCAAAATCGCATTTTCAAAATACCGAGGATCAGCATTCAAAACCCCGGGTACATCTTTCCAAATAGTTACGCTTTCGGCATTCAAACAATAAGCAAAAATAGCGGCCGTGTAATCTGAACCTTCTCGACCCAAAGTAGTTGTAAAGTTATTTTCATCAGAACCCAAAAAACCTTGTGTAATGTTCAAGGCTTTTTTCTTTACATTTTTTGAAATTAATTTTTGTGTTTGTTCCCAATCTACAATCGCATCGCGATACGTAGCATCGGTCTTAATGAATTGTCGCACATCCAACCAGTTGTTTTTCAATCCACAATAATTAAAATAATGACTCACAATGGTGGTTGAAATAATTTCACCGTAACTCACAACTTGGTCATACACAAAGTTGTAATTTGGCGATTTATTGTGACTTAAAAAATAATCCAATTCTTCAAAATGAACATTTACAGTCTTAAAAACCGGATGTTTATCGTCTTCAAAAAGTTCTAATAATATTTGGTTATGATACTTTCGCACTTCTTGAATTGAAGCTTTCAATTCGGGGGATTTTTCAAAATAATGTTTGATTACCAATTCCAACGCATTTGTGGTTTTTCCCATGGCTGAAATTACGAGTAAAACATCCTCGTGACCTACTTTTTGTAAAACAGACAATACGTTTTTTACACCTTCGGCATCTTTTACAGAAGCACCTCCAAATTTGAATATTTTCATACGTTTAATGTGTCAATTTGCCTATTTGGCAATGTGTCAATTTTTATCTTCAAGAACCATTATTCTTCAATCAAAAATCGTTTTATTCCTTCCTCATTCATTTGTACTACTCGCCAATCCTCTAATACTTTAGCCCCGGATTTTTCATAGAAACGAATGGCGGGTTCGTTCCAATCCAAAACGTTCCATTCTATACGTCGCACACCGTCTTTTTGGCCTTGCTTCATGATTTCAGTGTATAATGCCAAGCCCGCTCCGGTACCCCGATGGGCTTCTCTTACAATTAAATCTTCTAAATGAATTGTTTTGCCTTTCCATGTGGAATACCGATAGTAATACAATGCCATACCTATAACTTCGCCATTTGTTTCTGCTACAAAGGTTTGAAAAAGGGGATTTTCACCAAAACCATCACGTTCCAAATCGGCAACCGTAACGACAACCGCATCCGGTTCTTTCTCAAAAACAGCGAGTTCTTGTATCAAACTTAAGACGGCGGGCATATCGGTTATTTTTCCTTTTCTGACATTCATTTTTGAATTAAGTTTCTGCTTTTCACAACTTATCATAACAATAAAACCGGAACAAAAATACAATTCTTTAACCTAACAAAATAATAATCTTATTTGTATCACAAAAATTTCGATATTTGTGCCACAAACACAACTACAACGTTTTCGTAATGGAAGAAAGAAACAAAACCCTTGGTGAATTTATCATCGAGAAACAAGAAGAATTTCAATATTCAACCGGAGAATTATCACGCATAATCAACTCGATTCGATTGGCAGCCAAAGTAGTCAATTACAAAGTAAACAAAGCCGGATTGGTTGACATTGTTGGAGCGGTAGGCGAACAAAACATTCAAGGCGAAGACCAACAAAAGTTGGATGTATATGCCAATGAAGTATTTATTCAAACCCTTATTAACCGTGAAATTGTATGTGGTATAGCCTCTGAAGAAAGTGACGATTTTATTACGGTTGCGGGAAGCGATAATTCACACAACAACAAATATGTGGTGTTGATGGATCCTTTGGACGGCTCGTCTAACATTGATGTAAACGTTTCAGTGGGTACTATTTTTTCCGTTTTCAGACGTAAAACGCCGGTGGGAACTCCGGTAACCTTGGAAGATTTTCTGCAACCCGGTGTAAATCAAGTGGCGGCGGGTTATGTAATTTATGGAACTTCGACGATGTTGGTTTATACAACCGGTCATGGGGTGAATGGATTTACTTTAAACCCAGCTATAGGGACTTTTTATCTTTCACATCCCAATATGACGTATGCCGAAACCGGTAAAATCTATTCTATCAATGAGGGAAATTATGTGCATTTTCCCCAAGGCGTTAAAGATTACATCAAGTATTGTCAGTTAGAAGAAGAAGATCGTCCCTATACTTCTCGTTACATTGGAAGTTTGGTTTCCGATTTTCATCGCAATATGATTAAAGGGGGTATTTATATTTACCCAACGAGTTCAAAAGCACCAAACGGTAAACTCCGATTGTTGTATGAATGCAATCCTATGGCTTTTTTAGCCGAACAATCCGGTGGTAAAGCCTCAGACGGATACCAACGCATTATGGAAATCCAACCCACCGAATTGCATCAACGCGTTCCTTTCTTTTGCGGTAGCCGTAAAATGGTAGAAAAAGCCGAAGAGTTTATGGCGAAGTATAAATAGTTTAATAGTTAAAAAAATATATTTAAACTACATAAAAAATGCCCCAAATAGTGTCTAACTTTTTTGGGGCATGTTCTTTTATTGTTTTTTGTTATTTATTCATGTTTTGCATTTCGAACAAAAAGGTATCCAAATCTACATTCAAGACCAAAAGCGATAAGGCTTTATCTACAATATAAACTACGTTTCCCGGGGTGAATCCCAAAGCTAGTGCAAATTTGATTAAAATTTCTTTTTGTTTTGGACCTAAAACGTGATCTGCATATACCATTCGGGCCAAATCATACAAACGCTCCAAACGGTGAATGTAAAGATAGGGAGGATTGATTGGATATTTCATTGGGTTTTCCATAATCTCTTCATACTCATCTTTGGAGATTTCAAGATTTTTGGCCAGTCGGTCAATGAATTCTCTCTCTTCCGGAGTAATTTCTCCATCGCTCAAAGCAACGCGAACAATAGCCGAAAAGTGACCCTTATTTCTGTTTTTAAATCCGCTATCAAATAAATCTGAAATTGACATAAGTTTGTTTTAAATAGTTGTGCAAATATAATTCTATTTCCAATTTTTTTTAGCATTTTTTTAAAAAATGTCCAATAGATGTATCTGGGTTTAACATCAAATTTAAAACTACAAAAAGGAGTTTATAGAAAATAAATCGTAAGTTTGGATTCCCTAAATTTTAATTTAAGAATCTATGTCTGAATTTTGGTTATACTTCAACTTGGGTTTAAAACACGTGCTCGATATCAACGGTTATGACCACGTGCTTTTTCTCATGGCTTTATCGGTTCCTTATGCATTTAAAGATTGGAAAAGAGTGCTTTTATTGGTATCTCTTTTTACCTTAGGTCACACTTTGGCTTTGATTTTAGCTGTCTATGAAGTACTGATAATTAAAGCAAGTTTGGTAGAGTTTTTAATTCCAATTACTATTTTAATTACTGCGTTGTTTCATTTGTTTACTGCCGGAAAATCGGCTAAAAAAGAAAGCATAACTTTTGTTGCCTTTGTAACTTTGTTTTTCGGAATCATACACGGTTTGGGCTTTTCCAATTACTTTAAGGTGATCTTACCAGGCGATAATTCAGATAAATTGCTCCCTCTTTTGGAATTTGCTTTGGGTATAGAGGCAGCTCAAATTATAGTAGTACTTGGGGTTTTGATACTTTCATACATAGTTCAAACTTTTTTTCGTTTTTCAAAAAGAGATTGGACATTGGTTATGTCTTCCTTTATTGTTGGGGTGGTATTACCGATGATTGTTGAGAGTGATATTTGGAAATAAATTGAAAGGGCTGTTAAAAAATGAATAAAAAGAAATTGAATAAATACGATAAGGCTTACCTTCGTATTGCTAAAGAATGGAGTCGTCTTTCGTATTGCAAAAGGAAACAAGTAGGTGCTATTATTGTAAAAGATCGAATGATAATTTCAGATGGGTACAATGGAACGCCATCAGGTTTTGAAAATTGCTGTGAAGACGAGTCCGGAGTTACCAAATGGTATGTACTACATGCTGAAGCCAATGCCATTTTGAAAGTTGCCGGTTCTACTCAATCGTGTGAAGGAGCCACATTATATATTACGCTTTCTCCTTGTAAAGAATGCAGTAAGCTTATTCATCAATCCGGTATAAAAAGAGTCGTTTATCATGAGGGATACAAAGATGATAGTGGAATTCAGTTTCTAGAGAAAGCAGGTGTTGAGGTAGAATTGATAGCTAACTTGGATGATTAATGCTAAAATATTTTTAGACAGAAGTGAAAATTAAAAAAGTTTACGGTCCCTTACTGCTTTTTTCGGCAATTGCCCTTGGGGTATTAATTGGCGAAAGATGGTACCGTTTTGCTCCTCATCCTACCGCATCTTCCAATGGATACAAAAACAAACTCAATCGATTAATTGATTTTATTGAGCGGGATTATGTAGACCCCATAGATACCGATAGTATTGTAGACCTAACCGTTAACGGTATTTTGGAAAAACTGGATCCTCATTCGGTTTACATTTCAAAAAACGAGTTTGATGAAGTGGCCGAATCTATGCGTGGAGATTTTGTGGGTATAGGTGTAAATTTTTATATGTACAAAGATTCGGTTGCAGTTATAAAGCCTTTACGGGGAGGACCCTCTGAAAAAGCAGGAATTAAAGCAGGCGACCGAATTTTATTTGCCGATCAATACAAATTGTTTGGTAAGAAACTCCCTAATGATTCTTTGTTTTCCCGATTAAAAGGTCAAGTTGGTTCTGAAGTGACACTTACTCTCTTTCGAAAAAGTGAAAACAAACAACTCAAAGTCAAATTAAAAAGAGATGTTATTCCCATTAAAAGTGTAGATATAGCTCTTATGATTAGCCCCGATGTGGGTTTTATAAAAATCAATCGATTTGCAGAATCAACCTATAAAGAATTTAAAGAAGGCTTACTAAAATTAAAAAAACAAGGGGCAAAAACTATAGTTTTAGATGTAAGAGATAATGGAGGGGGCTATTTGGATCAAGCTGTAAAAATAGCTGATGATTTTTTGGTTAATGAAGCTCCCATTGTATCTACAAAAAACAAAAAAGGAAGGGTAGATAAAACCAAAGCAACCCCCAATGGATTATTTGAAAACGGAAAAGTTGTAGTCCTTATTAATGAAAATTCAGCTTCTGCCTCAGAAATTCTAGCCGGAGCTATTCAGGATAACGATAGAGGCTTGGTTGTGGGGCGTCGTTCCTTTGGAAAAGGATTGGTACAACGTGAGATGCCTTTGGGCGACGGTTCTGCCGTGCGATTAACTGTTGCAAGATATTACACCCCTTCCGGAAGATCAATTCAAAAACCGTATAACGATGGGAATGATGCCTATTTTAACGAGTTTGAAAAACGCTATCGCAACGGTGAACTCTATCAAAAAGACAGTATTAAAGTAGCCGACAGTCTAAAATTTAAAACCCTTAAAGGCAGAACGGTTTATGGTGGTGGCGGAATTATTCCTGATGTATTTGTGCCTTTAAACGGAAAACATGGTGACGAAGCCACCGAGATGCTCATGCAATCCGGCATAGTCAGTTATTTTGTGTTTGAACAATTAGATCAAAACCGTAAAGTTTATGAAGGAATGACTTTTGATGCATTTAAATCCAAATTTGAATCTTCAAGTGATTATGTCAAAAGCTTTGAAAAATACCTTAAATCAAACGGAGTATCTTTGAGTTTACAAACCCATTCAGAACTTGTAAAAAACTATCTGATGGCTGAATTTGCTCGTCAGTTGTTTGATGAAGAACGCTACTACGAACTGATTTTGAAATCAGATTTGATGATACTGGAAGTGTTGAATAGGTAAATTTTTAATTTCGGTATTGCTTTACCTTATTACCCTTTGGATATGTATCAGGTTTTAAGTTTGGTTTTACAACCAACTGCTACTTCTTTATACTATCATGCACTTGAACGTGCACCCCGCCATTCCACAACGTTAAAATATCTGTCGCAACAGCAGCTCCGCTTCCGGAAGCAATCGATAATTGACTTCGCCATCCGGCCAATGTGCCACAAACGTAAACACCGTCTTTTACTAAATGGTCGTGGTTTTTCAATTGAATACGGTTTTTCTCCGGGTTGGCTTTTTGGTGTGGAATTACATATTCTTCCAAACCTTCAATGGTAAACGGATTTCCGGCTCCAATGCCAATAACTACCAATTTGGTTTGGTAAATATTTTTGTTTGTAGTTACCAGAAAATTTTGGTTTTCTCCTTCAATTTTCAAAACTTTTTCGTTTGGAATTTGTAGAATATGCGGATAAGTAGCAGAAAGATGTGTTAAACTTTCGGAAAGTAATTCACGGCCTAATTTCCCGGCTTCAATTCCATATGCATTATTGAATAAAGCATCTTGTAATGAAGAAGCTTTTTGATGAGCAATCAAGGCAATATTTTTATCAGATGCAAAAGGTTTGGAATGAGCAGACCCCAATAAAAGGGCACACGAAACTCCAGAAACACCACCTCCAATAATTAAAACATCCAACATGAATTTAGCGGTCGTTTAGTTTATCTTCTATTGATTTTGACATTTTGAAAATCAACAATATCAATATGGCACAAAAGGCAGCAACAATACCAATCAAGGCAATCAAACTGTTGTCATCTGTCAAATTCTCAAAGTCCAATTGAAATACATTAAAAACAATTAAACCAAAGGCTAAAGCAATAACTATGTAAGTAAAAATTTTCATTCTTTCCGGTAATTAAAACAAAGATACATTTTCTGTATTTATTCAAAAAGACCTTTAACATTAGCTGCAAATAATTTTACAGCAATAGCCAAAAGTACAACCCCAAATACTTTTCGGATAACGCTTAATCCGTTTTGGGTTAAAAAACGTTCAATTCTTGATGAAGATTTGAGAACACCATACACTAAGATTATGTTTAATACGATGGCAATGATAATATTTACCGTTTGAAATTCGGCCCTTATAGAAAGTATAGTCGTCATCGTTCCGGCACCGGCAATCAAAGGAAAGGCAATGGGAACAATAGAAGCTGAACCATGATTTTCATCTCGATACAAACGGATACCCAAAATCATTTCCAAGGCTAAAAAAAACAATACAAACGAACCCGCCACAGCAAACGAATTAATATCAATACCAATTAAACTCAAAATAGTTTCTCCCACAAATAAAAACGCAATCATGATGCAAGCTGCTACCAACGAAGCTTTTTCAGATTGGATATGTCCTACTTTTTGTCTCAAATCTATAATAATAGGAATACTACCTACTATATCTATCACGGCAAAGAGGACCATTGTAGCCGTAAATATTTCTCGCAAATCAATTTCCATTATTCTGTATTTTGGGACAAAATTAAAGTTTTTAAAGTGGCTTTTCCCTAAAATACCGTTAATAATTTGAGTCAATTTTCCTCAAACCTTTGTACCTTTGTACCAATCATTCGTATATCCAAAAAATGTTTCAATTAGGAAAAACTATCGTGTCTGAGGAAATTCTGGAAAAAGAATTTGTATGCAATTTAACAGCTTGTCATGGGGCTTGTTGCGTAGATGGCGATGCCGGAGCTCCTTTGAACAAGGATGAAGCCAAAATTTTGGAAGAAATTTTTCCTAAAGTAAAACCGTTTTTACGAAAAGAAGGTATTGAAGCGATTGAAAAACAAGGAACTTGGATTACTGGAGCCGATGGGGAATTGGAAACCCCTTTAATCAACGGAAAAGATTGTGCCTACGTGATTTTTGATGGAAAGACGGCTTTGTGTGGCATCGAGCAAGCCTACAATCAAGGTGTTGTGGCTTGGAAAAAACCGGTTTCGTGTCACTTGTATCCCATTCGAGTTAAGGACTTTTCCGATTTTGCAGCCGTAAATTATCACCGTTGGGACATTTGTAGTCCGGCCTGTTCTTTAGGTAAAGAATTGGAAGTTCCGGTTTATAAATTCGTCAAAGAAGCTCTCGTTAGAAAATTTGGTGAACAATGGTATCAAGAACTCGAAAAAGTGGGGGAAGAGTACCATAAAGAAAAGTAATTTTTTGGCTTACTTTCCTGCCTAATTATTTCTTAAAAATTTTACTTTTTTCCTTTCTATCGCTAACAAACACGTTTTCAAGTGTCTGATATTCAAGTTTTTGAAGTTTTAATTTCCAGGTAAGAAAAACCTCATCCGTTGTTAAAAACTAAGCCCGATTGTGAATAAGTTTGACTTTCATTTACCATTTTGAATTGCAATCTTTGTAACTCTTAAGAACCCACATTTAATCCACTTACTAAAAAATAAAAGAAAAAGATGGCAGCAGTAGAACCTATTTTGCAAGAAAATAAAGACAGATTTGTTATTTTTCCCATTAAGCATCACGACATTTGGGAATGGTACAAAAAAATGGAAGCCAGTTTCTGGACCGCAGAAGAAATTGATTTACATCAAGATTTAACCGATTGGAATACCAAGTTAAATGACGATGAAAAGTATTTTATCAAGCACATATTAGCTTTTTTTGCAGCTTCAGATGGTATTGTAAATGAAAATTTAGCGGAAAACTTTGTAAACGAAGTGCAATATCCCGAAGCTAAATTTTTCTACGGTTTCCAAATTATGATGGAAAACATCCACAGCGAAACCTATTCGTTATTGATTGATACGTATGTAAAAGACGAAAAAGAAAAAAACATTTTATTTCACGCTATTGAAGTATTTCCGGCTATTCAAAAGAAAGCCAACTGGGCTTTGCGTTGGATTAAATCGGATTCATTTGCAGAACGATTAATTGCTTTTGCTGCAGTTGAAGGAATTTTCTTCTCAGGGGCATTTTGTTCGATTTTTTGGTTGAAAAAAAGAGGTTTAATGCCTGGCTTGACCTTTTCAAACGAATTGATTTCGCGTGACGAAGGGGTGCATTGTGATTTTGCGGTGCATTTACACAACCATCATTTGGTAAATAAAGTTTCAAAAGCTAGAATTACCGAAATTATTACCGATGCTTTAACTATCGAAAGAGAATTTATCACCGAGTCACTTCCGGTAAGTTTGATTGGTATGAACTCTACATTGATGACCCAATATTTGGAGTTTGTTGCCGACCGCCTATTAGTAGAATTAGGATGTGAAAGAGTCTACAATTCTTCCAATCCGTTCGACTTTATGGATATGATTTCGCTACAAGGAAAAACCAATTTCTTTGAAAAAAGAGTAGCAGAATACCAAAAAGCCGGGGTAATGAACAACGATTCAGAAGCTCAAAAAATTAGCTTTGATGCTGATTTTTAATTGATTACCTATCCCTAAACGGGTTCAAAATACCGGGAGTAGTTTCCCAAAAACCAATTTACAAATAACCAAAACAGCAAAAGGGATTTTCTGTTTTACAAAAAACTAAAGCGTATGTATGTAGTAAAAAGAGACGGGCACAAAGAACCGGTAATGTTTGACAAAATCACCGACAGAATTAAAAAACTCTGTTACGGATTGAATGATTTAGTGGATGCCGTAAAGGTAGCCATGCGAGTAATTGAAGGTTTATATGACGGTGTAACCACTTCTGAATTGGATAACTTGGCCGCAGAAACCGCCGCTTCCATGACGGTAACACATCCCGATTATGCCCAGTTGGCCGCACGTATTGCGGTATCGAATCTACATAAAAATACCAAAAAATCATTTTCTGAAACCATGACCGATATGTACTTGTACGTAAATCCACGTACGGGTCAAAAAGCTCCTTTGATTTCAGATGAGGTATACGAAGTAATCAAAAACAATGCAGAAGTATTGGACTCTATGATTATTTACAACCGTGATTTTAATTATGACTATTTTGGTTTTAAAACACTAGAGCGTTCCTATTTATTAAAAATAAACGGAAAAATTGTGGAGCGTCCGCAACACATGTTAATGCGTGTTTCGGTTGGGATTCATTTAAATGATATTGAAGCCGTGAAAGAAACGTATGAATTAATGTCGAAAAAATTCTTCACACACGCTACACCTACTTTATTCAATGCCGGTACACCAAAACCGCAAATGTCATCTTGTTTCTTGTTGACCATGAAAGATGATAGCATTGACGGGATTTACGATACCTTAAAACAAACCGCCAAAATTTCGCAGTCTGCCGGTGGTATCGGTCTTTCAATTCACAATGTACGTGCAACGGGCTCTTACATTCGCGGCACAAACGGAACTTCAAACGGAATTGTTCCAATGTTGCGAGTATTTAACGATACCGCTCGTTACGTAGATCAAGGGGGCGGAAAACGAAAAGGAAGTTTTGCTATTTATTTAGAAACGTGGCATGCCGATATCTTTGAATTCTTGGATTTGAAGAAAAACCACGGTAAAGAAGAAATGCGTGCCAGAGATTTATTCTTTGCGATGTGGACTTCCGATTTGTTCATGAAACGGGTACAGGAAGATTCTACTTGGACCTTAATGTGTCCTAACGAATGTCCGGGATTATGCGATGTATATGGCGATGAATTTGAAGCCCTTTATACTTCGTATGAAGCAGCCGGGAAAGGAAGAAAAACGATCAAAGCACGTGAGTTATGGGAAAAAATTCTGGAATCGCAAATTGAAACCGGAACGCCATACATGCTCTACAAAGATGCCGCAAACCGTAAATCAAATCAGAAAAACTTAGGAACGATTCGTTCTTCAAACTTGTGTACGGAGATTTTAGAATATACATCAGCAGATGAAATTGCCGTGTGTAATTTGGCTTCTATTTCGCTACCCATGTTTGTAGAGAATGGAAAATTTGATCACCAAAAATTATATGATGTAACAAAACGTGTAACACGCAACTTGAACCGCGTAATTGATAGAAACTATTATCCGGTTCCGGAAGCAGAGAATTCCAATATGCGTCACCGACCCATTGGTTTGGGTGTACAAGGTTTGGCCGATGCATTCATTTTGATGCGTTTGCCTTTTACCAGTGATGAAGCTAAACAATTAAACCAAGAAATTTTTGAAACCTTATATTTTGCAGCCGTAACCGCTTCTATGGAAATGGCCAAAGAAGAAGGACCGTATTCAACATTCAAAGGGTCACCCATTTCCCAAGGAGAGTTCCAATACAATTTGTGGGGATTAAAAGACAGCGATCTATCCGGAAGATGGGATTGGGAAAGTTTGAGAAAAGAAGTAGTAGAACACGGGGTGAGAAACTCATTGCTTGTAGCTCCAATGCCCACGGCTTCCACTTCTCAAATTTTGGGGAACAACGAAGCGTTTGAACCGTATACTTCAAATATCTACACCCGAAGAGTGCTTTCTGGAGAGTTCATTGTAGTAAATAAACATTTGTTGGAAGATTTGGTAAAATTAGGTTTATGGAACGAGACGTTGAAACAAGAAATCATGCGTCACAACGGTTCGGTTCAAAATATTGATGCCATTCCACAAGACATAAAAGAATTGTATAAAACGGTTTGGGAAATGAGCATGAAAGACATTATTGATATGTCTCGTCAACGCGGTTATTTTATTGACCAATCACAATCGTTGAACTTGTTTATGGAAGGGGCAACCTATGCTAAATTAACTTCAATGCACTTCTATGCTTGGCAATCCGGATTAAAAACAGGAATGTATTATTTGAGAACCAAAGCAGCAGTAGATGCCATCAAGTTTACCTTAAATAATGATAAAAAAGCCGAGCCGGTACAAATTATTGAACAACCGGCCGCTCAAAAGCTAGAAGCCATTGCAGTAGTAAATGAACCGGTAGAAATGTCGCCCGAAGAATATAGAGCCATGATTGAAAGAGCCCGAAACTCAGGCCCGGAAGATTGTGAGATGTGTGGGTCTTAAGCAAAAAATCAGGAATAAGTAATAAGCAGCTCTTCATTTTATGAGGAGCTGTTCTTTTTTATCGATTCCAATTCGTACATTTGGAAATCAAACTTGGAATCATGTCAAAAGAGAAAAAAGGAATCTATACCGGAGTTATTGAGAAAGATGAAAAAGGAAATTATTTCTGTGGCGAATATCTTCTAGATTACAAATACACTCAAGCCAATTTCAAATTAGGTGATGTAATCAATATAAAGTCAGTAATTGAAAATCCAAGTGATATCAGTTACAATCAGTATCCTAAAAAGTCCAAGCATTTCTTTTTGGCAAACGATAAATAAGAAATTCTAAAAATTAAAAACATCCTTTTTTTAGCTGAAATTTTATGATGCACTGGGAACAACTTTTATCGCTCAAAAGGCAAGGCGACACCGGAAAACGTTTACGCTTGGAACAAGACGACACCCGATTGGGTTTTGAAGTTGATTACGATAGAATAATTTTTTCTGCAGCGTTCCGAAGTTTGCAAGACAAAACGCAAGTTATTCCACTTTCTAAAACCGATTTCGTACATACGCGATTGACTCATAGTTTGGAAGTTTCGGTTGTAGGTCGTTCCATTGGCAGATTGGTAGGAAAAAAAATAATCGAAAAATATCCGTATTTAAAAGATGTGCACGGGTATCACATGAATGATTTTGGAGCCATTGTTGCTGCCGCTTGTTTGGCCCATGATATTGGAAATCCACCCTTTGGACATTCCGGAGAAAAAGCCATTGGCGAATATTTTAAAAACGGAAACGGTTTGCAATTCAAAAACCAACTTTCTGAAAAAGAATGGCAGGATTTAATTGATTTTGAAGGCAATGCCAACGGGTTTTCTGTTTTAACCGGAAACAGACCCGGTAACGAAGGCGGACTCAGAATTTCCTATGCTACTTTAGGTGCTTTTATGAAGTACCCTAAAGAAAGTTTACCAAAAAAACCAACGCCTAACATTGCCGATAAAAAATACGGTTTTTTTCAACAAGACAAAGCCTTTTTTCAAGAAGTCGCAGAGGAGTTGGGTTTGATACCCAATAAATCAGGAGATGATATTGGATACGAACGCCATCCGTTGGCCTATTTAGTAGAAGCGGCAGACGATATCTGTTACACCATTATCGACTTTGAAGACGGCATAAATCTCGGTTTGGTTGATGAAGATTACGCTTTAGAATATTTGTTGAAATTAGTAAAAGACACAATTGACTCAGCCAAGTTTTATTCATTACAAACCAAGGAAGATCGTATAAGTTATTTGAGGGCATTAGCTATAGGAAGTTTGATTAATGAGGCTGTTCGGGTATTTTTAGAAAACGAAGAAGCAATTATGCGAGGTCAATTTCCCTATGCCTTAACAGATAAGAGTAAATACAAAGCCCAAATGAATGACATTATTCAATTGAGTGTCAAAAAAATTTACCAAAGTAGAGAAGTAATCGAAAAAGAAATAAACGGGTACCACGTTCTTGCACATTTACTGGATACATTCATCACAGCTGTAAATAACAAGTTTGAGGATAAAATGACCAATTACGACCATTTGGTACTTAAATTACTTCCCGAAAAATACCAGGTTGAGAAAAAGGGTTTGTATGAACGCTTGTTGCATATTTCGCATTACATTTCACTTTTGACAGACGGTAATGCTATTTTGATGCATAAAATTATTGCTTCTAATACCCATTAAAAAGCATACACAACGCCTACACCCAAAGCTTGTTTAAACTGAATACGGGGTCCAATTGTAATTTGTTCCCCTTCGACTTCTTTCTTAGCTTTGATGTCATCGTCGTAAATCATATGAAATCCAATGTTGGCTCTAACGTATTGGTTTACAACCATGTTTAGTTGCAGTTGCCAGTCAATATCAATATTTCCATAATTGTTTATGTAATCAGAATATAGCGAAACCCGATGCTCTAAAATCATATTTTTGTAAACTTCGGTTTTCCAAAAATTATTAAAAAGCATACCAAATTCGTTTCGACTTTTTCGTCCCCTTCTCAATAGATTCCCTTCTTCGTCAAACAAAGCTTTTGTAACTCCAAACGAACCCAAATCGGCTAGTCTTCGGTCTAATACTAAAGTGGTTTTCAATGTTAAAGGCGAAAAATAAAAGTTTAAATTTAAATCTTTTCTATTGTATTCTGAACCTGCTCCCAAAAAGATATAAGCTGGTGCAAAAGGTTTAGAAATAGCCAATTGCGTATTGGGATAGGCATATCCGTTGGTAAATTGTGTATTAAAGTTAAAACGAGCGGAGTAGAACCAATTGGATCCCGGATGTTTGCGATAACCAAAATTGGACAATACCGAAAATGCATCATCAGTTTTGCGAAGCTCTCTACCCTCTTGCTTGTTAATTCCGTAACGAATACTCATTTCGTTATTCCATAATATGTTTTCTTTCATGTATTTCCTACCAAAATCAGCTTTAAAAAGTCCGGAAATGGAACTGTTTCCCCCCGCATTCCAATTGATAAAAGCAATCTGACTTAAATCGAGGCCAAGCATGTTTTTGTGTGTCCAATACGTTGTATCTTTCACCTTTACAATACTATCAATAGGCGTTAGGTTTTGCGTGAAACAAATTACGGGAAGTAAAATTATTGCGATTAGAACCGAGAATGATTTCATTAAAAGAAGACTTATTTTAAAAATGCAAAAATGCTTATTTTGAATAACCTGACAAAAATCTTAACAAACTTTCACTATTAATTTCACACAAAGTCTGTAATTCGTCAATTTTACCTTGTTCTATAAATTTATCAGGAATACCTAGTACATCAACGTTATTTTTGTAATTATATTTTGATTTGAATTCTGCAATAGCCGAACCAAATCCGCCAATAATTGACCCGTCTTCTATTGTTACTATGCTTTCATATTCTTCAAAAATAGAATGTAAAAGTTCTTCATTCAACGGTTTGACAAACGGAAAATCAAAATGCGAAAACAAGGCTGCATTTTCCATTTCGGCTAGAGCTAAAGTTACATTTCGTCCAATATAACCATTCGTTAAAATAGCCACTTTTGATCCTTTTTTCAATAAAGTAGCCTTTCCGATTTCAATTTTTTGAAACGGTTGTTGCCAATCGACTATTTCACCTCTTCCTCTGGGATATCTAATGGCGATGGGATGATTTAATCCCAATTGTGCGGTGTAAAGCATATTTCGCAATTCAATTTCATTCCGTGGTGAAAAAATAATCATATTAGGAATGCATCGCAAATACGCCAAATCAAAAACGCCATGATGGGTGGCTCCATCTTCACCCACTAAACCGGCTCGGTCTAAACAAAAAATAACCGGTAAATTTTGCAAGGCCACATCGTGAATTACTTGATCATAAGCTCGTTGTAAAAAAGTAGAATAAATGTTGCAAAAAACAATCATTCCTTGTGATGCCATTCCTGCAGATAATGTCACAGCATGTTGCTCGGCTATGCCTACATCAAAAGCTCTTTCCGGAAAAGCATCCATCATGAATTTGAGGGAACTTCCCGTTGGCATTGCTGGAGTTATACCAATAATTTTTTCGTTTTGCTCAGCCAATTCAACTAAAGTCAAACCAAAAACATCTTGAAATTTTGGGGGCAAATGGCTTTCTTCTTTGAGATGAATTTCCCCGGTTATTTTATCAAATTTCCCCGGAGCATGATATTTTACTTGATCTTCTTCCGCTTTTTGTAAACCTTTACCTTTGGTAGTGATAACGTGCAAAAACTTCGGACCTTTAACTTTTTTCAACCGTTCAAATTCTGAAATCAACGCAAAAATATCATGACCGTCAATCGGACCTGAATAATCAAAATTCAGCGACTTGATCATATTGTTGACTTTTGGATTTTTACCCTCTTTTACAGCCGTAAGATAATTTTTCAACGCTCCAACACTCGGGTCAATTCCAATTGCATTATCGTTTAAAATCACGAGTAAATTTACATCGGTAACACCGGCATGATTCAATCCTTCAAACGCCATGCCGCTAGCAATCGAAGCATCGCCAATAACCGCAATATGATGTTTGTTTTCTCCTTTTAATTGAGAAGCAATCGCCATGCCCAACGCCGCAGAAATAGAAGTAGAGGAATGCCCAACACCAAAGGTGTCATAGTCACTTTCACTTCGTTTGGGAAAACCTGAAATGCCATTTAATTGGCGATTGGTATGAAAAACTGATTTTCGTCCGGTTAAAATTTTATGGCCGTAAGCTTGATGACCCACATCCCAAACGAGCAAATCTTCCGGCGTATGGAACACATAATGCAAAGCAATGGTTAATTCTACCACACCTAAACTAGCTCCCAAATGTCCTTCTTTAACCGAAACAATATCAATGATAAAGTCGCGTAATTCCTGAGCCAATTGCGGCAATTGATTTACGTTTAGTTTGCGTAAATCAGAAGGAAATTCGATATGTTGCAGTAAATTATCAACCATAGGACAAATGTACGAATTGAAATTGTATTTTTGTTTCTATGGAAAATCCTTTCAACGACACTTATTTCATGAAAAAAGCTTTGCAAGAAGCTGAAACCGCATTTGAAAAAGGTGAAATTCCGGTTGGTGCCGTGATAGTGGTGGATGATAAAATCATTGCTCGAACGCATAATTTAACCGAATTGCTACACGATGTGACGGCTCATGCCGAAATGCAAGCCATTACGTCTGCAGCCAATTTCTTAGGCGGAAAATATTTAAAAGGATGCACGCTTTACGTAACTTTAGAACCGTGTCAAATGTGTGCCGGTGCATTGTATTGGAGTCAGATTTCTAAAATCGTTTTTGGAGCCCGAGATGAACAACGCGGTTTTATGACAATGGGTACCCAACTTCACCCGAAAACAGAAGTGGTTTCAGGGGTTTTAGCTAATGAAGCCTCCGATTTAATGCTCCGTTTTTTTGCCTCCAAACGGAAATAATTTAATCCAAAAATTCTTCTTAAAAATAATTAACTTTAACACAATATTTGGAATACTTTTTGTGTTATCGTCAATAAGTACCCACACCATTTTCGTTCCATTTTTTAATCTTTTTGAACAATGTCAATCAAACGTTTGATGCAACTTTTTGTTGCGGTTGTTGTGCTACACTCTTGTGGCAAAAAAGTTTCTACCGAAGAATTCAATTCTGATTTTTCGAAGTACGAGAACTATATTCTCAGTTTTAGTTCCGGATTACAATCAGCTCATTCGGATATCCGAGTGACGTTAGCGTTTGACAAAACAGAATGGCAACCAAATCAGGAAATTGATGCGGGTTTATTTGAGATTTCTCCCAGTATAAAAGGAAAAATGGTAGCATTGTCCTCCAACACTATTGCTTTTGTACCCGAAAAACCGTTGGAACAAGACACCGAATATCGTATTATTTTCAAATTAGCCAAACTTATCAAAACGGAAAAAGGATTGGAAGAATTTAAGTTTTCTGTTAAAACAGTCAAACAAGATTTTACAGTGAACCTTTTGGATTTGCAATCCTACAGCCGAGAGTTGAATTATTTAAACGGAACGATTCAAACCAGTGACTGGCTTGATTTTGAGACGGTCACCAAATTAGTAGAAGCCACTCAAAACGGTAATAAATTAAAAATTAAATTCGATAAAGCACTTAGCACAAAAACCGAATTCAAATTTATCATTGATAGCATTCAGCGTAAGGTTGAAGACAGTAAAATTACTATTTCATGGAACGGAAAATCATTCAACATCGACCAAAAAGGAAGTGTGGAGTATGATATTCCCGGCAAAAACAATTTCAAAATTGTAGGGATGGAAGTAGGCGATGAAGACAACCAATCGTTGTTCATTAATTTTTCTGACCCGATAAAAAAAGGTCAAGATTTACTAGGTTTGGTTGCGGTTGAAACGGCTCAAACATCCAAATTCATCATCGAAGGGAATTTGCTTAAAGTCTTTTTTAGCGAACCTCTCAAAGGCGATTTGTTGGTAGAAGTTTTTCAGGGAATTTCCAGTGACGAAGGCTATAAAATGAAAGAAACCCATTCCCAACGTGTGGCGTTCAACGAAATGAAACCCAATATTCGATTTGTGAAAAACGGAACCATTTTACCGAGTTCCAACAATTTAAAAATCAATTTCGAATCGGCCAACTTGAAAGCGGTGGATGTTAAAGTGTATAAAATTTACAAAAACAACATTCTTCAATTTTTACAAGATAATAATTTGAACGGCAAGCGAAACCTACGAAAAGTAGCTTCACCTGTAGCCAAACAAACCATCAATTTATTGGACAAAAAATTACCCAATTATAGTAAATGGAACACATTTGCCATCGATTTATCCAAAATTATCACCCCCGAACCCGGTGCGATTTATCGCGTGGAAATGTCGTTCAAAAAAAGTTATTCTTTGTACAGTTGTAGTAATTCGGTAACTGAATCCGAACAAGAAAATGAGGAAGACAGCGATGAAGTGCGTTCCAACGACGAGGATTACTACGACTATTATTGGTATGATGATTACGATTGGTACGATAGCAAAGATCCTTGTGAATTGGATTACTACCGTCGTGGACCAATTGGGATGAATGTATTGGCTTCCGATCTGGGAGTCATTGCCAAACGTGGTGAAAATGGTTCGTATACTTTTGCGGTGACAAATATTGTCAACACGCAAGCTATTAGCGGAGCTACGGTTGAATTGTATGATTTTCAACAACAAAAATTAGCTTCCGGAACCACCAATGCGGAAGGAATAACCGCTTTTCAAGTGGGAAAATATGCTTTTTTTGCCATTGTTTCCAAGGATAAACAAACCACTTACGTGAAATTAGACGAAGGGTATTCGCTTTCGGTAAGTAATTTTGATGTATCCGGTGAAAAATTACAAAAAGGACTCAAAGGCTATATTTACGGCGAAAGAGGGGTTTGGCGTCCCGGCGATACGTTATTTTTAGGATTCATGCTTAATGATGCCGCCAGTAAATTGGACAAATCACATCCGATCAAATTCAAATTGAATGATCCAACCGGAAAGTTGACTTTTCAATCCGTTCAAAAATACAATCCACTCAATCATTACAAATTTATCATTCCTACTCGTGATTCGCATCCTACCGGAAGTTGGGAGGCGGTAATCAGTGTGGGAGGAGCTCGATTTTACAAAAACATCAAGATTGAAACCATTAAACCCAATCGTTTAAAAATCAAAAACAAATTTGATTCCGAGATTTTATCTACTTCCAAGATCAATACCAGTCAAGTAGAAGTAGCTTGGTTGCATGGTGCCGTTGCCAAAGATTTAAAAATGGAAATGCAAGCTAAAATCATGCAACAAAAAACCACGTTCAAAGGATTTGCTAATTACAATTTTGATGATCCGATTCGTCAATTTGAAACGGAAGAAACCAATATTTTCAGCGGAAAAGTAAATGCAGAAGGAAAAGCAACCGTTAGTTTTCAACCGAAAGTAAGCACTGAATCACCCGGAATGTTGAAAGCCAGTTTGATGACCAAAGTTTATGAAAACGGGGGCGATTTCAGTACCGATGTAATGGTGGCCACACTTTCGCCATATCAAACCTATATTGGTTTAAAAACACCTGAACCAAACCGTTACGGCTTGTTAGAAACCGGAAAAATGAACCGTTATGATATTGTAACTGTGGATGAAAAAGGAAATCCAAAAGCAGTGCAAAATTTAAAAGTACAAGTGTATAAAGTAGAATGGCGTTGGTGGTGGGATGCGAGTTATGATAATCTTTCCAGTTATGTTTCCTCCAATTCAACAACAGCGTTCAAGAATTTTACTGTTAACACGAATGCCAATGGCAAAGCCAGCATACAATTCAAAAACGAAGAAAATGAATGGGGTCGTTATTTAATTCGAGTAACGGATGAAGAAGGCGGACACGCCACCGGTTCTACCGTAATGATTGATTGGCCGTATTGGTCCGGAAAAACTAGAAATACCGATTCGTCTAACGCTTCGATGTTGCTATTTTCTACGGATAAAAAGAATTATTCTGTTGGCGAAAAAGCTAAAATTTCCTTTCCATCGAGTGCCGGAGGAAGAGCGTTAATTTCGTTAGAAAATGGTTCGCGTGTCGTAAAAACACTTTGGGCCAACACCCAAAAAGGTGAAACCAATGTTGAAATTCCAATCACCGGCGACATGGCTCCGAATGTGTTTGTGCATATTACCTTATTGCAACCCCACGCGTCCACTTTGAATGATTCACCAATTCGTTTGTATGGAATTGTACCGATAGAAGTGATTGATAAAAACACCATTCTTGAACCTCAAATCAGTATGCCGGAAGTCTTGAAACCGGAGAGTAAAACCAACATCCGCGTAAGCGAAAAATCAGGAAAAGCCATGACCTATACTTTGGCGATTGTAGATGATGGTTTGTTGGATTTAACCCGTTTTAAAACGCCAAATGCGTGGAACAGTTTCTATACTCGTGAAGCCTTAGGCGTAAAAACCTGGGATATTTTTGATGACGTAATTGGAGCGTATGGTGAAAGAATTAACCAAGTTTTCAGCATTGGTGGTGACGAAGATTTAGGGGGAAGCAAAGCCAAAAAAGCCAATCGTTTTAAACCGGTGGTTATGTATTTTGGCCCATTCAAGTTGGAAAAAGGACAAAGTAAAACACATCAAATCAAGTTGCCCAATTATGTGGGTTCGGTTCGTACCATGGTGGTGGCCGGTGATGTAAATTCAAGTGCGTACGGTGCAGCTGAAAAAACCACTCCGGTCAGAAAACCATTGATGGTGTTGGCTTCGTTGCCAAGAAAAATTTCACCTTCCGAAAAAGTAACGCTTCCGGTAACGCTTTTTGCCATGGAATCGAAAGTAAAAAATGTTTCGGTACAAATCAAAACCAATAACGGTGTGCGTGTCATTGGAAGCAGTTCACAAAGCTTGACTTTCGCTCAACCGGATGAAAAAATGGTGTACTTCAATTTGGAAGTTGGCAGTGCCACCGGATTGGCAAAAGTTCAAATCATTGCCACATCCGGTAATGAAAAAGCAACGTATGAAGTTGAATTGGACATCACCAATCCAAACCCGATTACAAATGAGTTTACCGATGTAGTTTTAGAACCCAATAGCTCTAAAACCATTGCTGTTTCTACCTTTGGTGTCGCCGGAAGCAACAAAGCTCAATTGGAAGTTTCGTCTTTCCCAACCATTGATTTTAGCAGAAGATTACAGTATCTGATTCAGTATCCACACGGTTGTTTGGAGCAAACCACGTCGAGTGTGTTTCCGCAATTGTATTTGTCCGATATTTTCGATTTAGACCAAAACCGTAAAACTGAAATTCAGAAAAACATCAAAATCGGCATTCAAAAATTAGGCGGTTTCCAAATATCAAATGGTGGATTCTCGTATTGGAACGGACAAAATTATGCCGACGATTGGAGTTCGTCCTACGTGGGACATTTCTTGATTGAAGCCGAGAAAAAAGGCTATGTATTGCCACTGAATTTCAAAGCCAAATGGATAGGATTCCAACAAAAAACAGCCAAAGAATGGCGATTTGCCAAAAACGGAAACGATTTTGCTCAAGCCTATCGCTTATATACGTTGGCTTTGGCCGGCTCACCCGATATGGCTTCGATGAACCGTTTGCGAGAAACCACAGGAATTTCCAACGAAAGTAAATTGCGTTTGGCGGCTGCGTATGCGTTGGCGGGACAAAAACAAGCGGCTCAAAGTGTGTTTAACCAAAGCAAAATTGACGATTCCAAACCAAATTATTATTATTACGGTTCGTCCGACCGCAACAGAGCAATGGCATTGGAAACCTTGATTTTGTTGGGCGATAAGCAACGTGCGTTCAAAATGGCGACTGATTTAGCTAAAAATATGGCTTCCGACCAGTGGATGAGCACGCAAACCACGGCATATAGTTTGTATGCCATGTCTAAATTTGCCCAACAAAACGGTGGAAAAGGGGTAGCGATTACTTACTCCGTTAATGGAAAACCGGAGAGCATTAAAACCGCAAAATCGTTGGCCAATCGAAACTTAGCAATCAAAACCGGAAGCAATTCCATTACGCTCAAAAACACCAAATCCAACACCTTGTATGTGCGGGTGCTCACGAGTGGTATTTTGCCGATTGGGCAGGAAAAAGCCATGCAAAGCAAGTTGTTTACCAATTTGATTTTCAAAAACCGAAGCGGAGCCCCGGTGAACGTAACCAAAATTGCTCAAGGCACCGAGTTTATTGCCGAAATCACCATCCGAAACCAAACCAATGAACGAGTAGAAAACGTGGCATTGACCCAAATTTTACCGTCAGGATTTGAAATTGTAAACACCCGTTTCACCGATTTTGGCAGTTTTGGCAACAACGTAGCCGACCATATCGACATTCGCGACGACCGCACCAATTTCTATTTTGGCCTCAAAGCCAACGAGTCCAGAACGTTCCGAGTGCTCTTGAATGCGTCGTACTTGGGTCGTTACTATTTACCGGGCATGCAAGCCGAAGCGATGTATGATAACACGTATGCGGCACGAACCTTGGGGCAGTGGGTGGAAGTGGTGAAGGATTAAAGCGAAATTTAAAGTACTAATAAAAAAATATAATTATGTTATGAAGTTTGGTTTATCAGTTTTTTTAATTGTTTTAGGAACATTTATATTTATCATTACATTTATCGATGGCAGAAAACGTAAAGCAGAATTAACAACATCATATGTAATGCATTTAAAAGGCTATTTTGGAGGCTTAATATTATTTATAATCGGGTTGATTATCCTTTTAAAGTTAGTTAATTTTTAGTTTATTTTTAAATCAAGTTTTTTTAGATTATTAAGAGTTTGATCATTTGTACAGTTATGTCATTCCGATTTTCCTCCTCGTTGTGTCATTCCGACGCAGGAGGAATCTCATAAAGAATTTTATATGAAGCTAATCCTGCTTTCCGCTGCAAGTCCTCGCCCTGAACCCGGTTTTTTTAGGCGGTTTGCTGGAGCTTCTATGGTCGCTCAGCCTCCCACCAAAAAACGCGGTTCACGTCTGTGGGCTTTTCGCTGCAATCAGGGCTATGGGGTTTTGTCAAATAATCGTTTCAAAAGAAACATTTAACAGAAAAGTAAGATAGTTAGAATCCAAGAAATCCTATTTTTATTTATTAATGAAGCTATGAGGGTCTTTATTGTCATTTAATTCGTGTATCTTTTTTTATGAAAAAACATTTTTTATTTCTAATTATTTTTACAAGTTCTATTCTTAACTCACAAACGAAATTAACAGACATACAAAAATTCAAACAAGTAGGATTAGTTTGGGGATTAATGAAATATCATCATCCGGATGTTAGCAAGGGAAAATACGATTGGGGTGGTATTTTTTTAGAGCTTATGGAAAGTTCCGAAAAAATTGAATCACAAGAAAAAATAAATGTTTTTTTATTGGACTTCGTTAGAAAGTACAATTCTAAAAGCACTAGTTTTAAAGAAAGAAAGATTGATAATTCAAAACTTTTTTTAAAAAACCAAGATTATGATTGGATTGATAGTGCAGTATTTGGCGTTGAATTAACAAGTGAGCTGAATAAATTGAAAATCAACGGAAATATAGGTAATTTTTATGCAAAAGTAAGTAAGCTCACTAGAATGGTTTCCTTTGAAAATGAGAAAGGAATTAAAGATTTCGATTTAAACAACAAACACCATCGATTGTTGACTTTATTTAGTTTTTGGAATGCGATGCAATATTGGAATCTAAATAAATATTTGACCGATGAAAAGTGGTTTGATGTTTTGGATGGTGCTATCAACAATTTTTCAAATGCAAACTCAAAAGTAACGTATGAGATTGCAAAATTGAAGATTGTTGCAAAATTAAATGATTCTCATTCCATGGGTTTCTCTAGTGAAGTTAGGGATTCATTGTTTAAATTTTATGCAAGTTTCAATGTGAAGATAGTGAATGATTCTGCTGTTGTAAATCGTTTTGTAAACAAGAAACTAGCCGAAGAGAACGGAATTGAACTTGGAGATGTTATTGTGAAAATCAAAAATCAAAAAATTTCAACCTATATCACTTCTACTTTTGCAAGTTTGATATCAGCTTCAAATTCAAATGCACTTAATGTAGGCTTGTCATACAGTTTAATATTATGTAATAATGTAGATTCCATTAATGTTGATATAATAAAAAAGAATGGTGAAGTGGTCAACAAGTATATTAAGTTATATGAAAAGTTTGACTTCGATGCCAAAACAGACAAAACGGATATTAAGGACAATTTTTATTTTGTTAAGCCAAAAATTGGGTATTTAAATTTAGGGAAAATGACAAAAAAGGATGTAAAAAATGCTTTTAAACAGTTCTCCTCTACAAAAGGATTGATTGTAGATTTGAGAAAATATCCAAAAAACCTTACTGCATCTGATATTACTAAACATCTATTGTCAATAAGAAAAGAGTTTATAAAGGTTAGTTTACCTATAAATGCTTATCCATCTGTTTGTGAATATGATGCTGAAGCTCCCTTACGATTCATAAGTGATCCTTTTAAGGCGGCTGCTAGTGCTAAGAAGTATTATAAAGGGAAAGTAATTTTATTGGTTGATAGAAATACGGCAAGTAGAGGTGAATTTATTGGAATGGCAATACAGCAATCACCCAATTGTATTACTATAGGCGAACAAACTAGTGGGGCTCCAACTAATATTACCCTTTTTACTTTGCCTGATGGTTCTGAAGAGGCATTTACTGGATATGGTGGTTTTTATCCCAATGGCCAAAGTGTTCAACGAAATGGACTCAAATTAGATTATAGAATAATAGAGAACGCTATTAATTATGATTCAAATATGTACATAAATGAAGCTGTTAAAATAATTGAACTTGATTAATAAAAGAGTATATGTACAAAGTTTTCAATAAGTATATTTTAGAACACTCTCTGAAGTCAGAGACATAGGAGTTTACCTTTTTAACAAGATGAATAATAAAAATTAGTTTTAATTCCGTGTTCAAAACCTTCCTCCATAAAGCCAAAACCAAAATCCTCCAACATAAAATTAAATTCATTTTGATTTTAGTGTTGTTGCTTGGTTATTATTTTTGTTTGCCACGAACGCTTTTTAACGAACCGTATTCCACCGTGATTGAAAGCAAAGAAGGTAATTTATTAGGAGCCAAAATCGCTCGTGATGGACAGTGGCGGTTTCCGGCAGCGGATAGTGTGCCGGAGAAATTTCAACAGTGCATCATCGCTTTTGAAGATCAACATTTTTATTATCATCCGGGTTTTAATCCCATTTCTATGTGGAATGCATTTCGGCAAAACCGCAAAGCCAATCGCGTGGTTCGTGGCGGAAGTACGTTAACCCAACAAGTCATTCGCCTTTCCCGAAAAGGGCAAACCCGAACGTATTTTGAAAAAATTATCGAAGTGGTTTTGGCAACACGTTTAGAACTGCGTCATTCTAAAAAAGAAATCTTAAAATTGTATGCGGCTCACGCTCCGTTTGGCAGTAATGTGGTGGGTTTGGAAATGGCTTCGTGGCGGTATTTTGGTGTGCAGTCGCATCAGTTATCGTGGGCAGAAACAGCTACGTTAGCCGTTTTACCAAATGCTCCAAGCTTAATTTATCCCGGGAAAAACCAACAACGGTTACTTGAAAAACGCAATCGGTTGTTGGAAAAATTATATGAAAATAAAGTGTTGGACCAACTTTCGTATGAAATGGCTTTGCAAGAACCGTTACCTCAAAAACCGTTTGATTTACCGCAAATGGCTCCGCATTTATTACAAAAAACAGCCAAAAAGCAAGAAGGTCAAAAAGTAAAAACTACTATTGATTTTGCTTTGCAAGAACGCTTAAATCAAATTGCTCAAAATTATTATTACCAATACAAACAAAATGAAGTCTATAACTTAGCCATTTTGGTGGTGGATGTCGAAACCCGTAATATTGTGGGTTATGTGGGTAATGCTCCCACCGACAAAAACCATCAAAAAGATGTAGATGTTATTTCGGCACCGCGAAGTTCTGGAAGTATTTTGAAACCGTTGCTTTTTGCAGGAATGTTAGACGAAGGCGAATTGTTACCTAATACCTTAGTTCCCGATATTCCGACACAAATTTCGGGCTACACTCCGCAAAATTTTAACTTGACGTATGATGGAGCGGTTCCGGCAAGAAGGGCTTTGTCACGTTCGTTGAATATTCCGTCGGTGTTGATGTTGCAGGATTTTGGCGTATATCGGTTTTATGACCAACTGCAACAATACGGTTTTACCACCATGAAACGGCATCCGAATCATTACGGGTTGTCGCTCATTTTAGGTGGAGCCGAAACCAGTTTGTGGGATTTGTGTAAAACGTATGCCGGACTAACCGGAACATTAAATCACTACCCAAAAAACAATTTTCAATACCGTAAAAATGAATTTTCGGAGTTGAATTATGATTTGGATAAAAAAGTGGATTTCGGAAAATTATCCTATCAAAAAAATATCGTAGGAGCCGGTTCCATTTATTTAACCTATGAAGCCATGAAAGAAGTCAACCGTCCCGAAGGTGATGAAGCCTGGCGATTTTACGATTCGTCATTACCAATCGCTTGGAAAACCGGTACGAGTTTTGGGAATCGGGATGCGTGGGCGGTTGGAACGAGTAAAAAATATGTTGTTGGAATTTGGGTTGGTAACGCCACCGGAGAAGGTCGTCCGTTGCTCACAGGTGTAAGTCATGCCGCTCCGATTTTGTTTGACGTATTTAATTTATTGCCCAGAAGCAATTGGTTTGAAAAGCCATTAAACAACATGAAACAAGCCGATGTTTGTGCTAAAAGTGGTTATTTAGCCAATGAAAATTGTCCGAAAAGCAAGCAATGGATTCCGGTCACGGCTAAACAAACGGAACAATGTGCGTATCACAAAGTAGTCCATTTAGACAAAACGGAACAATTTCGGGTAAACAGCAGTTGCGAAAATGTCGACGAAATGGTTGCTAAATCCTGGTTTGTGTTGCCTCCGGTAATGGAATGGTATTACAAAAGTAAAAACATGGATTATTGGGTGTTGCCCCCTTTTCGTTCGGATTGTGAAGACAACCAAACGCCTTTTATGGATTTTATTTATCCGAAGGCAGATAGCAAATTATACTTAACCAAAAATTTTGACAGCGAAGTACAACCGATTATTTTAAAAGTAGCTCATTCGCAACCCAACATCAAATTGTATTGGTATGTGAACCATACCTATTTAGGCATCACACAAAACTTTCACGATATGCCGTTGAAAGCGACTTCAGGAATTCATTATATCACTGTGGTGGATGAAAATGGGGGAGAGATTAAGCGGAAAGTGGAATTGGTGGTTGAGTAAAAAAAAACGCCCGTTTAAAAAAACGAGCGTTTGATTTTATTCTTTTATAACATTTCCTTCTTTGTCAAAGAAATGATATTCTAAAAACGTGTAAGCATCACGAGGTATAATTTTCACCCATTTTTTATGTTCAAAAAACCATTTTGAACGTAATGATGGAAAACCTTTGGTTAGGTATGCGGCCACAAAAGGATGGGCATTGAGCACCAAATTTTTGTGATTTTTTAATCTTTCAACATCGAGATTGATTTTATCGATAACTTGGATAGGAGCATCAATTTCTCCGGTTCCGTTGTTAGGATCTTCTTCTCTTGTTTTGATATTTACTTCCGGTCTTACACGTTGTCTGGTAATTTGGATTAAACCAAATTTACTAGGCGGTAAGATTTTGTGTTTGGCTTTGTCGTCACTCATTTCCTCTCTTAAGAAATCAAAAAGTACTTTTCGGTTTTCTGGGTTTTGCATGTCAATAAAATCAACAACAATAATACCACCCATATCACGTAAACGCAATTGTCTGGCTACTTCAGCAGCGGCAATTAGGTTTACTTCCAATGCCGTTTCCTCTTGATTTTGTGCTTTATTGGAACGGTTTCCGCTATTCACATCAATAACGTGAAGAGCTTCGGTGTGTTCTATAATCAGATAGGCACCTTTACTCATGGATACGGTTTTACCAAAAGAGGTTTTAATTTGTCTCTCTATGTGGTATTTTTCGAAAATGGGTAATTCTCTGGATTGGTACAATTTGACGATATTTGCCTTGGAAGGAGCAATTTCTTCGATTGACTCTTTGGTTTGTTCAAACAACTCTTCATCATCTATGTAAATTCCGGTAAAGGAATCGTTAAAGATATCCCTAAGTATTGACGAAGTTCGATTCACTTCGCTGAGTACTTTGGAAGGATGATGAGCCGTTGGTAATTTTTTACACATGCCAGTCCATCTGCTAAGCAGGTTCTGCATGTCTTGGTCTAGTTCGGCTATTTTTTTGCCTTCTGCTACTGTACGAACAATAACACCAAATCCTTTAGGTTTGATAGATTGTACTAATTTTTTTAAGCGGTCTTTTTCTTGTTTGGATTCTATTTTTTGAGAAACAGAAACGCGGTCAGAGAAAGGCACTAAAACAATATATCTTCCGGCTAGAGAAAGCTCAGAGCTTATTCTGGGACCTTTAGTAGATATAGGTTCTTTAACGATTTGTACTAAAACCGATTGATTGGCACTTAACACATCAGTGATTGTGCCATCTTTATCGATTTCTTTATCAAACTGAAAGTTTTTAAGGGAGAAATCTTTTAGTTTACCTGTGCTTACAAGTTTGGTGAATTTCAGCAAAGAGGGAAGATTGGGTCCTAAGTCGTGGTAGTGTAAAAAGGCGTCTTTTTCAAAGCCTAAATGCACAAAAGCCGCATTAAGTCCCGGTACCGGTTTTCTGATTTTAGCGATAAAAATATCACCTACTTGAAAACCGCTCTTTTGTTCTTCTTCTTTGTGTAATTCGATTAGTTTTCCATCTTTTAATAAGGCAAAATCTACAGCATCAGAACTTGACCTAATGATCAATTCTTTATTCACGGTGTAAATTTTTATCCGAACAATTTAGTTGTCGGTTGTCGGTTGTCGGTTGTTGGTAAAACCATCAACGAGCAACTGTTAACCAATCAACCTTACGTTAGGATGGATTAAACAATATTTTAAACAGGTATTTTTTTGTACCCGGTGAAACAGCAATTGTTTTTAGCTGTTTCATTTCAAAGAACTTTTTGTAAAAGAAAAAAGTAGTTTACACTACTTTTTCTTTTTGTGACGGTTAGCTCTCGCTCTTTTTTTACGTTTGTGAGTCGCTACCTTATGTCTTTTTCTCTTTTTTCCACTTGGCATAGTGTGATCTTTTTGGTATTAATAAATAAGTTTAAACTGTCACTTCAGTATTAGCTTTCACACCTTCTACAAATACTTTTGCAGGTTTGAATGCCGGGATGTTGTGAGCAGGAATTTTAATGGTTGTGTTTTTTGAAATGTTTCTTCCGGTTTTTTCGGCTCTAGTTTTGATGATAAAACTACCGAAACCTCTTAAATAAACGTTGTCTCCAGTTTCTAAAGAATTTTTAACCTCATCCATAAAAGATTCAATGGTCGCTTGGACGTCTCCTTTTTCAAGACCTAATTTTTCTGAAATCTTTGCTACGATATCTGCTTTCGTCATTTTCTTTCGTATTAAATATTTATGTGTAAAATTTTGAGAGTGCAAATATACAAATTAAAAAAACAATTATTCAAGCATAATTGATTAAAATTTAATAACATAAAGATATACTTTTGTAAACCAATTTTAAAACATGACATTTTCTAATCGTCTTATATCTTGGTATTTAGAAAATCGGAGAGATTTACCTTGGCGAAACACAACAGATCCTTATGCTATTTGGCTCTCTGAAATTATTCTGCAACAAACGCGAGTAGTGCAAGGTTTGCCTTATTTTGAAGCATTTATTTCGGAGTTTCCTACCGTTTTTGATTTGGCTCAAGCTCAAGAAGAACAGGTTTTAAAACTTTGGCAAGGCTTGGGTTATTATTCCAGAGCACGCAATTTACATCAAACAGCACAACAAGTTGTTGCTCAATTTGAAGGACAATTTCCAAAAACTTATCAGGAATTGATTGCGTTAAAGGGTGTTGGTCCTTACACAGCCGCAGCTGTAGCATCTTTTAGTTCTAATGAAGCTGTTCCGGTTGTAGATGGGAATGTTTACAGAGTGCTTTCTCGTTATTTCGGATTGGAAACAGATATTGCTTCTGCTAAAGCCCGTAAAGAGTTTACCCATCTTGCTCAAGAAGTTATGGACAAACAAAGGCCATCCGATTTTAATCAGGCTATAATGGAGTTTGGAGCTTTGCAATGTGTGCCTAAAAGTCCTAATTGCTCGGATTGTATTTTTAATGATTCGTGTTGGGCTTTCCAGAACGATAAAGTGGCACTCTTACCTGTAAAATCTCAAAAAGTAAAAATTACAAACCGTTATTTTAATTATTTGGTTGTATTTGATTCCGAAGACGCTACCCTCATTCAAAAACGAACTCAAAAAGGGATTTGGCATAATTTATACGAGTTTCCTCTAATTGAATCAGAGAAAGAATTGAATGAAAATGAAATAAAAGAACGTGTTGCAACACAATTTTCCGAATTTCAACCCCTCCTTTTTTTGGTAGCTTATGAAAACCAAAGCAGACTCCATAAACTTTCACATCAACACTTGTATATCCGTTTTTGGCGGTTGGAAATTTCGGGCAAACTCAGTTCTGGAATTTCAAAAAAGGAGGCAATTAAAAAGCCTTTTCCGGCAGTTGTTTTTAATTTTATTGAAAACTATTTTTAAACTCTTATTATATTTGTAACTTTGATACTATTCAAAACAACTAAATACTATGAATGGAACTTTAAACAAAGTGATGCTTATTGGTCACTTAGGAGATGATGTGAAAATGCATTATTTCGAGGGTGGTAACTGTATAGGTAGATTCCCTTTGGCTACAAATGAGGTGTATATTAACAAAACAACGAATGAAAAAATTACGTCTACAGAATGGCATAACTTAGTGGTGCGTAACAAGGCCGCAGAGATTTGCGAAAAGTTTTTGTCCAAAGGTGATAAAATATATGTAGAAGGTAGAATTAAGTCCAGACAATGGCAAGCCGAGGATGGACAAACTAAATATACAACCGAAATTCAAGTTACTGAGTTTACATTTTTAACAACCAAAAAAGAAACCGAACTCAACAGACAAAATATTCCAAACATGCCAGATTCGAATAAAGGAAATTCTTTTGAGAACACGCAAGGCGGAAGCGGTTCAGATCACGGAGATTTGCCGTTTTAATGTTTAACCAATACAGCACATTTGGACACAGACCCCTCCGGTTTTTTTAACCTTATAGATACAAATTTAGTATTTGGGTTATTAGGTATTTTAATTTTACTGGTTTGTTCAGCACTTGTATCTGGTGCTGAAGTTGCCTTGTTTTCACTTTCGCAAAACGATATTTCACAAGCATCTGAAACGGATTCTTCAAACGGAGAGCGAATTGCAGCTCTGTTGGATAAACCCAAAAAGTTATTGGCTACTCTACTTATAGTTAATAATTTTATCAATATTGCCATTGTAATAGTTTTTTCATTTGTTAAAGAGTCCATTTTTGCATCTATTCACGAAGAATGGCTCCGGTTTTCGTTAGAAGTAGTTGTTGTTACCTTTTTGATTTTGATGTTTGGCGAGGTTTTGCCAAAAATTTATGCCAATCGAAACAATGTTAAATTTGCTCTTTTTGTGGCTACACCTATACATTTTCTCAATGTTTTGCTTACACCACTCAATATGCCAATGCGAGCCATTACTTTGTTTTTAGAAAATAAGTTATCCAAACAAAAAACAAATCTCTCTGTAAATCAGCTATCCCAAGCCTTAGAACTTACTTCAGATGATGAAACGACTCAAGAAGAACAAAAAATTTTAGAAGGAATTGTGTCTTTTGGAAATACTGATGCGAGTCAGGCCATGAGTCCCAGAATTGATGTTTTTGCCCTTGAAATAGAAGAGTCTTTCAAAGAGGTTGTGGTTAAAATTGTATCCAAAGGTTACTCTAGAATCCCGGTATACAAGAATACGATTGATCAAATTGAAGGCGTTTTGTATGTTAAAGATTTACTACCCCATATTGATAAAACGCATTTTGATTGGACTTCACTTTTACGCGAACCTTTTTTTGTTCCTGAAAACAAAAAACTAGACAATCTTTTGCAAGATTTTCAAGGCATGAAAAACCACCTGGCTATAGTAGTAGATGAATATGGTGGTACTTCGGGAGTAATTACATTGGAAGATATAATAGAGGAAATTGTAGGAGATATTAGTGATGAGTTTGACGATGAGAATATCAATTATTCTCAAATTGATGATAAGACTTTTCTATTTGAAGGAAAAATTAGCTTGAAAGATTTTTACCGAATTGTATCTGTTAATGAAACACTGTTTGAAGCCAAAAAAGGGGAAGCAGAAACTTTAGCCGGTTTTCTTTTGGAAATTTTAGGCACTTTTCCCAAGAAAAATCAAAAAATTGCGTTTGATACTTGTATGTTTACTGTAGAATCTGTAGATGCCAAAAGAATAAAACAAATTAAAGTTACAACAGATGTATAAATATTTAGTTTTGGTTGGAGTTGTATTTTCGGTTTTTGGGTGTAAAAACGAAATAATGCCCAAGCCGGCCGCTCATTTAAGATTGGATTATCCGGTTGCTCAATATTTTGGTTTTGACAGCCCTTGTCCTTTTGTTTTTGATTTCAATTCAAATACCAAGGTGAAGGTAACCGATTCCTGTTATGTGACTATAGAATATCCAAAAATGAAGGCAACGGTTTATTTAACCTACAAGCCAGTAACAGCGACTAATTTGGAAGAGTTGCTTAAAGATGCACAAAAGCTAACCTACAAACATGTGGTTAAAGCTGATGATATTTCGGAGATTCCGTTTCTAAATAGGAATCATAAAGTTTACGGAATGTTTTACCAAGTAGGGGGAAATGCAGCTACCAACACTCAATTTTATGCCACGGATAGTACAAAGCATTTCCTTAGTGGTTCGGTGTATTTTTATGCCAAGCCCAATTTTGATTCAATAATGCCTGCTGCGAGTTATATTAAAGACGATATGAAAACCTTGATGGAAACCTTACGGTGGAAGAATTAAATTTGAAGTTTTAAACAAAAAAAACCTTCATCAAAGATGAAGGTTTTTTTATGTAAGATGAATATTATGTGGTTTTCATTTTTGAAGCACAACATGCTTTTTTCTCACCGGAAGTGCAGGATGCTTTTGGCTCTTGTGATTGGTTTTCCGATTTAGATTCTTGTGACTGGTTTTTCTTTTTCTTTTTGTCTTTTGTTACCCCAAGAGCTTCATCTGCAGAATTCATAACATCCGACACTTTGTATGTTTTACCATCGGCTGCTCCTTCCACAGTTTGAACAATAATCTCAGGAGTTAGGAGGTTGGTGTCGTATTCAACGGTTGCTTTTTTAGCTTCAAAATCAATATCTGCTTTTTTTACACCGTCTAATTTGGCTAATTTTTTTTCAAGATGTCCGGCACAGCCTACTTCACAATGCATGCCTTCTATAGTAAAGGTAGCAGTTGCTAAAACAGCTGGTTGTTCAGATTGATTTGTAGTTGCCGTATCGGTGGCTACTGGAGTTTCATTTTTACAACCGGTTAAAGTTATAACAGCTAAAGCCATAACGGCTATTGAAGTTGAAATTTTCATAGTGTGTTCTTTAAAAGGATTACTAAAGAAGTGTTTTTTTAAACATTAGTACAAAAATAACATTTTTTTCGCTGTGGGTTTGCAAAAATTAACGCAGATTTGTGACTCAATTTTAAGGTAATGGAAAATAAGAATTTACGTTTTCTTTATTTGTTTGTATTGGCATTGGTATGGGGGAGTTCTTTTATATTAATTAAAAGAGGTCTAACCGGTTTAACACCTTTTCAATTGGGCTCACTACGAATGGTATTTGCGGCTCTTTTTTTGTTGCTAATTGGTTTTAACAGTCTTAAACACATCCATCTTAGACATTGGAAATATTTAGCCCTCACGGCATGTTTTGGTACGTTTGTTCCCGTTTATCTTTTTTCGTATGCCCAAACTGAAATTAGCAGCACTATAAGTGCCATATTGAATTCATTAACACCATTAAATACTTTACTTATTGGGATTTTAATTTTCAAAATTGATTTTCAAAGGAGGCAGATTTATGGGGTTGTTTTTGGTCTTTTAGGAAGTGCATTACTTATTTTAAATGGGGCAGCAACGCATCCGGAGCAAAACTATAATTATACAGTTTTGTTGTTAATAGCTTCGGTTTGCTACGCTTTAAATGTAAATTTTATAAAAACGTATTTATCCGATTTGAATCCGTTGAGTATAACAACGGGTAATTTTGTAGTAATGCTTATTCCGGCTACATTGGTTTTAATTTTTTCCGGTTTTTTTGAAGCTGTTCAAGTTCCCGAAACACAAGATGTAATTGTTTACATTGCTATTTTAGGCGTGGTGGGAACTGCTTTGGCAAACATTTTATTTTATCAATTGATTAAAATATCTTCACCGGTATTTGCATCTTCGGTAACTTATTTAATACCGGTTGTGGCCTTTTTTTGGGGATTGTTAGACCAAGAAGGTTTAACGTGGGTCCAGCTTCTTGGGGCGGCAATTATTATGTTTGGGGTTTATTTATCGGCTAAGAAGTGATAAGTTGTTTTAGTTTCAGGTTTCAATTTTGCTACGCCAGTCGCCCTATGGGATCTTGTCAGGTTGAGAGTTATTGTAAAAAGAGAGTGTTGCACTAAACGAATTTGTTTCCATTACTTATAGTATAGCTATTCTAAATCTGAGAAAATCACTTAAATCCTTACAATTTGTGTACCATTAAAGAGAAGCGTATTAGTGTAAAAAGAGATACCCTTTGCGTGCTTTGCGGATAGAAATGAATTTGGAGTTTTTATAAAGCAAAAAAAAGACTGCCATTTCTGACAGTCTTACTTTTATTAGGATTAGATTATTGGAAATCAGCATCGCTAACGCCTTCGTTAACTTTTACTTCATCCATTTTGATATCTAGTTCAAATCCAACATTCATTATCGTGTTAAACGGAACTTTTACACCTTTAACATCTCTGTAGTCTTTAAAAGAAACGGTACTGTTCCCTTGAGGTGTTGCCGAAACTTCAGCAATTTTTAAACCAGAACTCACTTCATAATAGGAGGTAGTTTTTCCACTTACAATGGCATAACAATCTTTACCGTCTTGATTTTCAATCCCTTTTAAAGTAATGCCTTCTTGGGTAAGCATTTTCAATTCAGGAAATGGATGTGCATTGGATTTCAAGTCTTCCAACATTTCGCCTTCCAAATTCATTTTCTGACCTTGTTGAGCGGCATAACCTGTGTTTCCGTTCACAACTTGTTTCATTAAACTCATTCCACTCATGCTTAATTCTACAGCTAGTTTTCCTGCTGCATCAGATTTATAAGAATAAGCAACCGGAGCAGGAGCTCCCGGAATCGTAGTTGATCCTTTATAAGAAATAGTTTTTACTTCTGAAACTGCTTTTTGACCTCCAACAGCAGCAATGTATTTTTCTAAAACCGATTTTGCAGTTACATCAGCACTTACTTTCTTCTCTTGAGGCTTTTCAACTTTGGTTCCGTATTTGTCAAAGTAAAAAATAGGGATATTTAATTTCTCTAATCCCGGTAAAACTTCAGAGCCTTTACTTACAATTACAATTCTCAAATTGTCTGCTAAGAAATACTTTTTCGCTACACGTAAAATATCATCAGCTGTAACGGCATTGATGTTTTTGATGTAATTTTCATAAAAATCTGCCGGTAAACCTTGCGTTTTAGTCAAAAGAGCGTAGCGTGCAACGGTAGCCGGTTTTTCAATTTGCATAACAAAGTTACCTACGTAACCTGCTTTTACATTACTCAAAACATCATCCGATACTTTCTCTGTACGAATGCGTTTGATTTCTTTCAAAATCTCTACAACGGCAGAATCGGTTACGGCATTACGCACTTGAGTAGAAGCCGAAAAGTTACTCACATATTTTGTGCCTCTTAGGCTAGAGCGAGCCCCATAGGTCCACCCGTGTGCTTCTCTTAAATTCATATTTAGGTAGCTGTTAAAGTCGCCTCCTAATATTTGATTGGCCAATAATGCTGCAAAATAGTCTTTGTCAGTCATTTTTAATTTGGTGATGTGTACAGCAGAAATTTCAGACTGTACAGCATTAGGTGCATCTACAAAGTTGATTTGAGTGTATTGAACATCTTTTGGATCAGGATAGGAAACTTTTGGTGCAGTACCTTTTCTCCAGGGGCCAAATAGTTTTTCTATAGATTTTTTTACATTTTCAAATTTTACATCACCAACAACTACCAAATAGGCATTTTGTGGAGCGAAATAAGTGGTGTAATTGAGAGTTACATCCTTTAAAGTTACATTGTTAATTGTAGCTTCACTCAAATATTCTCCGTTAGGATGGTTTTTACCATAGGCCAAAACGTTCTCTACTCTACGAGCAATAGCAGGTACACTTTTTTCTTGTGATTTTAAACCTTCTAATAATTTGGCTTTTTCTTTGTCAAATTCTTCTTGAGTAAATACCGGGTTTAGAGCTCCATCTGCCATTAACTCAAGAATACGGTCTGCGTATTTTGAAAGGCCGTTAGCAAATGCCCCGCTTGAACTAAAATTGATACTGGCTCCTAAGAAATCGGTTTCTTCGTTAAAAGCATCCTTTGACATGGTTTTAGTTCCGTTACCCATCAAACTGCTGGTTAAGTCAGAAACTCCTTTTTTCTCGTTTTCAGCATAAGGAGCAACGTCAATAGTTAGACTGTAAGAAACACGAGGAAGTTTGTTGTTTTCTACAACCAATACTTTTAATCCGTTAGGTAATTCAAAAGTTTGCGGCTTACCAATGTTAATTTTGGGAGCCGGACCCGGTTTGGGTTGTGATCTGTCTTGTGCTTGCATAGTGATAGTTAAAAACAAGCTCGAAAGTATAATGGCTATTTTTTTCATGATGGATCTTAATTTTGAGCTTTATCAGATTTTGGTGCGTAGTCTAATAAAAGACGTTGATTTGGATTTAAGTACTTTTTGGCTACTTCTCTAATTTCTTCACGCGTGATAGATCTGTAAATTTCGATTTCGGTGTTAATTAAGTTAATGTCTTTGTACAACATGTAGTAAGTGGCCAAATTTCCGGCAATACCTTCAATAGAAGCATTGTTGTTTACATATTCACTTTCGTAAATGTTTTGCAGTTTTTGGTATTCTTTTTCAGAGATCAATTCGTTTTGCAAACGAACAATTTCTTCATCCATTTCGGCAATTAAACTTTCCGGAGTATTACCACCCATAGGAAGTCCATAAAGGATATACAATCCGTAATCTTCTTGACTAAAGTTGAAAGCTCCTACTTGTAAAGCCATTTTTTTATCGTCAACCATTTTTTTGTAAAGTCTTGAGCTTTTTCCATCAGAAAGAATAGTAGAAATCATGTCTAGTACTCTTGCGTCTCTGGTTTTCATAGAAGGTGTTCTGTATGAAGCGACAGCCATTGGAATTTGGATGTTTGGATCTTCATATCGGGCTTTTAAGGTTTTTGTGATAGGCTCTTCTTCAACTTTAGTACGAACAACATCAGCACCACGCGGAATTACGCCAAAATATTTTTGAATCCATTCTTTGGCTTGAGCGGGTTCAAATTGGCCGGCCACAACCAAAACAGCATTGTTTGGCACGTAGAATTTTTTGTTAAAAGCTTGAAATTCTTCTAAAGTTGCGGCATCTAAATGTTCCATAGAACCAATTGTTGCCCAACGGTATGGGTGTTTCGTAAACATGTTGCGTTTTACTTCGGCTAATAAATTTCCATAAGGTTGGTTGTCAACTCTAAGGCGTTTTTCTTCCTTAACCACTTCGTTTTGCGTATTTACACCAATTTGATTGATAACAGGGTGTAAAAGTCTTTCCGATTCCATCCATAAACCCAATTCCAAGTTGTTTGAAGGGAAAATTTCATAATAATAAGTTCGGTCGTCTGAAGTATTAGCGTTGTTTGTTCCACCGTTTCCGGTCACTATTTTAAACCATTCTCCACGACCAATATTTGGGGTTCCCTCAAATAAAAGGTGTTCAAAGAAATGAGCAAAACCTGTTCTTTCAGGGTTTTCGTCTTTAGCTCCAACGTGATACATTACTGATGTAATTACAACCGGAGCTGAGTTGTCTTGGTGAAGGATAACATGAAGGCCGTTGTCTAAAGTGTACTCTTCAAAAGCAACTTTTTGTGCTGAAACCGTCCCTCCCAGCATAAGCATACTACTTAAAGCCATTAATGATTTTTTCATAAAATTGGTGATTAATTTTTTTAATACAGAAATAGGTATGCAATTTCGTGATTTTGTTACAGTTTGACCAATTTTTTTCTTGTTTTTTTAACTCATTTCAAAAGAAGTTTAAAATATAAATTAAAAACTGAGTTTTCAGTTGTGTGATTCATAATTAGTTGTATATTTGCAGACTCAAAAAATTAATTAAAACATATTGTTATGTACGCAATCGTAGAGATAGCAGGGCAACAATTTAAAGTAAGCAAAGACCAAAAAGTATTTGTTCACCGTTTAGCATCTGAAGAAGGAAGCAAAGTTTCTTTTGACAAAGTAATGTTGTTAGACGAAAACGGAACAGTTACTATAGGCGCCCCCGCTATAGAAGGTGCTTCAGTAGAAGCCAAAGTGTTACAACACTTAAAAGGTGATAAAGTAATCGTTTTCAAAAAGAAAAGAAGAAAAGGTTACAAAAAGAAAAACGGTCACAGACAGTCATTGACGCAAATCGTTATTGAGGGAATCAATGCTTCAGGAAGTGCTCCAAAAAAGAAAGCTGCTAAAAAAGCAGAAACCACAGAAGAATAATTAACATTTAAAACTTAAACATCATGGCTCACAAGAAAGGTGTCGGTAGTTCCAAGAATGGTAGAGAATCAGAATCGAAACGTTTAGGCGTTAAGATTTATGGTGGTCAAGCTGCAATTGCAGGTAATATCATTGTAAGACAAAGAGGTTCTAAACACAATGCCGGTGAAAACGTTTACATGGGTAAAGATCATACTTTACATGCAAAAGTTGACGGAGTTGTTAAGTTCCAGAAAAAAGGAGATAACAAATCATTTGTATCTGTTGTTCCATTTGAAGCTTAATTAGCATTTTTTCTACTATACAAAACCCATTTCGAGAGAAATGGGTTTTTTGTTTTGAATTTTTCGCTAATAAAATAAAAAACCCTCACTTTTCAGCAAGGGTAATTTTATTTCAAAAGTCTTAATACTTAATAATACTCCAGTCTTACTACTAATATCTGTAATACTCTGGCTTAAACGGTCCTTGAACTTCAACACCAATATAAGCGGCTTGTTCTTCGTTTAAGGTTTCTAATTCAACGCCTAATTTGGCTAAGTGTAACGCCGCTACTTTTTCATCTAAATGTTTCGGTAACATATACACTTCGTTTTTGTAAGCCGCACTGTTGTTCCACAACTCAATTTGAGCTAAAGTTTGGTTGGTGAATGAATTACTCATCACAAAACTTGGGTGACCTGTAGCACAACCTAAGTTTACCAAACGACCTTCTGCTAAAATGATGATATCTTTACCGTTGATGGTATATTTATCTACCTGTGGTTTGATTTCTACTTTAGAACTACCGTGGTTTTTGTTTAACCAGGCCATGTCAATTTCATTATCAAAGTGACCGATGTTACAAACGATCGTTTTGTCTTTCATTTGTTCAAAATGTCTTCCTACCACAATGTCTTTGTTTCCGGTTGTTGTGATTACAATATCAGCATTAGCAATAACGGTATCTAATTTTTTCACTTCAAATCCATCCATTGCTGCTTGTAAAGCACAAATTGGGTCAATTTCAGTAACCGTTACAATAGAACCGGCACCTCTGAATGAAGCTGCTGTTCCTTTTCCAACATCACCATATCCACAAACTACCACTCTTTTTCCGGCTAACATAATATCAGTTGCACGACGAACGGCGTCTACAGCCGATTCTTTACAACCGTATTTATTGTCAAATTTCGATTTAGTAACCGAATCATTCACGTTGATAGCAGGCATGTGTAACGTTCCGTTTTTCATTCTTTCGTACAAACGGTGAACCCCTGTAGTGGTTTCTTCTGATAAACCTTTGATTCCGCCAATCAATTCCGGATAACGGTCAAAAACCATATTGGTTAAATCTCCACCATCATCTAAAATCATGTTTAAAGGTTGTCTGTCTTCACCAAAGAATAAGGTTTGCTCAATACACCAATCAAATTCTTCTTCGTTCAGACCTTTCCAAGCATACACTTGAATTCCGGCAGCAGCAATAGCAGCAGCGGCGTGGTCTTGCGTTGAGAAAATGTTACAAGAACTCCAAGTAACTTCTGCTCCAAGAGCAATTAACGTTTCAATTAATACTGCAGTTTGAATCGTCATGTGCAAACATCCTGCAATACGAGCTCCTTTTAAAGGTTGACTGTTTTTATATTCTTCGCGAAGTGCCATTAAACCGGGCATTTCAGCTTCGGCCAATTCGATTTCTTTTCTTCCCCAAGCGGCAAGTGAAATATCTTTCACTTTGTACGCAACATAAGGTATTGTTTGTGTACTCATTTATAAAATAGTTATATTAGCTAAAAATTTTTGCAAAGCTACGGAATAGGGAAGGAAATTAAAAGCCTTTTTGTGTTTTTTGTGATTTGTTTAGTGTACTAATGTTTTGAATTACAATTTGATATACTTTTTTTAGATAATGCCTTTTTACCAACATATTAACGTTGACCAAGCGACGCATATTTATATATGGAAAATCTCCGAATCGTTTGATGAATTATTTCGGGCGGTTTCTCTTAAAGATGTATCATTGGCTCGATTGGAAGGAATGAAATCTGAAAGTCATCAAAAAGGGTTTTTGGCAGTTCGTATGCTTTTGCAACACAAGGGTTATACTGATTTTGATTTGTATTACGACAAATTTGGAAAACCGCATTTAAAAGATGGAGTCAACATTTCGATTTCGCATTCATTTGATTTTTCGGTTATTGTGTTATCCGATAAAAATGTGGGAATCGACTTAGAGCTTCGCCGTGATTTGGTTAAAAAAATTGCGTACAAGTTTGCAGAAGAAGAATTTGTCTATGAATGTCAACACAATTCAGAGGAATTTGTAAGCAAACTAACCGTAATTTGGGGGGTCAAAGAGGCAGTTTTTAAAGTGCGTAACGAAGTTGGAATCAGTTTCAAAGACCACATTTTTGTTCGTCCGTTTGAAATGAAAGACCAAAAAACAACCGCTTTGTTAAACTTTAATAGAATAAAAAGAGAATTTTTGGTTTACTTTACCGAAATTGAAAAATACACCTTGGTCTGGCTTTGGGAAACCGAATCATGAAAAAAATATACGACGAAATACTATTGGCAAAAGCCCAAAACCGAAGATTGGTAGCCATTTTATTGGATCCGGATAAAGTTGAAATGAACTATTTGTCTGATTTGATAGAAAAGATTAAAACGAGTCCGGCTACTCATGTTTTAGTTGGTGGAAGTCTTGTTGAATCGGATAAAATAGACGAATTGGTTCTTTTGCTCAAAGCAAAGTTATTGCTACCCATTATATTATTTCCCGGAGATCCTTCTCAGATTTCACTTCATGCCGATGGTATTTTATTTCTAAGTTTACTGTCGGGCAGAAATCCGGATTATTTAATTGAACATCATGTGAATGCGGTTCCTCTTTTAAAAGAATCAAACTTGGAAGTGATTTCTACCGGATATCTTTTGATTGAAAGTGGTAGTCAAACTGCCGTAGAACGCGTTAGTCAAACCCAACCATTAGATAGAAAAAATATACAGCTGGTTTGTCAAACGGCTAAAGCCGGTGAATATTTAGGCAATAAATTAATCTATTTGGAAGCAGGTAGTGGAGCCCAATTAGCCGTTCCTTTGGAAATGGTTAATGCCGTATCAAATGAAATTTCAATTCCGCTAATTGTTGGGGGTGGAATTCGTTCGCAACAAGCCATTCAAGCAGCTTTTGAATCCGGAGCCGATATGGTTGTAATTGGTACCGCATTTGAAAACGATAGTAATTTTTTTAAGTATGATTGATTTTTTATTTGGGCAATACAGTTCCTACGATACCCTAGACATCGTTTTAGAACTTACAGCCGTTTTTATGGGTTTAATAAGTGTTTGGCTTGCCAAAAAAAATAACATTGGTGTTTTTCCAACCGGAATAATCAGCACAACTATTTTTATTTATTTACTATGGAAATGGGGGTTGTTAGGAGATATGATTATCAATTTCTATTACACCTTAATGAGCCTATACGGTTGGTATCTTTGGACGAGAAAAAATAAAAATCAGGACACCAACCCAATTTCTTGGATGCAACGCAAAGAAAAGATCTGGGCTTTCTTTTTATTTTTAGGAACCCTTTTTTTTGTGGGTTTTATATATAACTTTTTTGGTAACTTTACCAGTTGGACAGCCTATATAGATACCTTTACCACCGGATTATTTTTTGTGGGAATGTGGCTTATGGCCAAACGAAAAATTGAAAATTGGATTTTTTGGATTGTAGGCGATTTGGTTTCTGTACCGTTATATTTTTGTAAAGGATATACTTTTACCGGAATTCAATATTTTATTTTTACTATTATTGCCGTGTTTGGCTTTTTAGAATGGAAGAACATCTTAGACAGCAACCGTCAACAGCTTTAAAAATAGCTGTACTGGGTCCGGAAAAATCCGTTAAATCCGAGTTATGTGCTTATTTGGAGCAAGAATTTCCTCAATTGACTATTTCAAAAAGAGATCATTTTCTATTTCATGAAAACTGTCTTGAACTCAATAGTTCGGGTTCTATTACTCAATTTTTACAAATTGGTTTAGATCAATTGAAAAATGAAAACGAAGACATAGCCAAAGGAAACGGTTTATTTTTAACACAAACTTGCGTTTTGGAAACCAAGATTTTTTCCGATTTATTTCTTGGAGAGTCACATCCCATTTTGGAAAAAATGGCTAAAAAGCACAAGTATGATTTGTTTATTCTCCTAGATTCTAATTTAACCGGAAGTGAAGAAAATTCTAAAGGGCAATCATGGATTCGTTTGTGTGAAAGTGAATTGCAAAAATACGATAAGCCCTATTTAAAATGGAGCGAACTAAAAGAAAAAGACAATTCGCATGTAGCTCAAATTTTATTTGATTTTAAAAAAACCAAACAACTGGGATTCACCTCACACGATTTTTTACAGTGTTATCATCTGGATATTACTACGGAGAGTTTGGAAAAGCAAATCACGTTTTTAACCTCAGGAGTTTCGTTTGTTACTTTGGATCGAATTGCTCAAATAAACGATGGAATTCAGGCTTTGTCTGACGATGAGGCTCATTATTATGCTCATTTTTTTGATTCCAAAAAAGAACATTTGAAACTTAAAAAATTTGTCCCTGCTTCCGGTGCGGCAAGTAGGATGTTTAAGTTTTTAAGTGAGTTTTTAGCCGAATTCAAATCGGGTGAAGAGTCTATAAATGCTTATGTTAATCGTAAAAAAGCAAAAAATTTAGCTTTGTTTTTAGTAGGTTTAGAAAAGTTTCCTTTCTATTCATTGGTACACCAAAGACTGCTTGAAAAATACCCCGATTTTTTATCTTGGACTACAGATAAAAAACACTATCAATTCATAAAAATTTTATTGGACCCTACTGAGTTTGATGTTTTAAATAAACCCAAAGGGGTATTGCCTTTTCATCATTATGGCAATCATATAGCTACTCCGGTTGAAGAGCATTTAACCGAATCTCTTTTTTATGCCACATCCAATGGAAAAGCTCAAGTGCATTTTACCGTTTCTGAAGAACATCAAGAGGCATTTGATACTTTGGTTCACGATCTTAAAGTGAAGTTGGAACGGCAATTTCAAACCGAAATTAAAGTTGGTTTCTCCTATCAAAGTCGTGCTACCGATAGTATTGCATTGGATGAAGCGAATAATTTGGTTCGAGATAAACAGGATAACTTAATTTTTAGACCGGGCGGACATGGAGCTTTGTTGGACAATCTCAATCAGTTGCAATCGGATATAGTTTTTATTAAAAATATTGACAATGTAATTCAAAATCACATTGAGGTTATTTCAAAATACAAAAAAGCTCTGGCTGGGATACTGCTTGAAAAACAAGAAAAGATATTTGCTTTTTTAAAGGCTTTAGAGCAAAGTACAGTTTCAAAAGAGTTTTTGGATGAGATAGTTGATTTTATTCAAAATCAATTGCATTTTGAAGTTGTTGAAGCGTTTTCCAAATTTACCAAAGAAAATAAAATTGAGTACCTTCAAAACTATTTAAATCGTCCCATACGAGTATGTGGCATGGTTAAAAATGAGGGCGAACCCGGAGGGGGACCCTTTTGGGTTCAGGATAAAAAAGGATTGGTTTTTTTACAAATTGTAGAAACTTCTCAAATTAATTTAAACGATAGCAATCAGTTAAAAATTGTTGAAAAGGCAACCCATTTTAATCCTGTTGATATGGTGTGTGGCCTAAAAGATTACAGAGGACTTCCGTTTAATCTCAAAGAATTTACCGATCCTCAAAGCGGATTTGTGGTGCATAAAAACAAAGGCGATAAAGAAGTAAAAGCCTATGAATTACCCGGGCTTTGGAATGGTGGTATGGCCAAATGGCTTACTATATTTGTAGAAGTGCCTCTAATTACCTTTAATCCGGTTAAAACGGTAAACGATTTATTAAAATCACCTCATCAACCTTTGTAATGGATACTGATAAAATCATATCAGAACTATCTTTTAAAGCCGTGAGAAGCAGTGGTGCTGGCGGACAAAACGTAAATAAAGTTTCGTCTAAAGTAGTTTTATCTTTTGATTTGAATAATTCAGAAAATCTTTCTGAAGAAGAAAAAATGTTGATAACGGAGAAATTAAAAACAAAATTAACTTCAGAAGGCATACTAATCTTAAATTGTGACGAAGACCGTAGCCAGCTTAAAAACAAAGAAATTGTTACCAAACGTTTTTTAAAACTCCTTCAAAACGCATTGGTCATTCCCAAAAAAAGAAAACCAACGCAAGTTCCACGTGCTGTAATCGAAAAGCGAATTAACGAAAAACGAAATACTTCAGAAATCAAACAGAATCGAAAAAAACCGGATGTTTGAAAAATGGTGATTGGTTAACGGTAAAGGGTAAAGGGTAAAGGGTAATTGGTAAATGATATAGTTATCACCCATCACCTATTACCCTTTACCCATTAACTATTACCTATTACCCATCACCCAATAAATTTCCTTTCCCATTAAAAATCTTTTTCTATCTTTGCTCCGTCTCAAAGGGGTGCTCTAAATAACGAGCTGAGATCATACCCAACGAACCTGGAACAGGTAATGCTGTTTAGGGATAAGACAAAAAAATAAAAGTGCACGTTTATTTGGATGTCTTGAGTATCAATTTTAATTTTTAACCAAGAATAATTACCCCTTTTATTCGTAATTTTTTTTACGAATGAAAAATCTATTCCAAAAACAGTCTCCAATCGGAGCTTCTTTTTTCAGGAAAAAAAGTGTATTCCTGATTGCCTTTACTTCTTTTTCGGTTTTTGCACAAGAAACGGTCAAGGATACCACCACCAAAAAAGAAATTGCTTTAGATGAGGTTTTGGTTTCGGCGGTGCGGGTTACAGCACAAACTCCGGTAACTTTTTCCAACCTCAAAAAAGACGAATTCAAAACCCGAAATTTAGGTCAAGATATTCCTCTGATGATGAATTTCCTACCTTCGGTAGTAACTACATCCGATGCCGGGGCAGGAGTGGGCTACACCGGAATTCGAGTACGTGGTTCTGATGCTACGCGTGTGAATGTTACCATTAACGGTATTCCGTACAACGATTCCGAAAGTCAAGGAACTTTTTGGGTAAACATGCCCGATTTTGCCAGCTCTACCGAGAGTTTGCAATTGCAACGCGGTGTGGGAACATCCACCAATGGTGCCGGTGCATTTGGTGCAAGTTTGAATTTGCTAACCGACTCGTATGCCAAAGAAGCCAACGGAGAAATTTCTAACTCTTTTGGAAGTTTCAATACCCGTAAGCATACAGTGAAATTTAGTACCGGTATGCTCAATGACCGATTTGAAATAGCCGGACGATTATCTAATATAGTTTCCGATGGATTTATTGACCGAGCCTTTTCCGATTTAAAATCCTATTTTTTACAAGGGGCCTATGTAGGTGAAACCACATTAATTAAAGGATTGGTTTTTGGAGGAAAACAAACCACTTATCAAGCTTGGTATGGTTTGGAAGACCCCGAAAAGTTACAAAATGACCGAACTTTTAATGTAGCCGGAATGTATTTTGATGAACAAGGGAATATGCAATTTTATGACAACGAGGTAGATAATTACCAGCAAGACCATTACCAGCTGCATTGGAATGAAAAGTGGAATGCCAATTGGAGTAGCAATATGGCTTTGCATTATACTATAGGAAAAGGTTATTTTGAACAGTACAGACAAAATCAAAGGTTTTCTAATTATGGCTTAACCCCAATACAATTGGGAGACGAAACAATAGACCGTACCGATTTGATACGTCGCCGTTGGTTGGATAATGATTTTTATGGTACCACATTTTCGGTAAACTATAAAAAAGATAAGGTAGATTTTATTATTGGTGGAGGAGCTAATAAGTATGAAGGGGCCCATTTTGGCGAAATCATTTGGGCCAGATATGCTTCGCAAAGCGAAATCAGAGATCGCTATTATGATGATTTTTCAACCAAAACCGATGTCAATATTTTTGCAAAGTTGAATTATGATTTGACAACCAGATGGCGACTTTTTGGAGATATTCAATACCGTAATGTGGGTTTTAAAGCCAATGGTGAAGATACTGGCATAGTAAACGATACGTTTAATTTCATCAATCCGAAAGCCGGTATTACTTTTACATTGAATCAAAGAAATCACTTTTATTTTTCGTATGCCAAAGCCCAACGGGAACCCAACCGAAACGACTACGAAAACGGAAATCCAAGACCGGAAAAATTAGATGATTTTGAGTTAGGCTGGCGTTTTGCAAAAGAAAATATAAAGTTGAATGTAAACAGTTATTTGATGATGTACAAAGACCAATTGGTCTTAACCGGAGAATTAAATGATGTTGGAGCACCCATTCGTGCCAATAGCGGAAATAGTTACAGAGTTGGATTGGAAGTTGATGCATCCATCAAGATAATGAGACAATGGCTTTGGCAAACAAATATTACCTTAAGTCAAAATAGAAATACGGATTTTATTTTTCAAAAAGATGGTGTTATCCAAAATTTAGGCTCAACGAATATTGCTTTTTCTCCTAATATTATTTACGGTAATATTTTAACGTATATTCCAGCAAAAGGATTGCAAACCTCGCTTTTAACAAAATTTGTAGGCAAACAATATATGGGAAATATTGATTCCAAAATGTCAGTTTTAGATCCCTATTCAACAACAGATTTTAATATATCGTATGAAATAGAAACAAAGAAAATTTTCAAATCCATTCAATTCAATGCCTTAATCAATAATATTTTTGATTTGAAATACGAAAGTAATGGCTATTTCTACACGTTTGATGATGATTCTGTGCCGGGAAGCTTAACTACTGTGGAAGGAGCCGGTTTTTATCCGCAAGCGGGTATTCATTTTTTGGCAGGAGTGACGCTATTGTTTTAGATATAAACCAAATTTTAAACACAACTCAACTGGTAATTTATTAGTTGAGTTGTGTTGTTATTGAAGTTAACTCATTTACCTAAAAAATATTTTATTTTTAGATTTATTGCTTAATGAGTTCGTATCGTCCAAAAGGAATGGTATACGAAAAAAACTGATTTTGTGCAGCTCCTTCATTTTCATTTACATAAACATTACCGTTGGCATATAGGGTAAAAAATATTTTTTCTACCCCATTTTCTACTTTATGTCGGAATATTACCATTGGATCTAAAAAGTCAATTTGTCTATCGGGATCCTCAAATGAACCTTTGACCATCACATCATTAGGGCCACAATTACGACAAACATCGGGGTTTGTGGCTACGGGTTTAATTATTATATTTGAATTAATATTGTAAGAGTATGGGTTGGGGTGATTAATTAAGAGATTTGGAAGGGTGTTTATTTTCTCAACTCCATTCTCTACATAACGATACTCAGCCACTAGGAAGTCTTCAAAAACACTAATGTTTCCATAGTCAACAAATTGCTCTTCTTTTATTTGAATTCTCACAATAAGTTCAGTTGAACCTTGCTCGTATTTCCACTCGCCCACAAATCTGTTTAAGTCTTGCTGTAAATCTTTATAATACGCTCCTGGAACATCAATATTCCTATTATAGAGTGGTAAAACTGGTGTTTGTGCCACGCAAAAAACCGAAAACAAAAGAAATAATAATAAAGTTGCAATTTGTTTCATGGTTTTACTATCAGCTTATATAACGCAATGCTAATATAATCAAAAAAAACAATTGATTTTTTAGATTTATTGCTTGATGAGTTCTATATAATCACTTTTAAAAATGTTCATGAATTTTTCAAATAATATTAGATAAATTCTATAGTAATTTTTTGATTAAGGAATTTGAACCAAATCAAAAGATATTCCAACTGGGTATTTTTGCATCGGAGTTGGACCATCGTTTTGATGTCTGCTTTGGCTAACCGGATAGATAAATATTCTCAAAGTGGGTTGACCATTTACAATTAATTTTCTCATGTGAATTTTATCTGCGGCCCCAGTGTCGGGTTCAATAATCGTAGCAATAACCCATTTTTCATTTTCCGCACATTCATCACAGCCTCTAACTTTACCAGTCATAATTTCATTACCATATAAATAATAATTACTATAATGATTATGATTGTTGTTAATATCGTTCAAGACATCAATTTCAACAATGTTTTCTTTAATCAACAAGTAGGAGCCAATTAAAATGTCTTGGTAATTGTAACCATTATAAAACACTTCTCTTTTTTGTATTTTAATTTCAAAAAGAATACTATTTGATTCGTATTTATAGTGACCTTCAAATGGATTTAAAACGTTAGCTACATCTTTATAATAAACACCTTGTAAATAATTTGTCCAACCATCAAGACTTTGAATTCCTGTATATTGAGCGGAAATTATTTGACAGTAAAAAATTAAAGTAAAGGTGATAAATATTTGTTTCATGGTTTTACTATCAGCCTGTATAACGCATTGCTAATATAATCAAAAAAAAAATTTTTATTTTAAGGTTTATTGCTTGATTAAAATCAGCTCTTGAAACAAGGGTAAGCTAATAGCTAATGGTGTTGGGCTTCCTGCTACACGAGTTTCCATTCCTCTGAACATTTCAATTTTGATAGCTTCTTGTCCGTTGTGAATAATTTTTCGTATTCTTAATTCACATGATTTACCAGTAGTAGTATCTTTGATATATCCCATTAACCATCGTTCCGATGTAGGGCACTCTTCACAAAATCCATAACCTCCTCCTGGTAGAATTAAATTGCAACTAATCACATGTTTAATCCCATTCGAAAAATTATTGTCAACATCATTCAAAACATTGGCAATTTCTATGTTGTTAATTTTTAACTGATAGCCACCTATTATCATGTCTTCAAAGTAGAAATTATTCATGGAAGACATTTCTTTTTTCTGCAAAATAAACTTTAAATAGATGCCGTTTGCATCGTGAATATAAGTTCCTGTAAAATTATCAAAGATGTGGTCTAAATCTTTGTAGTAAACACCTGTTTCAGCGTAATCAGGACCATCAATGTTTTTAATAGTTGTATAGGGTTGTACTTGTGCCAAGCAAAAACCCGAAAACAAAAGAAATAATAATAAAGTAGTAACTTGTTTCATGGTTTTGATATTGGCTTGTATAACGCATTGCTAATATAATCAAAAAAACCAATTGATTTTTTAGATTTATTGCTTGATAAGTTCGTAGAAGCCTGCAGGTAAATTATAGAAATCATAAGGACTCACTGTCCCATCAGCATAAGGTAATTTAAAGCCAAATATCGTCATGGTTAAAAAAATTTTTTCAATCCCATTTTCTATTTTATGTCTAAGAACCACCTCAGGTTCATAGCCAAAGATATCTCTTTCAGGATCACTGAAAGGACCTTTGACCATTACATCATTTGGTCCACAATTCGGACAAACACCAGGATTGTTAGGAACAGGTTTGATGATTATATTAGCTACAATGTTGTATTTAAAAGGCGTAGAGTGGTTGATTAACAAATTGGAGAGTGTGTTAATTTTTTCAATTCCATTTTCAATGTAACGATATTCAGCCACTATAAAGTCCTCATAGACACTAATGTAACCATAATCAATAAATTGCATTTCTTTTTTTTGGATTCTCACAATAAGTTGAGTAGAACCTTGCTCGTATTTCCATTCGCCTACAAATCTGTTAAAGTCTTGCTGTAAATCTTTATAATACGCTCCTTGAACATCAATATCACGATGGTAAAGGGGCAAAATTGGAGTTTGGGCAAAAGTAATTTTGCAAAAAAAGGTTAATAAAATGGTTACTTTTTTCAAATTGTTGTTTTCAGCTTTTTATGGTTGTTTGATTAAAACATACTGTCCCCATGGCACATGAAACGACATGTAAGTTGGAGGAGTGTCATCTATCGGAATAATACTTCCTGTTTGTTGTAAACGCATGTGTATTTTTTGTACGCCATTTTCATCTACTCTTCTAAGTGTGATTATACCACTCAAGCCAGGAGCATTTCGAATGGGGTCTTTAAAACGCAATTTTACTCTTCTTTCATTCAAATTACATTCAGGACAAACAGGAGCTTTTCTTTTATTAATTATTGAATAACCATATATGTTATAATCATAAATATTTGAAAAGTTTTGATTAAGATTCGGCAGGCTATTAACAAGGGTTTGATTGTTTACTTCATAATGATATTCACCAACAAGGTAATCTATATAAACATTTCTATCTAAATTAAAAAACTGAGTTTTTTTTACAATTGTTATTGTTAAGGTAGTGTTTGAATCGCTAAATACCCAACTTCCAATGAATTGGTCTAAATCATTGTTTAGGTCTTTGTAATAAGTTCCATCTACGTCACTCTCTTTCATATAAAGAGGAGATACCATTGTTTGGCAAAATAAGTTATGACCTAAAATGAATAGTGTTATAAATAGTGTCTTTTTCATGATTAGTTACAAGGTATAGGGTTTAAATTTTCATTTTCGTTTAATTCTAATCTATTCCAATTAGAAAAAGTATTATCTTGTGATTTGTAAACAGAAATTCCAGAGTTTGTCATCTCTTTTTTAATAAAATTTAGAAATACTTTTTCTTGTAGAGCAATATCTTCTTCAGGATCTAAGGTATTATATTCGTCATTTAATTTTTCAATAAATTCTTCATTATAATTAGCAGTCATAAAAGAATGAAATTGAAGAACATTATCTATTTTGAGGGCATAATTTCCTCTTTCTGTGACAAGGTACAATGTATAAACAGAGGCATCTTTTGGCAATGTTTCAGGCTGATGTCTTAAAGCCAACGCCCATAAATATTGTACGTCTTGCGGTGAAAACATCAAATAACCTAACCCGTCATCTGGATGCGTATGTGCAACAGCCACTGCGTTTTGGCCTAGAGGAAAAGGAATAGTAAATGCATTAGAACTTAAAGGAATACAAGGAGGGTGGTTGCAAATTTCTGTAGATGTATAGTTTCCATTTTCATAATTATAAAAGTATCCATATTCTTTATCATTTAAACCTGCCTTAATACTTAAATCATTTAACGATTCACCAATTGCTTGAGATTGTTCACTCAACTTTTCGCAGTTTTTAAAATGATGTTTCGGAATTACCGGCCATGTAATTTGTCCATCAAATTCGTCTTCTTCTGCTGGGTCATCATTGTCCGGTCCTCCACCTACGGGATAATCATCGCCCGGAGGGTTGTAGCCTCCGTCACCCCCTCCAGAGCCACCACCACCATCCGGACAAGGTACAAACTCTAATGTTGTTACTACAGGAGTCCACGTGCCATTTTGAAAATATTCACACTCAAAAAAATTGGTAATATCGTGTTTAAGTTTACCTTTACAAATGGTATTTTGTGTTACCCATTGTGTACACATTTTAACATCTCGTAATCGAGCCACGATTTCATTTTGCTCACTTTCATTATCAACAAGATTTTCCAATAAAAATGTTTTTGTTTTTTCATCCAAAGAAATAGTTATCCCTTGTCTGAGCAGTTCTTTTTCATAGTCATTAATGTCATAAACTACCAAATAAGCTTTGATATCTCCGTTTGTATAATAGTTTACAGTAACGTTTTCCATTTTGCCATCGTCGTTATCTTTTAGAACGGCAAACGTAAACGAGGTATAACTCCCTTTTTCTATCATGACTATATCTGTCATCTGTAGGGTAAAAGTTTCTACTTCATTTTCGTTTCTTTGGTGCAATGATCCGAGGGTTCTTGCAGTAATTTTTTTTCCTTGAACCTTATTAATAAATTTTTTAATGCCTAAATGCGTTGCGGCTTCTTTGGCATTAACTCTTTTTATGGTTAACTGCTTTTTTCCAAAATGAACCCCGTTTTCCAACTCAATAAATTCTAAATCCGGTTTTGCACAGTTTGAGAAAGTGAGTATAAAAATTCCTGCAAGTAATAGTAAAGTTTTTTTCATTGAAAAGAGTTAATGTTATAAAGCCTAAAAAACCAAAATTTGAAGCTTTTCTATTACAAGAATAGTGATTTTTTTTAATTAAACAAAAAAACAAAGGTTAATTTATAAAATTAGTATTACAAATCTAAATGCAAATGTTTTTTTATGAACCCTTAAACCATCACTATTTTAGCATTTTACTTTTAATTATAAACCCGAATTATAGGACCAATAACTTCAACACGGTATCTTTTTAAAGGATATTGTAAATTACCCAAACCGGTAAAAAGACTGTAAGATTCGTCATCGCAAGGGCATATGGCATTGATACCGTTTATAACCAAGGTAGAGCAAGAAGTTAAAGGTTGGTTGGGACAAGCTGCATCAAAAGCGGTATAACCACTGCCGGTATTAAAAACCAATAGGCCTCTTACGCCGGCTCCCGATTGTGAAATGTATACACCGTTACTGGCAAATTGCAAACTGCTGTAAGAAGGCAAGTTGGTGTTAATATCTATAGAAAAACTAAAATTGGGAATATACGGATTGTTGTTGTTAAAACCCGAATCGTCACAACTTCCCAACAGTAAACTAAGGCTCAAAAGCAAAATGATTTTTTTCATAACTCAAATTTTTACAAACAAATTTAATCGAAAACATTTTAATATTACGGAATCTCAATAATTTTTCAGTTTAATCAAAAAATATACTATCTTTGTTGAAAGAAATCCTCTCAAAGGGGATTTTTTCTATTTTATAAAAACGAGTGAACCCACAAGTTTTGAGTTAAGAACGAAATATTTTTTGAATAGATTGTTGTCGCTTCAAGAAAATTTTAAAAGAAAAGAAATTATGAGTGCAGTATCTTATTACACCGCAGAAGGTTTAAAAAAATTAAAAGAAGAGTTAGAATTTTTAAAAAACATAGAACGTCCAAAAGCCTCGCAAGCCATTGCCGAAGCACGTGACAAAGGCGATTTGTCTGAAAACGCCGAGTACGATGCTGCAAAAGAAGCACAAGGCTTACTGGAAATGCGTATCTCTAAAATGGAAGAAATTTATGCCAATGCCCGTTTAATAGACGAGTCGCAATTGGATGTGTCTAAAGTATTGGTCTTGTCTAATGTAAAAATTAAAAACCAAGCCAATGGCATGGAAATGAAATATACCTTGGTAGCCGAAAGTGAAGCTGACTTAAAAGCCGGTAAAATTTCGGTAACTTCTCCCATTGGAAAAGGATTGTTAGGTAAATCGGTTGGTGATATTGCCGAAATTACAGTGCCTAATGGGGTTTTAAAGTTTGAAGTTTTGGAAATTACAAGAGATTAAATACACGCAAATGGCAAGTATTTTTACAAAAATTATTCAAGGTGAAATTCCGGCATACAAAATCGCAGAAGACGATCAATTTATTGCTTTCTTGGATGTAAATCCCAATGCGATTGGACATACATTGTGTGTGCCCAAACAAGAAATCAACAAGTTGTTTGACATGGAAGAAGACCACTATTTGGCATTAATGCAATTTGTTCGAAAAATTGCAAAAGCATTAGAGCTGGCTATTCCCTGCAAACGCATTGGTGTAGCGGTGGTAGGCTTGGAAGTGCCACACGTGCATGTGCACTTGATTCCGCTTCAGGATATGGACGATATGCGATTTCAACGTAAAGTGAGTCTCACTCCAAAAGAGTTTGAAGCTACCGTTCAAAAAATTAAAAACCAATTGTAACCTTAAACCCTGAAACGCAAGCTTCAGGGTTTTTTAATTGCTTTTTTAAAACTAACCACCATAGTTGTTCCTTTATCCAATTCTGAATGGTGTACTTTTATTTTTCCTTTATGGTATTCTTCAACTATGCGTTTGGTTAAAGAAAGTCCCAATCCCCAACCGCGTTTTTTAGTAGTAAATCCGGGTTCAAATATTTTAGAAAACTGACTTTTCGGAATGCCTTTTCCGGTATCTGAGATATAAATTTTTATTTCGTTACCTTCTTCCAGTATTTTAAGGCTTAACTGGCCTCTCCCTTTCATGGCATCAATTGCGTTTTTAACCAAATTTTCTATAGTCCAGCTGTGTAAAGCCGGATTTAAAGGAATATAAACCGATTGGGTTGGAGCTAAAATTGAAAATTCAATTTGTTTGGAAAAGCGGGATTTTAAATAATCGTAGGAAAAAAGCGTTTCCGAAACCACATCGGTTAATTCTAATGCCGGCTCCGAACCAATTTTGGAAAAGCGATCGGTAATGGTTTGCAATCGTTGGATGTCTTTTTCAATTTCGGTTAAAGTTGCCGGAGAAACTTTTTCAATTTTTAAAATTTCAAGCCATCCAATCAATGAAGACAAAGGGGTTCCTATTTGATGAGCCGTCTCTTTTGCCATTCCCGCCCAAAGTTTATTTTGCGTGGCAATTTTGGAAGTTTGATAAAAATTAAAAACCAAAAGAGCAAACAAAATAATAATGAGCAACAAAGCCAAAGGGTAATATTTTAATTTATTGAGGAGTGAAGAATTGCCATAATATAAATATTGAAACTCGCCTTTTACATATTCCATAACGATGGGTTCGTTTTCTTTTTTGAGTTTTTCCAAATACGATTTCAATTGTAAACTATCTTTTACATTCAAATCTTCCAAATTGGCAGTAGTTACAATTCGGTCTTTAGAATCGGTTAAAATAATAGGAATAGTAGTGGTATTGCTTATGATTTTTAAAGGTAAACTAATATCTTCATCATCAGAATTGATAACCGTGGTTTGAGCATTGGCCCACAATTCCATCTTGATACGCTCGTCTTCTTTGAATCGTTGAAAAAAGGAATACGTATTCCATAAAATGAGACTCACAATTACAAACGAAGAAGCAATTAAAAACCACCGGGTTACATTTCGGCTTTCAGAAAAATGCATAAAAAACTATTTAGTATAAAAGTACTAATTTCTAATGGTAATAAAAAACCTCGCCGCAAATAGTCTTCAATTTCATACCTTTGTAAAAATACTTTGGTTATGTTAAGTTTTACTCCAAATCAAGTTACACCGGTTCAATTGCAAGGGTTTTTACAAAGTTCTGTTGGTCCCAGACCCATTGCATTTGCCAGTACGGTGGCTGGTGATGGCACGCCCAATTTGTCTCCCTTTAGTTTTTTCAATGTTTTCAGTTCCAATCCGCCTATATTGGTTTTTTCTCCGGCTCGAAGAGTTAGAGATAATACCCTAAAACATACTTTAATCAATTGTGAAGCTACCAGAGAAGTAGTCATTAATGTGGTAAATTATGATATCGTACATCAAATGTCGCTTTCCAGTACCGAATATCCCGATGGTGTAAACGAGTTTTTAAAATCGGGTCTTACCATGTTGGAATCCGATTTGGTTCGTCCTTTTCGAGTGGCCGAAAGTCCGGTTCAGTTTGAATGTAAAGTTAATGAGATAATAGCTTTAGGAACAGAAGGAGGTGCCGGGAATTTGATAATTTGCGAAGTAGTAAAAATGCACATATCCGAAATGGTTTTGGATGAGAAGGGAACCATCGATCAAGAAAAAATTGATTTGGTTTCCCGCATGGGTGGAAACTGGTATTCCCGTGCCAATCGGGGATTGTTTGAAATACCGAAACCCTTGGCAACTTTGGGAATAGGAGTAGATACGATTCCTAATTTTATCAAAGAAAGTCCGGTTTTTAACGGAAACGATTTAGGGATGTTGGGCAATGTAGAAAGTTTGCCAACCGAAGAAGAAATTAATATATTTGTACGACAGAATATTTCGGTAAAAGGAGTGTTAAGTTCAGCAGACGAAGTGAAAGTTCATCAAAAAGCCAAAGAATACCTGAACCAACACGATGCTCCTTCTGCTTGGAAAGTTTTATTAGCCAAACGCGTTTAATATAAGCCACAATACTAATTTTAAATTTTATAAACATGGAAGTTTCAGGAAAAATCAAAGTAATCAATGCCGAGCAACAAGTAAGTGCCTCTTTCAGAAAAAGAGAATTGGTAGTTACTACAGAGGAGCAATACCCACAACATATTTTAATTGAATTTACACAAGATAAATGCGATTTGTTAAATGCCTATAAAGTAGGAGAACCTGTAAAAGTTTCAATAAATTTGAGAGGGAGAGAATGGGTAAATCCCCAAGGAGAGTCCAAATATTTTAATTCGGTTCAAGGATGGAGAATTGAACGATTACAAGCAGAAGCTCCCTCGCAACAAATGCCACCTATGCCTTCTGCAGAAGCATTTGAACCGGCTACCAACTTCAATGAAGAAGAACACGACGATTTACCTTTTTAATCGAATTATATTCCCATGATAGCATTCCAAATTTCAATTTTTCCTATTGAAGTTTGGAATTTCTAATTGGTGTCAACGGTCATGTATTTTTTAACTAAAGAATTGTATTTTCCACCGGCCTCAGAAGCTTCGTCTGAGGGCATTTTGGCTGTGGGAGGCGACTTGAGTACCGAACGGTTGCTTTTGGCTTACAGAAGCGGTATTTTTCCTTGGTTTGATGATGAAGAACCCATTCTTTGGTGGTGTCCACCGGAACGAATGGTGGTAGATCCTAAATCCTATAAAATTGCAAAAAGTCTCCGAAATATTCTAAATCGATCTGTTTTTACGGTTACATTTAATTCGTGTTTTGAACAAGTAATTACCCATTGCCAAACCATAAAACGCAAAGGCCAAACCGGAACTTGGATTACAGAATCTATGCATGAAGCCTATCTCAAACTACACGAATTAGGTCACGCCCAATCGGTCGAAGTTTGGCAAGACCAACAGTTGGTTGGCGGTTTGTATGGAGTAGATTTGGGGAAAGTGTTTTGTGGAGAGAGTATGTTTTCAAAGGTTCCCAATGCCAGTAAAGTGGCCTTTGTTAGCTTAATACAAAAGCTAAAAGATGAAAATTATCTTTTACTCGATTGTCAAGTACACAATGATCATTTGGAAAAGTTGGGAGCATTTGAAATTTCGAGAGCCAATTATCTAAAAATATTGAAATCTTCTTTTTAATTTCTTTTCCAACAACTCATCAGGTGGTCGTTTACCATACCTGTGGCTTGCATATGTGCATACATCGTTGTAGGACCAATGAATTTAAAACCTCTTTTTTTCAGGTCTTTACTAATTTTTTCGGCCAGTGGGGTGTAGGCCGGAATTTCACTAAGTGATGTAAATTGATTGTCTATAGGTTTGCCATCGACAAATCCCCAAATGTATTTAGAAAACGAACCAAATTCTTCCTGCACTTTTATAAATGCTTTGGCATTTGAGATGGCAGATTTGATTTTTAAAGTATTGCGAATGATTCCGGGATTTTTCATAAGCTGTTCTACTTCATAGTCGTCAAAATGAGCGATTTGTTGGTAGTCAAAATTTAAAAACGCTTTTTTAAAATGTTCTCTTTTTTTTAAAATGAGATGCCAACTTACCCCGGCTTGGAATGTCTCGAGGATTAAAAATTCAAACAGTTTTTGGTCGTCATACACCGGATTGCCCCATTCTTCATCGTGATAATTGCGATACATATCGTCTTTTTCGCACCAGGCACATCTTGTTTTATTTGCTGACATAATTAGGGTTTTAAGACTGTTGTTTTATATAAATCTTCCACTTTTTTTCGAGCCCAATCGGTTTTTCTTAAAAACGTTAGGCTGGATTTAACCGAAGCGTTTTCAGTAAAACATTTAATTTTTATTTTTTGACCTAATACTTCAAAACCATAGAAATCTACTAAATATTCAACTATAAATTGTAAAGTTTTACCGTGAAGAGGGTCGTTGTGTTGCATGTTGTAAATTTAACTAAAAACCATAAAAAAACCTCAATCATTACAATTGAGGTTTTAGCATAGTATATTCGATAGAAATTATCCTAAAGTAACTCTTTTGAAACCTGTAATTTCAACGTTGAAACCTTTAACATAATCTCCCACTTTTTTACTATCATCTTTGATAAAGTTTTGATCTAACAAAGCTTTTTCTTGATCTAAAGTAGTGTTATCAGAAATAAAACGTTGGATTTTTCCAGGAATAATTTTATCCCAAATTTGCTCCGGTTTACCTTCTGCTTTTAATTCAGCTTTAGCATCTTCTTCGGCTTGTTTTAAAACTTCATCTGTTAATTGAGAGAATGAAATATATTTAGGTACATTTTTTAAAGTCTTTCCTAAACGTTTTGCTTCTTCATTTTCTTTTTCGATTATAGCAATACGAGCAGCAAGTTCAGAAGCAACGAAAGCAGGATCAAAATCTTTGTATGATAAAGTATCTGCTCCCATTGAAGCTACTTGCATAGAAATGTCTTTTGTTAACGTTTCTGCATCAGCAATGGCAGATGAAATAGCAGTTAAAGCAGCTATTTTGTTTACGTGTACATACGACCCAACAAAAGCACCTTCTAAAATTTCAAAACCGCCAATTTCAATTTTCTCTCCGATAACTCCGGTTTGCTCAATTAATTTTTCAGAAACGGTCATGTTTCCGTCAAATGAAGAAGCTAAAAATTCTTCTTTAGAAGAAAAGTTGATTGCTTTTTCTACCAATGCTTTAGCTAGAGCTACGAACGATTCGTTTTTACCAACGAAATCTGTTTCACAGTTTAAAGTAATAACAGCACCTTTAGTTTTGTCTGCATTTATAAAAGCAACAGCAGCACCTTCAGATGACTCTCGGTCAGAACGGTTAGCGGCTACTTTTTGCCCTTTTTCTCTGAGGATTTGTATAGCTTTATCGAAATCTCCATCAGCTTCAACCAAAGCTTTTTTACAGTCCATCATTCCGGCACCTGTACTTTGTCTTAATTTATTTACGTCTGCAGCAGTAATTGTTGCCATTTTGTATCTTTTTTAAGTTTTTAATTTTTTTGTAAAAAAACAAATTCCGGTAATCAAATTCCAATTTTATTAAATCATCAATTTTAAAAAAGACAATTTTTGGAACTTGGAATTTTCCTATCGGAATTTATACTATTTATTCTTCTGTAGTGGTGTCAGCTTCTGCAACCTGAGCGGCAGCTACTGTTTCTTCTACTGTATCTTCTACTACATCTGCTTCTTTCTCAGATCCTCTTTCAGAAAGACCTTCAATAATAGCAGCCGTTACTAAAGATAAAATTTTATCAATTGATTTAGAAGCATCATCATTTGCCGGAATTACATAATCCACTTCACGAGGATCTGAATTAGTATCAACCATTGCAAAAACTGGAATGTTTAATTTTTGAGCTTCTTTTACTGCGATGTGTTCTGCTTTGATATCTACTACAAATAATGCAGCAGGTAATCTTGACATATCAGCGATAGAACCTAAGTTCTTCTCTAGTTTAGCACGAAGACGATCGATTTGTAATTTTTCTTTCTTAGAAAGTGTATTAAAAGTGCCATCTTTCTTCATTCTATCGATAGAAGCCATTTTTTTCACCGCTTTACGAATAGTAACGAAGTTAGTCAACATTCCACCAGGCCATCTTTCTGTGATATACGGCATGTTAGCGGCTGTTGCTTTTTCGGCTACGATATCTTTTGCTTGTTTTTTGGTAGCTACAAAAAGTACTTTTCTACCGGAAGCTGCAATTTTTTTCAAAGCTTCATTTGCTTCTTCAATTTTAGCAGCTGTTTTATATAGGTTAATGATATGAATACCATTACGTTCCATATAAATGTAAGGAGCCATGTTTGGGTCCCATTTGCGAGTCATGTGTCCAAAATGAACGCCAGCCTCTAGCAAGTCTTTAACTTCAACTTTGTTTGCCATTTTTGTACTAGTTTACGTTCTGTTGATTAGCAATGATGGAGTAGCGATTTTCTCTGGTCTTCATCATTTAGATGCTAAACTAATTTTCCGATCGAATCGGAATAATAACAACAATAACTTTTTTAATAATAATTTTGTAAATCGATTAACGTTTAGAGAATTGGAATCTCTTACGAGCTTTTTTCTGTCCAAATTTCTTACGTTCAACCATTCTAGGATCTCTAGTTAGTAATCCTTCTGGTTTCAAGATAGCTCTGTTTTCAGCTTCTACCTCACACATGGCTCTTGCAATAGCCATTCTTACGGCTTCTGCTTGACCTGTTGAACCACCACCATATACATTTACTTTCACGTCAAAGTTTTCTGCATTGTTTGTCATAGACATAGGTTGCATCACTTTGTACTGTAAAGTAGCTGTTGGGAAGTAGTTTTCAAATTCTCTTTTGTTTACGGTGATTTTTCCTGTTCCTTCTGAAACATAAACACGTGCCACAGCACATTTTCTTCTACCGATTTTGTGAATAACTCCCATTACTTTAGATCGTTTAAGTTAACGGTTTTTGGTTGTTGAGCCGCATGTTTGTGCTCAGTACCAACATTTACATTTAAATTGCGGAATAGTTGAGCTCCTAATTTGTTTTTAGGTAACATTCCTTTTACAGCTTTTTCTACTAATAATGCAGGGTTTTTTTGTTGCATTACTTTAGCGGTCAAGCTTCTTTGTCCACCTGGGTAACCTGTGTGACGGATGTACGTTTTGTCATCCAACTTGTTACCAGTCAGGTTGATTTTTTCTGCGTTGATAACGATTACGTTATCCCCACAATCAACGTGCGGAGTATAACTAGGCTTGTATTTACCTCTTAATAGCATCGCTACTTTTGAAGCTAAACGACCTAAGTTATGACCCTCAGCATCTACAACAATCCACTGCTTGTCTGCGGTAGCTTTGTTGGCTGAAACTGTCTTGTAGCTTAATGTGTTCACAATAATTTATTTTAATTAAACATTCCATCCCCAATAAAGGGGTTGCAAAAGTACAATTAATTATGATAAAAGCAAATAGCTTAATAATATTATTTTTACATCCGAGTTTACCTCCCGTTATTAATGGAATAATTTGGGAAATAGCAGCTTAACTTATGCAGTTTTGAGTTTCAAATTTACTTTTTTGAGATGTGTTCTTTGTAGCAAAATGGTTTCGAATTCAAAAAGGGGTTGAGGAATCTTTGAAATCTAAGCTTTTGAAATCATAATTTTACTATTTTTACATCTAAATTCTTTTTTATGAAGCCAAAAATCACGTTAAAACAAATTGCAAGAGATTTAGGATTATCGGTTTCCACTGTTTCCAAAGCATTAAGTGATAGTCACGAGATTGGTGATGTTACTAAAAACAGGGTTCAAGAGTACGCAAAACTTCAAAACTACAAGCCTAATACAATGGCTAAAAATTTGAAAAATCAACGTACAAATACCATAGGTGTGATAATTCCCAATATTTTAAATCCATTTTTTGCCAAAGTATTTAGCGGAATTGAAAAAGCGGCCAACTCAAAAGGTTATAACGTGATAACTTATATATCCAACGAATCACATCACAAAGAAAAGCAAGCCATGGATTTGTTGAGTAATGGTACAGTAGATGGCTTTATTTTATCGGTTGCCGAAGAAACCCAAGCTAAAAATGTTTCTTCTCATTTTAAAGAAACGCTTCGCGAAGGCTTACCAATTGTGATGTTTGATCGTATCATGGAAGATGTAAATTGTGATAAAGTAATTGTGGACGATTTTGAATCATCAGTCGAAGCCGTTAATCATTTGATAAAATTGGGATGTAAAAAAATTGCATTGCTTTCCTGTATTGATAATTTAAGCGTTGGAAAACACCGAGCATTAGGCTATGAAAGAGCTTTGCAGGATAATAAAATCGGATTAGATTCTCGATACATTATAAAAACCGATAGTCAAACGGATTTTGATGCCCGTTTGGAACACTTAATTTCCAAAAAAGAAATTGACGGAATTTTAGCCGTTGACGAACACGCTTCTACCATGGCCATGAAAATTGCCATCCAAAAAGGAATTCAAATACCGAAAGAATTATGCGTAATAGGTTTTGCAGACGGCGTTTGGTCACGTAGATTAACCCCAAGTTTATCTACCATCAGCCAACACGGACCTGAAATAGGCGAAGAAGCCGCCAAACTTCTAATCGAAAAACTCGAACGAAAACAAGAAACACCAACGTATAAAACTACGGTTGTGAAAACAGAATTGAGACAACGGGATTCGACTAGGAGGGTTTAGGTTTTTATTTGACTGGAATTCGGAAATTTATGCTAAAGCCTTGTTTTACAAGGTTTTTTTATTTGACTGGAATTCGGAAAAGTCTTTTTTTAGTAAAAATTATTTTAGTTTTTGTTTTTCTTGTGATATTTATTATGTGTATTTTTGAGGGATTGATAAATGAATTTTTAAATTCTAATTAACAAATATGAAAGCATGGGTAAATAAGGCAAAAGAGGTTTTAAGTGAAAGTTTGGGAAAAGTTCAACAAGAATTAAATGAATTAGATTGGAAGGAAAACCTATCACCTAAAAACGATAAATTATGTAAGCATATTTCCGCTTTTGCAAACAAACCAGGTGGAGGATATTTGGTTTTTGGAGTTGAGGACAAAACAGGGAAACCTGTTGGTATTGATAAGTCATCGGCTGATGAAATCGTTCAAAAATTAGCTAGTTTGTGTAGAGATGGAGTTTCTCCTTTAGTAAGTATTGATCATGCTATTGAAGATTATGAAGGGTTTTCACTACTATTTATTCACATAAAAGAAAGCCCCATAAAACCAGTTCATTTGGCTGGAAAAACGATTGAAGATAGTTATATAAGAAGTGGAGGCACTACTAGAAAGGCGTCAAGACAAGAAGTTGGTGGATTGATGTTAAATAGCAAGACACCAGTATTTGAAGAATTACATGCCTCAACACTAAAAAATCAAGTTGAGATAATGACACTATTAGATTACGCAACTATTTACAGACTTTTAAAAGTTCCCGTTCCTTCCAATGCAGACGAAATTATGATATGGTTGAAAGAGGAAAAGATGATAGTTGATGTGGATGATATGGGTTATTATATTACAAATTTTGGTGGTTTGGCTGCGGCACATAACTTGAATCAATTTGATGGTTTATCAAGGAAAACGATTCGTGTTATAAAATATGAAGGAAAGAATAAAACAGCTGGAAGTAAAGAATTTCCCGGTTCAAAAGGATATGCAATTGGATTTGAGGCATTGATTAACTTTATTAAAGGCCTTTTGCCTGGAAGTGAAGTAATCAAAAATGCTTTACGCGTAGAAACTTCTGTTTATCCTGAGATTGCTATTAGAGAATTAATTGCAAATGCACTAATCCATCAGGACTTTACAATTAGAGGTAGTGGTCCAATGATTGAAATTTTTGATGATAGAATTGAAATATCAAATCCAGGAAGATTATTGCCGTCTAAAAAGATTGATAGATTAATAAGAACAACACCAGAATCGAGAAATGAAGTTTTAGCAGCAGCATTCAGAAGGTATAATATTTGTGAAGAAAGAGGGTCGGGTTTTGAAAAAGCAGTAAGAGCCATTGAAATTCATGGGTTACCTCCACTAAAGTTTTTGGAGACAGAAAATTCTTTCAAAGTAATAATGTATAGTCCAAAGAAATATGCAGAAATGAGTTCTCAAGAAAGAATTGAGGCTTGTTATCAGCATAGTGTTATTCAATATTTTGGAAATGAAGGAATGACAAATGCATCATTACGACAACGATTTGGAATGCATGATAAACAAGCTTCTCAGATTTCTAGACTTATTAAAGAAGCTACAGAATCAGGAAAAATAAAGCCAAAAGATCCAACTAGTGATTCGAAAAAATTTCCTGTTTATATTCCATATTGGGCTTAATTGACTTTTGAATTTTTTATTTGACTGGAATTCGGAAATTGTTTGTAACTAATTGTTTTACAGGGTTTTTTTATTTGACTGGAATTCGGAAAAGTTGGTTTTTAATTTTAATGATGACTTAATTCTCCAAAACAAAGCATTAAAAAATATAATTAAAAACACAACAATTCCAATAATTGCAATGTTATCAACCAAACGCATATATCTTAAATTATCATAAAACAAACAACAAAAAGCGATTAATATAAAATGTATTATTGAAAGATGGTAATTAGTTTTTGCTTTGAAAATAGCTAGAAGTAAATATCCAATGAAAAAAGCGAATGCAATATATTGAATGTAAAACATAGTAAATCCCGTAAAATTGTAAGCCTATCCAACTGTTTTGCTGATGCCATAATTCTCAATTTCTGAAAACCGTATCAATAAGGGTAAGCATAACAGTATGATAAGATACATTTTTGTTTCAAAGAGATTCTTTACTTTCATTCTGAATTTTTATTGAAATGCTTTGTTCAACGATTTAACTGAAAACTGACAACCGACAACCGCCAACTCCTAATGAGCCTCCAGCCAATCTTTCCCCATTCCTAAATCTACCACCAACGGAACATTCAATTTAAAAGCATTCTCCATTTCGTGTTTAATCATTGGTTGAATTTTTTCTAGTTCTGAATTATGTACATCAAACACCAACTCATCATGCACTTGCAATAACATTTTGGATTGCCATTTTTCACTCACCAATCGTTTGTGAATATTGATCATTGCAATTTTAATAATATCGGCTGCACTTCCTTGAATAGGAGCGTTCACCGCATTTCGTTCAGCAGCACCTCGCACCACGGCATTGGCAGAATTGATGTCTTTTAAATAGCGACGTCTCCCGGAAACGGTTTGCACAAAACCGTGTTCTCTGGCAAAATCAATTTGCTCCTGAATATAAGATTTCAAGCGAGGATAGGTTTTGTAATACGCATCAATCAAAGCGGCACTCTCACTTCGGGATAAATCGGTTTGGTTGCTAAGACCGAAAGCCGAAACGCCATAAATGATTCCGAAGTTCACCGTTTTAGCGTTGCTACGTTGTTCTTTGGTTACTTCTTCCAACGGAACATTGAATACTTTTGAAGCAGTAGAACGGTGAATGTCTTCGTGGTTTTGAAAGGCTTTAATCATGTTTTCTTCGCCACTTAAAGCGGCAATTATTCGCAATTCAATTTGTGAGTAATCGGCAGAAACTAAGGTGTAATTTTCATCACGTGCCACAAAAGCTTTTCGGATTTGTCTTCCACGTTCGGTACGAATCGGAATGTTTTGCAAATTAGGATTGTTTGAACTCAATCGTCCGGTTGCGGCAACCGTTTGCATATAATCGGTGTGCACACGTTGGGTTTTGGCATCTACTTGCTCCGGAAGTGCATCTACGTATGTATTTTGCAATTTGACCAATTGTCGCCAATCCAAAATGTCTTTCACAATTTGATGTTCGTGAGCAAGATAACTCAACACTTCTTCGCCCGTGGCATATTGACCGGTTTTCGTTTTCTTTTGTTTGGCTCCGCCGATTTTTAATTTGTCAAATAAAATGTCGCCCAATTGTTTGGGAGAAGCCAAATTGAATGTTGAACCTGCCGTTTCATAGATTTTTTGTTCTAAAGCAGCACTTTCTTTGGCAATTTCAACCGACATCGATTTGAGGAAATCCACATCCAATCGAATGCCTTCCGTTTCCATATCGGCCAACACCTGAATAAGCGGAATTTCAATTTCGTCGAACAATTTTTTGGTACCGGCTTTGTCTAAAATCGGACTAAAGGTTTCTTTCAGTTGAAAGGTAACATCGGCATCTTCAACAGCGTATTCTTTGATGTTTTCCAACGGAACATCTCGCATAGAAAGTTGGTTTTTACCTTTTTTACCAATTAAGGTTTCAATAGATTTTGGGGAATATTTCAAATACGTTTCCGATAAAACATCCATGTTGTGTCGCATATCCGGATTAATCAGATAATGAGCAATCATGGTGTCAAATAATTTGCCTTTGATGGTAATGTTGTAGTTTTTCAGAATTTTTAAATCGTATTTGATGTTTTGACCCACCTTTTCAATAGATTCGTTTTCAAAAAACGGTCGGAATTTATCAATTAGATTCTGAGCTTCTTCTTGGTTTTCCGGAAACGGAACATAAAACCCTTTTCCTTTTTCATACGAAAAGGCAATACCCACCAATTCTGAATGCAAGGTATTAATACCTGTGGTTTCGGTATCAAAACAAACCGATGATTGATTCATCAAATTTTGCATCAATAGTTTTACCGGCAAATCACCTTGCACAATTTGGTAAAAATGCTCGGTGTTTTCCAATGTGGCGAAAAAAGATTGCGAAGTCGGTTCGGTGGAGTCTTCATCTACAAAACCGAATAAATCAAATTGATCTTCGTTGGATTTTTTTGCGATTGGTTTCTTTATACTTTGATTTTTGTCATTGTTATTGTCATTGCCATTGCTATTTCCATTTCCATTATCACTAATTTCATCATATTCTTTCCCGGTACCAAACCATTTATCAAACTGAGCTTTCATTTGACGGAATTCCAATTCCTGAAACAAGGCATCTGTTTTTTCTACATCCGGTTTGGACAATTCGTAATCGGTAGCATCAAAAGTAACCGGGCAATCGAGTAGGATGGTGGCTAATTTTTTGGAAAGCAATCCTTTTTCTTTATTGGCTTCAATTTTTTCTTTGATTGCTCCTTTTAATTGATGTGTATTGGCTAATAAATTTTCGATAGAGCCGTATTCGGCCAAGAATTTCTTGGCTGTTTTTTCCCCAACACCGGGAAGTCCGGGAATGTTATCAACGGCATCACCCATCATCGCTAAAAAGTCAATTACTTGCAACGGATGCTCAATTTCAAACTTTTGTTTGACTTCTTCCACGCCCCAAATTTCAATGTCATTTCCCATTCGGGCCGGACGGTACATAAAAATATTTTCAGAAACCAATTGGCCAAAATCTTTATCCGGCGTAACCATAAAAACTTGAAAACCTTCTTTTTCGGCTTGTTTGGCGAGGGTTCCAATTAAATCATCGGCCTCGTAACCGGCCATTTCGATAATTGGAATATGCATGGCTTTCAATAATTCCTGAATATACGGAACCGCAATTTTGATAGCTTCCGGAGTTTCGTCACGATTGGCTTTGTACTCCTGAAACATTTCCAAACGGTAATCGCTTCCGCCTTTGTCAAAAGCAACCGCCAAATGATCGGGCTTTTCGCGTTTAATTACATCCATGAGTGAATTCATAAAGCCCATGATAGCGGAGGTATCCATTCCTTTAGAATTGATTCGCGGGTTTTTGATAAAAGCATAATACCCACGAAAAATTAAAGCGTAAGCATCGAGAAGGAAAAGGCGTTTTTGCGTTGACATTTTTTAATTCTTTATATTTTTCAAAGTTACGAATATAGTTAAAACCTAAAATTTAAAAATTGGATTTTCATAAAACAAAATCCTGATTTTATGAACTCAAATGCCCTATTTGTGAAGTTACAAGAATTACCATAGGTATAATTTGTAGTATTGCTTACCCAAAATACGTACTATGAAAAATATTGACATTAAAGTAAAATGGTTAATTGTAGCCATTTTAATTGTTTTAACTTTAAATGCCATTAACCTGATTTATGGCCTGCATTTGATGTAGATTCGATTTTTTAAATGAGTTGTATTTTGAAAATTTCTATGGATAATTTCAAAAAACAACTTATTTTTATTTTTTTAACCAAAATGTCTTTGTGAAAAGTGTCATTTCCATCAAGAGCTGTTTTTTTCAATACTTCTATCAAACGATTTTTTGGTTTTGTTTTCTTTTTACTGCTTTTACATTTGCTCAAGAACCTTTTGTTCGAAAAATTTCCTTTTTAGAAGGGTTGCCTACTCAGGTTATTTATGATTGTTATGTGGCTCAAAACGGATTGTTGTATTTGGGAACAGATAAAGGTTTGATAACATATGATGGAGTTCGGTTTAAAGAGTATCCGTTTAATGAAAATTTGGGTTTAGCAGTAAACAGCATTCAAGAAGATAGCAACGGAACAATATGGTGTAAGAATTTTGCCAATCAGTTGTTTTATCTTGAGAACTCCACACTCGTTTTGGAACCCATTTCTCATAAAATTCTTCAAGGTGAAGCCAATAATTTGGTAGATTATAAAATCGTAGATAATCAACTTTGGTTACTCACGGAGAAGAAGTTTTTTTTACTCAGAAAAGATAAAAGTCCCAAAATATTACTTCAATTTAAGTTTAATGAGGCAAATCAAGTTTTTTCGGCTCTTAATTACAATTCTACACTTGAAAAATTTTTTGTTGCCTCTTTAACGGAAATGTTCGAAATTAATAAAGCGGGAAGAATTAACAGTTATTCTATTGAAGAAGGGCAAAAAGAAATTGAAGTATTTCAAGGGAAGTCTTATTACAATATTAAAGGGAATAAAAACGGGATTTGGAATGTTGCCAATCAAAAATTTAACACCAATATATTGGCAAAAAATGCCTATTTCATAAAAATGAGTGCAACTGCAGATGATTTTTGGCTTTGTACTTCTGATGGATTTTATGTGTTGAATACACATACAAATTCGGTTGAATATGGATTTTTAAAAGGTAAACGCATTACAGATGTAGTGCAGGATAAGGAAGGAAGTTTGTGGGTAAGTACTTTAGATGAAGGTTTGTATTTTGTGCCTTACAAAAACTTGAAAAAGCTTACTGTAAATCTGGATTCGCAAAATAGGGAGCCCAACTTTTCCAGTATTGTTCGAAGTAAAAACAATCGAACTTTTGCAGGAACCAGTAATGGTAAAATAATAGAGTTTGATGAAAATAATCAACAAGTTTTTGTGTATGATTCAAAAAAAGATCGCGAAGTAGAATATCTTTATTTGAATGAAGAAAAAATAATTTCGTCGGTTGGAGTTTTTGACAAAACCTCCAAAGCAATGATTCTTGACGATTATTTTGGAAAGTATATTGCCGAGGATGATTCGGGTAATTTTATGATAGCAACTTATAATTCTGCCGGACTTTTTCCGAAAGAGTTTAAAGGAAATTTAACGATACCCAATCAACTTACTCCAAAGGGAATAATCAAATTTGGTGGAAGTAATATCGAAATGTATCTTTTTAGAAATAAACGTTCTCGTTCGGTTTATTACTGCAAACAAAGTAAAATATACTACGTAGGTTTTAGTGATGGCTTGTATGCTTATGAACCCAATAAAAAAATAACCGAAATTAAAACGCATAAAAACAAACCTATTATTGCCTCGAGAATAATGCCAGATGCAAAGGGTTCAATTTGGATAGCTTCGTCTCAACAAGGATTATTAAAAATTTCAAAAACAAGAGTAGAGAATCAATTTTCTATTCAAAACGGGTTATCTAGTAATCACTGCAAACGGATTGGAATTGATTCTAATGGCATTTGGGTTTTAACAGATAATGGCATTGATTTTCTGGCAACAAATTCCGATAAACCTAAAAATGTAAGTTTAAATTTAGGACTCAAAGGAATCTCTATAAATGATATGTTTTTGGATGAAAATTCACTTTGGTTAGCCACAAATGAAGGGGTTATTTTTACAGACAAATCGCTTTTTCAAACCAAAATCATTCCCAGTTTTAGACTTTTGCCATTAAAAGCCAATCAAGAATGGGTTTTAGATACCCATTTAATTCCGTATCATCAAAATAATATTGAATTGGAATTTGAAACCATCCATTATAAAAGTTTAGGAAATTACACCTATGAATTTCGGTTAAAAGAGATTGATACGGCATGGAGTTCACAAATGGCAACGCACACCAAAGTGAATTTTTTGGCTCTTCAACCGGGGCATTACACCTTTGAAGCACGGGTAAAATCGGGTGATGTGTATTCGCCAATTCAATCGATTAACTTTACCATTTTAAAACCTTTTTGGCAAAGTGCTTGGTTTTTGACAGTGTGTGTTGTGGGACTTTTTTTGGTAATCTATTTTGTATTTCAATTTGCAGTAGCTAGAGTAAGAAAAAAGCAAGAAATCAGAGAAAAATTGGCATTGTCTCAACTTACAGCTTTGCGTTCGCAAATGAATCCGCATTTTATGTATAATGTTTTAAATGCTGTACAAGGCTTGATTTATTCGAATCAAAAAACAAAAGCAAGCGATTATTTGGGAACTTTTTCAGATTTGATGCGAAAAACATTAGACATCTCTGACAAAAAAGAAATTTCAATTCAGGATGAATTAGAAGCCATAGAATTATATGTTTCATTAGAAAAAGCCCGATTTGAACCCCATGAGTTTGAATATTCTATTCAAAAACCCGAAAAAACAGATTTGACTCAGTTTTTAATTCCGTCATTAATAGTTCAACCTTTTGTAGAAAATGCCATCAAACATGGATTATTACATAAAAAGGGATTGAAAAAGTTAGAAATTAGCATTGAAAATGAAAATGAGGATTATTGGTTATTTCAAATAAGAGATAATGGAATTGGACGAAAAAAATCGGAACAAATAAATCAAAAAATTAGAAAACATAATTCGTTTGCTACCCAAGCCATTTCCAACCGAATTGAATTGATCAATAAAATGAGTAGTTTGCCTATAACTATAGAAATTAAAGATGTTGAAAAAAACAATGAGGTGTTGGGTACTCAAGTGATTTTGCATATTCCGGTATTAAAAATGTAAGATATGAATGTGATTATTGTAGATGATGAAAAAAATGCTCGATTAGCACTACGCGGAATTTTGGAAGAAAATTTCCCCGAGGTAACTATATTAGAAGAATGTATAGATGTGCCAAGTGCTGTGAAATCGATTCACAAACACCAACCCGATTTGGTTTTTTTGGATATTTCGATGCCGGGATATTCGGGTTTAGAATTGTTTAAGTTTTTAGACGATAATGAAATTCGTTTTAAAGTGGTTTTTGTTACGGCTTACAGCGAATATGCGGTAAATGCTTTTGAACTTTCGGCAGCCGATTATATTTTAAAACCCGTTCGACTGGAAGCTTTACAACGAGCGTTGAATAAGGTAAAAGAGAATAAAATAAATAACATTAAGGTTTTGCAAGAAAATTTGGAAGAACCACATTACAAGAAAGTAGCCTTACAAACCGGAGACGGACTCACTTTTTTGTTGTTGGAAAATATTCTGTATTTAAAAGCCGATGGCTCTTATACGCATTTTATTACAACCGATAACAAGAAAATTACTGTAACAAAAAAAATTGCCGATTTTGAACGATTGGAACAAATGGGTAGCTTTCTTCGCATTCATCGAAGTCATTTAATCAATTACAATCGCATTCAAAAAATCATGAAACAAGATGGTGGTACGGTGGTCATGGATAACGGCGATATGTTATCCATTTCTTCGGATAAAAAACAACAATTACTCGATTTGTTTGAACGGAATAAATTGTAAAAAAGAGTGCATCATTTTAGAATACACTCTTTTAACCCAATCCAATCGAATTTATTTGGCCAATTTAGACTTAAAAGCTGCTGCTTTTTCGCAGGGTAAATATCCACCAGGCATTCCCATGTAAGAAACAGGGCCGGTTACTTTGCCGTTTTCTGCATCGTATTTGCCGTTTTCAAAGATTTCAACATAATACATTAAATCGGCTTTGCATTGTCCTTGTGGGTTTTTTCTAACAATTACTACGTGTAATTCACGGTGAGATTCTACCAGTTGGCCGTTTGGTAAGTATTTTTTCTTGTTTACCCATTCGTTTCCGTGAACATACATGTAATCATGTGTCCACCCTTTATTGATGGGATCGTATTTTTCTTTGTAGGTTTTTAAGGCTCTGTCTTGAATAAATTTAGTGTTCAATTTACCCATTGATGGCATTTCATTATTTGCATTTCTTTTGCCTTCTACTTCAGAGTAAATGCTATTGATAGTCTCCATAGATTCAGTCATAGCATTTTTTACTTTCTCTTCAATTTCTGCTGAATACGTCCATTTTTTCAAATCTTCTTTGTTTTTAACATAAAAACTTCCGCTATTAATGTAAGATTTTAAGTCAAAATCCTCTCGTTTAAAAGCCGGTTCAGTGCCTATAATTACACCTTTCCAATTAGATGCTGACATAAAGATTACACCCGACTCAATTTGAAACATATCGCCATATCCTCTGCCATCAAAATATAACTTTTGGATTCTAAGTAAACTTTCAGGATGAGCATAACCGTCATTGTGAACGGTATTTCTCCAAATGGTAGAATTGGTTTCAGGAATTTCGTATTTAAAGGAAATACATCCGGGCATATTTTCGGCTCCTTTGGCTTTGCTTTTGTCTTTACAAATTTCAAATTCGAATTTGTTTTTTGTGATTCCTTTATTGGTTTGAGCATAATAAATGCCATTTAAACCCAATTCATCGGTTTTAAACTCATCGTTAATTTCAGACGCACCAATCATATTGGAACTTCCTTTTGAAGAACCGGAAGATTCTGTTTTTCCCGAAGCTGTTTCTTTTAATTTTTTTAGTAATTGAGCGTTTGAGAATGGGACATTTCCTAAAACAAAACAAACCATTAAAAGGTAAGTTGTAGCATTAATTTTTCTCATGATTTTAATTTTAGTGATTAGTTTAAAGTGATTCGAAACCTATTAACTTAAGTCCTCTATCGGTTTCTTTGAAATAAAATACGTAGCCTTCGGGTTGGCTAAACTCATCAAAAGTGCCAATGGTTAACTGTTTGATGGGTTCGTTGAAAAGTGTGGCATCGTAAAGGTCTTTGTATTTTGTTTTTTTTAGTACTTCGATGGCTTCCTGGTTTTCAAACAAGTAAATGTAATCCTCTCCCAATTGACCTTCAATTTCAACAAAAGTATTCCAGTCAAATGCCGTTTTGTTAACTACTGCATCTTGGAATAATGACCAATCTTTTTCAAACTTGTTAGGATTTGAAATTTCATAGGATGTTGCTTTTTCATTTTTACAAGACCCAAAAAGCAGGCTTAATACGATAAAAAATGAGTATACTTTCATAGGCTAACTAGATTAAAGCTGGGCTAGTGAAAATCGCTACAACCCAGCTTTTGAAAAAAACTACTACTTTATTTTACTATTTTTTTGATTATCGAAGTCCCGTTTTCAGTAGTTAATGTGGCTACATAAATCCCAGAAGGGAAGTTGCCTAAATTGTTAATCACAAGTTGGTTTCCAGAAAACGAATTTTGATACAGTTGTTTTCCTGTGATATCGTAAATTAGAACTGTAATATTTTCGTAAGAGTTTCCTAAATCAAATGTAATTTGAGAGTTAAACGGATTTGGGTAAATTTTCAAATTGGATTCTAATTCAAAATCTGATGCTGATAAGGTGTCACAAGCGGCTTGAACAACAGCAATTGATTCGCAACCTGTGGCATTTCCGGTTAATGTTATGTTTGTTGTTGAGTTTGCTAGTTTATTACAAACAGGAGCAATTGCACAATTAGTTAAATTAGCATTATCCCATAAATTAAAACCTCTTACTATATTAGAAACATTTTCTAATGTACTAATATTTGTTAATAATGAGTTTCCTCTTAATGAGAAGCCAGAATTAATTAAATTAATATCTCCAATGGTTGTTAGGTTGTTTAATCCATCTAGTGAAGTTAAATTGTTGTTGAAATGAATTATCAAACTTTTACCTATAGAAGTGATATTGTTTAAACCAGTGAGGTTTGTTAAACCATGCATAAAATTAATTAATAAATCATTTCCAACAGAAGTAATGTTGTTAAGTCCAGTTAGATTGGTCATAGGATTGTTAAATACTTCTAAATTACCCGGAATATGACCTGTAATATTTGATAAGCCATTCAAGTTTGTTATGCCAGCACCAGCAACCACTAATCCTCCAACAGATGTTAGTCCAGATAGGTAATCAACATTTGGTCTTTGAAATTCTATATAAACTTTTCCTCCCACTGTGGTAATGCTTTGTAAGCCAGTTAAATTAGCTGAGCTATTTACACCGTATAAGTTCATATCTCCAGTAATACTCGTAAGGTTTCCTAAACTGCTCAAGTTTGTAACATCCCAGCCGTCTACAGTTAAGTTTCCATTAATTTGTGTGCAATTAGGATATTGAGCAAGAAAATTAGAAACTTCTGCTTGAGTTGTAAAAGTTACATTGCTTGGTGGGCATGGATCAGGATTACAAGCTGTTTGAACAACACTAGTGTTTTCACAACCTGTGGCATTCCCTGCTAAAAATACATTGGTCGTATTTAGTGCTAATCTATCGCAAACCCAAGTTTCATTGCAAGTAGATAAATTTGAATTATTGGTAACAGTCAACCCGTTTAAAGTATTTACATTAAGATTATTTAAAGCAGAAATGTCAAGTAAAGCATTGTTCATGTTTAGATTTATAGACTTGTTATTCAATGTAGAAACATTATTTAACCCATTTAAATTTAATAATTGAGAACAACTGTTTATATTAATTGCATTTGTCTGACTGTTACTCCCCATAGATGTAACTCCAATTAAAGATGAAATTGAATTCAGATTTGGCAGATTATTTAATATTACACTGTTTAATAAGCTGAGATTCCAATTAGGTAAAGAAGTAACTAGAGGTAAGTTTACTAAATTCAAATTATCTATTCCAGAAATATTTAATAGACCATTTATGTTTTGTAAAAGAGGCATGTCTCTTATATTAACAAAAGGAAAACTACCTTGCAAACAACTTAATTGATTAAAATTTTGAACTAAAGGTAAATTATATATTTGAACATCGAAAGAATTTGTAACGTTTGAAAAATTAATGCCATCAAGCGATTCCAATAGAGGGTTGCTGAAAATTCTAAAAGGTCTAGAATTTCCTCCGTCAACAGCATTTGTACAATTACTCAATCCAGAAATACTTGTCAAATTTGGGTTTTGGTCAATTGACATACCTTCACTAATAGATTGTAAGCTAGATAGCTGAGATAAGTTAGAAAGACCTGTTAAACGCACCAACAAGTAGCTTATGTTTTGAACATTTGAGAAACCACTAATATTAGTTAAAACAGGCGACCCTTGTGCACCGATAAATGACAAGTTGCCAGCTAAGTTTGTTAATGATGTAAAACCAGTAACTTGGGTTAAATTTGGGTTACTATTAATTTGAACTGTAAATCCATCTACCAAAGCGTTAAAACCATTTAAATTTGTTAAGTTTGGATTATTTTGAATATTTATCAATCCTGTAATTGCTGTTAAATTGTTGAAAATATTACCATTTGTTATAGCAGTAGAGTTTATACCTAAAGCTCCAAAAATACTTTGTATTTGGTTTAATGGAGTAATATCAGTAATTCCTGATCCAACAAGACTTAAGTCACCATTAATTTCTGTACAATTTGGATATTGAGCCACAAAGGCATTTACTTCTGCTTGTGTGGTTAAAGTTACATTGCCAGTTGGGCAAGAAGATGGAGTGGCTAAGTTATATAAAGCTGTAATTTCGGAAGGAGTAATGGCTCTATTAAAAATATACATTTCATCCATGTAAGCATTATAATTTGTTGAGGTATCAAAACTACCTGAGGTAATTCCGCCTCCAACACAAAATTGGGCAATATTTTTATTGAAATTACTAGAGTTAGTTAATATACTTGTAACTAAATTACCATTTAAATAAAGTTTAATCCGTTGTTCTGCTTGATCAAAAATATAAACATTGTGATTCCACTGATTTAATGGTTGGCTTTGTGTACCATTTGAAACAGTAGTTGTACTTGATGTTGCAATTCCAATTTCAGTATTTCCTTTAATAAAAGCACTATTAAACATATTAAAGTAGATTGTTGCATTTGAAATAGCAGTACTTTGGTAGGACCAAAAACTTACAGTAAAACTTTGATTTGTAACGTTGTCAAAATAAGCTTTCAAAGAAACATTGTAAAAAATACCGTCTGTATTGAACAAAGCTGATTTACCAACTTTTCCAAAACTTGAGTGTGTAACAAATCCATTTCCACTTAAAAAATGAAAGTTTGATGATATTTGATTTTGCCCATTATTTTCAAAGTTGTAATGTGCTAGTAAATTAGCATCTGAAACCTGAGCTAAGGAAATTTGACATAAAAAAGCCAGTAATAAAAATAGTTTTGTCTTCATAAGTATTTATTTAAGATTTGAGAAGACAATATTAGTTTCAAAACATCTTAAAAATCTGACGATTGCTTGAATGGGGCAGCAATTTTTACGAAATAGGTGTTTTATACTATGAACCTATTTATTCAAGCGGTACATCCGTTAAATTTTTAATAAATACAAATCAATCCGCATTAATAGTTGTTACTTTGCTTAAAAAATTTAGTGTGTTAGTTCGATTGTTATTTTTTATAGCTTTTGTTTTACTCATCGAAGTTTATGCTTTTCAGGCATTCAAGACTTTATCACGAATAAAATGGGTGCAGTATTCGTATCTAATTTTTAGTATCCTTATTCTTACCTACATTATTTACTCCTTTTCCCAATACGATCGGAGTGTGGGACAAACACCCAAATCACTTTTTACTCTTGGATTGATGTTGTTGGTATACATTCCAAAAATGATTCTCACTACCATTATGTTTGGGGAAGATTTTTATCGTATTATTTCGGGTACCATTTCCCATTTTTTAGGAAATACAAATCAAAGTACTTTTTTGCCTGAAAGAAGAAAATTTGTGAGTCAAGTTGCACTAGGTGTAGCTGCTATCCCTTTTTTATCTCTTTTATATGGTATGACTCGAGGGAAATATAACTTCAAAGTCATCAAACAAACTTTATTTTTCCCGGATTTACCTGATAGTTTTGATGGGACGACACTTACCCATATTTCCGATATTCATTCGGGGAGCTTTGACGATCCGGAAAAAATTCAATATGCAATTGATTTGATAAATGAACAAAATTCTGATTTGATTTTGTTTACGGGAGATATGGTTAATACACATGCCTCAGAAATGCATCCTTGGATTGAAACGTTTAAGAAAATTCATCAACCTGTTTTTGGAAAGTTTTCGGTTTTGGGAAATCATGATTATGGTGAATATATCGATTGGCCGAGTCGAGAAGCAAAAGCAACAAATTTTTCAGCAATAAAAGATTTGCATCGTCAAATTGATTTTAAATTGTTGATGAATGAACACATCAAAATCAAAAAAGGAACACATGAATTGGCTTTAATAGGTGTAGAAAATTGGGGGAGAAAGTTTGGGGAACGAGGTGATATTCAATTAGCATCTCAAGGTTTAACAAACAAAGATTTTAAAATTGTTTTGAGTCACGATCCAAGTCATTGGGATGAGATTGTGCAACACGATGAAAAGCATTTTCAATTGACACTTTCGGGACACACGCACGGACTACAATTTGGAATTGAAATTCCGGGAATTGTTAAATGGAGTCCGGTGCAATATGTATACAAACAATGGGCCGGATTGTATCATAATTTTGGACGTTACATCTATGTAAATCGGGGTTTTGGCTTTCATGCTTATCCCGGAAGAGTAGGAATTTGGCCTGAAATTACAGTAATTGAACTAAAAAAAGGGGAAAAAGTAGTGTAATTCGTTAAAAATACTACATTTGTATAATATTAATTTAAGAATAGGTTTAATTTCAATATAAAATTTGTCTATTTATGTCAAAATTTGGTGAACTTATTAACGCTCAGGTTCCGGTGTTAATTGATTTTTACACAGAGTGGAATGAGTCTTCGGTAGCAATGCATCCTGTTATTAGAGATGTAGCTGCAGCTTTGGGAGATAAAGCAAAAGTTATTAAAATTGATGTTGACAAAAACCAAGAATTGGCTGATGCTTTGCGAATTAAAGGCTTACCAACTTTAATGATTTACAAAGACGGACAAATGGTTTGGAGGCAATCTGGTGAATTGGATGCGAATACCCTAATTGGTTTAGTTCAAGAACAAGTTTAAATTACTGGATTACATCATATTGATATCCGTTTTGGGATAAAAAAGTTAAAGTCTTTGGGAGTGTATATTCCAAATTCTTAAATGCTTTTTTGCTGTCGTGAAAGACTATAATACTTCCGTTTTCTACATTTTCCAAAACATTTTTCAAACATTTTTCGGGTGTGGTTTTAGAATCAAAATCCATGCTAATGACATCCCACATGATTATTTTAAAACCTTTTTTGCGTAAGGCTTTTGATTGACTGGGTTTAATTTTACCGTAAGGAGGTCTAAATAATTTGGACTCTTTATTAATACAATTAGAATGAATTTCAATTTCATTTTGACACAAGGCTACATCATTCCAATAAAAGGAATTAGTTGTCTCCCATCCTTTCAAGTGATTTTGGGTGTGATTCCCAACGGCATGACCGGAATGAATTAGAGCCTTAAAGATTTCAGGGTTTTTTCGAATATTATTTCCTATACAAAAAAAAGTAGCTTTGGCATTATGTTTTGCCAATTCGGCCATTACCCAAGGTGTTACTTCTGCATTGGGGCCATCATCAAAAGTTAAATAAACACATTTAGTGGCTGGGTTTAATTTCCAAATGTAATGAGGAAATATCCAACGAGTTATTTTTTTTGTTTTAATCCAAAAGGAGTTCATGCTTTGGTTTAGTTTAAAAAAAGGAGCGTTAAGCTCCTTTTTTTATTGATTTTTACGATTAAATCGTTCAAATGTTTTATTGTAATTGTTGAAGGTTTGTTTGTTTTTTTCATAAAAATCCAAGTCTTCATAATCTTTCATTACAAGTAATAAGGAACGATATCTTTCAATATTGGTTACAATGTCTATCATTCGTTCATTTTGTTCTGTAGATTTAAGCCCTACATAATAATTTAAATTATTTTGATACTTATAAATAAGATTTTCCAGTAGTTTTCTAGCTTTTTCTTTTTTGTTTAAGGCATAGTATCCACTGGCAAAAGGCTCAACTAAGGTATAATAACCATAGAAATCTAAAGGCATTTTTGTCAATGCTAAATCTATAACTTTCTCGGCTTTTTCAAGTTTATCTTCCTCAATTAATTGGTACATCAAACGCGAAAGATTGGTTCTGTAGGTTATGCTGTTTCTTCGGGTTTCTACATCATGATATATATCTGTTCTATCACCATTACCCCAATCCCATTTCATAACAATGTCATACATTTTGTCACTATCTATTTGCCCCATTTCAAAAGGATTCTCTTTGTCTACCGGAGTTTTTATGGGTACAAGTTTGTAAACTAATCCATCCAATTGCAGATAGTCTTTCATCCATAGATAATCTTCATCACTAAAACTTCCCCCTGTAAAATATATAGGTCTTTCCCAGTTATTGTTTTGGATGATATCAAACATCATTATTCGGGCTTTGTATATAGCTCTATCTTTGATGTCTATATCCATGAAAGGTACAATGGAATCATAATATTTTTCTGAGACCACTTTATTTTTAATTACGGCCTCTTTGTCAATAGTATATCGAATTTTATTTGTTGGGAAGAAATGAACACTTTGTCCGCTTTGCATTTCAAGTTTGGTGTTTGGATCGTCACTTTTTATAAAATCCAGAAAACTTTTTAATTCCCAACGATTTTGTGTAATTTCATGATGGATGCAATAGTCTAATTTATCACCCACATACGATTTTCTATCAAAAGAAATCGGAAGAGGTTCAGAGTCATAGGCTTTGGCTTTCATTTGGTCTATATGCCAATCCGTCATAAACAATTGTGTGTTTACGACTCTAACATCTCTTCTTATTCCTTCAATTTCTTGTGCATACCATAATGGGAAAGTGTCATTATCTCCAATAGTAAATAAAATAGCATTGGGTTCACAAGATTCCAAATAGCCTTTCGCATTAGATAATGCGGTATATTTATTGGAACGGTCATGATCATCCCAGTTTTGTGTGGCTAACAAAACCGGTGAAGCTAGTAATGCTAAAGCGGTTACTAGCGGAATTGCAATTTTTGGTTGCATCCATTTTTGAAGAGCTTCAATAATGGCATATACACCAATTCCAATCCAAATGGCAAAAACATAAAATGATCCTACCAAGGCATAATCTCTTTCTCTCGGCTCAAAAGGGCGTTCGTTGAGATAGATTTTTAACGCAATACCTGTAAACAAAAATAAAGCCAGAAGGACATAAAAACTTTTAAGGTCTTTTTTAGAATGGTAAAGTATACCAATAAGAGCTAAAATGAATGGTAAAAAATAATACGTGTTTCTACCTTTATTTGCGAGAACATCTTTGGGTAAGTTTTGTTGCGAACCCAAAAATATTTCATCTATAAAGTGAATACCGCTTAACCAATTCCCTTCGTTGTCGTATTTACCTTGAATATCGCTTTGTCTTCCTACAAAATTCCACATCAGATATCGGATGTACATGTATCCAAATTGGTATTCAAACATAAATTTGAAATTGTCCGAAGTTTTAGGTTTGTCTACAATTAAGTAGTTGCCATAGGCTTTCAAGAAAGAAATATAATCTTCGTTATCCAATCTACCGGAGTTAAAAGCTTGTCTAAATTGATTTACAATATCAACCAATTCTTGTTCATGGGCATATTCCGGATCTATTTTAAAATCTAAAATAGACGTAAACTGCATATAATTTTGAGCATGGTCACTACTCCACATTCTGGGAAGAATCGCTTTATGAGCGTTGTGGTTGTTTTGAGTAGCATTTTTGTAATTGTTTGTAATTACGTATTTACCGGTGTTGTAATCTCTTTCGTAGTTAGGGGCTTTGTCCAAAAAGGGTTCGTCTGGATCTAATCCGGCAAACATATCCGAGAATTGTGGCCCGTAAAACAAAGGGTTTTGAGGGTACTGTTCCCGATTGTAATAAGCCAAAACTTCTCGAGCATCAGAGGGTTTGTTTTCGTTAATTACCACATTTGCGTTGGCACGAATGGGAAGCATCATCCAAGTAGAAAACCCGATGAATATGAATAAAATACACAGCAATAAAGTGTGGTATTGTGGTAAGTTTTTTTTGCGAGTAAAAGTTAATCCAAAATAGAAGAATGCTATTAATACTAGCGTCATAAAAATAGTTCCGGAGTCAAAAGGAAGTCCAAAAGTATTAACCATAAAAACTTCTGTTTTCCCAAAAAGTGACATGGTCAAAGGCAAAAGCATTTTAAAAATAAACAACAATATGGCAACTACTACAATATTGGCAATTATGAAATTTTTTACTGTAATGGTTTTGTAATTTTTAAAATAGTAAAGCAATCCTATAGAAGGGATAGTTAAAAGTGCCATAAAGTGAACACCAAATGAAAGACCTACTACCAAACAAATGAGAAGCAGCCATTTGTTTCCTCTGGGCGAATGCATTTCCTGTTCCCATCTTAATGCAAGCCAAAATAAAAGCGATATAAGTAGTGTTGCCATGGCATACACTTCTGCTTCAACAGCATTATACCAAAAACTGTCTGTAAATGTGAAACTCAAAGCTCCTATGAATGATGCTAGAAGAATGGCTATTAAATCGGTTGAGGTACACGCTTTAAATTTACTAACTAGGTTTCGTAACAATAGGGTAGACGACCAAAAAAAGAACAGAATTGTAAAAGCACTCGAAAATACCGACATCATATTTACCATTAAAGCAACTTTTGAAGCGTCGGTAGCAAATAAGGCAAAGAACGCACCCATCATTTGAAATAACGGAGCACCCGGGGGATGACCAACTTGTAGTTTAGCTGAAGTAGAAATATATTCGCCACAATCCCAAAAACTTACAGTAGGTTCAACGGTTAAAGTAAAAGTTACCAAGGCGATCGTAAAGGCCAACCAACCTAAGGCGGTATTCCATTTATTAAAATTAAAGGTTTTCATTTGTTTAGTTTTGTGCTACACGTGTTAGGAATTACAAAGAAACTATTTTTTTAGAGAATGCGTATTAGCTTAACAAAAATTTGTTAAAGATTGCCAATGGGTTAATTCATTAATAAAATAAGTATCAGCAATCTAGAATTGTGAGGCGTAATTTTTTTAAAAAAAAGCCATAAAAAAAGATTAAATATTTGCTTTAAATAAAAAATGTTATAAATTTGCACCCGCAATCAAGCAATTGATGGTCCATGGTGTAATGGTAACACTACGGTTTTTGGTGCCGTCTTTCTAGGTTCGAGTCCTAGTGGACCAACAAAAAAAGCCCTTTTCATCGAAAAGGGCTTTTTGTTTTGTATGGATTTCTTATTTAATTCTGAATGTTATTACCGGTTTAACCGAGTGATTTACTAAGTCTTCACTTATGCTTCCATTGAAAAAGTGCGACAGTCCTTTTCTGCCATGAGTGCACATACCAATCAAATCAGCGTTTATGCTATTGGAGAAATTTAAAATTCCTTTTTCAACGTTGGCGTCATTAAAAATGTGAGTTGAATAGCTGTTAATGTTAAACTTGGCCACAAATTTATCCATAATATCTTGTGCTACAAGAGTAGATTTAAAATTGTTTGGCGTGTTAATCATAACCAAGTTCAATTCTGCTCCAAATTTATTGGCTACTTCTACAACTTTTTCAAAAGGTTTGTTAACTTCTTCAGTAAAGTCAGAGGCAAAAACAAATTTTTGGATATGAAATTCTGGAAGCTCTTTTTTGATAATTAAAACAGGAACATCAGAGTAACGCACTACTTTTTCGGCATTTGAACCAATGAACATATCTTTAAAACCACTAGCTCCATGAGAACCCATAACAATTAAATCTACATCATTCTTCTTAATTAAGTTTAATATACCGTCAAAAGCCATTTCAAACTGAATGATTTCAGATACTTTCAAACCTTCCAAATAATCAGAATCCATTAAACTTTCAAGTTTGGCTATTGCGGCATTCTTAAAGAACATAATCTCAGGAAGTGCATGTCCACTTGAAACAGCGTCACCAGTCTCATGAGGCAATTCTAGCATATGAAGTAAAATAATTTCCCCGTTATGTTTGCGGGCAATTTGTGCGGCCACTTTTAAAGCATATTCAGCATGTTCTGAGAAATCGGTTGGAATTAAGATTTTTTTCATAAAAGGAGGTAAAAATGTTTGTTTTTATATTGGTTAAATTAAAGTATAAAGGTACAATTTTTTTTATCACTTAACAATGATTTTTCAAATTTAAAAAAAAACACTATATTTGCCCCGTTATTTGCTTAAAAATGAATAATGAGGGGAGCATAGCTCCCCTCTTTTTATAAAAATATGACATTTAAAAATAAAGTAACCGAATTGCTTCAATCGGCTTTAGACCAAAAGCCCAATTTGTTTTTGATTGACTTCACTATAACCGAGTCAAACAAAATAACTATTGTGTTAGACGGAGATAATGGTGTAACCCTACAAGATTGTATGGATGTAAGCCGAGCGATTGAACACAATATTGACCGAGATGAATTTGATTTTGGCTTAGACGTAGCTTCTGCCGGAGTTTCAACACCACTCAAGTTGGTTAGACAATACAAAAAAAATGTTGGAAGAAATTTAAAAGTAAATACAGCATCAGATGTTTATGAAGCCCAGTTGGTTAATGCAGATGATGAAAAAATAACACTTTCTTGGACGGCAAGAGAACCCAAAAAAGTAGGAAAAGGAAAAGAAACGGTTCAAAAAGAAATTGAAATACCGTACAGTGAAATCAAACAAGCAGTAGTGACAATAACATTTTAAAACAGTATAGATTAGCATGGAAAATTTAGCATTAATCGAATCATTTTCAGAGTTTAAAGACGATAAGTTAATCGATCGTGTTACCCTCATGGCCATTTTGGAAGATGTGTTTAGAAATGCCTTAAAAAAGAAATATGGTTCAGATGATAATTTTGACATCATTATCAATCCGGATAAAGGGGATATGGAGATTTGGAGAAATCGAGTAGTGGTAGCTGATGGAGAAGTTGAAGATGAAAATTCTGAAATCTCATTATCGGAAGCCCGAAAAATTGAACCCGATTTTGAAGTGGGTGAAGATGTATCTGAAGAAGTTAAATTGATAGATTTGGGAAGAAGAGCTATCTTGGCATTGCGTCAAAATCTAATTTCTAAAATTCATGAGCACGATAGTACTAATTTGTACAAACAATTTAAAGATTTAATCGGAGAAATCTACACTGCCGAAGTTCATCATGTTAGACCTCGTGTGGTTATTTTGGTAGATGACGAAGGAAACGAAATTGTATTGCCAAAAGAAAAACAAATTCCATCAGATTTCTTTAGAAAAGGAGATAATGTAAGAGGAATTATTGAAAGTGTTGAATTAAAAGGGAACAAGCCTCAAATTATCATGTCAAGAACTTCAGAAAAGTTCTTAGAAAAATTATTTGAACAAGAAATTCCTGAAATTTTTGACGGGTTAATTACAATCAAAAAAGTAGTTCGCATCCCCGGAGAAAAAGCGAAAGTGGCTGTAGATTCATATGATGATCGCATAGATCCTGTAGGAGCTTGTGTGGGAATGAAAGGTTCTCGAATTCATGGTATTGTACGAGAACTTGGAAACGAAAACATCGATGTAATTAATTACACCAACAATTTACAGTTGTTTATTACCAGAGCTTTAAGTCCTGCCAAAGTTTCTTCTATAAAAATTGATGAAGATAAGAAACGAGCTGAGGTGTATCTAAAATTGGATGAGGTTTCTAAAGCCATAGGTAGAGGAGGCCACAATATTAAATTGGCGGGTTTACTTACCGGTTATGATTTAGATGTTATCCGAGAAGGAAATGTAGCCGAAGAAGAAGACGATGTCGAATTAACTGAGTTTTCAGATGAAATAGACGGATGGGTAATTGATGAATTTGCAAAAATCGGTTTGGATACAGCCCGTAGTATTTTGAAACACAGCGTTGAAGATTTAGTAAGAAGAACCGATTTGGAAGAAGAAACGGTTATGGAAGTTATGAAAATTCTGAAATCTGAGTTTGAAAGCTAAAAACAAACCAAATAGAACACACTAAAAAAAATATATGTCTGAAGAAAAGAACATAAGAATTAATAAAGTTTTAAGGGAATTAAACATTTCTTTAGAGAGAGCCGTTGAGTATTTAAAGGATAAAGGTATTGCTATTGAAGCCAGTCCAAATACTAAAATCTCTGAAGGAGTGTATGAAACTCTTTGCAATCAATTTGCCGGCGATAAAGGGAATAAAGAAGCTTCCAAAGAAGTTAGCGAAGAAAAACGTAAAGAGAAAGAGGCTTTAAGGTTGGAAAGAGAACGTGAATTGGAGCTTCAAAAAAAGCAAGAAGAAGAACGTCAAAGACTTGAAGTTATTAAGGCAAAAGCCATAGTTACGGGTCCCAAACAAATAGGTAAAATTGATTTAGAGCCCAAGAAAACGGTTCAGGCAGAACCGGAAGAACCTGTTGCAGAAGCACCTGTTCAACCAGTAGTTCAAGAAACACCTAAAGTTACAGAAAAAGCAGAGGTAATTAAGCCGGTAGAAGAAGCTCCTGTGGCTCAAAACAAAGCAGCTGAAGCTCCCAAAAAATCTACACCGGAAGTAACCACAACTCCAACAGGTGAAGAAAAGTTTGAAACCCAATATCAAAAATTGACTGGTGCTACAATTACCGGTCAAAAAATTGATTTATCTCAGTTTGAAAAGCCGAAAAAGAAAAAAGAAGAGCCTAAAATTCAGCCCAAATCGGCAAATCAAGGGCAAGCTTCTAATAATGAGGCTAATAAAAACAAACGTAAAAGAATTCCTACCAAGCCTGGTGGTCCTGGGGCCCCAAATTCAGCTAATGCCAATTCAGGGAATAGACCTCCACAACAAAATCGACCCGGTTTTAATAAAGGAGCAAGACCTGCTATTGTGGCCAAAGTAGAGCCAACAGAAGAAGAAGTACAAAAGCAAATTCGTGAAACCTTAGAAAAACTTCAAGGTAAAGGAAATAAAAGCAAAGCCGCCAAATACAGACGTGATAAAAGAGATTCACATCGTCAAAGAACAGATGATGAATTAAAAGCTATCGAAGAAGGTAGTAAAATCTTGAAAGTAACCGAGTTTGTTACCGTAGGAGAAATTGCGACTATGATGGATGTTCCTATCACTAAGGTTATTGGTACTTGTATGTCACTTGGTATTATGGTTACCATGAACCAACGATTAGATGCCGAAACTTTAAGCATAGTTGCAGATGAGTTTGGATATGAAGTTCAGTTTATTACAACAGATATTGAAGATGCTATCGAAATTGTTGAAGATAAAGAAGAAGATTTAGTTCATCGTGCACCCATTGTAACAGTTATGGGTCACGTAGATCACGGTAAAACATCGTTGTTAGATTACATTCGTAAAACCAATGTAATTGCTGGAGAATCCGGAGGGATTACACAGCATATTGGTGCTTATGGTGTAACTCTTGAAAACGGTCAAAAAATTACTTTTTTAGATACACCGGGTCACGAAGCTTTTACCGCGATGCGGGCACGTGGAGCTCAATTAACCGATATTGCAATCATTGTAATTGCTGCAGATGATGATATCATGCCGCAAACCAAAGAAGCTATCAGTCATGCTCAAGCTGCCGGGGTTCCTATGATTTTTGCCATTAACAAAGTAGATAAACCTAATGCTAATCCGGATAAAATTAAAGAAAGACTTGCCGGAATGAATTTATTAGTTGAAGATTGGGGTGGTAAAATTCAATCTCATGATATTTCGGCTAAGATGGGTAATGGTGTAAAAGAATTATTGGAAAAAGTATTATTAGAAGCTGAATTGCTAGATCTTAAGGCGAATCCAAATAAACCAGCAGTTGGAACTGTAGTTGAAGCCTTTTTAGATAAAGGAAAAGGGTATATTTCTACCGTCTTAGTTCAAGCAGGTACAGTACGAATTGGAGATTATGTCTTAGCGGGGAAAAACCATGGTAAAGTTAAAGCCATGCATGATGAACGCGGCAATAGTGTTAAAGTGGCTGGTCCGTCTACTCCAATTTCTATTTTAGGACTTGATGGTGCACCTACTGCAGGGGATAAATTCAATGTGTTTGAAGACGAACGAGAAGCCAAACAAATAGCGGCCAAACGTTCTCAACTTATGCGTGAACAATCGGTTAGAACTCAAAAGCATATTACTTTAGCCGAAATAGGTAGACGTATTGCATTAGGTCAGTTTAAAGAATTAAACATTATTTTGAAAGGAGACGTAGATGGTTCTGTAGAGGCACTTTCGGATTCATTTTCAAAATTATCAACCGAAGAAATTCAAATTAAGATTATTCACAAAGGGGTTGGTGCAATTACCGAATCCGATGTTTTATTAGCTTCTGCATCCGATGCAATTATCATTGGGTTCAATGTGCGTCCTGCAGGTAACGCAAAACAATTGGCAGATAAAGAAGAAATTGATATCAAAACCTATTCTATCATCTATGATGCTATAGACGATTTGAAAGATGCTATGGAAGGGATGTTGTCTCCGGAACTTAAAGAAGAAATTACAGGAACAGCTGAAATACGTGAAACATTCAAAATATCAAAAGTAGGAACCATTGCCGGATGTATGGTTGTTGACGGAAAAATTATTCGAAATGCCAAAATACGATTAATCCGTGAAGGTGTAGTTATATACACCGGTGAGTTAACCGCATTAAAACGTTTTAAAGACGATGTAAAAGAAGTTTCCAAAGGCTATGATTGTGGTATGCAAATTAAAGGCTACAACGATATTGAAATCAACGATTTGATAGAATGCTTCCAGCAAGTAGAAGTCAAAAAGAAATTAAAATAATAAAAAATCCCGATTGAAAAATCGGGATTTTTTATTTATTCGGTTTAATTAAAAACGCAGTTGGATACTTAATTTTTAGCTCCTTTAAATTGCGTTCTGCTTCTATTCTTGTTTTAAAATTACCAACCCAAACTTTATAAACCGGAGTTTGAAAAACAATAGTTGCATCATATGTTTTTACCTCTTTACGAAAAGCTAATAATGCTTTTTTTGCATTTTCGTTGTCGCCTGTAAAAATTTGAATTTTCCATCTGTCATTTACCGTAATTGAGGCGTTTATCTTCCTTTTTTCGTTTAACAATTGTTCAAAATTAGGATCTTGTTCTAGGGTAACATTTTGACTGATAGCCAAAGAATTTATTCCTAAAATAAAAGTGAAAATGACCAGTTTAAAAAGGGTTTTAAATTTCGTGTAAGGCATAATGAATTGATTTTAATACAAATGTACAGCTTATGGGCTAAAACAAAACTAAAAAAATTATTTAGAATTATTATAAATTACAAAATATGGTTATTTTAAGGTTTTGAGAATAGTTCATAAGTCGTATTTTTGTCGGAGTTTTGAATAAAATGTAAGTTTTGTTTCGAAGCCATAGAAAAAATCATACCAAAAATTAGTCGACAAATTATAACTACTTATATGAAAAAGGTGGGTAACCATAATTCGATTTCCAGAGTACTTCAATTTAGTTTAGCTTTAATGCTAACTTTTTCAATTCAAATCTTTGCTCAAGATGCTGCTCCGGCTGCTGATGCTGCTGCCGCACCTGTGGCAACTGCTTCTGGCGACGCTGCTGCAGGAAAAGCTTTGTTCAATGCACAATGTGCGGCCTGTCATAAATTGGATGCCAAAATGACTGGACCTGCATTGCGTGGCGTAGGAGATAAATATGAGAAAGAATGGTTGTACAAATGGATTCGTAACAGTGCGGAATTAATTAAATCCGGAGACGAAAGAGCTAACAAAATCTTCAACGAGTACAACCAGTCGCCGATGACGGCATTCCCTCAGTTGTCTGATGCAGATATTGATAATATCATTGCTTACACCATGGAGCCAATTGCTGCTCCGGCTGTAGCTGCCACACCCGGACCTTCAACAGAAACAGCTCAATCAGGCGGAATTTCAAATGAAGTTATTTTAGGGGCTTTGGCTTTAGTATTAGCTATGCTGGTAGTCATGTTGTTCTTGGTTAATAATGTATTATCTCGTATTGCTAAAGCAAACGGCATTGAGGTTGTTAAATCCGAAAAATCACTTCCAATTTGGAAAGCATTTGCTAAAAATCAATTTTTGGTTTTGGTAACAGTTATTTTCTTCTTGTTGGCGAGTGCTTATTTTGTTTACGGTTGGTTTATGCAAATTGGTGTAGATCAAGGTTACGAGCCTATTCAACCTATACATTATTCGCACAGAATTCACGCCGGTGACAATGGTATTGATTGTAAATACTGTCACTCTGCGGCAAGAGAAAGTAAGCATTCTAACATACCTTCCTTAAATGTGTGTATGAATTGTCATAAAAACATAAGTGAAGTAGCAGAGTCTACCTTAGCAGAAGGAAATCAATACGGTGTAAATTACAATGATGAAATTCAAAAATTGTATGATGCGGTAGGTTGGGATAAAGCCAATCAAAAATATACCGGAAATACGAAGCCAGTAAAATGGGTTCGTATACACAACTTGCCCGATTTGGTTTACTTTAACCACGCTCAACACGTAACAGTTGGTGGTATAGAATGTCAGACTTGTCACGGTCCGGTTGAAGAAATGGAGGTTTTAAAACAACATGCTCCGTTAACCATGGGATGGTGTATCAATTGCCACAGAGAAACCGAGGTGAAGTTGAAAGATAATGAATATTACAAAAAAATTCACGAAGAACTTTCTAAAAAATATGGCAAAGAAAAATTGACTGCTGCCGATATGGGAGGTTTAGAATGTGGAAAATGTCACTATTAATTAATTTATTAAGAAGCTAATATATATACAGTATGTCATCAAACAAAAAATACTGGAAAAGTGTTGAAGAGCTAAATGAAAATAGTTCTATTGTTGAGACGTTAAGAAATAACGAGTTTGTGGAGCCTATCCCAACTGACGAATTCTTAGGCGATAAAGAATCTTTATCAGAGTCTTCAACTACAAGACGTGATTTCTTAAAGTACGTAGGTTTTAGTACTGCTGCAGCTACTTTGGCAGCTTGCGAGGGGCCTGTAATCAAATCAATCCCTTATGTAGTACAACCAGAACAAATCATTCCCGGAATAGCAGACTATTATGCAACTTCTATGTTCGACGGATTTGATTTTGCATCTATTTTGGTGAAAACCCGTGAAGGACGTCCTATCAAAATTGAAAACAACACCATTGAAGGAGCTACTTTTAGTGCAAACGCAAGAGTGCATGCCTCTGTGTTGTCTATGTATGACAACTTGCGTTTAAAACAGCCAAAGCTCAATCAAAAAGATACATCTTGGACCGAAGTAGATGCTAAGGTTAAAGCTAGTTTGGCAGAAGCAAAAGCTTCAAATGCTTCAGTAGTCTTGTTAACCGGTACTTTGGCAAGTCCTTCTACTTCAAAATTGATAAGTGAATTTTTGACCAATAATCCTAACGCAAAACACGTTATATATGATGCTGTTTCTTCGTCAGAGGCTTTAGATGCCTTTGAAGCAGTTTATGGAGAAAGAGCTTTAGCAGAATACGATTTTTCAAAAGCATCTACAATAGTTTCCGTTGGAGCTGATTTTCTAGGAGATTGGCAAGGTGGTGGTTACGACAAAGGTTATGCTCAAGGTAGGATTCCAAAACAAGGAAAAATGTCAAAGCACATTCAGCTTGAGGCCAACATGACCCTTTCCGGTGCTGCTGCTGATAAAAGATACCCGATGTCTGTTGCTGAGCAAAAATTAGCATTAGTGAAAATTTTCAGTTTAATTACAGGTACTCCGGTTTCTGTAGGTAAATTAAACAACGAAGCAGAGATTGTTAAAATTGCAGAACAATTAAATCAATCCGGTTCTAAAGGTGTTTTAGTATCCGGAATCGATGATAAAAATGCTCAATTGTTGGTATTGGCAATTAATGCCAAACTAAACAGTGAAGCTTTCAATCCGAATCAAACCCGTCAAATTAGAAAAGGTTCAAATCAAGCCGTAGCTCAATTGGTTTCTGATTTGAAAAGCGGTAAAGTACACACGCTTATTATGAGTGGTGTAAATCCGGTTTATACTCTGGCTGATGGAACTTCTTTTGCAGAAGGATTGAAAAAAGCAAAACTATCGGTTGCCATTTCCATGAAAGAAGATGAAACGGCATCTATAGCTTCTATCGCTGCTCCGGCACCTCATTATTTAGAAAGTTGGGGTGATGTAGAGTTTGTAAAAGGTAATTATGGGTTAGTACAACCTACCATAAGACCACTGTTCAGTACTCGCCAATTACAAGATAATTTGTTAATTTGGAATGGAAGTGACAAAACCTATTTTGATTATTTAAAAGATACCTGGACAAATGGAATTTTAACTGGGAAGTCATGGAGCCAAGCTTTACATGATGGTGTATTTGTTTCAGGAACAACTTTCTCAAATTCTAGTTCATCTGTAGATTTTTCGGCTGCTGCAGCTACTTTAGCACAATCTAAAGCCGGAAATGGTTTTGAATTGAATTTATATACTAAAACCGGAATGGGAGATGGACAGCAAGCCAATAATCCTTGGTTGCAAGAATTTCCGGACCCAATAACCAGAGTTTCATGGGATAACTACCTAACCGTTTCAAAAGCCGATGCAGATCAACTAGGAATAAAAAACTATAATGTTGCAAATGGAGGTTTAAACGGAAGTTATGTAACAGTAACTGTAGGAAATTCTAAAATAGAAAAAGTACCTGTAATCATTCAGCCGGGTCAAGCTAAAGGAACAATTGGTTTGGCATTAGGATATGGTAAAAAAGCTTCTTTAAAAGAAGCTATGCAAGTTGGAGTTAATGCTTATTCTTTATACAAAGGTTTTAATTCTACACAATTTGCAACACTTACTTTAGAAAGTGGAGAACACGAGTTTGCTTGTGTACAATTGCAAAAAACATTAATGGGTAGAGGCGATATTATAAAGGAAACTACTTTAGAAATATTTAGAGCCGAAAAAGATCCAAAAGTTTGGAATACACCAGCTATGGTATCTATAGATCACAAACCTATTGAAGCATCCAAAGTAGATTTATGGGATAGCTTTGATAGAAGTGTTGGGCATCATTTTAATTTATCGATAGATTTAAATGCTTGTACCGGTTGTGGTGCTTGTGTGATTGCTTGTCATGCAGAGAACAATGTTCCTGTAGTAGGTAAATCAGAAGTTAGAAGAAGTAGAGATATGCACTGGTTGCGTATTGATAGATATTATTCTTCAGAAGATACATTTGAAGGGGATAATAAGAAAAAAGAAGAGTTTGATGGCTTGGATTTAGTTGGATTTATTTCTGGTGATCAAGAAACCAAGGGATCTTTAGGTGGATTCAGAAAAATGGAACATCCATCTGATAACCCTCAAGTTGCTTTCCAACCTGTAATGTGTCAACATTGTAATCATGCCCCTTGTGAAACAGTTTGTCCTGTAGCAGCTACTTCGCATAGCCGTCAAGGTCAAAATCATATGGCATACAACAGATGTGTAGGTACCCGTTATTGTGCCAACAACTGTCCTTATAAAGTACGTCGTTTCAACTGGTTCTTGTACAACAAAAACAGCGAATTTGATTTCCATATGAATGACGATTTAGGTCGTATGGTGTTAAATCCAGATGTAAATGTTCGTTCAAGAGGGGTTATGGAGAAATGTTCTATGTGTATCCAAATGACTCAAGCCTCTATCTTAAAGGCTAAAAAAGAAGGTCGCCCGGTTACTGATGCTGAATTCCAAACGGCTTGTTCCAATGCTTGTTCTACTGGAGCTATGGTTTTTGGAGATGTTAATGATAAGGAAAGCGAAGTAGCACAATTGGCTCAAGATGATAGAATGTATCATTTGTTGGAGCATGTTGGAACTAAACCAAATGTTTTCTATCACGTAAAAGTTAGAAATACCTAGTTAAAAATTTAAATTAATAAGAAATACTATAAAGGATTATGTCGTCTCACTACGAAGCACCCATTAGAAAACCTTTAGTTATAGGTGATAAAACTTATCACGATGTAACAGTAGATGTAGCTGCCCCTGTTGAAGGGAGAGCCAATAAACAATGGTGGATTGTTTTTTCAATCGCATTAGCCGCTTTTCTTTGGGGATTGGGCTGTATGATTTACACCATTTCTACCGGTATTGGTACATGGGGATTAAACAAAACTGTTGGTTGGGCTTGGGATATTACTAACTTCGTATGGTGGGTTGGTATTGGTCATGCCGGAACATTAATTTCTGCGGTATTGCTTTTGTTCCGCCAAAAATGGAGAATGGCTATCAACCGTTCTGCAGAAGCAATGACAATTTTCTCAGTAATGCAAGCAGGTTTATTCCCAATCATTCACATGGGTCGCCCTTGGCTAGGTTATTGGGTATTACCTATTCCAAACCAATTTGGTTCTTTGTGGGTAAACTTTAACTCTCCTTTACTTTGGGACGTATTTGCAATTTCAACCTATTTGTCTGTATCATTAGTTTTCTGGTGGACAGGTTTGTTACCTGACTTTGCTATGTTAAGAGACCGTGCTATAACGCCTTTTACCAAAAGAATTTACTCTGTACTATCTTTCGGTTGGAGTGGTAGAGCAAAAGATTGGCAACGTTTTGAAGAAGTTTCATTAGTATTAGCCGGATTAGCAACGCCTCTTGTATTATCAGTACATACCATTGTATCATTTGACTTTGCAACGTCAGTAATACCGGGTTGGCATACTACTATTTTCCCTCCTTACTTCGTTGCTGGAGCTATCTTCTCTGGTTTTGCCATGGTAAACACCCTTCTCATCATTATGAGAAAGGTTTCAAATCTTGAAGCTTACATTACTATACAACATATAGAATTGATGAACATTGTAATCATGATTACAGGTTCTATTGTAGGTGTGGCCTATATTACGGAGCTTTTTGTTGCATGGTATTCGGGCGTAGAGTATGAGCAATATGCATTCTTGAACAGAGCAACCGGACCATATGCTTGGGCTTATTGGGCGATGATGATTTGTAATGTGTTTTCACCTCAATTCATGTGGTCAAAAAAATTAAGAACTAGTATTATGTTCTCTTTTATAATTTCGATTGTGGTAAATATCGGAATGTGGTTTGAACGTTTTGTAATTATTGTTACTTCATTGCACAGAGATTATTTGCCTTCGTCATGGACCATGTTCTCTCCAACTTTTGTTGATATTGGAATTTATATTGGTACTATTGGTTTCTTTTTTGTTCTATTTTTATTGTACGCTAGAACTTTCCCAGTGATTGCTCAAGCTGAAGTAAAAACAATCTTGAAATCATCTGGAGAAAATTATAAAAAGAAAAGAGAATTAGAAGGTCACGATCATAATCACTAAGATATATCCTAATTATGAGTACTAAAGTTATACAAGCACTATATAATGATGATGACATCCTAATGGATGCTGTAAAAGAAACGCGTAAAGCTCATCATCACATTGAAGAAATATATACTCCATTTCCGGTTCACGGTTTGGATAAAGCTATGGGATTGGCTCCAACAAGAATTGCGATTGCCTCTTTTCTTTATGGTTTGGTAGGTTTATCTTTTGCTACTTGGATGATGAACTACATTATGATTCAAGATTGGCCTCAAGATATTGGTGGAAAACCTAGTTTTAGTTATCTAGAAAATATGCCGGCTTTTGTTCCTATTATGTTTGAGTTAACCGTTTTCTTTGCAGCTCACTTAATGGTTATAACTTTTTATATGAGAAGTAAATTATGGCCTTTCAAACAAGCTGAAAATCCAGATGTTAGAACAACGGACGATCATTTCTTGATGGAAGTTTCGGTTCACGATAATGAAGAAGAACTAGCATCTTTTTTGAAAAATACCGGTGCAGTTGAAATTAAAGTAGTAGAAAAGCATTAATAATATATTATGAAAAGCTTATTTAAAATAGCCATGTTAGTTGGTTTGTCGCTAACTGTAACTTCTTGTTTTGATTCAAAGAAGCCAAATTATCAGTTTTTTCCAAATATGTATGAGTCTGTAGGTTACGAGACATATGCAGAATCAAGTGCCTTTACGGGTGAAAATCAAATCGAAGGGCAAACGGCTCAAGAACCGCCTCTGGGAACAGTTAAAAGAGGTTTTGAGATTTACGATTACGAAAATTCAACTGCAGGATATGAGTTAGCTAAAGCCAATTTAAAATCTCCTTTAGATTCAATTTCTGACAAAGAGATAGCAAAAGGTAAAGAATTGTACGGTATTTATTGTGCCATTTGCCATGGAGATCAAGGAAATGGTAAAGGCAAATTAGTTGAAAGAGAAAAGTTTTTAGGTGTACCTAGTTATGCAGATAGACCTATTACCGAAGGAAGTGTTTTTCATGTTATAACTTATGGTTTAAATTCTATGGGTTCACATGCCAATCAGCTTTCTCAACACGAGCGTTGGTTAGTTACTGATTACGTTCTACAACTAAAAAGTAAATTATAATAATTGAATATTCAGATTGTATAGATATGTATACCATTTCAAATAAATTAAAAGTTTTTTCCTTTGTTCTAATGTTTGTAGGACTATTGGGAATTGGTTATAGCTTCATTTCTGCACCTAAAACTACTGCAGATGTTGAAAAAATATTAGCTGCAGAAGAGGCCCATGGACATCATGGTCACAACGCACATGCAGCTGATACACATGCAGGAGATGCACATGCTCATGATGAAGAACATTTATTACATGTGCTTCATCAATTACAAAATAAGCCTTGGGCAGCAGTGTATGTTGCAGCTTTGTTTTTCATGTTGATTTCTTTAGGTATATTAGCATTCTATGCAATACAAAATGCCGCACAAGCCGGTTGGTCCCCTGTTTTATTCAGAGTAATGCAAGGTTTAACAGCCTATTTGCCTGTAGGGTCAATCCTGTTTTTCATACTGTTGGTATTTTCGGCTTTTCATTTTAATCATTTGTTTGTTTGGATGGATCCGGATTTAGTAAATCCTGAAAGTCCAAAATTTGACAAGTTAATTAATGGTAAAAAAGGCTATTTAAATGAATATTTTTGGTTAATTAGAGCCGCTATTTTTATTATAGGTTGGAATTTGTATCGTTATTTCTCTAGAAAAAATTGTTTAGCTCAAGATGAAGCCAATGACAATACTTTTTATAAAAAGAATTTCAAAATTTCGGCTGCATTTTTAGTATTCTTTATTGTTACTGAATCTATTATGTCTTGGGACTGGATTATGTCTGTAGACCCTCACTGGTTTTCTACCCTTTTCGGATGGTATGTTTTTGCATCGTTCTTTGTGAGTGGAATTACAGTAATTGCTCTTACAACGCTTTACCTTAAATCTCAAGGATATTTAGAATACGTAAACACCAGTCATATACATGATTTAGCCAAGTTTATGTTCGGTATTAGTGTTTTCTGGACTTATTTGTGGTTCTCACAGTTCATGTTGATTTGGTATTCAAATATTCCGGAAGAAGTTACCTATTTCATTACTCGAATTGAACAGTACAACTTACCATTCTTTGGTATGTTGGTTATGAACTTTGTTTTCCCGTTATTGATTTTAATCAATACCGATTTCAAACGTATTACTTGGATAATTGTAATGGCTGGAATTGTGATTTTGTTGGGTCACTATATTGATTTCTTCAATATGATTATGCCGGCAACAGTAGGTGATAGATGGTTTATCGGTGCAGGAGAAATAGGTTCGTTATTATTCTTCTTTGGATTATTTGTTTGGGTAACTTTCACAGCTTTAACAAAAGCTCCGTTATTAGCAAAACGCAATCCGTTTATTGAAGAAAGTAAACATTTTCATTATTAATATTTTAA